>CAVPWV010000001.1:0-79565 GCA_963709445.1 uncultured Acidobacteriota bacterium
CCGCAGCCCTTCCCTGCCCGCCCGGCTATTCTAGCAGCACTCGTTCGCGGAGTTCAGCCCGGCGTCTTTCGCACCCCCAAAATGAGTTTCCGCAACCGCCGTTTGCTCCCGCCGAATCGCTCCCGCGCCGCACCCGTAATGTACAATTTATGTCTTGACTTGAGGGGTAGCCTCCGATAGAAGGAGTGGGCAATAGCCGGGCTTAGCGGTTCCGGTTACTCGATTTCGAATCCACAAGTCCAATTCAAACAGAGACGGGGGTGAATACGCGTGGCGGAAGTAGTTATTCAAGAGGGCGAGTCTTTGGAAAACGCGCTCCGGCGATTCAAACGCAAGGTCCAGTCGGAGGACATCATCAAGGAAATCAAGAAGCACAGCTACTACTTGAAACCTGGTGAGAAGCGTCGAGCCAAGCAGGCTCTCTCGCGTAAGCGTCTCCGTAAGAAGCAGCGGCGTGAGCTGGATTAAGCTAGCCACAACCGGAAATCCCAAGGCAGTTCGATGCCGGCGGAGGGATGAACATTGCGGGCATCCGCGATTTCATCCTTCGCCGGTTGCGGACTGCAACCTGCTTGCTCTGTGCGAACACGGCCCCCGGAGCAGCTTATGGAATACCATGACAAAGTTCTGAAGTGCGCCGAGTGCGGGGCTGAATTTGTTTTCACCGCCGGCGAGCAGATGTTTTTCGCGGATAAGGGCTTCAAAAACGAACCCAAGCGTTGCAAGGGATGCAAGTCGGTTCGCGCGCAGAGCGGTGAATCGGCGGCGCCTCCGATCCAGCGGGTGGAAACGAAAACGGTTTGCTC
Organism: uncultured Acidobacteriota bacterium; assembly: GCA_963709445.1. Lineage (GTDB taxonomy): Bacteria > Acidobacteriota > Terriglobia > Acidiferrales > UBA7541 > Palsa-295. The sequence continues at coordinate 807 of CAVPWV010000001.1, forward strand.
CCAATGTGGGAAAGAGACGACGGTGCCCTTCAAGCCGACGCAAGGCCGCCCCGTATACTGCCGCGAATGCTTCCAGCAGCGGCGAACCTTTGGGGCTTCAAGCGTAAGCGCCTGATTTGCCGGCCTCTGGCGGCGAACCTAAAGCTCTGGAATGGATTGCAAGCGCACCCTAAACCGCTTTGCGGAACCTTGCTGATCTGACCGGCAATATTTTATTTTTCATCTTACAGGATTCCCTGTATTGGACTTCAGGCATCGAATCGCCAAAATCTCAAGTCTCAGAGGCTCGGGCATCCTGAGTTCGGTTGCCTTGGTTCGGAGTAACCATGAGCGCAGTGAATAAGGTGCCCTCGGGCATGCCGCCTGTCTTCCCTAGAATCGAACCGCCCGAAACAAGCCATCAGGATCACGTCGTGCAATTTTACGGGGACGACTCTGCGCTTTTGGACGCCCTTGTCGAATTCATCGGCCGGGCTCTAAAGGCGGGTGCCGCCGCCCTCGTGATTGCCACGGAGGCTCATCGTGAGGAACTGGCTCGCCGGCTCGAAGCCGGGGGCGTCGATGTAGCCGGCGCTGCCGAACGTAGCCGCTATCTGGCGCTCGATGCAAGGGAAACCCTATCGGCTTTCATGGTCGATGGCATGCCAGATCCCAACCGCTTTGAGGAGCTTATCGGGAAGCGCGTTCGCCAGGCGCGTGAGGCTGCGGGAGACGAGGGCCTTCGTCTCGCCGCCTTTGGCGAGATGGTGGCTATTCTGGTGCTGAACGGCCAACCTGAAGCCGCTCTTGCGCTTGAACGCCTTTGGACCAAGCTCTCGAAAACCCATTCTTTCTCGTTGCGCTGCGCGTATCCGATGGAGCAATTCAACCATCGCGCGCGCAAAGAGCTTTTCATGGAAATTTGCGATCAACACTCCGCTGTGATTCCGGCCGAGGGATACGCAATGCTTTCGACCGAGGACGAGCGCCTCCGCTCGATTGCGGAATTACAGCAGAAGGCCAACGCTCTGGAGGCCGAGCTCGCCCTGCACCGCAGCGAAGAGCAGCTCCGACTCTTGGTTGAGAGCGCGCAGGATTACGCCATTTTCCTGCTCGAACCGGATGGCCGCGTGGCAACGTGGAACCCTGGCGCCCGGCGAATCAAGGGTTATCAAGCCTCCGAAATTATCGGCAAACACTTTTCCGTCTTCTACCCCGAGGAAGACCTTCGCTCCGGAAAACCTCAAATGGAACTGGAGGTCGCCACAGCGGTGGGCCGTTTCGAGGACGAAGGCTGGCGCCTCCGCAAAGACGGTACGCGATTTTGGGCCAACGTCATAATTACCGCCCTCCGCGACTCCTCCGGAAACCTCCGGGGGTTTGGCAAAATCACCCGCGACACTACCGACCGAATGCTCGCGCTCGAGGCTCTTCGGAAAAGCAACCAGGAATTGCACGAAGAAATCGGCAGGCGGACCCAAGCCGAAAGTAAGTTGCAGGAATCCGAGCGCTCGCTGCGCAAATTATCCGGGCATCTCCTCCGCATGCAAGATGAGGAACGGCGGCGCCTGGGCCGCGAGCTGCACGATAGCGTTGGCCAATACCTGGCCGCGCTGAAAATGGGCTTGGAAGCCATTCACGACGATTCCAACTCTCAGGTCCAGGAATGCGTTCAGATGGTGGATCAATGCATGAAGGAGGTGCGCACAATATCGTACCTTCTTTATCCTCCTATGCTCGAGGAGGTCGGCCTGCGCTCTGCAATACCCTGGTATATCGAAGGCTTTTCCAAGCGGAGTGGAATTCACGTCACCTGCAATATCGATCGGAATGTCGGACGTCTTTCGAGCGACGCCGAATTGGCAATCTTTAGAATCCTTCAGGAAAGTCTGACCAACGTCCACCGGCATTCCGAAAGCCCCACGGCTAGCGTTCGCCTGGGCCTTGAAGGTGGGACGGTTTATCTGGAAGTGAGCGACCAGGGGAAGGGAATTTCGCCCTCCGCCCTGGAGCCCGGCAGCGACTCCTCGAATACCCTGGGAGTCGGACTCCGCGGGATGCTCGAACGCATGCACCAGCTCGGCGGCTCGATGGAGACTGTCTTCCAACGAGCGCGGAACCACCATCCGAGCCAGCTTGCCGCGTGAAAAATAGGAGACTTTGTTTCGGTCGGGAGGGGAATTTCCACGGTGACCGCCGAGTTTCTTCACTGAACTCCAGCTCCAGCAGGAAAGCGACGCGGCTCCGAAATGGAGTTCACATGCCAGCTAGAATTCTCATAGCCGATGATCACGAAGTTGTCCGCCAAGGCGTACGCGCCATGATCTTGCGCTCTCGCCCACAATGGGAAATCTGTGGCGACGCGGCCAATGGAGACGAGGCCCTTCAAGCCATACAGGCGCTCAAGCCGGACGTGGCCGTCCTGGACATCACCATGCCGGGGATGAGCGGCCTCGAAGTCGCGTACGAAGTCAACCGGCGCCATCTTCCCACCGCGCTCCTCATGTTCACCATGCACGAATCTTCGAGACTCGTCGGCGAGATTCGCGAGGCGGGCGCTCAGGGCTTTGTCAGCAAATCCTGCGCCGGACGCGACCTTATTGCCGCAATTGAGACGCTCTTGGCGGGCGGCACGTTCTATGGTCAGGCCATTCAAAATGACACGCCCGAGGAGGGCGGTGGGTCCAACCCCGGATTCTCTTTCCGTTGGCAGCTTCCTCTGTTCCCGCCTCCTCTGTTGCAGACCTGACTTTTCCCCTGGCCGCGTATTCAGCCTTGTGGCACAGACACCCTTGTCTGTGCGGTTTTATTGCATGGCGAATTCCGTGTACCTCTCTCGCATCCTCGCAAGGTAGGATTGGTCCTGAGGCATTCGTGAGACTCTCCGCGAAGATTTCGCTGTGCCTTCTCGTCGTGTCGCTCCTCGCGATTCCCGCGCAGGCCACTGGAATCGCACTTTCCCCCGATGCCGCCAAAGCGCTCGGCAACATTTACAACGGCGATATCGATGCCGCTGTCGCAACCGCGCGCGGCATCGAGCAAGCTCAACCGGATAGCCCCGTAGGCTATCTCCTTGAAGACGAAGCGCAGTGGTGGAAGATGTACTGCGTCGCGTGCGAAATCAAATGGGGCATGCTCGACGCCTGGAAGCGCGGGAAGCAGCCGGAAGATGAGTCCTACTTCGCGTTGGCGGACAAAGCGATTCAATTGGCGCGCGCGCAAATCGCCAAGTCGGACACCGCCGAAATGCACGTTTACGTTGCGATCGGACTCGCGCTGAAAGCCCGCCTCTACAGTTTGCGCGATCAGAAGCGCGACATCGCCCACGCCGGCGTTGCGGCTCGCTCCGAATGTCTTCGCGCCTTGCAGCTCGATCCCGATATGGCCGACGCTACGGCCACCCTGGGCCTGTACAACTACTATGTGGATACTCTTTCAGGCATCGCCAAAATGCTGCGCTTCTTTATGGGCATTCCCGGCGGAAACAAAGAGGAGGGAATCCGTCAAATGAAAATCGGCATGGAGCGCGGCGCATTCCTGGCCGTCGATTCGCGCTTTTATCTCGCGAAGAATCTCCGTGCCTACGATCGTAAATACGACGAGGCCCTGCAAATAGCGGAACCGCTCGCCACCCGCTATCCGCGCAATCCTGTTTTTCTTCTGCTGCTCGGCAACATCAATATGGAATTAGGACGCAACGACAAAGCCGCCGAATATTTCCGCGCCGCGCAATCCGCGCCCGTCGCCGATCCCGCCTGCGCCGCGCGCGTCCGCGACCTCGCCAACTCCCTCCTCGCCTCCCCCCACTGAGTTTCGGCTCCGCACGCCCTCACACTGTCATTCCGAGCGGAGTGTCCCGCGTCTTTGCCTTTGCGCGAAGCGCCGGGACACGCAGTCGAGGAATCTCTCTTGGATGTAACACGCAGCTCGGCTCGTTTTCAACGCGTACGTCCGCGACTTGATGAACCTTCCCCCACTGAGTTGACACGATCAAGCACGCCAGCTACGCTCTCCGCACGATCAAAAGCTCACGGCAAAGTACCGCCGACCGCGAAAATTCCGGAATGCGAATGAAAAATACGCTCGTCGCCCTGATTGCTCTTGGTCTCACGCTTGTTGCGCCTTCCGCCATTGCTCATCACTCTCGATCGATGTTCGATCAATCCCAGCAGGTTACGCTCGCCGGCACGGTGAGAGAATTTCAATGGACCAATCCCCACTGCTGGATTCAAGTCCTGGTGCCCGACCGGAACAATCCGCAAGCCGCGCCTGTCGAGTGGGGCATCGAGATGGGTGCTCCGGTCGAACTGATGCGCAAAGGGTGGAAGCCGCATAGTCTGAATCCCGGCGACAAGGTCACGATCATTGTCAATCCGCTGCGCGACGGCCAGCACGGCGGCCTCGTCCTCTCGGTCACCGGCCCAGACGGCAAAATTATAGGCAGGCCCGCGATCCCCGCGAAATAGTCGCCTGCCGAGGAGGGCACCATGAAGCGTCGAGCGTTAGCCGCGATGGTGATCGTGCTGCTTGCAGGATGTCTCCGCACGGTGCGCGCGCAAACTTCTTTGAAACAACGCGTCGCTGCCTTCGCCAAGTTGCCCGACTGGTCGGGTATCTGGGAGCTCGATGCCTTCGTCGGACAGTCCGACGGCCAGCAATTTAGCGCCGAAGGCCAGCGCGAATTGAAAGCGTATGCCGCGGCTCTGCGCCCTTCGTTCACTCCCGAATATCAGGCAAAGTATGACGCGATTCGAAAAAAGGTCGCGGACGCCGTCGCTGCCGACCCCGCCCACCCACCCGCTACGCATCAGCCACTGTGTGTCGCGCCCCCGTTTCCCGCGACCTCTTCACCAGGAATGTTTGAGTGGCTTGTGACCCCGGAGGAAACCGTTTTCGTCAGCACGGTGGGCGCCATGCGCCATATCTACACCGACGGCCGCTCCCATCCTCCGAAGGACGAGATGTGGCCCACGCTGATGGGCGACTCCATCGGGCATTGGGAAGGTGACACGCTCGTTGTCGATACCATCGGGACTAGGAAGCGGCTGTACACCGGCGAGCTTTCCGGATTCTTCTTCCCGATGAGCGATCAGCTCCATTTCATCGAGCGCATTCGCATGGTGAATCACAATGAAATGCAGATCGACTATACGGTTCAAGACCCGGTCGCGCTGACCAAGCCGATTCACGCGACGATCACCCACACTCGCGTCACCGACTTCAATCGCATGATCGAGGAAACTGATTGCGAACAGAACGATCGCGATCCCATCGTCAACGGCCGCTTCACCACCGTCACCCACTAATTGCAGCCTCGCTCCGCTGCATTGCACAGCCGCGGCACAGTCACTCCTGACTGCGCTCCCTACCTTTTAGCCGAAGAATCTCTCTTCGCTTTTGGACCTGGCGTACAATTCTCTCCAGCATGCCTATGAAATCAGGGTACGTCGCGATCGTCGGCCGCCCCAACGCCGGAAAATCCACGCTTGTAAACAAGCTCGTAGGCAGCAAAGTCGCCATCGTTTCTCCCAAGCCGCAAACCACACGCAACCGCATTCAAGGAATCGTGAACCGCGATGACGCTCAGATCGTCCTGGTAGATACGCCCGGAATTCACCGGCCTGAAAATGTTCTCAGTCGCCAGATGATGGACGAACTCCAGCACGCCCTCGAAGGCATCGAAGTTCTCTCGCTGATTGTCGATGCATCGTCCACGGATTTTGGCCCCGGCGATCGCTTTTCGATCGAGTGGGTGCGCCGCTTTCATGGGCCGGTCTTTTTGCTGCTGAACAAAGTTGACACGGTGAATAAGCCGCTGTTGCTTCCGTTGATCGACCGCTATCGCCAAGTCTACGACTTCGCCGAAATTTTCCCCATCTCCGCCCTCACCGGCGACGGATGCGACGATTTGGTGAATGCTTGGATCGCGCGCCTTCCCGAAGCTCCGCCGCTTTTTCCGCCCGACCAGTTCACCGATCAGCCGGAGCGCTTTCTCGCCGCCGAACTGATCCGCGAGCAAGCGATTTTAGCCACGCGCGAAGAAGTGCCGCACGCCCTTGCCGTGCTAGTTGACACTTTCGAGGAAAAGCGCGAGCTCATCAAAATTTGCGCCACGCTTTATGTCGAGCGCGAGGGACAAAAAGGAATCCTCATCGGACGCGGCGGCGACATGATGAAAAAAATAGGCACCGCCGCGCGCAAAGAAATCGAAACTCTGCTAGGCGCGCACGTTTTCCTCGAACTGTCGGTGAAGGTTCAGCCGAACTGGCGCCAGAACGCCGCCCTGGTCCGCCAACTCGATTGGCGCCGCCAGCTCGAGCAGCTCGCCGGCGAGCAAAATTCCTAGTCGCGGGCTATGGCACTGTGGCTAAAAGGCCACAGCGCGCTTCGCACCGCCCCCCTGATCCCCCTTTCGTCCGCCCGAGGCGTCCCTTCTGCCGGAGCCTAAAATTGGTGCCAGAAACGACAACCTAGCCCGGGGATAGGCGCCTCTAGCGGACGCTTTCCGACCGTTTGTTGTTTCTAGTTAGCAGGGTTCGATGCGGCAAACTGAAAGGAAAATTTGCCAAACTCCAAGGATTTTTCGCGCTATGAGGCCTTCGACGGCGCGATGCCGAGCGAGCGCATTTTGCGGTAGAGATGGCTGCGTTCGAGTCCCAGCGCGGCGGCGGCACGCGTCATATTCCAGCGATTTTCCTCGAGTTTGCGCAGCACAAACTCGCGCTCGTAGGCGGATCGCGCTTCCTGCAAACTTTCGTATGGCTTTTGCGGGCTTTTCGACGCGCCGCGAAACAGCTCGGGCGGCAAGTGGTGCGGCTCGATGCGCGGCGACGGGCACATAATCACCAGGCGCTCTACGAGGTTTCGGAGTTCGCGAACATTTCCCGGCCACGGGTACGCGAGCAAGACTTCCGAGGCGGTGGGCGTAAATTCCTTCGGCTTTTTTCCGTACGCTTCGCAGAATTCTTTCAGAAAATGCGCCGCGAGCACCGGAATGTCTTCGGTGCGCTCGCGCAGTGCCGGGACGTAAAACGGGATCACATTCAGGCGGTAAAATAAATCCTCGCGGAATGCATTGCGGCCGATTTCCTCATCGAGTTTTTTGTTGGTGGCGGCGAGCACGCGCACATCGACGGTCACCGGCTGGTTCGATCCCAGCGGCTCCACGCGCTGTTCTTCGAGGACGCGCAGCACCTTCGATTGTGTTTTCAGGCTCATATCGCCGATTTCATCCAGAAAAAGCGTGCCGCCATCGGCTTTCTGAAATTTGCCTACTTTGTCTTCGCTCGCACCGGTGAAGCTGCCTTTGCGGTGGCCAAACATTTCCGATTCGATCAGCTCCTCGGGGATGGCCGCGCAGTTCACTTCCACAAACGGCATGCCGCTGCGCGTGCTATGTTCATGCAGCGCTCTTGCGACCAGTTCTTTGCCCGTGCCGCTTTCGCCGTAAATCAGGACGCGCCCAGTGGTCGGCGCGGTGAGCGCGATCTGCTGCCGCAGCGCCTTCATCGGCACGCTCCCGCCTAGAATTTCGTGGCGTTCCTCGAGCTCGGCCCGCAAGCGGCGATTTTCATCTTCAAGCCGCACGTAATCGAGGGCATTGCGAACCACTAAAACCACTTTTTCCAGCGAGAGCGGCTTCTCGATGAAATCGAAAGCGCCCAGCTTGGTCGCTCGCACAGCGGCTTCGACGTTTCCGTGGCCGGAAATCATCACCACGATGGGCGCGTCGTCTTGCGATTGCAGGCGTTCAAGCGTTTCAAGCCCATCCATTTTGGGAAGCCACACGTCGAGCAGAACGAGATCGAACTCATCGTGTTTCAGCCGCGCGAGACAGTCTTCGCCGGAAGGCAGGGTCTCAATCTCGTAGCCCTCGTCGCGGAGAAGCGCGCCGAGCGATTCACGGATGCCACTCTCATCATCAACAATCAATATTCTCGCTGGCATTTTGTGGAGTTCCTATAGAGAGATTGGCTGGGTGGAGACAGACGCTTCGGCCGCCGGAAAGCGAATCACGAATCGCGCGCCCATGGGCACATTATCCTCCACGCGAATCGTGCCGTTGTGTTCGGCCACGATGCGGCTGGCGATCGCGAGCCCCAGCCCGGTGCCGCGGTCCTTGGTTGAAAAATGCGGCAAAAAGAGCTTCCCCTTGTCGGCGGGCGAAATTCCGTGGCCGCTATCGGAAATTTCAATTTCCACAGCGTCGCCGTCACTCTCCGCGCGGGTGACCACGCGCAGGCGGCGGACCGGCGAGCCTTCCATGGCCTCGGCGGCGTTGTCGATCAGGTTCGCGACGACTTGCCGCAGTAGCTCGGAATCCGCTTTCACGGGAGGAAGTCCCTCGGCCAATTCGGCGCGAAGAACGATGCCGTCGAGGCGGTCCCTGAAAAGCTCGAGCGCGCCTTCGACGATCGAATTCACGCTGGCGACGCCGAGGCGAGCGGAAGGGAAGCGGGCGAACTGCGAGAACTCGTCTACCAGTGATTCGAGAGTCTGAACCTCTCGTTCAATCAGCCCGGCGCATTCGGCCGTCAACTTTTCGAATTCGCCGCGCGGAGCGCCGCTTCGATTCAATTGCCGGAGCAGCCTTTGCGCTGAAAGCTGGATGGGAGTGAGCGGATTTTTGATTTCGTGCGCGATTCGCTGGGCCACCTCCTGCCATGCCGCTGCCTTCTGCGCCTGCAGAAGCCCCGTCAAATCGTCAATCACCACCACAAAGCCGGGGTTCGAACGCCGCGGGCCAAGCGAGCTGACAGTGACCGCCGCGCGCACCAGCCGGCCACCTGCGGCAATTTCGATTTCGCGGGAAGCAGCGCCCATCCGCAGCGAACGCCGCATCAGATGCAACGCGGCGCGCGCCGCATCTTCGCCGAGAAGGTCCGGCAGCGTGCGAGCCTCGCGAGCCGACTCGCCTAAAATCGTCACCACGGCGGAATTCACGCGCGCGATCTCGCCGGAACTATCGAGCGAAACCACGCCCGTGGGAATATTTTCGAGGATCGCTTCCATCAGCTTGCGGCGGCGTTCGCGCTCTTCCACCGCCTGTTCGAGACTGCGCGTGAATTCGTTGATTTGCCGGCGGCCCTCGCCGAGCTGTTCGGTCATGCGATTGAAGGAACGGACGAGCGTCCCCAACTCGTCCTGCGCGTGAACTTCGATGCGATGGTCGAAATTTCCCCGGGAAATCTCCCGCGTGGCCTCCGCAAGAGATTGGATCGGCACGGTTACTTGCTTGGAAAGAAATAGCGCCACCCAGGTGGTGGTGAAGAGCAACAACAGCGTAATGAGCATCAGCGCCAGCAAAATCTCGCGTTTATAAGCTCGTAGGTGCTGCTTCTGCTGGGCGTACGTTTGCGTCTGCGTATCGATGTCCGCAGATCGCTCGGAAAAATCGTCCGGGAGCAATCGCGCAAGATAAAGAGTGCCGCCATTTTTTCGCGGCGCGCTGCCCGTAAGATAGAGCCGGCCATTCATTTCCCAGATTTGCGATCCGCTTTCAGTGGTCTGTTCCAGAGAAATCCTTGGTGGAGTTGGAGCGGCTCCGCCGGCTTTGGCCTTCCCATTTGCGCCCTTGGCGAAATCGGATGCGCCAGTCACTTGCCCCTTTGAATCGGTAATCCAAAATGCATCGAAAGCCGGGTTTCGATCGACGGGGGTTGCCTCCGCGGCCTCGCGAGAAACGGAGTCAGCGGCCAGGCGGTTGAGGCGGCTCGATTCGGAATCCTCGAAGCGCGCAAGAAGAAACTGGCTCTGTTCGTTGGCGATTTCCAAGGGCCGCGGAAACCAGAGGTTCAGCGTCCGGTTGACGAGCGCGTAACTGAAAAAAAAGAGGAAAACCACGGGCAGCAGCGAGACGCCCATCGCGCCCAAAACCATTTTGACCTTGAACCGCGAACCCATCTGGCCGGCGCGCCGCTCGGCCCAAAGACGCAGGAGGCTGCGGGTCAGAATCAGCGTAAAAACCAACAGACTGGCCGCGATCAGCGTGGAAAGTGCGAAGAGGATATAAAGCGCGCCCCCCGAATCCTCCGGCACCGGCACCTTGAAGGAGCCCAAGGTGATCACGGCAGCGGCCAGCAGTACGACGACGATCGCTCCCACCGTGAGCCAAACTTTGCGCTTGCTTCGCGCGTCTTTCACGCTAACGGCCCTCCTCGAGGTATCGCCCGAGCGAGCATTCTCCGCAAAGCGGCTGCTGGACGCGGCAAAACTTTTTCCCCGTGGCGACGATCAGGGCATGAAGCTCGTTGAACCGGCGCGTATCGCCGGGAAATTGCCGCTCGAACATCCAGCGAATGTCTTCGTATTTCGTTTTCTCATTGATCCAGCCGTGCCGGAGCAGCAGGCGCTTGGTATACGCGTCCACCGGGAACACGGGGTGCTCGCCCGCGTATAGCAAAATGGAATCCGCGGTTTCCGGGCCAATGCCGAATATTTCGAGCAGCTTCTCGCGCAGAATAATCGTGGGAGTCTCGAACATGCGCTTCAGCGATCCCCGGTATTCCCGCCGGAGAAATTCACAGAAGGCTTTCAGCTTGCGCGCTTTCTGCCGATAGTAGCCGGACGAGCGAATCAGCCGTTCGAACCGCCGCAAAGGAACTTTTTCAATCGCCGCGGGAGAGAGCAATCCCGCCGCGCGTAGCTTTGTCAACGCGCTCTCGACGTTACTCCAAGACGTATTTTGCGTGAGAATGGCGCCAAGAATAATCTCAAAGCGGGTGTTGCCGGGCCACCAATGCTGCGGCCCCAGCGCCGCGAACAAGGAGTTGTAATACTCGTCCAGGGGCGGTTGTGCATCGCGCAATGGCGCGCCTACGGGCAGGATCGTTGTGATCGCTGACAATGCCATGAAGGTTCTAAGATAGGGGCACGGCGTGATTGAAGTCAAGGCGGGTGTGGCAATTTAGCCACGATGACGTGGCTGACGCGCGAGATGGCATTCATAGCAAAGGATTTAGGACGAACTAAACGGCCCCTGAGTCGCGACAGCGACAGCACTGCGTAAAGCGAAGAGAGATTCCTCGACTGCGTGTCCCGGCGCTTCGCGCAAAAGCAGAAGCGCGGGACACTCCGCTCGGAACGACACCGAATGCACTCGCCCGTGGCACGAGGCGGTTGGGATACACGGACCCAAGTACGTTTGCCGGGCACAGCATGCTGTGCCCCTACGACTGCAAGATGTGGTTACTCGAACTGGATGAGGATGATTTGAGGGTTTGTGCCGAGGCGGAGGGAGGGCCCCAGGTGCCGGTTCCCCAGGTGGTGAAGACTAGCATTTTGCCGAAGCGATTTAGTCCATGGACGTAGGCGCCGTAAATTCGGCGCGTGATCCAGGTGAAAGGCGCAAACTGGCCGCCATGGGTGTGGCCTGAAAGCTGAAGCGAGATGCCCGCAGGTTCGCTAACGTGGAGATGATGAGGGGCATGCGATTAGAAGGATGCTCGCGCGAGCCCGGTCAATGGCGGCGCTCTGGAGGATCGCGGTGAAGCGCGCGGGATCGTTCGCCTCTGGATAATGGACGCCGACGAGCTGCAATCCTTCGATCTCGACTTTTTCGTTGTTCAGCACATGCACGCCGGAGCGCGTTACCGCGTCTAGATATTTTCGGCGGTCGGTGAACTCCTCGTGATTTCCGGTGATGAAATAGGCTCCATGGGGCGCCGTTAATTCCTTCCAGGGTTCGGCCAGGCGGTCGAGAGGGGCAGCGGTGCCGTCATACATATCGCCCGTTATGAAGACGACATCGGGGCGCAACTGGTTGAGCTTCCGGACGATCTCGCGCATGAAAGGCAGATCGTGCACGTGGCCCAAGTGCGTGTCGCTCACCAGCGCCGCCGCGCGGCCGCGCCATTTTTCCGGCAAGCCCGGCAGATTTACGGTGAGTCGCGTGATGCGAACCGCGCTTGCGTTGATGATGGCCACGACGGCCGCAAGCAGAGCCAAACCGAAAAGCGCGTCCGCAAGCACGGCCTTCTCCACATGCTCCGCCAGGAGCGCGACCACGTAAGCAATCCAAGCAAAAACAACTCGCGAGAACGAAGTAGCTGAAGGCTCCAAGCCAAACCGCAGATATTTTATAAAAGAGCCGCACGGGCCACGCAAACGATCGCCAAGCCAGCAACGAGGCGGCAACGAAGGTGAGCGAGAGCAACAGCAGCACGAGGCGTAACACGAAAATCGTATGGCTATCGGTGATCTGCTGGAAGTAAATCCAAGTCTCGCAGACGAACCAGTGCAACAGAATCAGCAGCGACTGAAAGACAAGAATGAATGCGAAAAAGCGCGAGCGCACGCTGATGTTTTCCTGAAGACGCCCTACGGCGCGAGATTCATGCGGCGCAGCAAGTCCTGGAATCGCGGGTCTGAACGCAACGGATCCCAGATTTTGCCCAATTTTAGATTAGTCAAACGCCGCTCGTCGCACGCCTTTTCTAACCACTCGAATGCCTTGTCCTTATTGCCCAAACCCACATAGACGAGAGCGACAAGTTGGGGAGACACATACTCTTGTTTAAGGAAGCGCGCTCAGCCTCTCCAGTATTTGCTGGGCCTCCGCCTTGCGTCCCCCGAGCGCATAGGCGTACCCGAGTAGCGCCGGGTACCGTGGATCGCCAGGCGAGTCCTTCGCGGCCTCATTAATCTCCGCCATCCCCTCTTTGTATTGGGAATCTTGCAGATAAGCCATCGCCAAGGTGCCATGCACCTGGGGGCTGTCGGGAGCCAGTTCCAATGTCTTTTTAAGCTGCTCGATCGACTGGTCGTACTGGCGCGAGTCCATAAATGCGCCTCCCAGATCGAGATTCATCACGATCGACAGCGGGTCCAACTCCAATGCCCGCTTTATTTCCGCCGTGCCTTCTTTCACGCGTCCCTGGTCCAAGAGCTCCAGCCCATACCACTGGTGTGCAGTTGCGTAGTTTGGATTCAACTGAATAGCCTTCTGAAATTCCTGGTCGGCCCCTGACCAGTTCCACTCGTACTGTTCCTCTATATCTGCGAGTGTAGCGTGAGCCTCGGCCAGCATGTCGTCGAGTTCCAGCGCCCTTTGTGCTTCCTCTTTTGCTTTTGAGAAGCTTTCCTCCGGGGCAGCCTGGCCATTGCCGCCCAGAACGGCATAGGCATCCGCCAACCCGTCGTGCGCCAGGGCGTAATTCGGATCCTTTGCAATCGCATCTTGGAAATATCCGATGCTCTTGTTCACTGCCTCGGCAGTTCGCTTATTCCACCAAAATCGGCCTTTCAGGTAGTCCTGATAAGCCTCGGGATTCGCGGTATACGTTTTATCCATCCGCTTCATCTCGTCGCCGGAAAGCTGCATGCGTAGCGCCGCCGTCATTTCCTTTGAGAGGTCTCCCTGCAGCGCGAAAATGTCCGCGGCTTTGCGACTGTATTGCTGGCCCCAGATGTGGCTATCGTCGAGGGCATCCACCAGTTCGGCGCTGACTTCCAAATTGTCGCCGCGCTGCATTACGCGGCCTTCGAAAACCGCGCGGACTCCCAGCTCGCGCCCCACCGTCTCCGCATCCACTTGCTTTCCCTTGTAACGAAAGGCGGAGTCGCGCGACATCACCTTTAGATGCGGCAACTGAGAAAGGCTGTTGATCAAGCTCTCGCTGATTCCGTCGCTCAAATATTCCGTGTTTGGATCGCCGCTTGCGTTAACAAAAGGCAGCACCGCAACCGAGTCGATCGCTCCGCCGCCCTGCGCCGTTTTCCAGTAATACCAACCGCCGCCCCCGAGCAACGCGATCACAACCACGGTGGCGGTCCCAGCGATCACCTTCGAACGCCACCAGGGCGCGGCGACGGCCGCTGTAGTGTGTGCCGCCGAACCTGCTGCCACGGGCGTCGTGGAAGTCTGCGGCGAGGGCGCGGTGGTGACCGAAGAAGACATCGGATTCGCTGCCGCCTGTACCGATGGAGTTGACGCGTCGGCGCGATCCACGGCGGCTGTTGCGGCCACGGTCTTGCCAGAGCTGAGCTGGCGCCCCAGGCGTTTCAGATCTCCCCTGAGTTCAGCCGCGCTTTGGCATCGCAACTCGCGGTCCTTTTCCAGCGCTTTGTTGATGATTTCTTCGAGTTTAGGCGGGATGTCGGGGTTCAAGCGCACGGGAGCAACGGGCGCTCGATTCAGAATCGCCTCGAAGACGACAGCGGACGTATCGCCGCGAAAGGGCAGCGCGCCTGTGGCCATTTCGTACAAAACCGCTCCAAAGGAAAACAAATCCGTGCGCGCGTCGAGTTCTTTCCCGCGCGCCTGTTCCGGAGACATATAGGCGACGGTGCCCATCGCCGTGCCCGGGCTGGTCAACTGTTCCTCGGGAACTCGTGTTGTTTGTCTTGTTGTCGTGGATTCCGATGCCGCGAGAGCCTGCGCCGACCTTGGCTGCGCCGTGAGCTTCGCCAGACCGAAATCCAGAATTTTGGCATGCCCGCGTTGAGTCACGAAAATGTTGGCGGGCTTGATATCGCGGTGAACGATTCCGCGCGCATGCGCCGCGTCGAGGGCGTCGGCCAACTGAACGCCGAATTCCACGATCTGATCCACGTCCAGCGGCTTGCCCTGGATCAAATGCTTCAGCGTCCTGCCTTCGAGGAACTCCATGGCGATGAAATGGCGCCCGTTTTCTTCGTCGATTTCGTAAATCGTGCAGATGTTGGGGTGGTTGAGCGCGGACGCGGCGAAGGCTTCGCGCTGGAACCGTTCGCGAGCAGCGGCATCTTTTTCCAATTCTTCCGGAAGAAACTTCAGCGCGACATGGCGGCGAAGTTTCAGATCCTCAGCTTCGTAGACAATACCCATGCCACCGCCGCCGAGTGCGCTGAGTATTCTATAGTGCGAGACCGTGGTTTCGATCATGCCGTCCTTAGCGAGGAATGCTGGGTTGATCTAAGGCTATTGCCAATAGGAGTTTATGACAAAACGCTCAGCCATTCTTGCGCTCGAAATCGCGCATGAAGTTCACGAGCGCCTCGACTGCCTCCGGCGGCACTGCGTTATAAAGTGAGGCGCGCATACCGCCTACCGACCGGTGGCCCTTTATGCCGACGATCCCGGCCGCTTCCGCTTCCTTGACGAATTTCTTCTCGACGGCTTCGTCGCCGCCGGCCACGTGAAAGACGACGTTCATTCGGGAGCGCGAGCCTCGCTCCACGGGGCACTGATAATAACCGCCGCTTTCAATCGCATCGTAAAGAAGCTTGGCCTTGGATTCATTGCGCTTTTCAATGGCCGCGAGTCCGCCCTCGGCTTCGATCCAATCGAGGACCAGGCCCATCATGTACACGGCGAAGGTGGGCGGCGTGTGATAAAGCGAGCGCTCTTTTATGTGCGTGCGATATTGGAGGATTTTGGCGACCTTGTCGCCCGCGCGTTCGGCGAGATCGCGGCGCAGGATTACCACGGTTGCGCCGGAGGGACCGAGATTTTTCTGCGCGCCGGCAAAAATCAATCCAAATTGCCGGACGTCAATGGGCCGCGAGCAAATATTCGAAGACATGTCCGCCACAAGCGGAACGGCGCCGGTGGCGGGAATTTCGTTCCATTCGGTGCCGTCTATGGTGTTATTCGTGCACATGAAGACGTAGGAAGCATCGGGTGCGAGTGCGATTTCGTCTCTTCGCGGCACGCGCGTAAATCTCGCGGACTCGGTGGACGCGGCCAGGCGATAGGTGGCGAGCTTTTTCAGCTCTTCGATGGCCTTGCTGGTCCACGAGCCGGTGTGCAGCACGTCCACCGCTTTGCCGGGAAGGTATAGGTTCATCGGCACCATGGCGAACTGCAAGCTGCCGCCGCCCTGCAGGAACAAGACTGCGTAATCGTCGGGAATCGCGAGGATCCGGCGGATCGATTGTTCCGTTTTGTCGTTGATGGCCTCGAACTCGGCGGAGCGGTGGCTCATCTCCATTACAGACATGCCGGTGCCGCGGTAGTCGAGCAGCTCGTCGCGCACGCGCTCGAGCACGGGAAGAGGAAGCGCCGCCGGACCCGCATTGAAGTTGAATGCGCGCTTGGTTGCAGGCTGAGACAACGCCGATGCCGATGGATTCACGTCTGAGCTCCCCTGAATAAAGATTTCCGCGATCCGGGCGCACGCCCGGATCATGCACACATTCAGAATACCAGAGTCTTTCAAGCTTTGCGCAGGCGCGAGATTTGGGAGGCGGGTGAGCCGAAGCGCGATGTTTCTTGTAGATGTATAACGGTCAGAGCACCCAGCCCGGAGGAAGCGTTGTGCGCGGGATTCGAAAGCCGCATATTCAATTAGACGCGCGAAGTACCACTGGTCGCGAAGGGGTCATGACGAACTGGCGGCATTCACTGACGGTTTACGGAGACCGGCGCGTCCTGCTGATCTTGCCGCTTGGTTTCGCCAGCGGCCTGCCATTCCTGCTGACTTTTTCGACGCTTTCGGCATGGCTGGCCATCGCTGGAGTGAGGCGCGCGGCGATTGGCGCGTTCGCTTTGGTAGCAACGCCCTACGCCTTCAAGTTCGTGTGGTCACCGCTGATGGACCGGCTGCCTCCGCCGCTGCCATTGGGACGGCGGCGCGGGTGGGGAATCACCATCCAAATCGGGCTGGTGGCCGCAATACTCGGCTTGGGATCGTGCGATCCCAAACACAACCTGCCCCTGATGGCCGCGCTGGCGCTTACGGTGGCGTTCCTTTCAGCTAGCCAAGATATTGTGATCGACGCGTACCGCGTGGAATTCCTTCCACTCGACTTGCAAGGGCCGGGCGCGGGAATGATCGAGACCGGCTACAGGATTGCGATGCTGGTCTCCGGAGCCGGGTCGCTGGTGATCGCCGCGCGGGCGGGTTGGTATGTGGCGTACGCGACTATGGCGGCGCTGCAGGCCGCGTGCATGTTGGTGTTCGTCTTCGGCCCGGAGCCTTCACTGGACGCGGAGGCCGCGCATCTGGCCAAGACCGGCGGCGGACGGGAATCGCTGGGCCAATGGTTCGCGAGGGCAGTGGCCGGGCCGTTCGCCGATTTCATGCGCCGTCCGATCTGGCCGGTGATCCTGCTGTTCGTCTTCGGCTACAAGCTGGGCTTAGGAATGGCAGCGGTGATGTCGACGCCGCTTTACATCTCGCTGGGATTTTCGCTGGATCAGATTGCCGCCGTTTCGAAATTCGTGGGATTCTTCAGCACGGTTTTGGGGGCGCTGGTCGGCGGGGTGGTGACGGTGCGGTTCGGGATCCTGCGCTCGTTGATGCTCTGCGGCATTTTGCAACTGGCGGGAAATTTATTCTACGTGCTGCAAAGCGTGGAGGGGCATCGAGTCGGATACCTGGCGGTGTGCGTCACCGCGGAGCAATTCACCAGCTCGATGGCAGGCGCGGCGCTGGTGGCGTATCTCTCGAGTTTGTGCTCGCCAGCCTTCACGGCGACTCAGTACGCGCTGCTTTCTTCGCTGGCCTCGCTCGGCCACAACGTAGTGGCATCCTCGAGCGGCGTGCTTGCGGAGAGGTTGGGCTGGGTATCCTTCTTCGCGCTGACGACCGTGGTGACCGTGCCGGCACTCTTGCTGCTCGTCTGGATTGCGCGCTACGAAGCTAGAAATGCCAATCAGCAGTCACCCTTGCCGGTTTTGACCAAGAACTGAGCAGCCATCGGTCGGCGCTAATTACGCCCGGCCTGGGATGAAAATGAGCACTTCTCGCATTCTAGAAGTATATGGCCAGCAAACCTTAAAAACTGGGCCAAAGGAGAACGCGAGATGAAGACTTCCCGCAGTTCCGTACTTCGAATGATCCCATATTTCGTATTGGCGCTTGCCCTCGTGCTGTGGGCTCGCCCGATGATTCACGCACCTGCTGCGCACGCAGATGAGCAGGCAATCCCGGCGCTCGGCACCATGGCTCCGGACTTTACCCTCAATTCGCAGGAAGATAAGCCCATCAGCTTGCGCGATTTCCGCGGCAAGTGGGTGGTGCTGTACTTTTACCCCAAGGACCAGACGCCGGGCTGCACAATCGAAGCGCATGGTTTCCAGCGCGATCAGGCGAAGTACGACGCGATAAATGCCGTGGTCGTGGGGGTGAGCGTTGATACCGTTGAGTCCCACAAGGAGTGGTGCGCCAAGGATGGCATGAACTTCAAGATGCTCTCCGATGCCGACAAGGTGGTCGTCGCCAAGTACGGCTCAACAATGACGATCCCGCAGGCACCGCAGCTCGGCACGGTGGCCCAGCGGAACACCTTCCTGATCGATCCGACCGGCAAGATCGTGAAGGAGTTCATCAAGGTGAATCCAATGGGTCACAGCGCAGAGGTTCTAGCCGCGCTCGCGGAGCTCCAAAAGAAGTAAGCGAAGTAGCGTTACGCACGGGAGCCGTGGTATCTATGGGGCGGGCTTCTGCAGGGAGGCCCGCCCCCTAACGTGATCCGACCACTACGCTCCGCGAGTTCTCGCCAGGACGAGTTTCAGCGGCTGGCCCTGCCGCATTCCCCCAGCCTGCTGCGAGTGGCCCGGCGGATCGCCTTGGACCGCGCCATGGCCGACGATCTGGTGCAGGAGGCGCTGCTTCGCGCTTGGCGCGGCTTCGATCAATTTCAGCCGGGGACGAACGCGCGCGCCTGGTTGTTTCGGATCTTGTTCAACGTCTTTTACGCTCACGGGCGCAAGATTCGGTCGGAGCCGCTGATTGTGTCACTCGAATTACCGCGCTCGGAATCAGAGCCAGCCCAGCGGCCGGGATTTTCCCCGTTGGACGCCGCCGAAGTAAACCGCGCTTTGGCGGAATTATCATCGGACCACCGGTCGGTGATTTTGCTGGCGGTTGTGGAGGGGTTCACTTGCCGCGAGATCGGCGAGATTCTGTCGGTGCCGGTAGGTACGGTGATGTCCCGCTTGGGCCGCGCGCGGCAGGCGTTGCGTGAGAAGTTGACTCCCGTCAGACCCGCGTTCCCGGCTACCGCCTCAAACGCGGCGTGCATTGAGAGAGAGGCCTCTTGAATTGCGACGAAATGCTGCCACTGCTTCCGGCCTACCTCGAGGGTCACCTCGACTCGGGACATGCGGCCGATATTGACGCGCACCTCAAGACGTGCAGCTCCTGCTTGCAGGAAATGGAGCTGCAAGCTCTAGTGGATGCGAGAGTGCGTGACACCGTGCTTTCCGAACCAATCGACGTAACCGACCTTGACCGCCTCGTTCGCGAGAATCTTTCCGCTGAATTGCATCGCAATGCGCATCAGCAATTCGAGTCCGTGCGCAGACGCTGGGCAGCCGCGACGATCGGCGTGGTCGCGATTTTGCTCTTGCTCGGCGTGGGCTACCACAATTTGTTCGGCAAGCGCCCCGCGGGCGTGTATGCCGCGGCAGCCGCCGATCACCAGGTGGAAATTGT
This sequence comes from uncultured Acidobacteriota bacterium, assembly GCA_963709445.1. GTDB lineage: Bacteria > Acidobacteriota > Terriglobia > Acidiferrales > UBA7541 > Palsa-295. Next base: position 20,147 of record CAVPWV010000001.1, read on the forward strand.
GGAACAGCAGCCTCGAGCGTGGTTCACGAATCCGTCCCAAATCGAAGGACTGGCGGAAAGCCAGGCCGTGCCGACCGCGGCGGTTCAAATGCTCGGGTCCGGCACGTACCATCTCGATCGAGGCAAATTGTGCTGGCTGGACGGCCGCATCTTTTTGCATCTCGCGTTTTCCGACGGAGCCCACAAGTTCTCGCTTTATCTCCGCCCGCGTGACGCCGGGAGCTTTTCGTCCGGCGCCTTAGACTCCACGAATGCGGGACCAGAGCATGTAGCGGCGTTTCAGACTTCCAGGCTCGCGGCGATTGTGGTTACCGGCGAGCCCGGCGATGCTGCGCTGCAGTTCGCCCGATTCGCATCCGCAAGACTTCAATAGTTTTTCGAAATTTCCTTGCGTCGTCCCGCCTTGAAGTTTTCGTATGCAACCATTAGACTTAATCTTGCACAAAGAAACCGGAGCAGCATAACGATGCTATTGTCGCGCGATTTTGTCGGCTACATGGCTAAGGAAGTGGTTAAACGCCTGGTATCCGGCAAGATGATCGAAACAAAGGACACCGAAAGCCTGGCGCAACAGGTCCGGCAAGTGATGGCCGACGAGGTGACGGTGGAAGACCGGCTGAGCGAAGAGGCGCGCGAGATTTTGAGCCGCTACTCGGAGGAAATGCGGCGCACCGGAGTCTCCTATCAGGATATGTACAAGAAGGTAAAAAGCCAGCTGGCCCGCGAAAGGAAGCTTATCCTCCGATGAGCCGGGCCGCGCAATGCGATTAAGCCGCGAAAAGACGGTGCGCATTTCTCATCGCGTCATCGATTTTCTAGTCGCAAGCCCCGCTGTGGATTTCGTCGAAGATCGCGACACCATCCGCCAGGAAATCGTCACGATCCTCACTTCGCTGCTGAAAGTTGAAGAGCAAATCGATACCGAAGCCCGCGCGAAGATTGGCTCGCAGAAAAAGGAAATCCTGGAAGGCAGCGAGGAATGGGACATCCTTTATCGGAAATACTACGCCGAAGGACTGAAGCGGCTCGGCGTAGCTGAAGTTCACGCGCGGGGATAAGACACCAGTTCAGAGTTGAGAGTTTAGGGTTAAGAGTAACCGCGCTCCACTGAACAGACCTCTGTTAGGAAGCATCCAGCTCTCAACTTGAAACTCACGACGCTCAACCGGCAGTTTCACGGCTGCTGCTGTTGCTGATCGTCGGGCCGGCGCTTGAGCGTGGGCCGGTCGCTATCATCCTGGCTCTGATCCGGCGACGCAGTGGTGTTGCCTCCGCCGTTATCGCCCATGTCGGGCGGCTGCGTATTCCCGCCTTTGTTCTGGCCGGTGCGCTTGCGCAAGGTGGGCCGGTTGGGATTATTGTTCTTAACCTTCACATTCGCTTCGATCAGTTGCAATCTGTGTTTCACCGTGTCGAATTCCGATGTGGTGACGATGTACTGATCGCGCGCCGGCAAGATCGTGGCGATTTCCTTCTGAATCGCTTCGATGCGGTCCGGCGTCGGGGGATGCGTGGCGAAAACTTTGGGGATCGTGCCGGGTTCCTTTTTTTCGTCGGTTTCCACCTTCTCAAAGAAGGAGACCAGCGCGTTCGGATCGTAACCGGCCTTGTACATGTACTGTATCCCGAGATAATCGGCCTCGCGTTCCTCGTCGCGCGAGAATTTCAGGAACGTCAGCGGTATGGCGAAATTCATCCCTTGATAGATGGCATAGCCCGCCCAAGTATACGGAATGAAGATCATCGCCGGAATAGAAGCGAGGTTCACGATCTCGCCCTTGGTGGCTTGCTTGGTGCCGTGCCGCGCGCAAACGTGCGCGATTTCGTGCGCCATCACGCCCGCCAGCTCAGACTCCTCGTCCGCATGCAGGATCAAACCGCTATTCACGTAGAAGAATCCGCCGGGCAGCGCGAACGCGTTGACCACGTCCGAATCGATCACCTTGATCGTGAACGGCACGCGCGCGTCGGAATTTCGCACCAGGTTTTGGCCGACGCGGTTCACGTATTCGGTGACCACAGGGTCGTTGATGAATTTCGCGCTCTTATCCACTTCCTGCGCAAGCTGCTTGCCCAGCGCGATTTCGCGCTCGAGCGAGTAGAAGTCCAGACCCTTGCCCACGCTGCGATCGCCGATCGCGTTTACGTCGGCTTTGCTGCCGGGCTTTACATTGGGATTCTCGGTTTGGGGCACCGGCGGTTCGGCCGGTGTCTGCGCGTCTGGTTGGTCGCCCTGCGTCTGCGGAGCAGTCGGCGGCTGAGTGGTCGGAGGCGTTTGCGGCGCAGGCGCAGGAGTCTGCTGCTGGTTCTGCGGCGCGGCCGTGGCAACCGGGAGAATCACCAGCAAAGTTGCAAGGATTGCTGCCAGCCATTGCGCAGGATAGGACTTGGTCATTGCTACCTCCGGAAGGAACCAACTCCGCATTATACGCCTGTCGTGGGCTCCTAGCGTTTACTGGCAAATTAGGATGGCAGGACCGCGAAAAGGGTTACTCGCGGCGCTTCCAGCGTGCAACCGTTTGCCGGCAGACGCCGCCTTCAGGGTTAGCGGATCTGTTGCTTCAGCCGCTCGATCTCTGCGCGCAGACGGGAAATCCGGCTGGCAACAGATATCTCGTATGCGAAGAAGATGGCCCATACGGCGATCCAGGCGGTAAACAGGAAATGGAAATCTTTCATATGCAGTCCTTTGCAGAAGACGCGATCAACGCAGATTCGGAGCCGGCGTCGCGAGCGTCGACTGCCACGCGCAACTCGTCGAATTCGTGGCGCAGGCGTTCGAGCCGGTAGCGATCGACCAGCGCGATGATTGCGACAAACAGCATCGCAGCGATAGAGATTACCAGCACCTTGCTCATGGTAGGGTTGAGGCCCGAGTCAGGACCTCCGAAAATTACAGGCGCAGGATGCTGCGTGCGCCAAAGCCGATTCGACGCATACACCAAGGGCGCATCGAGGAACGCGAATATGCCGAAGACGGCCGATAGCGTCGCGCGGCGCTGCGGTTCCTCGATCAGGCCACGCAGAAGCAGATAAGAAATGTAGAGCAGCCACAGAATAAACGCGGTCGTCAGCCGCGCGTCCCACGTCCACCAAATGCCCCATGCCGGCTTGCCCCAAAGCACGCCCGTGGCGAGTCCCGCCGTGCAACTCACCACGCCCACTTCAACGGAAGCCACTCCCAGCCAATCCCATTTAGGCTTCCGTGTAACCAGCCAGGCGACGTTGGCGACCAGGGCGATTGAAAGCGCCGTGAACATGGCCATCCAGCACCCAAGATGGAAATAAAATATTCGCTGAATCTGGTGCATGGTGGCTTCGTCCGGCGCGATGAAAAGCGCCGCATAGCCCGCGAAAAAAATCAGCGCGGCGGCGATAGCGCGGGTTGTGATGCGGCCTTTCACCGGGAAGCCTTCGCTGGATTCATTCCTCCAGCAGGAAATCGCACAGCAGCCAGGAAGCCGTTAGAAATACAATATCAAATCCAGCGAGGAATGCGAGCCAGGCGCGGTCAAGCGCGGGCTGCTCTGCAAACAGCGACGCGGTGGCTTCCACGGCGGCGATCAGCAGCGGCGCGAGGATCGGCAACAGCAGCAGCGGCAAAAGCAACTCGCGCATGCGCGCATGCGCCGCGATTGCGGAAAAAACCGTGCCGGTCACCACCAGGCCGAGCGTCCCCAGCACAAACACGAGAATCAGGCGCCCCACAATTCCGGCCAGCGACACATTGTAGAGGACGGCAAAAACGGGAACGAGAATCACCTCCGCCGCCAATAAAAATAAAAGATTTGCCAGCATCTTCCCGAGCAAAATCGCAAAAGGCGATATGGGCGCCATGCGCAGCGCATCAAGCGTCTGATTGGCCTGCTCGCGGCCGAACGACGGATGCAGCATCAGCGATCCCGCAAAAAGAAATGCGATCCAGAGCAAGCCGGGTCCGTAGCGGCGCGATTCTCCCGCGGTTGGATCGAACGCAAAGCTGAAGAGCACCACCACGACCAGCGCGAAAACAATCGTGGCGTTCAGCAATTCGCGCGCGCGGAATTCCAAGCGCAATTCCTTCGTGAGCAGAATGGCGGCGGCGCGCGCGGTGGTCATGTCAAATGTCCGCGCGAAGAGAGGCGAGCAGCGGGCGCGGATCGCCGCCTCTGCCGCTATCGCGTTCGACGCGGCCGCCGGCGAGCGCGACGGCACGCGTGGCGAGATCGAGCGATTCATTGCGCGCGTGGGTGCTCATCACCACCGTGGCGCCGCTGTCGCGAAGCCGCGCAAGCGTGGTGGCCAGCCAGTCAAGGCCTTGACGGTCCAGCCCGGCGGCAGGCTCATCGAGCAGCAGCATGCGAGGACGATGCAGCAACGCGCGCGCGATAGCAAGCCGCTGGCGCATGCCGCGCGAAAAAGTGCGAACCAGGCTCGTCGCTCGGGCTGCGAGCCCGCAGGATTCGAGTGACGCAGCGACGCGCGCGGCGGCATCGCCGATGCCGTAGAGTTGTGCGAAAAAGTTCAGATTTTCCCGGGCGGTAAGCTCGTCGTACAGCAGCGTGCTGTGGCCGACCATGCCGATCAGAAACTTCGGTGAATTTTCCGTCGCGATGCCGGGGAAAAGCACGCGGCCGCTGGTTGGCGTGGCAAGAAGCGCGGCGATACGCAACAGCGTGGTTTTTCCCGCGCCGTTGGGGCCAAGCAACGCGACAAATTCTCCGGGCTGAATTTCGAGCGATACTCCGCGAAGCGCAAAGAAAGAACCGAAACGCTTCTCCACGCGCTCGAAGGAGACTCCCAGGGCAGCGGCGGGAATCGTGGAAGCGGAGAGCGAAGCCACGGATTCAGAAACGGCGCCGGACAAATGATTCAGCCTTTCACCAAATCGCGGAGCGTTTTCTGCACGCGATCGCGTTCGCGGACGTAATCGTCTTCGGCGATGGTGCCGGCTTCGCGGCGCAACTCAAGGCGAAACAGCGCGTCCTTCAATTGATCGAGGCTGCTGCGAACTTCATGGTCCACGCTCGAGGAGGATTTCCCGGTTGCCGCCTGCGCCGGAGGTAGCGGCCACAGCGGGCGAAGGAGGCAGGGCCATTTCGTTCGGCGCTCCCGTTACTGCTGGTTCCGGTTGACGCAGCACGTAGATCAAGCCGAGCGCGAAGAGAGCTGCAAAACCACCCACAAGAATCCATTTCAGACTGTCCAGACGCGCGGGGAATGTGGTGATGCTGGCGGCCGGGGTTTCCCCTCCCGAATCGACGTGCGAATTCACGGAAGGATTTTGCGAATCATCGCCATTCGCTGCATTCGTGGAGCCGCCATTATCCGGCGCGGGCGGCGGAGCCGTGCCGGAGACGCTTACGGAAATGGGAGTTTTCGCGGCGACGGATTCGCGCATGTAAACGCTAAATCCCTGAGCCTCTCCACCGGGAGTGAAACCGGCGCCGATGAAATGCACCGAGGGCGGCGCGAAGACCGCCAGGCGATCGGCTGAATAGTAGGACATGAAGCGAAGATTTGCCTGATCGGCCGGATAGGGCAGGTGGTAGGAAATGCGCACCACGCTATCGCCCGGCCGAAATGGAAAGTCGATCGCCTGCTTGTTGTTTCCTTCGTCCACAGGAGTCTGTACCACCGGCATGCCGGAGGTGCCGACAACGGACACGTCGGTTAGTTGCGCCCCGTCGGGAAGCGCAAACGAGAAAGAACCGTTGGGGCGGTAGTAGGCAACGGGAGGCTGAGTCTTGTTCGAAATGTTGTATTCCTCGCCGACGACCAGAGTGGAACCGCTCGGCTGCAGGATGATGGCGTGCGCCGTCACCGAAAATGCGCTGGCTTTATCGGTTGGCTCGAATACTTGCACGTCAACCGTGGTTTTGCCGGGCGTGGCCGGCTCGTGATAGTTCACGCCGCGATACACGGCGCGGATCAGCATCGGTCCGGCGCCGAGCCCGGGATTATCGAAACTGTAGTGGCCCTCGGCATCGGTCTTCGTGGTCGCGACCGGCTTCATCGTGCCTTGAAGCTGGATGAGGATCACGTCCACACCAGCCGCAGGCTTGCCGGTGGTGCCGTTCGTAACCGTGCCCGTGACGGTTCCCGCAAAAGCGGGCGCAGCGAGAAAAAGAAATAGCGAGGCCAGCGCGAGCCATTTCGTCACGCGGCGTGCGGCGCTCATGGGCGCGGACCTTTTGCGGACGCGGCCTGGCGCGTGGCGGGCGTGGGCGCGCCGCCCGTTAGAATATCCATGTCGGCGAGGACGCGCGCGGCTTCGATTTCGAGCGACGCCCTGATTTCGTCGTAATCCTTTTCCGAAAATTTTCCGGCGCGATGCTCGAAGCGAAGATCGCGGAGATTTTCGTAAATCGCGTCGCGCCGCTCCATCAGCTGGTCGAGCTTGGTCCGATGGGGAGCTGAGTCCGAAGGTTCCCAGCGAACGCCGAAAATAAAAACCATGAGTGCAAGAGCCAGGAGGATACAGGCGACCGCAATATCCAGATTACTCAATTTCGTTCTCTCGGCTCTCGCGGCGAGCGCGTTCGAGCAAGTCGGGTGCAAGGCTGGGACCGCCAGCGGGCGCGAGGATCGACCGGTGGCGCCACCGCCGCACAACCTCCCAGATCATGAAGAATGCCAGCAGCGGCGCCGCAATCGGTAGGATCCACACCAGCCAGTTGAAGCCCTTTCGCGGAGGATCCGTGAGAACCACCTCGCCATATTCCTGGACGAAGGATTGCAGGATCAGGCTGTCGGAATCTCCGCGGGCGACGCGCTCATCCAGCTCTTTCAACATGGCGTGCGAGTACGTGCAGCCTACGTGGTTGCAGGCGGTGAGAACCTGGTTACAGCCGCACACGCACTTCAGTTGTGCGCCGAGGGCTTTTGCGCGAGCAGTTTGCTGGGCATGGGCGGCGCGGGGAGCGGCCGCGAGGAAAAGCGCGCAGCACAAGAGCCACGGCGCGACTTTTCGCCAGCAAGAAAGGGTGATTGGCATGGTGCCTTCCGGTATCTATCCAAGACCATTTTAGCGCGGAGCGCAAGCGGTAGCGGGTATAAAGATGGTTTCGTCTCCCATCCTCCCTCGGACGTTTGTGGCTTCCGTTGACGAAAAGGACATTTAAGGGCGCGGGTGGTTGCGGACGCCGTTTCGCGGTGATAGCTTTGACAGTCCCAACCCTGGCTGGGCTTCAGCCGGATTCAAAACCGCATCAGGCACCGGGTTCCCGTGACGCCCCGCTGCGCAGGAGTCTCGTTTGGCAGGATGGAACGTTAACGATCGCAACATTCCGCAAGGCCGCTTGGCATTATTTTCCTACCTTTCGGTTACCTTGGTCATATTCCTTTTGGTGGGCTTTTGGAAGCTTCAAGTTGTCCAATCCTCGCACTATTCCGATTTGGCCGATCGCAATGGAATACGCTCGATCGCCATCATCGCGCCGCGCGGTGCGATGCTCGATCGCGATGGCCGCGTGCTCGTGGATAGCTATCCTTCGTTCAGCATTCTGCTGCTTCGCGACAACCCGAAGCTCATCGAGAAGGCCCTGCCGCAAATTGAAGACGGCCTGGGAATCTCGTATCAAGATCTGCGGCAGCAACTGGACGCCGCCAGAAACGAACCGAAGTTCTTGCCCGTGATCATCAAGCCCGCGGCCAGCGAGGCGGACATCGCTTTCGTGGAATCGCATCGCGCCGATCTCCCCGTGCTTGACTTGGTGATGGTGCAGAGACGCCGCTATCCGCACGGCGAAATGCTGGCCAACACCATCGGCTACGTGGGCGAAGTTTCGCCGCAAGATTTGGAAAAAAATCCCGACAAATACCGCCCCGGCGACATCGTTGGAAAAGCGGGCCTGGAAAAAGAATACAACGCTCAAATCGTGGGAACGGACGGCATGCGCCGCGTGGTGGTGAATAGCGTCGGCAAGGTAATGCGAACGCTCGACAACGTGGACGCGATTCCCGGAAAACCAATCCAGCTAACAATCGACGAGGATCTACAGGAGATCGCTGAAGCGGATTTTGCGAACAAGGAAGGCGCCCTCGTCGCCATGGATGCGCACACCGGCGAAGTGCTGGCGATGGTCAGCCGACCCACGTTTGATCCCAACGATTTCGCCGTGCGAATTCCGAACAAAGAATGGGCCCAACTTAATACCGACCCGAAAACGCCCCTTATCAATCGCGCGATTCAGGCCCAGCTCGCCCCCGGATCCGTTTTCAAAGTCGTGATGGCGACGGCTATGCTCGAATCGAAGGCTCTGCCCGCGAATTACACGGTGTATTGCCCCGGTTACGCCACTTTCTACGGCCGCCTGTTCCATTGCGATCACGCCCACGGCAGCGTGGATCTCCACAAAGGAATCGTGGCTTCCTGCGACGTCTATTTCTACAACGTTGGCAAAATTCTCGGAATTGACCGCATCGATCATTACGCCACCGGCCTGGGCCTGGGCCGCCGCACGGGTATTGATCTTCCGGGAGAAGAACCCGGGTTGGTTCCGTCGGAAGCTTGGGTAGAGCGCGTGGGCCACCACAAATGGTATCCCGGCTCCACAATTTCGGTTTCCATCGGACAGGGCGCTGTGATGGCCACGCCTATCCAGCTCGCTCGCATGGTCGCGGCCGTGGCCAGCGGTGGCATGTTGATCCCGCCGCACCTCGTGAAAAATACCACAGGCCTGAAATCGGAGTCCTTCCCGCTTTCCAACGATACAGTTCAGCAGGTAACGGACGGCATGTGGGGGGTGGTGAACGAACCTGATGGCACCACTTCGGGGCTGGTCAAATTGCAGAACATCGATTTTTCCGGCAAGACCGGCACTGCCCAGGTGGAAAGCTACGACCTGCAAAAGAAACTGGGAAAAAAGTTAAAGGAAAACGGATGGTTCGTCGGCTACGCTCCGCGGCGCAATCCGGATATCGTGGTGGCAGCCCTCGTTCAGGCCGGAGGATGGGGCAGCACTTCTGCCGCGCCGATCGTGCGCGACGTCGTAAAAGCTTATTACGACAAGAAGAATGGACACCTGCCCGCGCCGCCGAGCACCGCCGAGGTCATCCGGCCGAGCGGGATGAAACCTGTGGCTGAGAATTCGGGAGCCGCGCGCCCGTGAAAAATCGCCCGCAGGTTCAGGATTTTGATTGGATTTTGCTCGCCATCGTGGGAGCAATCAGCGGCCTGGGCGTGCTGGAGATTTATTCCTCCACGCATGCGAGCGCCATGGCAGGCATGCAGTGGAAGCAGTTGATGTGGATCGCTGTCGGGATTGCCGGCATGTTCCTGATATCCCGCGTCGACTATCACTCGCTGATGGATCAAGCGCCCGCTCTCTATCTTGTTGGAATTGCCGGTCTTCTGGTTGTCCTCGTACTCGGTTATTCACGCCTGGGAGCGAAGCGCTGGATCTCGCTCGGCGGATTGGTTAATTTGCAGGTGTCTGAGATAATGAAGTTGATTATAATCATCGTGCTGGCCCGTTACTTTGCGGAAGTACACACCGACCACCTCACGCTGACGGACCTGGCGAAGATCAGCGCGTTGACGCTTATTCCAGTGGCCTTGATTTTGAAGCAGCCTGACCTGGGAACGGCATTGGTGCTGGTTCCGGTTGCGGTAGTGGGCGCCTTCTTCGCGGGCATCGAGTGGAAACATATGGCGGTGGGCCTGCTTGTTCTTGCATTGTTGATTCCGCTGGGCTGGAACATGCGGCGTCACTTGAAGCCGTACCAGCAGCAGCGGATTCAGACGTTCCTGCACCCGGAGCAAGACCAGCGGGGCGCGGGCTACCAGATTTTGCAGTCGGAAATCGCGGTGGGTTCCGGCGGCTTCTGGGGCAAGGGATTCGGTAAAGGCAGTCAGAACCAACTCGGCTTCGTGCCGGTGCGGTATTCGGATTTCATCCTCGCCGCGCTAGCCGAGGAGCAAGGTTTTATTGGCGTTTGCGTGGTTTTGCTGTTGTACTTGGGCCTGATTTTGCGGCTGGTGGACAACGCGCAAAAGGCCAAGGATCGAGCCGGGATGTACGTCGTGATGGGTGTCACGGCGATTCTCGGTTTCCATGTTCTGGTTAACGCAGCCATGGTGATCGGAGATGTGCCGGTGACCGGTATTCCTCTGCCGCTGATGAGCTACGGAGGATCGGCAACCGCTTTTGTGTTTTTGGCTTTGGGGCTGGTGATGAATGTCCGCATGCGGCGATTCGTCAACTGAGTCCCGCTAGTAAGTTGTGAAATTTTGGTGACCGCGCTCCGGAAACCGGAGCCCGGCGTCTTCTAAGTTTGAATTGAGGAATGCATCGGGTGAGGAAAGCAATCCAGCCACATTACAGATCTTTCCTGATTGGCCCGCCGTGGCAGGCAAAATGCTGCACCAACTTGCGCCACACCGCCGCCGACGCGCGCGCATTTTTGCGCCGCCGCATCCGGATGCTCCCTGAGGAGTTTTCAAATGTCGAAGGAAATGGTTATTTCCGCGAACCCGCACGAGACGCGGGTAGCGATTCTGGAAGAAGGACAGCTTTGTGAGTATTACGTTGAAAGGGAAAAAGAATTCGCATTAGTTGGAAGCATTTACAAAGGGCGTGTGACGCGCGTGCTGCCAGGCATGCAATCGTCCTTCGTGGATATCGGGCTCGATAGCGACGCCTTCCTGTACGTCACCGACTTTCTTGAGGGAATCGAGGAACTCGACGAGCACGTCGAGACGGCCAGTGAAAAGATTCCGCCGCCGATGGATCAGGCAGGGCTGCAGAGCGCGCCGGGTGAAACGGCGGATCACGCCTCCGAAAGTGCCGCCGGGGATACGAGCTTTAGCGCTCCCGAAGGCGGCTCGCACGAGCCCGCAAATATCCAGGCGCCTGCGCCGCCGATGCCCCCGGTGAATCCTACGCCCGTGCTCAATACAGCGCAGCCGGATCGGCCGCGCTACGAAAATCGAAATCGGCAGGGGCGCGACTTTGGTCAGCGCGGAGGCAGGCGCGGGGGACGGTTTAACCGCGGTGGACGCGGCGGGCGTAGCGGGGGTGGCGGTGGCCGCTACGGACGCGAGTTGCCGCAGTCAAAGTACGCGTCGCCCAGAACTTATGAAGATCGCCCGGCTGAGGCTGGCGATGCTCCGGAGGGGCACGTTTCAGTGATCCTCCCCGGAGAATCTCTCGCCAGATACAAGGACAAGCCTTCTTCGGAGAATCCCCCAGCAGTAGGGGCCGAGCAGACGCACGCCGCGCCGGATGAAGGAATGGGCCGACCATCTGTTTTGTCCGAATCCGTTGAATCGGTGACGGAGACGACCGCCACATCCAGCCCTTCGGAGTTTCCTCCTGCGCGCCACGAGAATACACGGCCTGCATATCCGCCGCCGTCGTCTTCAGGGTTGGAGCCGCTGCCGGGCGAGAACCTTGCAAAGTGGAAGCAGCGGGCGCCTGAAGCTCAGGAGCCGAGCGAATCAGATCCGATGGGTGCTTCGGCGTTCCATGAAGACAGAGAACTGGAGCTGCAGTCGGAACCGGAATTGGCGGATCTTCTGCATCCGGACGAACTACACGAGGTGCAGCAGACCGCGGGCCTGAGCGAAGACGAGGCATCGGCGCTCGCGGAGCATGTCGCTGAAGCGCAAAGCGAACAAGCAGAGCGGGAAGCCGAAGTCCGTGGTTTTGGAGCAACCGACACGGCAGCCGAAGGCACCGACGAACTGGTTGGAACCGAAACCGATGAGGTTGAAGCGGAGGCGCAATCGGAAACGGAAGGCGAAGCCGAAGAAGTAGAACTCGAACAAGAGGAGGCGGACGCCGAGGCCGAGGGGATGATCGCGCCAACCGCGGAGATAGGCAATGAAGCGGAACACGAATTAGCGGTGCCGCCGGAAGCGATCGCCCCGGAGAGCGTCTCGCCAGCTATCCTGGAGAATTCGCAGCCGCAGAGCCAGCAGCCGTGGAAGGCGCGCATACGCGACGATTTTAAGGCGCGCATGCAGCATCCCGCTCGCCGAGGGGGCCGCGATCGAGGCAGGCGCGATGACCGTGGCCGGCGTCCTCAACGCAGTCACGGCGGACATAGCGGGCATTTCCGTCCGCAAGCGCGCCGCCCGCAGCTGATCGCCGACCTGCTGAAGCAGGGCCAGGAAATTATCGTCCAAATCGCGAAAGAGCCGCTCGGCAAGAAGGGCGCGCGCATCACCAGCCACGTCGCGCTTCCCGGACGGTTTCTGGTCTACATGCCGACGCTCGACCATACGGGCGTCTCGCGCAAAATCGCTTCGCCAGAAGATCGGGCGCGCTTGCGGCATCTGGTGAACGACGCGAAGGGCAGCGCGGGCGGGGGTTTCATCGTGCGCACGGCCGCGGGAAGCGCCGCACCGGAAGAAGTTCGCGCCGACGTGGAATTTCTGACGCGCACGTGGTCGGAAATCAAGGGGCGCTCGGAGCAGCGCAAAGCGCCATCGCTGTTGCACCGCGATTTGAATCTGGTGGAGCGCATGCTGCGCGATCACATGAGCTCCGACTACACGGCCATCTGGGTGGATTCGGAGGAGGAGTACACCAAAGTTGTCGATTTCATGAGCCGCTTCCAGCCAGCGCTAGTGAGCCGCGTGAAGCTCTACACCAAGGAAACGCCGGTTTACGAGGAGTTCGGCATCCAGCAGGAGATTGATAAGGGGCTGCGTCCGAAAGTTTGGCTGAAATCGGGCGGGTACATCGTGATCAACCACACCGAAGCGCTGGTGGCGATCGACGTCAATACCGGGAAGTTTGTCGGCAAGGGATCGAACCGGCTGGAGGATACGATTGTCCGCACGAACCTGGAGGCGGTGAAGGAAATCGTCCGGCAGATGCGGCTGCGCGACCTGGGCGGCATCATCGTGATCGACTTCATCGACATGGAAGAGCGCCGCAACCGCGAAAAAGTGATGGCCGCGCTCGAAGATGCGCTCCGCGCGGATCGGGCTCCGTCAAAGGTGCTGCGCTTCAACGAATTCGGCTTGGTGGCCATCACGCGCAAGCGCACCAAGCAGGCGCTGGAACGCACGCTGTGCCAGCCGTGTCCATATTGCACGGGATCCGGCATGGTGAAATCCGTTCCCACGCTGTGCTACGAGATTCAGACCGAAGCGCGCAAAATGGCGCCGGAGATGGAGTCGGGCAGCATTACGCTGCGCGTCCATCCCGAAATTGCGAAGGCGCTGAAGACGCGCGAGTCGGGGCTGATCGAGGAACTCGAGCGCTGGACGCGAAAGAGCGTGATCATCCAGGCCGATCCCACGCTGCATTGGGAGCAGTACGATATTTACTAGAGGCTGGATGCTTGAGGTTAGAGGCTAGAAATTAGGAACCAGAAACTCTGGAAATTCACGAGAAGATTTCGGAGCACTGTGCTTTTGATGGCGCCGGTCGACAGAAGAAGCATATTTCGGCGCGATTCAAGAGCAAGCAGTGCTTGTGCCACAAAAGCTGATTGCCTTCCAGTCCACAGGAAAAAGTCCCACCAGTCCGATCCTTTTCATATTTCACTCGTACGTACAATTTCGGTCGCGAAACGCCCGTAAACAGGGACTTAGCGGCTACTTTTCGATTTTTGGAGGGTGTGAAATGGCGGAAACGCAAAGGGACAAAAGAATACGCGCGTTGGCGCTCTACGCGAACCTGGAGCGGGCGCTTTTCTCGCTGGATCAACTGCTGGACAACCAGTGCGAGGGTTACGGGCTTAGCCGGAGCCAGTATCGAGTGCTGGAGCATTTGTTTTTGTACGGGGCGATGGCGACCGGGAGGCTGGCGGGAAGAGTACTGTTTGGAGAGAGCACGATCAGCGTGGTGACCAAGAATTTGGCGAAGGTGGGCTTGTTGGTTCGCCGCGGCGACGAAGCCGACGGCCGCAAGGCGATCGTTCATCTGACGGACGTGGGGAAAGAGCTGGTCGGCGAGATTCTGCCGAAGCGCGCGAAGCTCCTGCGGGCAAAGATGTGCGTCTTAGGCAAGCACGAACAGGAACATCTTGCTCGTCTCTGCGAAAAGCTGCTGCGAGGCGACGCCGTGAAATTCATGTTGGAGATTTCGTTGGAGGATGGGGACGTGGTAGAGGGGTGAGATCGCGTCGTAAGGGTGGCACGCGGTGGGATTGACGGTCGGCCACCGTGTGGTGCGGGGCACGGGTAAGAGACGACATGCTGCCAGAGGATCAGCGCAGAGGTGTCGCGCTTCGCGCGAGTCTGATCTCCCAGGCTCGACTAGCCATCGACCTGGGAGCCCTGCTTGTGTGTCAGGGCTGAAGCCCCTGACCTTCCATTGTATTGAGCAGGGGAGTGCCTGTGCCACGGCTACTTGAAGCCCTTCACTACGTAGGTGTCGCAAAGGAGCTGATCATAAGAATAGGCATAGGCGATGGAATCGGTCGAAAACTCCGGGGCCACAACGCGGCTCGCACTCGCGGGAAGACCGGCCCCAAACTCTTTCCAAAACTCCATTTTCCCTGTGGCGACGTCGAGGCGATAAACCTTCGCGGTCCTTGCGTCCCCCTGCCGGGATGACACGTACAACGACTTGCCGTCTGGGGCCCATCCCGAGACGAAATTCGTGGGATCAAAGCCGGGGATGGGACGTAGGGTGTTTCCGCCGAGCGTCCAAATTCCGGTCTTGCCGTCGGGTCCAGTTACGACGACTTGGCGCCCGTCATCGGACAGGACGACGCCGCTGACGCCCTCGGGCGTCACGGGCTTGGAATCGCCGGTACTCACGTCGATGAGGTAATCGCGAGCGCCGTGGTCGGGCTCAATTCCGCTGGCCAAGAGATGCTTTCCATCCGGCAAATAGCGGACTGTGCGGTAGGTGATACCGTCGTGGGTCAACTGCCTGCTTTGGCCGGCTCCCGTGGGCACCAGACTGAGCGCGCCGCCCTTCGGTTGGGTGATCACCCATTTTGTATCCGGAGAAATGGCGCGAGCGAAACCATCGCCGATCCGAATGGGAGGCGAACCATCCGTATCGCGCAGAAAAACGGTGTAATTCGGGCCGCCGCCTTCCGCCTCTTCTTCAAAGAGTATTTTCTTACCGTCGCGGCTGATATCTCCCAATCTCGACCATCCAAGCCACCCGAGTTCGCGTTCTTCTTTTCCCCCCGGCGGCATCCCCCGGATATTAAGGCGCTCCTGATGCGTGATCATTAGCGCCAAGCTATTGCGCAGATCCTCGAACCACATGCCCCCAGGAACATTGGCGATGGTGCGCATCTTGCCGGCCAAGGTCACGCCGCGGAGATTGTTTGCAGCGCCGCTATCGGAGGCGGAAAACCAGATTTCATCGCCGGAGGGCGACCACTCGATGCCTTCGATGGACGACCATCCGGAGGAGAGCTTCTTTTCGTGACCTTGCGGATCAATGACGGCCACGGAACCTTCGTCGTCGCCTCCTGGATTTTCGTGATCCGCAAAAGCGACCCATTTGCCGTCGGGCGAGATTCTGGGATGACTGATCCAGTTAATGGTGTCCAGCAGGACTTTTCCGACTGGATATTCGAGATGCCAGTGGGATGTTTCCGGAACAAAGTGGACAATAGCCATGTTTTCGGCGTCGGCAGCCCATTCGGCGTCTCCGATGTTATCTAGCACTTCGCGCGGTGTCCCGCCGCTCAACGGCACACGGGCGAGAGTTCCGACGCGAGCATATCCCCCAACATATAAGCCGTTGAGGAGGACGGCCAGTTCGCCGTTTTTGGAGATCGAAAGCAACTCCATGTTCTTCAGCCCTAATTCGCTCGAGCCGTTGTCACCCGCGCGGGCAATATAAAGTTGATCGGGACCGCCTTCCCAGGAAGCGCTGTAAACAACGCTGCCGTCGGGAGTGAAGCGCGCATTGCCGACTCGCCCGGTGCGAAATGTTATCTGGCGATACTCAGGGGGCGGCACCACGCCAGCGGCGCGACCGATCCACCAGCCAAGACCCAGCATGGCCAGGGCGACGACGATGCCTCCCGCGGCGAGGGCCCATTTCAACGGCGCGCCGGAACGAGAATTCTGCACCGCGGTCTTGAGCGGCGAAATTGCTCGACGATGAGAATTGCGAGAGCGATTCCAGGGCGAAGGCCAAATCTTTCGCCGACTGGAACCGGTGGTCGGGACTTTTCTCCAAGCAGCGGCGGACGATGCGATCGAGTGCAGGAGGAATGGGAGGATTGGAGATTGGTGATCTCCGGCAGATCGTCCCTGAGAATGGCGGTCATGGTTTCGGCGGCGGTGTCACGCTGAAATGCGCGCTTGCCGGAAAGCATCTCGAAGAGTACGGCGCCGAACGCAAACATATCGGTGCGGGGATCGACCGGCTCGCCGCGGACCTGCTCGGGCGCCATGTAGCTCGCAGTGCCCATGACGACGCCGGCGGCCGTTTGCGAGCTGGTCATGGTGGCGCCGTCAGGTTCGACGGCCGCCGTCGCAGCGACCTTGGCTAATCCAAAATCGAGAATCTTCACGCGGCCGTCGCGGCAGACGAAAAGATTTTCGGGCTTGAGGTCGCGATGCACGATGCCCTTGTCGTGCGCCGCCGCCAAACCATTTGAGACTTGCACGGCGTATTCGACGACTTTGCGCTGCGGCAGTGGCCCGCGATTGAGCACGGCTCGAAGGCTTTCGCCTTCGAGAAGCTCCGATACCAGAAAGGGAGTGCTGTTGTGCTCGCCTACGTCGTAGATGGCGAGAATGTTGGGATGATTGAGCGCGGCGACGGCCTGCGTTTCCTGCTCGAAACGGCGAAGGCGATTCGCATCGTGGTCGAACGACTCCGGGAGGATCTTCAGGGCAACATCGCGTCCGAGCCGAGTGTCGCGAGCGCGGTAGACCTCACCCATGCCACCCGCACCCAACGGCGACTGAATCGTGTACGGACCGAGTTGTGTGCCTGAGGCCAGGGGCATGGAAGCGTCGGGATTATAACTTACTAGAGGCTAGAAGCTGGAAGCTAGAGGCTAGAGACGGATAATCAAACGCCGGAAACTCCGTGTACGCCTGGATTACCTTATCCTCTTGCATATACTCTTGCGTCATTGAACCCGTTCCTGAACAGCGCAGCGGCTCGGGATGACATAGTACTCGATGCCAATTCAAGAGCACAGGCATCCTTCGGCGTTACTCAGGGCGAGCGAGTGCCTATGCCACAGCTCAATTCAAGAGCACAGTACGACACGACGATGGTTTGGGCAGCGGAGAGAGGTCCTTCGACTGCGTGACGGGACGTCCCACAAAGAGTGGGACGAGGAAAAGATTCCGGTCACTTCGCTCAGGATGACGATGTTGGTCTGTATCGTCATTTTCCTGTCACTGGGTTCTTGTAGTGATAGGGCGGGACGAAGACATCCGGATACAGCTTGTAGGGGACGGTGGTCGGCTGATCCGGCGGGAAGCCGGCGATGGGTCCCGGAGGTGGATTGCCGCCCTGATCCCAGCCCTTGTAGTAGTCAACGTAATAGGTCATGTAGTAGTGCAGCTTCTTGATTTTCCACACGCCATCTTCTTTCACGTACTCGTTCTCGTAGGTTCCCTCAGCCCACTGCGCGCTGCGGTGCAGCAAGCCGAACTGCTCGAAAGCGCGGAAGCGAGCCTTGGCCGTCAAGCCATCAGGATCGATATCGATTTTGGGTTGGAGCTGCATGTGATTGAAGAGCGTGCCGTATTTGAGCTGAGGCAGCGTGTGGAGATAGGCGCGCACGCGATCCTGGCCAACCCACACGCCGCGCAGGCCGATTTCGAGCGTGCCGTCTTTCGCGAAAAGGTCGGCGGTCTGGTCCCAGTCGCATTTGTCGACGTAATAGCCGTAGGCGGCTTGCAGGTTGGAGATGGCGATGAAGTCCTGCGAATTTTGCACCTGCTTCTGAAGCTGCGCGACGGCGGCCTTCAGGGCTTCGATTTCAGCCGTCACGTTCTTTTTTTCTCCGTCGGCCCGCGCGGGTGCGCGATTTCCGAGGGCTACACAAAACAGCGCCAACACCAGAAGAGCTGCGAGCGTGCGCATTTTCATTGGAAGATGCCTCCGTTCTTTGTCTATTGCGTCGTGTCTATTGCGTCGACGGTGGAAGGTAGCGGAAAGCATGGTGGTTGGCAAGGCCGATTGGACGGCCGAAGAAGGCGAATGCAAAAGATCCCTCACACCGGCCTGAAATGCGGCCGGGTTCGGGTGACAATAACGGTGAGGCAGAAGGTCTGAGTCAGCGACATCACTTAGCGCCGAAAGCGCATCGTAGTAGAGTAGTTGCGAAGCTCGTCTGGCCATCAACCCAAGGAGAGTGAAATGCGCGAGAGACAGATGCTCTCGATAATGGCACTGGTTGTGGCGCTCACGATTGGGTGCGCGAAGAAGGTGGATGACTCCGCTTTGGTAACGAGCATCCAGTCGCAGATGTTTTCCGACGCGCAGCTCAAGGACGCGAATCTGCAGGTGACATCAAGCAAGGGCCAAGTCACGCTAACGGGAACCGTTTCGAGCGCTGCCGCCCATCTGGATGCTTACAAGATCGCGACGCAAACTCCCGGTGTAGCATCCGTGAACGATCAGATCACGGTGCAGGAGCCCCAGGCCGCTCAGGCTGCTCCTGCCACGGCACCAGCGGAACCCACTGCGGCTCCGGAGTCCAAACGGGAGCGTCGCCGTCGCGAGGCACGAGAGGCGCGAGAGAAAGAAAAGAAACATCACGCGCAACCGCCGGACCAAGAGGTAGCGGAAAACGCTCCGCCAAATCCTGATCCGGCGCCTCAGGCGGCGCCTCAGCCAGCGCCCCAGGACCAGACTGCACCGCCGCCCGCCGAACCTGCCGCGGCTCCGACACCAGCGCCAACTCCGCCACCCCCGCCGCCTCCTCCGCCACAGCCGAGGGAAATGCAGATCGACGCGGGCACGACCGTCACGGTTCGCATGATCGACGGGATCGATTCTTCGGTGAATCAACCTGGCGAAATATTCCATGCTTCGCTCGACGCACCCCTGGTGGTTGGCAACGAAGTGGTGGCGCCGAGAGGGACGGACGTGTACGTGCGATTGGTATCGGCGACGCAATCGGGAAAGTTCAGCGGCAAGAGCGAATTGCGCCTGGAGCTGATCAAAATGGAACTCCACGGTCAATCTTATCCGCTGATCAGCAGCACGTATTCGCTAGCGGGCGGCTCGCAAGGTAAAAGTACGGCCGAAAAAGTGGGAGGCGGGGCCGTGCTGGGCGCGATTATCGGAGCCATTGCCGGCGGCGGCAAAGGCGCGGCAATCGGCGCGGGAGTTGGAGGGGCGGGCGGCGGAGTTTACCAGGCGACGACCCACGGGAAGCAAGTGAAAATTCCGTCGGAAACCAAACTGGATTTCCAACTGGATCAGCCCGTCACCATCACGGTGATGCCGCGGCCCAGACCGGAAAATCAGTAGCGCACTTCGGCGAATTCAAAAAAGCGGAAGGCGAACGACGATTCGCTTTCCGCTTTTGTTTTTTTTCCCTTTTTTTCCGCAAACCGCAGAAAATCCGATCATGTAAGTTAGGACCTCGCATTCGGCTGTCGTTTGCAAAGCGGCAAAAATCGGCTGGATGGGTTTGCTTGCCGATGCTAGGCTTACTCGCGTCGTAGAGCGGATACGTCGCGCGCGGAGGACGCCCTTCGTGAAGATTTTCGGTTTTTTGCTGCTGCTGGCCGGTTGGGGCCTGGTTTTGACTGCGCTGCGATTGCTTGGGGCCAGCGTCCCGCGGGCCGCCTTCGTGCTGGCGGGCTTGGGCGTTGAAATCGCGGGGCTCGCCCTGGTGATGCGCGCGCATTTGGCTTCAGAAGGCGCACGCGAGTGATCATCCCTCCTATTCCAGCGGTTTTCCAAATAGCTTGGCTGGCGTGCATGATTTTCATTCTGCTGATTCCGTGCGCCATCGCCGGGCTTGCTCTAATGAATGCGGGATTGGGACGCTCGCGCAGCGCGGCGCATTCAATGACGTCGTCTCTGTGCGTTATCGCAATTGCGGTGCTGGCCTATTTCGTCTGCGGTTTCGCATGGCAGGGATTCGCGGGGCCGGCAGCGCAAGCGGCCGCGACCAGCGGCAAAGGTTGGAGTTGGATAGGCTCTGGGCCATTTTTCCTGCGGCATCTGGTGATGAATGGTTCGCCTGAGTCGCTGGCGGCATTATTCGGAATGCTTGGCGCGGCTCTTGCGGCAATGATTCCGCTGGGCAGCGGAGCCGATCGCTGGCGGCTGGGCGCGTGCTGCGTTTCCACGGCGATCCTGGCTGGATGGACATATCCTCTCTTTGCACACTGGGTGTGGGGCGGAGGCTGGCTCGCGCAACTTGGCGTGAGCTACGGTCTCGGACGCGGCTTTGTGGATACGGCTGGCGCGGGCACGATTCAAGCCGTGGGCGGCATCACCGCATTGTCCATTGCATGGATCCTGGGCGCGCGTCGAGGAAAGTACGCGCGCGACGGAATGCCCGTCGCCATCCCCGGTCACAATTCAGTTCTGGTGATTTTCGGGTGCCTGCTCGCACTGGTCGGCTGGTGGGGATTGAACTCGGCTGGCGCGATCCTTTTCAACGGCGCGGCGCCGGGGCAAGCTGTTCTTGTGGCAATCAACACGATTTTGGGGGCAGCGGCTTCCGCGCTGATAGCGGCGGCGATCACGAAGGTGCGTTTCGGCAAGCCGGACGCATCGCTTACCGCGAACGGATGGATCGGAGGGCTTGTCGCCAGCAGCGGCGCGTGCGCATTTGTGGTTCCCGCTGAAGCGGTTGTGATCGGCGCGGTGGCTGGCGCCTTGATTACGTTCGCCGTGGAATGGCTGGAATTGCGGATGCGCGTGGACGATCCCGGGGGCGCGATTTCTGCTCATGCGGTGGGCGGCTTATGGGGAGTTCTCTCCGTAGGATTATTCGCGCGATTTCCGGCGACGGAATCGGGTGCAGCCGGCGCGTCCGCGATTGGCCATTCGGGACAGTGGCTCGCTCAACTAGTGGGAATTGCTACGTTGATCGGATTTGTATTGCCGCTTACCTATGGCTTGAATTGGCTCGCGAGTCGAGTGTACGACTATCGCGTAGCGGCTGAGGGCGAGAGGCAGGGTTTGGATCTATACGAACTCGGCGGGGGCGCGTATCCGGAATTCATTGTGCACAACGAGGAATTCATGGACCGCTGATGGACCGGTAAATCGAAATAGGAGCCAGTTCCGAATCGGAGTGATCATCCAGAGTCGCAGCAAACCGCTTGCAAATCCTGCAACGGCGGGACTATAAGCTGATGCGGTGGTAACCTGTACGTGCGCAAGACCGTCTCAAAAGACGTCGGGTGGTCGGTTTGTTCGAAACGGGAGTGAACGCATGAATCGACGTAAGCTCTTATCACTGCTTGGAATGTCCCCGGTTCTTCTGGCGAACGCCCCCGCTAAAGCCGATCCGCTCCCGAAAAATGCCAAAGCCGAGAGCGACACCGGCTCAACGGGCGGCAATGTCACGGCGGTGAATCCAAAGGGCACGCCTCCCGCGATAAAGCTGATACCGATGGCTCCGCGCCTGGATTCGCTAGACGGCAAGACCGTCTACTTGGTGGATACGGGTTTCCACGGCTCCGATACGCTGCTCGAGCAGATGCAGATTTGGTTCAAGGAAAACATGCCCGACGTCAAAACGGTCTTCCGGAGAAAAGCGGGGCCGTACGCGCAAGACGATCCGGCGCTGTGGAAAGAGATCAAGGAAAAAGGCAACGCGGTAATTATGGCCGTTGGGCATTGAAGCACCTGCGCCCCAGCGACCGTCGGTCACTGCATAACAACGGAAAAGATGGGAATTCCGAGCGTCCCGGTCATCACGAAGGCATTTAAGAATTTGGTGATCCTCAACGCGGCCAAGCGCGGAATGCCGCACGAACGCATCACGTTTACACCGCATCCTGTTTGGGGCAAAACTCCCGCCGAGCTTCGCGCCTATGTGAATGGCCCCGATCCGGTGAGCGGCAAGCCAATGATGAAGGAAATCGTGGCCAGCCTGACGACGCCGCTGACGGACGAAGAAAAGAAAACGGGGATGGTCTCGGTTTCGATCGGCCCGCCCACTTTTACGGACACGCTCGACAACCTGCAAGAATTCTACATGAATAACGGCTATACGGATTTCATGCCGATCATTGTTCCGACGGAGGAAAAAGTCGAAACGATGCTCAAGGCCACGAGCCACCACCCGGACGAAATGGTCGGCAAGATGGCGGCGGGAGCGTATCCGGCATGGAGCTACAACGTCCGTCAAGTAGCCGCGAGCGCGGTGATGGCGGGATGCAGGCCCGAATATTTCCCCATCATCCTGGCCATCGCTTCTTCGGGAATCGCATCGCTTTTCAGTTCGACAAATTCGTTCGCATTCGCAATGGTGATCAACGGTCCGATTCGCGACAAGCTCGAATTCAATTATGGAATCGGCGCGCTGGGACCGTTCGCGCAAGCCAACGCCACCATCGGGCGCGCCTGGACAATCCTATCGAAAAATCTTGGGAACGGTGGGATTCCGGGCGACACCTATCTCGGGTCCGTCGGAAATAATCTCAACTACAACAATGTGGTGATCGCGGAGAATGAGTCGGAAAGCCCCTGGCCTCCGTTCCATGTGCAGAGAGGCTTCAAGGCGGAAGAAAACGTGGTGAGCCTCTTCCGCGGACTCGGCGTGGTGCCCGGCCAGGTGGCTCGAGGCAGCAGCGTCAACCAGAATCCGCAGTTCGACTATCAGCTGAGCGATCTCTTCAGCACGTTCACGGGATTTTTCGGCGCGCTGATCATTGCCGACCCGCTGGTGGCCAAGCGCCTGAAAGAGCAGGGTTACGATACAAAAGAAAAGCTGATCGACTGGCTCTACAAGAACACGACTCAAACGGTGAAGGACTACAAGAGCAGAAACTACGCATATTTGTTCGATTACCCACGCGCGCTGCAGGGCGTGGAGCCTTACGCTACCTGGTACAAATTGCCTGATGACACGGTGATCCCGCATTTCCCGCGGGCCAGCGACTTTAACATCGTGGTTGCGGGCGGACAGACCAATGCCTACCCCCAGGCCGGAAACTTGAGTTATGGCGTAAGCGTCTCAATAGATAAATGGATGTAATCGGTGGCGTGCGACGTTATAGAAGATGAGGTTTTGATGTACAAGATGCATAATAGTTAAGAAGGATGAGGTGAGAAATGAACAGGCGCAATCTATTGTCGCTGCTCGGGATGTCTCCGGTTCTGCTAGCCGGAGCTACAGCCGAGGCTAAAACGAAAACAAAAAAGGCTGCTGCCAGCGCCGGCCCTGCAAAGCTAGAAGTGCTCAACCCTCGCGGAATGCCACCCCCAATTACTCTGGTTCCGATGGCGCCCCGGCTTTCCACGCTCGATGGCAAGACCATTTTTCTTGTTTCCGATGGTTTCCCCGGCGCCGACCGCTTCCTCGCGCAAGTGGGGGACTGGTTCAAGAAGAACATGCCGAGCGTGCACACCGAATACCGGCTGAAGGCCGGCGGTTTCGCCGATGACGATCCCAAGCTGAACGCCGAAGTGAAAGCTAAGGGAAACGCCGTCATCATGGCGATTGGGCATTGAAGCACCTGCACCCCAGCGACCGTTGGTCACTGCATAGAATACGAAAAAATGGGAATTCCAGCCGTTCCAATGGTGACGATTGCCTTCAAGGATCTCGCCAAAACGAATTGCGCAAAAAGAGGCATGCCGCTACAGCGCATCGCATTCACCCCGCATCCTGTGTGGGGCAAGACGGACGAGCAGATGTACGCCTACCTCGAGGGCAACGATCCGGTCAGCGGCAAGAACCTGATGAAAGAGGTCGTTGACGATTTGACGAGGCCGCTCACAGCGGACGAGTCCAAGACGGGTGTCGTCACTCCTCCAGTGGGAGCGCCGACCTTCATCGATACGTCCGATAACTTGCAGCAGTATTTTCTCGACAATGGCATGACGGATTTCATGCCCATCATCCTGCCCACGCAGGAAAAAGTGGACGCGATGCTGAAGGGCACGAGCCACAAACCGGATGAAGTGGTCGGCAAAATGACGCCGGCAAGGGGCGCGTTTCCAGAGTGGAGTTACACCGTCAAGCAGGTGGCCGTAAACGCGGTGATGGCCGGAGCGACTCCCGACTACTTTCCTACCCTTCTGGCGATCGCCTCTACGGGAATCTCGGCGCTCTTCAGTTCCACCAACTCGCTGGCTTCCGCGGCAGTGATCAATGGACCGATTCGCGACAAGATCCAAATGAATTACGGCATCGGAGCGATGGGCCCGTTCAATCAGCCCAACGCCGTAATCGGGCGCGCCTGGACGCTTATGTCCAAGAACCTCGATGGCGGCGGAATTGCGGGCGAGACTTACATGGGCTCGCAGGGAACGGTCATCAACTACAACAACCTCATCATTCCGGAGAATGAGAAAGATAGTCCGTGGACTCCCTTCCACGTGCAGAAGGGTTTCAAGCCGACGGACAACATCATCAGCTTCTTCTTCGGTTTCAGCATTTCGCAAGGGCAGGGGGCCAAGGGACTGGGCATGAAGCCGGTGCCGCACTTCCACGAAGCGATGGCCGCCAACTTCGCGCCGTTTGCTTCGCTGTTTGGCGCGATGGTGGTTTGCGATCCGCTGGTGGCCAATGGGCTGGGAGACCTCGGTTACAAAACCAAGGAACAGCTCGCCGATTGGCTGCAGAAAAATACCACCGTGACCGTGAAGGACGTGAAAACCATGCTGTTTAGCGGGCTGCCAAGAGGGCCGCAGGCGGCGAACCTCACGGACGATTCAGTGATACCGAAGTGGCCGAAGACGGACGCGTTCAACTTCATCGTCTGCGGCGGCCAAACCAATCCTTACCATCAGGTGGCCAACATGAGCTACCGCCTGAGCGTCTCGATCGATAAGTGGGTCTAGAAGCTTGAATTGCTGTTCCCGCGGCCGGCAAAAAGCTGGCCGCGGGAATGGCAGACACCTACTTCTTGATGGACGGATCCGCCTGAGTGATGCTTCCCGGAACTAGATCTGTTTTTATCGTGATTTTCTGTTTGGGTAGCAGGTTCACGTCCGTTTCAAAGACCTGATAACCGGGCAGGTCAATCTTCAGGTGATGCTTCCCTGGGCTGACCAGCATCGCACGCCCCACGCCGCCAAATTCGTGCACATGTCCCGCGAAAGCGCCATCCAAAATCACCGCCGCATTATCCGGCGTAACTTTTAATTTGATCTGCGAAGTGACCGCCGATAATCGAGCCCGGGGATCCCTCTGCATGGAAACGAGCACTACGACCTTCTTCCCCGGCTCAACGAGAACCTGCTCTTCGAAATTGGAATAACCAGACTGGCGCACCGAAATTTCATGTTCTCCTGGCAGCAGCAGGACTTTCCTTTTGTCCTTCAATTCGTCGACGTAACCCACATATTGACCATCCACCCACACTCCCGAAGTCTTATCGATTTTGGTTTTTGCGTCGAAGGCGACTTCTCCGAGCACCTGATTCTGTGCCTTCAAGTGAGGCGCAACGGCGGCCAAAAACACAAGGCAGAGAGCGGCCCTGCAGAATATTCGTTGTCCGATCATACTCACCTCCCCAGACATCCCTAAGCTGACCGAATCGCCTGGGAACGATTCAAGCCGGCAACAACTTTTGAAATCTCGACGTGACAACCTTCGAGGTATTTTAATCGCATTCTTGGCTGCCAGGTGGGGAGTTCGTATAATTTTTTTGCGGCGCGCCATTCACATCGGTCGCCGATCGAACGGACTTTTGAGTAGCGGCGGCGCGGGAAGCCCATCGACAAGACGGATTGGGCACAGTCCGAGGATACGGAGAAAATCTTTACACAAGGGCGCGAGATCGCGCAAGTAGTTGTTGGTGTAAAGAAAAATCGTCCACGGTGAGTGTGGATTTGGGGGTGTACTTTGAGACGGTTGTGGGAGAGTACGCTTAGGGCAGCGTGAAGGCGATGTAGGTGTTGCCTGCGGTCTCGAAGATGTACTGCTTGCCATCCACTTCGTAGCTGATGGGATTCGAGCGTGCGGAATGGCCGAGCTGGATGTTCCATAGCGGCTTGCCGGTCTCGGCGTCGAGAGCGAAAAAGTTGCCTTCGTCGCTGCCGCTGAATACCAAGCCGCCGGCGGTAGAGAGCACGGGAACCCACGCCGGCGCCAGCAGCTTGAATTGCCATTTCAGTTTGCCGGTGGTGGCTTCCAGCGCGCGAATCGCGCCGTAGGATTGGTCGCCGGCGAGCGCGCGAATTCCTCCGCCGCCGACAATTCCTTTCGGCGGGCCGGGTTCGATTTTGCCCGTGCCCTTGATGTAGTAGGCGCCCGTTTCATGGACGCTCACATAGAAAAGTCCCGTTTGCGGGCTGTAGGACGGGCTGGTCCAGTCAACGCCTCCGGTGATGCTCGGGTAAACCAGCGTTCCCGTGCCGAGAGTTGGCTGCTGATCCGGCTCGAGAATCGGGCGGCCATTGGCGTCGAGCCCCTTGGCCCAAGTTTCTTTCACAAATGGAACGCCGGTGATGAATTTTCCCGTGGCGCGGTCGAGCACGTAGTAAAAACCGTTGCGATTGGCAAAGCCGATTAATTTTCGCGGCTTGCCGTCGATATCGGCGTTGAACAGAACGGGAGGCTCATCCGAATCCCAATCATGATTTTCGTGCGGCGAAAATTGAAAATACCATTTCAACTTTCCCGTGTCCGGATCAATCGCGATCAAAGAACAGGTGTAGAGATTATCGCCGGGCCGGTCGTCGTCATTGAAATCCGGCGCAGGATTTCCCGTGCCCCAATAAATCAAATTCAACTCAGGATCGTACGAGCCATTGTTCCAGGTGGTGCCGCCGGCGCTTTCGGAGGCGCCATTGCCCCAACTGTCCGCGCCGGGATCGCCGGGCCTGGGAGTCGTCCAGAAACGCCAAAGGCGTTTGCCGGTCTTTGCATCGTATGCGTCGAGAAAACCGCGGACGGCGGCTTCGCTTCCCGCGACGCCGACAATTATCTTTCCATTGATGGCCAGCGGCGGTCCCGTCATGGCATAACCCATGGCGTTGTTGGCGATATGCACATCCCAGCGGACGGCGCCCGTCTTGGAATCCAGCGCAACGAGATGCGAGTCAACCGTGCCGATGTAGACGGTATCGCCCAGCACCGCTACGCCTCGGCTCGTGGAGCTCAAGCCGATTGCGACTACGTGCTCGGGGAGAGAGGGTGACCAGGTCCACAGTTTGAGACCGGTGCGAACATCCAGCGCCGTCACCGTGCTTGGCGGCTCGGTGATGTACATCACGCCGTCCGCAACAACCGGAGAGCATTCGAGATTCGCGACACCTTGCGGCGGCTGGTATATCCACGCAATTTTCAAGCGCGAAACATTTTGACGATCGATCTGCTTGAGCGACGAATACTGCTGCGAAGAATAGCTGCCACCGTACGTCAGCCAATTCTGAGGTTCGTTTTGCGAGTGTAAGAGGCGCTGATAGGTAACGCCCTGCGCCAGAGCAGACGCCGGGTGCCACGCCAAAGCAACAAAAAGAAAAGCGTACCGGACGATTTTCATTGGGCGCCCTTCAAGCTCGCAAGATATGCGACGAGATCGTTGACTTGCGCCTCGGACAATTTGTCTTTGAAGCTCGGCATCACACTCTTGCCTGGTTCCTTTTTCAATTCACGCAAATCGGCTTTTCGGAAGGAATGGAAATTGCCCTGCGCATCTTTGATCACGATGTGAAACGAATCTTCCGCTGCGCGGGTGCCGTCGAACGTATGCCCGTCCTTGGTGACGACGTGCACATACAGAAAATCGAGCTGCCCTCCACTTTCCAGGAAAATGTGCGCCTGGGGCAAATCGGATCCTGGATACAACACAGTGTTGCGCAGGTAGGTCGCCCCGCGCAGTTTGCCAACGGTGGTCAGCTCCGGCCCGATGCCGCTGCCTTCTCCTGCAATGATGTGGCAGCCCGCGCAGCCGCTGGAGTCGTACACTTCCTTGCCTTTGGCCGCATCGCCGGTGACTTTACCTGCGTCCTTGGGCGTGAGCGACAGAAGGTACGCGATCACCTGCTGAATTTGCGCGTCACTCATTTGACCGGCGAAGGCGGGCATTCCGCCGCTCAAACCGTTTTTAATGATGTTCGCGACCACATCGGCGCCCAGGCGAAACGGAATGCCCTGGATGTTTGGACCCATCGCGCCGCCGCCATCCAAACCGTGGCAAGTGGAGCAGCGGGTCTCGAAGGCTTGCTTGCCCTGGAGGTCTTCCGCAGCGGGATTCGCAGTCGGGGAATCCTGCGCGGCTTTCGGGCCGGCGCGAAGAGCGCTAGCCACCAATCCGCTGGAAAGCAACGCGAGCGCGAGAATTCCCGCTCGGAGGATGAATTTCATCGCTCCCCCATAGATGTTGTGCTGTTCGTGACGGGCACTTGCGATCAGAGTTTCAGCCGCTCGACAATCGCACGCTCATCGAGTACATCACGCGCGCCCCGCTTTCGTGTGCGCTACCAGTAAGCGATCCAGCGTCCCGCAAAAATTACGCCCACCCAGAGCACGAGCGAAAACGCGCCGGCCAGCTTCGCCGCGACCGGCGTCGCCGCTGCAAGGTCCCACTTTTCCACGCGCTGGTAGATCGTCGTGTGAAAAACCAGGGCGTTTATCCCTGCTAGCAAAATCAGGACCATCTTCAGCAGGAAAGCGCCGTTGTTGTAGAGCTTGGTGGCTTCGGAGGAAAACAAGAGCGTGCCGGAAACAATCATGATCGCGAAACCGCACCAAGCCCAGGGCAGAAGCGTCCTATTCAATTTCGAGACCGGCTGCTCCTTCAGCACAAGGCCCAGTAGCCGCAGATCGAGTATTCCCGTCGCGCTGACCAATATGACGATACCCCATACGTGGATGCTCTCAATGAGCGGGAAGAGCCACAGTGAATCCGAAATGTGCGAGCCAACCGCTGTGTCCTGAATCCATTTGAAAATTTCCGGTGCATTTGTTGCTGCCTGCATTTTATAAGGGTCTCCGTTTCAAAGAAAAAGGCGCGGCTCTTCGCTGTGCTGCACAAAACCGCCTTACATTATGTGCGGCTCCGTATCTTGTCAAGGACGTATGGCCGCGTGGTTTCGTTCCAAAACTTTGGGCACGAAGTGAAGCGGGCAAGCACCGATCAGCGCCATTTCAGTTTTTTCACATCCACCGTGGGCGGGGGAAATTTCATGTGCATCCTTTCCAGAGTCTCGGCGATGATGTGCGAAACCGCCAGATTGCGGAACCATTTTTTATTCGCGGGAATGATGAACCAGGGCGCGTGATCGGTACTGCACTTGGTGAGAGCGTCTTGATAGGCGCCGATATAATCGTCCCAGAAGTTTCGCTCGGCGAAATCCGCCTCGGAGATTTTCCATCGCCGGTCCGGGTCGTCGATGCGTTGTTGGAAGCGGCGCTTCTGCTCGTCCTTGCTGATGTGGAGGAAAAACTTCAGGATCGTTACGTTGTTTTCGTGCAGCATGGCCTCGAAGTTGTTGATTTCATCATAGCGGCGCGCCCACACCTCCTTGGGCACCAGTTTGTGAACGCGCACCACCAAAACATCTTCATAGTGAGAGCGGTTGAAGATCCCGATGTCGCCGTGCTGCGGAACGGCCTTGTGGATGCGCCAGAGAAAATCGTGCTCCATTTCCTCGATGGAAGGTTTCTTGAACGGAGTTACGACGCAGCCTTGGGGATTCACGCTGGCCATGACGTGGCGAATGGTGCCGTCCTTGCCGGCCGCATCCATTCCTTGCAGAACGATGAGCAGCGCGCGCTTATGCTCGGCATAGAGAAGGTATTGGAGTTTGTCCAGTTTCTCGATTTCTTTTTCAATGCTGGCCTTGGCCTTGTGCCCTTTGTCCCAGCCGAGCGTGTCTTCGGGGTCCCACTTCGCGAGCTTTACCTTCTTGCCCGGTGAAGCGATCAGTTCCTTGCTGAAGTTCGTCTTCATCTAGTTCGCGACCTCCGCTGTTGGAGCAGGGGTTCGGGAAGCGCCCTCTCGCGGGTGTGTCGAGTAGAGTGTGCACCGATCCTTTGTTTTGACTGAGTTGCGTCACTTTCTACTCGGCTCTTGTGTCGATTAGAAGGCAGCGCCGAGTGGCGGCAAGGTAGTGTCCCTCTCGCCTTCAACAGCGACTTCGGCTCTGCACGTCCGACTCTCACCATATACCTCCAAGTTTACGCTGCCACAGGGTGCAGCGCATCGCAAGGGTGAATCCCTGTGGACTACCCTACTTAGGTTCGGTGGTCGTGCGGCCGCCCGCCATCCGGAGCGGGAGTTTGCGTGAGGGCCGGTGAAGAAGAGCGATCCGCGATGCTGTAGAATTCTGCTCTGCGCTGGACGGCGTATCGAGGATAATGGAATCGAAGTATCGGTTTCCGGCGCGGGGACTTTTGTCCGTTTCCGGGTGCTAACAACGGCGATTCCACTGCGATTCGCGACAATTCCACACACTACCAAGGACCATGGCAAAAGTTACCACGTTATTTTGGGACAACGGCGGCGTTATTCTCACGAATGGGTGGGACCGCGGCTCGCGGCAGAAGGCGGTAGAGAAATTCCATCTCGATTGGACGGATTTCGAGGATCGCCACGAATTGATGCTCCACGCTTTTGAATGCGGCCAGGTGGGACTCGACGAATATTTGCGACGCGTGGTTTTCTATCAAGAACGGCCGTTCGCGCCTGACGAATTCAAGCAGTTCATGTTCCAGCAGTCACAAGCGTACCCTGAGGCGCTGGCCTTTCTCGGGAACCTAGCGCGAACGCGGCGCTATTTGAATGCTACGCTGAACAACGAATCGCTCGAGATCAACGAATACCGAATACGGACATTCCATCTGCGGGATTATTTCGAGGTGTTTTTCAGCTCATGCTACCTGGGAGCGCGCAAGCCGGATCGCGGAATTTATGCCCTGGCGCTGAAAATCACGCAGCGTGAATCCGGGGAGTGCGTTCTGATCGACGACCGCGGGCTGAATCTGGAATGCGCGCAAGAACTGGGAATGCACACGATACAATTCCAGAATGTGGCGCAGCTTCAGACCGCCCTCGCGAAATTGGGAGTGAGCGCGGGTGCGGATTGAACGGTTTCATGGAGACAAATCCTGCGACGCGATTCGCAAAACGATGCGATCGGGTTTGGGATGACACGACTGCTCTTTTGATCCAACTTTTGATGGAAGGCAGGAGGAAATAATCATGGAACTGGGAATGATTGGGCTGGGGAAGATGGGCGCGTTCATGACTGAGCGATTGGTGCGTGGAGGGCATCGCGTGATCGGATTCGACCGCGATCCGGCAGCGGTGAAACGCGTGGTGGACAAGGGTGCGGCAGGAATCGACTCGCTCGAGAAATTGGTTGGGCAACTGAAAGCGCCGCGAGCCATTTGGCTGATGGTCCCTTCCGGCGCGCCGGTAGATCAGACCATCGATCAGCTGACGCCTCACATGGCGCCGGGAGACACGATCATCGACGGCGGGAATTCTTATTACAAGGACTCGCTGCGGCGAGCGGCCGGGCTGGTGCAGAAGAAAATGAACTTCGTGGACTGCGGCACGAGCGGCGGCGTATGGGGCTTGACGGAAGGCTACAGCATGATGGTGGGAGGCGATGCGGATCTGGTGAAGCGGCTCGCGCCAATCTTTCAGACGCTCGCTCCGGGACCGGACAAAGGCTGGGGTCGCGTGGGGCCTGCCGGCGCAGGCCACTTCGTAAAAATGGTCCACAACGGGATCGAATACGGAATCATGCAAGCTTACGCCGAGGGACTCGACTTGTTGCGCCACAAAAAGGAATTTAGCCTCGATCTGCTGCAGATTTCGAAGATATGGCAATTCGGGAGCGTGATTCGTTCCTGGCTGCTGGATTTGACGGTGGACGCTCTATCGAACAATCCGAATCTGCAAGGAATTGAAGCGTATGTGACGGATTCCGGCGAGGGGCGATGGACGGCGATCGAGGGAATTGAACTGGGCGTTCCGCTGCCGGTGATTTCGGGCGCTCTCGATACGCGATTTCGGTCGCAGGATCCGGAACCGTTTGCCAACAAGCTGCTGGCCATGATGCGGCATGAGTTTGGCGGGCACGCGGTGAAAACGGCGGCGAAGGACTGATTGCAGGGCGACGATGGTCCCACGCCGAATTGGCGAGGCGTTCTCCCTGGGAGTTCCAAGAGAGGTCCTTCGACTGCGTCCCGCGCCGCGCAAAAATCGCGCGAAGAAAAAAGCGCGGGACTCCGCGCAGGATGACGGCGCAGCGCCGCAAACCGAGACGGGTGGTTGGGGCGGTTGAATTTGGCAGATTGGCATCTAAATTTATGAAGATGGACACGCGTATATTTCCAGATTCCGACGCGCTGAGCCGCGCGGCGCTGGATGAGTTGCTGCGAATTGTGAGTGATGCGGTGAAGGAACGCGGCCGATTTGCGATCGCGCTTGCCGGGGGGCATACGCCCGCGAAGTTGTACCAGATGTGGGGGCATCCCGAGAAGCGCGGGATGAGGACGCCGTGGGAGTGCGTGCACTTATTTTGGGGAGACGAGCGATACGTTGCGCATGACGATCCGGCGAGCAACTACCGGATGGCGCGGGAAAGCTTGATCGCGCACGTCCCGATTCCGGCGGGAAACGTGCATCCGATGCCAACCGATGAGCCGCAGCCCGAGAAAGCAGCAGAAGCATACGAGACCGAACTGCGCCGATTCTTCGGCACCGGGGCGCCTGCGTTCGACCTGCAATTGCTTGGCTTGGGCGTGGAAGGACATACCGCTTCTCTTTTTCCCGGATCGCCGGCGCTCGAGGAGAAGGAACGGTGGGTAGCGGCGGTGGTGGCGCCGGCTAAGCCCCCACAGCGGCTAACATTAACGCTACCAGTGCTGAATCAGGCCCGGAACACTTTCTTTATGGCAACGGGCGCGGATAAGCGAGCGATTATAGCGGCGCTTCGGGGCCAATCCACCGAGAGTTCGGCCGCCTACCCAGTGGCCAGAGTTCAGCCCAAGGGGCCGGTGCTGTGGCTTCTTGACAAAGAGGCAGCTGGGTAGAACCTCAGAACCAGACAGATGGAAACTTGGGCGCAGATCCCTGCGTCTAATGGTCTTACGGGGTGTATCGACGCGCCGCGACCTGCCGATGAGGTGAAGAGAAAGCGCGATATAATAGCTCAATCCGAGTCCTCGCCGGGCTTGGATCGGGATGCTCAGTGTGGGCATCTTCCCCGGTTACTTAATTTGATCGCGACCCGTAGGAAAAGACAGGGACACAACTATCAATGAATAGGACTTTTGCCCGGCTGCCCGTTCTGCTCATCACGCTTTCGATTTTGATCGCTACAAGCGCGTGTGCGACTAAGACCGTGCAAACCGCGCCTCCGCCTTTTGCGGCGCGCGTGGTGGTTGCAAAAGCCGAGCGGAAAACGGTTCCAATCAACCTGACCGCGATCGGATCGGCCGAAGCGTTCACGACCGTTTCGGTGAAGGCGCAGGTGAACGCGGTTCTCGAGACGATTCACATCAAGGAAGGGCAGTTCGTAAAGAAAGGCCAATTGCTGTTTACGCTGGACGCTGCGCCCTTCGAGGCGGCCCTGGCACAGGCGCAGGCCAACCTGGCGCGCGATAAGGCACAGGCGGAACTGAACGACGTGCAAGCCAAGCGCTACGAGCAACTTTACAAGGCCGGAGTTGCGCCGAAGGAACAGCTCGATCAGATGCAGGCGAACGCCGATGCACAAAACGCCGCAGTGCGAGCGGACGAGGCTGCCGTTCATTCCGCGCAGCTCCAGGTGGATTATTGCAAGATTTATGCACCCACCGACGGGCGCACCGGGGCGATCCAGGTGTATCCGGGCAATATCGTGAAGCAAAACGACGTGCCTATCCTGATCGTGATCAACCAAGTTTCGCCGATCTTTGTGGATTTCTCGATTCCGGAGCAATACTTTCCCACGGTGGAAAAATTCATGGCGCGCGGATCCCTGCGCGTGGAAGCGACTCCCTACGGAGATACCAAGACGGAGTCCGGCGCGCTTACCTTTGTGGATAACACCGTCGACAACACGACGGGGACAATTAAACTGAAAGCTCGGTTCGAAAATGGGGATCACCGGCTGTGGCCGGGGCAGTTTTCCACGGTGCTACTGCGATTGGCACAGGATGAAGACGCCACGGTTGTGCCCACGCAAGCTGTCCAAACCGGCGCGAACGGAGATTTCATCTACGTGGTGAAGTCGGACTCGACGGTGGAGCAGCGCCCGGTGAAGGTGGCGCGCGCCATTGAAGGGGATTCGGTGATTTCGAGCGGGGTGCAGCCCGGAGACACAGTGGTGACCGACGGCCAGCTTCGTCTGCTTCCTGGGATGAAAGTGCAGATTGTCAGCCCGACGTCGGGAAGCTAGAAAAGCGTTATGAATATCGCTGAGCCATTTATCCGGCGCCCGATTATGACCACCCTGGTGATGGCGTCGATCCTCATCTTCGGGATCATCGCTTATCGTTCTCTGGCGGTGAGCGACCTTCCAAACGTTGATTTCCCGACCATCCAGGTATCGGCGAACCTTCCCGGCGCCAATCCGGATACGATGGCTGCGGCTGTGGCGACGCCTCTCGAAAAGCAATTCTCGACGATAGCCGGCATCGATTCGATGACCTCGACGAGCACGCTCGGCAGCACAACCGTCACGCTGCAATTCGATCTAAGCCGCAACATCGACGGGGCCGCGCAGGATGTGGAGGCCGCGATTTCGCGCGTGCAGGGCCAGCTTCCGCCGAACATGCCGAGCCCTCCGACGTTTCAGAAGGTGAACCCGGCGGATCAGCCCATCTATTTTCTCGCGCTCAGTTCGAACACGCTTCCGATCTCCACGGTGGACCAATACGCCGAAACGCTGCTGGGCCAGCGGATTTCCATGGTGAAGGGCGTGGCGCAGGTGCAGGTTTTTGGCTCGCAGAAGTACGCCGTGCGAATTCAGCTGGACCCGCAGGCCCTGGCGTCACGGCAGGTTGGAATCGACGAAGTCACTTCGGCGGTACAGAACGCGAACGTCAACCTTCCCACCGGCACGCTTTTCGGCAAAAAGCAGGCCTTCGCGGTTCAGGCAAACGGCCAGCTCACGCGGGCCTCGCTCTATCGGCCGCTGATTGTCGCCTACCGAAATGGTTCCCCGGTGCGGCTGGACGAACTGGGAACCGTGGCCGACAGCGTACAAAGCGATAAGATTTCGAACTTTTACAACGACGAGCACGCGGTGATCTTGGCGGTCCAACGGCAACCCGGAACGAATACCGTGGAGATCGTGGCCGGAGTGAAAAAAATCCTACCGCAATTCAAGGCGATCCTTCCTCCGTCCGTGACAATGACGGAAATCTACGACCGCTCCGCCTTGATCCGCGAGTCGGTTAACGACGTAAAGTTCACGCTGCTCCTGGCGGTGTGCCTGGTTGTCCTCGTGATTTTCCTATTCCTACGAAACCTTTCGGCTACGGTAATTCCGAGCATCGCGCTTCCGATGTCGATCGTCGGCACATTTGCCGTGATGTATCTGCTTAACTACACGCTCGACAATCTGTCGCTGATGGCGCTGACGCTATCGGTGGGTTTCGTGGTGGACGATGCGATCGTGATGCTGGAAAACATCGTGCGCCATATCGAGATGGGCCAGGGAGTGATGGAAGCGGCGCTGAAAGGGTCGAAGGAGATCGGGTTTACGATTGTTTCGATGACTTTGTCCTTGACGGCTGTGTTCATTCCGGTGCTTTTCATGGGCGGGATCATCGGGCGGCTGCTGCACGAGTTCTCCGTGGTCATCATGATGGCGGTTTTGGTTTCCGGGTTCGTGTCGCTTACGCTCACTCCGATGCTGTGCAGCCGGTTCGTGCGTTCGCAGCATGGCCGGAAGCATGGCCGCGTCTACCTGGCGCTGGACCGATTTTTCGAGCGCTTGCTGAACGCGTACGACGTGAGCCTGCAATGGGCGCTGCGCCGGCGGGTGCTCGTGATGGTCATCGCAGCAGTGATTCTAGTCATTACCGCATGGCAATTCATAACCATCCCCAAAGGGTTTCTGCCGGAAGTCGATTCGGGCAGCCTCAACGGCTATACGCTGGCGGCGCAGGGAATTTCATTCGACGCGATGAAGGAGCATCAGGACGAGTTGGATAAAGTTCTGATGGCCGATCCGAATCGCAAGGGGTTCTTTTCCAGCCTGGGCACGGTTGGCGGCAGCAGCAACTCGGGCTTTATTTTCATGCATCTGAAGTCGCCATCGGAACGGCCCGAAATTCCCAGTGCGACGATGACCCGCCTCGTAAGGGAATATGGCAGCGTTCCCGTGGTAGGGAGCGTGCTTCGCGCAACAGCTCCTCTTTTCAGGCACCATCCGGACATCAACGAGGTGCTACAGGAACTTCGGGCCAAGCTTGTAGGAATTCCAGGACTGGCGGTCTACCTGCGGAACCCGCCACCCATTCAAATCGGCGGACAGGTGACGAACAGTCCGTACCAAGTGACATTGCAGAGTCCCGACACTGAGGAGCTGTATCGGGTGGCCACGGACTTCGAGCAGAAGATGGAGAACCTGCCCGCACTTCAGGACGTCACCAGCGATTTACAGATCAAGAATCCGCAGGTCAACGTCAACATCGATCGCGACAAGGCATCCGCACTCGGGATTACGGCAGCGCAGGTAGAGGATGCGCTCTACACCGCTTACGGCCAGCGGCAGGTGTCGACGATCTACGCGCCCAACGACGAATATTGGGTAATCATGGAGCTTGAAGACAAATACCAGCGCGACCCGACCGCGCTCTCGCTCCTGTACGTCCG
This sequence comes from uncultured Acidobacteriota bacterium, assembly GCA_963709445.1. Lineage (GTDB taxonomy): Bacteria > Acidobacteriota > Terriglobia > Acidiferrales > UBA7541 > Palsa-295. The sequence continues at coordinate 56,946 of CAVPWV010000001.1, forward strand.
TTCGAGCACGGGCAACCTGGTTCCGTTGAATGCAGTAGCCAGTCTAACTACGAGCGTCGGACCCTTGAGCGTGAATCACCTTGGCCAGCTTCCCGCAGTGACTGTTTCTTTTAATCTGAAGCCAGGTTATGTGATCGGCGAAGCCGTCAATGAGGTGAACAACCTTGCGCGAACGCTTCCGCAATCCATCACGTCTCAGTTTCAGGGCAATGCGCAGGCGTTTGAGTCCTCTCTGAGCGGCCTGGGCATCCTGCTCTTAATCGCGATCTTGGTGATTTACATTGTGCTCGGCATTCTCTACGAGAGCTTCATCCATCCAATCACAATTCTATCGGGTTTGCCTTCGGCGGCGTTCGGCGCGCTACTGACGCTGCAGCTGTTCGGGATGAGCCTGGACCTCTATGGTTTCGTTGGTGTGATCATGCTGATTGGAATCGTGAAGAAGAACGCCATCATGATGGTGGACTTTGCAATTTCGCGGGAAAAGGAAGAGCACCTGAGCGCGGCGGAGGCCGTCTACCAGGGCTGCTTGGTGCGTTTCCGGCCGATTATGATGACCACCATGGCCGCGCTGATGGGTACGCTGCCGATTGCCGTTGGGACAGGGACGGGAGCCGATTCGCGGCGGCCGCTCGGGCTGGCGGTTTGCGGGGGCCTGATCTTCTCGCAGCTCGTCACCCTATACCTCACGCCGGTGTTCTACACATACATGGATACGTTCCAGAGCTGGATGGAGCGCCGGTTTGGCAGGATTGCCGGGATCGCCAAACCTCGGATTGCAGAAGAAATCCTCTCCGCCGACTAAATTGGCGATTCTGGCCGATTCGATCCGTTGTTCGCGTGCGGTACAGGAAAACCACCTGTCTATTCGTACCATTGACCGTGAATCTCACGCGCATCTAGGATAATTCGGGCGCCTAGCGAGGCGGCTAGGCGATGGGACCGCGCGATTCCGGTTCGCCATTCCGCGGAGATTCGATCAGAATGGCTTTCGGGGAAGACCTTCCAAACGACATACGGAGGAGAAGCAAGCGGCGCGGGCCGCGCATGAACTCCCGTGTTCCCGTAACTATTGAATGGAATGGCCCCGCGGGGCCGCTGCACGTCGAGGCGGGCTTTACGCGCGTGGTCAATCCGTACGGCTGCCTGCTATCTAGCCCCCGGGAGATCAAGGTGCGCGAGAGTTTGCGGATCACCAACCTCGTGACCAAGCAGACCGCGAATGGCTTGGTGGTTTGGAAGGGAGTGCAACGGCCGGACGGCTGGGATATTGGAGTCGAATTGATTGCGGCCGATCTTAACTTCTGGGGGGTTGATCTTTGAGGACCGCCGACCTGAGAATGACCGCGAAGCTGCCGAATTCGCCGCAGGTGGAGGTTCAGCCCGGAACACAGGCCTCTCCTGAGCCGACTCTCCGAGTGGCGCCTTTGACGCCAGGGCCGGCGCCTTCGGATCGACGGCGCAGCCAGCGGGTGTTACTGCGGATCCGCGCCAGCATTCACGTGGCCTTGAAGGGACAGCGGGAAACGATCGACGTAGCCACGCTGAGCGTGAATCCGCACGGCGCCATGGTCGTGATGGACCGCAATCTGGCAGCTGATACAAGACTGGTGCTCGAACATGGCGCCACAAAGGAGCGCGTAGCGTGCAAAGTGGTGCGGTCCGCGCAGAAAATGCCGGAGGGATTTCACGTGCCATTGGAGTTTGACTCCCCGGCTCCAGACTTCTGGAAAATCGACTTTCCGTCCCCCGATTGGCGTGCTGACGAGACGTAGCCGCAGATTAGCGCTCGCTAATAATTTATCCGCAGGCTTTAAGCGTTTGGCTGGCGCGCATCGCTCAGCTCAGAAAATCCTTGCATTAGTACTGGGTTGCTTGCATCCCGCGCCACACTGCACGATACGCGACTTTCTCACATTAAAATTATTGACTGGCTCCGAACCCGCTGAGATGCTCGCATCAACCCCTTCCGGCGATTTCGAAAAAACGGACGATTTGCTCTCAGGAGGATGTCATGTCAGGTGCAGAACGCCGCATCTCGCCCCGAAAGCCTTGTGTGGTGCCCGTGCGGTTCCGCATCGTCTCGAATGGAGGCCGCGAAACCCTGGGCTTGCGCGAAGCGGCGCGCAATGCTGTGACGCACGAGGGCGAGGTGCTTAACTTATCCGAAAATGGCGTCTATTTTACCTCGCACATGAAACTGAGCGTCGGGGAGCCTCTGGAAATGCATTTGACACTTCCGCGAGAGCTCACTGGACGAAATCCCGAACAGGTGCGGTGCAGTGCGCGAGTGGTCCACGTAGAAGATCGTTCCGATTTGGGAGGGATCGCAGGAGTAGGCGCGATTGTCGACCGATTTGAAGCAGTTGCGGCCACGCGAGATTGGTCTAATTAGCAGCGGGCCTCACTCCGCACGAGGATTCGCGGCTAGAGGACCTGAGCAGGCTATCGGGAGTGCGGCTCGACAGTGAACGTAGTCTTCGCGATGGCTGTATTGTTGAGCCGGTCCGCTACCTGAACCGCCAGCGTGTGTTCGCCGACCGCCAGCCCCGGCAATTGTATAAAGTAGCTCTCCTTCGAGGCATCCGAAAGCTCGCCTGTGGGAAAGATGATTTTCCAGTCTCCGGAATCGATGCTGTACAGCGCGCGGGCGATCGGACCCGAGGAACTAACAGCATCGAACGACGCTTTGGTATTCAGAATTCCCGAACCGGCCCGCAAATTCTCGATGCGCGGCGGCGTGTTGGCTACTTCCCACCGGTCGCTCTCACGCTCGCTCCATAGGGCTTCGGCCGCGGGATTCGAAGGAGAATCCGAAGCGACGATCTTCAAGTAATAAGCTCCGTCGGGCATCGAAGTGGTGTCCCAAGAATAATACCGTTGGGTTATCTTGTCCTGCAGCAGCCGCCAATCGCTGTCGCCCTCTGCCCGATAGTAGATCGTGAAAAGGAGTTGGTCGTCATTATCGTCATGAGCACTCCACAGCACGCTCTGGTAGCCCTTCTGGGTGAACCCCTGGGGCGTCGCCTCGGTATTCGAGTCAGACGTTCGGGCTTCGGCGTCTACTGGCGGCCCGGAGGGGGCTCCCCCGGGGCCCTGAGGGATTCTCAACGCGACCGGCATGGGGCTGCCCGGTCCGCTTGGTGACGAGGGAAATCCGGAGACGCGAATGCCAGGGTCCTGAACCGCGATATCGTCAATTACGGGCGCGACATTCTTAGGCTGATAGGCAAGATTGACCCACGATATGGCGGGCGCGCTCTCCTCGCTGACGTCCGAAAATACGGCCTTCCACTGCACGAAGCGCGCGGCCGGGCAATCCACCGCTTGAGTTCCGGAGTCTTTGTAGGGTCCGGCCCAAGCGCTCCAATCCTCCGCCGGGCTGGATGTGTTTCCGGAGCGAACGTAAAACTCGACTTTGGCTTTCGCCGAACCACCTTCACCCCACCACGTCAACCGGCCCCAGCGGGAAAAAATTCGAGCGTCAAAGGTGCTCGATTCGAAATTGCCGTTCGGTTCATAACCCGGACCGAGCGTGAAAATTTTTCCTGGATTGGCGGTAGCGACAAAGACTTTGCCGCCCCCACCAGTAACCAGGCTGGTGACTTGCGCGGAGGCGGTGGTAGCGACGTTCGAATACACACCGTTTCCCTCCAGCTCAGTCAGACTCCCCATATCGCCCGTCCCGAGCAAGAGCTTCCCGGTGATCGAAAATCCGAGGGCAAAGACAAGGCCGTCGCGCGATGTCCAAAGCGTTTCCGGCGAACCGTCGGGCGCGATTCTCACTACCTCAGCACCGCCAGTTGCCGAAACACTCGGAAACGGGCGATAAGGGATAGGCTGCGGCGACGGCTGTTGCCCCGGTGTAACCACAATGCCCTGCGAAGAGATTACCGGCGTGCCGACCTGGGGCGCCGGAGTAGGAAGAACGCGCGGCAACTCGGGCAAATGCCCCTTATCTCCGATGGACGCCGCGTAGATGTTTCCGCTGCTGTCCAGAGCGAGAGAGGTTACTTCGGCCTTGTTTGTTTCATAGAGTACGAATGAGGTTCCGGCCTCGGGGAGTTCAGCAGGTGCCTTGCGGGTCACGGCCACGCGCACGATAAGACCATTCGGTTCCGTCCCTATCAATAAGTTGCCCTTCGCATCGAATGCCAGCGATCGCGCGTGGCGCTCACGGGTTTGCCAAAAGAGCCGGCTCTTCCCATCGGGCGCTACAACGAAGACTTTCCCGGTATCGCCAGTAGCTACGAAGACAGCATTTTGCCTGTCGACAGCCAACGCCCAGATATACTTTGTCTTTGGCTCAAAAAATGTGGTCTTGACGCCGTCGGGAGTGACCTTATAGACCTTGCCATCCGGAGAGGTGCCTACATAAAGATTGTCCGAGGCATCGAACGCAATCGACTGGGCCGCGAGTTCGCTGGATTCGAAAACAGTGGTGGCTTTTCCGGCTTCGTCGAAACGAATGACTTTTGCATCCGATCCGCCGGCTGCGTAGACTCGCGCTTTCGAATCCAGGCGCAGCGACCAGACGTAGGCGAGATTCGGATCGGCGAACGCGTCGAACTTGGGAGCGGGACCAATTTTGCCATCGCTGCGAATTGCCACTCCCGTCGCAGTCCCCTTGTGAAAATCGGAGAAATCCGCCTGGCGCCAATAGCGCGTGTGCTCGGCACGCGCTGTGCCCGCAAGCACGGACGCGACGGCCAGCAGGCACACCAGATTCATTCGCTGAGTCGTCATCAGCATTTTATCTCCCTTGGAACGGTGCGTTATTTCACCGTGATGGTCAGCAGGTCCTGGCCGGCGATTACTTGGTGCATTTGCACCGACCATTCACCCGCGGTGGATTCCCACAGAAGTCTGGCGCCGCCAGGATTCTGGCGCTGATTGAGTACGTTGATCGCCGAGGCTGGGATGTTGGGCATTTCTTTGTCTTCCACTAGTACGGTGGGTGTCGGCTGCAACAAGGTGGCGTAGAGACGGTCGTTGTGCCGCTCGCGGTTGATGAGTTGGATCATCTCTTCCAGGCCGGGAAGTTGTCCTTGGGTGCTGGCCGCCAGTGACTGCACATTTCGGTTCAGAAATTCCGCGTCGCTGATGACCAGTTCCAGCGTTCCGCTTGCCGTCTGCGGCGGAATCGTCACCGGGATGTCTTGCACAAATGTGGCACCCCGGTAGGGCCGCAGCAGAACTTTCACTTTTACCGTGTCACCAGGGTTCACGACACTGCGGTCCAGCCAAGCGCTATCGATCGTGGCCCAGCGCCTTTCGGGCAGAGCCTTTACATGCAACTCGATTCGGCCGATTTGCGGCGACTCGTAGGGATTCGAGTAAATGCGCCCGAAGTCGGCTTGAACCTCGGTCGCAAGATAGAACGGCGCCGGAGTGGTTTGATCGGCGGGCGCGAAGAGGTCGTCCAGCTGCACCGGTGTGTGCCCCTTCACTTCAATGGTTCCGGTCAATTGGAGGGTCGAACCTTCGCCATAAGCCGGGCTGCCGATGATTCCGTTGTACGCTGCGGCGGCCACCAAGGTTGGCGTCAGCTGCGGGCTTTCGATCACTTCGAAGTGGTATTTCTTTTCAGCAGCAGGCGTGTCGAGAGTAACGTCGAGGGGAATCATGGGCGGTCCGGGCCCCAAGGTGCCCATCACCGCGGTCGGGCGGTCCTGCGTCAGCGTTCCAATCGTAGCGCCGGTGGTGATAATTTTCGTGGAAGCGGCCGCAGAAGCCAGGGTCATCATGACGTGCGCGCGGGAGAGCGGCATTTCAACTTTCCCGAAGCCAAAGAGCGGATGTCCGCAGGCCAGAATCCGGTTGTCCTGGACCATAGTGACCGTGCAGCCGGAACTGATCGAGAGATCGCCGCGCACCAGATCGAATCCAACCATGTCACCCGGCTTAAGGTCCTTATCGTCAGGAGACGGAGCAGCCGTGCCTCCGGCCATCGCCGCCATGCCCCACGACGAAAAAATCTTGCCGAATTTGGCCAGAGTTTCTGGGTACAACCCAGTCGTAATCAGCGGCGTCTCGATGGGAACAAGGAGTTGCTTCGACCCGGTTCCCGCGGCTGCAAACGTCTGCGCTGCTTCCTCGGGCTCCGACACAGCTGATGTTCTAGTGGTCGGTGAAACTGCCGGGCGGGACTTTTCCACCTCGAGCATGTCCTCGATAGGCGTTACACCGCCGATGGCTTCTTTTGTGAATGTACCGAGCTTCAGCGCCAGAGCCCCCGCTAGCTTTCCGTCGAAATAAACCGGGCTGCCGCTCATTCCGGCGACCACTCCGGTTTGCTGGACCTTATCGCCGAGCAGCCGAACCAGGATGACGTCCAGCTTGGGTCCCACGGCATTGTGAAGGACGCCGATTACTTCCAGTTCGGTTTTTTCGATTTGGTCGCCGCTGAAGATCGTGTACATCTCGCCCTTCATACCCGGCTTCACATCGCCCAAAGGGAAAATTGCAGAATTGTCCGCGGCCCGGAGGGGGCAGGCGCTCAGAAGAAAAATGAGCGCAAAACCATACAACCAAAGCCTAGGCGCGGAACGCATGGACTTACCATAATACCCGCGGAAATAGCGGGAGGCAAATTGTGAGCTCCCGATCGATCTGAAATAGAATGAGCGAAGGGGAGTCGTTCGGCCGGTTTCCCAAGAATCGTCTCTTTTTTTCAAGGACAACCACTCGACAGCTTAGACGCAAACATCAGCCCGCGCGTTGGCCGTTGAAACGGGAATATCGGCTAGTTGCGACACTCCCGTTTGGCCGGCTCACGGCTGAAACTTTCGGACTCCATTCAGCGTATCCTCATGCAGAGAGGTGCTCAATGGCGCAAACAGGACCTCAGATGAGGTATCCGCGGCATCGATCTTTTGTTGGTCCAATACTTCTGATTGTGCTTGGCGTTCTGTTTTTGTTGCTGAACCTCTACCCCGGTTTTGATCCGTGGCCCGTTATTTGGCGGTATTGGCCGCTGATTTTGATTTTCATCGGCCTCGGTAAAATTTGGGATAGCTATTACGCTCGCGAGCATTCCACAGCACCTTGGGTTTCCGGAACCGGGATTGCCTGGATCATTCTGATAGCCTTTTTCTTCTTGGCGTTTTGGCACGGCGGCCGCAGGTGGCACGATCGGACGTGGGACGACGGTCCCTTCTGGCATGAGCGGCACATGCGGGGCGGGCAACACGATACGCAGACCATTGAATTAGGATCTGCAAAATCCGTGACCGCCAATCTTCAGATCCCAGCTGGGAATCTGAATTTAGGCGGCGGGTCCGCACATCTACTCGATGCCGATTTCCACTACGACTCGTTCGAGGGGAAGCCAGAGGTGAATTACGAAGTTTCGGGGACCCACGGGCAGCTCAACGTGACACAAGGGGATGACCACGTCCATTTCGGGGGTGGCGCTAATGATTGGGACGTGCACTTGGGAGGCGATGCGCCCATCGACCTGCGGCTGAACATGGGGGCGGGACAGAATCACGTGCGCCTCGCGGGCCTCAACGTGAACCACCTCCAGATCCATATGGGGGTGGGCGAACTTCACCTCGATCTGACAGGAATGGAAAAGAACAGCATGCAAGGCGATATTGAAGGCGGAGTGGGATCGGCCTGGATACGTCTGCCGAAGGACGAGGGTGTGCGAGTGATCGCGTCAGGCGGGATCGGTTCCGTCCGCGCCGACGGGCTCAAAAACAGTGGCGATTCGTACGTGAACGATGCTTACGGAAAGACGCCGCGGGCAATCGAACTCACCGTTCATGGTGGGGTGGGCGAGATCGACCTCGTGGAGGAGTGATCCGCAGATCGGCGGCCCCAATGCTCCAATGCCCTTTGCGTTACTCAATGGCAGCAGCCGCAGCCGTTCGCTTTGACACCAACGCAAGGGTCCGTTAGCGTCGAAGCTGTGCCGGATGCCGATTTGACATTTCAGCGGCGCACTCTTAACCGGCACAGGAGCTAACCTTGGCGCGGCCTATCATTACCCTGACAACGGACTACGGCACGAGCGATCATCTGGTAGGCGCCATGAAAGGCGTGATCCTCAGCATCAATCCTGAAGTGAACATCGTGGATATCACGCATAGCGTGCTGGCGCACGATATTCTGGATGGCGCCCTGGCGATCGGGCAAGCGTACAAGTATTTTCCGTCGAAGACCGTCCATGTGGTTGTCGTCGATCCAAGCGTAGGAACGGAGCGCCGGCCGATTCTCGTCGCCGGGGATACGCAGTATTTCGTGGCTCCCGATAATGGCGTGCTCTCGTCCGTTTACGACCAATCCGAGGCGCTCTACGCATGGAATATCGTCTCCGAGCACTACTTCCGCAATCCCGTGAGCAAGACATTTCACGGGCGCGACATTTTCGCGCCGGTTGCGGCCTGGATGACAAAATCATGGCAGACGTCCGCTTTTGGCGAGCCGATTACGGACTTCGTGCGGTTCGCAATTCCGAAGCCAAAAGCCGCCGGCAACGCGGTGAAGGGGATTGTGCTCCGCGTCGATCATTTCGGAAATTTGGTGACGAACTTTACGCCTGAGGATGTTCCCGCGTTGGCGTCGGCGGATGGTAAGTTCACGATTCGCGCGGGAAACGCCGCCATCACCAAGTTGGTGCCGACATTCGCGAATGGCGCCGCAGGTGAAGCGGTTGGACTCATCGGATCGAGCGGATATCTCGAGATCGCGGTTAATAAGGGCAGCGCGGCTCGCACGTTGGGTGTGGGGCGCGGCGCCGAAGTTACCGTCGAGTCGACCTGAGTGAAGCACCTGTGACGAATCACTTTGCGGGACGTTCTCGGGCAAGCGAAGAGGTTTCCGTCTCGGCAACGGGTTTGGGGCCAACCTGCGGCAAACGTGCCTCCGGACTGAGCGGCTTGATTTTTACTCGGGACACTCGCCGGCGCGCCATCTGCATGACGGTGAAATTGTAACCGTCGGCGTTGAATGTTTCGCCGCCGCGCGGAATAAATCCAAGACGGCTCAGCACAAACCCCCCGACGGTTTCGTATGAGGAGTCGTCCGGCAACGCAATATTGTATTGCGCCTGGAGGTCGCGGACTTTTGTCGCCGCGTCGAAGATCATTCCTCCATCAGGTGCAGCGAGGGGGCGTTCGACCACGTCAAATTCGTCGTGAATTTCGCCCACCAATTGTTCCAGGATGTCTTCCAAAGTGATGAGCCCCAAAATGCTGCCGAATTCGTCCACGACCATTGCCATACCCGTGTGGTGCGAGCGAAACTCGACGAGAAGCTCGCCGACTCGTTTGTTTTCGGGAACGATCAGAACCTCGCGAAGAACGGCCCTGAGTCGAAAGACAGAACTCGGCGACTGATTCGGCAGGGCGTAGTTGCGATCGAAGAGATTCCAGGCCACGTCCTTGATATGCACAAAACCGAGAATGTGGTCGAGCGTACCTTCATAGACCGGCAGCCGAGATTTACGGGTGCTAGCGAACATTGACGTCACGTCCGCCAACGTCGCTTCGACGGGCAAGGCGTGCACATCCGGGCGTGGGACCATTACTTCATGCGCTTGCACTCGACCAAGGTCAATGGCGTTTTGAACGAATCTGGCTTCAGCCGCCGGAATCAGGCCGCGGTCCCGCGCTTGTTGAACCATCACCAGTAATTCCTCGACGGACCTCACCAGGGTGTGGCTGTGAGGAGCGAGCACACCGAGCAGGCGGACGATTCTTTCTGCGGCGTCGTCGAGGAAATCGATGGCCCAGCGAAGGGTGTTAAGGAACCAGTTAAACGGACGCGCTATGAGCAGCGCGACGCGTTCGGCACGCGCCAGGCTCAAACTCTTGGGGACGAGCTCGCCGAATATCACCTGCAAGACCGTGAGCAATCCGAACACGACGACAAGCGCGGCACCGTGGGCCACGACGGCGGCCCACGGTCGCAGCATTTTCTCAACCATTGGCCGGAGAACCGACGCCAGCGTGACCTCTCCCAAATATCCAAGCGAGAGGCTCGCAATAGTGATGCCGACTTGCACGCCGGAAACGACGCGACTGAGATCGCCCAGTAGATGTTCGACGATCTTGGCACGCGGATCGCCCTTTTCCACAAGCTGACGAACGCGAGAAAGCCTGACGGCGACGAGCGAGAATTCCGTCGCCGAAAAAAATGCGTTTATGCCGACTAGCAGAAATATGCCGAGAATATGAAGGGTGCTCATGGGACAGCCGCCTAACGCTGAGAAGCCCGGCCGGACATCACTCGATTGTTGTAATCCGCCGACTTCCCGCGCGGCACGCTCAACGATCTCCACTGGCCGGGCGAGAAATGCTTCGCGAGATAGACGATCTGGCCAACATGATAGGCGTAATGCGCTGTCTGGCGATTGATCGCTTGCATCACGGAATGGCGTTCGCCGCGGATGAACACAACACGGTTCAGTTCCGCTTCGGTGAGTGGCTCGAGCGCCTCAAACACGCAGTTCCAGCCTGCCTCCCATAGGGCGGATATTTCTTCGCGAGAGCAAGGCGGGGCCACGAATTCAGCGTCGCGATCGCGGTCGGGTTTCTCTCCATCGGTGGCAAGAAAATCCGGCCAGCGCGAACGCATGTTGCCCGCCAGGTGTTTGACGATGATGGCGATCGAGTTGGATTCTTCGTCTAAGACCGTGCAAAGCGATTCGTCGGATGCCTGGGCAATAGCTTGAGTCCCCAGCCTCTTGTAGTAATGAAGAATCGCGATGGAATCTTCCAAGTAAGAGGTTGTAAATTCGAGCGGCATAAGCCGATTGTCCGCCTTTCGCTCGCGTCTTCGCAAGCGCACACCATCGCGGGCCAAGAAGCACTTCTTGTTGACGTTCTGTGCCCTGAGCTAGAATGACGCCCGTACAAATATGGCGCGAGAATCGACCGGGACGATGAGTTCACCTGCCAACAAACCAGCCGAGCCGCAACGCAAAGGCGATTTTGAAAAGTCGCTGGCCCGCCTGGAAGAAGTGGTCAAGAAGTTGGAGAGCGCCGACCTTTCGCTCGATGAGGCCATGAAACTGTTTGAAGAAGGCGTTAAACTCTCCCGCGAATGCCAGAAGCAGCTCGAAGAAGCGGAAGGCCGCGTGGAAATTCTTCTGAAGAAGGCGGACGGAAAACTAGCGGCGGAACCGTTTGAGCCCGAAGATGAATCGCGATAGCCTCTCTTCCGCCGGTATTCTTACTCGAGCGGCATCCTTGAAAATTGCGGTTGAATCTTCCGCATGACACTCCCGGACTTCTTCGAGACCGACCACGCCGTAATTGAAGCCGAGCTCGGCCGCCTTCTCCCTCCTGAACACACTAAACCTTCTTCGATTCATCGCGCAATGCGCTACAGCGTGTTCGCGGGCGGAAAGAGGATTCGGCCGATTCTGTGCCTCGAAGCGGCGCGCATGTTCAACGAGAGGCCCGAGGGTGCCATACAGGCCGGTTGCGCGCTGGAATTTATCCACACGTATTCGCTGATTCACGACGATCTGCCCGCGCTCGACAATGACGATCTGCGCCGCGGCAAGCCCACTAACCACAAGGTGTTTGGCGAAGCCATGGCGATTCTGGCGGGCGACGCGCTGCTTACGCTCGCTTTTCAAACACTCGCAAGCATGCCGCTGGAAGCGGAAAAGCGCCTCGCTATTCTGGGCCTCGTTGCGCAGGCCGCCGGCACCGATCGGGGCATGATCGGGGGGCAAGTAGCCGACCTGGAGGCCGAACGCAAAGCGGTGGATGGCGCGGGTTTAGAGTACATCCATAGGTCGAAAACTGCCGCTTTGATTCGCGCGTCGATTGTTGCGGGCGGCATTGCCGGCGGAGCCGATCGCGCGGACGTATTGCGGCTGACCGCATTCGGCGAGAACATCGGATGGGCGTTTCAAGTGGTGGACGATCTGCTCGACGTGGAGGAATCATCGGCGGCCCTTGGGAAAACAGCTGGGAAGGACGAGGCCCAAAAAAAAGCGACGTATCCAGCGTTCTACGGCCTGGAAAAATCGCGCTCGATTGCATCCGGCTTGGAAGCGAAGGCATTGGCCGAACTCGCCGATTACGGCGAACGCGCATCGCGGTTGCGTCAGCTTGCGCAGTTCCTCGTCGCGCGCCGCTCGTAGTTTCAGGCACTATGAACTCCAAGAAATCACCCAAAGTTTCGGGGCGAGACTCATCCACGAAAGTGGCGAAGCAACGCCTTGACCTACTACTCGTCGAGCGGGGCGTCGCCGCGTCAAGACAGCGCGCACAGGCTCTGCTGCTGGCCGGACAGGTGCGCGTGAGCGGCGTACAGATGGATAAGCCGGGCACCCTCGTGCCGGTTGATGCGCAAATACAAACAACAGGAGAGCAGCTTCGCTACGCCAGCCGAGGCGGGCTAAAGCTCGAAGGCGCACTTGCGGATTTCGGCGTCAGTCCGCAAGATCGAGTCTGTCTGGACGTAGGGAGCTCGAATGGCGGCTTCACCGATTGCCTGCTGCAAAATGGAGCGCGCCGAATCTACGCCGTGGACGTCACAATCGATCAATTGGATTGGAAACTACGGCGCGATCCCCGCGTGACCACGATCGAGGCAAATGCACGCTATCTTCGCCCGGGTGATCTGGCCGAAGCGGCGGAATTCGTTACCGTAGATGTCTCCTTCATTTCGCTGACCAAAATTCTTCCCGCAATCGTGCACGCAACCGCAAGCGGTGCCATTTTTTTGATTCTGATTAAGCCACAATTCGAGCTGGATAAACGGGACATCGGCAAAGGCGGAATCGTTCGGGATCCCGAGTTGCACAAGAAGGCCATCGACCGCGTGGTGGGCGCAGCGTCCAGTCTGGGTTTGGAGATCGCCAGCGTGCTACCCAGCCGGATCACCGGGGCCGGGGGAAACCAGGAGTTTTTTCTCAACGCGAAACGCGGACTCTAGAATAGAATGCTGCTTCCCGACAAATGATTCACACCGCCGGCATCATCTGCAAACCCATCAAGGATATTGTTTCGTCCGTCGTGCCCCCGCTGGTGGAGTGGCTGCGCAGCCATAAAGTCGAGGTCCTCATCGATGAAGAAACGCAAGCCTGCGTGGGGGTCGTGAGTAACGCGCTTTCGCGCGACGCGCTCTGCGAAAAAATCGACATTTTGATCGTACTGGGCGGAGACGGCACGCTGCTTTCGGCAGCCAGGGCGCTCAGTGGGAACCGAGTGCCGATTCTGGCGGTTAACCTTGGCGGCCTTGGGTTTCTCACCAGCGTGACGCTTGACGAACTCTATCCATTGCTCGAACGCGTGCTTGCGGGGAAGCATCGCACCAGCGAACGCATGATGCTCGATGCGGAGTTTGTGCGCGACGGGCAATCCGCCGAGCGGCAATGCGCGCTGAATGACGCGGTGGCAAACAAAGGCGCGCTGGCGCGGATGCTCGACTTCGATGTATCGGTGAACGGCGATGCCGTGGGCCGCTACCGCGCTGATGGAATCATCGTGGCGACGCCTACCGGCTCAACTGCCTATTCGCTGGCAGCCGGCGGACCCATCGTGGATCCCGATCTCGATGCCTTCATCATCACGCCGATATGCCCTCATATGCTCACCAACCGGCCCCTGGTGATCCCGGGCACGGCAAAAGTCGAACTGGATTTCGCGGCCGCGGACGATCCGGTCTACATTACACTAGACGGGCAAATAGGATTTGAGTTGAAGGCCAACGATCGCGTCGCGATTACAAAATCGTCAAACCGTGTTGCGCTGATACGCCCGCCAAGCAAGACCTACTTTGAAGTCTTACGAAGTAAGCTCCGCTGGGGCGAACGTTGAACCGCCGTACCATTTCGTCAGCGCACTTTTAGAACCACCAAGGTGCGGTCGTCCGCTGGATGCTGGCCGCCGGAAAACGCATCCGCGGCCTCCAGGATTTTGTCCGCGATTCCGTCCGCCGATAGATCCACGCAGTCCGTAAGAATTTGGGCGACGCGGCCGTATCCGAAGAACTCTCCAGCGGAATTTTGGGCGTCGCCAACTCCATCCGAGTAAAACACGACGACATCGCCAGGATCGAGGACCATAGATCGCTGGTCGTACGTCGCCTCTTGAAAAATTCCCAGCGGGAATCCCGTTAGTGGGATTTTTTCGCATCGGCCGGCGTGGCAAAGCAGCGGCTGCTCCTGGCCGGCATTGGCAACACGCAGCCGGCGTTGCTTGCGATTCCATGTGGCGAAGCAAATGGTCATGAAGCGGCCTTCGATCAATCGTTCTCCCAAAAACCCATTGAGGGCGCGCAGCATCGCCGCGGGCTGAGGTTTCTGAGAGCCTAGACTGCGCAAAGTGCCGACCGCAACCGCGCCATAGAGAGCCGCTGCGCTTCCCTTGCCGCTGACGTCGCCCAGAGCGATGCCCAGATCCTGGGGACCGTAGCGAATAAAATCGTAGAGGTCCCCGCTCAATTCTCTCGAAGACACAACCCGTGCGGCGATATCCAAACCGAACTCGGGCCCAGGTAGAACGGGGAGTAGCGCCCCCTGAATGCGACGCGCCGCGTTGAGGTCGCGCTCCATGCGGCTTTCGTCGCGAGCCAGTTGCTCGTAGAGGCGCGCGTTCTCGATCGACACAGCAAGGTGAGCCGCCAAAATCGAAAGTACCTGCACGTGGTCCGGCGTGAAGTAATTCAGCTGCGGGCTTTCGAGATCCATCACACCAACCACTTTGTTCTTGTAAATCATGGGGACCGCGAGTTCCGACCGCGTTTCCGGGTTGAGCATCCGGTAACGCGGGTCGAGTGAAACGTCAGGAACCACAACCGCACGGTGCAGCTTGGCAGCGGCGCCCACGATCCCTTCATGGGCGGGAACGGCGGACTTTTCCTGCACCTGCTGTCCGAATTTCACCGTTACGCGATGGCGAAAAGCCGCAGCCGCGTCGTCGTAAAGCAAGATGCTGAAGATTTGATAATCGATCAGGCGCTTCGCCAGTTGCGCCGCGCGGCGCAGCACTTCTTCCACTTGCAGCGTGGCGCTCGTCTCCCGCCCGATTTCATTGAGCAACAGCAGCGTATCCGCCTGCTTCCGCGCATTCTCGAAGAGCCGCGCATTTTCCACGGCGGTTCCGATGCGGCTCGCGACCAGCGTGAGAATCGTCTGCTGGGCCGGGGTGAAATAATTCGGCTGGCGGCTTTCAATATCCACCACACCGATCACTCGCCCCCGGACGATCAGAGGCACCGCCATCTCCGACCGGACCGCATCAACTGCAGGGAGATAGCGCGGATCCTTTAATACGTCGCCGACGCGAATTGCCTGACCCGTACTGGCGGCGGCGCCGATGATTCCATCGCCCATGGGGATGCGCCAGTGCTCAATCACCTCCGGCCGGTGGCCAATAGCAAAACGGACGTACAGATCGTTGGTGTTTTCCACGGGCAGCAGAACGGCGAAAATCTCATACTCCATCAGCCGCTTCACCTGCTGAGCCGCACTGGCAAGCACCTGGTCCAGATTTAGCGACGAGTTGATTTCGTGGCTAATCTCCGACAGGACTGCCAGAGTCTCGGCAGGGACTTCCTGCACCGAATTGAGCTCTGTGGAATCCATTTGAATTGCTGACGCGTACCCGCGCCCTGCCTCGGCGACAATGCCGCCAGATTAGCCCGCATCTCCCAGCACTTCGGCGCAAACGCGATAGAGCCATTATATCAGGCGCGGAATCGGACTTCGGCTGCGCCGGGGGCCAAAAGCAAGGCCCAAATAGGCCATATTGAGACGTCCGCGACGGCCGGCAAACGCTCTATTGAGGCGAATGCGAAGAAGGCGTCAAGACGCACACATCTTTGAGGTTGCGATAGCGCTCGGCATAATCCAATCCGTATCCGACCACAAACTCATTTGGAATGGTAAAGCCAATGTAATCGCCCTTCACCGGCGCCACCCGCCGGGAGGGCTTGTCGAGCAGCGCCGCCACCCGCAACGACTTCGGCCTGCGCTGGCGCAAAATACGCAGCAGGTAGAGCAGCGTCCGTCCTGTGTCGAGAATGTCCTCGACCAGAATCACATTCAGCCCCGCAATGCTGCTATCTAGATCCTTCAACAAGCGGACCTGTCCCGAAGAATCCTTCCCCTTGCCATAGCTTGCCACCGAGATGAAATCAATAGAGGTCTCGAGATCGATTTCCCGCGCGAGATCCGCAAGAAAGAAACATGCGCCCTTTAGGACGCCGATCAGGTGTACTCGTTGGCCTTTGTATTCTCTGGTGATTTGGCGCGCCACGGCCTTCACACGTTTTTCGATCGCGGAGCGGCGAATCAGCACCTTGTGCACTTCGCGCTCTCCGTTTCTCATGGTCTCGGCTCTCCCCTCAAGGAATCGCTTACTCTACCACGCAAGATGCTGCGATAAAGCGGCCCATCGCTTTCACTCTTACTGCACTTCCATCGGTCGGATGCTACCCTAAAGCTGGCAAAGGATTTTTCAAACTCTTCACCTCATATGGTTGGGTATTTTTCAAAGGAAACGGAAGGAGCACTTCCATGATGTCGTCTCCCGTTTGGGAATCGACGCTCGAGCAATTTCGAAGTGCGGCTGCAAGCAGCGAGCCGATACCCGCCGGAGTGGCCGTCGCCGCTACGTCCGCCAGCTTCGCTCTGGGGCTGCTTGCCAAGGTTCTGAAAGTCACCGGCAGGAAGAAAGGGTTCAGTGGGGATCTTGCCAATGTCGAGAAACTAGCAGAGTCTGCCCGCGGCGAGTCCAAGCACATGATGGAGCTCGCCGAGGATGATACGGCGGCTTTTAACGATTACATGATCAGTGCGCGCTTGCCGCAGGCAACAGATCCTGAGCGGGAGGAGCGGAAGCGCGCCGTCGACGCCTCGGTTCGCAAGGCGATCGAAACTCCGTTGGCGGCAGCTCGGGCGGCGGCATCCGGAATCAGTCTCTGTGCCGACGCCGTCGACACGGTCCATGCAATTGTAGCCGCCGATCTCGGCGCAGCCGCTTCACTGCTCGCCGGCGCGTTGCGCGTGTTTCTTCTTTGCGCCGATTCGAACATCCGGCAACTCGCGCCGGATCCGTCTGCGTATCGTGACGTTCTTCCAGACCGAGCCGAGTGGGAAACCCGCGCGTTCCGCCAGACGGATTCCGTCCTAAGGCAAGTTTCAGCGATAATCGAAGGCGTTGCCAATACCAAGAAGCCATGAAGCGGTAGCCCCGACAACCACCTTTCGGCATGACAGAGAGGCCGATTCTTTTTACGAGAGTCCGATTACTCGCCCTGTCTTGAGGTCGATGTCGATCTCGTAGTATCCGGGCCGCGTCGAGAGGCCCGGCATTGTGCTCATTGTCCCGAGCAGCGGATAGAGGAACCCAGCTCCAACGCTTGCGCGCACATCCCGCACCGGGACCGTAAATCCCGTCGGTGCGCCCTTCAGGTTCGCATCATGGCTCAGGCTCAAGTGCGTCTTCGCCATGCAGATGGGAAGTTTGTTGAATCCCAGCCGATTGTAGAGCGCGATCTTCTGCTCGGCCTCCGGTAAATATTCCACTCCCGCGCCGCCGTATATTTCCCGCACAATCGTCTCGATCTTTTCCTTGATTCCCATTTCCAGCGGATAGAGGAATTGAAACTTGCTCGGCTTCTCGCATGCAGCGATCACCGCCTTGCCCAATGCCACCGCTCCCGCGCCGCCCTCGGCCCAGTGGTTGGACATTACGGCATCGGTTGCTCCGGCTTCCATGGCCTTCTTGCGAACCAATTCGATTTCCGCGGGCGTATCATGCTGGAAGCGATTCACTCCCACCACCACGGGAATCCCGAACTTTCGCGCGTTCTGGATCATCTTCGCCAGA
Organism: uncultured Acidobacteriota bacterium; assembly: GCA_963709445.1. Lineage (GTDB taxonomy): Bacteria > Acidobacteriota > Terriglobia > Acidiferrales > UBA7541 > Palsa-295. Next base: position 74,750 of record CAVPWV010000001.1, read on the forward strand.
TTCGAGCAGCCCTTTTCGAGCAGTTCCAGATTTTCCTCGGTGTAGGCGTGCGCTAGCGGCTGCCCGGCCACCACTTTCGGCCCTCCACCGTGCATCTTCAGCGCGCGAATCGTCGCGACCATCACCACGCAATTCGGCACCAGCCCGCTGTAACGGCACTTGATATTGAAAAACTTCTCCATCCCCATATCGGCGCCGAAGCCGGACTCAGTAATTACGTAGCCATCGGGACCTACAAGTTTCAGCGCCACCTGATCCGCCACAATCGATGAATTACCATGCGCAATATTTGCAAACGGCCCTGCGTGGACGAACGCCGGCGTTCCTTCCAGCGTTTGCATCAAATTGGGGAAGATCGCGTCTTTCATCAGCACGGTCAGCGCGCCGCCGACTCCGATGTCGTCCGCGGTAATTGCTTCGCCGGCCTTGTTAGTGCCGATCACCATAGCGCCAAGCCGCTCGCGCATGTCCGCCAAGCTGGTAGTTAGCGCCAAAATCGCCATGATTTCGCTGGCCACGGAAATATCGAATCCGGTGACGCGCGTCACACCTTTTTCCTCCGGCCCCTGCCCGATCGTAATCTGGCGCAACATGCGGTCATTAGTGTCTGTCACGCGGCGCCATGTGATGCTGTCAGGATCGATGTCCAGCCGCGCAAACCGGCTGCGCTCCTCGGGCGTGAGGTCGTTGGGATTCGTTTTTGAAATGCCGAGCTTTCGCAGCCGGCGCAGCATCACCGGAGAAAATCGCCGGCTGCCGTCCTTCGCGGGCGGACAAAGACGCTCGAAAAGCGCCTCGTCGCTCTGGGACTTTTCGTGAAACCAGCGCGTATCGATCGCCGCAGCCAGCAGATTGTTCGCGGCCGTGATCGCGTGAATGTCGCCGGTGAGATGGAGGTTGAACTCCTCCATGGGAATGATTTGGCTGTAACCGCCGCCGGCCGCGCCGCCTTTAATTCCAAATGTCGGGCCCTGGCTCGGCTGCCGCACGCACGTAAATACCTTCTTGCCCAAATGGGCGCCCAGCGCCTGGCTCAACCCCACCGTCGTGGTGGTTTTCCCTTCGCCGAGCGGTGTCGGCGTGATGGCTGTCACCACGATGTACTTTCCGTTGGGAGTGTCTTTCAGGCGGTCGCGGACCGAGAGGCGCACCTTGGCTTTATTCTTTCCGTAAAGTTCCAGCTCGTCCGGCAGGATGCCTATTTCGGCGGCAATTTTGTCGATCGGAATCGGTGTCGCCGCCTGCGCAATGTCGATGTCGCTCGGAACGCGTGCAAGTATATTCTGCAGCTTATGAGGCATTCGCTTTCCTCTCTCTATTTGGTGAAAACTGACTACAGAATCCAGACGCGTGGTCGGTGAAGCTCACCCGTGAAGTCCGCTCCTGAAGACCCAACGCAAACAAGTACCGTATATGGACGCTCTCGGCATTGTCAAGCCGTCCGGTCAGAATTGCCCCCTCCGGTTTTTGTGACGGGTACAGGGATGCGCCATCCTTCGTTTTCAGTGAGTTACGCCGGTTTCTACTCGGCAGGCAGTGTCGAATAGAAATGGCATCCCGGGAGTTGAGGGGTCTCTTTCGTGTCCCGATCGTGGCGTGAAATGAATGTGTCCATGCATCCGCCTTTCCGTGGCAAAAGGCGCCCACGACTCACGCTAACACGGAGGAAATTGAGAAATGTGAAGTCGTGCCTGTAGACTTGCAGATTCACGCAGGAGCGGAAGTACCCCCACAACGCTAAACGGAAGAAGCGCGAAAGCGAGTGCGCGCAAATGAAAAAGGGCGCTCACACAGAGCGCCCCCTTCCATCCCCCCCAATTCTTTAGTTCCTAGCTGCAACCTGAAGTCGAGCCGCAATTCGAGCACTTGTAGCAGCTTCCATTCGGGGTCATCAGCATGCCGCACTCGGAGCAGTAGGGCGCATCCTCCATCGCCGCGCGAGGACGAGTTGTGGTTTCCTCCATCGCGCCCGGCACCGCAAAAGGACCCGGTGCGATCGCAACACTGGCCGCTGCCGCCGACTCCGCATCGGCGCCGCGCTCCGGCGCAGCAACATCATCGTGATCCAGATAGTCCGGCGATATAAATTTCCCGCCGAGCCACCGTCCGATGTAATCCACCACCGACTTCGCGTAGCGAATCTTCGGATTGCCCGTGTAGCCCGAGGGCTCGAAGCGCGAATTGCAGAATTTATCTACCAGCGCGCGCAGGGGAACGCCGTACTGCAGCGAAATGGACACGGAAAGCGCGAAAGCGTCCATGATGCCAGAAAGCGTGGAGCCTTCCTTCGCCATTTTGATGAAGATTTCGCCGGGCTTGCCATCGTCGTACATGCCGACGGTGATGTAACCTTCGTGTCCGCCTACCGAGAATTTGTGGGTGATGGAACGCCGCTCCGAGGGAAGCTTTTCACGCCGGGCACGCACGAAGAGTTCCTGCTGCTCGGGACCGGGAACCGCCGTTTGAGGCGGCCCCTGGAAAGATCCTTGCAGCGCGGACGGTGCGGGCATAACCGCAACCTTGGCGGGCGCGGCTGTTTTTTCTTCTTCCTTTTTTCCGGCTGCGGAGAGCGGCTGCGAACGCTTCGAATTGTCGCGGTAAATTGCGACAGCCTTCAGGCCAAATTTCCACGATTCCATATATGCTTCGCTGATGTCTTCAACGGTCGATTCCTCCGGCATGTTGATCGTCTTGCTGATTGCGCCTGAAAGGAACGGTTGCGCCGCCGCCATCATGCGCAAATGCCCGCGCCAGGAAATTGACCGGCCGCCGCCCATTGGCGTCAGCGAGCAATCGAATACCGGCAAATGCTCGGGCCTGAGTCCGGGCGCGCCTTCGATCTTGCCCTGCGCGTCAATGTAATCCACGATCTGCGCTACCTGCTCTGGTGGATACCCGAGCTTCATCAGCGCCTGTGGCACCGTGTTGTTCACGATTTTGATTACTCCGCCGCCCACGAGCCGCTTCTGCTTCACCAGCGCCAGATCGGGCTCGATGCCGGTGGTATCGCAATCCATCATGAAGCCGATCGTGCCGGTAGGCGCGAGAACGGAGACTTGCGAATTCTTGTAGCCGAACTTTTCGCCCAATTCGAGCGCCGCATCCCACGATTCCTGCGCGGCGTGGAGCAGCGACGGCTGCACATTTTCCTCTTTGATCGGCCGCAGCGAATCGCGATGCATCCGAATCACATCCAGCATGGACTCGCGGTTGCGCGGATAGCCGCCAAACGGGCCCATGCGCTCGGCGATGCGCGCCGACTGCGCGTAGGATTCGCCCGTCATCAGCGCCGTAATTACGCCGCAGACATCGCGGCCGCCATCGGAATCGTAAGGCAGCGCCATGGACATCAACAGCGCCCCCAAATTCGCGTAGCCAATGCCCAGCGGACGGTAATCGTGCGAATTGCGCCCGATTCTCTCCGTGGGATAGCTCGCGTTGTCGACCAAAATTTCCTGGGCCGTGATCGTTACATCCACCGCGTGGCGAAATCCTTCGGTATCGAATTGCCCATTCGCTCCGAGGAATTTCAGAAGATTCAAAGAGGCCAGATTGCAAGCCGTGTCGTCGAGGAACATATACTCCGAGCACGGATTCGACGCGTAAATGCGATCGGTGGCTTTGGACGTGTGCCAGCGATTGATCGTCGTATCGTACTGCATGCCCGGATCACCGCACCGCCAGGCGGAGTCGGCCATCATCTTCATCAAATCGCGCGCGCGGTACTGATCCACTGGTTCGCCGTCGGTCACATTGCGGGTCCACCAGTCGCGGTCTTCTTCCACGGCGCGCATGAAGTCGTCCGTAACGCGCACGGAATGGTTCGCATTCTGAAAGAAGACGGACGAATACGCATCGCCGTCGATCGCCGAATCGTATCCTTGCTCGATCAGGACGTGCGCCTTGCGCTCTTCTTTCGTCTTCGATTCGATGAACTCCACGATATCCGGGTGATCGACATTCAGGATCACCATCTTCGCCGCGCGGCGCGTCTTGCCGCCGCTCTTGATCACGCCCGCGAACGCGTCGAAGCCCTTCATGAAGCTCACCGGCCCCGAAGCGATTCCGCCGCCCGAAAGCGACTCTTTGCTGCCACGCAGCGACGAGAAGTTTGTTCCCGTGCCCGAGCCCCACTTGAAGAGCATCCCTTCGGTCTTCGCCAGGTTCATGATCGATTCCATGTTGTCCTGGACGGAATTGATGAAGCATGCCGAGCACTGCGGCTTGGCTTGCACGCCCACGTTGAACCACACCGGCGAATTAAAAGCCATTTTCTGTTCGACAAGCAGATGAGTCAGCTCATCGTGGAACGCGTCTTTCGATTCCGCCGTGGCGAAATAGCCGCCCTCCTGTCCCCAACGCACGATCGTATCTGCCACGCGACCGATGAGCTGGCGCACCGAGTTCTCGCGCTCGGGCGAGTTCGGCTTCCCATGAAAATATTTCGACGTAACAATATTTGTCGCTGTCTGCGACCAGGACTTGGGAACTTCCACGTTCTCCTGCCGGAAAATCACCTGGCCTTTATCATTTCCGATGAGAGCTGTGCGACGCTCCCATTCGACCTTGTCGAATGGAGACACTTTGCCGTCTGTAAACCGGCGATGGAATTCCAGTCCGCTTGCTCGTCGTGCGATCTTTTCGGTTTGCATGGGGGTGTTCAAAGCCGTTCGTGTGTCTGCCATCTCTGCCTCCGCGCCGGCAGTCTTGCCGCCGAATAGTTGGCCGGGGTCCCGGCTGAGAGGACCTATCTATTTTACTCCTCTCAAACGGAACCCGGAATGTGTTTGCGTGTATCGATGGAGACGCGCCAATG
>CAVPWV010000002.1:0-117188 GCA_963709445.1 uncultured Acidobacteriota bacterium
CGTCTCAAGGGTGTGACGTCTTGAGGCGCGCAGGCCCTACCCGATAGGAATACTCGCGAGTGGCGCGGCCTTACTTATGGTTCCCTCTCTCTTGCCCGCCGCCGCCGTGACTCGTGGGCCTCACGTTGCGGTCGGCCGGAATCCCTCGGCTGATGGCTGGCGTGGCAGGCCTGCCGTGATTCTGGGCCGCAAACTGTCCGCGATTCGTGGAGTAGGTCCGCGCGTGCTCCACCTGCGTGCTCATGCGCGGAGCAGTTGGCTCGCGCCTCGCGGCCATTTCAGATGATCGAGGCCGAACCTGAACTCCGCGCCCGCCATTAAAGCTGGCGCGGGAAACGGCTCTGGCCCGATTGCCGGCGTTATAGCGGTACACGTTGTGTACGACGCGCGTGTCGATGTGGTTGTAGACGCTGTTGTAGAAGAAGTGGCCGGAATGCCAATAGCCGCCCTCGTAGCCGAGACCGATGTAGCCAAAGCCGTAATTGATGCCGCCGTAGAAGCCGATGTGCAGGCCCCAGTAGCCGGGATAGAAGGAATAGCGCCGCCGTAGAACCCCCAATAGCCCGGCGTCCAAGCGCGCCCGCATAGGGTGGCTCGACCCATGCGCCGGGCACCCAGTAGTAGCCAGCCGGGCTCCAGGCCCAATAGCCGGGAGTCCAGAGGTAGCCGTCGGCGGGCGGCGGCGGCTGCTCGTAGCTGGGCAGCGGCGGAGGAGCCTGAGTTGACGTTTCCGCGGGCTGCTCACCGTACTCGTCGGCGGGCTGGCCCGGAGCGGCCGACTGGTCGGCCGGTGGTGGAGTTTGAGTTGTGTAAGATTGCCCGCTGGGTGCCATGTTGGCTGCGGCGGGGTCTTGCCCCTGGTCCGCCGGGACTTGGCCGTGGAGCCTGGTCCTGCGTGCTCACGGCTGCGGCGCTGACCGTGGGAATAATGGGGACAGCCACCGGTGACAGACCGCTACGCAGAGGGCAGTTGCAAGGGCAAGCAAGACCCACTGCGCACTCCGAGGAAGATGTTTCATAGCACTCTCCAAGTCTCCGGACGTTGCCCGGAGTTCCGAGTTTAGCGCGGCCGGGCGGAAATGGCCATCGAGCCCGCGCCGCACAACATTCAAGTTAATGTGATCGCGCCGGGGTGGATTGTCAAGGCAACGAGCGTGGCGTGGAATGCATCCACATGGCTGACGCGTTCCCGCTATTTTTGGGGTGGTTCTGCAGGCATTCGCCAATACCGGGCTGGCCGGAGATGTGCGTTGACACTACCGAGCCGTTTTGCTATTCAACTTGTTCCGCGATTGCGCCAGGAAGCGCATGGGAAGCTTCCGGTTCGGGTGGGGCGCGTCTGAAAGTAATTCCGCAGGCGATGAAGGAAATGGCGGCCGTATGCCTCGGCTGTGTAACTCCGCGCAAGGGGAGCAGACCTGATGACAGGAATTCTGGTAGCCGCATGAAGAGCGCCCGTGTCGCGCTTTATTTTCTGGCATGCGCGGGGATCGCGATTTTCTGCGGCTGCGGCGGCGGAAGCTCGACAGCCATCACCATTGAGATTGTGCCGCCCGGCACGGGTAACTCGGTGGACGTGGGCTCGACCCAAGCATTGACGTTCACTGCGATCGTTGCTGGGGATACCAAAAATGCGGGTGTCACCTGGAAGTTTACCGGAACGACGTGCTCGGGCAGCGGCTGCGGAACGCTCTCGAACGCCACGCCGCAGTCGGTGACGTATACGGCGCCCACGGCGCTGCCGTCTACCACGGCGCTGAGCGTAACTTTAACTGCAACATCGGTGACGAACACGTCGATTACCCAGACAGCCACGATTACCGTGGAGCCGGCGCCAACTTTCCTGACGACGGAATGCAATCCGAATGGAGTTCTGCCTTGCGGGCTTCCGAACGGAGAAAACGGAGTAGGGTACAGCACAACCATCTCGTTCACCGGAGGCGTGGCGCCCTACACTTTCAACAAGCCTGCTCTTCCGGCGTGCCTGCAGTTGGTGACCTCCAGCACGGGCACAACCGCCGCCATCTCAGGCCGACCGTGCGGCTCGGGGTCGACCACTTTTACGGTAACGCTGACTGACAGCGGGGGAGCGGCTCCCGTCAGCCAGCAATTCACTATTTCGATATCTCCGCCGCCGGCGCTTTCGATTAGCACCACGTCGCTGGCGCAGGGCACGGTCGATGCGGTTTACTCCGGCGCGGTAGCAACGCAGGGCGGAGCGGCTCCGCTGGCCTGGAGCGTAATTTCCGGCGCCCTGCCGCCGGGGCTCACGTTGAATCCGGCTAACGGCCAGATAACTGGAATTCCAACCACAGCGGCGGTGTATCCGTTCACCGTGCAGGTTAAAGACTCGGCGCTCCCGACAAGCCAAACGGCTAATGCAGGCTCTTAGCATCACGGTTACAACGCCTGCGCCGCTTTCTGTTACCACGTCGAGCCTGGCCGCTGGAGTTACGGCCGCGGGATACAGCGGCACGCTTCAGGCCACCGGGGGAGTGTTGCCGTATACGTGGTCAATAACAAATGGACAGCTCCCCGCCGGTTTGAGTATCAATAGCTCGGGGGCAATCACGGGAACTCCGGTTCTGGCGGGTAGTTCCACGTTTACCGTCCAAGTGGCCGATTCGGAAGTGAATCCGACTACCGGCAATCCAAATCCGATGACGGCCACGAAGCAATTCACTATCACGGTTACGGCTGGAACAACTAACAACAAACTTCTCTTTAACGGGTATTCATTTCTTTTCACCGGCTTCGATAAAGATGGCACGGTGGCGATCGCCGGCTTTCTGACGGCCGACGGCAACGGAAACATTACTTCAGGCGGCGAAGATATCACCCGAGTTTCCAAGGTTGTGACCGGCGCCACGCTTACCGGCACGTATTCTATCGATTCCAATGGCGATGGCCACGGAACGATGGAATTAGTGGCAACGCTGGGGCAAAACGTCCTGACCACGGACTATCGGCTGGTGCTCGATTCGAATGGGAATGCTAAATTTTTCGAAGACAAGCCCGCGACTTCCAACGGGGACACGCTGCAAACTCACGGCGAGGGGATATTGAAGCCGATTGTTGGCTCGAGCTTTTCGGCTGTGGAACTTGAGTGGCAATTACGCTTTTGAATTGGCGGGCCAGGATTTGTCGCAAAAGCCTGCCGCGCTTGGGGGCGTGCTTAATGCCGATGGCAACGCTACTTTTTCTTCCGGCTTGAGCGATTTTAACGACGCGGGCACGTTCAGCTCAGGCTCGGTTTCCGGGAACTTCTCATTCATTGCGGGCAATCGAGGCCTGGCTTCTCTCACAATTCCATTGCCAAGCGGGCAGGCTACGCTGGATTTTGTGTATTATTTCGTTTCACCTTCCGATCTGTATCTCGTGGAAGTCGATAGTTCGCCGGCAGGGAACGGCGCACCCGTGGAATTCCGCTTGGCGGGCGAGATGATCCTGCAACAGCCGACTACTTCGTTTAGCTCATCGATCTTGCAGGGAGTGAGCGTGGCGAGTGGAAGCGGTGTGAGCGGCTCGAATGCGGATGTGTTCGCGGGCTTGCTTACTGCGACGGTATGCAACGGCAGCACGGCCGTCACGCTGGCGTACGACGAAAACAACGGCGGAACAATCGCGTCGCCATCTTTTTCGGGCACTTGTACTGTCAACCCGAATGGACGCGTCAGCTTCGCCGGCCTGGGCGCTTCGGCGGCAGCTGCGCGCGTCGCGGTAGCCTATCTGACGGGGCCGGGGCAGGGCTTCATTCTGGGCAGCGATACGGCTGTTACCACGGGACTGCTCGAACAACAGTCCGGCGGGCCCACTTTCGCGAATACGTCGGTGCTGGACGGTTACACGCTGAGCGCTCCTTTTATCGCCGACACGTCGGTGAAAAATATCGTGGGTCAGGTGACGGCGGACGGGGCGGGGAATATCTCCGGCACGGTAGACGAGATCGATCCACCCGCCACTGCGGCGCCGAATCTGGCGCAGGCGCTAGCTGGCACGCTGAGTATCCAACCGAGCGGGCGCGGGACGCTGACGCCGTCGGGGCCGGTCCCCAATGGCTTGCCGGCGTCGGCGATCGTCTACGTTGTGTCGCCGGCAAAAATCCGCGTAATTTCCAATGATCCCTCCGACCAACATCCGGAAGTGATCTTTCTCGACCACTGATCGTTTGTTTCCCGTGTGGGGCGTGGAGCGCTGGCTATTTCTTGGCGTCGGAATCTTTCTCGCGCAGCTTCAAAGCCGCGGAGTTGATGCAAAAGCGAAGGCCCGTGGGCGCAGGGCCGTCCTCGAAGACGTGTCCCAGGTGGGCGTCGCAGCGGCTGCACATCACTTCGGTGCGGCTCATTCCGTGGCTGATGTCGCGATCCATTTCGACATTATCAGCAGCGATCGGTTGGTAGTAGCTCGGCCAACCCGAGCCGGAATGGTACTTGGCATCGGAGGCGAAAAGCGGCTGGCCGCAGCAGACGCACACGTAGGTGCCTTCTGTTTCCGTATCCTCGTATTCGCCGGAGAAGGGCGGCTCCGTTCCTTTTTTGCGCGTCACTTGGAACTGCTCGTCCGTTAGTTTGGAGCGCCACTCCGCATCGCTCTTTCGCACTTTTTCGGTCATGATTTTCTTCGCCCGTCAAAAAGTAAAATATCTCCTACCAGCTTACATCAGGCGGCGGCCGTGCGCACGCTCTGCCGACCGTGTAAATGCGGCGCCGATTTGGCCAATGCTTTTTGCACTTCGCTCAATAGGCAATTTGGATTGGACTCGCGGCGCGCGAAGCACTACAGTTTCGGCACCGTGGCGACGGTTGCGGCGGGGGTTGCATCTCCGTGACCCGGGCGCGATGCAGGCCGAGCATCGGCCCATGACCCATGAGATAAATGAGGTGTCTGAATGGCGCGACCAGGCGCTCAAATGAAGGCTACCAGCGAAGGAATGCAGAACGTGACGGGGAACGGGCAAAACCGCGACGGAGGGTATGTCCTTACTTTCGAGGAGATAGGCAACCTCGCGCGCGAGGGCGGTAAACCAGCAGAGACTTTGATAAATGTGGTGAAGTTGATCGCTCGGCGATTTAAAACCGAGGTGTGCTCGGTATATCTGCTCGAGCCGGACCGAGCCAGCCTCGTGCTGGCGGCTACCGTCGGCCTTCGTCCTCAATCGATCGGGGCTTTGCGCCTCCGCCTGAATGAAGGGCTTGCGGGGCTGGTCGCCGAGCAGGTGCGGCCCGTCGCTGTGGAACACGCCCAGGCCCACCCGCGCTTCAAGTATTTCAAAGAGGCGGGGGAAGATGCCTACCAGTCGTTTCTCGGAGTTCCCCTGATTGATCGAGGAGTGCTGCAAGGTGTTCTAATAGTTCAAACGATCGAGCCGCGCGTTTTTAGTGAAGATGACATTCGCATGCTACTGGATGCCGCCGCGCAGGTCGCTCCAGTGGTCACTCAAGCTCGCGCTCTCGACCATTTCATCGCGCCCGCACAGGAGCGGCTTTGGGCGTTGGCTCGCAATCTCTGGTGGAGTTGGGATCACGATTCCACCAGCCTGTTCCGCGATCTCGATCCAGTGCGTTGGCGCCAGCTCAATCACAACCCGGTAGCACTGCTCAAGGAACTGCCGGCCCAGGAGATCGAACGGCGCGCCGCCGAGCTCGTGTTGCACAGCCGAATCAACTATGCCTATCGCCGGCAGCGAGAATACTTGGAAGCGGATCGCACCTGGGGCGCGAGGCATGCCGGAGTGCTGCGGCCTCGCCCGGTGGGATATTTCTCCGCCGAATTTGGAATTCACGAGTCCGTTCCGGAATATTCGGGCGGCTTGGGCGTGCTCGCAGGGGACCATATCAAGAGCGCTTCCGACCTCGGAATTCCGCTGATCGGCATTGGTCTTTTTTACGGGCAAGGATATTTCAGGCAATGGCTGGATTCGAGCGGCTGGCAGCAAGAGGATTACCTGCCCACCGACGTGGATCATCTCCCCATGGAGCTTGCGATCGGCGCGAACGGGGAACCTGTAACAGTGCAGATTGATATTCGCAGCGGGTCGATCCGCGCGAAGGTCTGGCGCATGACCGTGGGGCGCTGCGATCTGCTGCTGCTGGATTCGAACGTAGAAGGAAATGCGCCCGAGGACCGCGAGCTTACCTCGCGCCTCTACGGCGGCGATGGACGCATCCGGATTCGTCAGGAACTCTTGCTCGGCATCGGCGGTTTCCGCGCCCTGAGAGCCATGGGTGTCACGCCAGGCGTTTTGCATCTCAATGAGGGACACAGCGGGTTTGCAGTTCTCGAAGCGATTCGCGATGCCATGCAGGAAGAAGGCTTGACCTTCGATCAGGCAGTCTCGCGCGTCTCCCGAGGAGTTGTCTTCACCACGCACACACCTGTTCCCGCCGGCCACGACCGGTTTGATGCAAATCTGATTGAAGAGCACCTGGGACCGCTTCGCGAAGCTCTCGGCCTCTCTCACGACCAACTCTTGGCACTAGGCCGCGAAAGGCCCGAAAACAACGCCGAAGATTTCTGCATGACGGTGCTGGGCCTGAAGCTTTCCCGCCGCGCCAACGCTGTTTCCGCTCTGCACGGCGAAGTGTCGCGCGCGATGTGGACTGGCCTCTACCCCGGTAAATCCGAGGACGCCGTTCCTATAGGGCATATCACCAATGGTGTTCACGTTCCCACTTGGCTCGCGCCGCAAATGTTTCGCCTTTACGTCCGCCATTTGGGCACGGGCTGGCACGAGCACAGCAGCGAGGCCCGTCTCTGGCAAGGCATTGAGAGCGTGGACGACGGCGAGCTTTGGGAGACGCACCTCAATTTGAAGGGGCAGCTCCTGGAGTTTGTTCGCCGCCGCGCCGTAAACCAAGCCGAGCGCCGCGGTGAATCTTCGGAAACGCTGAAAGCTTTGGGGAACGTGCTGAGCCAGGATGCTCTGACCATCGGCTTCGCGCGGCGTTTCGCCACGTACAAAAGAGCGAATTTGATTTTGGCCGATATCGAGAGGCTTACTGAGATCGTCAACGATCCGGCACGCCCCGTGCAGTTCGTGTTTGCGGGCAAGGCGCATCCGCGCGACGAGCCCGGCAAGCGCGTACTGCAGCAGATTGCCGAACTGATGCGCGATCCGCGGTTCGCGGGCAAATTCGTTTTCATTGAGGATTACGACATCAACGTGGGACGCCATTTCGTGCGAGGCGTAGACGTGTGGCTCAACAATCCCCGCCGCCCGCTGGAAGCCTCGGGGACAAGCGGGCAAAAGGTGGTCCTCAACGGCGGCCTGAATCTTTCCGTGCTGGATGGCTGGTGGGCGGAGGCGTACGACGGACTGAACGGTTTCGCCATCGGCACCGGCAGAACACATTCAAACATGGACGTTCAAGATACGCGCGACGGCGAAGAGCTGTATCACACGCTTTGCGGCGAAGTGATTCCGCTCTATTACCAGCGCGATCGCGACGGCCTTCCCCGAGGTTGGATCAAACGCATGAAACGTACAATCCGCACCCTTGGCTGGCGCTTCAACGCCGACCGTATGGTGATGGACTACGCACTGAAGTGCTACGTCCCCGCCGCGGGCGGCACCTCCAGCGACATGCGCCCCGCCATCTAGCCCCGCACGCGATGTGACGGTCATCGGCTATTTGAAGTAGTACTCCAAATGTCCGGTTACCCCTGCCGGCTCAGACGGTCGACGCAACACTTGCGTGCAGTTTACTCGCGGGAGTCTGGAAGCCTGAGTGTTTTTCTCGGGCGTTGATTAATAGGCGCAACGCGCCTGGTTGAGCTGCGCTAATGAGAATAGCCAGACTGAGGTCGGTTCCTCGCGAAGTATTGTAAAAGCAGGTTGGTGTTTTCGTTCGTGCCACCTGCCAGGGACTTTGCGGATCCAAAATAGACTTACACATCCTCGCGACCAAACCTTGTCTTCCCATCTCCACCCACCCCCAACCCCCCCCTCTCACCCACAGCACCATGGACTTTCGACCAGAATCCCCTCCCAATAACAAAAACGCGCCCATACGCCCCAATCTTGCCAAAAGAGTGCGACGCTCCCCCGACACTCTCCCCCCAAAAAAGTGGGACCCCCCGAGGAACAAGCTCCCAAAACCCCACACAAACCCAACCCCCCAGGAGAGGAGGACCAACAAAAAAAAGAAAGGGGCAAAAAAGACCAACCCCCCCAGGGAACAGTTCCCTCTGGGTCATGAAACACCATCCCTAAACAGCAGATCTTTTAGATGGTGTTGCATCGACCTATCGAATCCACCCCGTTTATCAGGAGTTAGTTGGGCCCATCAAAGGCCCGTACATGGAAGACCCTATGGACAGCCGTGGGAATCTTGCGCTAATCACCGTTTCTCCAATTGGCCTAATGTCAAACTTGACCCTGGAGAAATCCACATGGCTGACTACAATGCAGCCCCAGTCTCGCTGGATTCGATTCTCTTCACGGATGAATTGGATTCACGTCCATCACGCCCGCCTGATCTAGAAAAGGAAAATCGGGCACTTGTCGCATTGATGCAGAAGCTTGCTGATTCGCCCCAAACTGTCTTGCAGGCATTGGCGGATACGATTTTGGAGGTATTGCACTGCGGGTCGGCTGGAGTCAGCTTACTTACAACCCACGAAGGCGGGGAGAGATTTTACTGGCCTGCGATCTCCGGTCTTTGGAAACAACATATTGGTGGCGGCACTCCACGCGAGTTCGGTCCCTGCGGAACGGTTCTTGATCAAAACAAGCCGCTATTGTTTAAGCATATCGAAAAGGTCTATACGTATTTTGAGACCGTCAAACCTGCCGTCGAAGAGGCGCTCCTGGTTCCGTTTTATTCAGAGGAAAAGGCAGTAGGCACGCTTTGGGCCGTGACGCACGACGATAATTGCGGGTTCGATGCCGAAGACAAACGTCAGCTCGAAACGTTGGCGCGATTTGCATCAGCCGCCTATCAAGCCATCAACTTCTTTGAGCCGAGGAAACAGCTCTCGGCCATCGTGGAATCGTCCGACGACGCGATCGTGTCCAAAGACCTGAACGGTGTCATTCTGAGTTGGAACTCAGGGGCGCAGCGCATTTTCGGGTACTCGCCAGCAGAGGCGATCGGCCGGCCCATCACCATGATTATTCCCACCGAGCTTCGGCAGGAAGAGCTAGAGATTCTCGCCAAATTGCGGAGAGGCGAGCGCATCAACCACTTTGAAACGGTTCGTCTAAGTAAAGGCGGGTCACTCGTCTATGTGTCCTTGACGATTTCTCCCATTCGGAACAACCAGGGCCACATTATCGGCGCTTCTAAAATCGCCCGAGACATTACTGAACGAAGACGCTTTGAAGAGGCATTAAAGGAAAGTGAGTTTTCAGCGCGGCTCCTAAGAGTCCAGGATGATGACAGAAGGCGTATCTCCCGCGAGTTGCACGATGGCGTAGGTCAGTTGCTTGCAGCGATCGGCATGAATATCGCACTCGTGGCGAAAGAGAGGCACAAGCTGAGTTCGGATACGGCGCGTCGCGTTGAAGAAAACGAGGCTTTGATTCAACAGGCGTCTGCCGACATTCGGACGGTATCCTACCTCCTTCATCCGCCTCTGTTGGACGAACTGGGATTACGGTCTGCTTTGGAGTGGTACATCGACGGTTTCGCTGAGCGCAGCAAGATGAATATGATACGAGAGATTGCACCAGACTTGGAACGACTGCCCCAAGACTTAGAGCTGGTGATATTTCGTATTGCACAGGAATGCCTAACAAACATTCACAGGCACTCCAAGTGTTCTTCCGCCGTCGTCAGACTGTCGAATGCCGATGGAAAACTAAAGTTGGAAATCCGGGACAATGGCCAAGGAATTGATGAAGACCTTCAAGCGAAAATTGCTTCCGGCAATACTCCCGGCATTGGACTACGCGGCATGCGGGAGCGGGTTTTAGCCATCGGAGGTACGTTCAAGATTGAGTCCAACGGAAAAGGGACTGCAATTCTCGTGACTCTGCCCCTCCACAAGGGAAACGCTGCACGGGCATGAATCAGGTCAACTCCTGATTAGTCGACTAACCGGACAAATACCGGCTCCGTACTGCCTCGGGCCCGTAGGCGGCATCCTTCTTTTGTGCCAGGTGCGCGGTGTTTTGCGCAGCCTGCGGGGCCGCCGGATGGTCACCGCGAGCGCCACTTGCCCTTCTCCGCCAGGATGCGTTCGATCTGCCCGAAATGGTTGATGTCGTGTCCGGCGAACATCAGCACAATCCTCTCCACACTTTCTTCGCCGCGCTCGTTGTGCATGCCGTGGTGCTTCCACTGTTCCGGAGTAAGCGATTTCAGCAGCGCCAGATTCGCCTCGCGCAATCCGCGGTACTGCTCGAATGATTTTCGGAGGTCGCGCTTATCGTAGTGCAGCGCGGTCACCCAGGCGTCCTGGTCGAAACCGATGATCTGGGTTCCGGGCTGGCCAAGAATTGCGCGGATTCGATAACCTCCGACGAGTTCCGTATCCGCAATGTGCGCCACGATCTCAGCGATGGACCATTTTCCCGGCGCTGGCCGTGTGCGAGCCTTCGCGGGGCTGACACCTTTGAGCAACTTGGCGAGTTTTGCTGGCGCGGCAGCTTGCAACTTCAATGGATCGCGCCCTTCCAGGTGGCTCAACATTCGCTTGCGATATTGATCTACGGTTTCCTGCATGCGATTCCTCCTGCGCTGAGTGACGGCTGAATGGCCTTCATTTTAGAATACGGAGCACTTTTCTGGAACGACGGTCGGCGCAAGGCTTTTTCGGAGGAGAGACAAATTGGCTAGCCTCCATTTTCCATCTTGGAAACTGGGCTTGCCAAGCGCACCGGACGGTTCGGCCCGCGTCGTACAATTTAAGTGATTCAGGGCATGCCGCCGCTTGGGATTTAACGGCCGCTTGCCTTGATGCGGGACGCTCTCAGAGGCGAACACAATGGATACCAAAGCCGCGGACGTGCGTCCTCGTGCGCAGGCCTTCGCTCAACAGTCGGTTAAGCCCGAAGATCACGAACTGGCGCGCAAACGCGAGGAGCAAGCCTCGCTCGAAGCCGAGCTTGCCGAGCGAGAGCTGCGCTCGGCCAATCTGCGCGCGGAACTCGGCGCGTTTGAGCGGCAGTATTTACACTTTGTGGGTTCACGCTACGCGGAGCTTGACGAACTGAAAGCCCAAATTGCGGAACGGCTGGCGCGGGAGCAGCCCGAGAACCAGCGTGCGCAGAAAGCAGCCCGCGACGCTCTCGCGCGCGCGGATGAAACGAAGTCTGTGGCGGGAGAAAAGTCGGTCGGCGAACCGCGAGCATTCGAGTCCTCACCGGAAATGAAACGGCTCTACCGCGAAGTTGCCAAGCGCGTGCATCCCGACCTCACGTCCAACCGCGAGGACCGCGCGAAACGGCAGCAATTGATGGCCGAAGCGAACGAGGCCTACGAGCGCGGCGACGAAGCCAAGCTCACGAAAATTTTCACCGAATATGAATGCAGCCCGGAAGCCGTGCAGGGCGAAGGCGCGGGCGCCGAACTGATTCGCGTGATCCGGCGCGTCAGCCAGACTCGCGGCAGGCTCGCTGAAATCGAAGCCGAAGCGCAAGAAATGTTGCGTTCGGATTTGTACCGGCTCAAATCGCGGGTGGACGAGGCCGGAGCCGCCGGCCGCGACGCTCTGAAAGAGATGATCGCTAAAGTGGAAGAGCAGATCGCCTTGGCAAAGCGGCGGTTGGAAGATCGCGAATCGCGCGACTAGAAAAGCGAAGAGGCTACGCCGAACGAATCCATGGAAACGAGAGAAAAATTGGAAGTGAAAGAGGTTGTTCCGTCGCCGTCGCGGGCACTGGTTGTGCGGTCGGCTGCGATTGTCGCGCGCGGCCTGCGCGACCTGACGCGCGATTCCAACTGGCTGGCGAAAAAAGTTTTCAGCGGGCGCTCGTCACATCTCGCGATTTCGCACCACGGGGAGTTGTGCGCGCTTTCGCCGATGGTGCGCCACGGAACGGAACGCCTCACGCTTTACGATATCGAAATGAGTGTGCCTACGTTGGCACTCGCGATTCCGGGAGAGCCGTCGGTTTCAGTGCCGGGTTTGCCGGCCGCGTTTGCGTGGTCGCCCGCTGGACGATACCTGACGGCGGCCTGGGGCGGATGGCTACCGGAGCTGCACGTCTTCGACATTGAGGGGAAGTCGTATGTCGGCGCGTTCGGTGATTTTGCGCATTTTCCAAATAGCCTCGCTTGGTCCAGCAGCGGAAAATATTTTGCGTGTGCTTCCGGCGGCGGGGAAGCGGCGCGGCTGCGATTGTGGGAAGCAACCGCAAAATCGCCCTCGGCGATGCCATTTTCCGCCGAATCTTGTTACGAGTTTGACGCACCGATTGCGTCTAACGAGAAACAGTTAGCAGCAGATTCCGTCACGGAAACCGTCGACGAGGGGGTGTTTTCGGGCTTCGGCGAGACCGTTTTCAGCCCGGACGAAGCGTCGCTCGCCACCGTGCTCCAGAACGACGGCGAATGGGCCGATGACTGCATCGCACTCGTAGAAGTACCGACTCTGCATACGCAGAAGACCTATCAGGCACAGGGGCGCGTCACAGACCTTTGCTGGACGTTTGACAGCCATCAGCTAATTTATTGCGCATCCGGACAGGCCTACCGAATCGCGCCCGAATCCAGCGAAGCCGAAGCGCTACCCTTTGGCGCGGAACTTTGCGTGTGCCATCCACACTTGCCGCTGGCAGTATTCTTCAGTTCGTGGCTTAAAAACTCCGCGAAAGGCCGCGTATTCCTCGTCGATTTGAATCGCCTCAGTGTGTTCGACGAATATCCGGCGGAGGGTGTCATTGATCTGCGCTGGAGCGTGGATGGCGCGAAAGCATACGCCGTCACCGCTGAGGGCCTCGCCTACATTTACGAACCACCTCTTCTTTAGCCGGCAGCCACGACGAGCGCATTCCTCGTCGCGGGCTTTCACTTCGATTCCGTTATTCCGCTTGGATTTGCGTATAAAATAGACGCATGAGGATTTTGCTCTTCAGCGGCAAGGGCGGCGTAGGCAAAACCAGCCTGGCCGCGGCAACGGGCGTCAAACTGGCCGAACTCGGCTACCGCACCCTGGTGATGAGCATCGATTCTGCGCACAGCCTGGCGGATTCGTTCGATCTCGATATAGATCTGTTTCACGTCCAGACCTCCGATCCCTTTTCGATTCAGGATGGTCTCTCGATTCTCGAGCTGAATATCCAAAAAGAGGTGAAGCGCCACTGGCAGGAAATCTCTTCCTACGTGATTTCGGTGTTGCGCACCACGGGCATCAGCGACGTGGAGGCGGAGGAACTGGCCATTCTTCCGGGCATGGAAGAGCTCAGCGCAATGATGTACATCAACGAGTACCGCCGTGAAAAGCGATACGACGTGATCGTGCTGGATGCCGCGCCCACCGCCGAGTCCATGCGATTCATCAGCATGCCCACTACGCTCGATTGGTACATGAAGCACATTTTCCCGTTTCAGCGGACTTTGCTCAAAGCGGTGCGCCCGATTGCCAATCGGGTTGCTCCGTTTGAACTGCCCACCGACAGTTATTTCGCCAACATCCGCAATCTCTTCCAAAAGCTGGAAGGAATTGACGAAATCATGGAGGACCCGCACACCACCTCTGTGCGGCTGATCACCAATCCCGAGAAGATGGTTCTTCGCGAAACGCAACGCGCCTTTGTCTATTTTTCGCTGCACGGATTGACGATCGACACCGTGATTGTGAACCGCGTGCTTCCCCAGGAGATCAAGGATATGTGGTTCAACGAGTGGCACAGCTCGCAGGAAAATGTGCTGCGCGAGCTGGACGAGTATTTCGCGCCGGTGCCAGTCAGGCGGGTGCCCCTGTTTGCGCACGAAGTGCTGGGCAAGCAGCGGCTGCGCGAGCTTGCGAAAGTGTTATATTCTGAGCGAGAGGACCCGTCCGCCGTTACCCAGACCGAGAAGCCGTATGCGTTTGGAAAACGGAACGGCAGGTATGAGGTGCGGCTCCGGCTACCCTTCGCCACGAAGGGCGAGATCGGGCTGTTCAAGAAGGGCGACGAGTTGGTGGTTGAGATTGGCACGCTGCGGCGCCACATCGGCCTGCCGCGCTCGATGGCAGCGCTGGTGCCCGCTGGAGCCAAACTCGAAAATCGGCTGCTTACGGTGGAAATGAAGGAGGCGCAATGAGCGCACAGAAAACGACTCGGCAAGAGACAAGCCAACGCACGACCGATGAGCGCTGCCTGTGCCGGGAAGTCCTGGACCAATTCCGGGAGAACTTCGGCATCTCTGAAAATGTTCGGGAACACTTCACCAATTCCCGCATCGAGTTTCTAAAGGGAATTCGCGCGGTGATCGATAACCGCATCGAATCCCTCGGCAAAACCGGGCAGCGCGGCACGAAAATCGCCGTCGAATAATCGGCGGCCGCAACGCGACTTTGGGCGCTGAAGCAGCATCGCCGCCGGTGAATGGTGATATTCTTAGTGTAGAAGGATAAGAATATGTCACCAACTGAAAATCGTCACCTTCCGGACCGATTGATTAGGATCATCGAGACCGATGCGGAAGAGCTGACACAGGGTACCGTTAAGCTGTTGCAAACCAGCCCAAGAACGACCTCGTATCACAATCTTTCCTACGACGAGCTGCACGACCGAGCCTATGGCGTATACCACGATTTAGGCCGCTGGCTTTGGGAGAAGTCGGATCAAGCGATTCAATCCTGGTATAACGACCTCGGGGAGAAGCGATGTAGCGAAGGCATTCCTCTGGCCGAAGTGTTGTGGGCTCTGGTTCTGACGAAGAACCGTCTAATCGATCATCTCGGCCGATGGGGTTTGGCGGATTCCGCAGTTGAACTCTATCAGCAGCAGGAATTCGATAGGACGGTCGAGCACTTTTTCGATCGGGCCCTCTGCTATACGGCGGAAGGTTACGAGCGCCATGCAGCCGTTCACAGCAGGAGCGGGACCGCAACCATGGCTCGATGACTGAGATTTGGTGCGCTACCGCTGGATCGTCGTAAAAAGCAGAACCAATAAATAGAGCCATAGACCATCCACAAAATGCCAGTAGAGGGCAAGCGTGTCTAGAGCCGCCTGCCGCCTGGCCGTTGATGCCAGCGGACGCACGACGAAACCCACCGAGGTCAGCCAGACCATTGCTCCCAGGAAGTGAAGACCGTGCGCCCCAGTAATTAGGAAGAAGAAAAAGCTGCCGGGATTGGAAGCAAGATGTAGTCCTCTAGAAATAAGTTCTCGCCAAGCAACGATCTGGCCGGCAATAAACGCAACTCCCAGTAGTAGAGTGATGCGTATCCAACGAACGCACTCCTTGCTCGCGCCGGCGCGCTGCGAGAACCGCGCGAATTCAATCGTCAGACTACTGCCCAGGAGAATGGCCGTATTCAGGTACAAGGCACGCGGAAGCGGAATCGAGAACCACTCCGTCGAATGAGCCCAACGCAATTCCAAAACCAGGGTCAGCGTGGCAAAGAGAGCGGCAATCCAGAACATCGCCAAGAACGTAAACATGCGATACGCACTGAGCGGGGTTCCGCTTGGTTCGAGGTCTGAAGTACCGTGCGGCTCGTAAACCGGCTCGCCGGGTCCGGCTCCCATCCGATTTCCATTGCCGGACCGAGAAGGTCCGCGCTCAAGCGCCTTGGTTTGAGAAGGGCCATGGTGGCCGAGGATTTCGATCATGGGTACTCCTGCGGGCCGGGATGCCCGGCCGGGACCTCTTTCGCGCATCCTACTCTTCTCGTACGGTCGACACAAACAAGCGATTGAGGGCAGCAGCGCCGGAACTTGCACGGGCACGCACTCGGAGAAGCTGAGCCGCTTGTAATTCCACCCGCATCTACAACCGCAAAACGCAATCGGGAGGGGAAGCTGGATGCATTGGCCGGGTTGCGGGTGCGTAGGAGCGGCAGTATCATGCTTTGGCTTTCTGCACCTGGAATAGCTCTAAATCCCGCGCCTGCCTACTGTGCGGAATATCGAGGTGAATCCAAGCCATGAGCAAGGGTTCGTCGTGCGAGCCGAAGAACCGGCTGTTACGAGCCGGCTCTCTCATTGCAGGCTGCGCCATGGTGCTCGGCTCCTGCGCCAAGCCTGCGTCGCCCGCTCGCGCCAGCTTTGGACCCGACAACCCCTTCTATGCGACGAGCACGCTGCCGTTTCACGCGCCGCCGTTCGACAAGATCAAGGATGCCGATTATCAGCCCGCCATTGAGGCGGGAATGGCGCAGGAGCTGGCGGAGGTCCGGACCATTGCGGAGAATCCGGCCGCGCCGACGTTTGAGAACACGATTGCAGCGATGGAAAAGAGCGGCCAGCTCGTCTGGCGCGTGATGGCGGTGTTCAACGCGGTTACCGGCGCCAACCTCGATCCCGAGCTACAGAAAGTGAAGAGCATCGAGGCGCCGAAACTGGCTGCTCTGGATGATGCGATTTGCCTGAACTCGAAGTTGTTCCAGCGAGTGGCAGCCATATACAACCAACGCCTTTCGCTCGCGCTCGATCCGGAGTCGCTGCGGCTGGTGGAGTTCGATTACAAGAAATTCGTGCATTCCGGGGCAGAGCTCTCCGATGCCGACAAGGGCAAACTGAAAAAGCTGAACGAAGAGGAATCGACTCTTTCCAATGCGTTTAGCGACAAACTGCTCGCTGCAACCAAGGACGCGGCGTACCACACCACAGATCAGGGCGCACTTTCGGGGCTGAGCGAAGGGCAAATCGCGTCTACCGTGCAAGAAGCCAAGGGCCGCAGTGTAAATGGCTACGTGGTTCCGCTACAAAACACAACCCAACAGCCGGACCTCGCCGTGCTGAGCAATCGTTCGACTCGCCAAGCGCTCTTCGAAGCTTCCTGGAATCGCGCTGAACACGGCGGGCCGAACGATACGCGCGACACCATCGCGCGTCTGGCCCAGCTTCGAGCCCAGAAGGCCCAACTGCTTGGTTTCCCGAATTTCGCGGCGTGGAAACTGGAAGATCAGATGGCTAAAACACCGGAGGCTGTACTGAAGTTCTTAGATGCGCTGGCGCCCGGTTCAACCGCGAACGCGGTGAGCCAGGCAAAGGAGCTTCAGGCGCTGATCGACAAGCAGAAAGGCGGCTTCCAACTGCAGCCGTGGGACTGGAGCTTCTACGCCGAGCAGCTTCGCAAGCAGAAGTTCAATCTGAATGAAGCGGAGGTGGAGACCTACTTCGAACTGAACAACGTGCTCGAGAACGGAGTCTTCTACGCAGCGAACCGGCTTTATGGACTCACCTTCAAAGAACGCAAAGACATTCCCGTGTACAACCCGGATGTACGCGTGTTTGAAGTGTTCGACGCCGATGACAAACCGCTAGCGCTCTGGTACTGCGACTATTTCAAGCGCGACAACAAGCAGGGTGGCGCCTGGATGGGCAACTTTGTTGTCGAGTCCAAGCTGCTTGGCACACTGCCAGTGGTGTACAACGTTGCCAACTTCAGCAAACCCGCACCGGGCCAGCCGGCCCTGCTCAGTTTCGATGATGTAACCGCAATGTTTCACGAGTTCGGCCACGCGCTGCATGGGATGTTCGCGGACACGAAATACCCGAGTCTTGCCGGTACGGACGTGCCGCGTGACTTCGTGGAGTTTCCCTCGCAGTTCAACGAGCATTGGGCCGCGTTTCCGGCCGTGTTCAGCAATTATGCGAAAAACTACAAGAGCGGCTCCCAGATGCCGGCAGCACTGGCCGCCAAGGTCAAGAAGGCGCAAACCTTCAACCAAGGCTACGACCTGACCGAATTACTGGCGGCGGCAGAGCTCGATATGCAGTGGCATACGCTCCCGGCCAGCGCGCCGCTGGAAAACCCCGATTCGTTTCAGACGGAGGCTCTCAAGAAGACCCATCTCGCACTTCGATACGTGCCGCCTCGCTACCGCTCCAGCTATTTCCTGCACATCTGGGGCAGCGGCTACGACGCCGGTTATTACGCGTATCTATGGAGCGAGATGCTGGACGACGATGCCTTCCAGTGGTTTGAAGATCACGGCGGGGTAACCCGCGCGAACGGTGATCGCTTCCGCCAGATGGTGCTTTCTCGTGGCAACACCGAAGACCTCGCCAAGATGTACGCTGCGTGGCTTGGGGCGCCGCCCAACATTAAGCCGATGCTGAAATATCGCGGTCTTAGCCAGCCCGGCGGGTCAAAGTAAACGGGCAGCGTCCCAGAAAACTTGTGTTACGGCGGACGCTGAGAGGTTTACCCCACGACTGCCATGATTGGTCGCCGATCTAGCGAGGCACGGTCACCCGCGGCTTTCGTTCGAATGGGTCTCGATCATGTGTTTCGTGAGTAACACGAGCCCGAAAATCTGAGTCCACTCCGACACGATATTGCCAACGACTTGGCCCCACTTCGCATCCGGAGTCATTCGAGCGAACAGCACCACCCAGCCGATTCCCGTTATTAGAAGAAAGATAGTCAGCGAATGATCGCGTAGCCATTTGAGAACTGGAGTGAGCATGTGTTTTGGCAGAGGCCTGCTTTCGGCGGAGCTTTTTTCGTATAGGTATTTCGTCGCGACTACGGTGACAACCACGCCTGACCAATCCGCTATTGCGTTTCCGAAGAACGACCCCCAATGAGTACCGGGATTCGAGAGGATATAAAAGCCAATCCACAAAAGCAGGATGCAGATAGAGGCGATACTCAACGAGTGTGCGTGAAGGAAGCTGCGCTTGCGGTGGTGTTTGCGCGTTGGCGACACCTTGGGGGTTTGAGCCGATTTAGTCATTCGCGTACTCCATTTCGCTTTTTTACGGGCCGAGCGGCCCACAGCTTTTTCATCCATTTGCAACTTGGGTGCTGGCGGCGCAAGCGCAAAAATTGAACAGTATACGAACAGCACTGCGATTGACCAGGGGCAACGCTGCGGCACTACTGAAAGTTAAAAGATTACCGGGCGGTTGGGTGAAGTGGTAGGGAGCACAACGGCGCGGCTCATCCCGTGAAACCAAATTTCGAGAAGGGTCCGTGATCCGTTGACATTTTGCTTGTATACAATTGCGTCATAATCGTAGGGAATGGATCGTTTTACCCACTTTCCCTGGGCCTTGGCAACCGTGTCCCCGGCCTTTACAAAGTTTACCGTGACCTCGGGGCTGTAAGACTCCCAATTGACGACGAACTGCTCCGTGGGGGCTTCTGCCAATCCCCGAGGCGCCGTCGAGGAAACTAAAGTCAAGCCTCGAGACTGTCTTGGGAGCGAATGCGTCTTAAAGCCGTGGGTACGTAAGTTCGTGCCCGCCGCCTGCATCTCCTCCGCGTCACGATAAGGTCCCGCGATTACTTGATACGAATTCATCCACAAATGGTGCTTAGGAATTACGATGGCATGAATTCCGATGCGCGCCAGGTCGTCCGTCGTGTTGCGAGCGCCTAATTCATCCTTAAACCTGCCGGCGTCGAAATACCTCCCGAAAGGCACGCCGGAGTTGATTTCCGCAATGTCCTCGGCGCTCTCGCTGGAATTGCCCGTAGCCTTCATTGCCATGACGGTGGTCTTATCAGTAGAGAGATCGGCCGATTCAGGTTGTGCAGTTCCGCCCGCCTCCGATGGCGGTTGACCGGGGCGAGCCGCCGCAAAATCAATCAGTGACGCCGCCGCCGTCGAGGGCGCGAACGAAATTGCCGGAGCGATCGGCTTGGGTGCGAGCTTGGCAGGCGCAGGCTTGGCCGCTTTCGTTGCGGGCTGGATTAGAGCTTCCTCCGAGCCCAAAACCTGGGTCGCAGCGAGACCTGGGGCTGAGACCGTGGCGTGCCGCTGAGACGTAGGTCCGGCAGCCTGGGACAAAGCAGACGTCGGCCCACGCGACGCCGTTTCTGAATGGGGTGTTGCCCCGAAGCGTTCTCCTAGAAAGATCAGCGACTCACCAATCCGATGCTTGTACGCGTGGAACAGGAATATTGCAGCCACCACAACCGCGATGAGGATCCCAGTCGCTAGACCGCGCGAAAACTCGCCCCATCGCGCCAGCGTTCCGATCCGTCTCGACCACTCTCTCAACGTGCGAGAGTCATGGTGCACAGCGCCCTTCGCTGGTTTGCTTACGCCTGAGTGGGCCGCGGAATTCAACGGCGGCTGCGCTGCGATCTGCCTCGTAGCCGTAAACGGGTCTGACGATTGCACGATCCAGCTGCGGATTTGACGGCTCGCTTCCGCAGACAGGGCGTGGAACCGAAGGCCTCCGGTCTTTCGGGTCTCATCTGTCCATATCAGCCGGCCCTGGGCTTCGATTCGTTTGCCGTTTGCCGAAAACGAGAAATGGATCGTGTCACTTCGTTCAATGGGAGCGATGGTGTGAAAACAAAGTCCCTCGTCGGAAATGTTCACGACGATGCCGCCGCAGTTTGAGTCGAAAGTAATATAGGCGAGTGCGGACAGGCTTATCCGCGGACTTCTGCGACGTTCCGGCGTCATTACGGGCAGCGCCATAGACGATAGAAGGAAGAACAAATCGCAGCCGGCCACTAGACACATTACAAAATCTCAGTGTCGAGCAGTCGGCATACCCTGTTCTAACCGCGGCGGGGTGGGGTCGCGCGGGCCGTTTTCACCTAGAATCCTGCCGCTTCGGAGGCTTCGTAACCTGGCCTGAAGGAAAAGCGAACTCCTCCGCTCGCATAGCGGACTGATCGCGGTCGATTATACAAAAAGCGAGTTGCAAAGCAATAGGCCGAAGACCTATCGACAGGCGGGGCTTGGGATCGTGTCGCTGCTGCCCGTGGCCCCCGTTTTTTGTCGCCTCAACGGCCAAACCCGCTGCCCTCTCAGTTCCACACGCGGCGGGCAGTATCGACCACCAATTTCAGCTTGGCCCATTGCTCGTCTTCGGTCAGTAGGTTGCCCTCCGCCGTCGATGCGAAGCCGCACTGAGGGCTGAGAGCAAGATTTTCGAGCGGCAGGTATTTCGCGGCCTCATGGATTCTCTTCACGAGCAGGTCTTCACTTTCGAGCTGCGGCTTTTTTGAGGTGATGAGTCCGAGGATGGCGATTTTGTCCTTGGGAATGAAACGCAACGGCTCGAACGTCCCGGACCTCTCGTCATCGTATTCCAGTGAGAACCGATCCACTTTCAGAGTTCCGAAGAGCTTTTCCGCGATCGCATCATATCCGCCCGCGGCATACCAATGGCTCCGGTTGTTTCCGCGGCACAGGTGGATAGCCAGCACCACGCCTGGTTTTCGCGCCGCCTCAAAGCAAGCGTTGTCCGCCGCGATCGCTTCGTCGAGAGCGTGGTCCGGGTCCATCTTCATTTCGGTCTTGATCCAAGCGCGCCACTTCGGGTCCAAGTAGTAGCTGTAGCGCGGGGCGTCAATCTGGATGTACTTCACGCCATCCGTCGCGAGCACGGCTACGTCCTTCTTGATGATCTCGACGATGTCCCACAGCAGAGCGGAGTGGTCCTTATAAACTTTATCCGTAACGCCCCTCTTGAACGAGATCGCGGGAAACTGAGTGGCGCTTGGCAGCAACATCTTAATGTTGCCCGGGCTGTGTTTTTTCAAGAATGGGAGTTCGTGCTCTGTCACGGGACGCACGGCGCGAAGTTTCGCATTGACGATGCCTGTCACGTGGCTGACGTGCGCCTCTCGCTCCTGCCCCTTGGCTCCCCAGACTTCAGTACTGCGCGTGATTTCGGAGCCGATGTCGAAGCCCTCCACAGCGTCGGTGAAATTGCTCATGAAATTCCTCCGCCGCAGCTCGCCATCGGTGAAGATCTCGAAACCAAGCTCCTTCTGCTTCGTGAGCACCCGGAGGACGTGCTTGTCCTCCATGGCCTTCAAAGTCGCGCCATCGGAGTTCTCGCGCGCCGCGAGCAATTCCAGCGGCCGAAGAAAACTTCCTACGTGGTCAGCTCTAAGCGTTTCTGGCATATAGTCACCTCTTCTGGTGGTGTTGGGATCCAGTTGCCCTACTAAGAATTGCGTTCTCGTTGAGCCAGTAGCGTTTGAACGGCGGCCGTACGTTTCACACGATATTCTCTCGCTGTTTCCTTCGATTGGGCAAGGCCCGCAGGGCGGGCGCCCCTCGGGAACTGAGCGGGCCCGGACGCCTTGGCGCTCGGCAATTCGCTCGAGGAAGGGGGGTTCTCCTCGACACCAGAGCCGAGTAGAATGTGTCGTAACTCGCGGAAAACAAAGGATCTCACACATATCTACCCGTCACGGAATCTGGAGGTCAAAAGTCGAGATGAACGCTAACGGAGGGGAAGACAGGCTTCGGCGTTTAGGGTTGAGTCGGCGCGCTCCCCAGCGAGAAAGCGGGCATGCCCGGCGGCCGCGATCATCGCGGCGTTGTCCGTTGAGAGCGCCCGGCTGGGGAAATAGACTTCGATGCCACGCTGCGCGGCTTCGGTTTCGAATGCGCGCCGCAATTCGCTATTGGCGGCGACGCCGCCGGAAACCAGCACGGTGCGAGCGCCCTGTTGTACGGCCGCGGCGGTCGTACGCGAGACCAAGTTATCGACCACCGAACGCTGGAAGCTGGCGATTAAATCCAGCGTCGCGTCGCTCGAAAGCGCGCGCAGGGCGTCGGCGCCGCGTTCATCCCGCGCCAACGCTTCACGCCGCGCCGCAATTTCCGGCTCAAGCTGGGGATTCCGCCGGAGGTGATACAGCACAGCAGTTTTGATTCCGCTGAAACTGAAATCGAATGCGTTTCCGCTCGTTTTCGGTTCCGCGAAACGAATGGCTTTGGGATTTCCATACGCGGCGAGGCGGTCGATGATTGGGCCGCCGGGATAACCGAGCGCGAGCATTCGGGCGACTTTGTCATAGGCTTCACCGGCGGCGTCGTCGCGAGTGCCGCCGATTCGCGCGTAGGAAAATTTCTGCGCACCGTTCTGGCTTTCGGAAGTGACGTGATAAATCACGGTGTGGCCGCCGGACACGATCAAGCAAACGGCGGGCAGCAGTGGCTCGCGTGCCCCGGCGTGCGCTTCGAGAAACACGGCATGCACGTGACCTTCGAGGTGATTCACAGCGATCAGCGGTTTCCCCAGCGCCATCGCCAGAACTTTGCCGTAGGTGACGCCGACTAAAAGCGCGCCGATTAGGCCGGGGCCGCAGGTCACGGCCACCGCGTCCACATCGTGTAGTTTAAGGTGCGCTTGCTCCAGAGCTTCGCGAACTACTGGAACGATTTGGCGGAGATGCTCGCGCGAGGCGAGTTCGGGCACCACGCCACCATATTTTCGGTGAATGTCGTTCTGCGAGGCTACGACGGTGGAAAGAATGCGGCGTCCGCCGGCGACGACAGCCGCGGCCGTTTCGTCACAGGAGGATTCGATGCCGAGAATTAAATGTTCGGCCACGGTGACTGTCGGTCCTGAATCTAACTGAGAGTGACTGGAAAAACGCTATGTTAGCATGGAGGAGAGGCGGTTCAGCGTTCGGAATGGAGCGCCGCAGAGAGGACTGCTGACGAAATGATGGCCGAGAAAGTAAAGAAGGTGCGGAAGGCAGTCCTGCCGGTGGCGGGGCTCGGGACGCGTTTTTTGCCCGCGACGAAAGCAATTCCCAAGGAAATGTTGACCGTGGTGGATAAACCGCTGATCCAGTATGCGGTCGAAGAGTGCATTGCTTCGGGGATTGAGCACGTGATTTTCGTCACCGGCCGGCGCAAGAGCGCGATCGAAGATCACTTCGATCTCGCGCCGGAGCTGGAGAGTTTTCTCGAAGAGCGCGGAAAACCGGAACACGCGAAGATGGTCCGGGAAATCAGCGGCGGCTTGCATTTCAGTTACACTCGGCAGAGCGAGGCGCTGGGATTGGGCCACGCGGTTCTTTGCGCGGCGGAACTCGTGGGCGACGAGCCATTCGCGGTGCTGCTGGGCGACGTGATCATGGAAGGCGCCGTGCCCGCGACGCGCGAACTCAAGGAAATTTACGAGGCCACGGGCGCGGGCGCGATCCACGTGGAACGAGTGCCGCGCGAGCGCGTGCATCTCTATGGCATTGTGGACGCCGCCCCCCCGGAGAAAAATTCGCGATGGGGCGACAAGGTTTTGTGCGTAAAGGATCTTGTGGAAAAGCCCACGGCGGAGAAGGCGCCGTCTAACCTAGGCATCACGGGGCGCTACGTGCTGCCGCCGGAAATTTTCGAGTATTTAGCAGAAACGAAACCCGGAGCGGGCGGTGAAATTCAATTAACCGATGGCCTCCGACGCCTCGCCGCTGAAAACAGGCTCATGGCGTGCATCTACGATGGACGGACACACGATGCGGGGGACAAACTGGGATTTCTTCAGGCCACCGTCGAACTCGCGCTGAAAAATCCCGAGCTGGGCAAAGGATTTCGCGAGTATCTGCGGGAACTCAAACTGTAGCGGAAGGCACACCGCTCAGCCGAGCAGGCGGGGGTTACTTTTTTCTCTTCGCGGCGCCTTTGTTGGAAGTCTCGGACGCGGCGGGCTTGGATTCCGTCTTCGATTCCGATTTCGAATCTGTTTTCGATTCCGAGGTTTTCTCGGCCGTCTTGGGCGCGCCGCCATCACGGGAATCTTCGCCGGCAGATTTCGGCGCAGCGCCCTTGCCGCCGTAATCGGTCACATACCAGCCGCTGCCCTTGAACTGGATGGCCGGTGCCGTGATCTGGCGTTCAGCGCGGCCTCCGCACTTAGGACACTTTTGTCGCTCCGGCGCCGAAACGCGCTCGATCTTTTCAAAGCGTTTTCCACACTTCGCGCACTTATATTCGTAGAGCGGCAATTCTAAAACTCCTCTCACTTCGCAAACAGTCGCTGGTGGAAATCAGGCTTGCGCAACACGCCTCAGCACAGGAATTCTGGCCTGGCGCAGCACGTGCTCGACCACGTTTTCCCGCAGCCGCGAGGCATCGTAATCGAAGTGCAGGATGTTGGATTTCTCGTCGACGCGAAATCGCTGCAAGCCGTAGGTATTCGCAAACATGCCGAGGGCGCGAAACTGCTCCGGTTTCAACTTGTCCTGCAATTCGTAGCTCACGGTCATAAATGTCATGAGCGTCAGTATAGCATTGCCGCGTAGAGCACCGATGCCGTGCGTGCCGCCGGTAACTATAAATGAACGTTTCGGAGCCGGAGCGCGTTTCCGATTACGGAAACGGAACTAAACGTCATCGCGGCACTGGCAAAAATGGGGCTGAGCAGCAGTCCAAAAAATGGGTAGAGGACCCCGGCGGCGATGGGAATGCCCACTGAGTTATATAAAAACGCGAAGAAGAGGTTTTGGCGGATATTTCGCATGGTGGCGCGGCTAAGGACGCGCGCCCGAGCAATCCCGCGCAGGTCGCCGCGCAGCAGAGTGATGCCGGCGCTTTCCATGGCGACGTCCGTACCCGTCCCCATGGCGATGCCGACATCGGCTTGCGCGAGCGCCGGAGCGTCATTCACTCCATCGCCTGCCATGACCACAATATGCCGATCGGCCTGCAATTGCTTGATAATTTCTCCCTTTTTGTCGGGCAGCACACCCGCGTGAACTTGATCGATGCCCAGCGTGCGCGCCACCGCTTCCGCGGTTGCGCGGCTATCGCCTGTGATCATCACGATTCGAATGCGTTCGCGATGCAAGCGTTCGATCGCTTCGGGCGTGGTGGCCTTCACTGGATCGGAAACGCCGATGATTCCGGCGATTTTTCCGGCGATGGTGATGAACATCACCGTTTGACCATCGGACTCCAGCGATTTGGCGCGTCCGTCGAGATCGCCTGGCGAAATTCCGAGTTCGAGCAACAAAGCTCGATTTCCGAGCCCGGCGGTTTGCGCTTCCGCCATTCCAGTGACCCCTTTGCCGGTGAGTGAGGAAAAGGAGCTAAGGTTTCCGGGCGCGATGCCGCGTTCTTTTGCGGCCGTGAGAATCGCGGCAGCGAGTGGATGTTCGCTGGCGCGTTCGAGCGTAGCACTCACGCGAAGAACTTGCGTCTCGTCAAAACCGTTTGCAGCGATGACGGATGTGACGCGCGGGCGGCCTTCCGTTAGCGTTCCGGTCTTATCCACGACGAGCGTATCGACTTTCTCCATGATTTCGAGCGCTTCGGCATTCTTGATCAGTACGCCGGCCAGCGCGCCGCGGCCTGTGCCCACCATGATGGCCATCGGAGTGGCAAGTCCCAGCGCGCAAGGGCACGCAATTATGAGTACGGCGACGGCGTTGAGGAGGGCATGCGCCATTTTTGGCGCTGGGCCAAACAAGGACCACAAGATGAATGTGAGAACGGCGGCCAATACGACTGCGGGAACGAAATAGGCGGATACGCGGTCCGCCAACTGCTGAACCGGTGCGCGGCTGCGCTGCGCCTGGCTGACCATGCGGACAATTTGCGCGAGGAGGGTTTCGTTACCCACGCGTTCGGCGCGGATCAGCAGCGTGCCCGTGCCGTTCACCGTTCCCCCGGTTACGCGGCTGCCATCGCTTTTCTCAACTGGAATCGGTTCGCCGGTGACGAGCGACTCGTCGACCGAACTCGATCCATCGATTGCAATTCCGTCGATGGGAATTTTTTCGCCGGGTCGCACGCGGAGCACGTCACCGACGGCGATGTGCTCTACCGGAATGTCGAGTTCTGTTCCGTCGGCGCGAACCAGGCGCGCGGTTTTCGGCGAGAGCTTCAGCAGCGCGCGAATGGCTGCCGACGTCCGACTGCGCGCACGCAACTCGAGCACTTGGCCGAGCAGAACCAGCGCGGTGATTACCGCTGCCGCTTCGAAATACACGGGAACCTGACCACCAGCTAATCGAAATGAATCCGGGAAAAGACCGGGGAAGAGAACGGCGATCACGCTATAGACGTATGCTGTGCCGGTGCCGAGCGCGATCAGCGTGAACATGTTCAGGCTGCGATTCACCAGCGAAGCCCATCCGCGCTGGAAGAATGGCCAACCGCCCCAAATTACAACGGGCGTTGCAAGAAACAGTTGAGTCCATTCAATTGCGCGCACCGCCAGCACGCGCTGCACTGGTTGGCCGGGAATCAGGTCTGACATTCCGAGCGCAAGAACCGGGATCGCAAGCGCCGCGCTGACCCAAAAGCGCCGCGTCATGGACACAAGCTCTGGATTTTCCTCTTCCTCGACTACAGCCGTTCGCGGTTCGAGCGCCATGCCGCAGATCGGACAAGAGCCCGGCTGGTCGCGAACGATTTCCGGATGCATTGGACAGGTGTATTCAATCCGAGTGCCCTGCCCTGATGGAACATCCGGCTCGAGCGCCATTCCGCACTTAGGGCACGGCCCCGGGCGATCTTGGCGCACCTCGGGGTCCATTGGGCACACGTAGACGGCTGACTCGGGCGGCGGAGAGGCCGCGGGCTTGGCAATCGTTACAGGTCTCGCAGCACCTAATTGAACGAGCGGCGTGGCGTGGCCGGAATCGGCCGATTTTGCGCGGAGATACTTTTCGGGATCGGCGCGGAATTTTGCGGCACAGGAGGCGCAGCAAAAGTAATAGGTCTTTCCAGCGTGCTCGGCGATCGCGGCGGCTTTCGCCGGATCGACCGTCATTCCGCAGACGACATCTCGTTCCATGAGCCACTATTATGCTGGCCTTTTATATGTGCCGGAAGCGAGAACACGTGGCTGGAACCGGGTGCCTCTTCTGGTTGAAGAGAGATTCCTCGATTGCGCGTCCCGGCGCTTCGCGCAGAACCAAAGGCGCGGGACGCCGGCTCAGGATAACGGCGATACGCAAAGCGATTGGCATTCTCAGCAGCAGCTAAAACGGCGGGATCGCGCTGCGACCAAGTGCCAGGAGCACGTCCGGGCAAGCCCGGACGGCAAACGGCGGGAGCAAGCTCCCGCACTCCACATGCGATGGCCCTTCACTTGAGGCTGACGATACACAGCCAGGCAAGTGTGCGCCAAAGCTGTTGTCGCTATGATCGCGATGCGGCGGCGCGCGCGCCGCCTTCGATTTTGCGAATCATTTCGTCAACAGTGAGGATCTGCGCGAACAGGTAGCCGAGTGTGGCGCAAGTGGCTTTTTGAAGCTCCGGGGCGGAAAGGCCGCCCATTGGGGCCGTTGCCGTTCCGTCGCTTAGGAAAATCACGCGGAAATCGCGAACAGCGGCCTCGCGGGCGCTAGTTTCGCAACAGATGTTGGTGGCGATACCGCTGATGATGATCGTATCGATGCCACGGTTGCGAAGGATCAGTTCGAGATCGGTACCGTGGAATGCGCCGAAGCGCGGCTTGTCGAGAAGGATGTCGCGGGGATCAACGACGAGGTCCTTGTGCAGCGCGGCGGATGGCGCTCCCTTGTCGAGAATGCCTTCCTTCGCGAACGGGTTGAACTCCGCGAGAGTGCCAAGATTGGAGTGATCCGCCCGAACAACGACACTGGCGTGGATAACGAGAATCCCGGCTCTGCGGCACGCGGCGGCTAGACGGTTCACCCGCTCAAGAATGACCAAACCATCGGGTGCGGCAATGGGAGAGGCTTCTACGAAGCAATTTTGCAAATCCACGTTCAGCAGGGCCGTACGCTCGGGAACAACGGCGAAGTCAACCATGACGAGCCTCCTGATAGTGCGAGGATTCTACTGTCAGATTCTGCGGCAGTCGAGGAGAAGGTTTCAGGGTTCCTTGAGCACGGAATCCAGATAAGCCATCATCGTAGGACTGGTCCAATCCTGCGGGCCGATGATCTTGCGATCGATGCGGCCCTTGCGATTGATCACGTACGTCTCGGGGAACATGGTGGTCCCGTACGTAAGCGCGATGCGCTTTGAGGGGTCTAGATAGGTCGGGAAGTCGATATTGTAAGTTTTGAGAAAATCTTCGTAGCCGGCCTGGCTGTCATCCACACCCGCGTTGACTCCGAGTACCACCCCGCCCGACGCGGCGATTCGGCGCTGCAACTGGTTTAGTGCGGGCGCTTCGTCGCGGCAAGGCTGGCACCAACTGGCCCAGAAGTTCAGCAGGACAACCTTTCCGCGCAAATCTGAAAGGCGAGTGGCTTTGCCATCCAGCGTGAGAGCGAAATCCTTTTCGGGGCGTCCGCGGAGGCTCGGCTCGCCCTGCTGATATTCCGGGTGGGCAAATAACACGAGCAGGCCCGCGATGAAGGCGAGAACGAGGCCTGTGTTCAGTTTGCGTTTTAATCCAGTATCCAAGGCCTTATAATAGAAGAATCTTCAGCGATCACGGATAGTTTAGCAGCCCTTCGGATCGGATCGCAAAAACCTTGATCTCCGCCATCATTCCCGCGCGAAACGAAGAAGCCGCAATTGCGCGTGCGGTGGAATCTGTTGCCGCACAGCCGGAGGTTGGGGAAGTGATCGTGGTGGACGATCAATCGAGCGACGGCACCGCCGCGATTCTGCACGATCTGGCCGCACGAATGGCAAAGCTAAAGGTGCTCGCGGCGGGCGAACTTCCGCGCGGGTGGGTGGGCAAGAACCACGCCGCGGCGGTGGGCGCGGCGGCAGCTGCCGGCGATTGGCTGCTTTTCACCGATGCGGATACGTTTCATTTGCCGGGATCGGCGAGGAAGGCGCTTGGCGATGCCGCCGATCACGATGCCGCGCTGGTTTCATATTCTCCGGAACAGGAAATGGCGACATTTTGGGAGCGCGCGTTGATTCCTTTTGTCTATTGCCGGCTGGCGGCGCGATTTTCGTTTGCGCGAATCAACGATCCGAGGCTGCCGGACGCCGCAGCCAATGGGCAATTCCTGATGGTCCGCCGCGATGTGTACGATGCGGTGGGAGGGCACGCAGCAGTTGCCGCGAAAATTCTGGAGGATGTTGCCTTGGCGCGACGCGTGAAGCAGCGGGGGCTTGGAATTTATTTCGCCGCTCCGAACGGAGTTGTGCGCACGCGGATGTACCGGTCGCTTGGCGCGATGTGGCAGGGCTGGACGAAAAATCTTTACCCGCTGATGGGTGCGAGTTTCCCGTCGCTTTTGTTCGAATTGCTAGAGGCTTCGCCGCTGATCGAGCTGGCGGCACTGCTGGCAATCCTCGTACTTTGCGTCGCTGGTTTTCGAAGTGATCTGTTGCCGGCGGCGGCCGGCGTTGTGGCCGGAATGCTGCTCAGCAGGAACTTTCTGTACCTGGCTGCGCTTCACCGGAATCGCTACCCGATTTCTTACATCAAATACTATTTCACGGGGGCGGCGCTTTATACCGCGGCGCTGCTTGAATCGTGGTGGAAGAGCACGCACGGCGGGGTGGTCTGGAAGGGACGAACGTATCCGGCGGGCGCTCGATGATGCGAATCACGCGCAAAATCGAATTTTCGGCGGCGCACTATTATCACAATCCGAATTTTTCCGCCGAGGAGAACCGGCGGATTTTCGGCAAGTGTAATAATCCGCACGGCCACGGACATAATTACGTGCTCGAAGTGACGGTGGCGGGCGAGCCCGATCCCGCCACGGGAATGGTGCTGGACTTGAAAGAGCTGAAGGATATTTTGCAGCGTGAAGTGGCCGACCGCATGGATCATCGTCATTTGAATTACGAAGTGCCGGAGCTGGCGGGGCAGATTCCCACCTGCGAAAATATCGCCGCAGTGATTTGGCGTTTGATCGAGCCAAAAATCACCAAGGGGAAACTCGATCGCGTGCGGCTCTATGAGTCACCGGATTTGTTCGCGGACTGCACGGCGGAACGCAACGGCACGGAAGCGCTGGGCGCGCGAGGCAATCGGTGAGCTATCCACTAAAGCTTTCGCTAACGCGCCGCTACCGGTTTTCCGCCTCGCATCGGCTGCATCGTGCGAATCTGAGCGAGGAGGAAAACCTCCGCTTGTACGGCAAATGCAGCAACGTGCACGGCCACGGGCATAACTACGTGCTCGAAGTCACTATCACCGGTCCAGTCGATCCCGCCACCGGGATGATCGCGAATCTGGGGGAGCTTGATCCGTTTGTCGAGCGCGAGGTTATCGAGCCGTTCGATTACAAATATCTGAATGAGGAAGTGCCGGAATTCGCCGCCGACGTTCCGACTACAGAAAACGTCTGCCGCGAAATATACCGCCGCCTGAAGCCGTTTCCGGCGGCACGCATTGCGCGGGTTCGGATCGAAGAAACCAGCAAGAACAGCTTTGAATACGAAGGCGACTCCAGCGGCGCAGAACACGCTGCGCCATGAAGGCTAAACCGATGAGCGAAACAAAAGTGACCGATGGGGAGCGGATCATTATTCCCGCCGCCGACGACACCGGGAAAATCGCGGAACTGGTGCGGGCGATGATCGTCCAGCTCGGAGAAGATCCCAGCCGCGAAGGGCTGCGGCGCACTCCGGAGCGTTTCGAAAAGGCGCTGCGCTATCTGACCAGCGGCTACCGCCAGGATCCCGAAAAGCTTCTGAATGGCGCCATGTTCAGCGTGGGGTACGACGAAATGGTGGTGGTGAAGGACATCGAGCTCTACAGCCTCTGCGAACATCACCTGCTTCCTTTTTTTGGCAAATGCCACGTGGCTTACATTCCAAATAAAAAAGTGGTGGGCCTGAGCAAGATCGCGCGGTTGGTGAACATGTACGCGCGACGGCTGCAGATTCAAGAGCGGCTCACTAGCCAAATCGCGCAGACCATCGCGGACAAGTTGAATCCACAGGGAGTGGGCGTAATCATCGAGGCGCGGCATCTTTGCATGGTGATGCGCGGCGTGGAAAAGCAACATTCGGCGGCGGTCACCAGCGCAATGCTGGGCGTGTTCCGCGAAAATAAGCAGACCCGCGACGAATTTCTCTCCTTAGTTCGCGGAGCCAAATAATTCAAATGCTCGCCTGATGGCCTCCTGGTACGCACAAAGAGTCCGGCGCTATGAGCAGATGCGATTTGATCAGGAGCCGGCGCGCCGCATTCTGCCCTTCGAGTGGGGCCTGGAACACATCGGCGGTGGCGCGGATTGCGCGAACCCGCGAGAATTCCTCGATGCTTATGTCGAAGACGCGGTGAAGAATAGCGACGAATGGTATGCCGCGCCGCCCGCCGACGATTATGCGCTTGCCGACGGCGTACTCACGTTCACGAGCGCGATCGCTTCACCTTGGCCCGACAACAATCGCGTTCACGCACAGGTTTTCCCGGCGTCGCGCGGCGGGAACGGCTCGGGGCGCGGGCCAGCCGTGATCGTTCTCGCGCAATGGAATGCGCGCTGGGAAGAGCAGCAGAATGTTTGCCGGTGGTTGAGCCGCCTGGGCATGACGGCTATTAAAATGAGTCTGCCCTACCACGATCGCCGCAGGATTCCCGGCCATCCGCGCGCGGATCATCTTGTTGGCCCGAACATCGGGCTCACCATGCAGGCGGGGCGGCAAGCCGTGGTTGACGTTCGGCGCACGCTGCGGTGGCTCGAGCAGCAAGGCTATGGCCCGCTGGGAGTGCTGGGCACCAGCATCGGCTCCGCGATTGGGTTTATCACGATGTGCCACGAGCCTGCGTTGCGCGCCGGCGCGTTTTTGCACGCTTCCACTTACTTCGGCGAAGTGGTGAGCCACGGACTGACCACGCAAAATGTGTGGGAATCGCTGAGCGCAGGCGTCTCGCGCGATGAGCTGCGGCATTACTGGTCGCCCATCAGCCCTTTTCCGTACATTGCGAATCTACGCGGGGCAGGGAAGAGGATCTTGCTGATTACCGGGCGATATCGATCCTACTTTTTGGCCTGAATTTACCGACGCGCTCTTGGAAAAGTTGCGAGGCGAGGGAATTCCATTCGAAAGCTTGTCGCTGCCGTGCGGACATTACTCGATGGGAGTCGCGCCGTTCAGTTACATCGCAGGCCATCGCTTCGGAAAGTTTTTGCAGCGCTCGCTTGCAGGAGCTAACGGATCAGGTCGCTGAATTTGCCCGTCTCAACCGCCGCGGAGACAATCTCGATATCGGGCGCAAGCGAACGGTCGGAATCCACGCGCTTCGATAGCGACCGCAGGATATCGTAGGCCTTGCGCGCTTCCAGTCCCGGCCGCAGCGGCGCGAGAAAGTCGATTCCCTGACAGGCCGCGAGGAGCTCGACCGCGAGGATGTTCCGCAGATTCGCGAGCATGGGCGCGAGGCGGCGCGCCGCTCCCATTCCCATCGACACGTAGTCTTCCTGATTGGCGGAAGTGGGAATCGAGCCAATCGAGTGAGGCGCCGCAAGCGCACGGGTCTCGCTGGCCAGCGCGGCAGCGACAACCTGCAAAATCATGAATCCCGAGTTGAGCCCCGCTTCGCGCACCAAAAATGCCGGCAGCATGCTGGTCTGCGGATTGGTCATCTGTTCGATACGGCGCTCGGAAATTCCGGCCAGTGTTGCAACAGCAACGGCCATCTGATCGGCCGCCATCGCCAGCGGCTGGCCGTGAAAATTACCGCCGCTCACAACGTCGTCCGTTTCGGCGAAAACGAGCGGATTATCGGTGGCGCTGTTGATTTCGATTGCGAGCGTAGCGCGAATCTGTGCCAGCGCATCGCGAACGGCGCCGTGGACCTGGGGCGCGCAGCGCAGGCTGTATGGATCCTGCACGCGCGGGTCCACATCAGGTGAACGATGAGACTCGCGGATTTCGCTGCCACGATTCAGCCGCTCGATGTTGCGCGCCACGATCGCGGCGCCGGCGTGCGGCCGCACCTGCGTGATGCGCGCGTCGAATGCCACGGGACTGCCGCGCAGCGCGTCCAAGGAAAGCGCTGTTGCTACGTCCGCGGTATCCGCCGCAATTTCGGTTTCACGCAACGCGAGCGTTAAAAGCGCAAGCATTGCCTGCGTGCCGTTGAGCAGCGCCAAGCCCTCCTTGGCTTCGAGCGCGAGCGGAGCGATTCCAGCAGCGCGCATCGCATCACCTCCGGGCATCGCGCGCCCTTGAAACACCGCTTGACCTTCGCCAATCGCCACCTGCGCAAGATGCGCGAGCGGCGCAAGATCGCCAGAAGCGCCGGCGCTTCCTTGCGAGGGGATCACCGGATGCACGCGCCGATTGAGCATCGCGAGCAAAGTCTCCGCAACGACGGGGCGCACGCCGGAGAAGCCTTTGGCGATGGCATTGGCGCGCAAAGCGAGCATGCCGCGTGTGGCTGGCTCGCTGAGCGGCGCGCCGACTCCGCAGGCATGGCTGCGCACCAGATTGAGCTGGAGGTGGCGAATTTCGTCCGGCGAGATTCGCGTCGCCGCCATTTTGCCGAAACCTGTGTTCACGCCATACACGGCGCTGGCGGACCCGACCAGCTTTTCGATAACCGCGCGCGACGCTTTCATTCTCTCTCGTGCCGCTGCCGATAGATCAGCTTCCGCGGCGCCGAGCACAAGACGATGCAGATCCTCAATCGTCAGATGTTCGCCGTCGATTTGAATCCGCGTCAAGTGCGCACGCCCGTGCCCACCACGATTTCAAGCGGCATCGACAATTCCTTGCCATCCGAGAGTTTCCGCAGACCTGCAAAAATCTCAGATTCCGCTTTCGCGCGCGTTTCCGGCGTGAGCTTCGCGATCAGCGGCCGAAAGGGCGCGGCTACTTCGGTAAACTGCTGCCAGTACTCTTCCGGCGTTCCCTTCCAATGCCCGATGACAGTTCGTACTTCCTCTCGCGCGTCGGAAAATCCCGCTTCGTCGAGCCGCCGCAGCAGCAGGCCGCGCTCACCGAACATGAATGCATGGGGCGCATCCGGATCGGGTGGCGGCGCTTCCACGTACTTCATCAACACTCCGATCGTCGTGCCCAGAAACGGCTGTTCGCGTTTGCCCCAGACGACGAACGCTACTCGCCCGCCCGCCTTCAAGACCCGGCGGCATTCGCGAAATGCTTTCACCTGCTCCGGGAAAAACATGATGCCGAAGCGGCACGAGACTACATCGAAGGAGCCATCCGGAAAGGGAAGCGCCTCCACATCCGCGACACGAAACTCGATATTCCCGAGCCGCTTCTTTTTCGCTAGCTCCTCCGCGAAAGCGATCATGCCGGGACCAAGATCGGTTGCCGTAACGTGCCCGGATGGCCCAACCGCTTCCGCAATCGACAACGCAGGATCCCCGACACCGCTCGCCAGATCGAGCACTTGCATTCCGGAGCGCAATTGGGCTGCCTCAAGAACCGCGGCGGTTGCTTCGCGCGTGAACTCGCTCATCCGGTCATTCCATTTCCGCCAAGCGGCAACCGTTTGTTCATCGGTCCACTCTTCCCGAAGTTTGTCGCGGAACCGTTCGATTTTAGCGGGATCGGGAGCACTCATCATTCACCTCTCAAATTAGAATTGGATTTTACGTCTGGCTGCGCGGAGCCATCGGTGTGGTCTGCCGCAAAATATTTGCGGTACTTTTCGGGCAGGGATTTCGGCCGGCCCAGCTTATCGCAGATCACGTGCGTGGTTTCGCCAGTGGCGATCAGCTCACCCGACGACTGGTTAACAATCTCGTACTTGAAGCGGATCGTGCGGCGCTGAGAATTCGAGAGCCGCGTGCGAACCACGAGCACCTCATCGAAGCGCGCCGGGCGTTTGTAGCGACACTGCGCTTCAGCCACCACGATGAAGCTGTCGTCCTCGATTTCCATCTGTTTGTATTCGAATCCCAGTTGTCGGCAGAGCTCGACGCGCCCTACTTCGAACCAAGTGAAATAATTTCCGTGATAGACCACGCCCATCTGGTCCGTCTCGGCATAGCGCACGCGAATCGTGGTTTCCGAATAGTCGCTCATGGTCTCTGTCGCGCGGGCCGGTTTATTCTGCCGTCCATTTCGGAGAACGTTTTTCGAGGAACGCGGCGATGCCCTCCTTGAAATCGGGCGTCGAGCGGATATCAGCATTTGCATTGATGGCTTGCTCCAGTTCGGATTGCAAGGTCGCGTCGTCGAAGCCGAGCATGAAGTTCTTCGTTCTCGTGATAGAAGTCGGACTGGCCGCTATCAGCTCAGATGCAATTTCATGGGCGCGGTCCATCAGCTTCTCGGGCGGTACAATTTCGGTCATCAAACCGATCCGGTACGCCTCCGCCGCGCCGATGATTCTTCCTGTGAGTAGCAGGGCGCGGGCAGCGCGATCGGCAACCTGGCGGCGCAGGAAAACCACCACCAGGGCCGGCATGAACCCAAGCTTCACCTCTGGATAACCGAACTTCGCTTCCGGAACAGCCAGCGCGAAATCCGTTAGCGTCGCAAGCATGCAGCCGCCTGCGATCGCGGGACCGTTCACCGCCGCGATCACCGGCTTTGGAAAGCTATACAAACGGTAGAGCATTTTCGAGAGCCGTCGCGCATCCTCAATGTTTTTCTCCTGAGTTTCGTTTGCCAGCTCTTGCAACTCACCCAAATCCATTCCCGCGCAGAACGCCTTACCCTGCCCAGTGAGGATCACCACGCGCGCCGGCGCTTTTTCGGCCTGCCGGAACGCGTCAAGCAACTCGGCGACCATCTGCGACGAGATGGCGTTGCGTTTCTCCGGCACATTCAGCGTGATCGTGGCGATTCCATTACCGTCGTACTGAAAATTCAGTGTTGAATACCCCATCGGGTGAGCCTCTCTTAGCGGATAGCACCGGACACAGATAAGCACTGAACGTGACAAAAATCAAAGGTTGTGCATCGCGTTGCGGCTGGCCGGATGGAAATTAGTTTGGTTTGGCCGTTTCAGGCTCGTGCGCGTACTTCTCGCGGAGTTCATGCGTGATAGCGCAGGCGATGGCGAGCGACTTCGTGTCGATCCCAGTGGCCGCGCCGCGCGCCGCAAGCGCGGTTAGCACAGCTTCGGTGGGAATGTTGCCGACAAGTTGATCGCCTGCGAACGGACACCCTCCAAGCCCCGTCAGCGCGCCGTCAAACCGCCTGCATCCCGCCTCGTAAGCGGCTAGCACTTTTTCAGCGGCACGCTCCGGCCGGCTGTGGAGATGCACGCCGATATCGATCCCCGCCACGCAGTCTTTCACGGCGCGATACAAATCCGCCACATCGGAGGGAGACGCCGTCCCGACTGTGTCCGCGAGCGAGACGGTTCGCACTCCAACATCCTTCAGCCACACCAGCGCGTCCTCGACGATTTCAGGCCCCCAGGGCTCGTCGTATGGATTCCCGAACGCCATGGAAATGTAAATCACCAGCTTCCGTCCCGCAGCCTTCGTCTCGCGTTGAAGCTGTTCCACGAGCGAGCGCGACTCCGCGCGAGACATATTCGCGTTCGCGCGGCGGAAATATGCCGAGATCGAATACGGGTAGCCGACCGTCGTGACGCCCGGCGCGGCAAGCGCCCGTTCGAGCCCCTGTTTATTGACTACGATGCCGATAATATCGGGCGCTTCACCCGACGGCAGCTTTGCTCGGCTCACTTCTTGCATTACGGCTTCGCTATCCGCCATCTGCGGCACGTGCTTCGGCGAGACAAAGCTGACCGCATCAATGTGCCGGAAGCCCAGCGACACAAGCCGCGTGAGGTATTTGACTTTTTCCTCGGTCGGAATTTGCTGCGCGAGCCCTTGCCACGCATCCCGCGGGCACTCGACGATGGCCACCGCGTCCGCCATCAGGTTTGCAAAACTCCCGTCTTAAATTCGGCGACGTGCGGATTCAATGCAGCCGCTTCCAGCGCCTCGATCAACGCCTCGCGCGTGTGCGCCGGATCAATGATGGCATCGACCCACAATCGCGCCGCGGCGTAACGCGGGTCGGTTTGGCGCTCGTAGGTGGCACGGATGGATTCGTACAGCTCCTTTTTGTCCGCGGCGCTGAGTTTCTTCCCTTCGCGTTCAAGCTGTTTGATCTTCAGTTCGACCAGGGTGCCGGCGGCGGATTCGCCGCTCATCACCGCATAACGCGCCGTCGGCCAGGCAAACATAAACCGAGGGTCGTACGCCTTCCCGCACATTGCATAGTGCCCGGCGCCGAAAGTGCCACCGCAGATCACCGTGATTTTCGGTACCACGCTGTTCGCAACCGCGTTGACCATCTTCGCGCCTGCGCGAATGATTCCCGTCCACTCAGCTTCCTTGCCCACCATGAAACCATTTACGTCGTGCAGGAAAATCAGCGGCACCAGGTTTTGATTGCAATCGAGAATGAAGCGCGCAGCCTTGTCCGCCGATTCGGTGTAGATCACACCGCCAAATTCGATGCGCTTTTCATCTGTTCCGGGAGCCGAGACGGTTGCATTCTTCTTTTGGTTCGCTACGATTCCCACGGCCCAGCCGCCGATGCGCCCGTAGCCGCACAGGACCGTCTGTCCTCGTTCCGCGCGATATTCCTCAAACCTGCTTCCATCGACGATCCGCGCGACGATTTCGCGTGTGTCGTACTGCCTCGAAGGGTCCGCGGAAAAAATGCCGTAAATTTCCTCCGGCGGATACGCAGGCGGCTCGGGCCGGATGTGGTCAAACGGGGCCCCGGGGCCGTGACCCATCTTGTCGACTAGAGCGCGCACACGTTCGATGCACGCTTCGTCGTTTGGTTCGCGAAAGTCGGCCGTACCGCTGATTTGCGCGTGCACTCGCGCGCCGCCAAGTTCCTCGAGCGAAACTTTCTGCCCGATGGCCGTCTGCACCAGCGCCGGTCCCGCGAGAAAAAGTCCGCTGCCCTCGGTCATCAGAACGTGATCACACATCACTGGTAGGTACGCGCCCCCCGCCACGCACAGCCCCATGATCGCGGCAATCTGGGGAATGCCCATCGCGCTCATCACCGCATTGTTGCGGAAAACGCGCCCGAAATCGTCCGTATCAGGGAAAACATCCTCTTGCAGCGGCAGAAAAACGCCACCCGAATCCACCAGATAAATTGTCGGTACGCGATTTTCGATGGCGATGTTCTGCGCGCGAATCACTTTTTTCGCGGTCATCGGGAAAAAGGCGCCGGCCTTCACCGTCGCGTCATTGGCGATGATCATCACGCGGCGTCCGGCGACGTTCCCCAGTCCCGTGATGGTTCCCGCCGCTGGAGCGCCACCCCATTCCGCATACATTTCGAACGCGGCGTAAAGTCCGAGCTCGAAAAAAGGCGTCCCTGGGTCGATCAGCCTGGCGATTCGCTCTCGAGCCGTTAGCCGATTTTTTTTGTGCTGACCCGCAATCGCTTTGGCGCCGCCACCCTCGCGAATGTTCTCTTCATCGTTTTTGATTTCCGCGACGCGATCGATCATATCGCGGCTGTTCTTTTGGAACGCGGGCGCTTTTGGGTCCACGCGCGTTTGGATCACGGTTCCGG
The DNA here is from genome assembly GCA_963709445.1 of uncultured Acidobacteriota bacterium. Taxonomy (GTDB): domain Bacteria; phylum Acidobacteriota; class Terriglobia; order Acidiferrales; family UBA7541; genus Palsa-295. The sequence continues at coordinate 39,145 of CAVPWV010000002.1, forward strand.
CAACGGGCACGGGTTCGCCGGTCGTTTCCCTCCGCGTTGACACGTTAGATTCCCTGCCTCGCCGCGACGCGCTCGCGGATGAAATCGATGATGGCTTGCGTGGTGGTCCCTGGGAGAAAAACTTCGGCGATGCCCGCCAGCTTCAGCGCGGGAATGTCCGCGTCCGGAATGATGCCGCCGATCAACACGGTTACGTCATTCATTCCCTTGACGCGCAATAGGTCCATTAGGCGCGGGCAGATCGTGTTATGCGCGCCGGACAGAATCGAAAGCCCGATCACGTCCACGTCTTCCTGCACTGCGGCGGACGCGATCATCTCCGGCGTTTGGCGCAGCCCGGTATAGATCACTTCCATTCCGGCGTCGCGAAGCGCCCGCGCGATCACCTTCGCGCCGCGGTCGTGGCCGTCGAGGCCGGGCTTCGCGATCAATACACGTATTTTCTTCTCGGTCATCTTTTCAAGGTGCTTTTGATTGTATTCCGATATTTCGGCGTTCGCCACCAGCGCAAGCTTCGCCGTTTCCTGGCAATCGCGCCCGCGGCCGTGGGGCTTTTCGCTTTTCAGCGTCGCTGGTTTTCCGTAGAATCCTTAATTGTTCCGGTGCCGAGGTAGCTCACCGGTAGAGCGCGGCCCTGAAAAGGCCGGCGTAGGCAGTTCAACTCTGCCCCTCGGCACCACTTATGCTGCCTAACAATTTCCAGCTGCCTTTGTAGCGAATTTCCTCGCCTTCCGGCAGCAGCGTAATGGCGTCAATGTGGCGGAATAGCTCTTGGCGCACTACAGCGGGCTTACCGTGCTTCCCGGCTAGCAGTTCCCGTACGTCCGCCACTCCCTCGCGTACAAACTTCCGAAGGCCAACAATCTGCTTTTGTACGGAGCCTTTCTTCGTCCCGAGCGTCTTGGCTGTGATGGCGGAGATTTCCGCCTCGCGTTCTGTAATGGCAGCGCGGATTGCGGGTGAATCCATCCCTTCCGCGATGGTGCGCGTCAGGTTCTTCAACTGGGCTTCCAAGACCGCTTTGCGACGCCGCATCTCTTCCATCTCCCCGCCCATTGCCGCGAAGCGCCTCTCTATCTCCTGTTCCAGCCTCTCTAGGCAATAATCTATCGCTGCATCCGACAGAACGTCACGCTGTAGCTTCGAGAGCAACTCGGCTTCGAGCGTGTCGCGCTTCACGCGTCGGCCATTCGTACAGGTTCCCCGGAGTGCGTGCTTAGGGCAGCCGTAGTCCGCGCCGCGAACATAGCCGTACTTATTCTTTCCGCCTCCCGAGACGAGCATGTAATTCGATCCGCACACGCCGCACTTCAGCAGGCCGGAAAAGATGTACGGACTAGCGGCAGCCCGCAAGTTCATCTTCCCGCCCTTCGCGCCTGCGAGACCGTACGTCTTGTTGATAAACGCGAGGCGCTCGGTGACGGCCAACCAAAGGTTCTCGGGGACGATGCGCAGTTCGGGCTGTTCGACTCGCGTCCATTCGGACTCAGGACGAGCGCGCCGCACTTTCTTGCCACTTTGAGGGTTGCGGACTTTCTTAGTTTTCGACCACGTAACGATGCCGCGATAGCGTTCGTTGTGCAAAATCACGCGCACGCTCGACGGTGCCCATGACTGCTGACGGCCTTCTCTGGGTTGCGGAGATGGGATGTGCTCTCTGTTCAATTTCTTCGTGACAGCTTTCAGAGACAACCCCGAGGCATACAGCGAGAAGATGCGGCGGACTATCCGCGCCTGTGTCTCGTCCACCTGTAGGCGTGCACCCGATATCAGCGGACGCCCATACTGGTCGCGGCGGTCGGGATGCGTTATCGGAACGTTGCGATAACCGAAGATTCGCCCCCCGGCGTGCTGGTGCGCGAGCACACGCCCCTCGATCCCTCGATAGGTCTTCTTGCCCAATTCCTTGATGTATAGCGAGTCCACGATGCCGTGCACCGCAAACAGCACATCGGCCTGTTCGGAGTCGCTATCAACGTTCTGGCTGACGGCGATCAGGCGCACACCGAAAAAGCGCAGCCTCTCGGCGAGTGTCTTGGTGTCCCCGGCTCGTGAGAGGCGGCTGCTGTCGTCAATCAGGATGACGTCGAAAGCCTTCGCCTCCGCTGCTGCGAATAAGCGCTTCAGGCCGGGACGTTCCGAAGTTGCGCCCGAGATGGCCTCATCGCTGTAGATATGATCTGCGAGGACTTCCCATCCGTGCGCCTTGGCATATTCCCGGCATTTGCGGACCTGGTCCACGATGGACGTGGGGGATTGCTTGTCGCTGGAATACCTCGCGTAAACTGCCGCTCGCAGCTTCATCGCTTTTTCTTTCTGCCGACATTTTCGGCAAACCACCGATCCGCGAGGGCCGGAACAATACAACGTTCCAAGAACTCGCGGAGCTCTGGCCGTAGTTCTGGCCGTGGCTTCTTCTTCGGCCTTCGAGGCGACTTGGGGCTGCTATGCACATAAGAATGAAACCCGCTTGTCGCATTGCTTAGGCCGAAACCCGTATTTTAGATCCCCAAAAATCGGCCTGCGGTTTTACGCGAAATTCGGGCGGTTCACAGCCCGAACTGCCGCCGTGTTAATTCTTTACATTTAGTAGCCGGTAGGTCGTGAAAACGGAGCTATGGTGTTTCTGCGCTAGCGCCGCGTAGGACATGCCCTTGCGCCGATCCCGCCTCAGCAGGCGAACGTCTGACGGCGTGAAACTGCGAAGCGAGGGGCGACCTAGCCGGACTCCACGTGCCCGCGCAGCGGCAATGCCGGATTTGACCCGATCCCGAATTAGCTCCCGCTCAAATTCGGCGATGCTGGCGAAGATGCCGAATATCAGCCGTCCATTCGGGGTGCTCGTGTCCACGCCTTCATGCAAGCTGATGAACTCGATCCCGAGCGACCGAAACTCTTCGAGCGCGTTCACAAGTTGCCGCAGGCTCCGGGCGAACCTGTCGTAGCGATAGACGATTACAGCATCGACGCGCCTTTTTCGGCACGCGGCCAAGCAGTGCATCCAACTGCGGCCTGCGCTCTTTCGCGCCGGAGATGCCCTTGTCGAGATATTCCCCCGCTACGGTCCAACCGCGCCGCTTGCAAAATTGCCGAAGCTCACGGATCTGCATATCGACATCCTGCCCGTTTGCAGTGCTGATTCTTGCGTAGAGTGCCGCTCGCATTCTCTCTTCTCCTTTTTTGGGCTTGCCCCTCGGGGTAGCGTGCGAAACCATACCCTAAGTGGAGCATTATCAGGTAGTTAAATCATTGCCAAAAGGGCAGGCTGAGGGTCTCCGGGGAGGGCTTTAAAGCCCCTGACGGGCGCTATTACAGCCGATTTGGGGTCGAAAGGGCGGTTTTGGCCCTCCTACCCCGAAATGGGCAGTTTCGCCTTATATTCGCCTAACATTTCACTTGACACGCCTACTAAGCGCCCGTGGTAGATTTGCATAGTTGCCTTCCTGCGTTGATCTTCCCTTTCCGACTCACTTTGGAAATTCGCAAAAAGGGCTTTTATCGAAGTGTAGGCAACTCGGGCGGCGACGGTCGCCGAGTAATTTAAAGTAGGCACGCGGAATCGGGGCGGCGCTGGCAGTTCATCCCCCGATGCGTCTGCTACACCGCTTTCGGTTCCGCAGCCAAAAAAAGCACGGGGGAGATTCCAAAATGCACAAGCATCGCCGCAGCAAGAAGCATCGCATTACAAGATTTCCGTTTCCAAGAAGGTGGCCGGGATTTCATAGTGCCGACGATTTTGAAAACGCACCCCCGATCACCTTCGCCATCGACGGATTTCTGCAAAACGACGGAGTCACCGTCATTGGCGGTTTGGCAGGGCACGGCAAGACACTCATTTTGCTGTCGCTTGTGAAAGCCTTACTGGCTGATCCAGGCGCGAAGCTATGGGGCTATTTCGACGTGCGAGAAACCGCTTCGCGCGTACTCTACCTGATACCGGAAGCAACCATCTCGCCTTTCAAACACCGCCTCGAACTATTCGGTCTTTTGCCGTTCGCAGAGAGCGGTCGCCTTCTCGTTCGGACGTTGTCGTACGACGTGGAAACAAGCCTCGCCGATCCCAATATTCGGGCAGCGGCAAAGGGAGCGCATGTGTTCCTCGACAGCGTTATCCGATTTGTGGAAGGGCGAGAAAGTGATGCGAGCGATAACCAAACCGGCCTGGCGAAGCGCATCTTCGACCTTTTGGGCGGCTGTGCTCGGAGTGTAGTTGCCGCACATCACAGTCCTAAGGCCGCACGCGGCACCAATGCAATGACGCTCGAAAATGTGCTACGCGGTTCGGGAGACATCGGTGCCATGGTTTCGACAGCATGGGGGATAAGGCAATTGGATTCGCGGCAAAACATCATCCATATCGAGAGTGTCAAATCGCGCGATTTCGAGCCATGCGCTCCGTTTCAAATCATCGGCCGGCCTTTCATCGACAGGCAGCACGACTTCGCGATGCACAAGAAACCCGGAGAATGCCAGTCTCTAGCCTCCGAACGAAACAGTGGTGGTGCTTCTCCGCAAATACGAGAGCAGCGAGCCAAGAACATCGAGACTCTGCGGCAACTGCTCCAGAAGCACCCAACAGCAAAAGCTCGCGAGTTGGCAACCTTCTTGGAGAAGGAAACTGGCGCGAAATTGAAAGACAGCACAATTCGCCGCTACAGAGCGGAAATCCAAGGGTCGGATTCGTAACGGGCGTTACGCGGTAGTTCGTAACGGTGCGTAACGCTTCCCAACAGCGATAGATATTGGCGAAGCGGTGTAGGCGTTACGAAGCGTTACGCATTCGGCGAAGCTGGGCGTTACGCGTTACGCACCCTTAGGTAAGAAAACGGCGTAACACCAGACTGAAAACCTTCGGAAATGGTAGTGACTACGCAAAGTAACATCGCCCATTAAAAACAATGGGCGAATGTTCTCTTGCTTCGTACCGTACCGTCCAGCTGTCGCTAGGCAAGAGAGTATAGGGGCCCTATCGGGCCCCATCGGCCACAAAATCGGTGGCCGATGGAAAACCTTATCTGACTGTGGTGCTAGAGACAACAGATTCAAAAGGTTTTCAGCCAGTCGAAGCCGATAGGCAAGACTGCGGCCCGACAGGGCCGAACGCATAGCCTACTAAACGTACAGGTTTAGTAGGAGCGGACGGGGGCGCATGAACATTGGAAAAACACGCGGAATGATAAGGCGAATTCGAGGGGGATTTATAAGGCGGTGAAATCATTCGGTATTTTGGAGTATGAAACCAAAAGCCGAGAGTTCCACTCCACTCTGCCCGCTGCACCATCGCCCGATGGTGCAGCTTCCGGCGCTGCCCCCGTTGAAACACGGTCGCGGTCGCACTGCCTTTGATATCAAACTCAGGGAAGAATTGAACTCCTGCCTTCGCTACAGATGCCCGGTCGAGGGTTGTCCGTATTGCGCTGTCGTAGAAGTGCCCAAGTAAATTCTGATGGGGAGAAAAATGCCTTCTAAAAAGTTTTCTGGTAAGGGCGTGAGACATGCCGGTACGCCTGTCCTGAGGCGCAAGAAGCGCCTCCGCCCAAGGGGGAAACCTTTCGAGCGCGGTAACACTTGCGGCGTTCGTACGCGCTTCGTAAAAGGCAAGTCTGGCAACCCCGGCGGGTGTCCGAAGTACAAAAAGATTTCCGAAGCGTGCCGGGCGATTGTGGCCAAGGGACTAAACGAAGTAATCGTCATCGAAAGCTATGCCGATGCACTCGCGTTGCGCTGGCTCAAGGAAGCCCTGAAAGGAAACATCTCCGCTGGCCGCGAATTGGCCGACCGCGGCGAAGGCAAACCCGCACAATCTCTTTTCGTTGACGGCAACGACAATCCAATCTCAATTCTGATCGCGAGCATGGATGCGAGAAGCGATCAAGTCGGCTTGGCCGAAGGCCGAGAACGCCAACTCACACAGGGAGAAGATGGAAATGGACCCGGAGAAGAAGGAAGAGCTGGATAGATTGCGCGAGGATCGAGCGCGGGTAATCGGCGAACTTCGGAATCAATACAAGCTCGGGAATTTCAAAGACGTGCTGCTGGCGTTGGTCAGCTTGCAGGAAGTCCAATTGCGGTTAGAACAGTGGGAGGAACAAAATGAAAAAGCAGCGTCAGCGTAAACCAGAAGAAGACACAGAATTGGTCCCGCCGTCAGACCCCGGCTGTTCTTATGATGAGGACATTCCAGTCCCCGCGCTCACGATGATGAGCCCGCGAGGGGAACGTAATGCCAAGCAAGCAGGAAACGTCGTGAATTGGAGAACTTCGACGATACGGAGGCAACCGTGAAATCGATCCGGCAAGTTGATTGGAAGAGAACGAAAATTCACGCCAGCAAATACGCTCATGACAATGACATCTGGAATCGGTTCGAACCAGCCAGAGGTGACGAAGCCCCGCGTTATGACCTCGACGATGTTTTGGCCGGTCTCTATGAATCGCCATCACGTCGTGAGGCCGTATCAGGCCGGAACCGAAAACAAAAATATGGACGCATGTCTGGCAGCTTGAGCGTGGCGTTCGACAGCTTGGATGGGCAGCCGGTTGGCGTACTTGCTGACTTCGTCGAGAAACATCTGCGAGGAAGAGAACTGGATCGTCAACAGGCTGGCTACGCCATCGGATTGCGTTATTACTTGCGCGACAAAGCGTCAATGGCTGAGGTCAACCCGGTAACAGTTCGAGCATTGCTGAAAGGTCTCGCAGCGTAAAACTTGATTTTCCACCCGGCGGAAAATCAAAAAGGAGGAACCCAGTGTACAAACATGGACCGCCAGTAAAACCGACCACGATGCTTGTCAATGCAGAGACAGAAATACCGCTGCCTCGACCGCAGACTTTCGCAGGCAGCCTTCGAGTCGATAGAAGTTTCGGAGTCAGCCATCCGAACGAACCGCTCGCAGGAACAACCAGAGACACCAGTATGCCGACGCCTGAAGGCGGTCTCGCTGCAAAAGACGAAGTCGTTTTACGTTTGTCCCGCTTGCAGCCTGAGAATGAGTCACAGCGAGAACGCCGGGGAATCCTGCTTGGCGAACTGTCTGCCGTCCTAGAACAGATCGCAGCACTCACAGAAGAAGTGAACACTCAAAGACATTCTCGCTTGGCCGTAGAACACAGGCAAATTCGTATTGAAGGCCGCAAAGCAGAAAGGGAACTAGAGCGTGCTGCGAATGCGTTCACGTCTAAAGACGTCTACGCTCTCAACGTAATGTCAGCTCAAGAAACGCAACGTATCAACTTGGAACACCTGCGTGACATGGAAGAACGCGGTGAGCATCTGGGCAGATTTCATTCAGACCGAGAACTAAAGGACTGGCAGCAACGGGTATCAGACGCCAAAGACCTGTACCGTTCTGTCTCCGCGATGGCAGAGGAGGCTGTCAATGATCGAGCAGCAGCCCAACAGGCATTGCAGGAAGCGCGAGAGGAAGTCGGACGATTAGCAAGCGAAGAATCTAGAATCCGGAGTGAGCTGCGCGGACTGCCGCATTGGGATCCAGAATTGGGTTTAGGCGAACCTGGCGCGGGAGTCATGACAGCGGAAATTGTCAGGACGATGTCTAGAGACGAGTAAAGAGTTTGCCTGCGGTCCGTGCATGGCCGAAGGCATCGGCCCGGTTCCTCCTTCCGGGTGTCGGTCTAGTCCACCGATCAGCGCAGCAGCGGGCGGTTCGGTCACTCACCGTGCCGGGCCTCCCGCGCTCGCCCGCACTTCAGGAGACTGCCAACATGAACATGGTGAAACTGACTGGCATGCTTCTCAGCGTCGAAGCGGAGTCACGCTGGGCCATTGGAAGGCTTCGGTTCACGCCTCGCGGAGAAACGATCCAATTATTCTCTCAAGACCCTAGAATCCTTCTGGCTGTCCCGAAAATTACGCCGGTGATGGTTCGGGGAATGCTCAGCGTCTCGCCTGATGGCGAATTTCAGATCACGGTAAAGGAAATTCATATCGAGCCGGTCATATCGGAGAGGAAGTTCAAAGTCGAGGGATTCAATCGCATGGTGATCCCAACCTGAACCGTAGCCGGACGGTGCTCCGCGCTCGCCCCCAATTAAGTTAACCCAACAGGTTAGCCTTGGTAAATCAGAAATGAATGCAGTAGTAGATCACATAGACCCAACTGCATAACGAATGCACGAGGCACCAGAGTACGCTGTGGTTCACACTCCATGAAAGGATCATGGCGAGTGTTCCACCCCAAGCATATCCGCCAATCGCGAGTTCTCCCATAGGCACCACCTTTCGGTGGAGATTCTACTTTGTTTGGGGAATTGTCTGTTGGCCTAGGAGAAGTGTTTCAGGAGCAGCTCCTGAACGAGGGCTATCACGGTCTTGACACCAACTACGTCGATCTTGCTCCAGTCCGCGTGCATGGCGTCGTTTCTGAATTGGAAATGCGACTGAACGATACCGACTTGCGAGCCTTTCAAGACTTCCGCCGCCTTCAGTTTGGCTAAGATGTCGGGGAGGCTTTCCCTCGTCTGAATGCCACAGTAAGTAGCACCGAGTCGGCGGATAGTGTCTTCAAACGCGGCAGCGACCAGCACTGCTGCGACGTTCTTGCTGTTATCTGTGCCTTCGTCAAGCGTGGCTTTCCCAAGCTGGAGAAGGTCTCCCAGAACTTCCCCAGTGACCTCCTGGCGGAGACTGCCGACTAGTCCGTTTTCGACCTCGCTCTTTAGATTTCTGAGAGCTCCAATGGCGCTCTGCGCAGTCTCTCTTGCGGCCTGGATGTTATGTTCCTTGTTATTTTTTTGATGACTGGCGACAGCGTCCCTCAAGGCAGCTGCCTGATTGGAATTCTCGCCGTGCGTGAGTCCCAACATTCCCAGGGCGCCCTGGTACAACTCCGCCGCCCAAGCTGAAATGTTCGCCATGCCCTGAGGTTGTAAGTTCAGGAGTTCCTCGATCCGAGCCTTTATTTTCATTTCATCCATCGCCTTAACCTCAGAGGCACTATACCAACACGCTAAGAGAGAGTCATCAAGGCTGCTGAAAGCCGCTCGTCACGCCGCTCGCCTGAAAACTCCCTCGAACGGAACGATCATCTCCGTCAGAATAGGCGGTACGGGGCGGGCCGCTCGCAGGAGAAAGCAGCAGACACGCTGCGGCAAATACAGATTGACACCTGCACGTTTAGTAAGTAGTATCCGCATCGAACTAGGGCGTCTTCCCTCTCAAAACTACCTCCGCAAGGCGCTCGCTCGGAGGTTGCAATGCGTGTAACAAAGCTAGTACTCCTGTCCGTTGCGCTAGGCTGCCTCGTTTGGCTCTCCGCCATCCCTGCTCGGGCGGATTACGTCCCGCCCCCGCTGCCACCTCCTCTGCCACCGTCGTATCAAGTCACCGGTGCACTGTTGATTGTGGGAAACCCCGTCTGCTCAGGTTTGCCTTGTACCGAGACTTATGCTTTCTCGTTTGATGTAGGCTATCAATTCGTGCCGGTCTTCAATTACTACGAGGCATACTTTACCGATCTTCAGGTGAGCGGCTCCGGCGACCTCGGCTCCTTTACCGGAAGCGACCCTGGGCCAGCACCCTTTCAAGCTTCCATTGAGGCCAGTGGTCCGTGCTCCTCCTCCCGCTCTGACGACAATTTCCTCGGTTTCGGCGCGTTTGGTGCCGGGGTCAACCTACATCTGTGCCAGGGTGTTGCGCCCGCGCCCGTAGCTCCGTCGATTGTTGGGGGGGACTTATACGAATGCGACACTATGACCTGCGCGATTGACTTTTCACAGTTTCCATCCGCACGTTTACCTCAATCTGGACTATTCTTATTCGGGCCTGTGCAATACACAGTGACTACGATACCCGAGCCGGCCACGCTTAGCTTGCTCGTCTGTGGCTTGCTCGCACTCGGACTAGGGGCAACTTCGAAGAAGTTCCTAGCGTTCGAGTGATTGGCGTGGGCTTTCTATGGAACTCTTGAGCGATGCCCGGCAGCACGTCGTGAGGCTCCGAATTATCAGGGCGGTCCTCTCCGTTGCGCTAGGCTGCCTCGTTTGGCTTTCGGCTATTCCGGCTCACGCGGATCAGATCATCGCAACACCGCCGGTCGTATTGCCGCCTGGATGGGACGTGACTGGCGCACTTGTAATTGTCGGAAATAATGTCTGCTCGGGTTTGCCCTGCACGGAGACGATTGCCTTCTCGTTCGATCTAGGCTATGAATTTTATCCGGATGAGCTCATCTACAGGGCATACATTTCGAATGTCGCAGATAACTGGTCCGGAGCCCTCGGCCCCTTCAGCCTGACCAGTACTGCACCTCAGGCCGTCAACGCCGCAAAGTATGTTGTCGGATTCGTTGACCCGGCGGGGGATGATATTGAGATAAGCATAGATCAAGGTTTTGTGTCCACGCCGCCAGTGACTCCGTCGTTAGAGGGGGCCGACCTATGGGCCTGCGGGACCACCACCTGTCTAACCGACTTTGGATTCCCTTTCGATCAAACGAGGACACCACCTATATACGGAATATTGATAACCGGCCCTGCGGAGTTCACGGTGACAACCATACCAGAACCCGCTACGTTAACCTTGCTTGTCTGTGGCTTGTTTTTACTAGGGTTGGTAGGAATTGCGCGCGGAAAAATTACGCGGCTCTCCTAAATACCCCTTCAAAGAGGATTGTCAATTCAGGGAGGTTAGGCAGCCTAGGCAGCATAAAGCGTACCGCGCCCTCGGCACCATCTCCGCGTTGTTCACACCATCCGGGTGAGGTCTGTGGCTGCGCTGCGAATCCCAGTTTCGATATCCTCGCGCCGTTCCTGTGCCTGCAAGCGATCGAAACTCAACCGCCGGCTCTTATAGGCCTCCGAAGTATCTTTCGAAAAGGCCTTTGGTGTATAAGTGTGCCCGTCCCTGCGGCGATCCTCGGGGGAACCTTATCTGGCGGAAGCGAGCCGCATCACACAAGAGGAGGATTTGTGGGCAACATCGGTGAAATCTATTTTCTCGCGTTCTTGATCGGGCGGATTTTGATCGGTGGATTTTTCATCATTGCGGGCATCAACCACTTTGCCCGTCTCAACATGATGACCGGATACGCCAAGATGAAAGGCACTCCAGCGCCGTCCCTTGCCGTAATGACTAGCGGACTTTTGCTCCTGCTCGGCGGTCTCAGCCTGCTGCTCGGTTTTCACCCCACCATCGGAGTGATTTTGCTGGCAATTTTCTTGGTGCCCGCAACCTTCCTGATCCACAACTTCTGGGCGATCCAGGATCCGCAAGCCAAAATGAACGATCTCGTGAATTTCGAAAAAAACATCGCCATCCTGGGCTTGCTCTTGATGACGCTCTTCATCACCCGGCCCTGGCCCATGAGCCTCGGCCGCTAGGTTCGACGGGAATTGCGACGCCGCTCAGGCGAGCCCTCCGTGCGTGTGTGCGCCACTGTCGCAGGTTGGCGTTCAAGCGCGAAATTTGCGGGGCCCACTAAAATTCAAAACTGGACGAGTTAGTTACGCTTTCAACATAGGCGCAGCGTGACGCGGCTGGAATATTCTCAGCCAAAGTAGACTAGCAGGCCGAGGCTTCCTTTTTGAGCGCCCAGGCCAAAACCCTCGCTGCGTCGCGCCCCGCTGGACCGTGGCTTTACCGCCCCTGGCTGGATTTAATGGCCGGATGCGGCGCGTGGTCGGCGCCCCTGCTGATCGTGGCCACGTGGCTGACGCCTTCGCACACGCACGCCTGGGCTGTAGCGTTCTATTCCCTCGCCATGATTTTCAACTATCCGCATTTCATGGCGACAATCTATCGCGCCTATCACACGCGCCAAAATTTCGCGAGATACAAAATCGTTACATTGCACGTCACGCTGCTGGTGGTGCTCACCGGCATCATGCTGCACGCTTCCTACCGATTGCTGCCCTGGGTATTCACCCTTTACATCTGCTGGAGCCCGTGGCATTACTCCGGCCAAAACTACGGGCTGCTGATGATGTTCGCGCGGCGCAGCGGTGCCACAGTTGCGCAGGCCGAGCGTCGCTGGATACGCGCAGCCTTCGTAGCTTCTTACGTGATGCTTTTGGCCAGCTTCGAGACGGGAGGTTCCACCGATCCGCTGATTCTGTCGCTGGGTCTGCCCGCGAAATTCACCCTGCCAGCCCGCTTGATGCTCGGAGCGGCATTCGCGCTCTTTACCTTTCTCGGATTCAAGGGATTGGTTCGCCGACGCGGCCTGCGAGCGATGGCCGCGTCGCTCACACTGGCTCTCACGCAGTTTCTGTGGTTCGTGCTCCCCACGCTGCTGGAATTGCACGCCGCCTACCAGGTGCCGCAAACGCGCTACAGCAGCGGAATCCTGGCGGTGCTGCATTCATCGCAATATCTCTGGATCACCAGCTATTACCAGAGGCGCGAAGCGCAGGCGTCTGGCCAGGCGAAGTGGAGCATGGCCGGCTACTTTCTTACGCTCATCGCCGGAGGCATCGCCCTGTTCATTCCCGGGCCGTGGCTGGTGAGCTACATTTTCCGCTTTGATTTCACGACCAGCTTTCTGATCTTCACAGCGCTGGTCAATATCCATCATTTCATTCTCGATGGCGTAGTGTGGAAGCTGAGGGACTCGCGCGTGGCCTCATTGCTGATTGATCCGGCTGCTAAGGCTTCGGCGGCTGAACACGATGCAACCCCAGCGAAGAGTCGCAAGGTCGCGGCAGCGACGCCTCCGGAGCCGCGATGGACGGCTGCGGCGAGCTTGCGCGTGGCTGCCGTAGCGCTGCTTTTGGTGTGGGGCGCGACGGACCTGATTCGCTTCACGCTCGCTACCGACGAGACGAATCTCTCCGCGTTGCTTCATGCTTCCAGGATGAATCCATATGACAGCATGGTCGCCGAGCGCATCGGGTCGGCCGAAAAACAAGTTGGGCGCCATGACGAAGAGATCGCGGCGCTGTCCCGCGCGGTGGCGATCAATCCGCACAACATTGCGCTGCAGCAAGCTTGCGCACGGGCAATGATTGCCGACGGACGTTATCAGGAAGCTTACGACCACTACGACAAAATGCTCCAATTGTTTCCGCGCGATGTGGACGCGCTCGTGAATTACGGCCTCCTGGCCGCGCGCCTCGGCTATCCAGAAGAGGCCACGGATTCGTGGCAAAAAGCCGTGGACATTGATCCGAATCAGGCAAACGCTCACCTCTATCTCGCCGAAGCGTTCGATCGGGGGGCGAACCTGCGGCCGCCGCGCGACATTGGGAGAGATATCTCGATCTCGCGTCCGCAGGCGGGGACAATTCCACCGCGGTAATCGGAAAGCGGATTTCCATCACAGTGCAAGTTGCGGACGACGAGGCGCGCACCAATCATGCCGATCGAGCGCTCGCCGAGTACCAGTCCGCGATTGTTTTGGCGCAACATGCCGGTGACGCGCGGCTCCAGAGCCTCGCCCTTGCGCACTTGGGGGATTTGCAGGAAAGGAGCGGCGACGCCAAGTCTGCCGCTGAGTCCTATCAGCGCGGACTGGCCCTCGATGCCACCGCCGGCGACTCGCGCGCTGAAGCCATTGATTGGTTCAACTACGGGCAGTTCTTGCGCCGGCATGGTGTGCCCGACGAACTCTCCTATGCGTGCTTCCTGCGCGCGCAAGATCTGCTGCAGAAGTCGACCGCGCCGGAATTAGCCACGGTCGAAACGGCCCGGGAACAGGTTCAAGCTCGCCTGGGCAAAAAGATTCGAGACACCAAGAAGAATCTTCCCAGTCTGCTTGCCAGCGCCGCGAAGTTGCCCGCAGCGTCGTTCTGAACCTCTCTGTTCGGTCTTCCGTAGGGCGCCCAACGACGTCTCTGCGCATAGCTACCGGCTTCGTCGCTTGGCTGGCTGCACATCCGGCTCCCAGTGGCGAGTGGACAAGAGATTTCGCGCGTCCACCAGTTGTCGAAACTTCGCCGGGTCTCCTCCCACGTCAGGGTGATGGCGGCGAGCCGCCTTCCGGAATGCCGACTCGATCTGATCATCCGAGGAACCGGGGGCAAGGCCGAGCAGGCGCAATGCTTTTGTGTACTCGTCCTCCTGCGAGCGCCTTTCGCTGCGCGAGCGCCCGGGAGACTTTCCTCTCGGCTCACGCACCGCTTCACGAAGGCCATCTAAGATTTCGGAAGTAAGCCGGTGCTCTGCGACGTACCGCTCTACCACCTCCAAAACACTTTCGAGTGGAACGGAGCGGAAATCAGGCGACTTTCTAAGAATTTCCTCCCACTGCGTGCTGCTGAGTTCGAGCGTTTCACCTAGAGACACCGAATACTCCACGGTCTTCCAACTGTTTCCGCTGTTCCCGCCCCGCTCGGGAATGCAGAGAAAGAAATGCGTGCTCCCAGCGCGTTCTTTCGTTTTGACGAACATGACGGCGACACCCGCTACCCGACACGTTTTTAAGGAGTACGTTCGTGGCAGCTACGCACGAGGTCGGGATGCTCTTTGCCTATGATACTCGCTCCAGGTAAGAGCTATCACGAGCAGGTCGAATACCGACAAAAAAATCATGGCCATGGAATGGGTGAGAGCGAAACGGTAGATTTGATAGCCGATAAACCCCGTCAGAACGACGATCATCGCCGGGTAGGCCCACAACTCGTTCATCCAAAGCGCAATCACCAGCATGAGTTTCACTGCGCCGTGCGACAGAAGATACCAGGTAGCAAAATGCTTTCCGCTGGCCCCAAATCTTATGAGGTACTCCCGTAGATGCCTGGCAATAAAATCGTGACGATCTTCCGGGAGTTCCGTTTCGATGAAACCCATGACTATCCGATTGAGTGCGTCCGGTGAAATTTTCAGGAAGGCGATTCCCGCGATGACCTCGGTGAGCGCGCCGAGACCTTTTAAGGCGATGCTTACAAGAAAGCTTTCATGAAGAACCGAAGCTGATCGGGGCTTGGGCACGAGTGAGGTATGAGGTATAGGATACTCGATTGTGAGTTTGCCAGGTGCCGCGAGTGCCGCTAGGTGCCGACGCGTAACGATCGGGTGAGATTTTTCAGCGTCGCGATGGCGGAAAATGCGGCCAGTTGAGACGTGCGCGGATTTGTTTTCGAGGGCACGTTTTCGACGCGCATCGAAAGGCGGCCGAACTCCCCTTGTACGCGAATCTCGTGCACGTTCTCGCTGCCTCCGGGCACCGCGACCACCCGCACACGCACCGCGGCCGACGCATCGACTGCCAAGCGTAGTGATGCCGCCACGTTTGAAGTGGCCGGAAACGCTCGGGCGGCGTCTTCGGCTGAGCCGTCGAAGATGACCGTGTCCTCTTTCATGCCATCGAGTTGAATCCCGCGATCGAGCACGTACTTCGAGCCGGCGAGCGCCTTCACGGGCTTGCGGCTGGTCAATTCAGCGGAGTCGATTCGCCCAATCGAGGCGGACTTGATTCCGTCGAGGCCCGCGATGGCGCCTGACGGAACGTAGATTCGGCAGACTTTCGCGCTGGCTTCGCGAAACCATTCTTCGCGGCCCAGCAGCCCGCCGACACTCATGATCAGCATGTCGCGTCCGCGCGCCAGCGCCTTCGGCACGAAGTCCGGAAGCGCGGCCTGGCTCGCGGCTTCGACAGCCAGTTCGCAGCGGTCAATCATTTCTTCGACGGGCAACACCGGCGGGTGATTTGAAAGTTCCGACGAAAGCTGCTTGGCACGTGCGCTATCCCGGTCAGAGAGCGCAACAAGTTCGGCGTCAACTTGCTTTTGATCGAGAGCGGTGGCGATGGTTCTGCCGATGGCGCCAACGCCGAGGAGTCCGATTTTCAGCATGTCGCGCGCCTAGGCCAGCGCGAGCATGCGGTCGATGGCACGCCTCGCCTTTCGTGCGATATCCTCCGGCACGCGGATTTGAGGGGTCATGGTTTCGAGCGATTGAATCACCTTGTCGAGCGTGATTGTTTTCATGAAGGCGCAAACGGCGTTGGGATTCACGGCGTGGAACGTCTTCTGCGGGAATTTTTTGTTGAGCTGATGGAAAATTCCCAGTTCGGTGCCCACCGCGAATTCGGTGGCCTCTGATTCGCCGATGTGCTTGAGCATTCCTTCCGTAGAAAGGAAAAAAGTGCGGTCCTGCGGCAGCGTGCCGTCCACCGCCTTGGCCATGCAGGAGCTGACGCAGCCGCACTCGGGATGCAGGAGCAGCTCGATATCGGGATGCTCCTCTAGGATTTCCACCACCTGCTCGGGGCGGATGGTCTTGTGCACGTGGCAGTACCCGGGATATGCAATGATGTTGCTGCGCCCAGTTTGCCGCGCCACAACCTCCGCCAAAAACTTGTCGGGGAGGAATAGGATGGTTTTATCGGATGGAATCGAGCGCACGACCTTGGCTGCATTGGCGGACGTGCAGCAATAATCACTCTCGGCTTTCACGGCTGCCGAAGTGTTGATGTAGGAAACTACAACGGCGTCGGGCAATTTCGCTTTCCACTTCAGAAGCTCTTGGGGAGTGATCGAGGCCGCGAGCGAGCATCCTGCGCGCAGATCGGGCAGCAGAACGGTCTTGTCGGGAAGTAAAATTGCGGCAGTCTCCGCCATGAAATGCACTCCGCAGAAGACGATAACGTCCGCGTTGGTCTTCGCGGCCGCTTGCGAAAGCTTCAGCGAATCGGCAACTGCATCGGCAACTTCCTGAACTTCCGGACGTTGATAATGGTGGGCCAGCAGAATGGCATTGCGTTCCGCGCAAAGAGCCCGGACGCGCTGCTGTTTCGCGCGAATCTCATCGGGCGTATCGTCGATCTCTTCAATGACGGGAAGAGTGTAGCGTCCTTCAAAAACTTCCTGCGTAGCTGCGCTTGCCATATTTTTGCTCTCCGTGGATTAGAATTGTTACGAAATTCGCTGGCACACATCGAGCGCACGGGCCGAGTGCGTCAGAGCGCCTACCGATATCGCATCTACGCCGGCAGCGGCGTAGGCCTCAACGTTCGCTTCGGAAATTCCACCGCTCGCTTCGATCAATGTGTCATCCCATAAATTCTCGCGGCGGAGCGCATCGAGAATCGTTGCGATCGCGTCCGGGGCCATGTTGTCCAACATCAGCAGGCATGGGTAATCGTGCAAAGCATCTGCCCGCAGACGGCGAAATGTTTGCGCTGCGGCGCGCGCCGCATCTTCGCCGCGGACTTCGACTTCGATAAAGGCCGATTCGCCGCGGAACTTCCAAGCCTTTTCAATTGCCAGAGGCGCCGCTTCTGCTTCCGTGCCGGCCAAAAGTGCCAAATGATTGTTCTTGATTAAAATGGCGTCTCCCAGACCCAGACGGTGCGTGCCGCCATTGCCAAGATGCAAGGCCCGCTTATCGAGAAGGCCCCAGTGAGTTTTTCGGGTGCCGACGACTAGCGCGGTGAAGCCACGGTGCTTCACGCGCCGTTGCAGGCAGCGGGCCGCGGTGGCGATCCCGCTCATTCGTTGCACGAGGTTCAAGCCGACTCGTTCGACCGAAAGCAGCTCGATTTGATTTCCTTCGGCGCGCAGCAATGCTTCGCCCGGCCGGATCACTTCGCCATCTTTCTTCTCGATCTCCACATGCAGGCCATGCGAACGCAGCAGGAGAGCAAATTCGTTCACGCCGGCAGCTACGCCGCCTTCGCGTGCTGACACCGTCGCCGTTGCTCTGCGGCTTTTTGTTCCTACGGCTTCCGCAGTGAGATCTCGAGTGCCAAGATCAGCCTGAAAGAGAAAATCGGTGAGCGCGCGGACGGCGTGGCAATACTCTGGATTGTCGATTACCAGGCTAGCGCCGCGGCATAGCGCGTTTTCAGTTCGTTGTTGTCGACTGTTGCTTGTTCCCATGTTCGCAATGCTACTTCAGCAGAAAACCACGCCTCCGCAGCGCCGTCTTAGCGCGCGCAATCATCTCGGGCCGCGACGCCTCTACCGTGTGTAGATGCACTCCACGCGTCAGCGAAGAAAGAAGAGATGCGTGCGAGGAGCGGATGCGGCGCAAGAAATCCTGGACGTCCGCGCGCGATTCGAGCATAAGGGAGCCGCGAAGCTCACCGTAGAGAGGGTGCTCCACGATTACGTCCAGGATCTTGACTCCATTGTCGACCAAGATATGCAGCTCTTCTTCGGTGCGCTCGGGAGCGTGCTTGCAAGCAAGGAGGATCCGGTGCAACCGGCTAGGACTTTTCGGAAGGCGGTAACCTTGGGGCGTGGCTAGAATTTCCTCGCCTCCAGCCCGCAGGATGGCGACATCCTGCACCAAGCACTGGCGGCTGACACGAAGACGCTTAGCCAGTTCGCCGCCGCGGACGGGCCCGGCATGCGCGCGCATCCAAGCGACGATTCGCCGACGGCGCTGTGCCGCTGTATCCATCCGGCCTTCCAGGCCCGGCGATCGTGTGGGATTGATTTTCATGCCCGCGCTGTCTTGTCAGATATCTTGATCACTGTCAAGCCTAGCATAACAGCGAACACTTCGCATACTCGCGAACACCTGGCTGGGACAAAACTGGATGCGGCGGGCGTGCCACTCGGCCTTGCGATTCGGTACGTGCAGATGGCGAGAATCGCAAGGACCGTTACTTTGGCGGTATGGACGGAACTATTGGCCCCGACCGGCAAAGCCCACGTAAGGCAATATGGGTACGGGCGGCTGATTCATGACTATGGTGGGAGAACGACGAAGTGCGCGTGTGCTGCTTGACGTTCCGCTAGTAATTTGGGGCGAATCTCCCGACCAGCAGGCCTTTCGCGAAGAAACATTCACGGTAACCGTGAGTGCTCACGGCGCATTGGTGATGCTTGCCACAAGAGTATCCGTAGGCCAAAGAGTCGTCCTTCGAAAGCTCACAGATACTGTCGAAATCGGGGGGAAGATTGCGTATAAGGGAATGCCTTATGCCGGTTTGACGCAAGTCGGGATCGAACTCGACCAGCCGTCACCGGAATTCTGGCCGGTCAGCCAGCCTCCAACGGACTGGATAGCTTCTTAAACGTAAGGTGTTCCAAAGCTGGACACGTTCGGGAGACCGCGCCCGAAATGGGGTTTCCTCATTAGCCAGAAGGACGCCGAAAAACTAGCCGTTGAGCTCGACGAGCCAGGAATCGAGCAGCTCTCGTTGATCGTCTGCGACTTCCAGAAAAGCGACGCCCATCCCCATGCCTTCCTGCACGTAAATGATCTTCCCGGTAGCGACGAAGTCCCCTCGATCGCGCGAGATGCGGAGCCTGATGCAAGTCCCTCGGGGAAGCGGGTTAAGGATGTCCACGTAACATCCCTTGCGGCTGATTTCCGAAATGCGCCCGGAAAACCGTAAGTCGCTGACCGGCTCGATCACTTCCGCGGTCGCGATAAGTGAATAGCGCGGCACTGTGCGGCGTTCACTTCCGGAAGGTTGAGTCTTAATTGGCGACCCCGCCGAATCGGTGCTCATCGCGGCACCTCCCAAGTTGCCTTTTGGCTAGATTGGCACAAATGCAGATGGTGGCGCGAATCAATGATGCGAGGAGACACCAAAGCGCAAACATCCTCGAATTTGACGCCTAACATTTCAGCGCAGACGATTTCAGCCTTATTCTCGATGCCCGCAGGAACCGGATTCGCCCCTTTTGGGGCTCCTTTTTGCGCGGGAGAAACCGGAAATAATGGCCTGAGAAAAAGGAGTTGCAATGGGCATACGAGAGTTGCTTTCAATCGTAAGCATAGGAGTACTAAAACCCGAATCGGCCGGGGGGCCGTTTTGTACGAGGCGACTCTACCCAGGCGTCCAGCCCGGGACGAACCAATGGCGGGACTTACCGAGCATCGGTGGGCAACAGACCTGCGTTCTCTCAATCCAGTTGATTCGTCGTCGGGAAAGCTTTATTCTTCATAACGTTCCGGTCACCTAGCTCGGCATTCTTCGTTGCACTGACACGTATGCGCCCAGGGGAGCAGCTCAGGGAACTTCGCAACCGACTCGGCGTGACTACGCGCGAAGTGGAAGAATTCAGCCGCAGCATCGCCGAAGATCGCCAGAACGAAGAGTTCTACATCTCGAATGCCTGGCTAACCCAATTGGAGAACAAGAATTCAGTTCCCAGCATCTACAAGCTGTATAGCCTCAGTGTAATCTATCGCACGAAGTTCAACGATCTTCTCCTCGTGTTTGGCATCGACCTAAGCGCCACCTCAAGGTACCAGCTCGCACTTCCGCTGCAGAACACTCATTTGACATCGTTCGAACCGCCGAATCCCGAAAAGGCTATTACTTTCCCGGTGCGATTCGATAAGAGTTTCAATTTGGAAACCACCAGTCTAATTGCGCGCATGGTCGAGGTGTGGGGAGAAGTCCCTATCGCACTAATTCAAAAGCTGGATGTACGCCACTGCCAGTATGGTTACATCGGGATGCAGGACTACATGATGTATCCGCTGCTGCGTCCCGGATCATTCGTGCAGATCGACAACCAGCCGACCCGCATGCAAGCCTCGGAATGGCGCACGGAATTTGACCGGCCCATTTATTTCGTCGAACTCCGGGATGGCTATGCGTGTTCCTGGTGCGAAGTGCGCGGTTCTCAACTTACGCTGATTCCGCATCCGCTATCAGGCTGCGCGATCCGGCAGTTCGTGTATCCCTCGGAAGCAGAAATTATCGGCCAGGTCGCCGGAGTGGCGATGCGTCTGATTCCCGCGAACGGGGATTCAGACGAGCTTCCAAAATTGCCAAGGCGATCTTGAAGGTCGAAAAAAGAAGCTGCGCCGAGAGCGGATCGGCTTCTACTGGGACAGCTACGCGATAGGGCTCCAACTTCCGCCACGCCGCTAGGAATTCACCCGCGCTGGTGTGAGTGGATTTCATGTAGGCCTCCATCTGGCACACCACATTCTCGAGCGAGCAGCCCACGAGCTGCCGAAAAACCTCCCGATGACAGTCCGCCAAGGCCTCGCAGGCCACTTCTTGGCTGAAGCGGGCCGCGAGTCCATCGTGATAGTAAAGACCGGTGTTGTAGTCCCGCATCGATGCGAGATAGATAAGCCGGTCAAGTGCCCGTGGAAGTTCTGAAAGCGTGCGGTGGCGCACATCTTCAACGGCCTCCTGAACGTCGAGTCGTCGAGGTAGGGAACTCACGAGGTAATTCCTAGAGTGAAGCGCCGAACGGGCGGCCAGGCACCGCTCCAAGGCCAGCCGAATTCAAAAATGCGAGGGACCGCCCCGAGATCCTGCAAACTTGCACGGCAGTCGCAGCCGTTGCGCCCACGATTCGAGGCGCGGCGTAGGGGCCCCCGACATACAAAACCATCTGAAGCGCGCGGCAGGCGAGCAGCAAGCCGGCAAACTGAGCTGCGAGTGCCAGTTCCGTCCGGAAGCTCAGCCGGGCGTGAAACCGCGCCGCGCCCAGATGGAAGCGCATGAGGTTGAGCACCTGTTTTCTAACCTGCGCAGCCCATGCGAGGGCAACGCCTTTGCGCTCGCTGAGAAACATTGCGCACACGCGCCCGGGAGCCTGCGATCGGACGTATTCGAGGTCCTCCCGCGTAAAGATCCTGCCGATTAGTTCTATCGGCAGCAAACCTGTCTGCAGTGCGACCAAGGCCTGTCGTGCTTCGACCAGGGCCGCCGAACTCTCTTCCGCGCGCGGGCTCCGCCAAACGAGGAAAATCAGGGATAGAAAAAGCAGCGCCCCAATCGACAAAAATAAGATGAGCTGGATCACGGATCCTGTCCTAGCGAGAAATACCTTGGGGACGTCAGGGCTATTATGCCTGCCTTATCGGATTTTGTCTCCATCTCCATTTTGCCATCTGGATTCCGGGGTGGGGAATAGGACCATAGTCCCGCCACCCAAACCACCAGCGCGACGTCGTACGAAAGGGGCTGAAGAATATGCCACGTGGCGTTTATGCGTACACACCGATATATACACGCAAGGCGAGAATTATAAGACTCGTATCCCAACATATAAATTCTATAACCAATGAACATACTCTTCAAGTTTCTGTAAGCGGGACTCGATGGTAGAGCGAAAACGCCACC
Source organism: uncultured Acidobacteriota bacterium (assembly GCA_963709445.1). GTDB lineage: Bacteria > Acidobacteriota > Terriglobia > Acidiferrales > UBA7541 > Palsa-295. The sequence continues at coordinate 61,098 of CAVPWV010000002.1, forward strand.
TATACCGAGCAACAAGAGCGCCTGGCCGGCTCGAAAACCCCGCTCCAGGCTGATCAGCATCATCCTCCGTAGCGAGATTTTTCAGGTTCAACACAGCGTAGATGACGACGAAGCAAGCGATTGCGAGAAAAAGCGCTCCGAATAATGGCTCTGGCGCATCGCCTGGTGCGCTCAAGCGGGAACAGAACCATGTCTAAGAATTTCGAGGATTGTGCTCGAGGCGACCAGCATCGTCAGGAACTGCAATGGCCAATACGCCTGCGCGTACAGCGCTGGCTGATGTCGATAGCAGATGTAGAGCAGCGTAGAAATAACCAATACAAAAGCAGCCTGAATATAAAAGAGTGGGTACTTATCAAGAATTGCTGCCTGGAAGCCGCGAAGCAGAATGGCCGCGAGCAGAATAAGGCCGAACTGCCAAATGACGATCGACAGCAAGAATCTCCTTGCCCGTCCTCGGAGGAGGCAGTCTCTCGCTGTTCGAGCTACAGCGAATCCTGCGGACGATTTTTCTCAAGTAGGAACGCATCGCGTTCCGAGTTCTCGCGACGAATGTTTCATAATCTTCCTCGAGACAAATGCCGGACTCGGGCACCGGATCCGGGCTATAAGACCCAAAGCGCAACGATCCAGATAATGAGCGAAATGTCGAAAGAAAGCGGCCGAAATACCCTAGATGTTTCACCAAACAGATTTCCCGAGTAGGAACCCAGCGCAAGGCCCACGAGGCTTGTACCGACTATACTCCATAACCCCCAATCATGCCCTTCATATTTTTGGCCAGCGCAATTCGGTAATAGGAGATCACAACCAGCAATCCGGAGATGAAGACGCGCTTGAACCGTTCCAAGATCCCTTTCAAGTTCGATGCATCGTGCCCGCGGCAGACCAATGGGATAACAGCTGGGGAAGAGCCAACGAAACGAAACGAGCCCAAAGGCTGCTAGGCCGGCCGATTTTCGCGAACTTGTCTGCGCCGGGGTACGGAGCAAGGCGTGATTGAGAATTTCCAGAAGAATGCCGTAGCCCAACACCAACGTGAAGAACTGGGCTGCCCCAATACCAGCTGATGATACGGACCGGGGAACAACAGCAAGATCGCCATCGAAGAGAAACGCTGCGCTATACGCATAGAAGAATGGATACTTGACAGTCAACCTGGCCCGAAAACCTCCGAAGAAGAAGAAGCGATTCCAGCAACGATGCCGGCGAACCAAATTACCGAAGAAGCCATTCGTGATCTTCGCAGCGGTCGAAGTGAATCGTAACACAGAAACGAAGAGGAAGAAGGCGGCTCTCCTCCTAGTCGGGCGGCTCCTAAGAACGAACGCGCAGCTAATTATCTTCTTGGCGCTCTATCCTGGCCGGGCGTCTGGCTGGCGTATCAGACTCAATACGAGAGTCAGCTTCGGGTCGGGCACGGGCCCAACGCAGCTTGGACGCCGCGATCAGTTTTGGGTCGGGCACGGGCCCATCCCAGTCGGACGTTGCGAGTCAGTTTTGGATCAGGCACGGGCCATCCCAACTGACCTGCAGTCAGCTTTGGATCGGGCACGGGACCGTCCCAGTGGAAGTGCGATCAGCTTTGGACAGGCCGGGTCCATCCCAACTGGACGCTGCGATCAGTTTTGGGTCGGGCACAGGGCCATCCCATGAACGTGCGATCAGTTTTGGAACGGGCACGGGACCATCCCAACTGGACGTGCGATCAGTTTCGGGTCGGGCCGGGTCCATCCCAGTACAAGTCTGGGACGATTGGGTTTACTTCAGACACGCACCCGTCACTTGAGTCACGGTGATGCGGTCGCCGAAAGCGCAAGCGCAACAAATGCCACGGCTGCCAACCAAACGCAATTGCTCTTCTTCATGTATGTTTCTCCTCTGGCGTTGGAATGACCCGAATCGACCGAAGCGTATCCTTCCGGCCAATTTGCGCGCCGTTGAGAGGATACCTTCTTGGATAGCCGAGCAATGCCCGCATTCACGCTATTGCCAATGCCGCGGGCGTTACATCGGCGCACACCCCTTGGACCAAGTTCCCCGGAGCGCCTGGATACGTTAGCGCCAGCGGTCACTAGTGAGGAGCTAACGAGATTGGAAACTCTGCGGGATATGCCTATGGAGTTTCAGGGCGGATTGCGGTACTTAAGGTATTAGCCGAGGGCGCGGCTCACAAAAATGAGTGAAAATCAACCTTCCTCCAATGGCGCAAGCGTGCGCCCGGAAACGGTCCGCGAACATTTACGGAAATTGGACCGCCGCCAGTGGTGGATGTGGTCGTCTACGGTACTCGTACTGATTCTTCTCAGCATTGCCGTTGCCTCCTTTTCCTTTTCGCGTATGTTGAATCATGACCAAGGCGTGTACTCTTTTTATCTGAATCAGGCCGTGCGCTCGCTCGTCGGACTGGTGTTGATCTTCAGCGTTTATCTCGTATATCAACAAACTATGATCATTCGCATGCGTAACCAATTGGCTAACCAGATCGAGTCCCTGGCAAAGGTGCAAACCCTGACCGACGAGGTCTACAAACTCGCCGCACTCGATCAACTTACCGGCCTTTATAATCGCCGCTCCGGCGAACAACGCCTCGCTGAGGAAATCAGCCGCGCAGTGCGCCATCAACGCCCGCTCACTGTCCTTTTGATCGATCTTGATGGGCTGAAACAGACCAACGACAAGCTTGGCCATGCCGCCGGCGACTTGGTCTTGAAGACTTTTTCCGAGCGCCTTCAAAAGGCCATTCGCGGGTCCGACCTGGCTGTGCGGTTGGGCGGAGACGAGTTCATGGCCCTGTTGCCCGAGTGCCGCGCGGAAGAGGTTAGGCACGTTATGGGGCGCATTGAAGGCCTTGAGGTCGAATATGAGGGTACTCGAATTCCGATTCGATTCTCGCGTGGGTGGACTGACTACAAACCTGGAGAGACTTCCGAAGAATTGCTAAAGCGCGCGGACCAGGCCCTTTACGCCGATAAACGCGCCGGCAAGTTCAACCTTTCGCAGTCGGCGCAGAAGGCTTCGCAGGTTGTACTTTAGTGTCCGCCCGCAAACTCAATCGGCTCAGCGTTTCGGCCACATGCCGGGGAATGCGGACAAGCAGCCCGGATGCGGTTTCTCACTGTTTCCTCTCAAGCAACCGGCAACGATGTTGCGCTTGCGCGGTCTGCGCCCCGCCCGTAGGATGTCCTAGTTGCATGTAAGATACTCCCCCGTATAGGAAGTGATACGATGCCCAAGGAAAAACCCAAGGTGAATATCGGCGAGGTCATTCGGTCCTACCGCAATGACCGCGGCCTTTCGCAGGGTGATATCGAGCGCCGGACCGGCCTGCTGCGCTGTTACCTTTCGCGCGTGGAAAACGGACACACAGTTCCATCGCTTGAGACGCTCGCGAAGATTGCTGAGGCCATGGAAATCAGTTTGGCCGACTTTTTCCCCGGCACCGACACTCCGCAAGACCGCGAAACCCGCAAGGTTCTCGGCGAACTTTCCGATGAGGAGATTCGTTTCCTCGCGGAAATCAAGAAATATTCAACCAGCTTATCGAATGACGACAAGCGGCTCGTTCTGGCCATGATTCGCAAGATGTCCATCGTGATTCCGCCGCCACCGCGCAATGGCAAATCCGCGGGCGCCAGTCACCGCACCAACGCCTAACATTCAAGCGGTATTTTGACTATCCCCGAAAGGGAAGCTCCGCCGCCATGTGGCCAGCCGCGCGCGGGTACGCTAGCATCGGTATCGGTGAATTCGCTACAATAGACGAAATGTCGCGCCAACGGCGCCAAACGATCGGAGTGCAGGTGGGCAACGTCCAGGTGGGCGGAGGTGCACCTGTGGTTATCCAGTCGATGACCAACACCGATACCGCCAATGTTGCTGCCACCGCGCAACAGTGCTTGGAACTCGCCGAGGCGGGTTCGGAACTCGTTCGCGTCACCGTGAACGTGCCGGAAGCGGCGGCATCCGTTCCGGAGATCAAGAAGCGGCTGCGCGATGCCGGCTGCAACGTTCCGGTGATCGGCGATTTCCATTACAACGGGCACGTCCTGCTGACGAAATATCCCGATTGTGCCCGCGATCTCGATAAATATCGAATCAATCCCGGTAACGTCGGCCACGGGCAGCGACGCGACGAGCAGTTCGCCACCATCTGCAAAGTGGCGCGGGACAATGGCAAGCCGGTGCGCATTGGCGTGAATGGCGGCTCGCTCAATCAAGAACTCGTGATGCGCAAAATGCAAGAGAATACGGACCGCGATCTCGGCAAGACGTCCGAGGACATCATCAACGAATGCATGGTGCTTTCCGCGATCGAATCCACCGAGCTGGCGATCGAATCCGGTCTGCAAAAAGATCAAATCATCATTTCGTGCAAAGTTTCGCGGCCTGGGGATCTCATCGCGATTTACAGGGACCTTTCGGCGAAAACCGATCAACCGCTTCATCTGGGCCTCACCGAAGCCGGAATGGGCGCCAAAGGACTGGTTTGGTCTGCAGCGTCCATGGGCATTCTGTTAGAGGAGGGAATTGGCGACACGATTCGCGTGTCGCTTACGCCGCGTCCCGGCGGCGATCGGCGCGATGAGGTCTACGCGGCTTGCGAGTTGCTGCAATCGCTGGGCCTGCGCTCCTTCGCGCCGAGCGTCACCGCGTGTCCCGGTTGTGGGCGCACCACCAGTTCCACATTCCAGGAACTTGCTGAAAGCATCCAGGGTTACATTCGCGACAAAATGCCCGACTGGAAGCGTGAGTACGAAGGCGTCGAAGAACTGAAACTTGCCGTAATGGGCTGCATTGTGAATGGCCCTGGCGAGTCGAAGGCCTCGAACATCGGCATCAGCTTGCCGGGCACGGGCGAGGCGCCGCGCTGTCCTGTCTACATCGATGGCCAGAAATTCACTACGCTCGAAGGCACGTATGACGAGTTGTCGGCTGCGTTTCAAGCGCTCGTCAACGATTATGTCGCCACGAAATACCACAAGCGCGAGACGCCCCTGCCTGCGTCGGCCATTTCCGCCGCTCCTGCGGCGGTTGCAGCTTCGAAAACATCTCTGCGCGTTATCGCCTAATTCATCTCGCTTAAAGCGAAGTCCACAGGAGTAATTCCTTGCACGGTTTCCCGCACCGGCTAAGATACGCTCGCGGTTCGTTTGAGGAGCGCGCACCTGGAAAGGAGCGGCAGGCGGGTTCCGCAGTTGCGAAAACAAAGACGGCACCTCTAATCGACACAAGGGTCGAGTAGAACATGAGATAGCTTATTGAAAAGAAAGGAAGGAGACACGGGCTACTCGACACTTTTCTAGGTGTCCAGGTTTCGCCACAGGCCAAACCGCTCATGACCGAAAGCACGGCAAACCCGGCTAACTCTCACTCGGAGCCGCCTGCTCATTGGGAGCGCGGCTTCTGGAGCCTCATCCTCACGCAATTTCAAACGGGCTTCAATGACAACGGGCTGAAATTTCTCGTCACCTACATCGTCGTCGCGATGAATCTGCCGCATGCGCAGCGCGACCGTTTGGTACCGATCGTCGGAGTGCTTTTCGCGGCTCCTTTCATCCTTTTCTCGATGGTCGGTGGTTACTTCGCGGACCGCTACAGCAAGCGCAGCGTGACCATCGGCACAAAGTTGTTCGAACTTGGAGTCATGGCGTTTTTCATCGCGAGCCTGGCTGCGCGGAATTTACCGATGGAATTCGCGGGTGTGTTTTTGATCAGCACGGAGGGCGCGCTATTCGGCCCGTCGAAATACGGATTGCTGCCTGAGTTGCTACCTGAGCAACGGCTTTCCTGGGGCAACGGCATCATCGAATTCGGGACGTTTCTTGCTGGCATCGGCGGCACCATCGCTGCCGGCGAGCTCGCCGAACGATATCAAGGTCGCGAGGCGATTGCCGGCTTTCTGCTGTTGGGTTGTACATTCTTCGGATTAATCGCGAGTCTAGGAATCTCGAAAATTCCGGCGGCCGATCCCAGTAAGAAATTTCGCTGGAACCAAATCGGCGAATTCGCGACTCAGATGAAGACGATTGTGGCGGATCGCGTGCTCGGCTGGGCGGTTCTCGGCAACACGTACCTCTTTTTTCTTGCGGCGCTTTTGCAGCTCACCATCATCATTTACGGGCACGATGTGCTGCGCGTCGATGATGCCCACATCACCTATTTGCAAGCGGCAGTGGCCATCGGAATTGGCCTCGGCAGCATTGCGGCGGGATATCTCTCGGGCGGAAAAATTGAGTATGGCCTGATTCCGCTCGGCGCCGTAGGAATGACGATATTCGGCGCGCTACTGTACTTTCGAGCGCCGGCGGAATCCCTGGCGAACTTGCTGCAAGGTCTGATTCCTCGAATTCCGGTGGCGTTTGCCGGAAAGATCATATCGATAGGCATAGCGTGGGCTCGCCTTCGAATTTTTGACCTGGGATTCCTGGGTTTCTTCGGCGGGCTGTTTGCGGTACCGCTTGGCGCGCTCATCCAGCACCGGCCAAAGCCCGAGGAGAAGGGCGGCGTGATTGCCGCAGCGAATCTCGTTTCGTTCATTGGCATCGCGATCGCGTCCGGCGCCTACTATGTGTTCACGGATATTTTTCACCAAACGCCGGCAGGAATTTTTCTCGACGGCGCAATTCTCACACTAGTCACAACTGCTTATTCCATCTACTTGCTGCCGGATTCGCTGCTGCGCTTTCTACTTTGGGCGGCAACGCATTCGATCTATCGCATCCGCGTGGAAGGGCGCGAAAACATTCCCGAAAGAGGGGGCGCGCTTTTTGTTTCGAATCACATGTCGTTCGTGGATGCGTGCTTGCTGATTGCTTCAACAGATCGCTCCATCCGCTTTCTGATGTTCAAGGGCATTTACGACCTGCCTTACGTAAAACCGTTTGCAAAGATGATTCGCGCGATTCCAATTTCCTCGGAACTGCGACCGCGCGAAATGCTTCAGTCCTTGCGCGAAGCCACTAGCGCAATCAAGAACGGTGAAGTGGTTTGCATTTTTGCCGAAGGGCAGATTACGCGCATCGGGCAACTGCTGCCATTTCGACGCGGGATGGAGCGCATCATGAAGGGAGTCGATGCGCCGATCATCCCGGTGAGCCTCGACGGCGTTTGGGGAAGCATCTTCAGCTTCGAGCGCGGGCGTTTCATGTGGAAACTGCCACGATCTATTCCCTATCCGGTCACCGTGAGTTTCGGCAAGCCGATGCCGGCCACTTCGACGCCCTTCGAAGTGCGCCGCGCAGTGCAGGAGTTGCAGACCGAAGCTTATTGCCACCGAAAAGGCCGCACGCGCACCCTGCACCAGTCGCTGATTCACACGGCGCACCGGCATCCGTTCCGTTTTGCGATGGGAGACAAGCGGCGCCCGCGAATGAAATGGGGAGAGGCGTTGCTCAGCGCGATTTTCCTTGCGCGGAGGCTGCAAAGCGTCTGGAAGGGGCAGGAGATGGTAGGAATTTTGCTGCCGCCGTCGGTGCCCGGCGCGCTCGTCAATTTCGCCGCCGTGCTGGCGGGAAAAATACCGGTGAATTTGAATTACACGGTTTCGGACGAATCGCTGGCTTCCAGTGCGGCGCAATGCGAGCTCGAAACCGTGATCACGACGAAGCCGCTGCTGGATAGGATTCCGCTGAAGGTTCCGGGGAAGACAATTTTCCTCGAGGAAGCGGCGGCGCGTCCGGGATTTGGCGAGCGGTTGGCGGCGTTGCTTCTCTGGTCTTTGCCGGGCGGAATGCTCGAGCGCACCGTCAGCGGAAGAAAAAACAAAACTCAAAACGACCTTGCGACTATTATTTTTTCCAGCGGCAGCACGGGTGAGCCAAAGGGCGTGATGCTGACTCATTACAACGTGGCGTCCAACATCGAGCAAAGCGGCCAGGTCTTCATGTTTGACAGCAAAGACTGTCTGCTGGGTGTGCTGCCGTTTTTTCACTCTTTCGGATTCACGATCACGCTGTGGCTGCCGGCTGTGCTGGGTGTCGGCGTTGCGTACCATCCCAGCCCGCTCGATCTCACAGCCATCAGCGAGCTTGTTCGCGACTACCGCGTCACTTTTTTGCTAGCTACGCCGACTTTTCTTCAAGCCTACACACGCCGTTGCTCGCCCGAGGATTTCGGGAGCTTGCAGTTTGTTGTAGTCGGCGCGGAAAAGCTTCCTGAGCGGCTGGCGCTGGCGTTCGAAGACCGCTTTGGACTGAGGCCGCTCGAAGGGTACGGCGCAACGGAATGTTCTCCGGTGGTTGCCGTGAATACACGCGATTTTCGGGCGCCCGGATTTCGCCAGGTAGGCGGCAAACGGGGTCACATCGGGCATCCGTTGCCGGGCATCAGCGTCCGCATCGTGGACCCCGAAACGCGCGAAGCGCTTCCGGCGGGCGCGGCGGGGCTATTGCTAGTGCGCGGGCCCAACGTGATGCAGGGCTATTTAGGCAAGCCGGAAAAGACGGCCGAGGTACTGCAAGATGGTTGGTACGTCACCGGAGACATCGCCATGGAAGACGAAGACGGTTTTCTAACAATCACGGATCGGCTCAGTCGGTTTAGCAAGATCGGCGGCGAGATGGTGCCGCATATCAAGGTCGAAGAGCAGCTGCACGAAGTGGCGGGCGCCACGGAGCAGAAATTCGTGGTCGCAGCCGTGCCCGACGGAAAAAAAGGAGAGCGGTTGGTGGTGTTGCATACGCTCAAGCCCCAGGAATTAAAATCAGTGCTGGAAAACTTGCCGCAGTCCGGGTTGCCGAACCTGTGGACACCGCGCCCGAATCAATTTTTCGCCGTGGAGGAGTTTCCGCATCTGGGCACCGGCAAGCTCGACCTGCGCCGGGTCCGTGAATTGGCCCTCCAGTTTTCGCCCGTGGAAAAGGAGTAGCTCAGACCATCCTCGTGGACATCTCAAAGCGCTGGTGATCGCATTCCGGCGGCGCGCGGAAGCCGTTCGACCCCGAATTTCCGCACTTCAGAGGTTACCGTTTGTTCGATACGCAAGGCTCGACTAAAATCAACAGTGCTGGAGAATATTTCGGCATGGACAAAAGCGAAAAACACAATTCGTTGCCAGGGCGAGCGGCTGTGACGCTGCGCCGGGATTGTCGCCGAAGCTCCGGTCCCGCGAAGTAGCCGTTTCCTTGCAGCTAATCTTTCAACAAAGAACTAGCGGCAGCCTGGCATCCACATTGTTTTCCAGTTCTCGAACGACGCGGCCGGGGCGCGCCTCTCGGGGCGAGGATTGATGACGCGTGTCGCAGTAAGTGCTAGCCAGTCACGCGCAGCAATCCTGCCTCGTCCCGGCGCTCGGGAAGAGCCGCGTATTCCCGAGCCGAACGCTAAAACACCCCCAGCTTGATGTGCAAAAACTTCTTCGGATTTTTGCGGAAATCGGCGATCAGCAGCCGCATGTCGCCGCTGAGCCCCGTCACATTGTCGTAGAATGCCGGATCGGTGAAGAATTTGCCGAGCGTGCCCTGGCTGGAGTTCAGCTTGGCAGAAGCGTCGCGGACATTGGCGGAAGCGTCGCGTAAATTATTGAAAAGAGTGTCGTCCGTGGCGAGCTTGCCCAGCGAGCCTTTGCCCGCCCGTACGTCGCCGAGGAGCGCGTTACTTTTCTGCGCCGCGCCCTCGATCTCGTTGTAGGCGGTGGGATCGTAGACCAGCTTGCCGACCGTGCCTTTCTGATCGCGCACCGCGCCCATGACATCATCGAGCTTGCCAACCACCGAATTCGCTTTGTTATAGAGTTCATCGGAGGCGACGAATTTGCCGAGGCTGCCTTGGCCCTGCTGAATCGAAGTGGTGATCGCATTTACATGAACAATTGTGTCGTCGAGATGATTGTAGAGACGGGGATCATTGAGGAACTTGCCGATGGTTCCCTGACCCTGATTTACTTTGGTGATAATTTGATTGAGTTGGTCGGAAAGAGTGCCTAGATTCTCAACGACATCCGAACCGCGTTGGACGATCTGTTTCATGTCCGCCTGCTCCGATCCCGGAATCACGCCCTTCGGGGGCAGCACGGATCCGGTCAAGCCGCGGGTCACACTCACGTAACGGTTCCCAAACAGGCCCTGGGTGACCAACGAAGCCGTCGAATCGGTGCGTATCTGATCCTGGAATTTCTTGTCGACGCGCAGCACGAGCGTGATGTTGTGCTGGTGATCTGTAGGGTGCGGAGTCAGCCGGATAGATTCGACGTTACCGACTTCGATTCCGTCGAGAGTGACGGGCGCTCCGGCTGACAGTTCGTCCACTTCAGGCAGATAGGTGACCAAGCGATATTTCGGCCCCAGAAACCCGCCGCCTGTCACGTAGAAAATTGCGACAACCAGGATCAGCAGCCCTACCAACACGAATACGCCTACTCGAAGTTCAGTCCACGTCAGTTGCTTGCGTTGCGCCATTGCCATCCCTCCTCGGCGGTGCGTGCTATTCAGCGGAAGCCATAAACATCTTCAGGTAATCGTCGGATGAGTGAAGCAATTCCTCGGCCGGACCTTCAAAGTAGATCTTGCCGCCTCGCAGAACAAGAATGTTGGTAACCGGGCCACCTTTATGTTGGCCTTCCGTGCCACCGGCCTCTTTGCCATGGCCATCGGAGCGAATCACGCGGCTGCTGGCACGGTCAAAAGAGAAGTGAGAGAGGCCGAACGCGTCCTGCACCCGGTGCGTTGCCAGCAACGACGTGACGCCCTGGAGATCGCGGCCGCGCAGGATCAGAGTGATGATGGTTTGCGAAGTGACCGGGTCTAGGCCGGCTGTGGGAGAATCGTAGAAGACAAGCGGAGGACGATCCACGAGGGCGCGTGCAATCGAAACGCGCCGCCGCATTCCACCGGAAAGCTCCGCCGGATATTTTTCAAGCGTATCCTCCATTTCGACGAACCGCAGGGCCTCGCGGACGTGTCCATCGATTTCCGCCTCCGCGACGTTTTCTTCGCGCAGCCGAAATGCCACATTCTCAGCTACCGTCATGGAGTCGAACAGAGCGCCTTCCTGGAAGACGAAGCCCAAATGCCGCCGGAAGTCGAGCAATTCCTCTTCGGACATGCCACCGATATCGTGGCCCATCACCCAGATGCGGCCGGCATCCGCGTCGAGCAGGCCGGCGGCCAGTTTCATGAGTAGTGTTTTTCCGGCGCCGCTTTCGCCAAGCAGAATTTTTGTTTCCCCTGGCCAAACTTCGAACGAGATGCCGTTGAGCACTTCGTGTTCATCGAACCCAATGTGGACATCCTCGAAGGCGATAAGCGGTTCACCCGGCACCATCGTATTCACGTCGGTTACCGGCGCCGGGCGTGGTGGGAGCTGCATACGCAATTATAGATGGAAAGAGGAACACGCCACACGCCGGTTTTCTACGCCAAGGAACCGGAGCGTTGCGAAACGCGGAGTTAGGGGTGGAATGCGTACAGCAAGATGCGCGAAAGGAATGCATCCAGCACGATGACGGTGACGGATGAGACCACGACGGCCGAGGTCGTTGCGCGCCCCACGCCTTGCGTCCCGCCCTTTACGCGCAATCCCTCGTAACAACCGATGGTCGCGATGACGAAGCCGAATATTACCGGTTTTACCATGCCCTGAACGATGTCTCCGGGATCCAGCGCGTTAATGGCTCGCGTCCAGAACTGCACCGCGCCGAGCCGAAGGGTGAAATGCGCCACTGCGAATCCGCCAATGAGTCCGACAAAATCTGCAACAGCTACCAGGAGCGGCAGAACGAGTGTGGTTGCAACAACGCGGGGCGTCACTAACTTGCGGATCGGGTCCGTACCCAGCGCGCGCATCGCGTCCACTTGCTCGGTAACGATCATGGAGCCGAGTTCGGACGCTATTCCCGATGCATTGCGACCCGCGACAACGATCGCCGTGATCGTTGGCCCGAGTTCTCTCACCAGGGCGAGAGACACGGCGTCGCCTGTGAGAGCTGTTCCGCCGAAGCGCTCAAATTGCGCTGCAGTTTGCAGCAACAATACGGCTCCTATGAAAAAACCGATGATAAGCACGATGGGAAGCGAACCAATGCCGATGAAATCCATCTGCTCGAGAACGTCCGACCAGTAGTAGGGAGGAGTGAAGATGTTCGCTACGGAGCTCATCGCCAGCAGGGAATAGTCCTGTAAGGAAAAAAGCTGGCGCTTGACCGCATCTCCTATCACCGCCAGGGGGAAAGCGTTTCGCCTGTTTGGGGCATCGTGTGCGAGGCGGCCCTCGGGTGCAGCCGAATCTAGGAAAGCCTAACGTCCGCCGCACATGCCGTCAAGCAAACATCCGGCATTGCGTCCACCGGTTGCGATCACGCCGCCGCTGAGCTGGGCGCGGCCTTTACGCCTAGGTGAGCGTCCGGTAGAATCCTTCGTCTGTCTCGAAAGGCAAGCGATAGAAAATGTTGCGATTCGTAACTGCCGGGGAGTCTCACGGGCAGGCGCTGGTGGCCTGGATTTCGGGTTTGCCTGCGGGCGTCCCTGTGGACCTTGATTTCATTGGTCGGGAGCTGCACCGGCGGCAACTGGGATTCGGACGCGGAGGCCGGCAACGAATCGAAAAAGATCAAGCGGACATTCTCGCCGGGGTCCGGCACGGCAAGACGATCGGCGCGCCCATCGCTTTGCGCATCGAAAATCGCGATTGGAAAAATTGGGAAAAGGCATTGCCCGTGGAAGATAGCGATGGCGCCGACGATCTGCAGCGGCGGCTCACCGCTCCACGGCCCGGTCACGCGGATTTAGCAGGTGCGCAAAAATTCAATTTTCACGATGCGCGGTATGTGCTCGAACGCGCGTCAGCGCGCGAAACGGCCGCGAGAGTGGCTGCGGGATCGTTGGCCAAGCTGCTGCTGCGCGAGTTTGGCATCACGGTTTTGAGTCACACGGTCGCGGTGGGCCATGCGCGACTGGAACGAGCGGTCTCGTGGGAGGAAATCGTTGCGGTCTGCGAGAATCTCGAATCGCCGCTGCGCTGCGTCGATGGCGATGTGGAAGCGAAAATGAAGGCTGAGGTGGACCATGTGCTGCGCGCCGGCGATTCTGTGGGAGGAATCTTTGAAGTGGTGGCGCGAGGCGCTCCGCCGGGGCTGGGAAGCCATGCCCAATGGGACGAAAAACTCGATGGCCAACTTGCGCGCGCGGTAATGTCCATTCAAGCGGTGAAGGCGGTCGAGATCGGCACGGGTGTCACGAATGCGGGAAGCTACGGCTCCGAAGTGCAGGACGAGATTGCGTACGACGCGGGGCGGAAGCGTTTTAATCGCACGTCGAATCGTGCGGGCGGCCTGGAAGGCGGAATTACCAACGGGCAGGATGTGGTGGTGCGCGGGTATCTGAAGCCGATTTCGACATTGCGCCGCGCGCTTCTGACCGCGGATATGAACACAAAGGAAGCGGTGAAGGCGGCTTACGAGCGCTCCGACGTTTGCGTGGTGCCCGCGGGCGGCGTGGCGGGCGAAGCGATGGTGGCGCTGACGCTGGCGGCTGCGCTGATCGAAAAATTCGGCGGAGACTCAATCGAAGAAATGCGCCGGAATTTCGACGGCTATCAGCGGCAATTGGACAGCTTTTAGATTTTAGAGGGGAACGGAAAAGGCACGATGATTCATCCCATTGTGAAATATGGCGACCCGATTCTCGAAGCACCCGCGAAGGCGGTGGAAAATTTCGATGAGGAACTTCAAACTCTCGTCGCGGATATGTTCGAGTCCATGTATGCGGCAAACGGCGTGGGATTGGCCGCGCCGCAAATCGGAATCAGCAAGCGGCTCAACGTGATTGACGTCAGCAACGGAAAAAATCCGGAAGCGAAGATCGTCTGCGCGAATCCCGAAATCGTTCATGCCGAAGGCGAACAGCGCGAGGAGGAAGGCTGCCTCTCGGTGCCAGGATTTCGCGGATATGTGCCGCGGCCGTTGTACGTGACCATCCGCGCGCAAGACGCAACTGGAAAGGAATTTGAAATGCGCGGCGAAGGGCTGCTGGCGCGCGCATTTTGCCACGAGATCGACCACCTCAACGGAGTACTCTTCATCACGCACCTCAGCATGCTGAAACGGGACATGATCAAGCGCAAAATCCGCAAGCTGAAAAAAGCCGGAGAGTGGTAGGCGGCCGTGCCGCTGCGAATCGTATTTTGCGGCACGCCGGCGTTTGCGGTGCCGTCGCTGCATCGGCTGATCGCGCAGCCCGAATTCGAAATCGTCGGGGCTGTCACTCAGCCGGATCGCCCGCGCGGGCGCGGCCGGCAAATCGCAATTTCGGCGGTGAAGACAGCGGCTGTTGAAGCTGGAATCCCCGTTTATCAACCGGAAAAGATTCGCTCGGACGAGGCTTACGAATATTTTCGCGGCATCGCACCGGACGTGGTCGTCATCATTGCCTACGGGCAGATTATTTCGCCACGCTTGATTGCGATCCCCCGGCTTGGCTGGATCAATGTGCACGCGTCGCTGCTGCCGAAATATCGCGGCGCCGCTCCCATCAATTGGGCGATTATCAATGGCGAGACGCGCACTGGCGTAACCACGATGCAGATCGACGCGGGTCTCGATACAGGGCCGATGTTGTTGCGACGCGAAGTCGATATCGGGCCGGATGAGACGGCTCCGGAGCTTGCGACGCGTCTGAGTGCGACGGGAGCGCTGCTTATCGTCGAAACGCTTGGCATGTTGGATCACGGAGAAATCATTCCAGCGCTGCAGGACAATTCGCAGGCTAGTTTTGCGCCGCCGCTGAAAAAGGATGATGGGCGCATAGACTGGTCGCTACCGGCGCGCGCGATCTACAATCGAATTCGCGGGCTCGATCCGTGGCCGGGCGCTTTCACGCTCTTTCGTAGGAAGAGTTGTCACGTTTGGGGCAAGCTCGTTTCGTTAGAAAATTCCGGTGGCGAACCCCACCCGCCCGGAACGATTCGAATCGAACCGTCTGGAGCCTTCGTTTCCTGCGGCGAGCGCGATTTGCTCAGGCTCGAATTCGTGCAACTTGAAGGACGGAAGCGCGTGACAGCGCAGGAATTCGTGAATGGGGCTCGACTCGCCCCAGGCGAGCGCTTTGGTCTTTAACTTTCCCGGTGTAAACGAAACCTCCGCAGATGGCCATCAGCCCCGCTAGAAAAATCGCGTACGAAGTACTGCGGCGCGTGGAAGCGGAGGGCGCGTACGCAAGCGATCTTTTGCATGCGACGCTGGCCGCGCACGTAAAGCCGGCCGACGCGGCGCTCGCCACTGGAATTACTTTGGGCGTTCTGCGCTGGCGAAGGCTGCTCGATTTTCTGCTCGAACGGCATCTCAAGAAACCCATCACCCGCCTCGATTTGCCCGTAATACTCGCGCTGCGAATGGGTCTGTATCAGCTGCGCTTTCTGGACAAGGTTCCGGCGCGCGCAGCGGTCAACGAATCCGTCGAACTCGTAAAGAGCGCCCGAAAAAGTTCGGCCGCCGCGCTGGTGAATGCGGTGTTACGCAAAGCGGAGAGTGAAGCGCAGTCTCCCGCAGAATCATTTCTGATGGCGGATTTTCCGCTCTCCGAGCGGCTCGGGATTTTGCATTCGCATCCCACCTGGCTGGTCGAACGGTGGCTTCTGCGGCTCGGCGAGGAGCAAACAGCCACACTGCTTCGCGCGAACAATGAGACTCCACGGCTAAGCTGCGTCGTGCAGGATTTCAGCCGGCGCGAGGAAGCGCTCGGTTCCCTCGCGAAGGCCGGCTTGCGAACACAGCTCGGCGTGCTCCTCAGAAGTGCATTCTCGGTAAGCGGGGGAAGCCCGGCCCGAACAGAGGCGTTTCGGGCGGGCCAGATTTCGATTCAAGACGAAGCTTCTCAGGCGGTGCCGCTGCTGCTTGCGGTTCAAGCGGGGAATCGCGTGCTTGATCTGTGCGCCGCGCCGGGCGGAAAGACTGCCGCACTGATACGCGCCGCCGGAAGCACGGGCGCCGTAATCGCCGCGGACCGCTATTCGCACAGGCTGGCCGCCATGCGCGTGCAACTGGACCGGCTCGCAGCCGGCAAAGCGCATCTGGTCGAGCTCGACGCCGAAGAACCCCTCCCTTTCCACGAAAAATTCGACCGCATTCTTCTCGACGCCCCGTGCTCGGGCACAGGTACGCTTGCGCGGCATCCGGAAATTCGCTGGCGGCTGGAATTAGATCAACTCGCGGAATCCCACGGACATCAAGTGAAGATGCTTCGTATGGCGTTGTTGCAACTCGCTCCCGGCGGAAGGCTGGTTTATTCGACGTGCTCCATGGAACCCGAGGAAAACGAAGAGGTGGTGGAGGAAATACTGCGGGACATGCCCTCGATACAGCGGATTCCGCGAGCCGAAGCGACGCAGGCACTCACGCCGCATCTCGTGACCGGAGTTGATCCGAACACGCTATTTGGCAACGACGGATATTTTCGGACGTCACCGTCGCTGCATCACACCGATGGTTTTTTCGCCGCCGTTCTTCATTCACGGATCGTGCGTCCGCGCCCAGTCATGCTAGGCTCATTGGCGGAGGCGTGGACGCGTGAATTTCCGGGACCGTTTGCAATGGATTTTACGGATGGCCCTGCTGGTGTTCGTGCTCTCGTCCGTGGGATTCCTCAGCGCGCTCACGGCCATGCGATTCGAGATTCAGGGCAGGGAAGTG
The DNA here is from genome assembly GCA_963709445.1 of uncultured Acidobacteriota bacterium. Taxonomy (GTDB): domain Bacteria; phylum Acidobacteriota; class Terriglobia; order Acidiferrales; family UBA7541; genus Palsa-295. The sequence goes on from CAVPWV010000002.1 coordinate 77,719, forward strand.
GCCGTGCCCGATCTCGTGGGTAAATCAGCCAGCCAGGCCAGGCAAATTCTCCGTGGACGACGGCTGAGTTTGAAAATCGAGGACCGGATATACAGCAATCTTCCGGTTGACGCCGTGGTTCGGCAGAGTCCGCCGCCAAACATGAGCGTGAAAGCCGGACAGGATGCGCATGTGGTGCTCAGTTTGGGGCCGCAAAAGGTTACGATTCCGGATCTCCGGGACGAAAGTCTGCGCGCGGCACAGGTGGAGCTGCTTCGCGCCGGAATGCAGCTCGGCGAAGCGTCCAGCATTTATCTTCCGGGTGGCGAGGAAGATTTGGTGGTTCAGCAGGATCCGGCCCCCGGTACCACGGACGTCACCAGTCCTCATGAGGATCTGCTCGTCTCGCTTGGGCCGCGGCCGCCTGCGTTCGTGATGCCGGAACTCGCGGGGCTTCCGTTTGTTGAGGCCGAATCGAAATTGAATGCGTCCGGGTTAAGAGTTTCCAAACTTGCGCCTGTCGTGGTGGCTCAGTTGCCTGCCGGCACGGTGGTCGGCCAGTCGCCGGCGCGGGGCGAGCGCGTGGACTTGAGCACGAAAATCGAATTGCAAATCGCGCAATCGCAATAGCCTCGGCTTTCTTACGCTGGCGTGTCGCCCTCGGTACATCTATTGCTGCACGGCCCAACCACCTTCTACGAGTGCAACGGGAGTCGTAGGGGTAAATGGTACGCGAGGAGTGGCGGCGATCGACTTGCGCAAAAAGGCTACCCCATTTAGCGATAAAATATTCAGTGGTCTGCTGATCTCTGGCGACGTATGATGTCGCTGATTTGAACTTCATCCCTCTCGGGGAGGTTGCTGCACACTAAAATTTGAGGAGGTAAAGAATCATGGATAGGCGAAAGATGTTGACGTACTTGGGAATTAGCCCCGCCTTTCTTACCGGTTTTCCCGCTAGCGCTGAGACGACCCGGGCGCGGGTTCCATCGGCGAATGGCGGGGGCCACGAGGAAGGCATGATCACGGTGATGAACCCCGCGATAGCGGGCAAGTTGGCGGCCCGCGTTCCTCTAGTGCCACCCCTCGATAGCCTTCAAGGCAAGAAAATCTACATGGTCAATCTTTCCTGGGAAGGCCCGGATGCCGCGAACTACTTCTATGGAGCGATGACGGAATGGCTTAACAAGCACTATTCCGGCGTCAAGACAATCGTAAAAGTCACCGCCGAGGGCATGTTTGGCAGCGATCCTTCGATCCTGAAGGACATCACCGCTAGTGGGGCTGACGCTGCGATTGTCGGCGTCGCTGGTTGAAACGGCTGCTGCGCGGCCGTGAGCCGCTGGGCAAAACAAATCCAGATGCAGTGCAAGATTCCCGCCATTGGCGTCGCCTCCTCAAACATCGTGCATTACGCAACCGGCTACGTAGCGAAATATCAGACTGGCATGCCGATCCGATACGTGGCCGTTCCATTCCCCTTCACCGGACAACCCCGCATGGTCGACGTAGGTTATGTGACTGGCAAGGACATGTTGACGGGCCAGCCGCTGATGACCGCTGTCGTCAGTGCGCTCACCAGTCCGCTGACCGCCGACGAAAAAATCTCTGGCGCGCCGTCGGAGGAAGCTCTCGAGCCGAGATTGCTTCCGCCTGACTCGGAAGAGAACCTGCGGCAACTTTTCGATGATAAGGAATGGACCGATTTCAATTCGATCATCCTTCCCACCGAAAAGCGCGTGACCGCGATGCTCAGGGGCACCAGCCACAAGCCCGACGAAGTGATCAAAACGATCAATATCACGGGCGGCGCGCGGCCACTCACCGTCGAGAAAGTCGCAATCAGCGCCGTAATGGCTGGTGCATCGCCGGAACATTTTCCAGTGATTTTGGCCCTGGCCACGCAAGCGCCGTTTGGCAACTCCACCAGTTCGATGGCGAACATGGTGGTGATCAGCGGGCCAATCCGCGACAAGCTGAAGTTCAATTGCGGGACCAATGCGATGGGGCCATACAACAAGTCGAACGCCGTCGTCGGCCGTGCCTTCACAATAATGTCCAAGACGGCGGGCGATCTGCGGAACAATGTGAATGCCTGGGAAACTCTGGGCAACACGATGCAGTACAACAACATGTGCTACGGCGAAAACGAGGAGGCTTTGCCCGAGGGCTGGGATCCTCTACACGTTCAAATGGGATTCAAGCCCACGGATAACGTTCTTACCGTGGGAACGGGTTGGAGCAGCATCGCCAGCGTGGGAGCCAGCCAGAGCATCTATCCGACTCACTACTTGATGCGCGACTACATGAGTTCGTTTTGCGCATCGGGCTCAGCGGCCACCATCGTGATGGATCCAACTGTGGCGGGGCTACTGAAAGACACGCACGGGTTCAAGACCAAGGCACAATTGAGCGAGTGGTTTTCGCAGAACATTCAGAAAACTGCCGGCTCGTATTGGGGCAACGGTGTAATTCAGAGTACCGCCGTTCCGTTCGCTCTCCAGGGTCTTGAGCCTTACGCGAGCTGGAGGAAGCTGCCCGATGACGCTCTTATCAAACCATTCACCAACCCCAAGGCCATTCACGTGGTGGTGGCCGGCGGAAAAGTCCAGACGATGTGGTTCGTCACGGATTTTGGCATACGCCGGGGCGTGTTGATCGACGAGTGGGCGTAGAGTTAAAATTAAGTTGACCAGCGGCGAGCGCGGGGCGCAAACCCCGCGCTCGTGCCTCAGAAGGGAGTGGATTATGAAGCCTCAACTCTGCGCGGCCTTCTTCTTGGGATTCTTGATGCTCATGCCGGCGGCAGTTTCCACCCGCGCTTTGCCAAACAGCTCATCGCAGGCGTCGTCCGCGGTCAAGGCGGACCAACACGCTTCGGCGTCCGCAAATGAGAAAATTCCTCTTCCGCAGGTACCGCGCATCACCGCTGAAGAAGTACAGCGCCTGATCAAGGAAAAGGGGAATGTCGTGCTTGTGGACACCGACGATTCCGAGAGTTACGGCGACGAGCATATCAAGGGCGCCGTCAACATTGCGTACGATCCCACGGCCGATCCCCGCGCTCAGGACGAGACGCTCTCCGCGCTTCCCGGAAACAAGTTGATCGTCTTCTACTGCAATTGCCCCCACGAGGAGGATAGCGCTCCGCTGGTGCTGGAGATGTGGGAGCTAAATTATGACCACGATAAGGTGAAGGCCCTGCAAGGCGGCCTCACCCGGTGGGAACAGCTGAAATATCCCCTCGCTGGCACCTCCATAAGCACGGCATCAACAGAAAAAGGTAACTGAAGGCCGACCGCTCATGTGCGTTTCCGCGCCCCTCGGCCGGCACGGAAACGCAATCGTACAAGCCCGCTAAAGAAACCTCGGGATTTCGTGGCCAGAGTTTTTGACACGTAACCCGGCCTGTGTTCAGATGGCCGCCGGAGAATTGATATGCGGCCGTATCGTCTGGCCCTGGCACTTGCAGGGCTTCTTGTAATCATTCTGATAATTGTTCCACTTTTCTCGGTCAGCATTGGCTTGCTGGTCGACCGGTTGTGGTTCAATCACATCGGTTTCCGCGAGATCTTCGTCACGGTTCTGGAGACGCAGGTCGGGCTGGGTGTCTGCTGCGGCGTGGGGTTTCTGGTGATCGCCGGGCTAAACTTCTGGGCCGCTCAAGGCGTGGCGCGGCGCTCGGGATATCGGCGGGCGATCACACGAATGATCGAAATTCCCGTCATCGAGAAATTTCCTTCCTTTTTTGGGCGCCTGATCTGGTTCGGTTTTGTGCTCGTGGCCTGGATCGTTGGTCAATGGGCGGCGGGGCACTGGGAGACCTATCTTCTTGCCAGGCATGCGGTGCCCATAACGCAGACCGATCCCATCTTCGGGATCAGCCTGAGCTTTTACCTGTTCCGCCTGCCTTTTCTTTTCTTTCTTTACCATCTTGCGCTGATCATCCTGGTGATGAGCCTGCTGACGGCGGCGCTGCAGTATTTCATCGCGGGGGGCGTGTGGATTTCGCCGCGCGGCTTGGGCATGGGCCGCAATGCCCGCGAGCACCTGATGGTTCTGGGAGGGCTGCTTTTTTTGTTGTTCGCGTGGCGCGCGCGGCTGGGTATGTACGACCTGGTGTATGCGCCAACCGGCTTGGTGTACGGCGCCGGGTACACGGACATTCACGTGGGCTGGCCCGTGCTCTGGATTCAGCTAGTGCTCTGCGTGATCGCCGCGATCGCTTTTTTTGCCGGGGCGCCGAAGGGCGAAATACGGCCAGCAGGGTATGCGGTTGGCGGTGTGACTCGGAGTGGCGATCCTGGGGGGATTCGTGGCTCCCGCGCTGGTGCAGCGATATCTGGTTGCGCCGAGCGAGCTTGAGAAGGAGGTGCCGTATATCGCGCGCAACATCAAGTTCACCCGGCAGGCCTACGGGCTCGACAGGTTTGATGAGCGCGACTTTCCGGCAATTCAGGACCTAACCGCGGCGTCGATCGAGCAGAACGCAGCCACGATGCGAAACCTGCGCTTGTGGGATCACGACCCGCAGCTCACCACGTTCCAGCAGCTCCAGGAAATTCGCACTTATTACGATTTCGCGGATATCTACTACGATCGGTACACCATTGATTCGGAACTTCGCCAAGTTTCGCTTTCGCCCCGAGAGCTCTCGGCGCAAAGCCTGCCGGACCCCAACTGGGTCAACCAGCACCTGACTTACACGCACGGATACGGACTGTGCCTCGGGCCGGTGAACGAGTCCACTTCAGATGGCCTGCCTGTGCTCTTCATCAAGGATATTCCACCGGTCTCTTCTATTTCGCTCAAGGTTACGCGTCCGGAAATTTATTACGGCCAAGTAGCCAACAATTACTGTCTCGTTGGGACCGGGGCAAAAGAGTTTGACCACCCGTCCGGCGAAGATAACGTCTATAAAGCGTATCAAGGTTCGGGCGGCATCTCGTTAGGTGGCCTCTGGCGGCGGCTGATTCTTGCGCTGCGATTCGGCGATATCAACATTCTGATTTCCGGATATATTCAGCACACAAGCCGCATCATGATGTACCGGCGGGTTTTGGAGCGTGTGGAAACGCTTGCTCCCTTTTTGTCCTACGACGGCCATCCCTATCTGGTTGTTGCGAACGACGGATCATTGCAGTGGATCGTAGACGCGTACACTACCTCCGACCAATATCCCTACTCCGAACCGACCCAAGACGGGGGCAATTACATCCGCAACTCCGTCAAGATCACCATCAGTGCCTACGACGGGCGCGTGAAGCTTTACGTCAGCGACCCGTCCGATCCGTTGATCCAGGCCTATCAGCGGATCTTTCCGGATGTTTTTCAACCGCTCTCGGAGATGCCTCCGGACCTCCGTGCGCACATTCGTTACCCGCAGGATTTTTTTGCTATTCAAGCCTCGAAGTACGCCGTGTATCACATGACGGACCCAAGCGTCTTCTACAGCAAGGAAGACTTGTGGCGCGTGGCCACGCGATCGGTAAACGGGACGTCCACACCGATGAGTCCTTATTACGCCGTCATGCGACTACCCGAGGTGGGGAAGAGCGAAGAATTCATCCTGATGGTTCCGTTTACGCCAGCGCGGAAGAACAACATGATTGCCTGGATAGCGGCCCGTTGCGACGGCGCCGATTACGGAAAGGTTCTCGTTTTCACTTTTCCTAAAGAAAAACTGATTTATGGCCCGGAACAGATTCAATCGCGCGTCAACCAAAGTCCTTCAATCTCTCAGCAGCTGACTCTTTGGGACCAGGGTGGGTCGCGGGTGATTCGCGGCACACTGCTCGTGGTTCCGGTCCAGAATGCAGTGCTCTATGTTGAGCCGCTCTACCTCGCCGCCGAGGGAGGCTCTTCAATCCCAGAATTGAAGCGAGTGATCGTGGCCTATTCCGACCAAGCGGTGATGGAGCCGTCACTGGAGGACGCCTTGAACGCCATCTTTAGCGGCAACAGGAGCGGGACCGCGGAAGCGGCGAGTTCCGGGGCCACGCCGACAACCGCTTCGGCCTCGACAGGAGTCCCTGCCTCGATCGAGAACTTGATCCGGCAAGCTAACCAGCATTACGAAGCGGCTCAGCAAGACCTCCGCCAAGGCAATTGGGCAGGCTACGGGCAGGAAATACAGAAGCTTGGCGAGATTCTGAAACAGATGCCGGCGAGGAATCGCTAATCCCAGGGACTGCAGCGCCTTGCCCGGTGCCCTAGAGCGGCCCCAGTCCGGGCGCGAAGATCGGCCTATCGGGTCCTGCATGGTGCGACGAGCCGCTTGTCGCTATGCTAAGATTCACCCGATAGCATGAGCTACGCGAGAATCGAGATCGCGCCATCCATTTTGGCCTCGAATTTCGCCAAATTGAGCGACGAAATTCGCGCCGTTGAAGAAGGAGGCGCGGACGTGATACATGTGGACGTGATGGATGGGCATTTCGTGCCGAATATTTCCATCGGGATTCCGGTCGTCGCATCGCTCCGCAAGGCAACCCAACTTCCTCTGGACGTGCATCTGATGATTGAGCGTCCCGAGAAATATATCGACGATTTCGTGAAAGCGGGGGCCAATCGGGTGCTGGTGCATGAGGAAGCGACTGTCCATTTGGACCGGGCCCTGGCCATGATCCGCGAGCTTGGCGCTGAAGCCGGCGCGGCCATCAACCCAGCCACGCCCATCGCAATGCTCGCGGAAGTTCTCGACAAAGTGGATACCGTTCTGGTGATGTCGGTGAACCCAGGTTTCGGAGGGCAACAATTTATTCCAGGAGCTCTTGAGAAAATTCGGCAGCTTAACCAGTGGCGCGCACGCTATAATCTCGGCTTCCGGATTGAAGTCGACGGCGGCGTGGACGCGGAAAATGCCGCCGAATTGGCTCAGGCCGGGGCGAACACTCTCGTTGCGGGAACTTCGATCTTCCACACACCCGACCCGGCGGAGGCAGCGCGCCAAATGCGCAAGTTAGCAACGCAGGCTCTTAGTCAGAGAGCCTAAAATAGCGATTGGGGTCAGTCTTGATGAAAAGACATTTTGTGGCGATGGCCGTGATTCTCTCCTTCGCCGGTTCGGTATCGGCCGGGCCGCTGGGGCACAAGAAAGTTAAAATCACGAAGGTAAAGACAGCCCCCAGCCCAGAAGAAAGCCGCCTCCGCCGATTCCGCCGAACCCGACAAGGTGCTGTACATGCGGGCAATGCAGGACGTCCAGCACAAAAAGTTCACCGAAGCTCGCCTGGATTTTCAAACCCTGATCAACACCTACCCCGACAGCGAGTACCTGGCCAAAGCGAAGCTCGGCGTAGCCGATTCCTTCTATAAGGAAGGCGGCACCTCGAATCTCACTCAAGCAGTGGACGAGTATAAAAACTTCATCGTTTTCTTCCCGTTTCTCGACGAGGCCGCCTATGCCCAGATGCAGGTTGGCATGGCGCACTACCGCATGATGGAGAAAGCGGATCGTGACAATGACCAGGCGGAAGCGGCTGACCAGGAATTTCGCATCTTCCTGCAGAAATATCCCCAGAACCCTCTCGTTCCGAAGGCAAAGCAGTACTTGCGGAATGTCCAGGAAGTTTTGGCCGACGGTGACTTCAGGGTAGCTCGCTTTTACTACCTGAAGCAGGACTATCGCGCCTCGGCTCGCGCGCCTGGTGGAGGTTTCGGACCGCTACCCGCTTTACAGCCAGAGCGATGATGCCCTCTTCATGCTGGGCAACATCTACTGGCGCGCGAAGCAAGTCTCCAAGAACGAAGACGACAAAAATCACTGGGCCGATCTGGCCGCCAAGTGCTATGAGAGGATCGTTCGCGATTATCCTCTTTCGGATTCAGCGTCTGAAGCCAAAGCTCGCCTCAAATTAATGGGTATGCCTGTTCCCGCGGCTGACCCAAACGCCGTGGCCCGAATGCGCAGGGAACAGTTGTATGAGAAGGAGCACCATCCCAACCGGATTTTGAAGTTGCCACTCGCGGTCATCAAATCCAGCCCCGACGTTTCCGTCGCGGCGCACTCGGGCCAACCGGACCTCGATCCGCCGGATGACCTGATCTCGGCAACGGATGTTTTGAATCAGGGCGCCGCAGGTCCTACGTTTCAGCGTGGTTGGTTCGACGGTCGCTGCGTCAGGCGCGAGCGATTCCGGCGGTGGTTCAAACTCGGTTGAAACCGAGACAGTCAATTCGTCCGGCGATTCGGCCGCCGATCCGCAGCCCGCGGCTGATGCAGCGGCGACTACGCCGTCTGCCACATCGTCCGATCCGCAGCCTGCGGATAGTTCGAGCACAAATGCAGCGGCGCCCCAAACCCCTGCAGACACTTCGAAATCCAGCACCAAGTCCGGCGCTGCGCCAAGCGACCCCCAGTCCGAATCCACGAGCAAGAAAAAGAAAGGCTTCCACAAGATTGTGCCCTGGTAGGCACGTATTTACCCCCTGCTAACAACTGTAGCACTCTCACCCACCGAGTTCGTTGACGCCCCCGATCTGTAATGGTGCAATAGGTGAGATACAGGCAGTTCATCCGCACAAGCGCATGGGGAGTCCGGTGCCCAAGATTCTGATCGCCGACGACAATTCCAACGTCCAGAAGACGGTTGCGTTGGTCTTCCAGGAGAGAGGTGTCCAGGTCGTCTCCGTGGGCAACGGAGAAGCGGCGGTGCGCCGCATCCCCGATCTCGACCCAGACCTGGTGTTAGCCGATATTTTCATGCCCGTTCGCAATGGTTATGAGGTTTGCGAATTCGTTAAGAAGGATGAGCGCTTTTCGCACATCCCGGTGATTTTGCTCGTCGGGGCATTTGACCCGCTTGACGAAAAAGAAGCCCGGCGCGTTGGCGCGGATGGCATTCTCAAGAAGCCCTTTGTTCCGCCCGATGCGCTGATCGCTATGGTAATGTCCGCACTCGAAAAGAATCCTCGAGCCGCGGCCGAACTTGCGAAGGCGAAGGAAGCCAAAGAAGCGCCCGAGCCGCACCCGATGCCCGAACTTGAGGTTCCCGCAAGGAGGGAATCCAAGCCACTGCCGTATTATCCCGAGCCGAGCGCTGAGGAAGCCCCGCTGGCGTACGGGTTCAGCGGCCGCGCTCTAAGCGCTGAAAAGAAACAAGCCCCAAGCCAGCCGATCGCCCTCACCACCGAACCGGCCGATGATAACGCCGAATTCGATGACGCAGCCGACTGGCGGCGTGGCGCCAGGGATTTCGAAATTCCCGCCGAGGCGGCGAATTTGCCGGCATTTTCGTCCGACGGCGATTGGGAAGCGGTTGCGTCTTCATCGCTACCTGACGTGGCCGCAGACGCTGGTTGCCCCGCGAGAATCGGATCCACCAGTTGTCGTGCCATTCAGGGCGCAGGCGTTGAGCGAACTCGAGAATTCCGCGGACGACTTCTTTGAACCCGAAGCGCCGTCCGTGGCGCCCGTCCCGCCCCGAGAAACCGCCGAAGCGAATTTTGAGCAGCCTCTCACGGGGTCCAGGTTCGGCGAAGCAGCCTCCGAGCCCCACGCCGAGCACACGCCGGACCCGCCGGCACAGGAGACCCATTGGATGGATGCTGTTGCAGCCTCTGCATCAGAACATCCACAAGGCGATTGGATGGCTGCGCTGGGCGAGCAGCAGGCAGAGCGCGCCCTGGCTGATGCGCCTGGGCAGCTGAACGCCACTGAGGCCAATTCCGCTTCAATTGACGCGCCGGCCGAATCCGCTGAGTGCATGGATTCCGCTGCGCGTCCCGTTCGCGACGAGGCATTCTTCGCTGAGGAATCCGAGCCGGCCGAACCAGCGCAAGATTTTTTCGTTCCCGAACCGCCGGCCCCCAAAGTGAGCGAGGAGTTTGAAGCCCAGCCTTTTGCAAGCGCAGGCTTCCCCGCGGAGCAATTCTTCCCGTCCGAAGAAGATGATCGGGCAAGCACGAATCAGATTTCGTTCAAGGACCCAGCCCTGGTGGAACCTCCGGCGGTCCACGTAACGCCCGAGCCGTTGTTGGTGGATGAGGAGCCGCACCGATCCGCGGAATATGGTTCGCATGCGGAGGCGCTTCCGCCCGCCCATTCGTTTTTCGTGCCCGAAGGCGATCAACCGACGCATAGAGGAATCAGCGGCGCAGGATGCACAGGCGCCTGATAGCGCCCCCATACCGTTGCTTTCCGCTGCTATCGATGTCGACGAGCGTATCCCAACTGGCCATCCGCCGAATCGCGAAGCGCTGGCAGACATTCCGTTCCTTGTTCCTCCGCCGGGTTTCCGCCCGGACGCCCCGCAGGAGTCTGCTGCGAGCTCCGATACGGTGGACGCGGTGGTGCAAAAGGTCCTCGAGAAACTCGAACCGCAGCTTCACGAACTGCTTTCGCAGGGCGTGCTCAAGCCCTTGGTAGAAAGCCTCCTACAAGGTGAATTGGCAAAGAAAGAAAGATAGCTTCCGCAGAAAAGCCCTCAGAAGAGTGACGGGTAGAGACGGCCGCGATTCCTTGTTTTCAATGAGTTAGAGCGGTTTCTACTCGGACCGAGTGTCGATTAGAGAATTGCGTCGGCCGACGGTTCAGAGGCCGGCCTCGCGAAAGGAAATCCGCGCAATCGCGGCCCAGTCGGCTTCACCCATCCCTTGAGCCGTGGCGGCCAGCATGCGATCGCGAATCAGACTGGCCATCGGCATCGGTACAGAGACATCTTCAGCGGCGGCAAGAGCTAATCGATTGTCTTTCATCCCCAAAGCCATGCGGAAGCCAACAGGCTCGAAATTGTCAGCGGCGATCATCCCGCCATAGGTTCGATAGATTGGCGCGGAAAAAAGCGTTCCGGTAACTACATCCAGAAATTTGGCGGGGTCTACGCCGGATTTTCTGATCAGCGCAAACGCTTCCGCCAGGCTTTCGATGACCGTGGTAATCAAGAAATTGGCGGCGATTTTCACCAGATTGGCCGCAGGGGCCTCTTCGCCGACCACAAATGTCTTCTGCCCCATCGCATCAAACAGGGATCGGCAGCGCTCGATCTGTTCCGGAGGACCGGCAGCAGCAATGAAGATTTTCGCGGCAGCCGCAGCGTCCGGGCGGCCGAAAACGGGCGCGGCAATATAGTGCTGTTTTTTTTCGCGATGTGCCGCCAACAGACGATGCGACATAGCCACACTCATGGTGCTCATCGAAATGTGGACAGCGCCGGCGGGAAGGGACTCGATGATTTTGCCGCGCCCGAAGATCACGTCTTCCACGGCATGGTCGTCCGCCAGCATGGTGATCAGCGCCTCTGCGCCGGAGGCGGCTTCGGCGGGAGTGCCGACAACCTGTGCGCCGAGAGGCCGCAACTCCTCCGCGCGGCTTCGAGTTTTGTTGTAAAGCAGCAGCGCGTGGCCTGCTTTGATCAGATTACGGGCCATAGCTGAGCCCATGTTGCCAAGACCAACGAAACCCACTTTCATTTCGCGGTATCCCTCAGCTTTCTTTCAGCGTGTGGCGGCTCGTTCACCGCTCTCCGCTTTTTGCAAATCTGGCCGCCAGCCGAGCTCGGCAAGTATCCGGCTGCCGGAGCGTAACAGATCGACCTTCACACGATCGAGATCATGAAACAACAGCTTGCCGTTGCGTTTGCGCCACTCGCCCGCGATCATAACCGAATCGATGTTCGCCAGATTCGCTTGCATGATTACGGTCGCGATGGGGTCGTGGACTGGCCAGAGATTCAGCGCGTCGGCGCGGATCAGGACCAGGTCGGCTTGTTTGCCCGGAGTGATCATACCGATCCGATCCTGCAACTTCAGCATCCGCGCGCCCTCGACCGTGATCCATGACAAGGCTTCGCGCACCGGAATCGTGGAAGTGTGCGGAATGCCGCCGGTGGCGGAGCGGTGCTCTGCGTTATCGAGAGCGCGCTGATGCGCGAGCGCGATTCGCGCGACGGTCAGCATATCCCCAGAAATCACGCTCTCGAGATCCACGCCCATGCGACGGCGCGGCACCCAGCTTGCGCAGCCGGCCCGTGATCGGGTGGCCGTGGCCCTGAGCCATTTCGTCTTCCGGCGCGACCGAGAACGTGACGCCGCGATCTACAAAGCGCGCCAATCTCTCGTCGGAGAGGTCATTTCCGTGGACGATATTGACGAAATCCTGGACGAGATTTTCCTGCTCGAGCACATCCCAACCGTTCGGAGTTTTCGGGGGGCTGCCGCCTTGGTGCATCGAAGCGATCAGTCCCAATTCGCTGGCCAACCGAAAATCGTGCACCGCGACATCCAAGGTTGAAAAATGCGGGCCCAGGATTGCGAGGCCGAGCGTGAGCAGCTGGTCCCGCGAAGAGAACGGGCCGCGGAGCAGGCGCTCGACCTCGCTCCGCGGGTGCGGAACCTCGGAATAGTGCCGCTCTCCCGGCTTGGGATCGGGTTTTGGTGAACCGTGAAAGAAGGCGGCGCGAATTCCGGATTCGCGAAGGCCTTCGATTGCTGCGTCGGTGTGCGCGGGTGTTGGATTGTTGTGGCACCAATCGACCAGAGTGGTTGTGCCGCAGTTGATTTGATTCAAAGCGCCAGCCAGCGTGGCGATGCGGATGTCCTCGGGGAGGAACCGCGTTGCAAGGCCGGCGTGAACCCAGCGAAAGTATTCGAGCAGCGTCCAATTCGAGGAAATTGCACGCAGTCCCGTCTGCCAGGTGTGCATGTGGGCATTCACCAAGCCCGGGATCACGATGAACGAGCGACCGTCGACGATTTCTGCGTCCGGCGCGTGGATGCGGGCGCCAACGGCAGCGATCCGCTCGTCTTCTATCAGAATGCTGCCGGGCCGCAGATCTCCCGTCTGAGGATCCATGGTGATGACGGTGGCATCGTGGATGAGCAGTCCGCGCACCAAGTCATCATGCTCATCGCGTCGCAGAAAAGCAACAGCACTTGATGTGGGAAAATGCAATACGCGGCCCGCAAGAGCGGAGAACTACAAACGCATGTCAATTCTGGGAGATGTGCTTGGCGTGAGGCGCAAGCAGTGACTCGCGGGCACCGGCACCGGCGACTTCAGGAACGGCGTCGTGGCCGCCGACACGGTCCGACTTCACGATAGCGTCCATGTAGGTATAGAAGACGGGCGTGAGGTAGAGCGTCACGAATTGAGCAAAGAGCAGGCCTCCGACTACGCAAAGACCAAGCGGACGGCGGGCATCAGCGTCCGCGCCAAAGCCGATGGCGATCGGCAATGTGCCCATGATTGCAGCGGCAGTGGTCATCATGATTGGACGGAAGCGAATCATCGACCCCTGATAGGCGGACTCGGCGGGCGAGACTTCGCCTTGGCGCTCGAGGTCGAGCGCGAAGTCAACCATCATGATGGCGTTCTTCTTGACGATTCCGATCAGCATGATCAGACCGACGAAACCGTAGATGTCGAGAGCCATGTGAAAGATAGAAAGGGTGAGCAGGCCGCCGAAGGCAGCGGCAGGAAGGCCGGAAAGAATCGTGACGGGGTGAATGTAGCTTTCGTAGAGAATGCCAAGCACGAGATAGATCACGAGCACGGCCATAATGAGCAGGATGGGCAGACTGGTGAGAGACTGTTGGAAAGCTTGGGCGCTGCCTTGAAAACTGGTGGTGATGGAGATGGGCAGCATGGAACTGGCGAGTTTCTGCACGTCGTCAACGGCTTGGCCGAGGGCGACTCCGGGAGCAAGATTGAAGGAGATGGTGACGGAGGGAAGCTGGCCGGTGTGGTTGACGGTGAGCGGACCCACATTGGTAGTAAATTTCGAGACGGCGCTGAGCGGAACCAGCTGGCCGGAAGTGGAATGAATGTACAGATCGGAGAGCATGTTGGGATCTTCCTGGAAGCGCTGCTGCACGTCGAGGACAACCCAGTATTCATTGTTCGAGGTATAGATGGGCGAGACCAATCGCTGGCCGTAAGCGCTGTAAAGAGCGTCTTCGACCTGCTGTGGCGTGACTCCCAAGGCCGATGCTTTGTCTCGATCGACAACAACATTGGCCTGGGGATTCTTGATTTGCAGGTCGCTGGTGACGCCGACGAGGTCAGGAACAGCCTTCATTTTTTGTTCTAACTCTTGGGCGTAATGGTAAAGCGTGCCGGTCTGGGGACTGGAAAGAGTGAACTGGTAGAGGCTCTTGCTCTGCTGTCCGCCGATGCGGATGGCTGGCGGATTCTGAAGAAAAACCTCGATGCCCGGGACTCTTCTGAGCTTGGGCCGAAGCTCCTGCATGATGTCGTCGATCGTCATGTGGTGTTCGAAAAGAGGGCGGACGAAACGGACGACCGAGTCGAGCACGGGCGTATGTCCGTAGCTGGCGACCAGGCGATCGTAGGCGGGGCTGTCAGTCCAAGGACGGTCGGACTTGTCCCGCAGGTGCAAGAATGCGTTGCCGTTATTCAGCCCGTTGCTGCTAGTGTCGCTGACCGCCGAGTGGAACTGCACGACGTTGGGATCGGCCTGGAAGATGCGATTGATGGCTTGCTGATGAGTCACCATAGCGTCGAAAGAGATGCCCTGATTGGCTTCGGTGGAAACCTGAATTTGGGAGAGATCCTCCTCGGGCAAGAAACCCTTGGGGATAACCCAGAATTCCCAAATGGTGCCCACCAGAATGGCCGCGCCCACAAGCATGACCAAGAGCCGATGCCGGAGCGACCAGCGCAAGCTAACTCCGTACCAGCGCAAGGAGCCTTCGAGAACGGCTTCCAGTTTCCGGTAGAACCAGCCGTGTTGCTTTTCGCGCTCGGGGCGAAGATAGCGACTGCACACCATCGGCGTGAGCGTGAGCGAAACGAAGCCGGAAACGAGCACCGCGGAGATAATCACGACGGAGAATTCGTGGAGCAAGCGGCCAAAAACGCCAGCCATGAAAAAGACGGGGAGAAAGACAGCCGCGAGCGAAAGCGTCATCGAGAGAATAGTGAATCCGACCTCCTGGGAGCCGTCTAGCGAAGCTTCCAGCGGGTTCTTGCCCATCTCCATGTGGCGGACGACGTTTTCGAGCACGACGATGGCGTCATCGACGACGAAGCCGACGGATAAGGTAAGGGCGAGCAGGGATAAATTGTCGATGGTATAGCCGAGCAGATACATCACCGCGAACGTGCCCACGATCGCCATGGGCAGCGCGAGGCTTGGAATGACGGTGGCGGAAGCATTGCGGAGAAACAGGAAAATGACGAGAACGACGAGGACGACGGCAAGGAGGAGCGTGAACTTCACGTCGTTGACTGACTGGCGAATGGGGACGGATCGATCGTATTCGATCGAGAGGTTGATCGATGGAGGCACCAGGGAATAGAAGTGCGGAATAAGTTTGCGAATGCGGTTGACGATATCGATGGTGTTCGTGCCAGGCTGCCGCTGAACGGCCAGCAGGATGCCTGGGATGCCATTGATCCAGTTGGCGACGTACCGGTCTTGCACGCCATCGGTAACGGACGCGATTTGATCGAGCCGCACCGGGGCGCCGTTGCGGTAAGCGACGATGAGGGGACGATACGCAGCGGCGTCATTAAGCTGGCCGTTGGACTGGAGGTTATAGGCCTTATTAGCGCCGAAGAGCGTACCCATGGGCAGATTCACGTTGGCGTTTTGAATGGCCTGCTCGACTTCGTCGATTCCGATCTGGCGGCTGACCATGGCATCGGGGTCGAGACCCACGCGCACCGCGTAAGTGGCCTGGCCGTTGATATTGACTTGAGCAACGCCAGGAAGCATGGAAATCTGGGTGGCGATGAGATTTTCAGCATATTTATCGACATCGTAGAGCGGCAAAGTCGGCGAAGTGACAGCGAGCAGGAAGATGGCCTGGTCGGCGGGATTGACCTTATGGAAGGTCGGAGGGAAAGGCATATTTGGCGGAAGTTGATTGGCGGCGGCGGAAATTGCGGTTTGGACATCGACGGCGGCGGAATTGATATCGCGGCTAAGTGAAAATTGCAGGGTAATTTCAGTGTTGCCGAGCGAGCTGGTGGAAGTCATCGAATCCAAGCCCGCGATAGTGGTGAACTGTTTCTCAAGCGGTGTGGCCACCGATGATGCCATGGTGTCAGGGCTGGCCCCGGGGAGGCCAGCGGAGACCTGGATGGTGGGGAAATCTACGTTGGGCAAATCGCTGACAGCCAAGTCGCGGTAGGCGAGAATGCCAAAGCCAAGGATGGCCAGCATGACCAAGCTGGTCATCACCCGGCGGTGAATGAAGATCTTGCTGAGATTCATCGGATTCCAGTGCTATCAGAGCCCTTTAGTGAAGTAGACCTTCGTGCCCGGAACTAGCCTCTCTTGGCCGTCAGTGACGACAGTTTCGCCGACGGACAAACCTTGCAAAATTTGGGCTTCATTTTCGACAGTTTGCCCCACCGTTACTTGCTGGACGTCCACAGTCATATTTGGCTTCACGACGAAAACGAACTGTCCTTGCTGGCCCGCCTGGACGGCTTGCGAAGGCACCACCATCACATTCTCTTGCTCACCTAAGCGCAGAAGGACGCTGGAGTATTGGCCAGGCCAGAGGCGGTGGGCCGTGTTTTCAAATGTGCCCATCAGCACAATCGTGCCCGTGGTTGCGTCAACCGTATTATTGACGAAGGAAAGATAGCCCTTCTCGGGAATCGCGGTATCGGGCGGCGTGGCCTGTACGGGTAGGCGCGTTGTTGCCATGGCCCGCTTGATCTGGCCCAGATATTGCTGCGGCACAGAAAACGTGACGTAAAGCGGCGACACTTGATTGATCACCACAAGCACTGGCGCAGCGTTAGCCGCAACCGTGGCGCCCGGATATATGAGCTGTGCGCCGGTAACACCGCTAATGGGAGCGTAAATCGAGCAGTAGGAAAGTTGAATTTTCGCGGTTTGGATGGCCGCTTCATCGGCGGCCACGGTGGCACCTGCCGACGCGGAAGTGGCCTCGGATTGGTCGTACTGCTCTTTGGAGACGACGCCGTCCCTGTAAAGCTGGTCGTAGCGTTTCAGTTCGAGCTGCCCGAGCTGGGCCTGCGCTTTGTCTTTGGTTAGCGCCGCTTGAGCCTGGGAAAGCGCGGCAAGGAAAGGCGCCTGGTCAAGACTCACCAGCAGGTCGCCCTTGCGAACAAACTGACCCTGCCGGTAATTCACCTCCTTTACGATCCCAGCTGTCTGCGATTCGATCGAGACGGTTTTGAACGCTTGGCCGGCACCAATGGCATGCAACTCGATCGGTATCGACTTGCGCTCAACTTTAGCGACGACCACCGGCGCGGCGGATGTGCTCTGCGGTCTCGCAATTATGCCGCTGGCACGCGATCCCTGCGCGGGCCCGGCGCTGTCCGCGCAACCGGTAAGAACCAGGATTGGCAATAGTGAAATGGATGCGAGGATTTTACGAACTGTGATCATTCGTTCCAGTATTCGGTTTCTCATGGTAACTGTCGCTTGCAAACGAGCGGCCTGACCAGGATCTATTCTACCAGCGGGAAAGAGAGTTCAAGTCTTTGACGGCTTCGACTGCAGCAAGGTTCCCCGCCTGTTAAGCTCAATTGGAATCCCAGCAAACGGGGAAAATACGGCTGAGCCGCGTTCCGCTCACCGCGCGGATAGCTCGCGCCGGCCCTGGCTTCTATTTCAGGAGGTTGAGGATGTCACTCGGCACGCCGCTATCATCGGGCTTTTTCCAGCCCTTTTCGAACCATTCCTCCCAGTTCTGCGCCCAGGGGCGTCCGTAAAAGTCGATATAATCCGGATCGCCTTTCGTGAGCTGAACCGGTCGTCCGTTGACGTTCTTGATGTTCGAGAGGCATTCGATGAAGGTAAATCGCGCATTGGGATCGCCGGCGACGGCGCGACGAAGGAAGCGGTCGCGGACGCGCACGGGCTGAACCAGTGAATCCGGGTCATACCAGATCGCCTCGTGGTCCAGGCCGATGAAGTGGTGCTGCGCGTCATACATGGGCTTGAAAGTTTCCACCGTCTCCATCTTGTTCGAGAACTCGAAGAGGGTGTGCTGCGACCAACCCTGTACGTTGGCGGTCCAGCCGACCAGGGTGTCGCCATCCCAGAAAGCGATCGTCTCGCCATACCACTGCGGAACCTTCTGCACGTGCTGCTGTCTGGCCGACCAGGAACTCGCGAATAAAGTTGTCGGCAATGCCCGAAAGGAACTCGACGCGGGTCGGTGTGATGGTCAGTTCGAAGTTGGACGCCCCGGGAGGGAGCAGCCCACCAACGGATGAACCCCTCGGGCAGGCAGAAAGAGGCATTCCACTGCTTCGAGTTGTCCACCACCTCGTGGTAGATCTCCTGGACGTAGCGTTTCTGATACTCGGGGGTGAGAAGCGAGAGCAGCGTCGGAACCTGATTGATGCCGCCCCAGTGCCAGCGTTCGCCGCGTCCGCCGAATACGAATCCGCGAGCGCGGCGGTCGGGGCCGATGAAGCCAGGTGAGTCGGTTCCGTTGGGATCGCGGACGTAGAAGCCGTCCCAATCAGGTGTAGTGGCTTTGCTGTAGACGGTGGGGCCGCCATGAGCCTTGGCCCGGGCGAGGAGAGCCTCGTAGTGTTCTCTGGCAGTCTTGTACGGATACGGGCTGACGATACGATCGCGCGGGAAGTCGATGCGGCAATCGCCCCAGGAGGCCGAGGTCGGCGGATTGGAGCCGATGCGTCCGCTCTCCCACATGGCGTCGATCATCTGGCGAGGGGTGTTGCAGCGGTAGTAGCGTGGGTCCATCCACGAGGCTTTGTCCAGATAGAAGTTTTTGGACGTGAAGAGATCGATCGGAAGAGGAGTAACGCCCGGCTGCGGCGGCTCTGAGACCGGCTTGGGGCGGGGTCTCGTGTCTCCACCGGGTTGCCGAGTCTCTGGATTGCCGCGGAGGTCGGGTCCGAGAACGGCGGGCGGCGGCTCTGGCTGGCCCGTCAGGACTGGATTTCCGCCCGGCGGGGGAGTGAACGCTCCCGGTGCCTGTTGCGCTCGCAGGAGACCGGCTGGGCCCGCCGAGACACAGGCGATGATGGCGGCGACCAAGCTCCATAATCGTGCCTTATTCATGACTTTTGTTACCTCTCATCGCTCTTTGATTTCGTCTGGAGCCCAAAGTACTGGCAGGCACGAAGTGCATCTTGTAACTGCACCATGCGGCAACAGACGGTGAAATCCATCGTTCTCAGCGTACCTAATTTCGCACTTCGTACTCCTGCCTCCTGCGGCAGGAGGAGCCTTTTGATGCGTAATCATTTTGCACCCGACTGTCAAGTTCCAACTTCAGCAGCCGTCGATGAAAGTTAGAACGGATTCAAGCGGAGTTGAGCGTGCGAATTCGACTGGTTCGATTCAAATGTCACGACGCCTGGGGAGGGCACGCAGAGTTGCGGCAACAACGTCGTGCAGCGTCACCTCTGAGAAACCGGCCCGAGGTTGCAGTCAGGGAAGCCAAAGACGTACACTCACTTCTTCTCGATCCGCGTCAACTGCCGTGCGCACATGAGCTTTTTCAGCGAAGTTCAACTTGACGACAAATTCGGCCCCTTTGTTGCTTTTCGGGAGGCCCTTGGATTCGTCCCCAATCTCCTTCACGCACAGACTTTGCTGCCACGCGTCATCGAAGCTCAGGCGAAGCTCGAAGGCGCTGTGCGTCTACAACAAGGAGCGATTTCCCGGCTGCAGAAGGAGCGAATCCTTCTAAGCATTGCAGTTGACCGGCGAGACGCGTATTGCATAACTTTAGATAGTAAAGTCCTCTCTTCGCTTGGCGCGAGCGAGAGGCATATCGATTCGCTCTTGAGCGACCATCGTAACGCGGACCTCTCGGCGAATGATTTAGCCTGTTTGCAGTTTTGCCTCAAACTAGCCCGCCACGCGCCCTCGGTAAGTTCGGAAGACATTGAGACTCTGCGGGCATGCGGCTCCGGCGACGAGGCGATATTCGAAGCCGTGGTCGCGACAGCTTTGGCAGTCTACCGGTGTACGCTATCTGTAGGTTTGGGTCCGGAGCCAGATTCCGGATGGCGGACGCTCCCCGCGACTAGAGCTGTTTCACCCCGTGAGGGGGCGCCCCACAGTCTATTGCCCGATTTTCACGCCTCGGCTAAGAGAAAAGGGCCGTATGTGCCCGCACCATATCTAAGTCCGAAGGCGTTTTTGCCTTTTGGCGTCCTCCAGAGGAGTCACGGGTTCATACCCAACTTTTTTCGCGCTCAGACTTTGCGGCCCGACTTGCTGGAAGCAGAGCTGGAAGCAGTGGACAGGATTCTGGTACCCGAAGATTTCCTAACGCGAATGCAAAAAGAATGTGTTCTGCTGGCGGTCTCGGCAGCAAATCTCAACTCTTATTGCGTTGCGATGCATTGCAATCTACTGCGCGGCTTGGGGATGCCCTCGGAGGAAGGGGACCAGATCGCCGTGGACTATCGTGAGTCCAACCTGTCGGAGGCTGATAAGGCATTACTCGACTTTGCGGTCAAATTGGGGACGCGTGGTCCGGAATTTACTCGCGAAGACGTTGCCAAGCTTCGGGCATTTGGCTTCAGCGAGGAGCAGATTTTGGAATGCGAGGTTGTCACTGCCCTCAACAATTTTGCAAATACCCTTCAGATGGGACTCGGAATCGAACCCGATTTCGAGCCGCCTCCGGCCTTCGAAAAAAATAATAAAGTGCATCTTTGCGACTCCTCTCAGACTCCCATCGGGAGTGGAGGCGCTGTGCACGTCGTCGATATAGTGGATCCGGACGCCGAATGGGTCGCCCAGGCTCAGAGCGGAAACCTGCAGGCTTTTGAAGAGTTGGTCCGACGGCATAGCCAATTGATCTATCGCGCCCTCGCGGCCATCTTAGGCAACCCGGCCGACGCGCAGGACGCCATGCAGGACACTCTACTGAGCGCGTTCAAGCACATCGGGGGATTTCAGGGCCGCTCGAAGTTTTCGACTTGGCTGGTGAGTATCGCGAGGAATTCGGCACTTCAACGATTGCGACGCTGGAAAAATGTGGAAAGCCTGGATGAAGGCGTGTACGACGAAGAGACGGATTTCCACCCCCGTCAGGTTAGGGCCTGGCAGGACAACCCGGAGCAGTTCTATTCCAAGTCGGAAATGCGGCAGCTCGTCGAAAGGGGAATCTTTGCGCTCCCCGCAAACTACCGAGCGGTGGTGATGCTCCGCGATATTCAGCAACTTTCGACGGATGAAGTTGCCCAACAGCTGGGGTTGAGCGTACCTACCGTAAAGACGCGGCTCCTGAGAGGCCGACTTATGCTTCGAGAGTGGCTCTCGCCTCACTTTATAGCCAATGTCAGGGGGGTAGCGCAGTGATCACATGCGAGGAATTCTTAGCCGAGTTCGGAGACTACCTCGAGGATCAGGTGTCGCCAGAGGTTCGTAAAGAGCTTGAGTTGCACCTGTCCCAGTGCGGCGCTTGCCACGTGCTGTACGATTCCAGCCTCAAGACTATAAAGATCGTGACGGAAAGCAGTTCATTCGATTTGCCGGAAAGCGTCTCTGACCCAATCATCGATCGCGTGATGGCGAAGTTGCGAACGGGCCGCAGCTGACAGGCCCAAGATTTCAAATCTCCTTAGGTCCCCATCGAAATCCGCGTCCTGGATGATGATCCCGTGATCCCGGACTTCCCCTTGGTTTCGCACCTCTCCTATCTCCCGCTCTGGAATGGAAATACGATTCATGCCGACAAACAGAACACGGGAGGGCACTGCCGAATCGCCAGATTTTTCGCTCATCCGTGCAACTTTCGCGCGGCAGATGACTCCTATCGCCCGTGAGAGTTGAGCGCCTCAAAGTGCTCATCGAAAACAAAAAGGAGAATCGTCATGGTTCGCAAGATCAGGACAGTGTTGGCAGCTGCTGCGCTGGCGTTTACATTCGGATTGCAACCACCGGCACACGCGCAAGACAGCAACGCGAAGACTCTGGAAACCGGCACCTTCCACGGGAAAGTTCACAGCACTTCAGGCCGTGCAACGATTTACCAGGAGAAAGACGGGAACCTAGTCCTCCGGTTGACAAAATTCAAGACATCCAACGGGCCCGATGTACACGTGATTTTGATCGCGGCGACGGACGCGAACGACGACGCCAATTTCCTCAAAAGCAACACGGAGCGCGTGGAACTGGGCAAGCTGAAGGGGAACGAAGGCGACCAGAACTACGCCATCCCGACCGGCACGGATCTGAGCAAGTTTCAAACCGTCTCGATCTATTGCGAGCGGTTCAACGCGAATTTCGGCGCCGCTCCTCTTGAGAAATTCTAAACTCACATATTCATACCGATTGAATCGGGCAGGTCCGTCTGCCCGATTCGCGGATCGGAAGGAGAAAAATCATGGATTCGCATATACGTTCTTGGTTCTGGCGCCGGAAGTGGGTATTGGCCGCGGTGGGTCTTGCGGTGCTCATCGGTGGCTGGTGGACCTTCCGGCCGGAGAAACTGTGGATCAACCAAAAGGTGAATGAGCCGGCCCCGTTCGCTTCAAGCGGCGACCCTCAGCCGCTTTACACCGGCCGCCTCGAAGGAAAAGCTCATGAGACGAGCGGGCGAGCAACGATCTACAAAACGGCGGACGGCAAAGAGTATCTGCGCCTGACGGACTTTTCGACTTCGAACGGCCCGGATGTTCACGTCCTTCTTTCGCGAAGCGATGACGAGAGTCTTAAGCAAGAAATTGTGAAAGGGCAGCTGGATAGCGTTGAGCTTGGGCCGCTAAAAGGAAATCAAGGAGATCAGAACTACGATCTTCCTGCCTCTGTCGACTTGCAGAAATACGACGCGGCGGTTATTTATTGCGAGCGATTTCATGCCGTATTTGGTGTTGCCAGACTCGAACAATTTTGACGGACATTTCGTCCACTTCTGCGCCAGCGGCGTCCGACGCCGCGAGGCTTGGAGAAATTGTCATGAGTGGCGAATCTTGGCGGCTAATCCACTCCGAAAATGAGGAGAAGACTCTATGAGTGACACGACTTCGCAGACAGCAACAAAACGCGCAGGGGAAAAGTACGCCGTTCCTCTCACATCCATCCACAGTGTCGAAGCCGATGGCATCCGAGTGTTTTATCGGGCTGCCGGCGCTGCGACCGCCCCCGTGGTTCTTCTGTTACATGGATTCCCGGCCTCATCGTTCATGTTCCGTGAACTGATTCCACGCCTCGCGACTGATTACCGCGTGATCGCTCCGGACCTCCCTGGTTTCGGATTTTCGGAGGTTCCGGCCGAACGAAAATACGTCTACTCGTTCGATGGATTGGCGTTGACCATAGAGGCCTTCACGCAAGCGCTCAACATCAATCGCTATGCCATTTATGTGTTCGATTATGGCGCGCCGACAGGTCTCCGGTTGGCGATGGCTCACCCGGAACGAGTCACCGCGATCGTTTCGCAAAATGGGAATGCGTACGAAGAAGGTCTTGGCGACGCCTGGGGGCCGATCCGAAAATATTGGGCCGAACCCACGGCGGAGAACCGCGACGTGATCCGCAAAAACGTTCTGACACTCGACGGAACGCGTTGGCAGTACACGCACGGAGTAGCCAATCCGGAAAGTGTTCCGCCTGAATCGTACACGTTGGATACGGCGCTGCTCGAGCGTCCGGGAAACAAAGAGATTCAGCTCGATTTGTTTCTGGATTACGCATCGAATGTGAAGCTCTATCCGAAATTCCAGGAATATTTCCGCAGGTCGAAGCCGCCTTTGCTCGCGATCTGGGGCAAGAATGATCCCTTTTTCATTCCTGCAGGAGCGGAGGCATTCCGGAAAGACCTGCCCAACGCAAAGGTTCAGTTCCTTGATACCGGACATTTTGCGACAGAGACACACGTCGTAGAGATCGCATCCGCGATGAAAGAGTTCCTGGAAGCAAACGGCGTTGGGCACCGGAGCGGAGAAAGCGGAGGCCAGAGATGAATGCCGTTCCTGAGCACCCCACCATCGTTCTGGTGCATGGAGCATGGGCCGACGGATCGTGTTGGACCAACGTCATTCTCCCCTTAGAGCGGCACGGTCTTAAAGTGACCTGCGCCCCGATCCCGCTCACATCGCTTAGCGACGATGTTGCCGCTCTGAATCGGGCACTCGAACGAACGAGCGGCCCGTTGGTCTTGGCCGCCCACGCCTACGGAGGCGCCGTGATTGGGGCTGCGCGCGAGGACCGGGTTAAGTCCCTCGTGTATGTCGCCGCGCTCGCACCCGACGAGGGCGAGACCGTCGCAAAGGTGTTTTATCGCGACGAACCGCATCCGAACGCACCCAAGCTGAAACCCGATGCGCATGGTTTTCTCTGGATGCCGGAAGGCGGGTTTCGCGAAGCGGTTGCTCACAAAGCCTCGGCCGACCAGACCCGTATCATGCAGGCAGTGCAGCGGCCGATCGCGGTTCAGTGCATTCAGGAGCCGGCCCCGGCCCCCGCATGGAAAGCGAAGCCGTCGTGGTTTCTGCTCGCGGAAGAGGACCGCATGATCAACCCGAAGACGCAGCGTTTTATGGCCGATCGCATGGGAGCGACTGTCCGGTCAAAACCCGTAGACCATTCTCCGATGTACACAGCGCCGAATCTCGTGATCGATCTGATCTTGGAAGCGGCGGGTGAAAGCCGCTCGATTGGAGCCTTGGGCGTGGCGAAGTAAAAAGATCTGCAGGGAGCAATGTTATGGCGACCAAATCTGTTGCCGTCGTCACCGGTGCGAGCCAAGGTATCGGGCGGGCGACGGCACTTCGACTCGCACGCGATTTTTCAGTGATCGTGCTAGTTGCAAGAAATAAGGACAAGCTAGAAGTTACCGCCGCTGACGTCAGGTCCGCAGGAGCCGAGGCCATGGTTTATGCTCTCGACCTGCGCGAGCCGCAATCCGCTGAGAAAGTTGTCAAAGGAACACTCGAGCGCTTCGGCAGAATCGACGCGCTGCTCAATATTGCTGGCGCGGTGCCACAGATCGATTTGTTCGAGATGACGGACGCGCAGTGGGATGACGGTATGGCGCTGAAGCTGCACGGTGCGCGTCGCCTGACGATACGGGCTTGGGATGCTTTGAAGGCTTCGAATGGATCTGTGGTGTTGCTCTCCGGAAGCGCGGCTCTCGACCCGAAACCTGGATTTGCGGCAGTCGCGGCAACGAACGCAGCCATCCTTGCACTCGCCAAAGCATTCGCCGAGCAGGGAATCAAGGATGGAATACAGGTTAACAGCGTGGTGCCGGGTGCTGTGATGACTGGACGCCGGCAGTCCTTCTTTGAAAAGTGGGCGCCCGCTCACAATCTTAGCGTGGAAGAAGCGATCAGGAAGTTCCCGGAGGAAGCTGGCATCAGCCGCTTTGGGAAACCAGAGGAGATCGCCGACCTGCTGGGTTATCTGGTATCGCCTGCGGCGAAGTGGATGACCGGCGCTTCTGTGCGTATGGATGGTGGTGAGATTAAAGGCATCTGAGCGCGGCCATCTGATTGTCACTCGACGGCGAGAACTGCAGGCACAGGCGCGGCTTGAAGTGGAGGATTTGTAGTCCACCAAAGAGCGACGACGGGTCGGGTACGTTCGTTTTCAGATGGGGTGTGCCGCGGTCATCAGAGTCATGGTGCCTGAGTTCAACCCGCCCGAACATCCGGCTTTTGTGGCGCTTTTGCCGCTTTGGCCGACCGCATTGAGCTGTGTTGTGAGCTGCCACTTTATTGCAATCGTCTGGCTAAACCAGCGTCGGCCAGTAGAGCCATTGAGACCACCCGACTAATCGGGCCAGGCTGGTATCCCAGACGGCCGGATCGTCCGGACGGCGAGCTCGGCATCGCTCCAGCCAAGTCGCGGCTTCCTCGAGCTGGCCGGTGAGGATCGCGCGCCGGGCCCGTCCCAGCCACACTCGATCATCATTCGGGTTGGCCGCGTCGAGCAGGATTTTCCAGCCCTCGACCGGCTCGGGCTCCGTGTCCTGCTTCCAGAGGTCCTGGAGCAACTCCCCCTGGTCGGGGGCGCCGACCCAGGCGGCGATGAAGCGCCTCGCTGACCTCGACCTGGCGGCCCTCCAGCCGGAAGAGCCGGGCCAGGGCACGGAGCAGGGGGTAGCGATCGGCGGCCGGCGTCGCCCTCAGGGCGTCGAGGAGACACGACTCGGCCGGGGTGTATCGGCCCAGGTTCATCAACACGGAGGCTCGAGACTCGGCGGCGCGGGGATAACACTCGTCATTCGCCGGAATCCTTTGCCCACGCGGCCAGGGCACGCTCCGGCTGTCCCCGGGCCTCCTCGCAACGGCCGAGCAGGTACAGGATCTCTCCCTTGCCGGGCCAGCGCCGGGCGAGGCCCATCAGGCCATTCCGGGCCGAGCTCCACCGCCCGGCGGCCATCGCCTCCCTGGCCCGCTCCAGCTCGGCCCGCAGGCGACGAGCCTGGATCATGCCCGCCGCCATCGTCCCCACCAGGACCAGGCCCAGACACTCCGAGACCCAGGCCAAGCCAGAGCCTGCGTCGAGGAGCGGGGAGGCGCTTGATCATGGGCAGGGCCAGGAGATCTGGGATCGCACGACCTCGAGATTCGCCTCCTCCCTGCCGGATGGCGACGAGTCGGGAGGTCTGATCGGAGCAGATGAAGAGGCGGAAGTCGGGAAACGATGCATGAACGCACCGCCCCGGCTTCCGCTAGGTCGATTCGGGAGGGCTGCGGGCTTTGAAGGCCGCGGCCCCCCGATATGTCCGGATCGCGACCGGCCGGAGCGGACTCGGAGTTTGTGAAAGAATCGGATCGAAGATTCGGAATTCCAGATTCAATGATCGTAAACCACGAAGCGACATGGATTTGCGATATCATTGAATATTGAATCTTCGATTTTCAATCGATCCTTTCACAGCCCCTAGAGTCCGTTCCTGAAGTGGGAGGGCGAGGCTCCTGCCGAGCCGGATGCGCCGGAAGACCGGCTCGCCGGGAGGCTCGCCCTCCCGAAAACCCCCCTTCCGGAACAGGCTCTCAGTCCGTCAGATCGAAGTTGATGGTATTCGACGATGCCTTCACGGTGGCCTTCTCGGGCGTCTTCTCCGACTGGGCATACTTCTCCGGGAGTGGGTTCTTGGACGCCTTGAGGGCCTTCACGTGGTCCGCATCTCCCTGGTGGAGCATCCCTCCGTGTCCCTGCGCCTTGGCCACTTCTGCGATATCCAGGTCGGAGGACATGATGATCACCTTGTATTCGCCGGCCAGGGCCCCGTCGTTGGGGGTCGCGGTCGTCAGGCTATACGAGCCATTCTCGATGGTCCCGTTGGCGACCCGACCCTGCGGCATCGGCGGCTCGTGGGCTCGAAGACGATGCTTCCCTTGGGGACCGGCTGGCCCTTGTATTTCACCGTCCCCGAGACCTTGTAGCGGGTCGCCAGGCCGGAATCATCGCCGCAGCCCAGGATCACGACGGCGGCCGCGGCGCCGACTGCGATCCCGACCATCCTGAACGTCTTCATCAATGCGCTCATGATCTGTGTTCTTCCTTGCAAGGATGTGGGCAGGATCGACCCGGGGGAAGTGCGAGAGCGTCCGCACGGCACAGTAGCATGGGCCATCCCGTTGGACCAGGTGTCTGATCCTGGGCGATCGCTGCGTCTGCCGAAAGTTGAGGCGCCGATCGATCGGCGAGTCCGATGAGAACGTTGGGGCGGGCCGGGCGGGCACCCGCCCGGTTGGGGCCCGGTGACGGTGATGTTGCGGCACCGGGGCCGGTCAACACCAGGGATTGCCCGTGAGCCGGGCCGGCCAGGGGGGCCGGCCTCGGCCCGCGAGGACCGCCCGCGGGGATGCCCGGCGATCCGGCACCCCCGCGAGGCCTCGGGCGTTCGCCGTCGGCCTTTCAGTAGGGGTCGGAGCTGACGACCTCACCGCCGGCCCGGCTGCCCAGGCCGCAGTAGGTGATCAGGCTGATGCTGTTCTTGAGGAAATTGACCGAGCCGTCGCCGAACAGGAAGTTGGCCGCCGGGGTGCAGGCTGACGAACCCTTGGCGGACGCCGAGAACCGGCAACCGGTCGGGGCGGTAGAATACTGCCAATGGCAGCAGTTGGCCGCCGGGGACGGGTAGGTGTTGGAGTTCAAGCCCAGGGGGACCGTCGTGCCGGCGTAACCCCCGTTGAGGTACCAGAAATTGCTGTCGGCGGCCCGGCTGGGGAGCACCTCGCCGACCATGATGGTATTGCTGGTGCCGTCGGTCAGCTTGGCGATGTTGGGCGGCCTGGTGCCCGGTAGTCGAAGTAGCCGCGCATCGTGCCGGTGCACCGACGTGAATCCGTCGGGCGGCCGGAACCGGTCCCCCAGTAGCCGTTCCAGCCGATCCGACGCTGGCCGGGCGAGGCGTTGCACCGGCGTCTCCCGGGAAGTCCCGGTGCGCAGAGCAGGCCGCCGCAATAGTTGTCACCGAAGCTGCCGGCATAGTTGGAGACCGGCGTCATCGCGGCCGTCGTGCCCGTCGAGGGGTCGATGGGCAGATCGCACCACTGGCCATCGGGGGTGTTGCTGGGCAGCCGGCCGTTCCCGTTGGTCCCGTCCGACGGGCAGAGCCAGGTCGTGAACACGGTGTTGTACGCCGTGAACTGCGCCGGAAGACGTTGTTGATCGGGTTCGGGCTGATGTTGAGATTGATCGCGTTGTAGACGTGGTTCCCTCCATCTGGGGCAGGATCATGGCTCGCCACGCGAGCTGGGTTGACCGGGGGCCCCAACCATTCGGGCCATTGGCCGGGTGGTGAGCGGTGATCTCGCCCGGCGGATACGAACCCATCTGATCGTGATAGCTGTGCATCGCGATGCCGATCTGCTTCAGGTTGTTGGTGCATTGGGCCGGCGGGCGGCCTCTCGCGCCGCTTGGACCGCCGGCAGGAGCAAGGCGATCAAGAACCGCGATGATGGCGATCACCACCAGCAGCTCGATCAGGGTAAAGCCGCGATGTCGGGCTTCGATAATCTGCATGATGGGCTCCTGAAATGTAGAGAATCGAAAAGTGCGAACTCGTGCCTGAATACTCATGACGGCTGCTCCGAACTTGGGCGATCTACCCTCACCTCGATCCCCCTCCATCCTCCCCCTACCCACCCATCCACCCCCCCCTCCTTCACCCCCGGACCTCTCCGAATCCACCCCAGCACCCCCCCCCCTCACATTCCGCAAACCCCAATGACTTCGTTGTCGGTACCTCGACCCGGATGATGGGGACGGGAGAAGGCGAGGCGGCCTCTCACGCGAACCGGCTGTCGCCGGCCCGGGTGATGTGCGACGCCTGATGAACGACGATGGATCCGGCATGATAGCGTCGGACATCAGCCTGTCTGATTACTTGTTAGTTAGAATACTGAGAAAACTCGGGCGAACGTTGGCCTGGATTCGCTTCCACAACAGGACCTACACGGCGGTCGACGAACGTCGCGGGCGAGGAGACGGGTGATGAAAGGACGGCCATATCGACCGTTGGGCAAAGATTAAACAACGTTCGCCGCACAGGGTCAAGGACCCCGGTAAACGAAAGCAGGCATTTTTGATGAAGGCGGCGCCGGCACCCAGACATGCGATCCGTCCGACCCCTCAATGGCCGAGTTCGGCGGCGAATTCTTCGAGTTCGCGGTAGGGGAAGACCCAGATCAGGGGGACGCCGAGCTTGCTCAGGGTAAACCGGGGAGGCCCCGGCTGACGAGCGCCTCTACCAGGGTCCGAGAAGGCCCCCGGACGATTCTGCAGGACGAACCAGCGGGTGGGCCCCGATCGATCGGGGCCAGGCGTGGCGGCAACTCCCCGGTGCGCGCAGGTAGAGGCACGAGCGGGGGAACATGGCGAACTGGATGGTCTGGCTCGGGGAGTGTTGCTCGGGAGCCACGGCCGGGGGTCGCGGAACGAGGGCATCCAGGTCGTAGGTCGGCTCCATCCCCAGTCGGCGGCTCCCGGCAAACCGCCGAAGATCGGGCTGAAGTACGCCAGCGGCACCGGCATCATCACCAGGACGCTCAAGAATCCTTCCAGCCCGCAGCCGCCCCATCGACGCCCTGGCCCAGCGGCCGCGGCGGTCGATCAGGGACCGAGCCACCAGTCCTCCCGAGCGAGGGCGACGAGCCCGAAGGCCGGCAGGAAAAGCCGCACGCCGTCATGCCCCGGCGTGTGCGGCACGGCCCGGAAGGGCGATCAGGAAGGCCCAGTGCCCCGGGATGAGGAGGCCCGATGGGCTCCCGCCTGCATCCGGGGGGCCGCCCGGTAACCCCGCACCGGCCAGCACCAAGAAGCCGACCGGGGTCACAAACACGGTCCAGACGCAGAGTGTTGTACCAGGGAAGCGATTCCCGCGGCGTCTCGTAGATCGTTCGGAGGAACTGGACCGGATCGGGATCGTCCGCTCCGGGAGAGATTCGACCCGAAGAACCGGGCGACCCCAACGAGCGGGTCGGTCCACCAGGGCGGGAAATAGCAAGAGCCCCGACCAGGGCGGAGCAGGCCGACGAACAACACGCGAAGGCCGCGCGGCATTGCGATACAGGCCCGCCCAGACCAGGAACGGGCAACGGCAGGAACCAGCCGGTCAGCTTCATCGCCACAGCGAAACCCACGACCAGGCCGAATACTGAGCGCCAACCCCGACGGAGCGAACGGCGTCCCGACGGCTCGGCTGGCCGGCTCCGATGGCTTGCGCGAAGGCGACGAACGCCAGGAGCCACAGGGCCTCAGGGCGTCATCGTAGGGCGGCATAATGTCCGTGACCGAAAAGGTTGGGCTGCGAGACCCGGCCCCGGCCGCCAGGGCGGCGGCCCACCATCCCCATCGGCCGGGCGGTGAACCCGTAGAACGCCCCCGCTGGGGCTGAACAGGAAGATCGGGGCCCGGGCGCACGTGGCAGGTGTGCCAGGTCGGGGCCAGGACGTCGCCGACCAGCCCGAGCAAGGCATAGAACGGCGGATGGCCGTGCGGCTCCTCGCGGGCGAACGGCCAGAACCAGGCCACCACGCGGCGATCGAAGAGGAGCTCGGCCGGGTATCGAGCTGATCGGGCCGCGGCGGCGGCAGGCCGGACGGGCTGGCACCAGGTCCTCCGACGGGCGGGGGCTCGCCAGCCGCCGCGAACCGCGAGGATCGCGCAGGGCCCGGAACCAATCCCGGAGCCGCGCCTCGCGGCCCAGCGTGTAGCCCTCGTCCCAGACGATGGCCAGGTGCGGCTCGGTGGCCAGCATCATGGCCGCGGTCGCCACGCCGACCCCGAGACTGACCAGGAGGACTCGCGCCCTTGCCCTCGACATCCTCATCGTTCCCCCCTGACCCCCCCTCCTTCTAGCCCTTCGAAAGAGGGGTCCGGTCGAAGGCTCGTCCTCACGGGGCCGAGCCCATTGTCACGATGCCATCTCCGTCGGATCATGATGACGATCGGCGGGGCGCGTCGGATCGGGCCTGACGGCCGGGGTCATTCATGCGTCAATTCCTCATGTCATCCTCATTTCGGCTTGCTTCGGGACGTCGTTCCTCGCCTGTTACGCCCCGGTTTTCCTCGACGATCGCCAGTTCGGCTATCGCGACTGCCGCGACTCTTATTACCCGCTGCATCGGCGGGTACAGCAGGAGTGGGATGCGGGCGCTGGCCCTTCTGGGAACCCGGGAGAATGCCGGGATGCCCCTGCTGGGCAACCCGACCGCCGCGGTACTGTATCCCGGTAAGGCGGTGTTCGCGATCCTGCCGTACGCGTGGGCGGCCCGCATATACGTCGTGGTCCACACCGGTATGGCGTTCGCGGCCATGCTCGTGTTCATGCGATCCTGGCGGACGAGCTGGGTCGGCTCGGCGCTGGGCGCCCTCGAGCTATGCCTTCGGCGTCCCGATCATATTCCAGTATTCCAACGTGGTCTACCTGGTCGGGGCGGCCTGGCTGCCGCTGGGGCTCCACGCGGCCGATCGCTGGATTCGCCTGGGCCGTCGCGGAGGGCTCGTCGAGCTGGCGATCGTCCTGGCCATGCAGGTCCTGGGCGGGAACCCCAGTCGGCTGAGCTGCTGGGCTGGGCGGCCGTCGGCGATGGCCGGGGCTGCGGTCGCCGCCGCGACCGTGCGCGCGCGTGCGGATCGGCGATCGGCGCGCGGCCGGTGGCGGCCGCCGCGGGCGGCGGCCTGGCGATGGTCGTCCTCTGTCGGGATCGCCGCGACCCTGGCTTGGTGAGCTGGCTGCCTCGGTTACATACCGCCGGTCTCCGCCCCCGGGACTGCCGTGATGGCCTGGACTCCGCCGGCCATGGCGTCGGCCTGGGAACCGGCCGGCCTCTAGTTCCTCGCATCCTGGCGACGACGAGTATGGCGGTCTCGCCTCGGGATCACCTCGCTCTGGCTGGCCCTTCGGCGAAGGCTGGCGACGGCGGTCGCCGCGGCCCAGCTCGTGCCGACCCTCGAGTTCATCCTGCAGACGGCGCGTGCCGTCGGCGCCGAGCCACACGACCTCTATCCGTTCAGCATCGAGCCGCTCCGGCTCGTGGAGTTGGCCTGGCCCAACGTCCTGGGCATCGAGTTCGGCGGGAACACCTACTGGCGTGATGCGGTGATGCTTCCCGGGGCTCGACCCGTGTCTCTGGGCAGCATCGCTGTACCTGGGGGGATTACCCTGGTGCTGGCCTGGGGGGCGCTCGCGAACCGGCCAGCTTCCCCCCTGGCGCATCTGGCTGGCCGCGATCGCGGCCGTGGGCCTGGCGGGGGGCCTGGGCCCATTCACCAGCCCGATCTGGGCGACGCGGGCCTTGGCCGAGGTCACGGGCTCGCCGATGCTGCGGGCGGTTCCGCGGCCTCGGGCCGCTCGACCCCCGAATACCCCGCCGATCCGGCTCGATCGGGCGCTGCGCGACGGAGACGGCGGCGTCTACTGGTGGCTGGCGCTGATCCTGCCCGGATTCCGGCAGTTCCGCTTCCCGGCCAAGCTCTTCACGCTTACGGCGGTGGGGATGGCGGCCCTCGCCGGGCTGGGCTGGGACGGCCTCCGCGCCGGCCCCGGCCGCTTCGCCGTCCTGTTCGCCATCGTGCTGGTCGCGAGCCTCGTCGGGCTCGCCGGGGTCTGGATCGCGAGACCGGCCATCCTCGAAGCCTTTCGGCGGCCCGCCACGCCCTCGATGTTCGGCCCGCTCGATGCCGTGCGGGGCCTACCGGATGCTCGCCGGCAGCATGGCCCGGGCCGCGATCGTCGCGGGCCTGGGGCTGGTGACGATCGGGTTCGGCCTCGTCCGTCACCGCGCCGCCGGTGTCCTCGCGCTGATCGTGATGACGGCGGACCTGGCCACCGTCGATGCCCCGTTCGTCGTGACCGTGCCGCAGGCCGCTTTCGAATCGCCGCCCGAGGCGATCCGGATCATCGCGGATGCAGGAGCGAGAGAATCCGCGCCGGGGCCATTCCGCATCGACCGCATGCCGGCCTGGCACCCGTCGCCTGGACGACGACTCCCGCGGCCAACCGCGCCGCCGAGATCGTGCGATGGGAAGCACAACACGCTCCAGGCCAAGTACGGAGTCGCGACCGGCATCGAGTACACGCATACCTTCGGCGTCGCCCAGCTCCACGATTACGACTGGTTCTTCGACGGCCACCCATGGCCGTCGCAGCCCGGCGATGGCCGATCGGCTCGGCGTCCCGGTCGGGACGCAAGATCGTCTACTTCCCCCGCCGATCCTTCGACCTGTGGAACACGCGGTACTCGTCATCCCCTCCTATCCGCACGGATGGCGAGATCCTTCGCACGGATATGCTTCGTTCCTGCCCCGGGACCGAACCGATCTACCCGCCCGGCCCGGCGACGACCGGGGCTCTGCGGCGTTCCCGCGATGGAGGACTGGCGGATCCGGCGTAACGCGGACGAGTTCCCGCGCCTGGGTCGTCCATGCCGCACAGCTGGCTCGAGCCGTCCGCCGGACCGTCGATGCAGGTCCGAATCGACGATGCGGGAGATGATCTATGCCGACGATCCCTTCTGGCGCGACGGATCGATACGCGTCCTCGACCCGCACGCCGTGGCCTCGGTCGAACCGTCGACCTGGAACCGGAACTGGCAACCTTATCTCTCGGGGCGACCTCCCCAGCCGGCCAGACGGTCACGGTGTCTTACCCGACTCCCGCAACGTGCCGAGCTCGAGGTCATGCTCGAGTCGCCCGGACTGGTGATCCTAGCCGACCTGCACTATCCCGGCTGGGAGTTGACGATCGACGGCCAGCCGGCGCCGATCTATCGGGTCAATCGCCTGATGCGCGGGGCCGCCGTTCCAGCGGGGAAGCACCACCTCGTCTATTCCTACGTGCCCCGATCGTCCAGGTCAGTCGGGTCGTCTCGATCCTCGGGCTGATGGGCCTGGCCTTGCTGGGGATGGCCGGTCTTCTGGGGGAACCCGTCCCGATTCTTCGCAAGTGGTGGGGGCCCAGGGGACCGGGCGCGGCCAGATGATCCCGAATCGGCCACGCCCCTCGACCAGTCCTGGGAGATCGGCGATACTGGCTCCGGATCCGCGTCTGGGACAGGCGATCGCACAGCGGGGATGACTGGACGCCTTCGTGGACGGCATGCTGTTTATCGCACCTGGCGACATCACCCAGTTGGCCGCGCACGCGATCGCCTACTCATCGAGTACGGAGCTCGGCCAGTACGGTGCGTTGTACCCGGCCTTCAGGGATCACGTCCCGGGCTTTGCAGGATGGTTCCAGGAGCTCAACCGTGCGGAGGGGAGGCTCCTGCACCGCGCCGGCGACTGCCTTTGTCGGCTACCGCTCGGTCCGAGCACCCGCCCACACGGTGTGGTCGTGGCGGTGTCAACCGGGGAGCCAGGGACGGGATGAGGACAAGGCCGGCATCGCAGTCCGCGCCGCCCTCGATACGGCCGTGCCCCGCCTGCAAGAGGAGGTCGGGCGGGACAT
This sequence comes from uncultured Acidobacteriota bacterium, assembly GCA_963709445.1. Taxonomy (GTDB): domain Bacteria; phylum Acidobacteriota; class Terriglobia; order Acidiferrales; family UBA7541; genus Palsa-295. The sequence continues at coordinate 112,495 of CAVPWV010000002.1, forward strand.
CCGGCTGCTGGTCGCCCTGCCGGCCTTCCGGATCGGTATGGGCGGCGACCGCGATCACCGGCTGCGGTCCGGGGGCACCAGGTCGCGGCGGCCCTCGACTCGCTGCAGCGGCATGCCAGCGTCGATATCGCCATCATCACCTACACCTCGTCCATCTATCATATCTTCCTCGAGGCGCACCGCCAGGCTCATCGGCGAGCCCAAGCCAGATCCCGCCTATCCCCTCGAGCTCGAGCGGGCGGTGGCGGACAGCGGGTGCGGCCTGTATGGCGTCGGCCACGGGCTTTCACGAGGGGCCGGATTGCCCGACTGGGGACAACTCGTGGAGGGCATGGCCCTGGAGCTGGGGATCGCGTCGCGCAACCAGCTCGACAACCTCGACCTGGCCCAGTGGTACCGCGAGCGTTTCTCACCCGGCCGAGCTGGCGGAGGTCGTCCGCAAGACGTTCGGCGACCCGGCTCTCGCCGCGCGACCGACTCTGGCCCACTTCCTGCTGATGTCCCTCCCGGTCCGACACGTCATCACGACGAATTACGACGACCTGCTCGAACGGGCCCTGATTGCGCTGAAGCGACACCCGGTGAAGGTGATCCGCCAGGAGGACGTCGCGCGGATGCGGTGGAGCGACGGGGTCCACGTGGTGAAGCTGCACGGCGACGCGTCCGAGGCCGAGGCGATCGTCCTGTGCCGCGATGATTACGATGAGTTCTTCGACCGCCGGCCGGCCATGGCGCTGCTGCTGGAGGGGCTCTTGCTCAACCAGACGTTCTTCTTCGTCGGTTACGGCCTGCAAGTTCCCGAATTTCCGCCAGGTCACCGCGGGATCGCGCAGTCTTGCTCCGAGATGCGCAGAAGCCGGCTTTCGCCACGAGCTTGGAATCGGCGGGCGACGCGGACCGTACGTCGCCCGGCAATGGCACGAGAAGCAACTGAACCTGGTCGGCATCCCGGGCTCGAACCGGGACGATCAGGAGGGGCACCTGCTCCGCTTCCTCGACCGGCTGGCCGACAGGGTGGCGTCCGGGTCGCCCCAGCCCCTACCTGGCGCGCCCGACGTCGAAGTGGCACCGCGCCTGACCCGTGTCCGCGAGCTCATGCAGGAAGTGGGCGGGAGAATGATCACACTCTGCCGGAGTATGCAGACGCGGCCCGATGCCTGCAAGGACGTCCACTCCCTCGCCGAGAGGTTCGGATTCATGGCAGACCACGGCTGGCGGCCGCCGCGGTCGTCCTCGGCCCTGCTGAGCGAGCTCTGGCTCCGCCTGGCGTCGTCCTCCGCTGACCCGCGGGAGCGACGACGCCTCCTCATCGCGGCCCTCCGGACCGCCGAAGGGTTCGCTGAGGTCAGCGTCATCCGGCGACAGCTCGCCGCCCTGCATGATCCCTGAGCAGGACGTCAGAACGTTCGTGGCGCACGAGCGGCGGCGGCGTGCGGAAGCGTCGGTTTTCAGACCTTCACCTCGTGTCATCGCTCCCAGGAGATCCCGATGAAACGATCCTCTCGCGAGATCCTGGCCCTGTGCGGCCTGGTCCTGACCCTCGCGGGGATGCTGGACTTGAAGCCGGCGGTCGCCGTGCCGCCGCGCGACGAGCTCGGCGACGACCGCTCTATCGCGACGACTTCGGCATCCCGCACATCTACGCCCCGACGCTCGAGGACGCGGCGTATGCGGTGGGCTATGCCCAGGCGGAGGACCGGCTCGAGGAGCTGCTCAAGAACTACCGGCGCGCGGCCGGCACGATGGCGGAGGTCTTCGGGCACGCGCTTCTACCAGGACGACCTGGCCCAGCGCGTCTGGCGGCACGCGGAGATCAGCCGCGCCCGCTATCCCCAGCTCAGCCCGAAGCTGCGGGCCGTGCTCGAGGCGTACGTCGCGGGCGTGCGGCGGTTCATGGCCGAGCACCCCGAGCAGGTGCCGGCCTGGGCCCAGGAGATCCACCCGTGGGATTCCGTCGCCCTGTCGCGGTACATCATCTGGGGCTGGCCGCTGGGCGAGGCCGTCCACGAGCTGGGCGCGGCCGGGATCCGGCTCACCCCGCCGGCCTACCGCGGCTCCAACGAGATGCTCATCGCCCCGGGCCGCACCGCGATGAAGGCCCCGATCGCCGTCGTGGACCCGCACCTGAGCTGGTACGGCTCCTTCCGGTTCTACGAGGCCCGGCTCTACGCCCGCGATGAGGCGTTCTCTGTCTCGGGCGTGGCGATCCTCGGCCAGCCGATCCCCAGCCTGGGACACAGCCGGTATTGCTCGGTCGCCATGACCACCGGCGGGCCGGATACCTCCGACGTCTACGAGGAGGAGGTCAACCTCGACGACCCCCGGTCGTACCGCTTCGACGGCCAGTGGCGGAAGATGACGGTGCGCACCTATCAGATCGGCGTCAAGGAAGGGGCCGAGGTGAAGCAGCGGACGGTCGACGTCGAGTACACGCATCACGGCCCGGTCGTCGCCCGCAAGGCGGGCAAGGCTTATACGATCGCGATCCCCTACATGGAACAGGTGGAGCTGGGCGACCAGATCTACGAGATGCCGGCCTGCGCAACCTCGACGAGATGAAGAAGGCCTTGTCGCGGCTCCAGTTGATGGCGCGCAGAACGTCATGGTGGCTACGGTCCAGGGGGACATCGATTACCTGCGAAACGGCCGGGTCCCCATTCGCGCCCTGGTGGTATCCGAGCCGTCCAGTCCCAGGACACACCTCGGCGAACGAGTGGCGGGGCATCCACCCGCTCTCCAACCTCGTGCAGGTCACCAACCCGCCCGGCGGCTGGATGCAGAACTGCAAGCTGCGCCCCCGCCGCCATGATGATCGACAGCCCGATGACCCCCGCGAAGTACCGGTACGCACCCGTACCTGTACAACGGCGGCCTGCCGACCCATCAGTGCGCCCAGATGATGAACGAGCTGCTGGCCGCCGCCGACCGGGTTACGATCCCGCAGGCGATCGACATCGCCTTCAATCCCGGCGTCTATCGCGCGGATGCTCGGGCAGGCGCGGATCAAGGAGGCGTGGTCGCGTGCCCGGGAGTCGGCCCGGTCCGGAGACACGGCGGAGGTCTTCCGGCAGATCGACGGCTGGGACCGTCGCGCCGACGCCGACTCGACCGGTGCCCTGGCGTTCTACGCCTTCAAGCGGGCGCCGGGCAAGGATCTGGGGTCGAGGTCGAGCCCCCCGCCGACCTCCAGGACGAGCCGATCCTCGATGCGATGCACCGAAGTGCCGGCTGGCTGCGGTCGAGCTTCGGCTCGGTCGAGGTCCCCTATGGCCGGTACTTCCGCGTGGGCCGCGAGGGGGGCGACCGGTCCTGGCCGGTCGGCGGCGGAAAGCCTGAGGGACCAGGGGATGTTGACGCCTGTGCCCCATCAGCTTCTCGCCCGCGCCCGAGGGCAAGTCGATGATCGGACACGGAGGCCAGACCTCGACCCAGGTCATCATCATGACCGATCCGCCGCGGTCGTACGCGGTGATCCCGCCGGGCGAGAGCGACCACAAGGAGAGCGGCCACTGGGACGACCAGGCCGAGAAGCTCTTCAGCAAGGCCCAGGCCGCCCCCACGTACTTCCTGGACGAGCCCGGCCTGCTCCCGCACGTCACCAGTACGAAGGTCTTTCGGCGCGTTGCTGCCTCGCCCGGCGGCGCGGCGAGGAGAGGCCGGGGGAACGCCGATCCGAATGCTTCCCACCGTGTGGACTTCGATCCTTTGAAAGGGCCTCCGATGCGCATAGTAGGGGGCTCGGCACGAGGGAAGAAGCTGCTCGTCGTCCCGGGCGATGGCACGCGACCGATCCTCGATCGCGTCAAGACGGCCCTGTTCGACATCCTTCGCCCGCGGATCGCCGGCATGGAGGTGCTCGATCTCTTCGCGGGGAGCGGCAGCGTCGGCATCGAGGCGCCTGAGCCAGGGTGCCGCGCACTTGCACGTTCCTCGATCGCGGCCCGCAGGCCGTCGCCACGATCAAGCGGAACCTCGCGACCACCGGTTTCTCCGACCGCGACGTCGTCCGGCAAACGGACGCCCTGGCCTATCTGCGGGGGACGGATCGGGCGTTCGATCTGATCTACGTCGCCCCTCCCCAGTACAAAGATCTCTGGGTGGAGGCCATGCGCCTGATCGCCGCGCGGCCCGAAGTGTTGCGCAGGCCGTCCACGGAGCCCGAGAGGAGCCCGCTGCCCCGGGCTGGCGATCGTCCAGATCGATCCCAGGGAGTACCAGGGCCTGGATCTCGGCGAGCTGCGCGAGGTCCGTCAGAAGCGATACGGGAACAGCCTGCTCGTCTTCTTCGAGCTTTCGGGCGGACCGGTGCCCGGGTAGGGGTTGCAATGCCCCACGGCGCCTCGCATATTGCTCGTAGAGGCGTGATTCTGCGTCGAATCCGCCTGTTCCTCGAGGGCGATCGGGACGACGGCCTGCGAGCCCGTCCGTGGGAGAACAAGTGATGAGGCGAGTCTACGTCGTGCGTTTTCGCCGCTTTGGCGGCGGTCTACGTCCCGGCCAGAGTCCGAGCTCAGGATCGGATCGATGCGCGACTCCAGGCCCTGGAGCGTCGGATCGCGCAAGCGCGAGTCATCCCTCAAGTCCGTCCGGAACGACAGTAGCGATGGGGGCGTCCTGTTCCTCTACGGCGTCTTCTGTGCCCTGTGGGGCGGCCAGAATACCCGGCCGGAGGCGCCTGGCTGTGGTTCTTCATG
>CAVPWV010000003.1:0-21032 GCA_963709445.1 uncultured Acidobacteriota bacterium
GAAGTGCTGCTTGATTCGGTCAGAAACAGATCGCTTCTGCAGGCGAGAGGCACGCAGGCATGAATTCCATGACTCGAACATCGGAATTTAATCCCGCAAAGGCCTCCCTGTCGCTTATTTCCCAAGGCCTTAATGGAGGCGCACTGTTTCAAATCGCAACACTGGCATTCTTCCGGTGGAACTCGTTTGTCTGGCACAAACTGTGGGTTCCTGACCACGCCCGGAGACGCGCCGAAAAATTTACTGGGGGCCGGGAGTTTTTACGCGAACCATCATTTTGACGGCGTTTGGTTTCAGCATCTTAACTTTGGTTTTGATCGTGCCATGTACCGGCCCGTCAGAGGGAAGGAAAGCCGAGGATCCCTTTAGGGGATTGAGGGCTGGGCCGGCTTCCTTCCCTCGGCCATTCACCTTAGTACTTCGCAGTTTCAATCCGCATTCACCTCCACGCCAGAATCGTGTAAATTATTACACTTAGCTTGCCGTCAAGTTGGGGCGTGGTCCAATCGGTAGGGCACCTCACTGTTAATGAGGACGGTGTTGGTTCGAGTCCAACCGCCCCAGCCAACTCTTTTTCAATCTATTCCCTCGCAGTTCGCAAGGGTCCGCGAATTACTCTCTCAAGCGCGCCGGCGGGCAAGGATGCTTTGAGCTCCTCGCAAAACGCCCCGTCCACGAGGACGAAGGCCATGCGTGCGGACCTGTCAGAGCGGTTTTCCCACGCGTGGTCGGTGCCCCGCTGAATCACCACGTCGCCAGCCTTCAAGTGCACTTCCGAGTCGTCCAAAAGAAGGAATATCTCTCCCTCCAGCACGATTCCGTAATCAATGGTCTCTGTGCGGTGAATGAAGGGTTGTGTACCGGAGCTCTCCTTTGAGAAGCCCGGCAAGAAATCGAGGATTCGAATCACCGTCCCACGTGATTTCGGTGCGAGCTCAAGCAACTCCTCGGTCGGTTCGGCCTCCGCGGCTGAGAGCGGAGCTGGGCTCGCCTTTGTACTCCAGATTTCGAAGAACGCGACGCCACGCTCTGGAAACTTCAGCTCGATGGGTGGGTGTCCATCAGATAAAACAATCGATTTCCCACCCTTGTCGTGGCCGGTGACGATGCGACGCGGCGTAGTTGACATGGCGATTTCCTCCTTCGGAATAAGCCCAACTCCAGCCAAGTCCTTGCGTGGGCCGAGCCAACCGCAAATTCTTTAATCCTTGATAACGGGAAAGCCTGCTTCGGTCCAACCGCGCCATCCGCCGTCCATTGAAATCACGTTGCGGTAACCCATTTTCTGAAGATTATCGGCGGCCAACGCCGAACGAAAACCGCCGCCGCAGTAGAGCACGATCGGGGTGCCTTTGTCTGGGATGGTCTTCTCGATATCGCGCTCGATGATGCCACGGCCCAGATGGATTGCGCCGGGAATGTGTCCGCGAGCCCATTCCGCATCTTCGCGCGTGTCCACCAGAATAAGTTTCTCGCCGTTATCCAGCCGCTTCTTTGTTTCGCGGAATGTTTCTTCCTTGATTCGTTGCTTGGCGTCGTTTACGAGATTCAAGAATCCTTGGGCGTGATCCATTCTTCACCTCATCGTGCCAGTTTAACTTAGAGATTTTAGCATTGGGATTAGAACGATATTGCGCGCGGGCAAAACCGGTTACAGCGTTGCAGCCTTACTCGTAACGCAGCGCTTCCACCGGGTTTAATCGCGCGGCCTTCCAGGCTGGGTACACACCGAAGAAAATCCCGATTACGCTCGCGACGGATACTCCAAGCAGGACGAGCAATATAGAAACGGACGCGGGAAAGCTGGAAAAAGCCAGCCTTATGCAAAGAACAATGGACGAGCCGAGAAGCACGCCAATCACGCCGCCTATGCCCGAGAGAGTCACGGCCTCCAACAAAAATTGCAGCAAGATATTCGCTCGCCGCGCGCCGATCGCTTTGCGGACGCCAATTTCGCGCGTCCGCTCGGTAACGCTCACCAGCATGATGTTCATAACGCCGATTCCACCCACTAGCAGCGCTACTGATCCGACAGCAAGCATCACAATGAAAATTCCGCTGGAAATCTGCTTCCACAAATCCAGAAACGTGTCCGTGGTAAGGATCGCGAAATCGTCATCCTGGTCGGAAGCCAGCTTCCGCATCCGGCGCATATATTCGCGCGTCTCGTCCACCACGAGCGGCAGGTTTTCCGTCGTATCTGCTTTGGCCATCAAGACCACGTTCTTAAACTCGGGATGCAGCTTCTGTATCATCGAAAATGGCACCAGCGCGATATTGTCTTCCGGATTCTCACCGGTTCCTATCGCTTGCTTTCGCTCCTCCAAAACGCCAATCACGGTAAAATCATGCCCTTCGAGCAACACCTCCTGGCCTAGGGGACTCTCGCCGCTCGGGAAAAGCGTGTCTGCCGTGATGTGCCCCAAAACCGTAACCGGAGAATGATGCTCGTCATCCGTACGGTTGAAAAACCTGCCCTCCGCCAAATTCAAATTACTGATGTCGGCATAGGCAGCCCCTTGCCCCTGCAGGATCACATTCTTCGCGCGGAGATTGCCGCGTCGCACTTCGCTTGAGCCGGCATTGACCGCGTAGTTCTCAATCTGTGACACGGGAGTAGCGGCCTCCACGTGCGGCAGTTGCATTAGACCTTCCACCCAATCCGGATTCAAATCCTTTCGCTGAAGCACTTTCGGAGAAAGGCGTCCGAGTGTGGCCCACGAAAATTTGGAGACGATAATCGTGCTGGAGCCGAGCGACTGAATATCGCCCATCACGTTGGAGTTCAGCCCATTAATCACGGCACCAATCACGATAATCGTGGTGACGCCGATCATGATGCCGAGAATCGTCAGAAAGGAACGCAGCACGTGGCGCCGCAATACATCGAGCGCCAGCCCGATCGCTTCCTTGAATTCGCCGAACCCGCCTCTATTTGCCATCGTTGCTTTCCAGGACTATTCCGACCGCAATGCAACAACCGGATCAAGCCGGGCCGCCTTCGCTGCCGGATACACGCCGAAGAACAATCCCACGCTAGTGGCCACAACCAACCCCATCAGCACAGACCAAACTTGCACCGAACTCGGCAGCGAGGTCGTCGCACTTACGATCTTCGCCAGAATGATCCCCAGGATCACCCCGCAGGCTCCGCCAATCGCCGCCAGCGCAGCCGATTCGATCAGGAACTGCATGCGAATATCGCTCTGACGCGCTCCGAGCGACTTCCGCAAGCCGATTTCGCGCGTCCGCTCCGTCACCGATACGAGCATGATGTTCATGATCACGATGCCGCCTACGATCAGCGAAATCGAGGCGATCCCGATCGTCACGCCAAAAAATGTGCTGCTGATGCTGCTCCATAACGAGAGAAACGACGCATTCGTTTCCATCGCAAAATCGTCGGGGTCGCGATAGGCCACATGCCGGCGCGCTCGCAGGAGCAACTTCACCTCGTCCATCGTGGGATCCATCGCGTTCTTGCCTGCGGCCTTCACCCACAGGCGGAGCGAGTCGTCGCGTGCGTACATACCCTGGTAAGTGGTGAGCGGCATGATCACCCAGTTATCCTGCGACTGCCCCATGGTGGAGCCCCTCTTTTTCGCCACTCCGATGATTTCGCACTCGCCGGTATCCACGTGGATTATCTTGCCGATCGGATCCACGCCAGGCAGCAGTTTGTTCACGATGTCGTATCCAACGTCGCAGACGGGCGCGCTGCGCGCCACATCCAGCCGCGTAAAGTCGCGCCCTTCCGCCAGCTCGCGGCTATAGACTTGCGGCATCTCGTGTGTGAATCCGATGATGGCGCTGTCGTCGAGATAGTCGGTGCCGTATTTTACCTGGCCAATCTTGTTCAGATTCGCGGCAACGGCCACACAGCTTCGGCAATTGTCCCGGAGATACTCGTAGTCATCGAAATGGAATTTCCTGCGTTTCTGGGCCGCCTCCCATTGGTCAACATTGGTGATGGTCGAGGGCGCTCGATTGATCATGAAGACGTCCGCGCTGAGGTTGGAAGATATCGCTCCAGCGACATAGTCGTTCAGGCCGTTGATGAGGCTCACGACGGCGATTACGGACATAACCCCGATGACCACGCCCAGTAAAGTCAACATGCTGCGCAGCTTATGCGACCACAGACTGGCAGTCGCAATCCGCACGGCTTCTCTAAAAGTCATGGACGTCTTGCTAGTCATGTCAGCCATTTCCATGGCGTGTACCCATTATACTCATACGCACGAAGGGCTTCCGAAATTGCACTGCCGTAAGGCGCACGGATACCGGACGCGGCTTGAAGTGGGATCTCAACCGTACACAAGGATGAACCGCAGGGTAAAACAAAATGAGGAGCCTCGCGGCTCCCCATTCGCATAGGTCCTGTCGAATCGAGCAGGGGCTAGAAGTTCAACTGGAGCGAGAACTGTCCAAACCGCCGCTCGTCGTGATTGCCGCCGAGCGCAAGACTGCCGAGGCCACCCTTGTAGGCAGTGACGGTTAGTGGCGTATAGGGAGCACTAAAATAGCCCAGATCGCCTAGGAATATGTACGTGTTGGCGTGGTTGAAAATGTTGAACCCTTCGGCGTTGAACTGCAGCGCGAACCTCTCCGTCAGCTTAAAGCTCTTGCTGATTCTAAGGTCGTCGTTCCACGCCCCCGGACCGCGGAAGGCATTTCGCTTAGTCATGTTCTTCGGATACGGCCCAAAATCAGAAATCCCAAGGGCCGGATCAAGCGGCGCAGAACTGGCCGGAACCGGCAACGTCATTGCAGTGAATACTCCGGGAGCGCCGGTAGGCACTAGCGCTCCGGTGTGATAATCCGTGATCGGAGTCGCTGGCGTCAGGCGAGGCGCCGTGTAGCCGTTAAAGGAATTGGTATAGTCGTAAATGCTAAAGGGAATTCCGGTGTGCGCCGAGAAGATACTGGAGATCGTCCAACCACCCAGCGTCTGGCCCTCCCAGCCACTGCTGCCGTTGAACCACGGCATCCTCCAGATGGGCGAAATAACGATTCGGTGCCGAACATCGAAGTCCGAATTTCCCCAATCCAGAAGTGGGTCCAAGACATTCGTGTATCCGAGGCTCCCGATGTAGCCGGATCCGCCTTGGGCGTCGCTCCCAAATGTCGAGCTCAGGTCGTCCAGCGAGTGCGCCCAGGTGTAATTAGCCACCAAAGTTAGGCCAGTGTGGTGCAGATCCTGCGTTTGGAACTTAACGTTCAGGGCGTCATATGCACTGGAACCCAGGCTGCCGCGCATGTTGATGCTCGAGTACTGCTCGTTTGGCGGAACGAGGCAGATAGGATTCCCCCCTGGGCCGTTCGGAGTTCCTTCGCCCGCGCAGGCTGGGCTCTCGGGATTGATGCCCTGGTAGAAGTTGGCTGCGCCTATGAGATTGATGTTTTCCAAGTCGTACAAGTGCACGCCGTGAGCTCCGCTGTAATCGAGCTCGAGCAGGGTGTTGGGCGCGATTTCCCGCTGTAAGGCAAGGCTCCAGAACTGGACCTGCGCCGTATTGATTTTCGGGTCAGGCATGCGCAGTGAAAGAGGCGGAAGCGGCAGGGAAGGCCCCGGCAAACCTAGAGGCCCCGAATCGTTAGGGGTGATTACGTTAGTCGAGGTAGCCGACAACGTCGGAGTCTGAACCTCCACTACGGCGCTCGCAGGAGGATTGAAGCTCGCATTGAAGGTTACGTTGCCGAAGTTGCGCTCGTAACTGATTCCGAATCCGCCACGCAGGCTGGTCTTGCCATCTCCCGTCAGATCATAGGCGAAGCCAAGCCGCGGAGCGAACGTGCCCCAGTCTGGCGCCCAAAACTGACCAATCGGGCTCTGGGTTGTAATGTCCACTCCCCCGCTCGCAACGCGGTCGTACAGAGTCGCACCTGAGCCAAAATAGAAGTTGGAATCGAGATTTTGGTGATTGTTATGCTGCACGCCATAGTGTTCCCATCGCAAGCCGTAGTTCAATGTAAGTCTGGGCTTAATTCTGAAGCTATCCTGAGCGTACAGCGCCCAATCATGGTAGCGGTAGCTCCGTGCCGAATCTGCTGCCGCGAGGGGCGGCGTAACGCTGCACGCCGGGGTAACGTTTAGGTCGGCGGTGTCCGCGGTGTTCCAATACTGTGGCTGGGCTGCGCACGGCAAAACATTGGGGGCCACGCGACCGTTGAACTTAAGTAGCGGGCTGCCATTGGGATTGCCCGGTGCATTTACAAGTGCGTTCAGGCCATCGTTCAAGCCTACAGCGAGTTGCTCCACGGCTTGCTCATAGGCGCCGTACGCGTAGTTCAACTGGATGTATGTAAGTTGCCCCCCGAACTTCATGTTGTGTTTGCCCTTGGTCCAGCTAACGTCGTCCACGAATTGCAGCGTGTTCTGATAGCCGCCGAACGGGAGTCCGCCCGAGCCTGGACCTGAGTTTTCCAATCCCGGCATTTGAATCGCATTCCCAGTGACGGGGTCAGCAGGGTCGCCCGAATTGATATACACATTCGGGGTAAACGTCAGCGCGGTGTCGTACGAACTCACGTCGTAGAACCTGTCGAAGCTTACCTTCGCGCTGTTCAGGACGTTAGGGGTAAAAACATGGTTCAGGGAGTACAGAAACCCTTGGTGCAGCCCAGTATAACCGACGTCGAACTGCGGGTATGGGCTGTAAGCAACCGACCCCTGAGCGTAGCCTAGGCTCTCGCGGGCGTATCGGAAAAACATCTGAGTGCTGTCGCTGAAGTTATAATCCATGCGTCCCAGCAGTCTATACGTGTTCTGTGGAACGTCTCCGCCGGCGTCGAAGGGTGCCCTGAAATTGACGATATCAAAGACTGGCTGCGAAGGAGAAATCGGTGTCGTGCCATTGATAGGACCAAACGTGGTTCCCGCCGCAGCCAATTGCCCGTACGTCACCGTGCCGGAAGAAGGCAGCGCTCCCGTCGCGAATTTGGAAAAGTAGTCCGCCGTAGCTGCAGGTAAAAGTGAGGTGAAGCTTGGGTCGAACACTTCCTCAGTTATAGGCGCTGCGCTGCGGACTCGTGTCCATTCCGTGCTCTCGAAGACGAATAGCTTATTCTTGACGATCGGACCGCCCGCGGCATAACCAAATTGATTTCGCGTATATTTGCCCTTTGGTATGCCGTTTACTGAATTCTCATATGTATTCGCCGTGTAAGCTGAAAGGCGGTTGTATTCAAAAGCGGATCCGTGAATGTCATTCGTTCCGGATTTCGACGCTACGTTGACTACACCGCCAGACGCCCGCCCATATTCGGCGCCGAAGTTGTTGGTCAAGACGCTGAATTCTCGAATCGAATCGACCGGAATACCGGTGCCAACCGCCACGCTGAAAATAGTCTCATTTTCCACGCCGTCTAGCAGGATCTCGGTGCCAGCCTCCCGCTGGCCGTTAATGGAATAACCGACGCCATCCCCGCTTACGCTCTGACCGGAGCTACTTCCGCTCATATTGGGGCTGCCCCCGTTGCTCGTCTGGTCGCCGTTGCTGATACCCCCTGATAGGGCCACAAAATCGTAAGGGTTCCGCGTGAGGCTCGGTAGGTTGTTAATTTGCTCCGTGTTCACAACTTGCGAGAGCTCTTGTGTCTGCGTGTTGACCACCGCTCCGCCTTGACCCACGACTTCCACCACCGTCGTCGCTTTTCCCACGGCGAGTTGGGCATCCAGTGTCACTTTGCCACCAACCGTCACCTCGACCCGTGATGTGAACGGCGCGAAATTCTGACTCGTTACCGTAACCTCATAGACCCCAGGCTCCAGTGCGGGGATCGTGTATTGCCCCTCGCTCCCCGTTTGCACAGTGCGCACAGCGCTCGTCCCAACGTTCTTGGCGTCCACCGCCGCGCCGGGTATCACCGCACCCGTGCTATCCGTCACCGTCCCGGTGATTGATCCTGCCTCCGCCTGCGACCACGCGTACTGGTATCCAAAGCACACCGCGGCTAGCAACACCACCACCGCAAAAAGCTTACTCTTCATGGTCGCCTCCTAGAATCAATGCCCCCGACGCGGAACCCATCTCCGGACACCAAGATTTCGTGTTTCAACAATCTGAAGGCCCGGAAAATGCGAAATAGCCAGACGCAATCTTCGTACCAACCGTGCCGAAAGTGGCATTTACTAATTATCTAAAAATGAAGGCCTTACGGGGATGGTGGCCTTTGCTGCGGACCAAATTGGACCCTCGATTCCAATATCCATATAAACTTACGGTTGGGCTACTGATTCTTGGATGGAAAGATCCCTGCGGGAAGAGGCACACTAGATTTTTCACGTGCTCGACAGCCTCACGAAAGTCTAGAGTACTGCGTCGGAAGTACGGTTGCTATCCTCAGCCTGGCCACACTTCGGAAGTCTGCGTTGGCGGAGCGTCTTCGCCAACAAAAGAGAGGTTGACCCACGGCCACGCAACCGCGACGATGACGGATACATCAGAACTGTGGAGGCCGCCGGGGTTATGTCTCGGGTGGGAGTCCCTTCGGCAAGACACAAGGTTCGGAAATACCATTCTGCTTGAGGAGGATATCTCTTGATGCTGCGTCGATTCTCTTTTTTGCTTGGGTTGGTTTTGCTGGCGTCGATTCCCGCGAAGGCGCAGTCTTTGAATGACAAGCTTGAGGTCTTCGGCGGCTTTTCCTACATGCGCGTAGATAACTCGCCGTCATTCAACTCGGCGGGATGGGAATTCTCCGGCGAGTATAAGCCAGCCAGCTGGATCGGTGGCGTGGCCGACTTTAGCGGCGACTACGGCTCGAATACCTCGATCCACACGTTTCTGTTTGGGCCGCAGGTCTCTTGGCCCTCCCGCGTCTCCCCATTCGCGCACATCCTGATTGGAGGCGCCCACGCCAGTTCCTTCGGTGTCGGCTCCACCGGATTCGCCGCGGCCATCGGAGGGGGCATCGACACCGAAATCGCTCCGGCGATCTCCTGGCGAGTCATTCAGGGTGACTATCTGCCGGCTCACTTCTTCGGCACCACCAGGAACAACGCTCGCATCTCCACCGGCCTCGTCATCCATTTTTGATTCTCTGGCTCCCTCGGTCCCGCCGGGCGGCTTGTTTGTCAGACTAGCCGTCCGGGGGCTGTCGGTCCCTGCAGTAACCCCTTATTTTTGAGAGAGATCAATTTCTGCCCGCAGGTGTGCATCGCTCCTGCCGTTCCGCGCGTCTAAAAAGCCGTACGAACTTTAAACGGGGGTCGAGAGCTATCATGAGCCGTCCTTCCATAGAAACAGTTGGCGTCCGGTTGACAGGCTGGGCCGCATTGAATCGCGATCCCCTGGAAGACCGCGTTGAATATACGTGTCCTCATTGCGGGACCCGAGGGGCCAAGGCCGCGCGTCGCCCGCGCTCCGCGTATCATTTTACCGATGGGTTCGTGCAGGACCTTCAAGGCGAGATGAGCACCTGCCGGACTTGCAAGCAGTCGCTCCGGCTTTCGCCGGTTGTTTTGGTGCACGACCGCGACGAGCAGCGCCGCTTCGACGCCGTGTTCCTGGCCGACCGGGAAGTTTCAAAGAACTGACCCGGCGCGCCGCGATTTTGACAGCCGCGCTCCAGCCCGTGCATCGTTCTCCAGCAAGAAGCTAAGCCTGCATCTGAACACACAACGCAGCGCGGGAATCACTCCACGTCGAGAGCCAGGTGGTGTTTCTCCATTTCGCCGCGCACGTGGTCGAACGCATCATCCACCGTATCGGTGAACTGCAGCATCTTGAATTCCCTCTCGCTCACCGTGCCGCTGCGGACCATGTGGCGCCAATTCACCACTCGGTTCCAATATTTTCGTCCGTAGATCAGGATCAAGTGCCGCGAGGATAGTTTTCCCGTTTGCATCAGCGTGAGAATTTCCCAGAGTTCGTCCATCGTACCGAAGCCGCCCGGAAACACGATGAGCGCCTTGGCCATTTGCGCGAACCACAATTTGCGCATGAAAAAGTAGTGGAAGCAGAAATTCAGGTCCGGGCTGATGTAGGGATTCGGCCGCTGCTCGTGCGGTAGCTGAATGCTCAGCCCAATCGACGATCCGCCCGCTTCCGCCGCACCGCGATTCGCCGCTTCCATGATCCCCGGCCCGCCGCCCGAGCAGATCACGAACCGCCTCGGCTGCGCTCCCAGCGTCATCGCCCAAGCCGTGATTCGGCGCGAAAGCTCACGCGCCTCTTCGTAATAGCGCGACATTCCCACGATAGATTTTGCCGCGGCGATTTTGGTGCTCCATTCCGGGGTGCGGCGGCGACGGGCGGCGCTTTGCACTTTTTTTAGTTGCGCTAGTGCACGGTCGCGCGGCTGGATGCGCGCCGAACCGAACATCACGATCGTGTCTCCCACTCCCGCGCGGCGCAGGCGGTTGATCGGGTCAATATACTCGGCCAGAATGCGCAACGGCCTGGCGGCAGTGCTCTCCATGAAAACTCGGTCTTGGTAGGCAAGATCGGGCATTGGCAGATGGCCGAAACGCTTCATCGTTCCTCCCTCGCAAAATTGCAAAGAACATTCTAGCGTGTCCCAATGCCGCTGCGCGTCCACTTCGCACAGGCATGTACGAGTCCGTAACACCTAGTGAAAGAGCTCAAGATGGAGATGGATTCAAAACGGTAGGGCCGTGAACTAAGAAGCGCTGCGGGCGCTTCCGGCAGGCTTTGATGCTTCTGCAAGGAGTTCGCGGGCGGTGAAAACCGAGCGGTAGTTGTATTTCGCGCGCAGCATTTCGGAGCCGCCCTCTTCTCGATCCACCAGGCTGATCACGCCGATCACTTCGCAGCCCTCGCGCTCCGCCGCGTCGATGGCTTCTTGCGTCGAGCCGCCGGTGGTGCACACGTCGTCCACGATCACCACTTTCTTCCCGCGAGGATTCTCCATACCCTCAATCTGTTTCTGCCGCCCGTGCTCTTTCGCTTTCTTGCGGACCAGAAATCCGGGCAACGGCCGCTTTTCGATCGCGCTGACCACTCCCGTGGCGGTCACCAGAGGATCGGCGCCCATGCTCAAGCCCCCAATCGCGTCCGGCTTGATTCCCATTTCATCGAGCAATTCGAGCACGCAGTAGCCCGTATGCTGCGCCCCTTCGGGATCCAGCGTGGTCAGCCTGCAATCGAGGTAGTAGTCGCTCTTCTTGCCTGACGAAAGCGTGAATTCGCCGCGAACCAGCGATTTCGCGCGCAGTAGATTAGCCAGCTGCGCCCGATGGCTCATTTCTTCTCCGGCTCGGGACTTGCGGCGGTTTCCTCTTCTTCCAAGATGGCGGCGGCTGCGGCGATGCGGTCGCCTTCCTCGAGCCGCAGCAGTCGTACTCCCTGCGTTGACCGTCCCGCTTCGCGGATTTCGCCGGAGTGTACTCGGATCACTTTCCCATGCCCGGTAATAATCATCACGTCAGAATCCTCGCGCACCTGCAGCGCCGCGACCACTGGACCATTGCGGTCCGTGGACTTCAGGTTGATCACGCCCTTGCCGCCGCGCGACGTAACCCGGTATTCGGCCAGCGGCGTGCGCTTGCCATAGCCTTTTTCCGCCACGGTCAGCATCAGCGACGTGAGCGATTCGCGAATCTCGTCGCTTTCCAGCTCATCGAGATCCTGCGTCTCTTTTTTGTATTCCTTCTGCACGATGCCGAAGTCCACCTGCGCGGCATCCATCGAGACCACGTAATCGCCTTTCGCGAGGTCCATCCCATTCACGCCACCCGCGGCGCGGCCCATCGAACGCACTTCGGTCTCGCGGAAGAGAATCGCCTGGCCCTCGTGGCTCGCGAGGAAAATCATCTGCTTGCCGTCGGTGAGCTTCGCGCCGATCAGCTCATCGCCCGGTTCCAGATTGATGGCGATGATTCCCGATGGCCGCGGATTCGAAAAGTCCGCGAGTTCGGTCTTTTTCACTGTGCCGTTCTTGGTGGCCAGGAAAACGTAACGTCCCGTTTCCTCCAGGTTGCGCGCCGGCACAATCGCCTTGAGCGTTTCGCCTTCCTGGAAGCGGACGAGGTTGTTGATCGCCTTCCCGCGCGTGGCCGCGGCCGCTTCGGGAATTTCGTAAACTTTCAACCAATAGATTCGCCCCTTCGACGTGAATAGCAGGATGTAGCTGTGGGCAGAAGCCACGAAAAAGTGCTCGACGAAATCGTCGTCGCGCGTTTTCGCGCCGATGCGCCCCTTGCCGCCGCGCGATTGATGGCGGTAGGTTTCAACCGACGTGCGCTTCACGTAGCCCGCGTGGCTCACCGTGATCGCCATCTCTTCATCCTTGATCAGGTCTTCGAGCTTGATCTCTTCAACGCGATCGACGATCTGCGTGCGGCGCTCGTCTCCATACGACTTGGCCACTTCGCGCAGCTCGGTGACGATCACACCTTTCAGTTTCTTCTCGCTTGCCAGGATGGATTGCAACTCGGCGACACGCTCGCGGATTTGTGCCAGTTCCTTCAGAATTTCGTCCACGGAAAGCTGCGTCAGGCGGTGCAACTGCAGTTCGAGAATGGCGTCGATCTGAATGTAGCTAAGCCCCAGGCCTTCGCCGGAGCTGGCCACGGTGATCCCGTATTTTTTGGCGTCCAGCTTCACGCCGCGAAGAGTGGTTTCCTTGCCGCCCACCATCACACGCACGGATTTGTTCTCGAAGAATTCGTGCAAATTCTCGCGCGCGTTCGCGCGGCTGGACGATCCGCGAATGATCTTGATCACCTCGTCGATATTGTCGAGCGCGATGCGGTAGCCGAGCAGGATGTGCTCGCGCTCCTGGGCCTTGCGCAGGTCGTACTGCGTGCGCCGCCGGACCACATCCACGCGGTGCTCGATGAAAAGCTGCAACAGTTGCAGCAGGCCCAGCTCGCGCGGCTGCCCGCCGACGATGGCCAGCAGGATCATGCCGAACGATTCCTGCATCTGCGTCATCTTGAAAAGCTTGTTCAGGATGATCTCCGGCTCTTCGTCGCGCTTTACTTCGATGACGAAACGCATGCCGTCGCGATCGCTCTCATCGCGGATGTCGGCGATCCCTTCGATTTTCTTGTTGTTGATCAGCTCGGCGATGTGTTGGATCAGGCTCTTCTTGTTTACCTGGTAGGGCAGTTCGGTAACGACGATATCCTGGCGATCCTTGCCGCGCTGCTCGATGGCGGCCTTGGCGCGCACCTGAAACGAGCCTCGGCCCGTTTTGTACGCCTGCTCGATCCCATCACGGCCGTAAATATAGCCCGCCGTCGGAAAATCCGGTCCGGGGACAATCTTCATCACCTGCTTCAGAGTCGCTTCCGGATTCTCCACAAGAAGGATCGCTGCCTCCACAATCTCGCGAAGATTATGCGGCGGAATATTCGTCGCCATGCCCACGGCGATTCCGGACGAGCCATTCACCAGCAAATTCGGTATGCGCGTGGGTAGGACGAGAGGTTCCTGCTCGCTTTCATCGAAATTCGGCGTGAACTCGACCGTCTCCTTCTCGATATCCGCGAGCATTTCCTCGGCAATTTTGGAAAGTCGCGCCTCGGTATAACGCATCGCCGCGGGCGGATCGCCATCCACTGATCCGTAGTTGCCCTGCCCATCGACCAGCGGGTACCGCATGTTGAAATCTTGCGCCAGCCGCACCAGCGCGTCGTACACCGGCGAGTCGCCGTGCGGATGATATTTGCCGAGCACTTCGCCGACGATCTTCGCGCACTTGCGATACGCCTTCGTCGACGTGAGGCCCAGCTCGTACATGCCGTAGAGAATCCGCCGGTGGACCGGCTTCAGGCCGTCGCGCACGTCGGGCAGCGCCCGCCCGATGATTACGCTCATCGCGTAATCGAGATACGATTTCTTCATCTCCGATTCGATATCCACCGGAGTCAAAATCTGCTGGTTTAGCTCGTCCGCCATTCGTCCCTCAAAATGATTTTGGTTTGCATCCTATGTTTCCACAGCGATTCATTCCGCCGGCTTGCCCTCGACGGCTCTATCGCGCGTCCCGCGCGGCCGTAATGCGATCCACAGCACGATGCCCGTCCCCAGAACGATGGCCATCTCTCTTACGTCCGAATAGAAGGCGGTTCGCCAGAATCCAGAAGCCACGGAATCGGAGGGGAGCGCGAGGCGCCACTTGCTGTAATTATGCCACGTTTGCGGCAAGTCGTATCCCACAAACACCAGCGCAAGCAGCAACAAAACCCAGCGGATTATGCCCCGAATGCGCGCGCCAACCCGCATGTCATTCCGGTTCTTCGATCATGGATTCGGGGCGGACCACCACAACGATGCCGTTTTCGGAAACTGAATAGCGCGCGCGGTCCGCTTCCAGATCGTGGCCGATCACGGTGCCTTCGGGCAGGTCCACGTGCCGGTCGATGATCGCGCGCCGGATTCGGGAGTGCCGCCCGATATTCACATGGTTGAACACGATCGAATCTTCCACCTCGCAATAGCTGTTCACGCGCACATCGTACCCGAGCACCGAGCGCGAAACGCGCCCTCCGGATACGATCGATCCGCCCGCTACGATGGAATCCAGCGCCGCGCCCATGCGTTCCGGATCGGCGAACACGAATTTCGCCGGAGGATATTGCTGCTGCCACGTGTTCAGCGGCCAGCCCGGATCGTACAAATTCAGCACCGGACTCACCGACACCAGATCCATATTGGCTTCGTGATATGCATCAATCGTTCCAACGTCGCGCCAATACGAAGTTTCCTTCTTATTCTCGTCCCGGAAATTGTAGGCAAACACGCGATATTTTTGCAGGATGCGCGGCAAAATATCTTTCCCGAAATCGTGCGACGACGCCGGATTCTCGGCATCCTCAATCAGAATGGGCACCAAAAGCTGCGTATTGAACAAATACACGCCCATCGACGCATTGATTTTCCCGGGATGCACGGGCGATTGCTTCGGGATTGCCGGCTTCTCCTCGAATCCCACGATTCGCCAATACCGGTCGGTTTCCAGTACTCCGAATTTCCCGGCGGCTTCGGCGGCATCCATTTCGATGGTAGCCACGGTCACATCCGCTGCGGCGGCCATGTGCTGCTCCAGCATCTTCTGATAATTCATTTTGTAAATGTGGTCGCCGGAGAGAATGAAAACGTAATTCGATTGCTCGCTGCCGAGCGAATAAATGTTCTGATACACGGCGTCCGCCGTCCCCTGATACCAGTGCTGCGAGACGCGCATCTGCGGCGGCAGCACCTCGATGAAGTCGCCGTAGCCCATCAGCGAAGACCAGCCGCGGCGCACGTGGCGATTCAGGCTGAGCGCCTTGTATTGCGTCAGCACAAACACGCGGCGCAAGTCGCTGTTCAGGCAATTGGAAAGCGTCAGATCAATAATTCGGTAAACGCCGCCGAAAGGGACGGCAGGTTTGGCGCGGTCGCGCGTTAGCGGCCAAAGCCGCTCGCCCTGGCCGCCGGCCAGCAGCACTCCGATCGCGTCGCGCATAAATGGCATTTTTGGATTGCGCCGCAGCCCTTCCCTGCCCGCCCGGCTATTCTAGCAGCACTCGTTCGCGGAGTTCAGCCCGACGTCTTTCGCGCCCCAAAATGAGTTTCCGCAACCGCCGTTTGCTCCCGCCGAATCGCTCCCGCGCCGCACCCGTAATGTACAATTTATGTCTTGACTTGAGGGGTAGCCTCCGATAGAAGGAGTGGGCAATAGCCGGGCTTAGCGGTTCCGGTTACTCGATTTCGAATCCACAAGTCCAATTCAAACAGAGACGGGGGTGAATACGCGTGGCGGAAGTAGTTATTCAAGAGGGCGAGTCTTTGGAAAACGCGCTCCGGCGATTCAAACGCAAGGTCCAGTCGGAGGACATCATCAAGGAAATCAAGAAGCACAGCTACTACTTGAAACCTGGTGAGAAGCGTCGAGCCAAGCAGGCTCTCTCGCGTAAGCGTCTCCGTAAGAAGCAGCGGCGTGAGCTGGATTAAGCTAGCCACAACCGGAAAACCCAAGGCAGTTCGATGCCGGCGGAGGGATGAACATTGCGGGCATCCGCGATTTCATCCTTCTCCGGTTGCAAACTGCAACCTGCTTGCTCTGTGCGAACACGGCCCCCGGAGCAGCTTATGGAATACCATGACAAAGTTTTGAAGTGCGCCGAGTGCGGGGCTGAATTTGTTTTCACCGCCGGCGAGCAGATGTTTTTCGCGGATAAGGGCTTCAAAAACGAACCCAAGCGTTGCAAGGGATGCAAGTCGGTTCGTGCGCAGAGCGGTGAATCGGCGGCGCCTTCGATCCAGCGGGTGGAAACGAAAACGGTTTGCTCCCAATGTGGGAAAGAGACGACCGTGCCCTTCAAGCCGACGCAAGGCCGCCCCGTATACTGCCGCGAATGCTTCCAGCAGCGGCGAACCTTTGGGGCTTCAAGCGTAAGCGCCTGATTTGCCGGCCTCTGGCGGCGCCCCTGAAGCTCTGGAATCGACCGCAATCGCACCCTAAGCCGCTTTGCGGAATCTTGCCGATCTCACCGGCAATATTTTTTCCTTCATCTTACAGGATTCCCTGTATTGGACTTCAGGCATGGAATCGCCAAAATCTCAAGTCTCAGAGGCTCGGGCATCCTGAGTTCGGTTGCCTTGGTTCGGAGTAACCATGAGCGCAGTGAATAAGGTGCCCTCGGGCATGCCGCCTGTCGTCCCTAGAATCAAACCGCCCGGAACAATCCATCAGGATCACGTCGTGCAATTTTACGGGGACGACTCCGCGCTTTTGGACGCCCTTGTCGAATTCGTCGGCCGGGCTCTAAAGGCGGGTGCCGCCACACTCGTGATTGCCACAGAGGCTCATCGTGAGGAACTGGCTCGCCGGCTCGAAGCCGGGGGCGTCGATGTAGCCGGCGCTGCCGAACGTAGCCGCTATCTGGCGCTCGATGCAAGGGAAACCCTATCGGCTTTCATGGTCGATGGCATGCCAGATCCCAACCGCTTTGAGGAGCTTATCGGGAAGCGCGTTCGCCAGGCGCGTGAGGCTGCGGGAGACGAGGGCCTTCGTCTCGCCGCCTTTGGCGAGATGGTGGCTATTCTGGTGCTGAACGGCCAACCTGAAGCCGCTCTTGCGCTTGAACGCCTTTGGACCAAGCTCTCGAAAACCCATTCTTTCTCGTTGCGCTGCGCGTATCCGATGGAGCAATTCAACCATCGCGCGCGCAAAGAGCTTTTCATGGAAATTTGCGATCAACACTCCGCTGTGATTCCGGCCGAGGGATACGCAATGCTTTCGACCGAGGACGAGCGCCTCCGCTCGATTGCGGAATTACAGCAGAAGGCCAACGCTCTGGAGGCCGAGCTCGCCCTGCACCGCAGCGAAGAGCAGCTCCGACTCTTGGTTGAGAGCGCGCAGGATTACGCCATTTTCCTGCTCGAACCGGATGGCCGCGTGGCAACGTGGAACCCTGGCGCCCGGCGAATCAAGGGTTATCAAGCCTCCGAAATTATCGGCAAACACTTTTCCGTCTTCTACCCCGAGGAAGACCTTCGCTCCGGAAAACCTCAAATGGAACTGGAGGTCGCCACAGCGGTGGGCCGTTTCGAGGACGAAGGCTGGCGCCTCCGCAAAGACGGTACGCGATTTTGGGCCAACGTCATAATTACCGCCCTCCGCGACTCCTCCGGAAACCTCCGGGGGTTTGGCAAAATCACCCGCGACACTACCGACCGAATGCTCGCGCTCGAGGCTCTTCGGAAAAGCAACCAGGAATTGCACGAAGAAATCGGCAGGCGGACCCAAGCCGAAAGTAAGTTGCAGGAATCCGAGCGCTCGCTGCGCAAATTATCCGGGCATCTCCTCCGCATGCAAGATGAGGAACGGCGGCGCCTGGGCCGCGAGCTGCACGATAGCGTTGGCCAATACCTGGCCGCGCTGAAAATGGGCTTGGAAGCCATTCACGACGATTCCAACTCTCAGGTCCAGGAATGCGTTCAGATGGTGGATCAATGCATGAAGGAGGTGCGCACAATATCGTACCTTCTTTATCCTCCTATGCTCGAGGAGGTCGGCCTGCGCTCTGCAATACCCTGGTATATCGAAGGCTTTTCCAAGCGGAGCGGAATTCACGTCACCTGCAATATCGATCGGAATGTCGGACGTCTTTCGAGCGACGCCGAATTGGCAATCTTTAGAATCCTTCAGGAAAGTCTGACCAACGTCCACCGGCATTCCGAAAGCCCCACGGCTAGCGTTCGCCTGGGCCTTGAAGGTGGGACGGTTTATCTGGAAGTGAGCGACCAGGGGAAGGGAATTTCGCCTTCCGCCCTGGAGCCCGGCAGCGACTCCTCGAATACCCTGGGAGTCGGACTCCGCGGGATGCTCGAACGCATGCACCAGCTCGGAGGCTCGATGGAGATGTCTTCCAACGAGCGCGGAACCACCATCCGAGCCAGCTTGCCGCGTGAAAAATAGGAGACTTTGTTTCGGTCGGGAGGGGAATTTCCACGGTGACCGCCGAGTTTCTTCACTGAACTCCAGCTCCAGCAGGAAAGCGACGCGGCTCCGAAATGGAGTTCACATGCCAGCTAGAATTCTCATAGCCGATGATCACGAAGTTGTCCGCCAGGGCGTACGCGCCATGATCTTGCGCTCTCGCCCACAATGGGAAATCTGTGGCGACGCGGCCAATGGAGACGAGGCCCTTCAAGCCATACAGGCGCTCAAGCCGGACGTGGCCGTCCTGGACATCACCATGCCGGGGATGAGCGGCCTCGAAGTCGCGTACGAAGTCAACCGGCGCCATCTTCCCACCGCGCTCCTCATGTTCACCATGCACGAATCTTCGAGACTCGTCGGCGAGATTCGCGAGGCGGGCGCTCAGGGCTTTGTCAGCAAATCCTGCGCCGGACGCGACTTATTGCCGCAATTGAGACGCTCTTGGCGGGCGGCACGTTCTATGGTCAGGCCATTCAAAATGACACGCCCGAGGAGGGCGGTGGGTCCAACCCCGGATTCTCTTTCCGTTGGCAGCTTCCTCTGTTCCCGCCTCCTCTGTTGCAGACCTGACTTTTCCCCTGGCCGCGTATTCAGCCTTGCGGCACAGACACCCTTGTCTGTGCGGTTTTATTGCATGGCGAATTCCGTGTACCTCTCTCGCATCCTCGCAAGGTAGGATTGGTCCTGAGGCATTCGTGAGACTCTCCGCGAAGATTTCGCTGTGCCTTCTCGTCGTGTCGCTCCTCGCGATTCCCGCGCAGGCCACTGGAATCGCACTTTCCCCCGATGCCGCCAAAGCGCTCGGCAACATTTACAACGGCGATATCGATGCCGCTGTCGCAACCGCGCGCGGCATCGAGCAGACTAAACCGGATAGCCCCGTAGGCTATCTCCTTGAAGACGAAGCGCAGTGGTGGAAGATGTACTGCGTCGCGTGCGAAATCAAATGGGGCATGCTCGACGCCTGGAAGCGCGGGAAGCAGCCGGAAGATGAGTCCTACTTCGCGTTGGCGGACAAAGCGATTCAATTGGCGCGCGCGCAAATCGCCAAGTCGGACACCGCCGAAATGCACGTTTACGTTGCGATCGGACTCGCGCTGAAAGCCCGCCTCTACAGTTTGCGCGATCAGAAGCGCGACATCGCCCACGCCGGCGTTGCGGCTCGCTCCGAATGTCTTCGCGCCTTGCAGCTCGATCCCGATATGGCCGACGCTACGGCCACCCTGGGCCTGTACAACTACTATGTGAATACTCTTTCAGGCATCGCCAAAATGCTGCGCTTCTTTATCGGCATTCCCGGCGGAAACAAAGAGGAGGATCCGTCAAATGAAAATCGGCATGGAGCGCGGCGCATTCCTGGCCGTCGATTCGCGCTTTTATCTCGCGAAGAATCTCCGTGCCTACGATCGTAAATACGACGAGGCCCTGCAAATAGCGGAACCGCTCGCCACCCGCTATCCGCGCAATCCTGTTTTTCTTCTGCTGCTCGGCAACATCAATATGGAATTAGGACGCAACGACAAAGCCGCCGAATATTTCCGCGCCGCGCAATCCGCGCCCGTCGCCGATCCCGCCTGCGCCGCGCGCGTCCGCGACCTCGCCAACTCCCTCCTCGCCTCCCCCCACTGAGTTTCGGCTCCGCACGCCCTCACACTGTCATTCCGAGCGGAGTGTCCCGCGTCTTTGCCTTTGCGCGAAGCGCCGGGACACGCAGTAGAGGAATCTCTCTTGGATGTAACACGCAGCTCGGCTCGTTTTCAACGCGTACGTCCGCGACTTGATGAACCTTCCCCCACTGAGTTGACACGATCAAGCACGCCAGCTACGCTCTCCGCACGATCAAAAGCTCACGGCAAAGTACCGCCGACCGCGAAAATTCCAGAATGCGAATGAAAAATACACTCGTCGCCCTGATTGCTGTTGGTCTCACGCTTGTTGCGCCTTCCGCCATTGCTCATCACTCTCGATCGATGTTCGTCATCCCAGCAGGTTACGCTCGCCGGCACGGTGAGAGAATTTCAATGGACCAATCCCCACTGCTGGATTGAAGTCCTGGTGCCTGACCGGAACAATCCGCAAGCCGCGCCTGTCGAGTGGGGCATCGAGATGGGTGCTCCGGTCGAACTGATGCGCAAAGGGTGGAAGCCGCATAGTCTGAATCCCGGCGACAAGGTCACGATCATTGTCAATCCGCTGCGCGACGGCCAGCACGGCGGCCTCGTCCTCTCGGTCACCGGCCCAGACGGCAAAATTATAGGCAGGCCCGCGATCCCCGCGAAATAGTCGCCTGCCGAGGAGGGCACCATGAAGCGTCGAGCGTTAGCCGCGATGGTGATCGTGCTGCTTGCAGGATGTCTCCGCACGGTGCGCGCGCAAACTTCTTTGAAACAACGCGTCGCTGCCTTCGCCAAGTTGCCCGACTGGTCGGGTATCTGGGAGCTCGATGCCTTCGTCGGACAGTCCGACGGCCAGCAATTTAGCGCCGAAGGCCAGCGCGAATTGAAAGCGTATGCCGCGGCTCTGCGCCCTTCGTTCACTCCCGAATATCAGGCAAAGTATGACGCGATTCGAAAAAAGGTCGCGGACGCCGTCGCTGCCGACCCCGCCCACCCACCCGCTACGCATCA
>CAVPWV010000004.1:0-30568 GCA_963709445.1 uncultured Acidobacteriota bacterium
GTTACTAAACGAGCCCGGCAGTATCGACCTACCCCGGAACGAAACTGCCGAACTAAAAAAAGCGAAAAGCGCCGCTAACCACGCCCTTCCCGGCGCGGTGCAGATTCCCTCGCGTCGCTTTGATGTTTCCGAACTCGGTCCGGCGTGGCGTGACGATTATCGGCGCTGGGAGGACGACAACCGATTCACACTTGCCGAATCTGGGTGCGCAGTATTAGCGCTTGTCGAAATGATGTCAAGAAAAATTCGCAACCGAACCACAAAATATTTGGCTCCCTGTGTCTAACACGTCTACGTATAGTGGTCTTATCGCCAGGCGGCCCTACACGAAAGTTTGCAACTACGGCGCACGTGGCCTGCTTGCTTGACCGCGCCATGCGAAAATTAGGACCCGATCGCCCGGTCACCGTGGACGATTTTTCTTTACACCAACAGGTACTTGCATCGTTCGATGCCCCCGTGTAAACATTTTCCCTGTATCCTCGGACTCTGCCCATTCCACTCGCATTCCCCCATTCACCTTTCGATGCGAGCCGCCAAATCTTGCGGTACCATCCCTAACCTATGTAAGGTAGGCGCTCGGGGGAGCCATGAAATCAAGATTTGCAGCTCTGCTTTGCGTTGCGACGATTTTTGCGCCGGCATTCGCGCAAAACGAAAAGCCTTCCGCGAAAGGCCCTCTGATCGCGCGCGCCGGCGACACGGGCTTTCTCGTCGTCAAGGCCAACAGCTTCGGGTCGCTCTCGCCGAAACAACAATCGCTCGCCTATTGGCTCACGCAAGCCTCCATCGCCATCGATCCCATCATTTACGACCAACTTTCCGCTTACGCTCTGCGCGAGAAACGCCTGCTCGAGGAGATCGTCGCGCACCCAAATGGAATCGATCCGCATACAATGGCTCAAATCACCGAGTTCACCGAGCTTTTCTGGGCCGATCGAGGAAACCACAACCTGCAAACTTCGCGAAAATTCCTTCCGGCCTTCACCGCCGATGAGTTGAAAACGGCGGCTCTCACCGCCCAAAAGCACGGCGCGTTCAGATCGCGTTACGCCGACCTGCCCCCGATCACCACGCCCGCGGAACTCGAGAAAGAGTTAAGCGGCTTGCGGGCATCTCTATTCGATCCCAATTTCGAGCCGATGATCACCGCTAAAAGTCCCAAGCCGGGCATGGATATCGTGCAGGCTAGTTCGAATACTTTTTATCCCGGCCTTTCGCTCGCGGACCTAAAGAATTTTCACGATGAACATCCGCTGAATTCACGGGTGGTAAGGGACGCGAAAGGCACTCTCCACGAAGAAATTTACCGCGCCGGCACACCCGACCACACTGTTCCTCCCGGCCTCTATGCAACTTTTCTGAGGAAAGCAAACGACTGTCTTCAGAAGGCGCACGCTTTTGCCGATCCGCAGCAGGCCCAGGTAATTGCTGACCTGATTCGCTACTATCAAACCGGCGATCCGAAGGACTGGATTCATTTCGGCGTAGATTGGGTCCAGAACAACGCGCCGGTGGATTTCGCGAACGGCTTCATCGAAATTTACCGCGATGCCCGGGGCGCCAAGGGCACCTCGCAGAGCTTCGTCACGGTCACTGACAATCGGATGAATTCGTGATGATGCTGAAGATCGCCGCGCAGAATGCTCAGTTATTTTGAAGATCGCGCGCCGTGGAAACCCGAATACAGGAAAGAGGGCTGTAAAGCCTCCGCTGGCCAAGGCGGTGGAAACCCTCATTGAGACTGGCGACTTTCACGTGAGCACCGTTGGCGACAATCTGCCCAACGAGAATGAGGTCCACGAAAAATACGGAAGCAAGAGTTTCCTTTTCACAGGCAGCTCGCGCGCGCTCCACGGCGGCCACCGGGGAAAAGGCGTGTTGGAAGAGTTCGCCGCTTCGGCGGAAGAGATCAGGCTGGGGCAAAAAATACGACGAAGAGGCCGAGGGCTTGTTAGTGGCGATGCACGAGATCATCGGCCACGGCTCGGGCAAGCTGAATCCAAAGCTGACGCACGAGGCAGCGTACCCTATTTGAAGGAATATTTCTCCACGCTGGAAGTAGGCGCGCGCGGATTTGATGGCGCTTTGGAACGTCTGGTGATCCGAAGCTGAAGGAGGCCCTGGGCCTGATCTAATTCCAGGCCCCGTACGTAATCGGCAAGGCCATGTACAACCCCGCCGCCGTGCGGACCACTGTCACCCAACTGCAACGCATTCGGACGGGCGACACGATTCAAGAAGATCACGAACGCAACCGCCATACGCTGATTGTGAATTACATCCGCGACAAAACCGGCGCGATCGTGGAAGAGCAGCGTAATGGAAAAACTTGATCTCGCGCTGCTGGATTTCGACAAAATGCACGAGGGCGTGGGCCAGCTTCTGGCGGAGCTAATGCGCATCAAGGCCGAGGGCGATTACGACGCCATCAAAGCGCTGGTGGACAAATACCTCGGTTTATTTCTTTGATCCCGCGCTGCGCGATCAGGTGCGCGCCCGCTTCGAAAAGCTCGGCCTGCCAAGCTACTGGGCGGGAATCAATTCGCGTCTAACGGCGCGCTTCGAAAAAAACGGCGAGATCGAGAAAGTCGAGATCAGCTATCCCCCCGATCCGGCGAGCCAGTATTTGAATTACGCTGCAATGTACGACAAAGGCTTGATCGCGGCTCGGCCCGAGCAGCACTAATCGCCCCGCAAGCGCGTCCGCACAAATGCGGGCGCGGCGGTTGAACGAAATTCACCGAGTGATATACTCCGCGACGAAGAAATTAAGATTCGGAGGCGAAGAGAAATGAGCGAAGCACGCGCTGTCAAGAGCGGTCTTTTCGATCCCTCGGTATTCAAACCGCAGGCGGTCTCCGCGGAAACGCTGGCCGCCAATGAAGCGTTTCGCAAGGCGATGTCCGGCGGCCCGGACTGGTGGGACATCGGCGCGGCGGCTTACCGCGCGGCCACTGCCACCGGCAGAGGCCCATTTCCGCCGCCGGAAAAGTCCGCGCGGGCCCGCAGCATTCATGTCGACGGCAAAGGTGGCCACAAAGTCCCGGTTCGCGTGATCGCGCCCGAGCGCGCGACGGGCGTCTATATCCACATTCATGGCGGGGGATTGGTCTTCGGCTCGTCCCAGGGCCAGGATCCCATGCTCGAACGCATCGTCCAGAATACAGGCATGGCTTGCGCCAGCGTCGAGTACCGCCTCGCGCCCGAGAATCCTTACCCTGCCGCGTGGGACGACTGCGAGTCCGTCGCCGTCTGGCTTACCAAGAACGCCAAATCGGAGTTCGGCACGGACGTGCTATCGATTGGGGGTGAATCGGCCGGCGCCACTCTGACAGCGGCCACGCTGCTGCGCATGCGCGATCGCCATGGCTACACCGGTTTTCGCGGCACGGTTCTCTCATACGGCAATTTCGATTCGTCGATGACCCCCAGCCAAACGCTTACTCCCGACAGAGGAATCCTCGTTGGAAAGATCAGCATACATAAGTTCCGCGAAGCATATCTTCCCGCCGGCGTCGATCCTCGCGATCCGGACGTCTCGCCGCTCTACGCCGACCTGAAAAGTATGCCTCCGGCGATTTTCACCGTGGGAACGATCGATCCGCTGCTGGACGATACGCTTTTCCTCTATGCCCGCTGGATCGCCGCCGGAAATGAGGCGGAGTTGGATGTGTACCCCGGCGCCCCGCACGCGTTCAATGTTTTCCCCTTGCCGCTGGGGACGCCCGCCAATGCGCGGATCGACGATTTCCTGAAGCGCGCCATTTCCTAACCAGGGCACGGCAACCGTGTTGCGCAATCGGATACACTGGGCGGCGGTTTTTCTCCGCCGCTCTTTTCATTCGCGTGATATGATTCGCGAGTTCCACTGGGAATTTCCGCAGCGCAAAACGGACCAGTGATTCACATATGCTCGAAGTGTGGCGCTCTCTTGCTGGACGACACAGAGAGTTGCTCTTTCTGCAATCTCTCCCCGGCTGAAAACGAAGAAGCCTACGAATCCGTGGCAGTCGGCGCGGCTGATCTCGCTGAAAGCGCCGAGCCTGAATGGCGCACCGAAGTATCGCGACGCCTGGAACAATATCGCGCGCGTCGCGGCCGGTTGCGCCCCGATCTCCCCGATACCCAGCCGGGCCTTCCCTTTAAGAAAACCGCGCTCGCCCGCGCCACTTTGGATCTCGATGACGAAGTGCGCGAATGCCCGCCACAACGGCCTGCGCCTCGCCCGCGCCAAAAACCCCCTCAGACTGAGCACGTCGAAATCCGAGTCCAGCCGGAACTTGATTTTTCGAGTTCTCCGTACGATCGTGCGCGCCCGCAAACCGCTCTCGTGCCGGTCGCCAGCTTGGCGCATCGCCGCTGGGCCTGTTTCATCGACCTCTGTTTCCTGGCCTTTACCTGTGCCGGATTCGTGGGCCTGTTCCTATTTGCCAGCCGCTCAGCCGGAGGTGAACTTACTCTCGGCAGAAGCGAAGCCATCGTCTATGTGGCGATCGCCTATCTCTTCTACGCGCTGTATTTTTCCCTTTTCGTCATTCTCGCCGGTTCGACACCGGGATTGCAGCTGCGCGGCCTTTCCATCGTTCGACTCGACGGCAGTCTTCCCGATACCCGTCAGCTTCTCTGGCGCGTCTTTGGATACCTGCTTTCCGGCGCCACGTTGATGATCGGCTTCTTCTGGGCGGTATGGGACGAGGACCACTTCACCTGGCACGACCGTATCTCGCAAACCTACATCACCGCCGCCATGCCGCTCGCTGATGCCAATTCGTACAGCGTTCCCGGCGGCCGCCAAACATTCGCGCACAAGTAGCCAGGTAGCCGCCCTCGCGAACCCAGTGCTATACTGGCCGTGTCCGGGTCAACGGGGCGCATCCCAATCTCGGGTGCGGGGGCGCTTCGCAGCGGGCCTCCGCGAGAGGTAGTTCGGCGCGCCAGCACATAGTGCGCGAGGCGAAAAGGAAAAGGGAATGAGTTCTCTCACCAAGAAAATCGTGATCGCGCTGTCTGCCGTCGTGTTCCTCTATGTCACAGCGGGCTATGTGATGGGCCGATCCTCCGACGACAAAGCCTTCCGCGCGCTTACCGTTTATAGCGAAGTGCTCGAACACATCCAGCGCGATTACGTCGACGACCCGAACATGCACCAGGTCACCAGCGGCGCTCTCCACGGACTGCTCGATTCCCTCGATTCTCAATCCAGCTATCTCAGTCCTCTCGAATACAAAGACTTCGAAGAAAAAAGCGCGGCCAACTCCAAGGCCGGCGCCGGCTTGGCTCTCACCAAGCGTTTCGGGTACATCAGCGTGATTTCCGCTTTGCCGGATAGTCCCGCCAAGAAAGCCGGTCTGGGATTGGGCGACGTCCTGGAAAAGATCGCTGGCTTCACCACCGGCCAGATGGCCGTCGAACAAGCGCAGCTGCTGCTAAGTGGCGAACCGGGCGCGGTTGTGAAACTCTCGGTCATCCGTCGCGGCAAAACGGAACCTGAAGATGTAGATCTCACTCTGGAGAAGCTTCCCGCTCCCAAGCTCGTTGAGGACAAGCTGCAAGGTGACATCGCCTATCTGCACGTTCCCGCATTCGATGCCGGCGAAACAAAGCGTGTTAAGGACGAACTCACCCAATTTCAGCGCCAGGGCGCCCACAAGTTGATCCTCGATTTGCGCGATTGCGCCGTTTGGCGACGACCAGGAAGGCGTTTCCACCGCTCAGCTGTTCCTTTCCTCCGGTACCATCGCCACCCTGAAGGGACAGACCGTCTCACCGGTGGTTTCTGCCGCCGATCCGTCCAAGGTTGTGTGGACCCAACCCGTCACCGTGCTGATTGGCAATGGCGCTGCCGGTCCAGCTGAAATCGTCGCCGCTGCCATCGCCGATAACCATCGCGGCGAAACTATTGGCGACCGCACCTACGGCGTTGCCTCCGAGCAAAAGCTAATTCCACTCGACGACGGATCTGCTCTCATTCTTACGGTCGCCACCTACTACACCCCATACTGGCAAAGAGATTCCGGTCGAGGGCGTTGTGCCCACCCGCGAAGTCCGTCCCGTACCGGACGACGTCGCCGAGATCAGCGATCAGAATCTGGGCGCGCCGTCCAGCTCTCCCACGGACCCGGTTGTAAAGAAGGCCATCGAAGTCTTGCAGGCCGCGGCCCCAGCCCGCAAAGCCGCCTAGAACGATCGAGCCCTTTGACGATGGGAGAATTGCCTCAAGGAAGATTTCCGGTATTCCGTTCTGTTCGCCTGTAGCCATTTGTTCGCCTGTCAATTGGTACAGGCGGTTGGACTGGAACGAAATCTGGTCCCACGACCTATTTATCTCTTCTCACGGTGGCGTTAGGTTTACTTCCCGCCCTGCAACCGCTATTTTGCAGGGCAAGGAAACCCATGTCCCACTCGATTGGAACCACTTCCCCCGCCGATGCCGGCATGTCGGGATTTCAAGGAATGTCTGAAGCATTTACGGGATGGTGACGCCAGCGAAGCTCTTCTTCACGCCCGTCGTGCCCTGGGCATAGCTCCCAAAAACGCTTTCTATCTCTCCTATACGGGACTCCTCTCGCCGCCGTAGCCGAAAAGCGCTTCGGCGATGGGGAAGTGCTCTGTCAGGAAGCCCTTGGGATGAGGCACAGACCCGCCCAGCTGTCCCTGAATCTCGCGGAGGTCTACCAACAGAGCGGCCGGACCCAGGATGCAATTGAGACCCTTGAAAAAGGACTAGTGTCCGCGGGCCGCGACTTCCGCATTCGCCGCGCGCGCTGCAAAAAATCGGGACACGGCGCGAGCCCTTGCTCGCGTTCCTGCACCGCAGCCATCCCTTGAACCGGGCGTCGGAAAATGGAGGCACCGTATCACCGGCCCATCGCAAGCAGCGTAAGCGAGGCCACCTCCAACCACTCCCTCTGTGGGCGAAGCCCGGAACGTGTCACCAATTCGCTGCCACTCCCAACGGCGGATGGTGACCGCTCCGGCCTTCCCCACCACCCCGGGCTCGATATTTCACCAGTGCCAAGAAACACCTTTAGCTGCGCGTCAGCCGAGCGCTTGCTTTCCGCATCGCCGCCGTCGACAAGCTTAGTTGGTTTGCAACGTTTTGTTTGGGAATGAGGAAACTATGGCGTGGCAATGGTTTTCATTTTGGCCGCCACATACCGCTCCAAGAGATTCCCCAACTCCTGTGGGCGAATAGGCTTCGTGAGGTACTCGTCCATCCCCGCTGCCTTGCAGCGCTCCTCATCGCCTTTCATGGCATGCGCGGTCAAGGCGACAATTGTTTGGTGGCTTCCGTCGTCTCGTCGTTTCTCTTTTTCTCGGATAGCTAGGGTCGCCTCGATCCCATCCATTTCGGGCATTTGCACGTCCATCAGAACCAGGTCGTAATTTCCTTCTTCGGTGGCAGCCAGGGCCTCCCGCCCATTCTTAACAACCGTCACTCGATGTCCCCTCTTCTCCAGCATCCGGCGGGCCAAAAGTTGGTTCACAGCGTTGTCCTCTGCCACCAGGATTTGCAGTGATGCTCCCGGTTCGTGAGCGTCCGCCAGGGAATCACGCGTGACCAGAGGAATTGCTCCGGTTCTTTCTCCGCGCTCCCAGCACTCGCGCGATGGCCTCGCGCAATTCGGACTGTCGGATCGGCTTCGATAAGTAGGCAGACACTCCGAGTTCCTTTCATCGCTCTCCATCACCCCTGTGTCCCGCTGAGGTAAGCATCATGATCGTGGCAGTGGATAGCTCGGGCCGCTGACAATTCGCTCGGAGCGAGACGAAACCATTCCCATTTCTGGCATGTGCATGTCCATCCAGGATCAGCCCAAACGGCTCCTTGGCTCTCCACGCTACGGATAGCTGCTCGAGGGCTTCTTCTCCGCCTGCCACGACGTGCTATTCATATCCCAGTGTTTCAGCATCCCCTCGAGTATCCGCCGGTTGGTCCTGTTGTCATCCACGATCAGCACCTTTACTCCGCGCAAAGTTTCCGGCGGAGCAATCGTCCTTACAACAATTCCCTGTCCCTCGGCGACTCCCGGCCGAATCGTGAAGTGAAACTGAGTGCCCCGACCGATTTCGCTTTCCACCCACACGATTCCGCCCATTTTCTCAATCAAGCGCGTCGAGATGGTCAATCCCAAACCCGTTCCGCCGTAATGCCGCGTGGTCGAGCTGTCCGCCTGCGAAAACGGATCGAAGATCATTCCCAGTTTTTCGCGGGCGATTCCGATCCCCGTGTCCGAAACCGTGAAGTGCACGATGCAATCATTCCTCTCCTTGCCTTCCAGTTGGACCTTCAGCGCCACCTCGCCTTCCTGCGTGAACTTAATGGCGTTGCCCAAAAGATTCACCATCACCTGGCGCAGCCGGGCGGCGTCTCCGCGCACGGCTTCCGGAACTTCCGGCGCGATTTCGCACACCAGTTCCAAGCCTTTCTCATGTGCTCGCAGGGCCAGCGTCTTTAGCGTGGTTTCGAGCGTGTCGTGCAGGTTGAAATCGAGTGACTCGATGTCGATTTTCCCCGCTTCGATCTTGGAGAAGTCCAGAATGTCATTGATCACCGTTAACAACGAATCCGCCGACGTTTTCACCGTGGTCAGATACTCGCGCTGCTCTTCGTTGAGCTCCGAATCGAGAACCAACTCCGTCATCCCCATGATTCCATTCATGGGAGTGCGAATTTCGTGGCTCATGTTGGCCAGGAATTCACTCTTGGCGCGATTCGCTGCTTCCGCATCTTCTTTGGCCCGTTGCAAATCCGCTTGGAACTGCTTGCGATCGGTAATGTCGATATTTATGCCGATGATCCGGCTGACGCTTCCCTTTTCATCCAGGACCACTCCTTCCGCCGCAGCCAGATGCCGCATCGCCCCATCGGGTCGAATGATGCGGAACTCAACCGACGCCCTTCCCTTGTCTTCCATCACCTTCTTCAAGGCGCCTTCGGCCGCGGCCAAATCATCCGGGTAAACCGAGGAGCTCCACTGCTTATAGGGGTCCGTCGTCGCGAGCGAGAAACCGTAGATCTGGGCCATGGTGGCGTCCCACGTCATTGCGTTCTTGGCCACATCCCATTCCCACACACCCAGCGCCGCAACATCCGTTGCCAGCGAGAGCCGCTCGGTCAGTGACAGCAGCTTGGATTCGGCCTCTCGACGCAACGTGATGTCCTGGGCACACCCCAGATAGCCCGTAATTTTCCCGCTGGCATCCTGAACGGCCGTAGTCACGATGCTGACGATCAGGCGCCCTCCGTCCCTCCGCACGTACGTCCACTCTCTCTCTTCGTACTCGTTTTCCCGCGCTAGCCCCACGAACACGTCCACGCCGGTGACGGGACGCCCAAAGTGTTCGCTCAAGCTGCGGGCTCGCTCTTCGACCTCGGATGGCAAATGGAAAATCACCGGACTCTGTTTCCCGACCATTTCACTTGCCGTGTAGCCCAGCATTCGTTCCGCGCCGGAGTTGAAAACCGTAATGATGCCTTGTAAATCTAGGGAAATAATGGAGATTAATTTTGCCGCGTTTATCACACTCTCGAGTCGGTTGTAGGCCGCGCGAAGCTCGACCGTGCGGCGCACGACACGCGCCTCGATTTCGGCTTCCATCTCGCGCAATGTCGCATGGACAGCCGTTTCGTGGTCGTTGGAGCTTATGCCTGCCACGGTCTTGACGTTTTCGTGCTTCCCTTTAACATTCGTCCGATTCCGTTTGCCGCCACCCGCCAGCGCAGCTTTGAAACTCGTTCCGTTTTGGCACACTCGCCCGCATAACCCGTCATACCCTGAATATCGGCGTTGCGTCGGGATCGGTTTACTTCTGTCAGGACCGTCAAGAGAGTAAAAAACTGCGGAATGGCGATTAGAAATTTGTGAACCTGACTGGGGTCAGGCGGAGGCAAATGCTCACGGTCCTTTGGATCAAGGCGCCGTCAGCAGTCGGCCAGGCATTTCACCCAATGCGAAAAACGGTTCAGTGAGGGTACGTGTGTGTGGTCGATTTGCAAGGGAGTGATCGAAACCGCGCCGTCGCGGATAGCGGCGTGGTCCGTATCGGGCTCGATGCCTTCGACGAATTGCTGCTCGCTCAGCCAGTAGTAGCGCCGCCCGCGGGGATCGGTGCCCGGCTGTAGCATATTGCGCGTAATTTTCGAGGATTGCCGGGTGAAGCGCACCTCGCCGGTCCAGTCTTGCGGCACGTTGACGTTGAGCATCACCCCGGCCGGCAACCCTTCGCGGAGAATCAGAGGCGCAAGTCGGCGCGCGAAACGCGAGGCCGGCGCGAAATCGAAATCCCTACCCTTATACGCCACGGAAATAGCGATCGCTGGTGTGCGATTGATCGCTGCTTCCATCGCTGCGCCCACCGTCCCAGAATAATAAATATTCTCGCCCAGATTCGCGCCGCGATTGATGCCCGAAAGCACCAGGTCGGGCTTTTCTTTCAGCAGCGTGTGAAACGCTAAAATCATCGCGTCCGCGGGCGTGCCTTCCACAGCGTATTCGCGCTCGGCGAGCTGATCGCAGTAAATCGGCTGCCGCAGCGTGAGCGCCTGCGCGGATGCACTTCGTTCGCTCGACGGCGCCACGATCGTGGTCGTTCCCAGGTCATTCATTGCGGCAGCCAGCGCACGCAATCCCGGCGCATGAATGCCATCGTCATTGGTGATCAGAATATTCGACACAGATTTCCGTCGCGGGTGAAGCGCTGCCCAAAAAACTTCGGTTTCAAGGCAGGGGAAAGGATGGTCGGGACGACTGGATTTGAACCAGCGACCTCACGCACCCCAAGCGTGCGCGCTACCAGGCTGCGCCACGTCCCGACTGCACCGACCCGATTGTAACAGCTAGCGTTGCGTGCCGGAACCGTGTCCTTCAAATTTGCAGGCATGTCGTCTAGGGGTTGGAGCTTCAGCTCCGACATAAGGCTACAAGGTGAATTGCGGTTTTAGCCCCTGAGGACAGCACATGCTTGTTACGAGACCGATTAAGGATTCGTATCACTCGCGTTCGAGAAGGGTCAAAATGGCGCGAAGCTCTTCGTGAAGATCGAGCAGTAGTTTCCGGTCCACACGCGACGGTGGTTTCGCCTTAGCTGACGGTTCCGGAGGCTCGGCGACCGTAGCGGCCGAGGGGGTGGCGCGCCGGGAACCAGCTGCGCCATTTTGTCCTGCTTGCTCGGCCAGATGCTTCCGGGCGCCTGCAATTGTAAATCCCTGCTCGTAAAGCAATCGTTTGATCTCGAAAACCGTATCGATATCCTCGCGGCGATACAATCGATGCCCGCTGGGGCTTTTCACGGGTTGAAGGGTGGGGAACTCCGATTCCCAGTAGCGCAAGACAAACGTCTTCGTCGCCGTCAGCCGGCTCACCTCCCCGATGCGGAAAAGCGGCTTTTCCGGAAGATCATGCGCTGCGTGGCCCGCGCTTGCCATGTCTTTTACGTATCCTAGGCCATTTTTTGTCTGTGTCAACGAATTGCTGGTCAACGATGACCCGGACTGATCCATGTGAAGATTTGATCTCGGATTGTTAGCGGTGGGAAGCGATGTTCCGCACAACGAAGGAAATGCCGAGGCCAAAAGCCCAAAAAATTGCATGTAGAGGTAACCAGAAGGTAAACAAACGCTTGGAGAAACATTCCACTAATCAGTCTATTATCTGTCACTTAACACTGCGGCCCGGGCTCAGACAGCTCTGGCATCACAAATGCGACCCTTTACGCGGTAAACGTGTTGTGTATTGGATTGTATAGCGGCGCTCCATTTTGGCGCATTGCGGACTGACGGTCCAGCAGGCTTCAAAAGTGGGATGCGAGGCGTCGCTCATCGATCCAAGGAGGAATAATGAAATTCTTACGTTTGGCGGCACTAAGCATCATTGCATTCGGGATAATCGCGGCATCAGCGTCCGCGCAGGTGCGGTGGCGCTCTTCGGTGTGCGATTCGCGCCCGTCGGTTTCGTGGGTTAAAGCTCCGGAACCGTCCAGCCTCGCCCTTCTCGGCACGGGTTTGATTGGTTTGATTGGAATAGCGAAGCGTAAGCTATTTCAATAAGCGAGGTGTTCGAACAAACTTTACGGTGGGGACGGTTCCCTCCCCGCCAGTGCAGTTTTGTATCCATTCCTCCTGCTAGCGCGCCCCGAAGCCCCGGCGGCTCCTAACTTCCTCCACCGCTGCGCCCCGCCGATTGCCAGGATTATCAGGTCCCAATTCAGGAGATCTTGCGCCGTACGAGCCGCATTTGACATGTCTTTGTATTCGTCTCGCGCAAAGCACAGCTAAGAGCGTTTCTGCCGGCTGCGCTGCTTCTCGCTGCCGCGTTTTTCGCTGTGCCGCGGCGTGCGCTTCTCGCCATACGGGCGTTCGTCTCCATCGCCGTGTCCGCGCTCGCGCTTTTTCAGGCGCTGCGTAAAGCGGATAGGACTCCCGGTAAAATCGAAGGCTGCGCGGAGGCGGTTTTCCAGGAAACGTTGATAGCTGAAGTGCAGCGGCTTGGTTTGATTGGTGAATAGCACGAAAGTGGGCGGAGCCGTGGCCGCCTGCGTCACGTAGTAGATTTTCACCTTGCGACTTGCAGGCGACGTCCCTCGATCGAGATCGACCTTGGCGAGCCAACGATTCAGCTCGCCCGTTGAAATCCGCCGGCGGCGCGCCTCGGCCACTCGATCAATTGTTGCGTAGAGTTTCTCCACGCGCTCGCCGGTAAGCGCGGAAAGAAAAACGATGGGAGCAAAGGGCAGAAACTTGAATTTTTCCCGCACAATCGGCTCGTAATCCGCGAGCAGTTTGCTGGGATTCGCGCCCGTGCCTTTACCGCCGTGCTTTCTCTCACGCTCGGCTCTATCCCTCGCCGCTTCCAGCGCCAAGTCCCACTTGTTCATTGCGACGATTACCGACCGGCCCGACTGCTCCGCATAGCTCGCAATCGTCGCGTCGTGCGAGGTAACTCCCACGGACGCATCCACCACGATCACCGCGATGTCCGCGCGCTCCAGATGCCTCCGCGCCATGATCACGCTTAACTTTTCAGCGATCAGCTTCGTTTTGCCCTTCCGCCTGATTCCCGCAGTATCGAGGAAGCGATACGATTGGCCGTGGCGTTCGACCACCGTATCCACAGCGTCGCGCGTCGTGCCGGGTTCCGGCGAAACGATTGACCGCTCGGCCCCTGCCAGTTGATTCAGCAGCGTCGATTTGCCCACATTCGGCCGCCCGATGATGGCAATGTTGATGTCCGGACGGCTTTCGGTTTGCTCTCCTCGCGGAAAATCCTGTGTTAGCGAATCGAGCATCGTATCGATGCCGAAGCCATGTTCCGCGGAAATCGGAAAAATCTCGTCGCCCAACTCGTAGAATTGCGCGGCGAGGCCCGCCTGGTTTGGCGAATCCACTTTATTCACCGCCAGCACGGGCGGTTTGCCCGCGCGGCGAAGAAGTTGCGACAATTCCGCGTCCAACGGCAACGGCCCCGCGCGGCCGTCCACCACTTGCACCACGCGCGCGGCATTTTCAATCGCCATGTGCGCCTGCCGCAAGATTTCGCCGGGAATGCCGGCTTTTTCCTCCGGCACGATCCCCCCCGTGTCCACCACTTCAAACGCGCGGCCTTCCCAGTCCGCAGTCCCGTAGATGCGGTCGCGCGTGATTCCCGGCTCGTTCGTGACGATCGAGCGCCGCGTCCCCGTCAGGCGGTTGAAGAGCGTGGATTTGCCCACGTTCGGGCGTCCCACGATCACAATGGAAGGAAGTTTTTGCGTCATCTCAGCGGCGCGCCAATTTCCGCTGCAGGTCGAGCCGCCGCGTGAGCAATCGATTCAATTCGTCGGGCGCCGTCTTCGCTTCAATTTTTTTCTGCAATTCCGCCAGTTCCTGTTCGTCGCGACGCCCCCGCAGCACATTCAGGCAGTTTTCCGCGGTTTCCCAGGTGGCCTCGCTCGGCGCCTCGAAAAGCACCTCGAATAGCAGTTGACCATCCTTTTGTCCCAGCTCCGCAGCCAGCGAGGCCGGATCGGCCTGCTCGCCCGCTTTCGAAATCAGCAGCTCCAATATCCTTTCGCTTTCGAGGCCGCGATGCAGTCCGCTGGTCATGATTTCGCTCGCGAGCTTTTCGCGGAATCCCTCGCCTTCCATGAGCATGCGCATCAATTGCCGCTCCACCGGCTTGACGGCGGGCGCCAACAATTCCACTTTTGGCTGAACTTCGGCGCGCCTCTCGACAGCCGCGCGCCGCAGGGCCTCGCGCAGCACCGGCTCGTCTACCCGCAATTCTGAAGCAATCCGCGTGGCCCATTCCGAACGCAGCAGCCGGTCCGGGAGAAGTTTTACGTATGGCATCAGATAATTCATCGCGGCAACTTTTCCGGAGGCCGTCGCTAGATCCATCCGCCGCGCGCGCCCAATCAGATAATCGAGATAAACAGGCGCCTGCACCAGCAATTTCTTGTACGCGTCGGCGCCCTGTTCGCGCAGGAACTTATCCGGATCGGCACCGCCCGGCAGCGCCAGCACGCGAACGTCAAACTCCTTTTCGAGCAGCAAGCCAATCGAGCGCTCTGTGGCCGCTTGTCCCGCGGTATCGGGATCGTAGTTCACCACTACTCGCCGCGTGGCCCGAGACAGAAGCCTGATCTGCGGCTCCGCGAGACTGGTTCCGCAGCTTGCCACCACGTTCGTGAACCCCGCGCGCGCCACCGCGATGGCGTCCATGTACCCTTCCACAAGAATCGCGAAATCGCTATGCCGCAGCGATTCCTTGGCGCGGTCGAAATGATAGAGCACGCTGCTCTTCAAGTAGATGGGCGTCTCGGGCGAATTCATGTATTTCGGCATATCCTCGCCCATCGCCCGCCCGCCAAACGCGATCACTTTTCCGCCCTCGTTGGCAATAGGAAACATAACGCGCCGCCGAAATCGATCGTAGAGCCGCCCGCCCGGATCCCGCGAAAAAAGCCCCGATACCTCGAGCAGCTTTTCGGAATATTTGGATTTGAGGCGGCGCAACAGCGCGTCTCCGGACGAAGGCGCCCATCCCAGGCCGAACCTTTCCATCGCCTCGCGATTCAGCCCGCGATCCTCAAGATATGCCGCCGCCACTTTTCCTTCCGCGGCCTCGTGCAGTTGCCGCGCGAAAAATGCCGCGGCCTCGCGGTGCATTTCCACCAGCGCGCCGCGTTGTTGATTTTCCACGCGCTCTTCCGGCGAACGTTCGCGCGGCTTCGGAATCGCTATCCCGCATTTTTCGGCCACGATTCGTATAGCTTCCGGGAACGCACACTTATCCAGCTCCATCACGAACTTGAAAACGTCGCCCCCCGCCCCGCAACCGAAGCAGTGATAAATCTGCCGCACCGGATGCACCGCGAACGACGGCGTCTTTTCCTGGTGAAACGGGCACAGCCCCGTGAAATTCTGCCCCGTCTTTTTCAGGCGCACGTATTCGCCGATTACGCGGACGATATCCGCCTGCTGCTTCACCTTCTCCGCAAATGATCCCGCCTCAGCCATTTCCTCTTTCTCTTAGCGTCGCGCGGTCACGATTGTAACTCAACGACCGTGATCGCCGTCCCGCCGCGATCCTCCGCCTCCGCGTGAATCTTCTCCACCAGCGGATGCGCAGCCAGAAACTCCGCGAGGCCGCGCCGCAGCGCGCCCGTGCCATGCCCATGGATTATTCGGACACTCGGTTTTCCCGCCAGCGCCGCCTCGTCGAGAAACTTATCCACACGCCCGGAGGCTTCCTCCACGGTGCAGCCGATCACATTTATTTCGCCTGCCGCTGGCTCGTCGCTTGGCTGCGCCCGAACGGTAATCCCGGGCCGCCTGGCCGCCGCGGCATCCGCCTTTGCCGCCGGCTCGTTCTCGATCGCAATAATATCCGCAAGCGGCACTTTCATCGCAAAGGCCCGGCTTCCACCTCGGCCGTTCGGCCATCATGCCGCCGAAAAATCACCGCCTGCTTGAACGTTTTCAGCCGGACACGCAAGCCCGCCGAAAGCAGATCCGGCGAAACCGGAGTTTCTGGCGCCCTTGCGGACACACCCAGGTCCGCCTGCGACGCCGCCAGTGTTTCGACGATAGCCGCATCGGTTTCTGCTCGCGCTTCGGCGCCGATCTTTGCCAGCCGCCGACCGGCCTGCTTTTCAAGCTGCACCCTCAATGCACGGTCTTTCACATCCTGTGTCACCCGCGCGATTTCGCTCTCCAGGCGTTTCTGCGTTTCGCGAAAACTCTTTTCGAGTTCAGCGATGCGTCTTTTCTGCCGCTCCACCCATTCCGACTGCAGCTCGCGGCGCTCCACCTGAAGCTGCGCGAGTTCGTCGCGCGTTTGGCTCCTCACTTGTTCGATTTCATCCCGGCTGCGATGCAGATAGGCGATCAGATCACGCGCCTCTCGCGATTCGGGCGAAAGACTGGCGCGCGCATGCTCCACCACTCGCTCTGGCAGCCCCAGCCGGCGCGCGATTTCGATCCCACTGGAGGTGCCCGGCACGCCGACGAGCAGCCTGTACGTCGGCGAAATTCTCCTCGTCGAATTCCATCGCCGCGTTCACGATGCCTGCGGTCGTCGAAGCGTAAGCCTTCAGCCGGTCGTGATGTGTGGTGGCGAATGTGAGCGCGCGCAGGCCGCGAAATTCTTCCAGCAGCGCAACCGCCAGCGCGGCGCCCTCTTCAGGAGCCGTGCCCGTGCCCATCTCATCCACCAGAATGAGCGACCGCTCCGTCGCCCCTTCCAGCATTGATTTCAGATTCAGCATGTGCGCCGAAAATGTCGAAAGGTCCGCCGCAATCGATTGCTCGTCGCCTATGCCCACGAGCACTTTGTCGAAAATCGGCAGCTCGGCCGCATCCGCAGCCAC
The DNA here is from genome assembly GCA_963709445.1 of uncultured Acidobacteriota bacterium. GTDB lineage: Bacteria > Acidobacteriota > Terriglobia > Acidiferrales > UBA7541 > Palsa-295. The sequence continues at coordinate 16,855 of CAVPWV010000004.1, forward strand.
GGGAATTCCGGATTGCGCCGAAAGCGCGGCAAGCCCCACCGTCTTTAGAGAAACCGTCTTTCCGCCCGTGTTCGGCCCGCTCACCACCATCACCGTCTCGTCGCCGCCCAGTGCAAGCGATAGCGGCACAGCCTTGCGTCCCTGCGGCCGCAGCGTGGCTTCGAGTACGGGATTGCGCGCAGCTTCAAGCCGCAGTGAATTTCCGCTCCCAAACCGCGGCGCTACGCAATCAAATTTGCGAGCGAAGCGCGCCCGCGCAAAAATGGAATCGAGATGCGCAATCTCCGAGGCCGCCGCTTCCAGTGGAGCCCTCTCCACGCGAACGCGCTCCGTCAGCTCCTCGAGGATACGCGCGATCTCGGCTGTTTCATCTTCTCCCAGTTGCACTAAACGATTATTCAGATCGATGGTCTCGAGCGGCTCCACAAACACCGTCTGTCCGGTTCCGCTCGCTCCATGAACCACGCCGGGGACGCCTCGCCGGTCTGACGCCCGCACCGGAATCACAAAGCGGTCGTTCCGTAGCGTGATGTAGTCTTCGCCGGAAGGTTCGCCGCGTCCGCGCAAAATCCCTTCCAGTGAGCGCTTGATTTTCTCCCGCGCTTGCAGGACATTCGCGCGGATGCGTTTCAGTTGCGGCGAAGCGTCGTCGCTGATTTCACCATTTGGCATTACGGCGCGCCGTATAGCCTGCGATAACGGACGGAAATCGCTCAGCGGCGCGGCGCGTTCCGCCAGCAGCGGATATTTTGCGGCTTCACTCTTGAAGGTTTGTTTTGCGCCGCCCGCCACTTCTGCAAGCGAAACCACGTCCAGCAGTTCCGCCGGAGATAGCACCGCGTCGGGAACTGCCAGCCGCGTAAACCAGCCTTCCGGATCGGCCAGCGCGCCGAAGCCAATTTCCGATCCCGCGCGCAAATACGCGATGGCTTCCTGCAAAAGACGAAACTCCCCTTCCAGTGCTTCCAGATCCTGATGCGGCGCAAGCCCCTGAATCGCCCGCCGCCCCGGCGCGCAGGTCGCCTCGCGGCCGACGATTTCCTTCAGCCGGTCGAATTCGAGTAATTCTTCTGCGGAGTGCGACACGATGCCTCGTGAATAGATGTAGAGATTGTAGCCCGGTTGCCTGTGGGAATTCAGCGCGGGGAGGGATCGCGCTCAGAAGCGCTCGCGTGCGTGGCGTGCATCTGAAAATGCGCGGCAAGGTAGTCGCCGCATCCGCGGGAGAGTTTGCCCTGTGCACGAGCGGTTCGTCGCGCTCGCCCCAGCGCGACGCGTGACGCATTTCCACTTCGCGCACGCGCTCGATGATTGGTTGCCAGAAATCTCCCAGCACGACAAGGGGTTTTCGCTTCATGGCACCTTTGTTCAGCATTTCCCACACAACCGCCAGTTCCACCAGCGTTCCCGTACCACCGGGGCACGCCACATACCCGCGCCCGCGTTCGACCAACTCGAACAGCCGCTCCTGCCACGTCCGCACGCGAATCTCTTCCTCCACCCACCTGTTCGCGTGCGCTTTGAAAAATTCCGCCGTCACCGCCAGCGTTCGCCCGCCACTTTCTTTCGCCCCGCGCGAGACCGCTTCCATCACTCCGCCGTAGCCGCCGCTGCAGACTGCCAGGCCCTTCGCAGCTAGCGCCGCGCCCAGCGCCAGCGCCTCAGCGTAGTGCGCATCGCCCGCCACCGGGCGCGAACTTCCGAATACCGTTACGATTTCCATCTGCTTTATCTTTTCTTTTTCGAGAATGGCGCGCCAAGTGTTTCAACCATTGCGTTCGCGATTGCGTCGACGGGAGCGGACGTGCCCGCTCCGCTGCGAGGATTGTTGTTGTAGAAAATCGCAAATATCAGACGTTCGCCGCGCATCGTCGTCGCGTAACCCGATAGCGCGCGTGTGTGTTCGATCTCGCCAGTCTTCGCCTCGATCCGCCCGGACGCTGGCGTTTTGTTCATACGATATTGCAGCGTCCCATCCACGCCTGCCACTGGAAGCGACGAAATAAAATCGCCGCTCCATGGCTGCATTGCAGCATACCGCAGCAATGTCACCATCGCGCGCGGCGTCACCAAATCCCCCGGCGAGAGCCCGGAGCCGTCGCTCAGCACCACATCGCCGTCCGCAATCCCCGCCGCCTTCAAAAACGCCCGCTCCACTTGCAGCCCCGCTGCGGTTGAGCCCACGCCCGCACGTTCACGCCCCACCGCGCGTAGCAGCAGCTCCGCGTGCAAATTCTTGCTCTCCTTATTCGTCACACAAACGATTTGCGATAGAGGCTGCGAAACGTGTTCCACCAAAACCGTGGCGTTCGCAGGTTCCGAGGATGGGGACTCACTCACGTGCGGAATCACCGGCTCGCCGGACGGAGTGGTTTCCGGCGGCGGCGCGTGATCCGCCCGAGTCCCACCCGTAATTTTCACCCCGCGCGCCTCGAGCAATTGCTTCAGCGCAAGTGCGCTGGTCTCGGCAGGCTCGGTCATCGCAAGATCGAGCTTCACTGGCGATGCGTTCAGGGGAATTGTCCCGCGCAGCAAAATAAACTTGGGTCCTGGCTGCCGGACCACCGCAAATTCCGATTCGCTGCCCGCTGGTCCCGTCGAAATTTCGTAACTCATGGTGTCGATGGCGGCTCGGGGCTCGGTCAAAATGGTCGCCGGCTCACCCATCCTAGGTCCCGGTTGCACTTCGACTGTAACGGTGTTGTCGTTGAAATCGATCGCCGAAACGGGCGCTCCAAATTTGAAAAAGAGGTCCCCCACGGTCCACCCCGCGGGATACGGATCGTAGGGAAAATAGCTGTCGTCCGCCACGATGTCCCCGTCCACTTCCCGCAGGCCTTTCGCAACGGCTCGATCCGCCATTTCCGCCAGCGGTTCCTCCGCTGGCCCCTCCCTCTCGATCCTGCCCGAATAGGGAAACTTGCGATTCGAAATGTCGGGATCTCCACGCCCCACCAGAATCAAATCTCCCGCCAGGTGCCCATCGCTGCCGAGTGCTCCCTGGGATTCGAGGGTAGTGCGAAAGCGGTGATCGGGACCAAGCGTCGCCAGCGCCAGCGCCGTCGTAAAAACTTTTGCATTCGACGCTGGGGCAAAGTAGTGGTCGGAATTCAGCTCGTAGACGGTCTCGCCCGTATCGGCGTCCGCAATCAAAATCCCCCAATACATTCTCGCTGCATCGGATTTACGCAGCACCGCATCTACACGCGCGCGAAACGCAGTAACAGCGCTAGCAGCTGATTGCGCGCCGCGAATCCCTTTGTGAGGCACGCCGGGCCGCTGCGCCGGCGCCATCGTCGCCCAAAAAAGCGCGGTCAGGACCAAAACAGCGGCGGCCGCCTCCGCGAAAGAAACGTCGGCGATGAATTGGGGATCCCTTCACTTCGTGTCGCAGATATTTAGACGAGAACTGCAATCTCAGCTCAACTCCAGCGCCATTTTAAGCGCGTAATCCAGCTCTGCAAGCTTGGACCTCGATAGAACTCCCAGATAATTCGTCAGTTCTGACTTGCGCACACTCACAAGGTTGTCGCACATGATCCAACTCGAATGCTTGAGTCCTTCGTCAGATCCGACCGCGATTTGGGTCGAAAGCCCTTCCCCATTGCTGAAGACGGGCGCACAAATAACCGTCGAAAAGCGCGAGTCGATGAGCGTTTGGCGGCTTACGATCACAAAAGCGCGGTATGGCCTCGAATCCCCACCGGGTTTGAGCACACGATAGACTTCACCACGCCTCATGAACGTCTTTCACGGGAGGGGTTCACTCTTCTGGCGCCTGGTATTCGAGTATTTCGGAAGCTTCGGCGTTCAAACGGTCTGCAGCAGCGTTGATGCGCTCCAAATCCCGGGCGTGGACAGCTTGACGGCCTCGTTCCTCGAAGTAATCGCGAAGAGCCTGCTCGATGACGGCAGAGCGGGATAACTTCGAGCCCGCCACACGGTCCACCTTCGCCAATATGTCGGGCGATAGTGTGATAGAAGTCTTCTCTTTCATACTACCATTATACTACTTCCAGCGGCTTCCGGTCCAGATTGCAACCCTATCTACAATTGAATCTTCGAGAAACAATAACTCCCGATCGCCAGCAGAATCGCTGTCAAGATACTCAGCACCACGAAATCCGTCACCAGGCTGAACGCGAACGCATGTCCCAGCGAGCCTCGCAGGCCGTCCACGCCGTATGTAAGCGGATTCAGCTTGATCGCCGACTGCATGAATTTTGGCAAACTTTGCACCGGAAACAGCGCGCTAGAAAAAAAGAACAGCGGCATCACCAAAAAATTCATGATCAGCGGAAAACCCTGCATATCCTGCAGCACCGAACCGAAAACCGTGCCCATCGACGTGAAGAACAGCGCAATCAGAAACATGAACACGATCCCTGCAGGCGCCAGCAGCAGGCTGTGGATGCGAAACCCGGCAATCATGCAGATTCCCAACACCACGGCGCCCTGGGCCATGGCCACGATTGCGCCGCCCAGCGTCCGTCCAAAAACAATTTCCAGCCGTGAAACGGGCGCCACCAGCGTTTCCTTCAAAAAACCGAATTGCCGGTCCCAAATAATTTCGATCCCCGAAAAAACCGCGTTGAATAGAATCGCCATCGCGACGATTCCCGGCGCGAGAAAATTGAAATAGCTCCCGCCGCCCGCCTTGGCGAACATCGAGCCGAATCCGAATCCCAGTGCCACCAAGAAAAGAATCGGCTGCCCCAGCGAACCGATAATCCGTGCCGGCGAACGCGCGTACCTCTTGAGCTGTCTCATACAGAGTATGTAAATTGCTCTCATCGTCGTCCGCCCCCTCGCCAGGCCCTGCCCATCGTTCGCATCCGGTCAATGGCATTGGCCTCCTCTTCGCGAATCGCATGTCCCGTCAGCGCGATGAACGCGTCTTCCAGCGTCGCGCTTCCAGTCTTGGTCTTTAGCTCCGAAGGCGTACCTTGCGCCACGATTTTTCCATGATCGATCACCGCCACATTCGCCGCCACGCGATCGGCCTCTTCCATGTAATGCGTGGTGAAAAATACCGTCACATTTTCTTCCTTGCTCAATTGCTGGATGTAGCTCCAGATGTGATTGCGCGTCTGCGGATCGAGTCCGATGGTCGGCTCGTCGAGAAAAAGAATCCGCGGCTTGTGCAGCAGCGCCCGGGCCACTTCCAGCCGCCGCTTCATCCCGCCGGAATATTCCTTCACGAAATTCTTCTTCCGGTCTGAGAGTCCCACGAACTCCACCAGCATATCGATACGCTTCAGTCGCTCGGCGCGCGGCACGCCGTACAAAATTCCGTGCAAATCCATGTTTTCGAACGCCGTCAACTCGTCGTCGAGGCTGGGGTCCTGAAAAACGATTCCAAACGACCGCCGAACCTGCTTTTGTTCGCGCGTCGGATCGTGCCCGTTTACGCGAATCGATCCGCTGGTCGGATCCAGCACCGTCGTCAGCATCTTGATCGTGGTCGTCTTCCCCGCGCCATTGGGACCCAAAAACCCGAATATTTCTCCTTCCGGAACTGTGAACGCAATGTGATTCACCGCGCAAAAATCCCCATAGTTCTTCACAAGGTCGTTTACAACGATCATTTCTCCCATTCGTATTTTTCCCCGTGGTCGAGGCTGGCTGCCCCGCAAGAAAAGCGGCGAGACAGGATACGCTGTGTACTACGGCTCAATCAATCAAGATATAACTATCCTCGGCAGGAGAACCTTTCTGCTGCGCCCTCTGGGGCGTATATTCGCTGAGGCGGATCATGGAAAAATTCTGCCCGGGAGAAGCGTGCAAACGTGACCACAGTCCGAGAGTCAACCTACCAGGTCCTGCGCGACCTGGGCATGAATCGCATTTTCGGCAATCCCGGCTCGAGCGAACTCCCCTTCCTAAAGGACATGCCCGCGGACTTCAAATACATTCTCGGTTTGCACGAGCGGACCGCTGCCGGAATGGCCCTCGGCTATGCAATGGCCACGAACGAGGCCGCCTTCGTGAATCTGCATTCCATCGCCAGCGCCGGCAACGGCCTCTCCGCCATCATCGACGCCTATGCTTGCCACGTGCCGTTGGTGATCACCACTGGCCAGCAAGATCGCCGCCAGATTTTAACGGAGCCTTTTCTTGTAAGCCGCGCCGTCGAAGTCGTGAAGCCCTACGTCAAATGGGCCTACGAGCCTCTTCGTCCCGAGGATGTTCCCGCGGCAATCGCACGCGGCTATCACCTCGCCATGCAGCCGCCACGCGGCCCCGTTTTCATCTCGATCCCCATGGACGATTGGAACAAGCCTTGCCAGCCGGTTCCCCCGCGCAAGGTGAGCCAATCCGTCTCGCCCAATCCCGCCGCGCTCGACCAAGTCGTTGCCGCAATCGGCGCCAGCCGCAATCCAGCTCTCATCACTGGCTCGCAAATCGAAGAAGATGGCGCTTGGCGTGACGTGATCGCCCTCACCGAGCGATTGAATGCCGACGTCTACGCCGAGCCTATCGCCTCGCGCTGGGCGTTTCCGCGCTCGCATCGTCTTTTTCGCGGCGGCTTGTTGCCCGCGCAAAAACCTATCGCCGCGCAGCTCGCCGCTTATGACACCGTTGTCGTTCTCGGCGCGCCCGTTTTTCTCTATTACGCCTACGTTCCCGGCGACGCCATTGCGCCTGGCACCAAGCTCTTTCAGATCACCAATTCTCCGCAGGACGCCGCCGCCGCTCTCGCCGGCACCAGCATCGTCGGCAACATTGCCGCCGCCGCCCAATACATCGCCAGCCGCGTAAAGCCGGTCGAGCGCAGCGCGCCCGCGCGAACCAAAGAGCCCGAGCCGAAGCCCGAGCATCCTATGAGCACCGCTTTCGTCTTCCACACCTTAAACAAGCTTCTGCCCCGCGACGCAATCATCGCCGAGGAGTGCCCGTCCTCGAAAGGCGACCTCGATCGCTACATCGCCCTCGACGAGCCCGGTTCTTTCTATTCCGTGCGCACTGGAATTTTGGGCTTCGGTTTGCCCGCCGCGGTGGGTCTGCAATTGGCTCATCCAAAACGGCGCGTGGTCTGCCCGGTCGGCGACGGCTCGGCGCAATATTCGATTCAGGCGTTGTGGTCCGCCGTGCAGCAGAAAGCGCCGGTAATTTTTCTCGTCATCTGCAACGGAAATTATTCCGCGCTGAAGGGTTTTCGCGATTTCACGCAGGTAGGAAAAAATGTCCCCGGCATCGACATTCCCGGAATCGACGCCGTCAAAATCGCCCAAGGCTACGGCATGAACGCGCGCGCCGTCGATCGCCCCGAAGATCTCGAACCCGCTCTAAAATGCGCCTTCGCATCGCAAGAGCCATTCCTCATCAGCGTCAACGTGCAGCAGGGCGGCCAAAAAACCATGGGCATGGATCAGTCCGTGAATCCGCCGAATTACGGATAACCGCGAGGCGTTTCAAACGTCGAAGAAAACCGTTTCTTTCGGCCCGCTCAGATGTATCTCGTGCCGCCACGTTCCAGGCTGTCCCGCCACCTGCTGAGCCATCAGTGTCGCTCGACGCGCCTTCGGCACCAGCCCGAGCACAGGACATTCCTCGTTTCCGGCGTCGCCCGAAAAGTAGATTCGCGTCACCAGATGCTTCATCACGCCGCGCGTGAAGATGCCCACCTCGAGATGCGGCGCCTGCAGAACGCCGCGCGGCCCAGGCACGCGGCCCGGCTTGATCGTTTCAAATTCGCACTCGCCGTTCTCGCCCGTGATCTGGCGGCCGAAGCCCGCGAACCCGGGATCGATCGGCTTCGCCTGCTTGTCTGCCGGATGGTTGTACTTGCCGTGCGCGTTGGCCTGCCAGATTTCGATCAGCGTGTCTGGCACCGGCTTGCCGTCGCGGTCAAGCACGGCGCAGACGAGCTTCACGCGCTCGCCCTTCGCGTCCGGCGGTGCGATGGACCCGATGGAATTCGCGCCGTTCACCGTGATGCCGAAATACGGTCCCACGGTATGCCACGGCGTCGGTTCCAACCGCCTGCCGCCCTTACTTCTTGCGCTCAAAAGGAGTGCTCTCCCTTCCGCGCACCACGATGTCATACCGGAATGCGAGCGCCCACCCAGGCTCTGTGTGGTTGATTTCGAAGCGGGCAATCATCCGCTGGCGTGCGCGCTCGTCGCGAACGGAATTGAAAATTGGATCGAACGGAAAAAAGCGGATCGCCCGGAAAATACATCTGCGTGACCAGCCGCGTCGCAAACGCGGTGCCATACAGCGAAAAATGAATGTGTGCCGGCCGCCAGGCGTTGGGATGATTTTCCCAGGGATACGGTCCCGGCTTGATGGTGACGAAGCGATAATTACCCTGCGCGTCCGTCAAAGTGCGGCCCGCGCCGGAAAAATTCGGATCGAGCGGCGCCTGGTGCTGGTCGATTCTGTGCCGGTACCGTCCGGCGGCATTGCACTGCCACAATTCGATCAGCGTGTTGGGCACGGTCGGCCGTTGTCGTCGAGCACCCGCCCGCTCACGGTGATGCGCTCGCCCAGCGGCTCGCCTTCACGCTGGCGCGTCAAGTCGTTGTCCGTCTCGCCAACCGCGTCGTGTCCGAATATCGGACCGGTCACCTCGGAAAGCGTTTGCGGCAGGACAATCAGCGGCTTGCGCGGTGCGCGAGAAAGCGTCAGTCGATACGGCGGATACAAATACGGCGGTTGCGAATTTTGCGGATACCGCCGGTAGGGCTTGACGATCAGCGTTTCTGAAGATTTGCCGGACGAACTCGATGAGCGGCGTGCGATGGGAAACTCCCGTGAATGCGCCTCATTATGCATCCCGCGCGCACAGGCATCAAGCCGCGAGGGCTTTGCTCAGCCGCTCAAACGTGGTCGAAAGCTCCTCCGGCTCCACGCGAGTCTCCCCCGCCACGGTCATGAAATTCGTGTCTCCCGCCCATCGTGGAAGCACGTGCAAATGAAGATGCCCCGTAATTCCAGCGCCTGCCGCGCGTCCCAGATTCATTCCCAGGTTGTATCCCTCCGGATGGTAGGTCTTTCCGAGCGCCACTTGGACGCGCTGCGCGATTCGCATCATTTCCGCAAGCGTATCCGTCTCCGCTGCCGAAGTTCGGCCACATGCGCGTAAGGGACCACCATCACGTGGCCGCTGGTGTAAGGATAGCGATTGAGGATTACGAAATTCTTGGCGCCGCGCAGCACAACCAGCGTGCGGGCATCGTCATTGGCGGCCACTGCCTCGCAAAAAATGCAGCCCTCGTCCTTCTTGGCATCGGCAATATAGCGGTATCGCCAGGGCGTCCACAAATAATCCATTTCCGCTCAGTCCCGCGCGCCGTGGGACTCGGGAGCGGCTCCCGCCCCGCTCTGGTTGTTGACGTAGTCTTTCAGTTCCTTGCTTGGCTTGAAAAAGGGGATTTTCTTCGCGGGTACTTCCACCTTGGCGCCCGTTTTAGGATTGCGGCCGGTGCGCCCGCGCCGCTCGCGCGTGCGGAAGCTCCCGAAGCCGCGAATTTCGATCTTGTCGTCGGCCTGCAACGCCGTGATGATGCTCTCGAAAATCGTTTCGACCACGGCCTCCGACTCCTTGCGCGGCAATTCCGTGATCCGCGTGACTTCCTCCACCAAATCCGCCTTGGTCATGGTGTGTTCCGTGTTTCCGCGCTGTTCCGGAGCCTCAGCCATCTTGGGGGCCTCCTCTCACAATTTTCGTTCTGTACGGGCCGTTTGTGCTGGGCCAAAGCGCCACACAATCTTTGGATACCATCAATTCACGGCTAGGTAAACGTCTTTTCGAGCCGCAGGCTACCTCGGCGGACGATCCAGCAATTCCCTACGATGACCCCTGCCGCTTCGCCATGATGGCGTCGCCGATCGTGGCGTTGGGCGATGATTTTGACGAGCGGAAAGTTTGAATCTCGTGTCGCTCGGCTTGCTTCTGCGCTGCCCGATAGCTCAGGCTGATCTTGCGCTGTTCCGGTTCCAGACGGAGGATCTTAAAGTCGTATTCCTGCCCCGGCGCGAGCAATGAACTGCCGCGCCCGTCGCGCGAAGCCTTGGGTTTATCCCGCTCTCCTTTTGGCCGGCGTTCCTCGATCTCCGAAATGTGGCAGAGCCCTTCGATGCCTTCCGCCAGTTCCACGAACACGCCAAAATCCGCGGTTCGCGCCACTTTCCCCTTCAAAATTTCGCCGATTTTGTGCGCGCCGAACCAATCCGCCCAAATGTCATGAACCTGCTTCACACCCAGCGACAACCGCCGGTTCTGAGGATCCAGCTTCAGCACTTTCGCCTCAACCACTTCCCCCTTCTTGAATTTTTCGCTGGGATGCTTTACGCGCTCCGTCCAGCTCACATCGCTGATATGGATCAGTCCCTCCATGCCCTCCTCAAGTTCCACAAACGCGCCGAACTCCGCCAGGTTGCGGATGCGCCCGCTCACAATTGCTCCCACCGGATACTTCTGAGCCGCTTCTTGCCAGGGATCGGGCAGCGTCTGCTTCAGCCCCAGCGAAATACGCCGCAACTCGGGTTTTACGTCCAGCACCACCACCTCTACTTCGTCGCCTACTTTCAAAATCTTCGAAGGATGCTTGGTGTGCTTCGACCAGCTCATTTCGCTGACGTGTACCAATCCCTCCACCGCCGCCTCCAGCTGCACGAACGCGCCGTAATCCGTTACCGCCACCACTTTTCCGTGCACGCGCGTTCCCGCCGGGTATTTCTCCGGCACGGTGGCCCACGGATCGGGGAGAAGTTGCTTCCGGCCCAGCGAAATGCGCCCCTTCTCTTTATCGAATCTCAGGATCTGGACCTGAATTTCATCTCCGGCCTTTACCACGGACGACGGATGGGGGGCGCGCCCCCACGCCAGATCGCTCACGTGCAGCAGCCCGTCCAACCCGCCCAGGTCGATGAACACTCCGTAGTCGGTCACATTCTTTACGTGCCCGGTGACCACCGTGCCTTCGACCAGCGTCTCCGCAAGCGAATCGCGCTTGGCCTTCTGTTCTTCCTCTAGAATGGCGCGCCGGCTGACCACCACATTCCCGCGCTTGCGGTTCAGCTTCAGCACCCGGACTTCGATCTCGCGATCCTTCCAGCCTTCCAGATCGTGCACGGGACGAAGCTCGATCTGCGACGCAGGCAGGAAGGCGCGCACGCCAATATCGACCACCAAGCCGCCCTTGATCCGCTCCACCGTTTTTCCCGTCAAGTTGGCGTGCTCACGGTAGGATTTCTCGATGCGCTCCCACACCCGCCGCCGGTGGGCGCGCGCGTACGAAAGCAGCACGTATCCGTCTTTGCGCTCGTGCAGGCGCTCCACTTCAATCGTCTGCCCGGAGCCGAATTCAATCGGGTTGCCCGAATCGAGAAATTCCTGCGCGGGAACCAGGCCCTCAAACTTTCCGCCCACGTCCACAACCACGCCCGCATCTGTCACGGCCAGCACGCGCCCATCGAATATTTCGCCTTCGCCGGCCGGCTGCGGAACCGAAATTGGTCCAGCAACTGGTCCATTGTTTCGGTCGGTTCGGTTGTCTCGGTGGCTTCGCTCGTCTCGGCCGGCGCGCTGGTCTCGCTCAGGACCGCTTCCGGCGTGCTTTCGGCAGCACCCACTCCGGCACGTTCATCCCGCGAAATGGAATCTTGATTGCCGCTCGCATCGGACTCGACGGCAGACGCGACCGGACTTGGCGGCTCTTGGGCGCGCGCGACGGCGGCGGCAGCGCCGGACGCGCTCTGCGGCTGCGCAGCCGGTGCGGGCGCTGCGGCAAAATTATTCGCCGTAGGTTCTCCGTTCGGGGGTTCGGGAGCCGATGGCTCCTGGTTGTGGTCGGTTTCGGGTGACATGGAAAGCGGCCTCCGTACGGATTCGTGCCCTGTTTACTGAGTCTGCGACCTCAGTCACTCCACCCAGCCGGGGGCTAGAGCAAAGAAGGGGATTGAGCGCCACGCACCGGCGCTGCATCGCAGAAATCATACGCGCCGCGTTTGCGCATTGTCAACAAAACGGCTCAACTCCACATGAAAAGCCGGAATGCCCTTTTGCTCGCGTGCACCTGCTCATTGCAAACGCGACCGCAATTCCTCCGCGAATTGATCGATTTGCCCGAGCGGCAGAATGGAAATATCCTGCCCTCGAAGTGTTTCGACAATAAATTGATGCCGGGAATTTTCCGGCGACGGCTCGGCGTTGGTCACGGCCGTAAAAATCGAATTCGGCACGCGCGCGCGGATCGATTCCGCGGTGTAAGCAAGCACTTTGGATTGCGAAACGTCCCGGTCGAGCGCAATGGCGTGCAAGTAGCCGCGCGTGCCGTTGTAGCGATACCCGTAATCCAGTTTCAGAGGGTCGCCCCGGTGCGTGAATTCCTCCACCGGCACGCGGTGCTCGAGTTTTCCCAGGATGCGCCGCCGCTGGAATACGTCCGCCATGCGCGCACGCATCCAATTCCGCACGTTTCGTCCGATTCCGCGAGCCGCTGGCGGAGCCGCTACGTGTTCCCGAAAGAGCCGCGCCAGCTCGGCGTCGAAATTTTCGGCCAGCAAGCCTCGCGGAGAGCTGAATTGCAGCGCGTTTGAAAGCGTGCTGTCGAGTTTCTTCACGTAGGATTCCGCTTCGGACGCGGCCGCGCGCAAACGTGCGTCGAATTCCGCGGGCAGTGCCCGCAGCAGCGCCTCGTCGGCGCCCGGATGCAATCTTCGCACCCGCGCCATTTCGGACTCCTCCTCGATCACTTGGATGGCCAGCCTTCGTGACAATCGTCCAGAGTTGCCTCCCTCCTCCTCCGGGCCTTCCTCCAACAGCACGCCGACGTTCACCCATTCATCGCGAACCAGATTCGGCGTGTACCGCAGGATCCGGTAGCGAAGCATGTTCCGAATTTCGTCCGGCATCTTTACCTCCAGTTGGGGAAAGGCTGGGCAGAGGATTTCCAGGCTGAGACGATCAGTTCGCGAACCCGTTTACGCCTGCGCAACAATTGCTCCGCCATCGTTTCTAGCGCGTCGCGCTCCGAGCCGCACCACTCCGGCGGAATCTCGCTGAGCGCTTCTTCCACAATTTCCTCGGACATTTTAGCTTCCACGCGCGCGAGCCACGGATCGAACGCTTCGATTCCGTGAACCGATTCGTACACGCGATGCCGCGCGTACAATCCCCGCAGCGGTGCGTCGGGAAAATTCCATTCGCCGGCATTGAAGCAGAATCCCTGGTCGATCATTTCCGCGCGGTACCGCGATGCGCCCTTGTCGCGCAGAAAAATTGCCTGCCTGCCGTTGGTGTTGCAGGTCCACTTGTCGAACACCAGCATTCCGCAAAAATCCGAAAGGTTCACTACATCGCGAAGCTGCTCGTCCGGCAGGAAATCGTACACCACCGTCTCGGCCGGGGTGCCGGGATAGCGCGAACCGAATTGCAGCCCCGCGCGGCATCGCAGTCTTCCGCGTCCGAGTTGAATTACAAGATCCTCGGTCTGCTCGATCAGGCTCCCGCGTACCTCCACCACCGCCGCCACCGGCGTCGGCAGCCCCATCCTCGCCGCCAATCTCGTCCCCAGCAATTCGTTCGCCAGGATCCTCACTCCCTGCGGGTTGTTCTGAAATTTCACCACATAATACGCCTCGTCCGAACACCGCATCAGATGCGATTGCGCGCCTCCGCGCATTCTTCGGATTTGCTCAAGTGCCAGCGGCATCGCGCGGTATGCTAGCTACACGCATACGCTCGCGGCAAGCGGAACATTTC
>CAVPWV010000005.1:0-156053 GCA_963709445.1 uncultured Acidobacteriota bacterium
AGAGGCGAATCAGGCGGAGGGCCGCACAGGGCGTGCGTCTGAGGCCCCATATTTTCGAAGCAGACGGAACGAGCGGAGCGCGATGTAGAGCGGGGCGAGCGGGCAGAGGCAGGCGGACGATTTCCCAGTCTTCCTCCGCAGGCGAAATAGTCAGGCAGGACGGGATAGCGCCAGCCATCGAAAATTCCCTCAAGCATTCGACGCCGAAATCGAAATCTCCCGGCAGCACCAAATGAATTCGTGCTGTGCGTTGAAAAACTCTTAGCTCGACTTCGCCCGCTAGAACGCCCGCGATTTCATCGGCTTCCACGCGCTCCCGAATTTCGTCCGGCATCGGCAGGTCAAAAAAGCGAATCGCGAGCGCAAGCCCGAGATGAAGCATGCGCGACGCGCGCAGCGACTCTGTGCGGCGGATGACCCAGTCCCAATCCAGCTGCGGATGGGCTTGAACGAACTCCGCGACATCGGCAATCCAACTGATACGCTCCCAGAAGTCCTTCGATCCATGAATGCAGAGAAGGGGAAGGCCATCTTCAGGGGCAAAGGTTTCGATTGTGTGTCCGCTAAGGGAGACGCCGACGAGGCGCTTAGCGAGCATGGCGATATCCGGCGGCAGCGGAAAGTGGCGCAGCGTGCGCTCGGTATGAAGCTCAATGACCATCCGGCGGCGCTCGTTGCGATAGCAGTATTCGCCCGGGACGAGCGAAGTGGCCGCGTTTTCCGGGGAGAGTCCAGGGATATTTCGCGCGATAGCCGAGGTTGGTGATCAAGTGGTTCGCCTTAGGCATGTCTTTCTGGCGCAGGATAAGGTCGAGGTCTTCAAATTCGCGCAAGGTGAAGTCTCCATAGGCCTGCTCGCCGAGAACGGGGCCCTTGTAGGGGATCGCCTGAAGGCCCTCGGAGCGGAAGAGATCTAGGATCGCGACAAGCTCCGCAGTGAAGGCAAGGCTGCGAACAACGGCGGCGCGCGCGAGGTCTTTCAACTGCTTCAGGCGCGCGGGGGAGAGTGCGTCGCCCGCCACGGCAGCGAGTTGCTTGACGAGAAGCGGCGTAACGGAATGGTGCGCGGCGTCGCTCAGAAGCAACTCCCAATCGAGCGGACCTGCGGTCAGCGAGCGAATCTCGCCGGCGACGGCAGGTGGCATCCTCGTCCGCGCGCAGCAGACGAGCAGCCGCTTTTCTGGAGAAGCCGTTGCGTTCAATGGGTGGCCGTCCTATCGCGCGAACGAGGTAATGGCAATCTTACGATACCATCACGACGACCGGGAAACTTCTCCGCGGCATTGGCCCGCGAGCATGCGCACCGATCCGCCGGGTGGGCTGCCGGCGCACTAGCGACCGAAGGGCTTATCCTGCCTATTCAGCTGAGGGTTGCGGGTGAGTATCTCTTTATTTTGCTATAATCGTCACTAATCCATGGACTTCGATCACTTAATCACTTTTCTCGAAATCGCCAAACAGGGCAGCTTTTCTCGCGCGGGACAGAAACTGTACCGTTCGCAGCCGGCCGTGAGCGCGCAAATCCGGCAACTGGAGCAGGAGTACGGGCAAAAGCTCTTCGATCGAGTGGGCAAAACGGTGCGCCTGACGATCGCCGGAGAAACGCTGCTCGAATATGCGGGAAGGCTGCTGAACCTCCGCAATGAATCCTTGCGCGCAGTGGCGGATCAATCGAACACGCCGCACGGCACGCTGGCCATTGGCGCGAACGAGGCGACCTGCCTTTACGTGCTCCCAGATATTTTCGCGGAATACAACCGGCAATTTCCAGGCGTGCAGATCAGCATCTACCGGAATTTCAGCCACAAGGTGCTCGAGAAAGTGGAAGACGGCACAGTGGACGTGGGAATCGTCACGCTTCCGGTGAAGTCGCCGAGCCTGAAAGTCCACCCGATCTTTCGCGACCGCTTGATGCTGATGGTCAGTCCCACGAATCCACTGGCTGCAAACAAGAGCGTGCGCACCAAGGACATCGCCGAGCAGCCGCTGATATTTCCAAAAACTGGATTTACGCGGCAGGTACTCGATAAGCAGTTTAGGCCGTTCCGTTCGCGTCTGCGGATCACGATGGAACTGGCCAGCGTGGGTATGATCAAGCGTTTTGTGGCCGCGGGACTCGGCGTATCGTTGATCAGCGAAGGGTTTGCGCAGGACGAGGTTCGCGCCGGCCAGGTGAAATTGATTCCAATTTCGGACATGGAAATGTGGCGCGAGCTAGGCTTGGTCTACCGGCGCGACCGCACGCTGCCGCGTTCGGCGTCGGCGTTTGTCGCGCTGGCGCGCCAAGGTGTGAGCGGCGCGGCGGGCGAAAACGACGGCAAGCTCGCAGCGAAGCGCTGAAGTCTTCTAATGGAGCGGTAAACTACGGCTGGTTGCGCAGCACGCTGTACAGTTTGTTCGCCGCGTGGAATTCGGACTCAAGCTCTTTGCTAGCCAAGCGCGTCCTGATGTGATCGATAGCCTGCCCGAGGCGGTCGAGCGCGCGCGAGATATTTTCGGTGTTGGTGAGGAAGATGTCGCGCCAAACTTCGTAGGGACTTCCCGAGAGCCGCAGCATATCCTGCAAGCCCGGCCCCGCAAGCGTCAAAGGCAAGCCCGTCTCGTCCGTTTCGTCTTGAACCACGTTCGCCAGCGCGACGGACAAAAGTTGCGGCAGATGCGAGACGATGCCGACCGCCCAATCATGTGTTTCCGCGTCAGACCAAACGGGCCGCGCGCCCATGGCACGGATCAGTTCTACGAAATGCTTTACCCGAGGATCGGGATCGCCCTCGGGCGCGATCAAGGCGTACGGCGCATTACGAAATAGTTCCGCATCGGCGTGCTCGATGCCGGAAACTTCCTTTCCCGCCATGGGGTGTCCGCCCAGAAATCGCGCGCCGGTGCGGAAGTGGTTCCGAGCCGCGCGGACAATTGCGGATTTCGTGCTGCCGGAGTCGGTAATGAGCGCGTGCGGCTCGGCGGCAGCGGCAATCGCAGGCAGCATTTCGATCGACGCCCCGATCGGCAGCGCGATGTATACGAGGTCGGCGCCACGCACTGCGCTGGCAAGATCCGAGGCCGCTTCGTCGATTGCGCCACGATCGCGAGCTTGCCGCGTGGAGTCAGGGCGGGCGTAACCCACCACAGAGACGCCGGGATTTTGCTTGCGCAGCGCCAGTGCGAACGACCCGCCGATCAGGCCTGTGCCGATGACAGCGATTCGGCGAAAGAAAACTGTGCCGGCCATAAATTACGCCCAGCGCATCACGCTGTCGCTCCCGGCAGGCGCGCGGACCGAAAAGACCTCGCGGCGGCGACTATTTCTTTCCACGCGCCGCTGCCGTTGATTCGGGTTTGAGCCACGACATCTGCTTCCGCAGTTCCACGCCAACCTTTTCGATGGGGTGATTCTTGTCGCGTTCGAGAAGCTTGGTGTACTGCGGGCGGCCGGCTTGATTTTCGAGCACCCACTCCTTCGCAAACTGGCCGGATTGAATTTCGTCGAGGATCGTTTTCATGGTCTTGCGAACGTTGTCGTCGATCACGCGGTTGCCGCGGGTCAGGTCGCCGTACTTGGCGGTTTCGCTCACGAACTTGTGCATTTCCGCGATGCCGCCTTCGTAGATCAGATCGACAATCAACTTCAGCTCGTGCAGGCATTCGAAATAAGCCGATTCGGGCTGATAGCCCGCTTCCACCAGAGTTTCCCATCCTGCCTGAATCAGCGCGCGCGCGCCGCCGCACAAAACGGCTTGCTCGCCGAAGAGATCCGTTTCCGTTTCTTCCTTGAAAGTGGTCTGAATCACGCCGGGGCGCGTGCCGCCGATGGCGTGCGCGTAAGCCAGCGTACGATCGAACGCGTGGCCGGAGGCATCTTGATGCACGGCGAGCAAGCAGGGAACACCGCGCTCGGCCTCATATTGCCGCCGCACCAGATTACCGGGACCTTTGGGCGCGACCATTGTTACGTCGATATTCTTGGGCGGCGTAATTTGGCCGTAGTGAATGTTGAATCCGTGCGAGAAAAGCAGCATAGCTCCCTCTTTCAGATTAGGAGCGATTTCGTTGACGTAAATCGCGGGCTGGGCCATATCAGGCGCAAGCATCACGATCACGTCCGCGCCTTCGGAAGCCTCGGATGGCGCAGCGAGTTTCCAGCCATCTTGCTCCGCTTGGGCCCAGGACGGTCCGCCGCGGCGCAGCCCCACGACGACGTTGAGTTTGCTATCGCGCAAGTTTAGCGCGTGGGCGCGGCCCTGGCTGCCGTATCCGATCACCGCGATGCGCTTTCCTTCCAGGGCTCGCGGATTTGCGTCTTTTTCCCAGAACATCTTGGCCATGTCTTTTTCTCCTTGGAAATTTGGAATCTCTATCCGGCGCTGGTAACGGCGCCTTCCGATGCCGATGAAACGAGCTTTGCGTATTTGGCCATCACGCCCGTGGTGTAGCGCGGCGCGGGCGGCTTCCATTGCGCGCGACGCTCTTCGATATCGACGTCCAAATCGAGCCGCCTGGCGCGCACATCGAGAGTAATCTTGTCCCCATCGCGCACGAACGCAATCGGGCCACCATGCGCCGCTTCGGGGGCCACGTGGGCGACCATCAGCCCATGGGTAGCGCCGCTGAAGCGTCCGTCGGTGAGCAGTGCGACGGTGTCGCCAAGTCCCTGGCCCACAATTGCGCCCGTAACGGCCAGCATCTCGCGCATCCCAGGCCCCCCTCGGGGCCCTTCGTAGCGAATCACCACCACATCGCCCGGCTTGATCTTCCGCTCCTGGACAGCTTCAAATGCCGCTTCCTCGGAATCGAACACACGCGCCGGTCCTGTGTGAAGCAGCCGTTCATGGCCCGCAAGCTTGACCACACATCCATCCGGAGCGAGAGAGCCGCGAAGAATAGCGAATCCGCCGTCCTTCTTTAGCGGATTTGAAAGCGGGCGCAACACCTCTTGCGCAGGCGTCTCGGTGGCACTGCGAATCTCGTCGAAAAGGTTGCGCCCCGACGCCGTTTTCCCATCGTGCAGCAAGCCCGCCTCTTGGAGGCGTTTCCCCAGCAGCCTCATGCCGCCCGCATGAAACATGTCAGGCGCCGTGAATCGGCCGCCGGGCTTGAGGTCCGCGATCACCGGAGTCTTCGCGGAAATTTGATCGAATTCGTCGATTCTCAAGGCCACGCCTGCATCGCGGGCAATGGCCAGCAGATGTAGCACGGCGTTGGTCGAGCCTCCGGTGGCAGCTACTGAAGCAATCGCATTTTCGAGCGACGCGTGTGTGATGAT
Source organism: uncultured Acidobacteriota bacterium (assembly GCA_963709445.1). GTDB lineage: Bacteria > Acidobacteriota > Terriglobia > Acidiferrales > UBA7541 > Palsa-295. The sequence goes on from CAVPWV010000005.1 coordinate 5,261, forward strand.
TTGCCTCGGGCGGAGGTCGTCCTTCAGAAGCTGCATCACTTGTTTCCCACAATCAAACGCAATTTGCGTTTTGCGCGGGTCTACAGCAGGCACTTCGTTCGCGCCCATCGGGGAAATGCCGAGAAAAGTGATTGCCGTCGCCATAGTGTTGGCGGTGAACTGTCCGCCGCACGCCCCCGCTCCCGGACACGCGTGATCTTCCAGTTCGCATACTTCCTTCTCGGTCATTTTGCCTGCGGCGAAAGCGCCGGGAGCTTCGAACACGTCTTGTATGGTCACGTCGTGCCCGTGGAATTTCCCCGCCAGAATCGATCCACCGTAAAGGGAAAGGCCGGGCAGATTCAGCCGCGCGAGAGCCATCACCGTTCCGGGAATTGTCTTGTCGCAGCCACAAATTGCGACCACAGCATCGAAGGCGTGCGAACGCACGAAAAGTTCGATCGAATCGGCGATCACCTCGCGTGATACTAGAGAGCCCTTCATGCCTTCCGTTCCCATAGTGATTCCATCGGAAATCACGATGGTGTTGCATTCGATCGGCGTGCCGCCCGCGGCTCGAATGCCTTCCTTCACCTTCTCCGCCAGCGAGCGAAGATGAAAGTTGCAAGGCGTGATTTCCGACCAGGTATTTGCTACAGCCACGAGCGGCCGCGCCAGATCGGCGTCGGTTAGTCCCGTGGCCTTCAGCATCGCCCGGTTCGGCGCGCGCGCGATTCCTTTTTTGATCACGTCACTTTGCATTGCTGCTTGGCCTCTTTCGCGAAAGGCAACAAAAAAGCCCCGCTACCTGGCTTCGGTGCGGGGCGCATACACCTAAGCTCGGCTTAGGAGGGCGGCCCCCACCCGGCTACTACGTACACGGAAATCGTAATCGGCAGCGTCATAGAGTAACGTCTCATCTCTCAATCGACAATCGGTTTCCTATCGCGGAAGCCCTAACTGGTCCAGCGTCGCCGGTTACGCTCCGCAAACTCGATTAGGCTCGCCCCTGCCGGATAAGTCAAATTTGGAATCATTGCAACCAATATAAATCGCATTTATGCCCGGGCCAGGCGAGGAAGCGCTTGACGGTCCGGGTAAGCGTTCGGTATAGTTGCGCTTCGATTCAGGAGCGTTTAGACCGCGCTATGAGCATTGCTTATCGAAACTTCGCCTTTACATACCGCTTCCTCTTTTGGCGGAAGCGGGCCGGCGAAACGCGCGCGGGTGAACTGAACAGCTAAAAGCCGCACAAAGTTTCGAGAACCGGGCCGCGACTCCAAAAGGGGACGCGGCCTTTTTTGTTGGCGTAAAGCTTTCGGCCCGGAATTACACAGGCCACATCGTCGTTTTTCGATGTGGCGCGCGATAACATGAGCTGGTCCAACTTTGCATTTGAGGAGAAGCACGATGACGCAACGAGCGCGAATCATAGACTGGCGAAGCAAAATCGACGCAATTGATACCGCGTTGCTGCATCTCTTGAATCTGCGAACGGAGCTGGCGCTGGAAGTGGGGCGGCTGAAAGCGGACGAAGGCGTGGCCCTGCGTGTTCCCGCCCGCGAACAGGAGATTCTATCTCGCATGAAGAGCTTGAACCCGGGGCCGCTCGCAAACGATTCAGTGGCCAAAATTTACGAGGTGATCTTGCGCGAGTCGATTCAGACGCAGCAGCAACACGGCTACGGTGGAACGTCCGACGAAAAGGAAAACAGGAGGCCGCTCGCGAACCATCGCAACACGTCGCGACGCTAAGGAAATGAAAGTCGAGAAAAACGCGCGAGTGGCATTTCAAGGAGAGCGCGGCGCCTTCAGCGAAGAGGCCGCCGTAAAACTTCTCGGCGAAAATATTGTGCTCGTGCCGCGTCCGACGTTCGAAGCCGCTTTTCGCGCGATCGACGACGCCGCAGCGGATTACATTCTCGCGCCCATTGAAAACAGCCTGGCGGGTTCGGTCCACCGGTCCTTCGACCTGCTCGTGGATAGCCGCCTGAATATTTTGGCGGAAGTGATCATTCCCATCGTGCACAGCTTGATTGTTGCGCCCGGCGGCTCGTTCGAAGATCTCGCGATTGTGGAATCGCATCCGGTCGCGCTGGCGCAATGCGAACAGTTTTTCGGCGCGCATCCGCGGTTGAAACGGATCGCCACGGAGGACACCGCCGGTAGCGTACGAGAGATCGTCCGCGCGGGTGATCGTTCGCGCGCGGCAATCGCGGGCCGCCGCGCAGCGGAAATTTACGGCGGCGTGATTCTTCAAGACCATCTCGAGGACAACCGCGAAAACTACACGCGTTTCCTGCTGCTGTCGCTCTCATCGGTGGAACCGGAGAACTCCGATAAGCTGTCCCTGGTGTTTCAGCTCGATCACCGCCCTCGCGCCCTGTATCACGCGCTCGAGCCCTTCGCGCGGCGAAATTTGAATCTCATGAAGATCGAAAGCCGGCCGGTGCATGGAAGCCCCTGGCAATACCGCTTTTATTTGGACCTGCAAGCGTCGAGACGCGATCCGGAAGTGGCCGCGGCGCTGCGCGAACTAGAAAAACTGGTCGTTGAGCTGCGGATTCTCGGATCGTATGTGTCCGCAACGCGATCGGAGAGCGGCAAATCTCAGCCATCTGCGAGGACTTGAAAATGATTTTCAACATGCTGGGCGACGCAACCGAACAACAGATCAACCATATCGTCGATCGGATCAAGGAATGCGGATTCGAAGCGCACTTGATCCGCGGCAAGGAGCGCACCGTGATCGGAGTCGTGGGAAACAGCCAACGGAAGCGGGAGGAACTTCTCGCTTTGAGTTCGGCGCCGGGAGTTGAGGAGATCGTTCGAATTTCACATCCATTCAAACTGGCCGCGCGCAGCTGCCGCCCGGAAGGCTCGCTGCTCGATCTCGGCAAGGGGGTCACGATCGGGGGCAGCGCCGTTGTAGTTGCCGCGGGGCCATGTGCGGTCGAATCGTCGGACCAGATTTTCGACATCGCGGCCAGCGTGGCGAAATCCGGAGCCAAGCTCTTGCGCGGAGGCGCGTTCAAGCCGCGCTCGTCGCCCTATAGCTTCCAGGGACTGGGCGAGGAAGGCCTGAAGTTAATGCGCGACGCGGCGGACAAGAACGATCTGCTGGTCATCAGCGAGGTGATGGACCCATCGCAGATCCAAATCATGCTGCCGTATGTGGACGTACTCCAGGTAGGCGCGCGCAACATGCAGAATTATCACTTGCTGCGCGGTCTTGGCGAAGTCGATAAGCCGGTGCTGCTAAAGCGCGCGATGTCTGGAACGCTCGAAGAGCTGCTGCTGAGCGCTGAATACATCATGGCCGGCGGCAACTACAAAGTGATTCTCTGCGAGCGCGGCATTCGCACCTTTGAGACGGCGCTGCGCAACACGCTCGATATCGCGGCGGTGCCGGTGCTGAAGGGCCTCTCGCATCTTCCGGTGGTGGTTGACCCTTCGCACGGAACGGGGAAGCGCGACAAAGTCGCGCCGATGGCTCGCGCCGCCGTGGCAGCGGGCGCGGATGGATTGCTGATTGAAGTGCATCCCGATCCGGAGCGCGCGCTTTCCGATGGAGTGCAATCGCTCTACCCGGATCAGTTCGCGCAGTTGATGAAGGAAATTCGCGCGATTGCTTCGGCAGTTGAAAGAAAGATCGCCTAATTAAGCCGGTAATGTTTTTGACTGTTTTGCGTCAGGGACTCGCGGCCGCGAATCCGTCCTTCTGAAAAATGGCGCGTGCTTGGGCGCCGAAGAGAAAATCTTCAAAGGCGCGGGCTGCCGTGGGATCCCGAGACGTTTTGATCACGGCGACAGGATAGATTGCCGGTGCATGCGATGCTGCGGGAGCCGTGGCGACAACTTTCACCTTTGAGGACGAGGCAGCATCGGTGGAATACACGATGCCAGCTTCCACATCTCCCGTTTCGACGTATGTCAGCACCTGTCGTACGTCCTTGGCAAGCAGGGCTTTGGGCGTCACCGCACTGTAAATTCCAAAGTAAGTGAGCACTTCTTTCGCGTACTCCCCCGCTGGAACCGTTGCAGGTTCGCCGAGCGCGATCGGCTTCACATCAGGCCGCGCCAGATCTTGAAACGAGGAGATGTGCGAAGACGAGTCCATCGGAACGATTAACACGATTTCGTTTCGAAGCAAATTCCTGCGCGTTCCTTCGAGCAAAAGCCCTTTCGCCTGGAGGTTATCCATCTGCTTCGGCGAAGCGGAAAGATAAATGTCCACGGGCGCCCCCTGTTCGATCTGAAGTTGAAGAGTGCCGGAAGCGCCATAATTACTCGCGATGGTGACGCCTGGATTTGCAGCGGCATAGTCACGCTCCACTTCGTCCAGGGCGTCCTTCATGCTGATCGCCGCCGAGACCGTCAGATTCATGTGCCGCGGAGCTGGATGGCCTGCAAATTTGCACCCGCAAAAGAAAATAAGCGTCGCAAGGGCGTATACGATGCGGCTGGGTATTCGGCTGCGCACGGTCCGATTTAACGCGGTTCAACACGGAGTGTCAACATGGTACTACGCGATTGGAGTTTGCGGGAACGTCGGAAGCGCGGGCCACGAACGCCTACGTGCGAACGATCATCACCTCGGTGGATTTGATCAACGCCGCAGCCTTGTCTCCCACCTTCAGCCGCATTTCCCTCACCGCATCTGCGGTAATTATCGAGGTGATCCTCTGGCCGCCAATCGAAAGGCCCACCTGCGCGATCAGCCCATCGATCTTGATCTCGGTGACTCGCCCGGCCAGTTGATTGCGGCCGCTGATGTGACGAAAGTTCGGCCGGCGCTCCTCGATGGGCAGGCGTTCCGATTGCAAGTGTAGGAATTTATCCAACTCGGATTCGGGAACGCGGTGATGGCCCCCGGCAGTCCTGATAGTGCGCAGCTTTTTCTTGTAAATCCACTGCTTGACGGTCGGATAGCTGATGCCCAACACCTTGGCGGCGTCACGGGGAGTCAAAAGTTTAGGAGATTGCATGGCGTTTCGGCAGCAGCCCCATGGTTCTAGCGTACTTGGGCTGCGGCGTCAACTGGCGGGCCCGGAAACCGCGAAAGAAATCGCGCAGAGGAAGGTGCTGCGCGCGCCGTCTTTACGACGGGGCTTAGATTCCGCCCTTCCGCTCGAGACCAACAGCGTCTTGATCGTGGTACGTGGTTCGACTAGCGGCGGTGCTTCGCACGGGCGCGATGATGGTGGCGCGATTCCGCTTTAGCCTTCGGCGCGGGAGGCGTTGCCACAGGCAAGTCGGAGTTAAAAATATCGGCGACGGCCTTCCATTTGCCGTCCGCCTGCTTGTTCCACACCTCCACGTACTTGCCGTGATCCTGCACCGGATTGCCCCGCGAGTCTTTGGAGGCCGCCTGATAAACACCGATCACATAGGCCAAGTCTCCGGAACGCGAAACCTGCACTTTGCTTGGTTGCCAGGAAACGGAGTTGCCCGGGCCGAGCAGCGATTCCCACACAGCCTGAATGGCCGGCCCGCTGTCGGCGATGGGAGCGTTGGGAGGCAGCACGGATGCGTTATCAGCGTAATACGAGATGGTAGCGCGGACGTCGTTGGATGCGGCCGCCTGCGACCATTGTGCGTCCAGATTTTTGATGGTGCTTTCATCCGCGGTACGCGTGTCCGGCGGCTGGTTGCTGCAGGCCGATAGAAATAAAACCAGAGCGAGGCAGCCCCAGAAAATCGGCTTGAACGCTCTGATGTTCTCATCGCGACCGGTCATAGGAAAAAACCTCCAGTTGAAACGAAGGCTCTTCATATCAGCCTTGGCAGGTAGTCATGCGCGACTCATCTTAGGTCGGGGTAGAGGGCAAGTCAACGAGCGCAGACTCCGTTACGAGAATGCGCTGTGGCCGTCGGATGGAACTACAAATAGGGCAGAGCGCTCCTAGGTTGCGGGTCAATTCCGCTTTTTTCTGCCCATATCGCAGAGCATGTCCGAGTGGATGTTCAGGCCGATGTTGGTCATGTTGTAGACGTGCTCGGTGGCGACCAGCCAGACGATTTCGCAGATCTCGCGCTCGGAATAGTAGCGCGCCATGCGAGCAAAAGTGTCCGGATTCACATTTTTGTTCTTTGTTAGCTCGGTCACATAGTCGAGTGCCGCGCGCTCCCCATCGCTGAAGAGAGGGCTCGTGCGGTATTGCTCCAACGCATCAAATTTGGCCTGATTCATTGAGGCCTTGATTGTGAATGCCCGGCCAATGTCTATACAAAAGAGGCAGACGTTGATGCGCGCCACCTGCTCGCGAATCAGCAGAGCCGTCTCAGGTGGCAGCGAGAGCTTTTTGTCGAGTCTGCCGATCTTCGTATAGAACAGACCAAATGCCGGCGGTAGCCGCGAGGAATGCACCTTCAGCGGTGTCAGCACTTTGCCAAATTGCCGCCGCGTAAAGTAATACGCCAGCTTCATCATCAGTCCGTTCGGCTTTTCGATTGGCGGAAGAAATGTGTCCAATTTTATGTTCTCCCTTCTACACCATATTCGATTTTCACCTCGACCCGGTCGATGCATCTTTTTTTGAGCGTAACGTACGGGTCTTCTTTATACACGGAATGGAAAAGTCGAATCGGCGGAGGCGACCTTTCCCGACTGCACCCGCTTTGGGGGCAACCTTCTTGACTGCGGAGTGGCGAGGGGAATAGCATGCGAGCCGATTGTCGATTCGTATACATGAGAAGCACCGCGGTCATCATTTACGCTACGCGGCCTGCGGAATCCTCGGAGGCGAATGGCGCCTTAGCTCAGGAGGCACACCATGGGCAAGATCGCAGCATTTCTGTACGGGCTTATCGCGTACCTGATTTTCTTCGTCACGTTTCTCTATGCGATTGGTTTTGTCGGCAACTTCTTCGTTCCGAAGTCCATCGATTCCGGCGTCGGACGTTTTTCCGCCCAGGCTCTGATAATCGATGCGCTCTTACTGAGCCTTTTCGCCATCCAGCATAGCGTGATGGCGCGCCAATGGTTCAAGCGCGGGTGGACAAAGCTTATTCCTCAGCCTATTGAGCGAAGCACGTATGTTCTGCTCGCCAGTCTCTGCCTCGACTTGCTTTATTGGCAGTGGCGGCCTATGACGGAAACTGTATGGAGCGTCGAGAACGCCGCAGGCCAATGGATACTCATCGGCCTTTTCGGCCTTGGCTGGCTCACAGTTTTGTTCGGCACGATGCTGGTCAGCCATGCGGACCTTTTCGGCTTGCGGCAAGTAGGGTTCTACATGCGCGGCAAGCCATATGAACCGATTGGATTCAAGGCGCCCATGCTTTACAAGAGTGTCCGACATCCCATCTATTTGGGATTTCTACTGGCCTTCTGGGCCACGCCCAAGATGAGTTACGGCCACCTGCTGTTTGCCGTGGCGACAACGGGCTACATCCTCATAGCCATTCAATTCGAAGAACGCGACCTCATTTCTTACTTCGGGGACGCGTACAGGCAGTACCGGCAGCGAACCCCGATGGTCCTTCCGTTTACGAAGCGCGCGAAATGGTATTGGCGCTCGTTTCTTCAGTGATAGCGATCGGACTGGCTTAATGCCACGTTGACAGCGGGGGGCCGCTTATATTAGACTGATTTGGTACTTTATATGAACTTAGCGACGACCAAAACTTGTTGCGCCTGTTGTTGTAGCATCGCGCCGATGTGCGCGCATGCGGGGGTGCTGGGTTCCTGAGCTAAGTTCGCAACAAGACAAGGCTTGAGTTCCACCCGCCCTCGGGAAATCACCGGGAGGCGGGTTTTTTTATGGTCTTTCGCGAGTTCCAGCTGCATCTGTATAAGGACGAAAGGAAGCAGATGGGGTTACCAAGCCAACTCGACCACCTGAAAATGCTCGAAGCCGAGAGCATTTTCATTCTGCGCGAAGCCGCGGCCGAATTCGCGCATCCGGTAATGCTCTATTCGATCGGCAAGGACTCGTCCGTAATGTTGCGCCTGGCGCAGAAGGCGTTCTATCCGGGGAAGATTCCGTTCCCGCTTCTGCACATCGACACCAGCTACAAGTTCCCGGAAATGATCGAATTTCGCGATTGGTACGCCAAGCATGTGGGCGCCCAACTGATCGTGCACAAAAATCAGAAGGCTCTGGACGACGGCGCGAATCCCTACACCCTTGGCACGCAGAAGTGCTGCGGCTTTCTCAAGACGCGCTCACTCCTGGACGGACTCGCAGAAGGTGGATTCGACGCAGCCTTCGGAGGAGCTCGGCGCGACGAGGAAAAGTCGCGGGCCAAGGAACGCGTCTATTCGTTCCGCGATTCGCTCGGCCAGTGGGACCCGAAAAACCAGCGCCCCGAGCTATGGAGTCTTTACAATAGCCGCCACCACAAGGGCGAGAGCATCCGCGTTTTTCCCCTTTCGAATTGGACCGAGCTGGACGTCTGGCTGTACATCCACTCGGAGAAAATTCCCATCGTTCCGCTGTATTTCGCCAAGGAGCGGGAAGCTGTAGTGCGCGGCGGATCGATTCTGCTCTTACAGACCGGCGTGCATCTGCTGCCCGGAGAAAAAGCGCAGATGGTGAAGTGCCGGATGCGCTCTTTGGGATGCGTGCCTTGCACCGGCGCGATTCGCTCGGATGCGGATACCGTTCCCCAGATCATCGAGGAAATGATTTCGTTCCGGCGTTCCGAACGCGAGAATCGCGTGATCGACCATGATGAAGAAGGCTCGATGGAGATCAAGAAGCGCGAGGGATATTTCTAGTGTCCACCGTAACTCCAGAACCGGCTGAGGCGTCGTCCACCACCCGGGCGCCGGCGGCGGAAGCGGCAGCACCCGGGGAATTATCAGCGCCCGCCGCTGGATTGCTGCGATTCTCCACCGCGGGCAGCGTGGACGACGGAAAGTCCACCTTGATCGGGCGCCTGCTATACGACAGCAAATCCGTTCTCGAAGATCAGCTCGCTTCCGTACAGAAGAGCAAGGTCAACCGTTCGAGCGGTCCCATTGATTTTTCGTTACTCACGGATGGCCTCCGCGCCGAGCGCGAGCAGGGAATCACCATCGACGTAGCCTACCGGTATTTTTCCACTCCACGCCGTAAATTCATCATCGCTGATACTCCGGGCCACGAGCAGTACACGCGCAATATGGCCACGGGTGCCTCAACCGCGGAGGCCGCCGTCGTTCTGATGGATGCGACCAAGGGCGTTTTGCGGCAGTCGCGCCGGCATGCGTACATCGCCCATCTGCTCGGAGTGCAGCACATCGTTGCCGCGGTAAACAAAATGGATTTGGTGGCGTTTTCGCAGGAAGTATTTGACCGCATCTCCGCCGAGTTTCGTGAGTTTGCCGATCAGCTGGGAATAAAAAATGTCTACTCGGTGCCGGTAAGCGCGCTCGAGGGCGACAACGTGGTGCGCCGCAGCAAGCGCATGCCGTGGTTTGAGGGTCCCGCGCTGCTGGAACATCTCGAGTCGCTGCCCGCCGGCGCGGATCCGTCTTCAGGGCCGTTGCGATTTCCCGTGCAATACGTGATTCGTCCGGACGCGAGCTTCCGCGGCTTCGCGGGCCAGGTAGTTTCCGGAGAAGTGCGGCCTGGCGCAAGCATCATGGCCCTGCCTTCCGGCGTGAAGACGCGCGTGCAATCCATCGTAGCTTTCGAAGAGGAACTGGAATCCGCCGGTCCGGGAAGTTCCGTTACGGTTACTTTGGAAGATGAAATCGACATCAGTCGCGGCGACATGCTGGTTGCGGAAGATCAGCGGCCCGCGGCCGGCACGGAATTTCAGGCCACGCTCGTATGGATGCACTCCGAGCCGCTCGACCCGCACAAGATTTACGTCCTGAAGCATACGACCAAAACGGTCCGCGCCCGCGTGAATCAAATTCGTTACCGCGTGGACATCAATACCCTCCAGCACGTTCCCGCAACGAAGCTCGAGCTAAATGAAATCGGCGCGGTGGACGTAAAAACCACTCTGCCGCTTTTCTTCGATCCTTATCAAACGAACCGCACCACAGGCAGCTTCATCTTGATTGACCCGCTGCACAACGCTACCGTCGCCGCAGGAATCATTGAGCGCGCGATTGAAACAGGATCGCGAGCGACGGCCGCGCATCGAAAGCACAGCACCAAGGAAGAACGCATCCTTCGCTTCGGCCATCCCGCGGCCGCGGTCTGGCTGAAAGGGCGGCCTCGTGTAGCCGAACTTGTGGAGCGCCAGCTATTCGACGAAGGCTGGCAGGTACAGATCGCGGGCCCCAATGATTTTCTTTCCCACGAACTTGTCACCGTAGCCAAAGCATTTCGGCTCTCCGGCTACCTCACCGTATTTTGTCCGCTCGACGACGGCACCGACCAGAAACAAGTCGTTCGCGCAATTTTCGGTCCCGAATCGTTTTTCGCGGTTCGCATCACCGACGACACCGATGAGGAAGCAGTCGAGCGCATCATGAAGGTCCTCCGAAAGTGGCGCTCCACGTATTCCGATACGCACAAGGACAAGCCATGAGCCAGCCGCTGCTCGCCGAAGAATTCGAGACGCTTTCCGCCGAAGCTGCGATCGACCGTCTCCTCGCCGAAAATAGCGCCGCCGCAAAAAAAGCTTCGATCTGCATAACGTGCAGCTTCCAGGCCGAAGACATGATCGTTCTCGATCTGCTGCGCCGTCGTTTGCCGGACATTCCCGTGCTGTTTCTCGACACCGGCTATCACTTCGCTGAAACGTACGCGTATCGCGACCGCATGGCCAAAGCCTGGAATTTGAACGTGCGAAATCTCGCAGCGAAGCAGTCCGTGCCCGATCAGGAATCTCAATTCGGCATCTTGAATCGCACCGATCCGGGACGCTGCTGCCACTTGCGAAAAGTCGAACCTCTTTTCAGCGCGCTCGAGGAATTCGACGTTTGGTTCACGGGCCTGCGCCGTGAGCAATCGCCCACACGCAAAAATCTAAAAGTTCTCGAACACCACGAGCTGCCGTCAGGCAAAGTGCTTCTGAAAGCGAGTCCTCTGGCCGCTTGGACTTGGGGCCAAATCTGGAAATACACCGCTGAGAATAAAATCGATTATCTTCCGCTTTACGATTCCGGATACCGAAGCATCGGCTGCGAGCCGTGCACCGCGATTCCGGCGGCAGGCGCCGATCCGCGTTCAGGTCGCTGGGGTGGGGCAAAACTCGAGTGCGGGATTCACACCGAGTCCAAGCGGACCGTGTGATGCATATCCTGATCGGTTTCCTGATCGCTCTTGCGGTTGGCCTCACGGGAATTGGTGGCGGCAGTTTCACGGTGCCTGCACTGGTCCTGATCGCGGGTCTCTCGGCTGAAACGGCGGTGGGGACTGCCTTCGTGTTTGCGGGTGTGCTGCGCCTGATTGCCGCGCCCTTTTATCTCGCGGGACGCCACATTCACGGCCGCTACTTGTGGCTGCTGTCTCTGGGCGCGGTTCCCGGTCTGCTGCTCGGCACTTACATTCTGCGGGTTCTCAGTAGCAACGCGAATAGTCCTGTCGTGGTAATTCTGCTCGGCCTCCTGCTCACTGCTTCCTCCAGCATTACTTTTATCCCCCGCGCCCAGAATCGGAATTTCGCGAAAAAGAATTCGCGCTGGCTGCCTTGGCTGGCGTTGCCGATCGGCGTCGAAGCCGGATTTTCCTCGGCTGGCGCGGGAGCGTTGGGCACCGTGCTCCTGCTGAATTATTCCGAAATGACTCCTCCGGAGGTAGTCGGCACCGATATTTTATTCGGGCTCGTCCTGGCTGTGCTCGGCAGCGCGTTCCATTGGAGGTTTGGCTCCATCAACGGTCATCTTCTCACTCAGCTGCTCGAAGGCGGAATCCCGGGCGTCATCATCGGATGCGCATCGGCGCGCTATCTCCCGGCGCGAAAATTAAAGCTCGTGATCGCCCTGATTGCAATTTTTGCGGGATTACAACTGGTGTGGAGCGGCTCGCAAAAGCTGATCTCCCGGCGCGCTCATAAAGGCGCCGTAGCCGCTAGGATTAGCGAAACCCACGCGAGCTTCGGTCCCGCGGCAAAATGTTTGGCTGGTTGACCGCGCGCGCCACGTGTGAAGAGCAAGGCTGGCCCTTTAAATAAAGAGCCAGCTTGCCTAAGGCAGACACGAAATCCGGATTTTACTTCGCGCTCGTCGAAACCCCGACCGCTCGCGCCATCTGATGCGCCAGCTTCAGATGTGTTTCGAGCGTGGGCAGCGTTTCTGAAGCAAAAGTTCTTCACAGCTTCGTTCTTGCCGTCCTGAGATTCCTGCTTAAACGCTGCGATATCCTTCACATGGTCGTTCACCATGTCGCGTGCGTAAGCCTCGTCGAAAGCCTTCCCGGAGAGGCTCGAAAGGTGGTCGTAAGTGGCTTGATCCTTCTTATCCATCTCCGTCGGAAGAGTTATTCCTTGCTGCGAGGCAATACCCGTTAATTTACCGTTGGCTTTTGAATGATCCTCGACCATCCTCTTGCCAAAATTCTTCACGGATTCGCTGGAGCCTTTCTCTTCGGCAAGTTGCCCAAGCGTGACTTCAGCGACACCGCCCGCCGCTGCCTCCGTGGCAAAGTGGGAATCGGTCACGGTGTTCAGAGGTGGATCCGTGGTTCCTTTTTGATTTTCCTGGCCGAACATTATGCCGGCTACAAGCAGCGACAATCCTGCTACCGCCGCGGCGAAAACGGCTTTCCGCGTTGGTTCTGTCTTCATTGTAGTGATTCCTCCCCAGGTTCAACCCTAAGGAGCCCGCCCAGCGGATGCAATCGGGGGCCATCTGTAGAACTGGCGCACAAAAGCTGTAGTGGCGGGGAATAAGGGCGGCGGATAACCTAAAGGTCAAAGCCAAGCTGCAGCTTCGCCGCTTCGGACATGAGGCTGGGGTTCCAAGGGGGCTCGAATACAATTTCCACGTGAACTTCCTTCACATCGGGGAGATTCCCAAGCTTGTTCTCGACATCGGCTTTCAGAACGTTGCCCATGCCGCAGCCGGGCGCGGTCATCGACATTTTGATATCGATCCGATGCCCGCCCTGATCGAGCGGCGCCGTTACGCAGGAGTAGATGAGGCCTAGATCGGCGATGTTTACCGGTATCTCGGGATCGAAGACCGTCTTTAGCTGATCCCAGACCATTTTCTCGTTGAAGCCGCCTTCCGGAGCGCCAGCCGCGCCCTGTGCAGGGGCAACTGGCGGCGTGAGTCCCAGCGCATCCGCATCCTTTACATCCACGCGGAACATGCCGTGCGCGCTGGTCACGGTCCAGCTGCTTCCGAGGAACTGCATCACGCGCACGCCGGTGCCGGAGGGAAGCACGCCTTTTGTGCCGCTCGGAATTTCAATAGCGTCGCAATCGCGGCTTCACGGTAATGATTTCAGTGGCCATATCGCCCAGTCTGTCCCCAAGTTACTCCGTGGAAACTGCCTCCTGCTTGTCCTCGAGCGCTGCCTGCAGCGTATGCCACGCCAGCGTCGCGCATTTCACGCGAACGGGGAACTCGGAGACGCCGGAAAAGACGGTCAATTTGCCCAGCTCCGCGTCGCCATTCGAGGATTGCTGGCCGGTCACGAGATTGTGGAAGCGCTCGAATATTTTCGCCGCTTCCGCCCTGCTCTTGCCTTTCAGGCTTTGCGTCATCATCGAGGCGGACGCTTTCGAGATGGCGCAGCCGGAGCCTTGAAACGTGATATCGCGAATCGAATCGCCCTCGGTGGTCACGTATATCGTGAACCGGTCGCCGCAAAGCGGGTTGAAGCCCTCGGCTTTATGATTCGCCGCCGGCAACTCGCGATAATTCCTCGGCGCCTTGCTGTGCTCCAGGATTACATCCTGATATAAATCGCGCAGTTCACTCATCACGCAAATACCTCGCGCACTTTTCCGATTCCGCGAACCAACGCGTCGATTTCCTCAAAAGTGTTGTAGACCGCGAACGACGCCCGCGCCGTGGCCGGGATTCCGAATCGCTCCATCACCGGCTGCGAACAGTGATGTCCGGTGCGAATCGCGATTCCTTCTTGATCCAGGATCGTTCCCACATCGTGCGGATGCACGCCTTCCACCACGAACGAGATCACGCCCGCTCTTTCCTTGGCCGTGCCAATCAAGTCCACTCCCGGAATCGCGGAAATCTTTTCCGTCGCGTAGGCGAGCAACTCATGTTCGTGCGCGGCGATATTCTCGATTCCCAACCCATTCACATAGTTCAAGCGCCGCGCCGAGCCCGATCACCCCCGCTATATCGGGCGTGCCGGCTTCGAACTTGTAGGGCAGCTTGTTATACGTCGTCTTTTCGAACGTGACGGAGCTGATCATGTCGCCGCCGCCTTGATAGGGAGGCATCGCGTCCAGCAGCGCGGACTTCCCGTAAAGCACGCCGATTCCCGTTGGCCCGTAAACCTTATGTCCGGAGAAAGTATAAAAATCGCAGTCGAGCGCCTGGACATCCACTTTTATATGCGGCGCCGCCTGCGCGCCGTCAATCAGCACTGGAATATTTTTGCCATGCGCCAGCTCGATCATTCGCTTCACCGGATTGATCGTGCCAAGCGCGTTTGAAACGTGCGTAAAGGCCGCAAGTTTGGTGCGTGGCCCGAGAAGCCGGGCAAACTCATCGAGCAGCAACTCGCCCTGGTCATTGATCGGCGCCACTCGTAGTTTTGCGCCTCGCTCGTCGCACAGGATCTGCCATGGGACGATATTGGAGTGGTGCTCCATCGCGGTGATAAGCACTTCGTCGCCCTGGTGAATCTGCGCGCGCCCGTAGGTTTGCGCGACCAGGTTGATGCCTTCCGTGGTTCCGCGAACGAAAATAATTTCGTGCGCGTGGGCCGCGTTTATGAATTTCTGCGCGGTCTGGCGCGCTGCCTCATATTCCGCCGTGGCCTGCTCGGAAAGAAAATGGACGCCGCGGTGAATGTTGGAGTTCGTTCCCTCGTAGTACCGCGTGATCGCGTTGATCACGGCGCGAGGTTTCTGCGATGTGGCGGCATTATCCAGATAGACCAGCGGCTTGCCATGCACCGTCTGATGGAGAATCGGAAAATCGGCGCGAATTTTCTCGATATCCAGCGCGCTCGCTTGCGTTTGCGTTTCGCCGGCGTGGCCGCGCGGTTGCATCTGCGTCCGTGCGTCAACTTTATTGGCGGCAGTGCTCATTGTTTCTGATCTCTCTGCTCCATTGGATGCGATGTGCCGGCCATGCGAAGCGCCTGATCGTGAACGAGCCTTTCCACGTGCGTTCGCACCGGCCCTTCCTTCATCCGGTCGAGGCATTCGCTCGCGAAAGCGACCAGCAGAAGAGTTCGCGCGGAAGCCTCGTCAATTCCGCGTGACCGCAAATAAAACAGCGCGCTCTCCTCGATCTGCCCGATCGTTGCGCCGTGTGTGCACTTCACGTCGTCCGCATAAATCTCCAACTGCGGCTTGGTATCGATCTGCGCCGTATCGGAAAGCAGCAAGTTGCGGTTGGTTTGCTTGGCGTCGGTTTTCTGCGCGTCTTTGTGGACGATGATGCGGCCGTGAAAAACGCCGTGCGCCCGATCCCCTAGGATACCGTTATAAAACTGGCGGCTCGCGCAGTGCGGGCTGGCGTGCTCCACCAGCATGTAATTGTCCAGGTGCTGCCGCCCGTTGCCGATGAAAAGTCCATTGATCAGGCACTCGCCGCCTTCGCCCTTCAGCACCGGATGGACGTTGTTGCGAACCAGCGCGCCTCCGATCAAAACCGAATGCGAGGCCACATCGGCGCTCCGTCCTTGCTGAATTCGAAGCGTGGAGACGTTGTAAGCCTTCACGTGCTCGCGTTCGATCATGTAGTGCGATACCACGGTGTGATCGCCCGCCACTAATTCCGTTACCGTGTTGCACAGCGCCTCGCCTTCGCCCAGCGAGACGTAGTCTTCAACGATCGTGAGTTGGCTGTTCTCCTCCGCCACGATCAAATTGCGCGGATAACTTACAGTAGGCGCATCGTGCGCGGTTGAAACGAATAGCAGCGCGATCGGCTCTTCCACCACGATACCTTTGGCGACGCGAACGAATGCGCCATCTTCCAGAAACGCGGTGTTGAGCGCGCCGAACGCGTCACGCCGAAGGTCGAGGTAGCGGCCTAGGTAAGGTTCAACCGCGCCCGGATTGCGCGCGAGTTCCGCTGCGAGGCTCGCAACGGTGATCCCCGAGGGCAGCTTACCGATCGTAGAAAGCTGCGGCGCAAATCGCCCGTCGACAAAAACGGCTTGGCAACCGGCGCCCGGCACTCGAAAGGGCGCTAGCTCATCTTTAGAGGGAAGGGAATGGCCGTTGCGAACGAGCCGAAAGCGAGTCTGCGCGATTGCCGCGGGATTGGTGAACCGCCAGTCCTCGTCGCGCGTGGTCGGAAATCCGGTTGTGCTGAAGCGCGCGAAGCCGCTTTGCCTCAGGTCGCGCAGCCAGGATAATTCCCGGCCCGCAGCGGACTTTTCGAATCCGCTGAAGCTCTCTTCATAATTTTGCAATCCCGAGATTGCCGTTGCCACGCTATCGCTCCCCCTAGAGTTCTCCCCAGCCGGATTAGGCGCCCGCTCCTGCCTCAAACGCGCCGTAGCCTTTGTCTTCGAGGTCCAGCGCTAGCTCTGGCCCACCAGACTTCACGATGCGGCCATCTACCAGTACGTGGACATAATCCGGGACAATGTAGTTGAGCAGCCGCTGATAGTGCGTGACCACCAGCATGGTGCGGCCCGGATTTCGCATCGCGTTCACGCCTTGAGCGACGATCCTCAGCGCGTCGATGTCCAACCCGGAGTCCGTTTCGTCCAGGATCGCCAACTTCGGCTCGAGCACGGCCATCTGCAGAATTTCGTTGCGCTTCTTCTCGCCGCCGGAAAACGCTTCATTCACAGAACGGTTCAGGAGCTTCTCATCCATATCGAGAAGTTTCAGCTTTTCGCGCAGCTTGGGCAGAAAATCCATGGCGTCCATCTCTTCCTGCCCCCGATATTTACGGATCGCGTTCAGCGCCGAGCGAAGAAAGTAGGCGTTGCTGATGCCCGGAATCTCGACGGGGTACTGAAATGCTAGGAAGAGTCCCTCGCACGCGGCCTCTTCCGGTTTCATCGCCAGCAGGTCCTTGCCTTCGAAAAGAACTTGGCCGCCAGTAACCGCGTACGTCTCGCGGCGGGCCAGCACTTGCGCCAGCGTGCTCTTGCCGGAGCCGTTGGGTCCCATGATCGAGTGCACTTCGCCCGAGTTTAATTTTAGGTTGATGCCCTTGAGAATCTCGCGGTCATCCACCCTGACTTTCAGGTCTTTGATTTCCAGCAAACTCATTCGCTCTGCCCTCGTGGCGGCCTCAGCCGCCCATTTTTGTGACGGGTAGCCGGTGACGCCGTCGTTTATTTTCTGTAACTTGCAGCGATTTCTACTCGGCTGGACTGTCGAGCAGAAACGGCCCGATTATCCGACGCTTCCTTCGAGGCTCACGCTCAGAAGCTTTTGCGCTTCCACGGCGAATTCCATCGGCAGCTCGCGGAACACGCGCTTGCAGAAGCCATTCACGATCATCGAGACGGCGTCCTCGGCCTTCAGGCCGCGCTGGCGGAGATAGAACATCTGGTCTTCGCCGATTTTCGACGTAGAAGCCTCGTGCTCCATTCGAGCCGTCGAATTCTTCACTTCGATGTACGGAAACGTGTGAGCCCCGCACTTGTCGCCGATTAGCAGGGAATCGCACTGTGTATAATTTCTCGCGCCCGTGGCGCCCTTCATGATGGTCACTTGGCCCCGGTAGGTGTTCTGCCCGTGGCCTGCCGAAATGCCCTTGGAGACGATCGTGCTCGTCGTGTTTTTGCCGATGTGGATCATCTTCGTGCCGGTGTCCGCTTGCTGGTAATTATTGGTGAGCGCCACGGAATAGAATTCGCCCACCGAGTTTTCACCCTGCAGGATGCAGCTCGGATATTTCCAGGTGATGGCGGAGCCGGTTTCTACCTGCGTCCACGAAATCTTGGAATTCTTGCCGCGACACGCGCCGCGCTTGGTGACGAAATTGTAGATTCCGCCCTTGCCGTTCTTGTCGCCCGGATACCAGTTCTGAACCGTGGAGTACTTGATTTGGGCGTTATCGAGGGCGATTAATTCAACCACCGCGGCGTGAAGCTGATTTTCGTCGCGAATCGGCGCCGTACACCCTTCCAGGTAACTGACGGAAGCGCCTTCGTCCGCAATAATCAAAGTCCGCTCGAACTGCCCGGTTTCGGCGGCATTGATGCGGAAGTAAGTCGAGAGTTCCATCGGACAGCGCACGCCCTTGGGGACGTATACAAACGACCCGTCGGTAAATACTGCTGCGTTGAGCGAGGCGAAGAAATTGTCGGTGTAAGGAACAACGCTGCCGAGATACTTTTTCACCAGCTCCGAGTGATTTTGCACAGCCTCGGAAAACGAGCAGAAAATAACTCCTACCTCGGCAAGTTTGGCCTTGAAAGTTGTGGCCACGGAGACGCTGTCGAACACCGCGTCCACCGCAACGCCCGCGAGCATTTTTTGTTCGGCGAGCGGAATGCCCAGCTTTTCGTACGTTCGCAGAATCTCTGGGTCAATTTCGTCCAGGCTCTTCAGATTGGGCTTCTGCTTGGGCGCGGAGTAGTACGAAATCGCCTGATAGTCGATGGGCGGGTAGTGGATGTTTGCCCATTTCGGTTCGGCTTGCGCTTTTTCCAGAGATTCCCAATGCCTGAACGCCTTCAGTCTCCACTCGAGCATGAATTCCGGCTCGTTCTTCTTGGTGGAGATCAGGCGGATAATATCTTCGTTCAAGCCTTTAGGAGCGCGATCCTCTCCGATGTCGGTGACGAATCCCCACTTGTATTCCTGTTCCGCTAACTCCCGAATCGTATCGGTATTCGAACTCATTGAACTCTCCCGGACGCAATAACGGGCAAAACCTTGCCGCGCGCGTCCTCGATCGTCGTCAGGTGAAGCGGATGCATCAGGTCTGAAAGAGTGACCTTTTCAAGCACGCTTCTGACGGCTCGATTGATGATTTGCTGATTGCTTTTAATAGGGCAGTACGACTCAAGATTGCACAAGCCGGTGACGTCCGTGCTGCACTCGGTGAGCGCCATCGGCCCTTCAATCGCCGCGATCATTTCCAGCACTGAAATGGTCCGCGGCTCCCGCGCGAGCACATAGCCGCCCTTGGTGCCGCGATGCGAAATCAGGAGCCCGCTCTGCAGCAGCTCTTTGAGCAGCTTGCTCACGGTCGAAATCGGCAGTTTGGATTCCCGCGCCAGATCCCGCGCCGTCCGCAGCGGAACGCCTTGCGTACGCGCGATACAGGTCATCAGAACCAGCCCGTAGTCCGTTAATTTGCCTAGCCTTACCATTGCACGCCCACCTTAGAGCTATACAGGACTATTTTAGTCCAATTTCATTGTAGCAGGGGAGGTGAAACGTGGCAAGGGAGGTTATGCGGAAAATTCAGGATTCGGTTTCCGGGGGCTAAAGCCCTTTGGAACGAGCGTGCGTTCGGCGGGGCTTCAGACTCTTGGGCAAGATGCCGAACCGCGGATCATTGCTTGCTACACGCTTTGCCACTGCTTCCATGGTGGATTCGAAGTCTTCGTGGGTCGAATCGATGAAAAGCCACTTTCGTAGAGCCTCATGCGGCATCAACGCCGGGAACTCGGCTTGAATGGAAGGGTGATGTTCGTAGCCCGTGCAGACCAAAACCCCGTGCCATTTCCAGCGGCCGGATTTCGTTGGCTCAACGAGCAGCAGCATCTGACGCTCGTAAAGATACGCGGCCAGCCCACCGAACATTATCTTGGTGAAGAAAGTCGGGTGCTCAACAAACGCGTCGAGAATCCACTCGTGTTTGAACCTTTTCATATATTCCAGAAGCCGAGCGCCACATTCATTCACGCACCGAATTGCGTGAGGTGATGATCGAAGTGTCGGCACGTCAGTTGGCTCCAGAGACGGCCGCTCATCCGGCCAAACATCGGGTGTAGCGCCCATTCCATCTGTTTCTCCCGCCGACCGAACTCTTCGAGGAACTGCTGCAATCGCGCCAGGTCCTTCTCCCACTCGCTGGAAACCGTAGTAAACGCTTCCGGAGGACCTTGAATCCGGCCTTTCGGCCAGGGGACGATGTTGATCACGAACTGTTTGAACGGGCAATATCGCATGACACCCGACACCGGCTGCGTCGGCAGCTCCCCGAGTGCGATTCGGAGTTGGTCGATAAGGTGACACACCATCTGGCTGGAGGTCATTCGCCCCCAGCGGCGCTGCGCATCTGGACTGAGCGAACGAATGCGCTGCTGGAAGCGCGCACGGACCGTGGGATCGAAAATTGATGAAGGCATCGGAGACTCCTGTATGCCGCCAGCCTCATTCACCCGACAAGCGGCATCATCACGGCAGTTTTGAGATCCTTGGCGGGCACCTGCCGTGGGTTGTTCAGGTACTCCTCGATACAGGGCAGGTCGCGCGGCTCCTCACCGCTATTCGGCAGCCAAGTCTGGTACAGCCAGTCATAGGCCGTCTTGAGTTCGGTATAAGGCCCGGTATGGACGATCCTCGCGTAGCGCCCGCCTTCAATGTGCGCTTCGGTGAGCTCGCCCGAAGGCGCCCAATCATCCGGAACTGTGATGCAAACAACCGACCTCAACTCAGCCCTCGGCACGGAGACCGGATCGTCGAAAAAAATTCCAATCGATCGCGTATTGGGCGTCAACAGGCCCGTAGTGGCCGCGACCGTCATTAGTCGCTCGAAGACCTTGCTCGCAAGTTGATAGTCACCGCGATGATGAATCGCAGCCACCGGTAGTTTGGGCATAGTGATCGTCTCGACTTCATACATGGCGGAGTTCCTTTCTTGGTGAAGTTGAACGCTTTGCCGTGCTACGCGATAATGCGCGGGCGGCTCGCCGTACTCGGCGCGAAACGCGCGCGTGAACGCTGCTTGACTGGCATAGCCAGCCCGGCGGGCAGTGCGTTCGATGCTCAGATCCCGGTCGAGCAAGTCGATGGCCGCGCGGTGCAGACGCAAACGGCGCACAGTGTCGTTCGCAGTTTCCCCGAGCAGCCCGCGGTAAATGCGGTGGAAGTGATAAGGCGAAAAGCAAGCCACTCGGGCGAGCGCCTCGAGATCGAGCGCTCCGTCCAAGTGCTCAGCCAGGTAGTCTACCACGCGCTGGACGCGCTCCGCGTAGCCATTGGGGTCGTTCATCGTGCCCCAAGGTTAACGCAGACGATTTGATTTGGGTTGCGGTTCTTCGAGCAGGAAGGACGCCCAATTTGATTGGTGTGGGCGGCTCCAAGGGCACAAAACGGAGCACAAAAAGGGACTAGATAAAATGACAATATAGGCTGACCTCCTGCGAGGAATCCACCCAGAAACCTGTCGAACTCGATCTAAATTGACGTTTCGGCGGCCAGAGTGATTTACTAGCTCGCGTTATCTGGCAGGAGGGAAATTGAAATACAAACCAGCTCTGCTTACAGCCATTCTGATTGTGACTTTGTGCGCTTTTGCGCAGACGCCGGCTTCAACCCCAAGTTGGATCGCCGTTAGCAACAACTACACGAACATGCTGTTGGCGATTCAGATGAAACACAATCCTGAGTTTGGTTCCAACCAAGGCTTAAGCAAATTCGACGCGAAAGCGTCGCAGCCCACGCTGGCCGACGAAGATCAGGAGCGACGGGAAACCGAAGCTGTGCTCGAAAAGTTCAAGGCGGCCGAGGCCCAGCGGCAGCAAGAACAAGTTGAGCAGGATCTGCAGATTATGATCCGCAAGATCGAACTTAATTTCAAACAGGATGACGTTCAACGCGCCCACGACGTTCCGTTTTTTGATCCGAGCCGCGCTGTCTTTGGCGGACTGCGCATTTTGCTCGATGCGCAAACACCTGCCGACCGCCGCCCCGCAGCGGTCGCGCGTCTTCGGGCATATGCCGGTCTGGAACCTGGGTATAAACCGATTGCCGAGATTTTGAAGCAGCGCGTGATCGAGCAGATGGCCAAACCGGGCGTCATCTATCCCCCGCGCGTGGAAATCGAGACGGAATTGGGGAGAGATTCCAACTATCTGGAAGGAATTGCCGCTCTTTTCCAAAAGTACAAACTCGAAGGATGGCAGGAACCTTTCAGAACTTTGAAATCTCAGCTCACTGACTATGACAAGTGGTATCGCGCCAATGTTTTGCCGAAGGCTCGGAGCGATTTTCGCCTTCCGCCAGAAGAGTACGCGCTGGGTCTCCAAGGTTACGGCCTGGACATTCCGCCCGCGCGGATTGCCGCCATGGCGCATCAAGCTTTCACCGAGATTCAGGCGGAAATGAAGCCGATCGCGGCTGAAATTGCACAGCGGCGGCACCTGCCTTCGAGCGACTATCGGGACGTGATGCGCGACCTGAAAAAGCAGCAACTGGTCGGCGACGCGATTTTGCCCTTTTATGAAAATCGTTTGAAGCAGATCGAGAAAATCATCGTCGAGCATCAGATTGTGACGCTTCCGGATCGACCGGCGAGCATCCGCATCGCCTCCGCCGCAGAGACCGCGCAGCAACCCGCGCCTCACATGGTTGCTCCGCCGTTTCTAGATAACACGGGGCAGAAAGGCGAATTCGTTCTGCCGCTGAACATACCAGCGGCGCCCGGCCAGGAGGCTGCACAGAAGTATGACGATTTCACTTTCGACGCTGCATCATGGACCCTTATCGCGCACGAAGCGCGCCCCGGACACGAACTGCAGTTCGACTCCATGCTCGAGCACGGCGTGTCTCGCGCGCGGGTGCTCTACGCATTCAACAGCACCAACGTGGAAGGCTGGGGGCTTTACTCGGAATCTCTGATCGAGCCGTACATGCCGCCAGAGGGCCAACTGGTTTCTCTGGATTATCGGCTTCTGCGCGCGGCGCGAGCGTTTCTCGATCCTGAGTTGCAAGCCGGGAAGATCCAGCCTGCCGAAGCCAAGCGCGTGTTGGAGCAGGATGTGGTGCAATCACCCGCGTTTGCCGAAGAAGAGCTGGAGCGTTACACGTATCAGATGCCTGGCCAGGCCACCAGCTATTTCTACGGTTACACCAAGTTGATTGCCCTGCGAAAGGATACTGAGGCCGCGCTCGGCGCCAAGTTCGATCAAAAGAAATTCCACGATTTTATTCTGGCGCAGGGCCTGCTGCCTCCGGACCTGATGCGCAAAGCGGTGATGGAGGATTTCGTTCCATCCCAGCGGACAACAGGCGTCCACGAGTGAACCCGGCGGGTGCGGCCGGTAATCGAGCAAGCCGCCCGGGCGGAATCAAGATAGCCGTTGCTCGGAACGACCAGGTGGCCGAGTTTGCGGAAGGGTCGGACCATTAGTATGCAAATGTTTGCCCCAGTTTGAGCGGTGTTCAAATGCAGCAAGTCTGGCATGCTTGCTAACGTTCGTCCCGTAAAATACTTACGGACAACGCCGGGTCTCAGATGTCGGGCCATATGGTGTCGGAATTGCGTCAGTCAGATCAGGGATTCAGTCTGCCTTGAATGCTTCTTTCGCGGCGGGAGCCAGCAAGAGAAGGAGAGTGCCTTGGTGGAAAGCCCTTAAGCGCCTCGACTACTCTCGACTACTTATGCGTCATTTGCTTGCGCAGCATCCCTCTCGTCGCGCCCCAGGCAGAAAGGCAAGATCCCGCTTTGTTGCCAGATCGACTCAGACTTTTCGGGTACCCGGGTGCCGTAGGGGACGATTTCAAATGGGTTCTGGAGTGCACCGCGGAAGCCTCAGTGGCGAGTCCGAAATCGCACTCCCAGCGAATGTCAAGACTAACGGTAAGGCCTACGGTGTTCTAAGCTATCACTGGAGCGAGGGAGTAGCCGTATCCGATAAGTCCGCTCCGAGGAACTGAGTCGAGTGAAACGCGTAATCATATTGACGGGTGATGAGCTGCGGCATTTGTATTTTCGAATAAGCCTTTCGAACGACAACAGATTTGAAGTGGTCAAATCGTTCTGTGAGGGAACTGAGAAAAGTCTTGAATTCCGGATCTTCGGTAATGCGAACGCGAGTGAGTTGGAGAAGAGGCACGTTCTGGCCCGCAAGCAGTCAGAAGTCGATTTCTTCGGCGAGGTGTCGTCCCAACTTATCGATAGGTCCGACCCGTTGAAAATTAGGAAGGGCGAGATAAACGACGAGCAGATTGTACGGCAAATTAGGGCTTGGAATCCTGATCTCCTGATTTGCTATGGCTCGTCTTTGATAAAGAGTGAGTTGCTTGAAGTCTTCAAGAATCGTTTTTTGAACGTTCATCTCGGGCTTTCTCCGTATTACAGAGGCTCCGGAACCAATGTGTGGCCTCTAATCAACAAAGAGCCGCATATGGTCGGCGCAACATTTATGTACATTGATGCTGGGATCGATAGCGGTGAAATCATTCATCAAATTCGTGCCGACATGTTTTTAGGCGACAGCCCGCATAGCATAGGCAATCGATTGATTCGAAAAATGACCAAGGCTTATGCCGATATCATCGCTCATTTTGACTCGCTAACCCACGGGCGGCAGCCAGAGTCAACAGGCAAGCTGTACAAAATGGGAGATTTTGACGCCGTCGCTTGCGAGAGACTGTATCGCAATTTTTCCGAAGGTATGATCGAGGCGCATTTGGATGCAGGGGATTCCATCAAATACCCTTACATCGTCGAAAACCGAGCGCTCAAGGGTTCGCTGTGAAAGCTGTTATGTATCACTATGTACGAGAGTACAGCGAAGCCCTGCCCAACTTCCGATTTCTGGATTTCCGCAATTTCAGGAAACAGCTCGATTTTTTCGAGCAGACCCGGGGCTTTGTGACCTTTGATGAATGGTGTCGATACCTTAGTGATGGCTCGATGCCCTCGACAGACGGCAAAGTGCTTCTCACATTCGATGATGCGATGTCATGCCATTTTCGCTATGTTTTTCCTGAATTAAAATCAAGAAATCTGTGGGGCATATTCTATATTCCAACCCTGCCGTACACCGAAGGCCGAATTCTTGAAGTTCATAAGATTCATCTGCTATGCGGCGCCTTTGAGGGAAACCAGCTTCTCCGATATGCCCTGAGCATCGTGTCGGAGGAGATGATTCCGTTCAAGAGGCGGGAGGAATTCAGAAAGAGCACTTACACACATCAAAATAATTATGGAGGGATTTCAGAATTCAAGAGGCTCCTCAACTATTATATTGACTATGCGCATCGCTCAGAAACGATTGATGCCATCGCGAGGAAGTTTGGTTTTGATTTCGAAGTCTCTGACTTCTATGTGACAGCCGATCAAATTGTCGAAATGGCGTCGAGCAACATGGTAATCGGTTCCCACACAAGCAGCCATCCCGTAATGAGTAAACTCTCTGCCCAGGAACAAGCTATCGAAATCGAATCGTCATTCGCGTTTTTGTCTTCCATTTGCAGATTGCCGCTTCGCACTTACTGCCACCCCTACGGCGGCTTTCACTCATTTACGGAGGACACAGTTCGTTTGCTCAACGAAAATGCCGTCGATTTTTCGTTCAATGTTGAGAGCAGAGAAATATCCGCTGACGATAAGGTCCATTCGATACAATTCTTGCCGCGGTTCGATTGCAATCAGCTTCCCTTTGGTTCTGCCTCGTGACCTTGAGTACCGCCTCGTTATCTCTCTCCGGTGTAAATGTCACCTACCCAGAAGCGCGCGTTTGGGATCGCTTCGACGCGCCCCCGCTGTGCTCCTTGCTTCGGGGGTGCGCTGACCGCGCCCGCCGACGAACCCTCTAGCGAAATCGTTGTCGCCAACTTCCAACCAGTCCAGTTCCAAGATCGAAATCGAGAAAGGCCTTCCGCAGGCTGGACAAGTCAGATCGAGTCGATCACCCGCGCGGTGGGGCTGTTTTTTTTCGGGGGCGACACTTGGGTTTGTAATGACTACTATGGCTCCGCAATCAGGCTTGTCACAGCTAGTGCACGGTTCTACGCGGTGTTCGACTTGCACGATACCCTCCAGTCGTCTAGATAGAAGGAGTCTGTGAGCTTCGACTGACAGATCAATGAAAAGTCAGTGAAGGAATGCGTTTTCTAGAGGGATTCCCAAGAAGAAGTTATGTTCGCTGGACGCACAACAGGTGGAGGATGTTGTCGGGCGTGTGAATGGGCTGGATGAAGGGGGCACAGCCCGACGCGGCGGCCGGTCGGTGTTGGACGTCCCTCAGATCGGTGCTCCCTTGAGAGAGCATTCCAACCCGAACTTTGATTACCGTCGGTGCATCTCTTGTGAGTAAGACGAGAGAGTAATCGTTCGACGTGTTGTCGATGAGGTTCACCAGCTCAGGGAGCTCTATGGTTGCGAGACTGCAGAGCAGCAACCCAACCACAGTCGCGAGCGTCAATTTGGTGCGCAACAGTACCTCCCCGTCCTGTTATCGGTGGGTCGACGTCCCGTCGTGCCGATGTCCGCGTATATCGGAACGCCGAGTAATGCTAGAAGCGCAATACCGGGTACGAGGGTAGCCCAACTTGTGGTAGAAGGGCAACAGCTTCGTGCGCAAGCTCATGTCAAGCTCATGTTCCGTACAGCTACGCTCGCGGCGGTGATTTAAGTTGTTTGCCGGTGCTCGTGTGGAAGAGCATTATGAATAAAGCCTACCTTCATCACGTTCTGATCGGCGTCAACGATCTGGAGCGCTCGCGCAGTTTTTACCGCGACGTCCTCGAACTCGAGGAAATCGAGCGCCCTCCGTTCGATTTTCCCGGCCTGTGGTTCCGCATCGGCGACGCTGAACAGCATCTCCACATTGTGGTTGGAATGGGCGCGCTGCAGCGCGTCGGGAGGCCGAACAATCCGCAAGACGTTCACTTTGCCCTGCGCGTGAAAAGCTATCGGGAAACACTCGACTGGCTGCACAAGAAGGGCTTCCGCGAAGACGTGGAAGCCGGCGATCTGCGCAACCTCCAGCTACGGCCCAATTCCGTCACTGGCCATCCCCAGCTCTACATCCTCGATCCCGACCGCAATATGATCGAATTCAACTGCGAGCACCTCGACTAGGGCATCAGTGCCTTAAGCACTTCGAGGCCGGCTGCGTGATCGTAGAGGTGCGTCTCCAGGTTGCCACCTATTTCCGGATTTCCCCGCTCAAACGGGACGATTTTCAGCATATTGGGATAACTACTTGTTAATCGCCTCGCCACTTCGACGTCGCTGTGACTGGCGGCCATGGCAAAATATGGTTCTCAGCCGGGGTTCAGGTTGTTCCCCCCTTCCTATGGAGTGTGAAGTTGACCAAGCCTTGCCGCGTTATGGCGATTTTGGGCACGCGCCCGGAAGCCATCAAGTTAGCCCTCGTAATCCATGAACTACGCCTGCGTTCGGACGATTTCGAGGTGGCGGTCGTGCATACAGGCCAGCATCGGACCATGCTCGACCACGCCCTTCAATTGTTCAAGATACAGCCGGATTTTGACTTGGCCGTCATGCGTCCGAACCAAACGCTCAGCTCACTCACGGGCCGGGTGATTGACACCGTGGAGAACGCTTGCCAGCGCTTTCTTCCCAACATGGTCCTGGTGCAGGGTGACACCACTACTGCTTTTGCGTCCGCTTTGGCGGCCTACTACTGCAAAATTGCCGTCGGGCACGTCGAGGCCGGCCTTCGGAGCCATGACATCTACAACCCGTTTCCAGAGGAGGCTAACAGGCGCCTGGTTTCGGTGGTCACGGAGATACACTTTGCACCAACGGCTAACTCGCGCGATGCACTGCTGGCGGAAGGCGTGGCACCCGAGAAGATTGTCGTCACCGGAAACACGGTGGTGGACGCGCTGCGCGGGCTGAGCCAGCTGCCTCATTCTTGGAAAAATACTCCGCTTGAGGGCATTCCCACGGACCAAGGCCGTCTCGTATTGGTCACTTCTCATCGCCGGGAATCGTGGGGAAGCGATCAGGAGAACATGTGCCTTGCCCTGAGGGACCTCGTGACGAAGTACCCGGACATTCGTGTGATCTACCCGGTCCATATGAATCCGAACGTGCGCGGTACAGTCAACGCGCTTCTCGGGGATACGGAGCGGATACACCTCACGGAGCCGCTCGATTACATCACATTCGTTAGTCTCCTGCGCCGCTGCTTTATGGTCCTCACTGATTCGGGCGGAATTCAGGAAGAGGCCCCTACCTTCAGCAAGCCCGTGTTGGTCCTGCGCAAAGTTACGGAGCGCCCGGAAGCCTCGCAGTTCGGCATGGCCAAGATCATCGGGATGTCGCGGGAAGCGATCGTCAGCGAAGCCGAGCGCCTGCTCAGCGACTCGGAGGCATACCAGGACATGGCGGAAGGAGAGAACCCCTACGGTGACGGCAGGGCTTCCGAGAGAATCGCCGAGGCCATCGCGCGCTGGCATCAGAAGAAAACGCCTCTTCTCGATGCCGACAAGGAATTTAAATTGCCACCGAGGCGTAACCCTCGTCGCCGCCAGAGCGACGTGCCGGATCATGCGATGGAAGCTGGTCTCGACAAGGTCCATTCCTAAAGCGCGGCTGCATACGATGATCTACATTCTCTTCGGCATTGTCGCTGTCATCTCCATCTATACCTTGCGCCACTATTGGTTCACGCTGAATCGCCTGTTCGGATTTCAACGCCACCCTTACATCGATATAGACACGGCCAACTGGCCGGAAGTAACCGTCTTGGTGGCTGCTCACAATGAAGAGAAGGTGATAACGAACATCCTGGCTGCATTGATGGGAGTGAATTATCCCGCCGAAAAGATGTTGGTCGTGCCCGTGAACGACCGTTCCACGGACCGCACGCGCGAGATTATCGATCTTTTTGTTAAAGATCACCCCGGCCGCATCCGCGCGTTTCATCGCGAAGGCGGGAAAGGAGGCAAAGCCGCCGCGTTGAAAGACGCGATGGAAATGGTCGAGACCGAAGTGATTCTCATATTTGACGCCGACTATATTCCCGGCCGTGGATTGGTCCGCCAGCTCGTTGCGCCGTTCTTCGATCCCGAGGTAGGCGGAGTAATGGGGCGCGTGGTTCCCCTGAACGTGGGAACAAACTTGCTTACGCGGCTGCTCGACCTTGAGCGATCAGGGGGCTATCAGGTGGATCAGCAGGCTCGAATGAATCTTCGCCTTGTGCCGCAACACGGCGGCACGGTAGCCGGGGTTAGGCTGAGCGCGCTGCGGGAAATCGGCGGCTGGAACGACAATTCTCTCACCGAAGATACCGACCTAACCTTTCGCCTTCTGCTGGCCGGTTGGAAAACCGTATACCAGAATCGTTCGGAGTGTTACGAAGAGGTTCCAGAGACGTGGCCTGTGCGGATCAAGCAGATCATGCGGTGGGCCAAGGGACACAATCAGGCTTTGGTGGCCTACGGTTTCCACTTGTTATTCGGGAAGCATCGCGCCACATTCCGCGAACGCACAGACGGCTTTCTGCTTCTCGGCGTCTATGCGGTGGCACCCTTGACCCTGATCGGCTGGCTTCTGGCTCTCGCTGTGTTTTATCAAGGGGTGGCTCCGCTCCATGGTGTGATCGCGTTACTGGCCTTTACGGCCTACGCTGCCACGGGAAATTTTGCCGCCTTTTTTGAGATTGCGGCAGCAGTTCGGCTGGATCACACGCGCCAGCGTATATGCCTCCTCCCGTTCCTGGTTCTAGGATTTGCAGTCAGCATCTTTTCCGTATCTCACGCTCTGGTTTCCCAGCTGATGGCACCGCTCACCGGAGCGCAGTTTCACTGGGACAAGACCGAGCGCTTCCGGACCACTCCGTGAACTCCTCCCTCGCACTCTTGATGCTGGTCTTGTTAGCGGGTGTACTTTTCACCCTTCCCCTGGTGCCGGCGATTGTAGAGCTGCGTTTCAAGCGCGACGCAGAGCCACTCGGCGTAATTCAGCAATACGGGGGAGACATCCGGCATTTCGCGCATGGTTTCCGCACCTATCTGGAGGAGCTACAAGGTCCCTTGCAACAGTGCGTTGGTTCCGGAACGACAGTGAGGGGAATACTGCCGGGCGGAGACGAATACGTTTTGCTGGGAAGCGCTGACACCGAGGTCTTTCTGAACGCCGGGAAGAAGCAAGCTGCTTGCGCATGGGTCGTTGCCGCTGGCACGGACATAGCCCTCTCCGGTGGGCTCACTTTCCTCAAGGAGATTTATGCAGCGGGACAGTTCGTTGGAGGAGAACACAGCACCTACCGCGCGCTCCTCGGAGAGAAGGACATCTGCCTGGGGCCAGCCAGCCATATCACACGCTGGGCGCACGCGGCAGGAACATTTCGAGCGGCGCAGGACTGCGACCTGTACGGGCGTATTTCGGCTGACCGAGAGATACAGTTGCAACCCGGCTGCGCCTTCCAACGCCTGAATGCGCCACGCATTAAGTTCGGATGCTCTAGCGATACCCTCAACGAGATTTCTTTCATTCCGCCCGATCTTCCCGCCGAGGCACCTGCCCTGCCGGGGCCGAGCGGCCGGGTTTTGGTCGAGGGGGACTTCGAGATACGACCTGGTGAGGTGGTCACCGGTAGCGTGGTGGCTCGCGGCAAGCTGCACATTGGTGCGGGCGCCCGAGTGCTGGGCAGCGCGAAGAGCAACAAAGAAATGATCGTGGAAGCCGGCGCTTCCGTGGAGGGCAGCCTTATCAGCGCGGCTACGATGCGAATCGGTCCGCGTTGCCGTATTGGGGGCCCAATCCTGGCGGAGCACGAAATGGAGATCGAATCCGACACGGAGTGCGGCAGCGCGCGAATGCCAACAACGGTGAGTGCGCTAACCATCGAACTCGAGGAGGGTGCCCAGGTCTTCGGGACGCTTTGGGCTAGGAGCGAAGGGCGGGTGGTTCTCAAAAGATGAAAAAGCGGGCAATTATCAGCGTTCTTGTGGTGCTTTTCGTGGCCGCGCTGGTTGGACTCCTATTGTCGAGGAGCCGCAGCCGCGATCCCTCCAGTTCGGAGAGTGATCGGCTGCTCCTAGTGGTGCCGGACGGCACAAACTTTTCCGATCCTCACGTTACGGTTTGGACCGATGCAGCGAGCGAAGAGGGGCTGCACATAGTTCCCATACACGATTCAACCTTCTTGCAGCCGCTGTTTGGAAGGCCGCCATGCGCCGGCGTGATTTTCCCCGACTCCTTCCATCTGCAGGCGAACGACATCCTGATAGGCGCTATCCGCGAATATGTGGCGGGCGGGGGAAGCCTGATGCTCGTTTATGATGCGGGCACGAAGTCCCAAGAGGGGCGTTACGTGGGCGCCCGGTCAAGACTCTCCGATCTTGCAGGAGTGGACTACGCACTCTACGACTCGCTGCGTGATGGAATGATTCAAGCGGCGGACGTGAGCGGCACCATCCCGGTAATGAATGATCTAGGAGTGCCGCCCGGAAAATACTACCCACTGTCTCCTCCCGCGGAGAGCGCGGTTGCAACAGGTGGCGGCGAGTTTGAAGTTCAGCTTCGGCGTTATCAGTATGGCGACTTGGAGTATCCCAGCTTCGTTACGTCAGGAGCCTACAAGGGGCAAGTCTTGCTGCACTCAAGAGTTGGAATCGTCGCCGGGATCCACTCCTTCCAAAAAGGCTCGGTCCTCTTCGTGAATATTCCGCTCGGATATCTGGAGGGCTACACCGATGGACTTCCGCTGCATGCCTTCATCAAGTATTTCGCCTCGCGGGTTTTGTCTCTGCCTTACCTGATGCCCGTGCCCGACGGCGTCGGAGGCATTGTTTTGGATTGGCACGTGGATTCCAACGCAGCCATCAAGGCACTTCAGGAAATGGGCACCTGGAAAATTTTGGAGCAAGGGCCCTATTCGATTGACATCACCGCAGGACCAGATACCTATGCAATTGGCGATCATCAAGGCTTCAACGTGCTTCATAACCCCATCAGTCAAGGATTAGTCCACAAGTATATCGGGCTTGGAGACGAAATTGGCAGCCACGGTGGATGGATTCACAACTACTTCGCCGAGCACGTTGATAAGGACCCTCCCCAGGAAATGGAAAAGTATCTTGAGCTCAACAAGGACGCTCTCGAGAAGGTAGGCGGCAAGCCGGTCCTTGAATACTCCGCTCCCGTGGGCAATCAGCCTCAGTGGGTGACTGTGTGGCTCGAACAACACCATTTTGTGGGCTACTACTTCACAGGCGATACGGGACTGGGTCCCACGCTAGGCTATCGCAAGGGCCGCCGTGCCGGATCGACGATCTGGGCCTTCCCGATCCTGCACATGGATCGAGCTGCTTCGTTCGAGGAAATGAAAACCGAAAAATACTCGCAGGCCGCGGCAGAACAGTGGCTTGATGCGGCGACGGACTTCACCGTCGCTCAGCGGCAGGTCCGCCTCATTTATTTTCACCCTCCAGGAATTTTGCCTTACCGGCGGATAGTGGGTGCCTGGCTGGAAAAAACCGCGCAACTCAGAACGCAGGGAGTATTTCGCTGGTACACAATGGTGCAGATCGGCAACTTTCTGAATTCGCGCAAGAGGGTGGACTGGAAGCTGACGGAGCGCGATGGGCGAGCCTTCCTTAATGCTGCCGATCCCCAAACGCTGGCTCACGAATCCTGGTGGCTCCCGGCAAACAAATTTAGCCGGCCGGATGTAATGCAAGGCGCGTGCAAAATTCAGCGAGATGGGAATGGTTGGCGAGTGGTCGCGGGAGAAGGGCAGCATCTGGAAATCGAATCCAAGGTTATGGGTCAATGAATAACCCGACGGCACGCATTTGTCTGGGCGGCCTGGCCGTGGTGGTCCTGAGCCTTGCGTTCGCGCTGACGGCGAATGCCCAGACAATTCCAACCACTGCGCTGCTTCAGGAATCAGCTCCGATTCCAACAACCGCGAACACACCTGCGCAGCCGGTGGAAGAAAAAATTCTGACCAACTTTGTGGAAGCCGGCGGGAGCTACGAGACTCTATCGAACAATTTCGGCCGTTGGAGCGGCGGCTATTTTCGCGGCGTGGTTGTAACGGGAAAAAATACCTGGAACGGCGAAATCAACGGACAGCATGAATTCGGCGACGCCGGCGTGTATATGGCCGCCGGCGATACATACAACTTCAACCCTGACTGGTACGCTTCGCTCACGCTCGGTTCGAGCGTCGGCGGCTTCTTCTGGCCGCGCTATCGGGGTGACGCATTCGTGAATCGGAAGTGGGGCGCGCGCAAGCAGCTCATCTCGACCGTTGGATTCGGCTATTACGCTGCAAAGGATGTTCACCGCGATAGTAGCTTCTTCGTCGGAACCACTTACTATTTCGAAAAGCCGTGGATCATCGAGGAGGGCGTGCGATTCAACGTCAGCAATCCAGGCACGGTTTTCTCGCCCGCTGGTTTCGTGGCTGTTACGCAAGGGCGGAACGAACATCGTTACGTCACTTTAAATGTAGGATTTGGACAAGAAGCGTACCAATTGGTTGGGCCGACCGCGGTTCTCACGCGCTTCCCAAGCCAGACCGTTACCGTTACCTGGCGGCAGTGGGTCGGCAAGCAGTGGGGATTCAATTTAGTAGCGGATTATTACCACAGTCCGTTCTACGAGCGAGGTGGTGGAAGCTTTGGAATCTTCAAAGACTTCTGATCGTGCGCCCAGATTTGCCGACCGAAGCCGCTTTCGCGGCCACCGGGGCGGCGTCATCGCCATGCACAGGGCGCTCACCCGGTTCGATTTAGGGCCCCTCGACCTGATCACGTCAGCCCTGCTTGTCTTGTTGGTTTCATTCGTGTGGATTGCCTCGCTGCCGTGGCTTTGCCGGGTCTGGCGACTCGCTCTGGTTGTGGGAACCAGGATGCTCGCGTTGCGCACCAATCTCGGCTTGGGAGCGCATCAGATTACGCCCTATGTCCACTTCGCCGTTCCATATCCCCGGATGGATAGCATTGTTCCCGACGCGCGCACGTGGTGGTTCACCGCAGCAATCGTCGTTGCGCTGTGGATCGCAACACTTCTTTTTCCCGCGAAGTTCATTCCCATCACCTATCTTTTGCGCGCTGTCCTTTTTATTCAGGCCACCGCTTTAGTCTATTTCTTATTGTTTCCGGCGCGGTTTCCCCATACACCCGATAGCTATTTGGAAGGATTTATGAGCTATGCAATCGGGCTGATTTCTTTTGTGCCCATCCTGTTTGGCTTGACGTACTACATCTTCGATTTCGGGTTAATCAGAAAGGCCGCGCTTACGGCCATGACCATGGGCCATCTTTCTCTGTTTCTTCCGTTCCAGATCCTTTTGCAGTCAATCGTATTGCGGAAGTCCGTCTTGTTCATGCCGCTGCTCTATATCGTCTTTGGTTTGCCCTTGGACATCGCGATCATTCTCGCGTTCTACTCCTGGGGCATGAGCTGGTCATTTAAGGCTGAGAGTAAATCGTGACTTTGCTGATTTTTGAGGTCAAGCGATTGGCCCACTTATCCAGTGAGTACAGCGGGATGCCTAATTTCTCGAGATGCGTCAAACCCTTTCCCGACGCGGTTTTGCGAGGATTCGCGCTGTGACGGAGGGTAGGTGACCGATCCGCTGATTGTGGGTGGGCCCGCTAGGATTCGAACCTAGGACCAACGGATTATGAGTCCGCTGCTCTAACCAGCTGAGCTACGGGCCCCACGTGACGGTGGATTTTATATTATTTGCGGGAATCGCGGCGAAGATTCAGACGGCCGCA
Organism: uncultured Acidobacteriota bacterium; assembly: GCA_963709445.1. GTDB lineage: Bacteria > Acidobacteriota > Terriglobia > Acidiferrales > UBA7541 > Palsa-295. The sequence goes on from CAVPWV010000005.1 coordinate 39,869, forward strand.
GAATGCAGAGCTGCAGCAATTCTGAAAGTCGTCAAGGTCTTTGGCAGCAGCATAATCACGCGATCTTGAGATCGCAAGCGTCCTCTTCGGTGGCGAATGGGCCTCCGACGCTCTTGCGCGCCGCGGAATTGTTATTGGGCTTGCAGATCAAACGAGTTTGAGAATAGGGTTATGCAGTTAGTCAACGGAGTACCATTGCACTGGAGCACTCGCCGGACCTACCTTTGAGCCGGGTCAATTCTCGAATCTCAGCGCTGCGAAGGAGATTGCTATGGTTGAGCGCCGCCGTTGCAAGCGCTTCCCGTTTACGATTCCCGTCAAAGTTTATGGACGAACTCCTCGGAACCACCCCTTCCGCGATGTAACTGCGACGATGGCGGTGAGCCTGTACGGCGGGCTCCTCGACATGAAGCCGCTTGTAAAGCTCGGCCAAAAGATCCTCATCGTCAATAGTTTCACGGAAGAAGAGCGCGAATGCCGCGTAGTTTATGTCGATTCGAAAAAGCGGGGCCGAAGGAAGGTCGCGGTTGAATTTGCAAAAGCTGAGGGCGATTTCTGGCACGTCTACAGTCCTCCTGTGCCGCTCAAAGCGGCAGCGGCGCCTGCGATTCCGGTCGGCCACACCGCCGCCTGAATCGATCTTCAAAGCTGTAAGTTCTTACTATAGAACGAAGCTGACTTGACGCGCGGAGTCCCGCAAAATCGAGGGCGGGCACTGGCTTTCGGTCGGACACAAGTATTGTAAGCGGAACGGCGGCAAGCTCCGTTGGGGGAGAACGCGGGAGGGCTGAAAGTAAAAACTGGAGGTGCAAATCGCAAACTTCGGTTAGAATGACAAGAGTAGTGGGCCGCGCCTTGCTGCGATGATCGGTCAGGGGAATTAGGTTTGTTCAATTGGGCGAGCGTCCAGCTGAAGGTGAAGTAGCGGCCCCGGTCTTTATCGACGCCGTTGATTCTCAATAACCGGCGCGTCGGCAGGAAAAAGTGCATCACGTCGCACCTCTCCGGAACAGTCCCATTGTAGACGAGCGGCGCCGTCACCTTCGGCATAAACCAACCTCGATCATATACGTTGCGCTTGGCCCGGGAAATGGGGGCATTGTTGTCAACCTCAGTGCAGGAGGGGTGTCTCTGCAGGCGGCGGCGAAGCTGAATGCCGAGACGGAGTTAGCCCTAAATTTTCGACTGCAAGGCATCGAACAAGCGATCGAGACCGTGGGGTACGTTGCATGGCTGGACCCAACGCACAAGGAAGTCGGCGTTTCTTTCAAAGATCTCCCGGGTAACACGGAACAGCAGATTACAGAGTGGATTGCGAGCCAAGAGCAGCCCACCTGGAATGTGCAAACGCAGAGAGAACCGCGCCCGATACCTACGGCAAAGGGCGAACGGGAGCGTCTTCCGATCCAAGCTTCAATCCCCGTGACTTTCCCTTCGGAGAAACCTGAGAGTGCGCAGCCGAGTTTTGTGCCCGGGATTTTGCGCGAATCGCTTTCGGAGCCTCCGCAACATCATGATTTTGGGAGTACGCCTGATGGCGTGCCACCGCCCGAACCGCGGCGTCCCACGCTACGCTTCCGAAATCCTAAAGAAGGACTCGAAGAGCCTCCGGACACACCCAGACTCTTCGAATTGTCCGCGAATCATTACGAACTTCGTCTCGGACCTCAGAGTCTACCGGTGGGCGGACGCGAGATGCTTCCGAGAGATTGTCTGTTGCCCGACGCAATCTCTCCCCGACCCGAGATTGTCGCGGTGGATCGCCAAGTGCAGGCAGTGCCTGATTCGTCTGCTTCGGACTTACGTCGGCGGCGGAAGCTCGCGGTTGCGGTAGCGGCCGGTACGATGGGAATTTTGGCGCTGATCGTGATGGCTACCAGTCTCAGGACGCCTCCCTCAGGTGACAGCTCCAACGTACAAACGATCCAACCCATTCCGGCGCCCACAGCGGTGCCACCCGAAAGAGCACCTCAAGCGAGACCGACTGTGCAGACCAAGCGCACCGTTCGGACCGCGCCATCCCAAACTGCTTCGACCGGTGTCGACGCCGCCGCCCCAGTACCGCTGGTCCGTGTAGCCATCGCGCCCCCGCAGCAAGACAGCGGATTCATCGCGAGCCTGAGGGCTCTTCTCGGCTTGGACGTGGACAACGCGATTGATCCCGCGGCAGCGGCCTTACCGGTGTGGACGATTCAACATAGCGGATTCTATTACTGCGCTCACAGTCCGGATTTCAGGACACTAGAGCCAGGGGCTATCATGACACAAGGTCAAGCGCTTCAAAGTGGATATCAACCGAAGCTGGGCAGCTACTGCCAATAAGCGTTCCCCGAGTTGCATCCTGCAAGCATTCCTGGGACGTTCGAAGCGCCGAGGGTCGGGTGACGGTGCGAGAACGGTTGCGAGGGCGCGCCGCGGTCACGTCGTATTGATTTGAGGGTACAGATGCACAGAAGCTTCATCGATCGGTTGTTGCTGCCCGCCATTTTCGGCTTGACTACGATCATCGCTGCGCTAGTCCTTTGGCAATTACTACTTACTAACCGGCGCGTTGAGATTCAGGCCAACACGAAGGAGCAGGCTTTATTTGTAAAAGCCAAGACAGAGTCGGAATTGAGCGCGCGGATTCTTTCGCTGGAACGCTTGGCAGGGCGCTGGCAGGAACCAGACCGCCTTGCCGATCGAGACATGGAGTCCGATGCGAGTCTGGTGATGAGCGGCTATCCGGCCTACCAGGCGATCGAATGGATCGACCCAACATTCCACGTAGTCTGGGTGGAACCTCAGAGAGGGAATGAAGGCGACGTTGATGCAGACCTAGGCGCTGACCCCCATCAGCGGGCGAAGCTTGAAGACGCCCTCGACAGCGGGAACGTGACGGCGACCCCTCCCACTAACTTGCGACAGGGTGGCAGAGGGTTCCTGGTCTTTGTACCTGTGTACTCACGGACGAAACTGAGGGGGTTTCTGGTTGGCGTGTTCCGGTACCAGGCGTTGCTCTCGTCCATCCTCCAGGATGTTGCGCCCGATTATTGGGTGCTTGTTTCCGATGGTCACGAAGCGATCTACAGTCGAACACTAGCCGGGCCGGTTCGGGAAGGGCCCTACGTCCAGGAAGCCAACATACAAGTCGAGGGGTTAAGTTGGGAGGTGAAGGCTTGGCCGAAGACTGGAGTAGTTGCGTACGCACGGTCGCCTCTGCCGACGCTGGTTTTCGGCGGCGGCATTCTGATGGCCGTGGTGCTCGGATTCGCCGTTTATATGACGGAATCATCGCTGCTCCATGTTAGGAAACTGCAGACCTCGAATCGTGAACTACAAAAGGAAATCGCCGGGCGCGAGAAGGCCGAGGAAGCGCTCCGCCAAGCGCAAAAGATGGAAGCAGTCGGCCGGCTAGCCGGTGGCGTGGCTCACGACTTCAATAACGTGCTGATGGTCATCCGCGGCCAGGCTGCGCTCTCGTTGAACGCCGTTGGCCTGAGCCCCACGTTGCGTCAGGAGCTGACCGAAATTGTGAAGGCCGCCGACCGAGCCTCTTCATTGACGAGGAAGCTCTTAGCCTTCGGCCGGAAGCAAGTACTCCAGGCCCGCGTATTGGACCTCAATACACTAATCACTCAGCTGGCAGAAATGTTGCCGCCCGTGCTCGGTGATGACATTAGCTTGAAGATCGATCTCCATCCCGACCTGGGTCACGTCAGGGCCGATTCGGCGCAGTTGGAGCAGGTCATCATGAATCTCGTCTTTAATGCGCGAGATGCCATGCCGAACGGCGGAGAGTTGACGATCGAGACCTCAAACTGCGATCTGGATGAGGCGTGGATCAGCACTCACCCAGGAGTTCGGGGCGGTCCCCACGTGGTACTTAGTGTGCGCGATACTGGCCATGGCATGGACGAAGCCACTCAAGCGCACCTCTTTGAACCGTTTTTCACTACCAAGGACAAAAGCCGGGGCTCGGGACTCGGCTTGGCAACTGTTTATGGCACCGTAAACCAAAGCGGCGGTTGTGTCACGGTCTCCAGCAAGGCCGGATCGGGGACGACATTTCAAATCTACCTTCCGCGAGTTGAGGAACCGGTTGAAGCAGCCGCCGACGCACCGATGCCTCTGGTTCGCTTCCTTGGGCACGAAGAACGAATCCTCGTAGTGGAAGATGATGACGCTGTGCGTCGCATGACGCGCGAGTTTTTGCAATTGAGAGGATACATCGTCCTCGAGGCGAGGAGCGCCACGGATGCCATTCAGTTCGTGGAGTCCCATCAGGAAACCATCGATTTGGTTCTCACCGATGTCGTCATGCCTGGAATGAAAGGACGCGAATTGGTCGATCGCTTGGGCAAGCTTCGCCCGGGCCTGAAGGTGCTTTACATGTCTGCCTATACGGAAGATGACGCCATCAATATCGGGATTCTTAACCCAGGAACAGCCTTCATCGAGAAGCCCTTCGGTCCGGATGAACTGGCCGGCAAGGTGCGCGACGTCCTAATGGGAAACATCCATGTTTCTGCCGCAGGCAATCAAACCTGAAGACTCCTGAGCGGCGCTGCTGCGGCGCGACTTCTTCACTTAACTCGCAAGTGCACGGCGGAAAATCCTATTTCCGCTGAAACATCCGCCGACCAAATATCGCGAGGGTAAATCGCAAGCGTGTTTGACCGAACCTCAAGCATCCGCTATGATGACCTCGCGGGGTGGAGCAGCCTGGTAGCTCGTCGGGCTCATAACCCGGAGGTCGTCGGTTCAAATCCGACCCCCGCAACCAACCGAGCGCGTACACCGAGCAGGTGGCGCGTTCGATCCCTCTCTGGATAGTCCCGAGTAAATTCCTTTTCCGTTGCGGCGTATTCCTTGCTGTTCTCTATTTGGTTTAGCGGGCGCTAGGAAAAGTTCGCTGACATGCTTACTGGCGAGAGAGCAATGAGGTCATTTGCGTGTTGTAGTTTGGTCCTGAAGGGGGGAACTTCTATTTCAGCGATCTCCGACGGGTCTCAAATCGGGAAAGGAAGTACTGGCTCAACGGTTGGCCTAGTGTAGCCCTGTGCCACCGCCCCTTGGCAGGGTGCCCGCCCCACCCCCTCCGCCGCTACCGCCTTGTCCGCCGACTTGGCCGCCGTCGCCACCGCCCCCAGCTTGTCCGCCGCCGTCGCCGCTGCCGCCGGCTTGTGAGCCCCCTTGGCCACCACTGCCCCCGCCCTGGTCGCCGCTGCCGCCCCCGCCTTGTGCGCCGCCACCTTGGCCGCCGCCAGAGCCACCTGCCGACACGGCCTGTGACGCTCGAGAGACACTCTGCTGATTGGACCGCCCGAAGCTGTAGATCGACACAATCACAGCGACGACTATTAACGCCATCAAGAGCGCGTATTCGACGAGATCATTTCCAGATTGCTGTCGTAATAAACGCTTCAGCATCGACAGCATAGTTGAACCTCTGGTTCGGCGGGGAAGTAACACAGCCCGCGGAACGGTTACTTTTTTATACTGCTTTTCAAGTGGGAATGCAATCGTAATGGTCGGAGGGTTAGGCGGGGGACCACGAGGTCGCGAGCCGGTAGCCTTTCCGAATGCGCGCGCCCCAATTACGCCGTTTGTGCTTGCGCAAGTTGGTCGGGGGATGTCACTGTCGCACTTCGCGGGCGTGGCATAGTGGCGAACGCAATCGCGACAATCCCGATGGCGGCCATCAGGCAATTCAATTCAAACGCCTGCTTGTAGCTTCCATAAAGGTCAAAAATTCTTCCGCCCACGTAGCCCGCCGGACAAGCGCCGGCCGAAATCAGCAGCGTCATCGTTCCGTACAATTTAGGAAAAGCCGCCGGACCGAAGTAGTGCGCTATCACCGTTCCAGTGCAAGTGAATGCCCAGCCGTAAGCTCCGCCATACAAAATCGCGGCGAGGTAGGCCACCATCAGCGTGTCTGACCGCACGATGATTGCAAGATACGAACCGATGAAATAGACGCTGAGGCCGAGGACGAAAGCCAGCCGCGCATTCATGAAGTCCATCAGCAAACCGCCGAGCCAGCGTCCGCCCAGTGTGCCGAGCGTAAACAGGCCCATCGCCAGAGCTGCGTCGCCGGAACTGATGCCCGCGCCGCGCAGGCGCAGAATCCAGTGCGCCACGAACAGGAAAAACGGAAATGTCGCCATGATTCCCGCAATCGCGATCAGCCAATACGCGGGCGTTCTGTAGGCTTGCGCGGCAGTCCAGGCATGCTTGGTGGCCAGCGAATCGGTGCGCGACGGTTGCGCCTGTTCCGCCTCGGGAATCCCGTCCACGAGTTGTCCCATCGATTCCGGACTCTCCCTCACGAAAAGGAAAGCGATGATTCCTGCAATCACAACCGCGCCCGCGACGATATCCCAGCCCGTGCGCCAATTACCTCCCGCCGTTCGCAGCATTTTGTCCAAAAACGGCGCCACGCCGAGACCTGCGAAGCCCGAGGCGGAGAGCGCAATTCCCATCGCCCTCCCGCGATACCGCCTGAACCAACGAGCCACGGTGGTCGCGGCCGGAACCAATGTTGCGAAGCTGATTCCAGTTCCGATCACAACTCCAAACGCCACCAAATAATGCCAGGGTTTGGTGGCGTAGAGGCCCATGAACAAAGCGCCGGCACAGATCATCGCCGAGCCCGAAACGAATGTAGCTCTTAGCCCGAATTTCACAATCGATATCGCGACAAGCACCGCCGCAAGCCCGACGAACAAATTCAGTAGCGTGAAGCCCAGGCCGACCATGCTCCGCGTCATTGCAACCTCGCGGACCATGTAGCCATTGATTACCGTCGCGCCGTAGTAGGGGAATCCCATGTTGATGAAGTCCAGCGAAAATAGGACGGCGACCAGTTTCCAACCGTAGAATTCTTGCTTCGGCATCAGAGATTCCCTCCCATCTTCATGCAGCCTGTGCAACGGCGACCCGGTTCGAGCTGTAAAACTTCGCTTTACCGGACACTTGAGGCTCTTGTGCGAACCTCCGAGCTCATGCGGCGCGGGCGACCGCCCTGCTTTCAGTACGATGATGCGGCATCGTAGCAAATAGGATGGCGACGATGCCGATCACGGTAATAACAATATTCAGTTGCCAGGCGCGAGTGTAGCTGCCGTACACATCGAATATCTTCCCGCCGACCCAGCCCGCCGGTGACGCGCCGCCAGAAGTGAGAAGCAGCAGCGTACCCGCAAGTTTCGGAAATGCTACGGGACCGTAGTAGTGCGCGATGCAGGTGGTCATGCAGGTGAACGTCCAGCCGATGGCGAGCCCATAAAGAACTGCGGCGGCATTGGCCATCCAGAGGGCGCCCGGGCCCACACGCAGCGCAGCGAGCGAACCGACCAGGTAACAGCATAGTCCGATCATGAAAGCGTACCGCGCTGTCACTGTGTCCATCAGCCAACCGCCGATCAATCGGCCGGCGATGCAGGCGACCGTAAAAAGGCCCAGAGAGAATGCGGCGTCGCCGGATGGAGTGCCTACGCTCTGCAGATGTAGCAGCCAATGCGCAACGAAAATGAAAAATGGAAATTGCGCAGCCAGTCCCGCGAACACCACGAGCCAGAAGCTGCTGGTGCGATACGCCTCGCCCGGCGTCCATTCGTATTGCGTAATTAAGGCACTGGGAACGTGTTGCCGGGGTGCGCCGGTGGAGTCTTTTACTTCTCCGTCAGGAAGCTGACCCAAATCCTCGGGCCTTTCCTTGACGAATAGCAGCGCGATGATTCCCGCGAGTACGGCTCCTCCCGCGACGATTTCCCAGCCCAGGCGCCAATTGCCGCCACTGGCGCGCAGAAGCTTATCGATCAGCGGAGCCATGAAAAATCCGCACACACCGGAACCGCTCAGCACTAGGCCGACGGCGCGGCCGCGGTAACGTTCGAACCAGCGGGCCGCCGCGGTGCTGCCGGGAATGATGTCGCCAAAGCACACGCCGATGCCGTTGATGACGCCGAATCCGAGAAGGAATTCCCAGGGTTTCGTAGTAGCAAACGCCAGAAACAGCGAGCCGATGCAGACGAACGCCGAGCCAATCAAGTACGTCGCGCGAATGCCCCGCTTTACGATGGAAATAGCCACCAGGGTGGACGGGATGCCGACGAACAGATTCAGCAGTGTGGACCCAAATCCGAACGTGCTGCGGCTCATCTGAATGTGCTGCAGCATATAAGGATTGATCACAGCGCCGATATAAAACGGAAATCCGAGGTTCAGAAAATCCATGGCCGAAAGTGCCCCTACGAGTTTCCAGCCGTAGAATCCTCGCTCGGTCGCCACTTGGCTTCCCCCCGAACCCCGCTTGCCGAATCGCGCACTCGGAAGGCGGTGCTCATTGCATTTTCGTGCTCCGCCGCCCAAAACGGCAGGTCATCGCAGAAGACTTGCCAGCATTCTAGTTTGATCTACCGGCTTTGCAAGATGAATGTAAAATAGCCCGGTTCTCGCCAGGCACGCTGATCTTTGAAGTCGCGCACACAAGTCGGAATCGTCGGCGCCGGACCTGCGGGCCTCTTGCTGTCCCATCTTCTTCACCTGCAAGGCGTTGAGTCCATTGTCGTCGAGACGCGTAGCCGCCAGTACGTCGAGGAGCGCGTGCGTGCCGGCCTGCTCGAGCAGGGAACTGTCGATCTGCTCAAAGAGACCGGTGTTGGCGAGCGGCTCAAACGCGAAGGGCTCACCCACTACGGCGTCCGGCTGCGTTTCGGCGGTCGCACTCACCGCATTGACTTCAAGGAACTCGCCGACGGCCGCTCCGTCACGATTTATCCGCAGAATAAGGTCGTCGCCGATCTCTTCGACGCGCGCGCGGCCGCGAAGGGCCGGGTTTTCCTGGAAGCGGCCGATGTAGGTGTGCACGACTTCGGGATCAGCGGCGCGAATGGCAGCGGCAAGCCGAAGATCCGCTTTCGCACCGGCGGCGAGTGGCACGAAATCACCTGCGACTTCATTGCCGGTTGCGACGGCTTCCACGGCGTCTGCCGCCCGTCGATCCCAGAAGGCGCGCTGAAAATCTTCGACCGAATCTACCCCTTCGGCTGGCTGGGAATCTTGGCCGAGGCGCCTCCGTCATCCGAAGAGCTGATTTACGCCTACCATGAGCGCGGCTTCGCTCTGCTCAGCATGCGCTCGCCGGAGATCAGCCGCCTCTACCTTCAGTGCGCGCCCGATGAGGACATCAACGAGTGGCCCGATGAGCGAATCTGGCAGGAGTTGCAGGCCCGGTTTGCCACAGTCGAAAACTGGAAACTCACCGAGGGTCGCATACTTCAGAAAGGCGTCACCCCCATGCGCAGCTTCGTCGTCGAGCCCATGCAATACGGTAATCTTTTCCTTGCGGGCGATTCGGCGCACATCGTCCCGCCGACCGGCGCGAAAGGTCTCAACCTGGCGGTTTCCGACATTCGCGTGCTCGCGCCTGCCTTCGCGGAATTCTACAAAACTGGAAAGCGCAATCTGCTGGAGAATTATTCCGATACTTGCTTGAGGCGCGTCTGGAAGGTGCAGCGCTTTTCCTGGTGGATGACGTCCATGCTCCACCTGTTTGATACCGACAACGCCTTCGATCAGCGCCGCCAGCTAGCGGAATTGGACTACGTCACCAGTTCGCGCGCCGCGTCGCAAACCCTCGCGGAAAATTACGTCGGCCTGCCGATGGAATGACCGCTGGTTAAAACGGTGGATTTTGCCCCAAACACCACACCAACCGTGGACGATTTTTCTTTACACCAACAACCACTTGCGCCGATTCGCCCGCTTGTGTAAAGATTTTCCTCGTACCCTCGAAATGCGTCCGTACTCGCCTGGAATTCCTCTTTGACCACTCGCGCGATCGACCTCGCCCTACTGGGTCACCGTCTTTACCGCGTCGCCCACCTTGAATCCGGCTCCCGAGACGGGCGCGGCCACCGCCGAAAGATCATCCACGTCCGTCACCCGCACCACGCCGATAGGTGAAGTCATACGCCGGATCACGGCGCCGGTAGAGGGATCTTTGATCTCCCTCGTGACCCGCTCGACCGATAGTTGATCGCCCACTTTCAGACCCGCCTTGCCTCCGACGTTCAGCACGATCTGCCCGCTATCCACTGCGGCCACCAGCCCCGAAACAACGATGGTGCGGATTTGCAGTTTGGTGTTATCGGCTACCAGCCCTGTGCTCAGTTGCTCTACGGACTTTTTGACCGCTTCTCCGAGAATCGTCTGCTGGAAATCGCTATTGCCGAAGTCCACGTTCCCGCCGCCCCAGCCTCCCCAGTGTCCGCCTCCGCCCAGCAGCCCTGTGCTCGATCGCGACGATTCACCGTGTCCTTCAGCCACACCTAGAATCTCCGCCGTATCGATGTCCACGATGCGCGCATCGATGTTCACGATAGCCTTGGTATTCTTGTGCGAAAAGCCGCCGATACCAAATCCGCCAAATCCGCCACCCCCTCCGCCCACGTTGGTGTTCTTCGTGTCGTTCCCGAATTGCGTGACCGCGCCCACGATGATGGCGTCCACGCCCAGCAGTTTGCCGATCTTGGCGGCCGAATTCGGATTGGCGCGGTCGCTATTCGAGAAATTCTGCTCGGCCAGGATTTTATCCAGCGCTTGCCGCTCGATCACCGAGTAGGTGCCGTCCTGCACCAAATACTTCACCAGGAGGTCCGTGATTCCCTTGCCGACGTCCACATTCGTGCCAAACGCCGCGGCCGACGCGGTCTGTACCGTCGCATAGTCGAAATCGAATATCGCGACCCGCTTTTTTCGCCCTTGCGGTGCAGTGGCTCCCGGAGCAGCCGTCGCCGTTGTTGGCGTTCCCGCCGGGGGCGGGGCAGCCTGATCTTGAGCTTTCGTCCCTGCTCCTGCGGAAAGAAATACGCAGAGAACTGCCACTACGGCTAGGAAGGTGTTCTTCATGATCTTTTCTCCCACTACTTGATGATCCTGGTTGACTGCAACGTGGCGGGAATATTACTGGTCGCGTCATGCGCCTGTCAACAAGACAGCGAAGCGCTGAGTCGCCACAGCAACCATTTGCGCCTCGACCTTCGTTCTGCTAGCTTTGCTCGCGCAAGGGGGAAGGATGACTTCGAACAGATTATCAGCGGTCCGCATCGGTCTCTCCGTTCTAGCGCTCGCAAGCGCAATGATAATTTCCAGCGCAGCGATGGCTCAAGGGCCCGCCGGATCGCCCCCGCCAGGCCAAACCCCGCCGGGTGCCGGTGCTCCAGCAAGCGGCGGAGGCGCTGCGGCCGCCGCAGCCGCCATGAAGAATCCCTTCCCGCCCTTCCACATAATCGGCAATATCTACTACGTCGGCTCCGCCGGCCTCTCTGCTATCTAATCAACACGCCGCGAGGCAACATTCTCCTCGATACCGGCTACCCCGATATGGCTCCGCAGATCGAAGGCAATATTGAGAAACTCGGCTTCAAGTTGAAAGACACCAAGCTGCTGATCAATAGCCACGCCCACATCGATCACGGCGGAGGCATGGCCGCGATAAAGGCTTCCACCGGCGGCAAGCTGGTGGTAATGGCCGAGGACGCGCCTTTCTTTGTAAGCGGCGGTCACAATGACGTTCTGTTCGGCGACCGAAACCTCTTTCCCGCGGCGAAGGTCGATCGCATCATTCACGATGGCGATCAGGTGAAGCTCGGTGGCGTCACGCTCACGGCGCACCTCACTCCCGGTCACACGCCGGGCAACACCACCTGGACCATGGTCACAGAGGACAAAGACGGCAGGTCGTACAACGTCGTCTTCTTCGGCATCGTTTCGCCGTTTCCCAATACGATTCTAGGGGGAAATCCCGCCTATCCGAATATGGCAGCTGACTGGGCGAAAACCATGCAGGTCATTCCGACACTGAAGTGCGACGTCTTCCTCGGCTCCAACTCGTCTTTCTATAACCTGGAAAAAAAGCACGAGGAGCTGATGAATGATCCCAACGCTCCCAATCCCTTCATCGATCCGACTGGCTGCAAATCTTTCGTTGACCGCGGTGAAGCCACCTACCAGAAACTGCTTACCAACTCGCCCCAAGCGGAGGGCAGATAGCCGCCATGACGATTCTCAACTCCACGTTGGCATTTCGCGCAATTCGTTGGATTCTCGCTCTCGCGATCGCACTGGTCTTTCCAGCTTTCGCGCGAGCGCAGGCCAATGAACTCTCTCGCAATATGAATCAGCCTGTGCCGCCGTTCCACATCATCGGCGACATCTATTACGTAGGCGCATCGGACATCACTTCCTATCTGGTCGTCACGTCCTCAGGCGACATCTTGCTCGACGGCGGCTTCGTTGAAACCGCTCCGCAGATCGAAGCCAACATCAAAACTCTCGGTTTCAAATTGTCTGACGTAAAAATTCTAATAAGCAGCCACGAACATCTCGATCATGCCGGAGGTTTCGCCGAGCTCAAACATTCCACCGGCGCGCAGCTCGTCGCCATGGCGGAAGAAGTGCCAGGACTCACCGCCGGCAAATCGTTTCCTGCCGTTACGCCCGACCGCGTGATTCACGATGGCGATACAGTCTCGCTGGGTGGCGTAACCATGACAGCGCATCTCACGCCGGGCCACACCCGCGGCTGCACCACTTGGACGATGGTGACGCGGGATAACGGCAAACCGTATAACGTAGTCTTCGTCGGCAGCGCCTCCGTCCTTCCCAATTACAAGCTCACCGATCGTCCCGACGCCCCCGCAACCTATCCCGGCATCCAAGCCGACTACGAAAAAACTTTCCGCGTCCTGAAATCGCTCCCCTGCGATGTATTCCTGGCCGCCCACGGCTCCTTTTACTCGCTGAAACAAAAGCGCGAGGCCATGGAGAAAAATCCCGCCGTCAACCCGTTCATCGATCCCGCAGGCTACCAGGCCTACATCGCGACCGCCGAAGCCGCGTTCCGCGCAGAGCTGCAGCGCGAAGCCGCTCCGGCCTCAACCACAGCGCAGTAACCGTTCGCTGGCACGCTCCGCGATGCGCATTGTCATCCCGAACCCCGCATTTTGGTTCATCGGGGTGAGGGATCTGCTTTTTTCTTGCGGCCCGAATTCAATCTCACAACTTGTGAAGCTAATTTCGCAATTTCTGGTAATTTATATATTTCTCTTTCGCTTAAAGGACTCTCTGTGAGGAAGAAGATTCGCGTAGCCCAGTTCGGCGTGGGACCAATCGGCGCATCGATCATTCGCTTGGTGCGCGAGAAGTCCGCGCTCGAAATCGTGGGTGCGATTGACCGCGATCCCGCGAAGGCTGGCCGCGATCTCGGCGAACTCATCGGTGCGCCAGACGCGCCGTGGGGAATCCCTGTTTTCGCCGAGGCTTCCGAGGCGTTCGCCAAGCCCGTCGATGTCGTCGTCCACACAACTTCCTCTTATCTCACCAATGTGATGGAGGAATTGTTCGCTTGCCTCTCCGCCGGATGCTGCGTCGTCTCCACCTGCGAGGAATTGGCCTACCCATTTCGTAAGCACCCGGAACTCTCACAGAAGCTCGATGCCGCCGCAAAGGAGGAAGGTGTCGCCCTGGTAGGCACCGGCGTTAATCCCGGCTTCGTGATGGATAAACTCGTCTTGACGCTGGCCGCCGCCTCGCAGCGCGTGGATTGGGCCAAGGCGTTGCGAGTCGTGGACGCATCGAAGCGTCGCTTGCCGCTGCAGAAAAAGATCGGCGCGGGCATGACGCCCGATGAATTTCGCGCCCAGGTTGCCGCCGGGGTCATCAAGCATCACGGTTTGCCCGAATCCATCGCCATGGTCGCCGATGGCCTAGGCTTTTCGCTCGACGACATCTCCGAAACCATCGAACCCATCATCGCCGAAGAATCCGTGAAGACAGAATTCCTCGAAGTTGCGCCCGGCCAAGTCGCCGGAGTTCACCAAATCGCCCGAGGCACCGCCGCCGGCAAAGAAAAAATCTTCATGGAGTTGCAAATGTACGTAGGCGCAAAGCACCCAGCGGACTCCGTCGAGTTGCGAGGCGAACCCAATCTCGCGCTAACGATTCCCGGTGGCACGCACGGCGACATTGCCACCGCGGCCGTAGCCGTCAACGCCATCCCCGCAATTCTCGCCGCACCTGCCGGCCTCCGCACTGTCCGCGACCTCCCGCTCGCCTTCTTCCCGCCCACTCACGTCGCGACGTATTGATGAAGGCTTGAGGCGGAAGCCCCGCATTTATGCGGGGGAAGCGTTGCCTTTGGACTGGCGCTTTAGCGCTGGTTCCTGGACATTCCAGATCCTTCGACGCCACACCTGAGTTCTGCTCGACACTAGAGCCGAATAGAAACAGTCGCAAGCCATAGAAAACGCAGGGTAGCGGCACACTCTACCCGTCACTTCCCTGAAGTCCGAAAGCAAAAATAATGCAGGCCCCGCGGCTAGGCGTGGGCGGCCTTTTTCCAGAAGCGGGCAACGGCGGCGAAATCGGGGTCTTCGTTCGCAGCGTCGGCTGCTTCCTTCACCTTACTGAACGTACCGTATGCCGCCGTTCCAGCTGGCAGCGTGACGCCTTGCTCGCGGGCCAGTTCCAGCGCTAGCCGAATGTCTTTGTGCATCAGACGCAACGGGAAGCTGGCGGGGAAGTCCCCTTTCAACATCAACGGCGCTTTCACGTCGAGCAGCCCCGAGCGACCCATGCTCGATTGCATCACCTCGAACAGCTTTTCCCCTGGCACGCCCGCGGCTGTCACCAGCGCGAGCGATTCCGCGAACGCATTCACTTCGAGCGCCAAAAGTAAATTCATGCCGAGCTTTACCGTTTGCCCCGCGCCATTCGCACCCAGGAGAAAAAACTTCTTGCCCATCGCTTCGAGCACAGGCTTGGCGCGTTCGAGCACTTCGGCCTTTCCGCCAATCATGAAGACGATCTCGCCCTTTTCGGCACCCCATGTGCCGCCGGTCACCGGCGCGTCCAGGAAATCAACGCCGCGCTCCGCACATGCCGCCGACACACGCCGCGCAAGATCAGGCGATACAGTGCTCGAGTCGATCAAAGTCGTGCCACAACGCAGCCCATCGAGCGCGCCGGTTTTCTCCGTCGCGCCTTTGAAGCCCCAAAGAACTTCTTCAAGCGCCGGAGGATCGCTAACGATCGTGATCAGCACGTCCGATTGAGCGGCTGCGTCGCGCGGGTTCGCCGCAAACTTGGCTCCATCGCGAACCAAGTCGTCAGCCTTCGCACGCGTACGATTCCAGACCACCAGCGGAAATCCAGCGCGAAGCACATTTCGCGCCATCGGTTTGCCCATCAAGCCGAGTCCGATGAATCCTACGGTTGGTTTCATTTCAAGTCTCCTCCCAAACGTTGTCATTCTGAGCGGAGTGTCCCGCGCTTCTGCTTTTGCGCGAAGCGCCGGACACGCAGTCGAAGGGCCTCTCTTCGATGTATCAGGCTAGCGCGAACTCCACGCGATGCCGCAGCGGGTCAATGCGCTCGGCGCGAACTTGCACGCGGTCGCCCAGCGCGAAGATTCGTCGCGCCGCGGAAGCGCCTCGCGTTCCACGATGCGGCTCAGTAATTATCGTGTGGTCGCGCTCGCGAAAAATGCAGCGCTGGCCCGTGGATTCCTCCAGCCGGTCTATGCTGACTAAGCCTTCAACGAAAATCTCGGTCAACTCCACGAAGAATCCGAATTTCTGCACAGAGATAATCAGCGCGTCGTATTCCTCTCCCAGGCGGCTTTCCATGAACTGCGCGGTCTTCCATTCCATCAGCTCGCGTTCCGCGGCGTCGGCGCGCCGTTCCGCTTCCGAAGCTTCGGATGCAATGGCTTGAAGTTCGGTGCGGCGATATGGCCCGAGCATAGGCACGGACACCTCCTTGCCGGGACGCGCGTCAGGGAGCGTCGCGCGAACAGGTGCAACCGATGGATTTTCGAGCGCCCATTTCAGCGCGCGATGCACGATCAAATCGGGGTAGCGGCGAATCGGCGAAGTGAAATGCGTGTATTCCTTTGCGGCCAGCGCGAAATGGCCGAGCAAATCGGGCGAGTAGCGAGCTTGTTTCAGCGACCGGAGCATCAGATAGGAGAGAATTCGCTCTTCCGGTTTGCCCGCGATTTTTTCCGTGAGCCGCTGATAATGCTGTGGGCGGATGTTCACCTCTTCCGCCGCCGGCATGGTCACGCTCATAGGACGCATACGACCGCGCCCTCCCCCCGCTTTCAACGGCGCCCGCACGCTGCCATGCCGCACAGCGACGCGGCGCTCGGCTAAATCGTCCACTCCGAGCGAATAACCGAAAGCCTGTGCAAGTTCCTCAAACTCGAGCACTTTTTTCGGATCGGGCTTTTCGTGAACACGATGCAGCGAAGCGATGCCGCGTTTTTCCAGGTATTGAGCCACAGCCTCGTTGGCCGCGAGCATGAATTCCTCGATAATCCGATGAGCGATGTTGCGCACGCTGCGGTCGATGCTCACCATGCGGCCCGATTCATCGAATTCGATCATCGGCTCGGGAAGATCGAAATCGATTGAACCGCGCGCATAACGCCTCTTGTTGAGCAAAAGCGCCAACTCCTTCATGCGGCGAAATTCGCCGGCAAGCGAAGCGTAGCGCCGAAGCATTTCAGGATCGCCTTCGAGAACTTTGTGGACGCTGGTGTACGTCATGCGCTCGGCGGACCGAATAACTCCGGGCGTGAAATCGGCGGCCACCATGTCGCCCGCGGCATCCATTTCCATGATCGCGCTCATCACCAAACGACCCACTTTTGGATTGAGAGAGCAAATCCCGTTGGACAATTCTTCCGGGAGCATGGGAACGGCGCGATTCGGGAAATAAACGGAAGTCCCGCGCAAACGCGCCTCGCGGTCCAGCGGCGAATCGCGGCGAACGTAGTGAGCGACGTCCGCGATGTGCACATGCAGCTCATAATGGCCGTTCGGCAGGGTGCGGACATAAACGGCGTCGTCAAAATCGCGCGCTGTTTCGCCGTCGATAGTCACAATCGGCAAATCGCGAAAATCGCGCCGGCCGCCTAAATCCGAATTCAAAACTTGTTGCGGAGTCGCGCGAGCTTCGGCAAGCACCTCCGCAGGGAAAATATGCGGCAGGTGATGCTTGCGAATTATGATTTCAACATCAACGCCGATCTCGCCCGGTCGTCCAAGAATTTCGATCACGCGGCCGGCGGGCGCGAGACCGCCCTTGGGATAGCGCGTGATCTCCACATCCACAACCGCGCCATCGAGTTCGGGAAGACGCGCACGCCGGCTCGGCGGTGGTTGGCCGCCGGTGCCAAGTCCTAGCTTTTGCCGCAGCTCCGGCGTCAGCTCGTCGCCCGGCGCGATAAAAACTTCGTGAGTGATGCGCGTGTCGTAGGGGAGAACGTGATTTCCCTGAGGGCCGTAGCGAAACAGACCGACCAGCGTGGGATGTTGGCGCTCGACGATCTGCACGATGCGACCTTCGGCGCGGCCATCGGGACGGCGACGCTCGACGCGAGCCAGCACGCGATCGCCATTCATGGCATCGCCTAGACTATCGCGGCCGATGAAAAGGTCGCCCTCGACACGCGGAATCGGCGCGTCGGGAACCACAAAGCCGTAGCCATCGCGATGAGTCACGATGCGGCCGGCGACTAAATTGGGATCTCTTGCGCGCTTCGGCGGCTGCGCGGCGACTTGTCGAGCTGAGGGACCCGCCGAGGTTTGCAAAGGCGCACTCGCGCGCCGGGCAGCTGGCGCCGGGCCGTTCTTTTGTCCCGCGAGACGGTACCGCCCTCCATGAACTTCCTCGATATCGCCGCGACGCTTGAGTTGCTTGATTACGCGAGGCAGAAAGCGGCGGCCGCGATGCTTCAGGTCCATGCCGTGAGCAATTTGCCTGATGGTGGAAGGCTGCTGTGTGGTGGCGAGATACGCGGTCACCTGTTCGAAGGTAACCTCCGGCGTGCGCGCCTCTTTTTCTTCGACGGTGTGCTGGCGTCTCATCAGCGAGCGATCGTCCCACACAGGCTAGCGGAATTCCCGCCCAGTGGCAAAGTTCGAATGGGTGTTGGTGTATGCTACTGGCGCTGCGAAAAAGTTTTCGACGAAAAGGGGCCGAATGGGCAAGCCGAAAGCTCTAGCAACGCGCCCGCTGTTTCCGGAAGCGCGCGCGATACTGGATCAGCAGTTCGACACCGAATATTGGACGCGGACCGAGAGCATTCCCCGCGCCGAATTCCTTGCTCGCGTGGCGGATAAGGAAGCGCTCGTCTGTCTGTTGACGGAAAAAGTCGACGAAGAGCTGCTGAATGCAGCGCCAAAGCTGCGCGTAGCGGCAACCGTCTCCGTTGGGTACGACAATATTGACGTGCCGGCATGCACTCGCCACAAAGTGGTCGCCGCGCACACTCCCGGCGTGCTTGATGAAACGACGGCGGACCTCGCGTGGACATTGTTGATGGCGATTGCGCGGCGGGTCGTGGAAGGCGATGCCTGGATGCGCAGTGGCACGTGGCCTGGATGGGACCTCGATCAACTCCTGGGCGGAGATGTGTGGGGGAAAACGTTAGGCGTCATCGGTTTTGGGCGAATCGGGCGAGGCGTTGCGCGGCGTGCTCGCGGATTTCAAATGCGCGTCCTCTATAGCGATAGCGTACGAGTCCCTCTGGATGTCGAAAGGGAATTGCAGGCGGAATTCGCGGACCTGGACCGAGTGCTGCGCGAATCCGATTTCGTGACGCTGCATGTGCCGCTCCTTTCCGAGACGCGGCATTTGATTTCGACGGAGGCGTTGGAAAAAATGAAGCCGACCGCGTATCTGATTAACGCCGCGCGAGGTCCAGTGGTCGATGAAGCAGCGCTCGTGGAGGCGCTCGAGCGCAAACAAATCGCGGGCGCTGCGCTGGACGTTTACGAGCAGGAACCCAAGGTGCATCCGGGGTTGCTCGCTCGCAAGGACGTAATTCTCGCGCCGCATATCGGCAGCGCGACCGTGGAAACGCGAACCAAAATGGCCGTGATGGCGGCGACAAATGCAGTAGCGCTCTTTAAAGGGCAGCGTCCGCCGAACGCACTAAATGCACAAGCGTTGGGACTGTGACCTCTCGGGAGACTAACTGATGGAACTCGTAACGCGCAATCATCCAAAGCTTACGCTCGCGGGGGCGCGTGCGGTGCTGGCGGCAGCGCAGCGGCGGTCGGAAGAAATTCGCGTGCCGATGAACATTGCCGTAGTGGACGATGGCGCGCACCTGCTCGCCTTCGAGCGAATGGACGGAGCCAAACCAGCATCGATTGCCGTTGCGCTAGTGAAGGCGCGAGCCGCGGCGATGCGCCGCGCGGCAACCGGTCCGGCGATGGCGGGCGACCAGGTAAACGTTGCGCTGGCAGTAGGCCTTGGGCTTGCCGCGCAGGAGCATCAAACACCGATTCGCGGAGGCGTGCCCCTGCTGGTCGATGGGGAAGTGGTGGGGGCGATCGGAGTGAGCGCCGGAAGCGAGGATCAGGACCTTGATGTCGCACGCGCGGGTGCAGCCGCGATCGACAAAGCGTGAAAAAGACAGCCGAGCGCATTTTCCGCCAGACTCTTGCCGCCATCGACGTTCCCGGCGCAATTGAGAAAAAACTCGGGCGCAGCGGTTCGCGGGTTCGCGCGGGCGAGCACTCGATCGACTTGCGCGAATTTCGTTCCATCGTCGCCATTGCCTACGGCAAGGCCTCTTTGGCGATGGCTGATGGCTTAATGCGCGTGCTGTCTCCGGATTTTTCTGCTGACGGAATTTTAGTTGTACCTGCAATGCCCGCACGCCAGCTTCCGGGATGGCAGATTTTCTTGGGCGGACATCCCGTCCCCAATGCGGCGAGTTTCGCGGCAGGGCGCGCCATTCTGGATCGGCTGGCGCGCTGCGACGAACGCACCCTGATCTTTTTTCTAATTTCCGGAGGCGGCTCGTCTCTTGTGGAGCAGTCGCTCGACCCGGAGGTCACACTCGCGGATTTCGACCGTCTGCATTCGGCACTGGTCAAATGCGGCGGATCGATCGAGGAAATCAACGCCATTCGCAAGCACGTATCGGCGACAAAAGGCGGGCGCCTGGCCGCGGCGGCGCCGAAGTCTACGAAAATTACGCTGGCCATCAGCGACGTACCGGTAGGTCAGGAATCGGCGTTGGCCTCGGGGCCAACTTTGCCAGACCCTTCGACGATTCACGATGCGGACGAAGTCGCGAAAAAATATTCACTGATCGAAAAGCTACCCGCGCGGCTGAAGGGCGTGTTTGAAAATCACGCCCTTCCGGAAACTCCCAAACCCGGCGATCCGGCTTTCGCGCGCTCCAGCTTCAGCCTTGTGTTGGGAGAGCACGAATTGATGCACGCTGCGCACCACGCGTGTGAGGCCGAAGGCTACGTCTGCGTCTGCGACAATTCCACTGACAATTGGCCGCTAGAAAAAGCCGCTGATTACTTGCTCGCCCTGTTGCACGCGCAACTCGAACTTCAGAAACGCGAGCATCCCGGCCGACCCGTGGCAGTGCTGGCGGATGGGGAACTGAGCAGTCCTGTGACCGGCGACGGAATCGGCGGGCGCAACTCCGCGTTTGTGCTCGCGTGCGTGCCTAAAATCGCTGGGAAGAACATCACCGTGCTCAGCGCAGGAACGGATGGAATTGACGGAAACAGTCCGGCGGCCGGCTCCGCTGCGGATGGCGACACAGCCGCGCGCGCGCGGGCCGCGGGATTCGATCCTATGGATTTTCTGAAGCGCAGCGACGCGTACACTTTCTTCGAGCGTCTCGGCGATGCCATCGTCACAGGACCCACCGGAAATAATTTGCGCGACCTGCGAATCTTACTGGCCGACGGAGCGCCGCGGACGTGATCACTTCGCGGCGGGCTGCGGTCCTAGCGCTAAAAGGGTGGTGCGGATGAAGCTTTCCTGCTCTGGCGGCAGATCGCCGCTCTTGAGAAGGGCTTCGAGCGGTTCGAGGGCAGCCGTGTCGCCTCTGGCACCCAGAGCGATGATGGTGGCGAGCCGCACATCGAAGTACGGCTCCTTCAGGTAAGAAACCAGCGCGGCCGTGATGCCTTTGTCCTTTTTATCCATGCTAGCCAAAGACGCGATCGCTTCCTGGCGGCTAGCTAGCGGCTTTCCGGGCGCGGCCCAATCGAGAAGAATCGGGGCGGCCCGGTCGTCGCCCAGGTCGCCCATGCCCCTAAGGGCGGCATCGCGCAACATGTTGTCGGGCGAATCGGAGCGCACCGCGGCGGTGAGCACGTCGAATGCGCCCGGCGCTTTCACCTCGGCAAGCGCAAGAAGCGCGGCCGCGCGGACGCGATATGCGGGGTCGCCAGATGCGGTCGAGGCGAGCGTTGACGCGACGTTGGAATCGCCCTTGAAATGTCCGAGCGCGCGCGCGGCGACATCGCGCACCCAGGGAAGGCGATCATTCAATCCAGCCAGCACCGCCGTTTGCGCGTCCGGGCCGCCGATTTTCGCCAGCGCCTTCAAGGCTTCCGCGCGCACGCCCCAAAAAAAATCGTGCTGCGCGGCATCAGCCAGCGCCGCCACCGCAGCGGAATTATCTCGCACCTCGCCGAGGGCCACCGCGGCATCGGCACGATCGGGAACAGTCTCGGCATTCTTGAGTTGATAAATCCACAGGGCCGGATCCTTCTGAAAGTCGGCGGTCTTCAGAATTTTGTCGCCCTTGTCGAAGATCACCATCAGCGGCGCGCTGTCGGCGGGAAAAGTGAAGCTTTGTTGCGCCCGGTTGACGTCAACCGCATAGGTGTGCTTCCCCGCGCTCGTCGCGATTTCGATGTCGATCGGAACATCGAAGAGTCCCACCGCGCCCTGTACTTTTTGTGTCTGAGTTACGTCCAGCTTGGTCTGGTGCGCCGCCGGATCGTAGGTATAGGCGACGCTAAATTCCGGCGCACCCGCGCCGTAAATCCACTGGTGGAAAAATTCGTCCACGTCGGTGGATGTGGCCTGCTCGATTGATTTTTGCAAATCGGCGCTTACCACATTTTGTCCTCGGTTGACGGTAAGGTAGTGGCGCAAAGCGGCGAAGAAGTCGTCATCGCCAAGATTTTCGCGCAGCATTTGCAGCACCCAGCCGGCCTTAGTGTAGATATTGCCGGCGTATTTTGTGGAGTCGTCAAAATCGCGCGTGACGATAGGCACCGCAAACAGGCGCTTCTGCCCGAACCAATCGCGGCGGTCGGTCCAGAAATCGTAGGCGGCTTCGTCGGCGCCGTAGTGCTGTTCCATCCAGTAGTGCTCAAAGAAAGTGGCGAATCCTTCGTTGAGCCAAAGATTCGCCCAGTCCTTGCAGGTGACCAAGTCGCCAAACCATTGATGCGCCATTTCGTGGGAAATCACGAAATCGTCGCCTACGCGCAGCTCCGGCAGCAGCTTGGGATTCACCAGGTCACGGACGCTCAGAGTGGTGGCGCTGGTATTTTCCATCCCGCCCTCGGTGAAGCCGTCGACTGAGGTTTGCGCGTACTGCGCCCACGGGTACGGGATGCCCAGCTTGCTGGAAAAAAGATCGAGCATCTGCTTCGTGCGGGCAAACGTGGACGGAATTTCTGATCCATAGCCGCGCGGAGCCAGGAATCGCAGCGCGACGCCATTCCAGGAATCGTCCTGCTCGTCGAATTCGCCTGCAATCGCGGAAATCAGATAGGTTGAAAGCGGCTGCGACTGTTTCCAGTCCCACGTTTTTGCGCGGTCGCCTTCATTCTTTACGCCCATTAACCGGCCGTTGGAAACAGTGATCCAGTTTGCGGGGACGGTGAGAAGCATTTCGGACGTGGTGCGGTCGTTGGGATAATCGTAGAGGGGAATGTAGTAGCGCGTGTCTTCCGCCTCACCTTGGGTCCAAACTTCCGCGGGCTGGTGCGGATAATCTTGATTCGGGAGGATGAAATAAAGCCCGCGTTTTGGCTTCCCGGAGTAGCGGATCAGGATGTCGTGGCGCTCACCGCGAGCGGCAGGGCGAGCAAGTGAGACAATTAGCTGTGTGGGAGTCGTCGAAAATTTTGATGGCGCACCGTCAATCGTGACGTCCTGGATATTCAAACCAACGGAATCGAATTTGAAATCGACAACGCCGGTTCGCAGAGCGGCCACCCGTTCGGCTACCTCGCCGTGAAATTGCGGAGCCGCGCCGTCAAACCACAAGTGGATGCGAATATCCTGTAGGTCGTAGTCGCGGCTGGGAGCGTAGGGTTCGTCCGCACGCGCAGTGAAGCGCGTGCCCCAAGTCGTGCACGCAAGCAAAATGAGCGTGACGACCAGCGCCACAATATCGAGGCGCCGATTTTTACGGTTGGTGGTGTTCTCTCTATCCATTCGCAGGGGCATTCTTTAGTCAATTATTATAAACGGATAACCGTGCGTACCGGACCGCGCTTTCGCGGCGGGTACTGTGCGCGGAGTCGCGACGATGCCGGCTCGCCTAAGATGCCGCCAGGGGTCTTGCTGGATGCTCGCGGCGATTCCTGCGACGATCACCCGAAGATCATGCTAAGTTTGAATCCCTAGAATTCTCTAGCCGTTACGGGATATCTTCGCGGAGGGAGCCAGCGTGGACGCCAAAGCGTCTTCGGCATCGAAAGCGGGAGCACGAGTGGAATCCGACAGCATGGGCAAAATAGAAGTGCCAAATGACCGCTATTACGGCGCCCAAACCGCGCGTTCGCTGATTCACTTCAACATTGGCCGCGATACCATGCCGCCAGAATTGATTCGGGCGTTCGGAATTCTGAAGAAGGCCGCCGCCCTTGTGAACGAAGACCTTGGAAAGCTTTCGCCAGAAACGACGCGCCTAATCGTTCAGGCCGCCGACGAAGTAATCGCCGGAAAGTTGGACGAACATTTCCCGTTGCGCATCTGGCAAACCGGAAGCGGTACGCAGACCAACATGAACGCCAACGAGGTTATCTCGAATCGCGCGATCGAAATTTCCGGCGGAGTGATGGGCAGCAAACAGCCCATTCATCCCAACGACGACGTAAATATGTCGCAATCTTCCAACGATACTTTTCCGACCGCCATGCATATCGCTGCCGCATCGCGCGTCGCCGAGGCCCTGATTCCGTCCGTTGTCGGATTGCGCGGCGCCCTCGATGCGAAAGCTCGAGAATTTGCGAATGTCGTCAAGATCGGCCGCACGCACCTGATGGACGCGACCCCGCTAACCGTAGGCCAGGAAATGTCGGGGTGGGTAAGCCTGCTCGGCCGCGACTTGGAGCGTCTCGAGGAGATTCTGCCCGGGCTTTACGATCTCGCCATTGGCGGAACAGCCGTAGGCACCGGCCTGAATGCCCATCCCGAATTCGCGGAACGCGCGGCCAGAAAAATCAGCGAGTTGACCAACCTGCCGTTCACCTCTCATCCGAATAAATTCGCCGCGCTCTCCGCGCATGACGAGCTCGTGTTCGCCAGCGGCGCGCTCAAGACTCTGGCCGCTTCGCTGATGAAAATTGCGAACGATATTCGCTGGCTGGCATCGGGGCCGCGCGCGGGCTTAAGCGAGCTGCGCCTCCCCGAAAACGAGCCTGGATCCTCGATCATGCCGGGGAAAGTGAATCCCACTCAGTGCGAAGCGATGACCATGGTCGCCGTGCAAGTGTTCGGCAACGATGCCGCCATCGGTTTTGCGGGATCGCAAGGAAATTTCGAATTGAATGTTTTCAAGCCAGTGATCATCTACAATTTCCTGCATTCCGTGCGACTGCTCACGGACGCCTGCCGCTCGTTCGCCGATCATTGTGTTTCCGGCATGGAACTGGATTTGCAGCGCATCGAGCAGTACGTTAAGAACTCGCTGATGCTGGTCACCGCTCTTAGCCCGATCATTGGCTATGATAAATGCGCGGCGGCCGCTCACAAAGCTCACCATGAAAACTGCAGCCTGCGCCAGGCCGTTCTGGAGCTCGGCTACCTGACCGCCGGTGAGTTCGACGAAATTGTCGTACCCGAGAAAATGACTCATCCATAAAACTCGCGCGGAGGCATGTTCCGATCCGAAGCATTTTTGGTTCGGTCTGGTTCACTTTTCCGCGCCGAAACCGGCAGTTTTTGTCAACTCAGTACGGGCATTCTCACTTCTAGAACGATCTAATGTTCGAGACGGAAATTCCTTTTGACACTAGTTCCGACGTTAATTAAATTTATGCTTATTTGAGCTATTTTTTGATTTCCCCCCTTCCGCTGGAGTACCTATGCGGATACTTGTGGCCGAGCGCGATGCTGCTCTCGGCGCGTTTTTGGAGCGCGAGTTTGGCGAAGAGCAGTACTCCGTCGACGTAGTCTCGGACGTAGCCGGAATCGCGCGCTTGGCGGAAAGGCGCGATTACCACGCCGCTATACTCGATTTAAATGTCGAGGGTTCCAGGTGCCTCGCTGCCTTGCGGCAGGCACGCTCCCACGCTGAATTGCCCATCCTCGTCTTAGCCGCCGGCGCTAAACCCGAGGCGCGGGCGCAAATGCTCGATCTGGGCGCCGACGATTTACTGCTGAAGCCATTCGCCTTCTCCGAGCTGGCGGCGCGGGTGCGGGCGCTCGTTCGCCGCGGCGGACATGGACCCGAGACCGTGTTGCGCGTTGACGATCTCGAATTAAGCCGCGTGGAACGCCGCGTGATGCGGGCCGGGCGGTCCATCGAGCTGACTCCCAAGGAATTCGCGCTGCTCGAATTCCTGATGCTCAATACGTCTCATCCCGTGTCGAGGCCGCAAATTGTCGAACGTGTCTGGAATTTATCGTTCGATACGATGACGAACGTGGTTGACGTGTACATCAACTATCTGCGCAAAAAGGTAGATACGCCAGCCGATGGGAAGTTGATTCACACAGTTCGAGGAGTGGGTTACCAGCTGCAGGCGCGAAATCCGCATCTCTCCGCCTGAGAGTTTGGGTCCCGGATAATTTCAGGAGGCCATGAATGTCCGCAGCCACGCCGATGTTGGCGAAGGAATTGAAGGGGAAGGTGCTGGTGGCGAGTCCCTACGCCCCGCTTCGACAGCAAATGCTGAAAAGACTGGACGTCCCCCATACTGCGGTTTCTGAAGCGCAGGGAGGAGCGGATGCTCTCCTGAAGCTTGAGAAGGCCGATTTTGGCACGCTGCTGCTTGATCCGCGGATCGAAGACCTGGACGTCGGAGAGCTGATGGCGACTCTTCGCGGCCGTTATCCAGATCTAGACGTCGTCCTTATGGAGTTCAATCCAACGCGCGATGAAGGCGCCATTGATCGGACGCAAACTGAAGCTTCTCTGATGTCGGGGGCGGTGAAAAGCAAGATTTCCGTCGCCCAGCCTTTTCGAGACCCCCCGCGGGATTCCTTCGAGATCATTTCCAATATTGCAGCCGAATCGGTGGAATCCCGGATGCGGTCGCTGCCCGGGATGATCGGCACGAGCCAAGCAATGCAGCGCATTTGCCGCCTCGCCCGCCTGGTGGCGCCGCGCGATACGGCGGTTCTGATCGTAGGTGAAACCGGCACGGGTAAGGAGTTGGTCGCGAGCGGCATCCACAGTCTCAGCCGGCGGAGCAAGGGCCCGTTCGTGGTTGTGAATTGCGCCGCGATTCCGGAAAGCCTGCTCGAAGCCGAACTCTTCGGTTTCACGCGCGGCGCTTTTACGGGCGCTTTTCAATCCAGACTAGGCCGCATCCATGCGGCGCACGGCGGGACTCTCTTATTGGATGAAGTGGGCGAATTGCCGCTTAGCATGCAGGCCAAGATGCTCCGGTTCGTGCAGGAGGGCGAAGTGCAGCGTCTCGGCAGCGCGGATGTTTTTCGGGTGGATGCGCGGTTGATCGCCTCAACGAATGCTGACTTGCTGCAGCGTGTCCGCGAGAAACAGTTTCGCGAAGATCTTTATTATCGGTTATCCGTTTTCCCTCTCGATCTTCCGCCCCTGCGAGAGCGCACCGGCGACACGCTTTCCCTGGCGCAGCATTTTCTACATGGATTCTGTCGCGAGTCAGGGGTTGCGCCGAAGACGTTCAGTCCAGAGGCGGCGGGTTTGTTGCAGCGCTATCATTGGCCGGGTAATGTGCGAGAGCTGCAGCACGCCGTTGAGCGAGCCTTCGTTCTGGCGGAGGAGAATCCTCAGATCCGGGCCGAGAATTTAGCGATGCTCGCCGGCGCGCCTGATCTTACGAAATTCTAATCTTGTCCAGCCGTTCCTGGACCCCGCCGTGCATGTCCAAAGTGACATGTACACAGCGCTGCTCGATGAACGCCAATGCGAGAAGCTGCTACTCGATCACCTTCCACACGTTCGATACGTTGCGCGCCGCATTCACACCCGTTTGCCGCCCCAAGTCCTGCTCGAGGACCTCGTTCACGCTGGGATATTGGGGCTGATGGACGCGGTGCGAAAGTATGACCCAAGCAAGAACGTTCAACTGAAACACTACGCCGAATTCCGGATCCGCGGCGCGATTCTGGATAGCCTCCGGCTCGTGGACTGGAGTCCGCGCGCGCTGCGCCGGCAGGCGCGGCGCCTCGAACAAGCAATATCGCGGTGCAAGGCGCGGATGGGCCGCGATCCCAGCGAAACCGAAATCGCTGCTGAACTGGAGGTAAGCCTCGATAATCTCCAGCACCTTCGGGGCGATCTGCGTGGTTTGGATATCGAGAGCCTTCAGTCGACCGCGGAAGACCGCGGCGAATCGCTGGAGTCGCAAGCCCGATCCGAAGACGACGATCCGTACCAGCAGGCTGTTCGGTCGGAGATGACCTCTTTGGTCGATCTGGCGATTGCCAAACTGCCCGCCCGCGAGCGCGAAGTGCTGGCTCTTTATCATTTCCAAGAACTCACCATGAAGGAAGTTGGAGGAGTATTACGCATCGGCGAATCTCGCGTCTCGCAGATTCACACTGCCGCACTCAGTCGGCTGCGCTCCAGGCTGCTGGAATTAGTGGCCAAGGCGCCACAAGCACAAATAAGGACCACTCAGCCTCCGGAAGTTGCCACTCCGCGAAAACCCCCGCTCATGGAGGCAGCGAAAACGAGCGCTTCAACCCCAAAAGCGGCAGGGGCTCAGGCCCATGAGATGGTTTCGTAGCTATTCGACACGGCAATTGTATGTCTACCGCTTCTGAAGAACGGTTTCGCAAATTGAGGTCGCGATTCAATGGCGCGCCGCCCCAAAACGGTCCAAGGCCGGCACGGACCGCACGGATCCGAAACGGCTCCTCTGGGTCCCGGCTTCTGACCGACCTTCTCGGCGCGGTGCCCGTTGATCTGGCGCGGATTAGCGAACATATTCGTTCGCACCCCGAAATAGCCGACCTCATCATCAGGCTTGCTGGCTCGCTCCTTCTCTCTGCCGACAGCAGGATCACCATCGAAGAGGCCGCGGTGATGCTCGGGACTGATCGCCTGCATGTGCTCGCCTCTATGTGGTCGATAATCGAAAAATACGACGAAGGAGGCTGCGCTGAAAAATCCCCGGATGTAGCAGCCGAATCCGCCGAAAATCCTGGAGCCTTCTGTATTCACGGCACGAACTGGACCGCCCAGTCTCTTTACCTGGCTACTTTTCTTCGGAGTCTGGGATTGGATTCTCCCAATTCCGAGTTGCCCCGAGATCGGATGGAGTCTGCCGGGCCGGCTTGGCAGACGGAGGATTTTGCGGACCTCAGGAACCTCTTGATGCGCGACTTTTTCGCGCTCCTTCCAACTCTCAATCCATTCTCGTCCAAGGCCAATCGCGCACACACCATCGGCGAAGCATGAACCGCTCAGTCGCCCCATTCCTTTCTAAACGCTTCATTGATTCTTCATTAATTCTTTAGCGACACACAAGCAACGGCCTCGCACTGGGTGGATCAAGAGGCGATACCATCGTTTGGCTCAGTAACGGTGGTGAGTTCCATTAGATCTCGGCCCGGTTTGCAGCGCCTGTCCCTCGCAGCGGGCGTTGCGAACCGGGCGAGTTTTCCGCTTTCCTTTCATCGGCAGCGTACCCTCATATATTTCCAATTGGGTTTCGGCCAGGTGCGCGGGCCGTGTAAAATCGGCTGCTGAAGCCGGCACTGCCAATGCAGCCTGAATCCGACACCCGAATCCAGCACGCGCGGTCGACCTCCGGCGATGAACTCAATGGTCTTCTCCACGAATCAAACGAGCAGACGCTGCTCGCCATCCTTGAGAACGCCAATTTGCAGGAGCAGCACGTCACCGCGCTGCTCGAGAGACTCGATTTGCCGGTGAGCGTTCTGAGCGCCGTAGCGGGTGAAGGGAAGTGGACATGCTGCGAGGGCATTCGGCTGTGTTTGGCGAGTCACCCGCGAACGCCGAAGCGTTTTGCGGTCGCCGCCGTTCGGCAGCTATTTCTTTTTGATTTGGTCCGTTTGAGTTTATTGCCGTCCGCACCGCCCGATATCCGGCGTCTGGCCGAAGAGGTGATTCTCGCTCGCGTCCCGAATATTCCCGTCGGAGAAAAACTCACCCTTGCACGCCGAGGACCCGCGCGCGTGGCAGGCGCCATTCTTGCGGAAGGCCATCCGCAGGCGATCAAACTTGCCCTCGCGAATCCGTTTCTCACCGAAAGCCAGGTGCTAAAGGTCCTGGCGAAGGCCGGCATGCCCGAGCGCGTCGCCCAGGCGATTGCGGAACACCCGAAATGGTCGTGCCAGTATAATGTCCGCGCGGCGCTGGTCCGGAATGCCCGCGCGCCGGTTTCGGCCGTGCTCGCGTTTCTACCCGATCTCACGCAGCGCGACCTGCGGGATATTTGCGCGATGGACGGCCTCGTTCCCGCCGTGCGGAGGCACATCGAAGAGGAGTTGGCGCGGAGAGCGGAAGTGGCGGCGAAAAAAGCTAGAACGTAACATCGGCAGGCATGGCGAAAAAATCCAATCAGATGCGTTGGATCATAGCCCTCGGCGCGCTGGCTCTTTTCGGCGTCCTCATCTACTCCTCCTTCCAGCAAACGCGCCAGCGATACGAGGTGTGTGTGTCTTTCAAGGGTGCAACGCACTGCGCCACCGCCGCCGGCTCGAGCTACGAAGAAGCCGTCCGCAGCGCTCAGACGATTGACTGCGAGCTTCTCGCCAACGGTCGCGATGAAAATATGGTTTGTCTCGGCAATCCCCCTGCGAGTGTGCGCGCACTCAAATGACGCCTTGCCTGAATTGCGGCGCGGATCGGGATAGGGACGTGTGCGAGTCCTGCGGCATGAGTTCAGTGGCCGCTGAATTGGCGTTGCGCAGCAGGCTGCTCAACCGCACGGCCGTTTTCGTGCTCGGCTCGCTGGCATTTGTTGCTGTTGTCGCCCACTATCCTCCTCTCGAGCTTGATGGTGTGTTGATTTTCGTTGGCGTGCTCTTCTTCGTCACTCTCGGTTTGGCGATTTGGGTGGAGCGCCGCGCCTTGCGCCACGGCGATGTGGAGAAGCTCAAGCGAGTTTATTACGGGCTGGTGCCGCTGCCATGGATTCTATCCGCCATTTTGCTCGGCAACGGAGCGATGGACCGTGGACCGTGGCAAGTTGAGCAAGCCCGCGTCGTCGGCAAGTTCTCCATGTCCGGCGCGCTGCCTTCGCGACGCTTGGTCGTCACATCCTGGCGGCCGGGCCATCGCCTGGAGCGCATCCCCGTCGATCGCCGCGACTTTGATCTATTCAATCGCGGCGACGTTGTGACCGTAACGCTGGGAGCGGGTTTAGCCGGAATTCCCTGGGTAGTCGGCGTTTCACTCCGCTAATCAATTCCGCGAAGATCTCTGCCGCCGGTGTATTTCTGGAAATGCCGCATTCACACCGATAAGGTTTACCTGATCGGCGATGCTAATCTGGATTTCTGAGCGCAGTCTGAAACGCAAACCGACGAACTGAATTCAGCGCCAGCGTTTTGAAAAGAGTCGCATGCAACTGCCGGAAACGTTGACCGAGCGTCTGCCATTCCTTTTGCCTGTCGAGGAGCCGTGGCAGCCCATCTCGCCGGCCGTACTGAGCCTCTCGTGTGCGTTCTATGCGCTCTTCCTGCTGCAAGCTGCGCGCGGGAGTGGTCCATTTTTGATGATTGACCTTGTTTTCATACCCGTCCATGAGGGCGGGCATTTGCTGTTCCGATTTTGCGGAAGCGAATTCCTGATGGTGGCGGGGGGCACGCTGATGCAATTGGGCGTCCCGCTTATGCTGGCTGCGTTTTTCGTTTTTCAGCGGCAAGTGCCGGGAACAGCATTCTGCATGTTTTTCTTTTTTGAGCAGTTCCTCCCGGTTTCCACATACATGGCTGATGCGCGAGCGCAGGAATTGCCGCTTCTCACGGTTGGGGATTCCGATACCGTGATCCACGACTGGAATTACCTTCTCGGCAGGGTGGGCCTTTTGGATCAGGACACGCACATTGCCCATGCCGTGCGGATCATCGGATGGACCGGCATGGTGGCAACCGTCGCGTGGATGGTTTGGCGCACCCTGGAAACGCGCCGCGCGAGTTCAAAGCCGCTTATACGCAAGCCGTAGGATTGCGTTCAAGGTTTCATCGCGCTGCCAAAACAGCTCAATAGAACGGGCGCAAATCGGGCGGATGCGGCAGCGAAATTTGCAGCACTCGGCCGTAATCCCCGAGTGTCAACTGGATAATTTCGGCAGGCCCCACGTCCCGGGAAGACCAATCCGAGCTTGGAATCACGCGTGATTGCTCAACGAGATTGCCGCTATCGAAATTGGCTCCCTGCGCTTTTAGATCCTTCACCTGAACTTCGTAAGAAATTCTGGCCCGGGTGTCCAGCAAAACATATCGATGCCCGAGCAGAATCAGCACGAGGTTGGAGTCCTTCTTATCTTTCTTATTTTTCTTTTCGGGCTGATAGACGTTCCATGCCAGCGGCGTTTTATCGTCCAGTTTAACTTGAGCCTCGGATACCGATACCCAGTGGATCGCATTTGAATCGCTATTCGCCCCCGCGATCAAGCCAGTGAGAGGAAATAATTGAAGCAAGACGAGCGCGATCGTGCCTGCGGCGAGACGCACGGCCAATCGGGTTGCGATCCTGCGGCAGTGGTGTACGTTCCGAAGTTTCATCAACAGCAGAATACATCAGAGCCAGCGGTCGTGGCCCGCTTTGGTAGAGGCACGGTCCGCCGGGCGGCTGCCCGACGAACATTCGACAAATACTCGCTCTCGGCTATGCGGCAGGTATTTCGGCGAAGGACTTATCGAGAAGCCGTATGCCTTCGTCCACATCTGAGCGGGAGATATTCATGGGCGGAGCCAAACGGATCACGTTGCCGTAAAGGCCGCCCTTGCCGATCAAGAGGCCATTGGCGCGCGCCCGTTCCATCAATTCAGCGGTCTCCACAGGCGCAGGCTCCTTAGTTTTCCGGTCGCGGACCAATTCAAGCGCCTGCATCATCCCCATGCCACGAACGTCGCCGATTAAAAGATACTTTTCCTTCAGATCCTCCAATTTCTTTCGCAAGTAGCCGCCAACGGCATACGTGTTTTCGAGCAGTTTTTCCTCTTCAATCACTTCGATCACCGCGCGGGCCGCAACGGAAGTCACCGGGTTTCCACCGAAAGTCGAAATCGTCAAGCCTTGGAATTTATCCGCCAACTCTGCGGTCGTGATCGTGGCGCCCACCGGAACACC
This sequence comes from uncultured Acidobacteriota bacterium, assembly GCA_963709445.1. Taxonomy (GTDB): domain Bacteria; phylum Acidobacteriota; class Terriglobia; order Acidiferrales; family UBA7541; genus Palsa-295. The sequence continues at coordinate 72,411 of CAVPWV010000005.1, forward strand.
GTTGGCCATGCTTTTCGCGCAGGTCATGATGTCGGGCGTCACTTCCCACTGTTCGATTCCGAACCATTTCTTCCCGGTGCGTCCGAAGCCGGTCTGCACTTCATCGCAAATAAAGAGTCCGCCGTAATTCTTCACGATGCGATAGACGATCTTGAAATATTCGGGCGGCGGCGTAATGAATCCGCCCACGCCCTGAATGGGTTCGGCGATAAACGCGGCAATCGCGCCACTGGTGCTTGTCTGTATCACGTTCTCCACGTCATTCGCGCAAGCAACGCCGCATTCCGGATACTTCAGGTTCAGCGGACAGCGATAGCAATAAGGACTCAGCGCATGCGCCACTCCCACGCTGATAACACCGGATTTGCGCCAAGGCGCCTGCGCCGTCACGCCCTTGGCCAGCGACGACGAGCCTGCATATGCGTGGCGTAGCGCAACGACGTCATAGCTCGGCCCGGCCATGCGCGCCAAAAGGATGGCAGCTTCATTGGCCTCGGTACCCGAGTTGGTGAAAAAGCTCTTCTGCAGTTTCCCCGGCGTGATCTCCGCAAGCTTTTCCGCGAGCGCCACGATCGCTTCGTTAGGAAAAAGCGTGGAAGTGTGCTGCAGCTTATCCACCTGAGCTTTGATCTTCGACGTGACCTTCGGATTACAGTGCCCGACGCCAATCGTCAGAATTCCGCCGAAAAAATCGAGGTACCGGTTGCCTTCGATGTCCCACAAATATTGCATCGAGGCGCGGTCCGCCACCAGCGGCTCCCGGTAATAGTTGGTAACCGCCGGCCACAGATACTCCTGATGTTTGCGAATCACTTCCTCGCTGCGGCTTATTGTTTCTTTCCGTTCAGGCATGGAACCTCGGATTTTACAGCAGTTTACTCTGCCCCGTGCACACCCACAAGGATGCGCGTGCGCGGACGAACCGTGAATCAGTGCCGCAATTCGCGCCCTTCCCGTATAATCCGCCGGAACAGCGATGCAAGCCATACTCCTAAATCTGACGCGCGCGTTTGGCCGGCTTTTCCCCAATTGCGTGACCCTCAGCCAAGCCATCGCTTTTAATATGTTTCTGGCCTTCTTTCCGTTGCTGCTTTTGCTGCTCGGAGTGCTCAGCGGAACTCCATTTTTTCACGAGGCTCTCAGCGAAATTCCCACGCGCCTTGTTACGATCTTGCCGCCGGGCAGTTCGAGCGTGGTGGTTGAATACTTTGTCCGGGGGAGCGCGCATCCCTGGCGATGGATCGCGCTCGGCCTGAGCGGCACGCTCATCGCAGGCACTCAAGTGATGATTGGCTATATGGAGGGCTTCCGCGTGATCGAAGGCGACCTCCTCCAGCTAGGCTACTGGCGACGCCAGTTGCGGGCGCTGCTTCTTTTGTGCGTGACGATCGTGCCCATGATGATCGTAATGATTCTCACCGTCTTCGCGAAACAGCTCCACACCTGGCGCTTTTTCCAAACGGGATCGTCTCGTCTCACTCGGGATATCGACTGGGCCTGTTACGCGCTCGTGATATTCGTGCTCGCTATGGTTGTCTTAGTTTCCCTGTACCGGCTCGGTCGCCCGGGGCATGCGAGCTACCGGGCCCTTCTTCCTGGGGCTGTCGTTTCGACGGTGCTCTGGTGGGTAACAGACCTTTCATTCGGCTGGTATGTGCGAAAGATGCCATACGACGTGATCTATCGGGGTCTCGCGTCTGCCATCGGTCTGCTGGTTTGGATGTTTTTGACAGCCGTCATCGTTCTTCTAGGCGCCGCCTATAATGCCGAGATGCGTGAAGCGTCCGCGCCCAACAAGCTTTCGCTTTTCGTCCCATGAACTCGCGTGGAAAGATTGCGGCGATCGTCCCGGGTGCTAAACTAAGCCGGTGGCTCACCCTTTGCGGCAAACCCAGCCGGCGGAGGCGCGATGAACGAGATTCGCGTGGAATGCTATGCCGGGTACCGTCCTGAGGAGCAGCCGCTTCGCTTCGTCATTCGCGGCCGTGAGTTTTTGGTGGACGAGCTTGATGGCCGGTGGTTTTCTCCAGGGGCCAGCTATTTTCGTGTTCGCGCTGATGACGGCAATTATTATGTCCTCCGCCACGACGAGACCCAGGATTCCTGGACGCTCGACGGTTTTCGCGCCGCTCGTCGCGAATAGCCACAACGCCTCTCGTACTAAGTCTTAACCACCTATACGCATAACCCCGCTCAGTGCAACTTTCTCGGCCTGCCAGGGTTTAACATCACTGCGAGCCATGAAATCGAATAAGGAATCTTTCTTCGCGGAGAATTGGCAAGAGCGCTTAGCGCCCCAAAGAGGATCTCGCTGGAGGCATGGTCGCCTTGACGCCGCTGCAACGATTGTTGTGGCTATTGTCACCGCCATGCTGCTTGGTAATCTTGGCGCGGCCGCCGCGCCCGGAGCCAGCGCCGAGAAGCATTCCAAGCCGCCCGCGGCGGTTAGCGGCAAATTCAAAGGCCATCTTCCGATCACCGAGTTAACCGAAGATCAAGCAATCCTTCACGCGCTCAATCGCTTAGCGTACGGTCCCCGTCCGGGAGATATCGATCGCATCCGCCAGATGGGCCTCGAGAAATGGATCGACCAGCAGCTTCACCCCGATTCCATCGACGATTCCGCGTTGGAAAAGCGCCTCGAAAAATATCCAACTCTTACGATGTCTTCCACGGACCTTCTTGCTGAGTTTCCCCCTCCGAGTCAAGCCGCCAAGGCAGCCGGTGACACCAAGGAACAATATCGGCAGGAATTGCAGCAAAAGCGCAAAACGGCGATGGCCCAAGTTATGGACACGGGCGATGACAACATGGATCGGGCTCAAGCAAGCCTTGCGAAGATTCAAGGCCCCGGCCGAGTCATCGCCGAACTCTCCATGGGCAAGCTCGACCGCGCCGTTTATAGCAATCGTCAGCTCGAAGCGGTCATGGAAGATTTCTGGTTCAATCACTTCAATGTTTTCGCCAACAAGGGTGCGGATCGCTGGCTGCTCACATCGTACGTGCGCGATACCATCCGCCCCAACACCATGGGTAAGTTTCAAGATTTGCTGGTCGCCACGGCCAAGAGTCCTGCAATGCTTTTTTTCCTCGATAACTGGCTGAGCGTCGATCCCGCCGCATTTCAGCACCATCAAGAGGAAATCGCCATGCGCCGCGCTCGCTTCCAAGGTCGGTTCGGAAGCGATTTCCCTTTCCCCGGAGCTGCGGGCGCGCCCGCGCAAGGGAAAAATCAGGACCGTGGCCTCAACGAAAATTATGGTCGCGAAGTGATGGAACTTCACACCGTCGGTGTGGACGCCGGCTACACGCAGCAGGACGTGATCGAAATGGCGCGCTGCCTCACTGGCTGGTCCGTCAGCCAGCCCCGCCGTAATCCTGACTTCGTCTTCAAGCCCGAATTTCATGCCGAAGGCAAAAAAGTTGTGATGGGCCACACTTTTAACTCGGGTGGCGAAAAAGACGGCGAAGAGGCGCTCGAAATGCTGGCGAACGATCCGCACACCGCGAAATTTATCTCCACGGAACTCGCGCGCCATTTCGTCTCAGATAACCCGCCGCAAACTCTCGTCGATCGCATGGCCGGCACCTACGAGAAATCGGGCGGCGATATTCGCGCCGTCCTGAAAACCATGATTTACTCGCCAGAGTTTTGGTCCAAGGAAGCATATGGCGCCAAAATTAAGACACCGTTCGAACTCGTCGCCAGTACTTCCCGGGCTCTGAACGCGGATGTCCAAGTTTCGCTGCCTCTCGTCATGTGGGTCGGCCGCATGGGAGAGCCGCTGTTCCTTTGCCAGCCGCCCACTGGTTATTCGGATAAGTCGCAAGCATGGGTGAATACGGGCGCGCTGTTAAATCGCCTCAATTTTTCGTTGGCCTTCGCGAGTGGACATTTGGCGGGCACAAGCGTCGATTTGGCTCCGATGTTCGGCGACGAAGCGTTGCGCGATCCCGAAATGGCGCTCACTCGCTCGATTGATCTTTTTCTCGGTGGTCAGATCGACCCGCAAGCGCGGCAAACGCTCGAAGGCCGCTTGAACGATCCGCAAATTTTGCAGGCGCGCCTCGACGATCCCGTCAAGCAGGTGAACGAAGGGTTGCTATCGGGGCTTGTCCTGGGCACGCCGGAATTTCAGCGGCGCTAACGGCCGGCCCGGCTTCACCTTCGTAAGGAGAATAGAAATGGCTATCTCCCGTCGTTATTTCCTGAAGAGCGGCGGCATCGCCATGCTCGGGATGGCTTCGCTGCCATCTTTTCTGCAGCGCGCCGTGGCCGCTACCGCTGGGCCAGGCAAAAAGAAAATGGTCGTGCTCTTCCAGCGCGGTGCTATGGACGGACTCAACGTGGTCGTGCCCTTCGCGGAGCCGAACTATTACCAGTTGCGCCCCACGATTGCTATTCCCGCACCCAGCCGCGGCACCTCCGATGCGGTCATCGATCTCGACGGCTTCTTCGGCCTGCATCCCAGCTTGCAGCCCTTGCAACCGCTATTTCAGAGTGGCCAGCTTGCGGTCGTGCATGCAGTAGGTTCTCCTGATCCCACGCGCTCGCATTTCGACGCGCAGGATTTCATGGAATCGGGAACGCCCGGCGTGAAATCCACGGAAGATGGCTGGCTGAATCGCGCGCTGCAAGCCGCGCCGGAAGACCACGCCTCTCCATTCCGCGCTGTCGCCTTCGGACCGTATCTGCCGCGCACGCTCTCAGGCAGTGCGCCCGCCGTTGCCGTCTCCGACCTGGACCAATTCAAGCTTTACGGCCCGCAGCAGACCGTCGAAGGCGGTTTCGAAGCCATGTACGCGCAAACAGTCGACCAAGCTCTCCGCGGCGTGGGCCAGGAAACCTTCGAGGCCGTCGACCAGCTCAAGAAAATCAATCCTGATTCCTACCAGCCCGAAAATGGAGCGCAGTATCCTCCCGGCCGTTTCGGAAAAAGCCTTCAGGAAATTGCGGAGCTTTTCAAGGCGGACGTTGGCCTCGAAGTCGCCTTTCTCGATAGCGGCGGTTGGGACCATCACGTCAACGAAGGCGGCGTCGATGGCCGCCTCTCGAATCTGCTGCGCGATTTGGGGCAGGGAATTGCCGCGTTTCACCAGGATATGGGTGACCGCATGGGCGAGGTCGTGTTCGTCAGCATGTCCGAATTCGGGCGCACCGCGCACGAAAACGGCAATCGCGGCACCGACCACGGCCACGCCAATTGCATGTTTTTGATGGGTGGAGATATTAAAGGCGGGAAAGTTTACTCGCGCTGGCCTGGAATGAACGATGGCCAGCTTCACGACGGCCGCGACCTCGCGGTCACGACCGATTACCGCAGCGTCCTCGGCGAAATTATGGCCAAACACCTCGGCGGAGCCAACTTGAATGCGGTATTTCCCGGTTTCGCCAACGATCCGCGCCAATTTCTCGGCCTGATCAAATCGTAGCTTGATCCATGTAGCTCACCTCGGTTTTACAAGGTGAGGCCGTTTGGCCCATTTGACGGCTGCGATTCATACGTGAGCCGCCTCGCGTCCCGGATTGGCAACTGCTATTTTCCAGCCTTGATCCGCATCCCGTAAAACGATTGGTACACGAAGAAGAACGACACGAGAAAGAACACCGCGGCCAGAATGTGCGTCAGCAGCGGTTGCCTGCCGCCCAAATCCACCGCAAGTTCCACGGCAAGCAGCCCAAAGAGCGTCGTGAACTTGATCACCGGATTCAACGCCACTGAAGACGTATCCTTGAATGGGTCGCCGACCGTGTCGCCCACGACCGTCGCGTCATGCAGAGGCGTGCCTTTTTGTTTCAGCTCGACCTCGACAATTTTCTTGGCGTTATCCCAAGCGCCGCCCGCATTGGCCATGAAAATAGCTTCATACAGGCCGAATATTGCGATCGAAATCAGGTAGCCGATAAAAAAGAACGGCTCCACGAACGCGAATGCTAGCGCCGCGAAAAACACCGCGATGAAAATGTTCAGCATTCCGCGCTGCGCGTACTGCGTGCAGATGGCCACTACTTTCTTGCTATCGGCCACCGACGCCTTTTCGATGCCTTCCAGTTTGATATTTGCCTTGATGAACTCGACCGCCCGGTAAGCGCCCGTCGTCACCGCCTGCGTCGAAGCGCCCACGAACCAGAAGATCACCGCGCCCCCGGTGATCAGGCCCAGCACGAAGGGCGCATGCAGCAGAGAGAGCTTATCCACATTGGTCGTTAGCCCGTTCGTGAGCGCCATGATGATCGAGAAAATCATGGTCGTCGCTCCCACCACTGCCGTGCCGATCAGCACCGGCTTGGCAGTCGCCTTGAAGGTATTTCCCGCGCCGTCATTTTCCTCCAGCATTTCCTTGGCGCGATCGAAGCGGACGTCGATGTTGAATTCGCGCTTCAGCTCGGCCTCGATGTTCGGCACCTTCTCAATCAGCGACAGCTCGTACACAGATTGGGCGTTGTCCGTAACGGGCCCGTATGAATCCACTGCAATCGTCACCGGCCCCATTCCCAGAAACCCGAACGCCACCAGCCCAAACGCAAATACCGGCGCGGCAATCATCATGGCGCTCAATCCGCCCAGGCTGAAGAGATACCCAACGGCCATCAGCACGACCATGGTCAGCCCAAGGTAATACGCTGAAAAATTTCCCGCCACGAATCCGGACAAAATTCCGAGTGACGCGCCGCCTTCCTGCGCCGAGCTCACGACCTCGCGGACATGCCGCGATTCCGTCGAAGTAAACACTTTCACGAGCTCCGGAATAATCGCGCCCGCCAGCGTGCCGCAGGAAATAATCGTCGCCAGCTTCCACCATTGTGTCGGATCGCCGCTCAGTTCCGGAATTACAAAGTAGGAAATCAGATACGTCAACGCAATCGAGACGATCGACGTGATCCACACCAGCGACGTCAATGGCGACTCGAAGTTCATCTTGTCCACGTTGGCGAATCGCGATTTGGCGATGGCCGCGTTTATGAAGTACGCCGCGGCCGCGGCCACCAGCATGGCTATGCGCATCACGAAGATCCATACCAGCAGTTGAACCTGCACCACCGGATTCGCCACGCCGAGCAAAATGAACGTAATCAGCGCCACGCCGGTCACGCCGTATGTTTCGAACCCGTCCGCGCTGGGTCCAACTGAATCGCCCGCGTTGTCGCCGGTGCAGTCCGCGATCACGCCGGGATTCCGCGCGTCGTCCTCTTTGATCTTGAAGACAATCTTCATCAAGTCCGCGCCGATATCCGCGATCTTGGTGAAGATGCCGCCGGCGATACGCAGCGCCGCCGCGCCCAGCGATTCGCCGATTGCGAACCCGATGAAGCACGGCCCCGCATAATCGCCCGGCACAAACAGCAAAATAATCAGCATCATCAGCAGTTCCACGCTGATCAGCATCATTCCGATGCTCATTCCGGCGCGCAGCGGAATTTGATAAATCGGGTAGGGCTTGCCGCGCAGTCCCGCAAACGCCGTGCGCGAGTTCGCGAATGTGTTCACGCGAATGCCGAACCACGCCACGCCGTAGCTCCCGAGGATTCCTACCACGCTGAAAAATAGGATCATCACCACGCGAATCGTCTCGTAGTGGCGCAGCACTCCGAAGTAAAGGATGATCACCGCTGCGATGAATATCCACAGCAGAAAAAGGAATTTGCCTTGCTTGACCAAGTATGTTTTGCAGGTTTCATAGATCAACTCGGAAATCTCGCGCATCGCCCGGTGCACCGGCAGGTTCTTCAATCGCACGTAGATCGTCATTCCGAAGCACAGTCCGAAAATGCAGAAAAGAATTCCCCATAGCAGCAATTTATGGCCATCCACACCGAGGAATTGCACCTGCGAAAGGTCCGGAAGCTTGAGGTTCGCCTCACCCCCGACGCTTTCACCCTGGGCATGCGCCGCGCCCGCAGCCATCAAAAACGAAATCAGCCCGCCGCCTCCTGCAACGATCTTTGCCGTCAGGCGTCCCAGCAGCCCTCTTTCCGCCGAACCGGCGCGAGCGAGTCCATCACTCATCAGTGACCCTCCATCAATATTTGTCATAAGGAATTTGGTTGGATGTTGCTCTGGAAGGCGGCGATGGATCATGGCCGGTTATCGGTCCACACCCGCAAAGTAGCCCTCCCAGTCAGAATGAATGCCCTTTCCTCCGGATGAACGCTCCCGGAACAGGAGCCGTGAATCGCGAGAAGTTACGCCCAAACCTACAGCATGGAATCGACTTTTTTAGCAGGATTCCCTAATTTCGTCAAGAAAATGCCCGTGGCACAGCCACTCTTCCCTGTGCGCGTAACGTTCGGTGGAAGCCCCGGCACTCATGCCGGGGGACCGTCTCTCGTAGGGGCACAGCATGCTGTGCCCGGCAAACGTGCTTGGCTGCCAGTCTGCCACTTGCACCAGCGGCAAAGGCGCCGATTTGGTTTTAGATTCAGTGGAAGCCCCGGCATTCATGCGGGGAAGAACGACCCCGGTTTAGCAGTTCGGCGGAAGCCCCGGCATCCATGCTGGGGAACGACCATCCTGCTTTAGCAGTTCGGTGGAAGCCCGGCATTTATGCCGGGGAAACAACTGCTGCAAATGAACGGGGCTTTAGCCCCGGATTCCTTGAACCCCTTCTTACGTAATCGCCGCCTCCGTATACACGCCAAACACCTTCCGCAGCGCATCGCAGATCTCGCCCAGCGTGGCATAGGCCTTTACCGCTCCCACCAGAGGGGGCATCAGGTTGTCACCGTCGCCAGCAGCCTTCCGCAAAGCCGCAAGCTTCCGCCCCACTTCTTCATTCGACCGCGACGCGCGCAGCCGTTGAAGCCTCTCCTCCTGACGCCCCCCCACGCTCTCGTCAATTCGCAAAATCTCGATCGGTTTCTCATCTGAAAGATAATCATTCACGCCAACGATAATCTTCTCCTTGCGATCCGCCGCCGTCTGATACTGGTAAGCCGCATCGGCGATCTCCCTCTGCGGATAGCCGCGCTCGATCGCCCGCACCATCCCGCCCATCGCGTCGATTCTCTCGATGTAATCGCGCGCGCCGCGCTCGATTTCGTTGGTCAGCGATTCCACAAAATACGAACCGCCAAATGGGTCGGCTGTGTTCGTCACGCCGCTTTCGTGCGCCAGAATCTGCTGCGTTCGTAGCGCAATCGTTGCCGCGGATTCAGTGGGCAACGCCCAAGCCTCGTCCAGCGAGTTCGTGTGCAAGGACTGCGTCCCGCCCAGCACTGCTGCCAGCGCCTGTATGGCGGTCCGCGCGACGTTGTTGTAGGGCTGCTGCGCTGTCAGAGAGCATCCTGCCGTCTGTGCGTGAAAGCGCAGCGCCAACGAACGCGCGTTCTTCGCCCCAAAGCGCTCCCGCATCACGTGATACCACAAGCGTCGCGCGGCTCTGTATTTCGCAATTTCTTCGAAAAAATCGTTGTGCGCATTGAAAAAGAACGAAAGCCGCGGCGCAAACTCGTCGATCCCGAGCCCTCTGCGCAGACAATCTTCCACATATTCGATTCCGTCGCGCAACGTGAACGCCAACTCCTGAATCGCCGTCGAACCGGCCTCGCGAATGTGGTATCCGCTGATCGAAATCGCATTAAATTTGGGCGTATGCCTCGCGCCAAATTCAATCGTGTCCGTCACCAGCCGCATCGAAGGCTCCGGCGGATAGATGTACTCCTTCTGCGCGATGTACTCTTTCAGGATGTCGTTTTGCAGCGTTCCGGAGAGCTTTTTCCAGTCAGCACCCTGCTTTTCTGCCACCGCCAAATACATTGCCCAGATCGGTGCAGCGGGCGAGTTGATGGTCATCGAGGTCGTGACGTCGGCCAGCGGAATCTGATCGAACAGCGCCTCCATATCTGCCAGCGAACTGATCGCCACCCCGCATTTGCCTACTTCTCCCTCCGCCATTGAATGATCGGAGTCGTATCCCATCAGCGTAGGTAGATCAAAGGCCACGGATAAGCCCGTTTGTCCCTGCGAGAGGAGATAGCGGAAGCGCCTGTTGGTGTCTTCGGCGGTGCCAAACCCGGCGAACTGGCGCATGGTCCACAACCGCGCCCGGTACATCTGTGCATGGATGCCACGCGTGTAGGGAGGCTCGCCGGGAACTCCGAGATCGCGCTCGGCACTGCAATCGGTAAGGTCCGCCTCGCTGTAAAGGCGGTGAATTGGGTACCCTGATACGGTAGTGAACTCGCCGGCACGCTCCGGCGATTTTTCAAGCGCAGGTTTGAGGATCTTATCTTCCCATTTGCGTTCAGATTCGGAGGGTTGGCGCGGGGAACCGGCGGCCACGGGAGATATTAGTTTCCCCTGTTCTTCATTCCCCATACCCGCAGCTTACACCACAAGTTCTTGGTCTTTGGCCTGTAACCTCGGACCTCTGACCTCTGACCTCTAACTTCCGCCCCTACTTATGTGCCTGGAGCCCGTCCGCATCGGGCGCGCCCGGAATATTTGGCGTGTGATAGAGAGACCCGGGTCCGACGCCGGCCATAATAATGTGATGGACGTCCAGCGTTCGTCCCATGGCCTGATTGAAATTCAACTCCGCTTCAATCAAGTTGATCCGGTCGCGCAATTCCACGCCCTCCGCTTGCGTTAGAAGCTGCTGCTTTTGGATTACCGTGAAAGCCGTCGACGTTCCGAGCTGAAGCCTTTTCACTTCGTCGTCGTAGCTTTGCTGCTGAAGTGTTCGCGCCTCTTCGGCGGCGGCGATCGCGGCGCGGTCCTGATCGAGGGTAATTAGCGTCTGGCGAACATTCAGCACGATCGTGCTCTGCGTTTGCCGGTACTGGACCAGCTGCTGTCTCTGGTTCAACTGCGCCGTAGCGTTGGCGGCTTCTGCGGCGCGGTTGCGAATCGGCAGCGTGAAGTTGATCCCGCCTTCAAATGTCGGATATCTGGCGTTGAACAGCCGATTCAGGTCGTCTCCGTAACCGCCGGGGAAAGCGAAAAGATCTAGAGCGGTGATCGCGCTTGGTTCGAACAGACCTGGGACTGGCGCGCCTGTGGCGTCCACGATCGGCGCACCCGTATCGGCGGTCAGCCCGGTGGTCGTCGTCGTCGATTTTCTTTCAATTCCGCCAAGGCCCGTCGCGCTGTATTCACCAAACAAGTTCACCGTCGGCAACAACCCGTTCTTCGTGGCCTTCACTTCGATACCCGCGTTCTTGAGGTTCAGTTCCGCTTGCTGAAGCTCGGGCCGATTTTTCCACGCTTCCTGCACCGCGTCGTTGAGCGAAATATCGACGGGCGCCGGATTGAAAATCGGTGATGTCGGAACGATTTCGATGCCACTTAGCTGCCCGACCAGCGGGTCCTTCGTAATGGCGACGAGCAATGTCGTTTCATCGAGTAACTGCGTCGTCTGCGCTTGCACCAGGGCTTGCTGATCGGTGGCCAACTGCGATTGCGCCGTGATCACATCCAGCGGCGCCATGGTGCCGATCTCTAGCTGCTTTTTGTTGTTTTCATAGAGCTGCTGGTCCGCCGCCACGGCTACCTGTTCTACCTTCACGTTTTCGCGCGCGTACACTAACTCCCAATAGTCCGTCGCTACCTGCGTCACCGTAGTGATCACCTGTTGCGCGAACTGCGATTCGCCTACCTTAATGGTGTTCTTGCCTTCGAGGATGTAGCGATCGTTCACAAGTCGGCCAAATCCATTGAGCAGAGGCTGGGTAATCTGGATCGTCAGAGTGGATTGATTCGCCGGGTTGAATAGGTCGATCCCAATGCTGCTCGTTGAGCGTGAGTTGTCAAAGGTAACCTGCGCCTGCGTGCCGGTTGAAAACCCTTGCGTGTACTGCGCATTTGCCGTGAAAGTGTGCCCGAAAACGGCTGGAGGCGGCGTCTTAATAGGGGTCGCGCTGGTGCTAAGGGACCCGGTTCCGCCGAAGAACGGGTTGTTGATCGGCGTAGTCGTTTGCGCAAGGTTCACAGTCCCCGTGATACTCGGATCGAACTGAGTCTTGCCGTTCGCGCCCGATTTCGCTAGCAATAGGTTCGCTTGATCGAGCCACGGAACGTACTGCTCCACCGCAATGGCGAGATTGTTTTCCAGTCCCAGCGAGATGGCGTCCTCTAGGCTCAACATCAGCTTGCCATCCGAGATCAGCTGGTTGATCCGCGGTGTGTTCGTCAGGTCGGGCTGCGCAACATGCATCGGCGTATAGGGCGCTACAAAGTTAGGAAACCAGGAATTGGACTTGGAGTAGTCCCGGCCGTTGGTAAATTCCAAATTCCGGGATGGCGCTGCGGGCGCCCCCGGCGCGACCTGAGGAGGCTGATACTCGGGAGGAGGCGTTTGCTGAATTGGCGCCTGGGCTTGCCCCTGTGGAGCTTGCGCCGGCTGGTTTTGGGCGTAAACAGGCGAAATGATCATCGAAGCTATAAGTAAGAGCGCCAGCACCGCATAAATCGGCCTTCCAATCATCATTTTCGTCGTCTCCAGATGTTCAGGTCTATCACCCGTGCGGAATGCTAAGTTATTGAAACGTGCGCGGCTTACAATTTGTTTCAGAAACAATCGAATCGCGTGCGGCAAGCGCCAACTCGTCCTTTTCCAATCGGTTTCCCCGATCCGTGGCAGCAAGCCTGGGCTAACGGTCGCACCGCGTCTGGGCAGCGGAAGGTGGATTTTAGCATCGTCCCTGCCTCCGAACAATTGGTGCCGCGGCTAGCACCTCGCCGGGCGCAGCAGCGTAGCTATCCTGCAGTCGAGCGCCTGACCGGGCGGCTCAGCGTGCTTTGAGGGGCCTTACGCGACCATTTCTTGCCTCGAAATGTTTCCAGCTAGAAGGAACGAAAGCTGCAAACTCGACGTAATTTTCTGGGGCCGTCCCGGCATCGGCACGCAGCGAAATCGCGTTCTACGTTGACACCCGAAGTCGCGGCTTCTACCATGCTCGTCAACCGCTCATGCGCCCTCAGCTTTCGCTAACGCTGCTGTGTGGCATAACTGGCCACAGAGGCATAGGGTATTCGGGCAATCGCATCACTTTTCGTCATCATCGTGCTTCCGCCACCGCCTTCTTTTGGATGGTCCTGGCTTTAGGATTCCTTGGCTCACGACCCGCGGGCGCTCAGTCGCCCGATCAAATCAAGCCCACGGGCTATGTCTTGGATTCGGCGGACGTTTTGAGCCAGTCGGCGAAGGACCAGCTCACCGCGCTGTGCACGGAAGTGGACCAGAAGGCCCAAGCGCAGATCGCAGTGGTGACGGTTAAGTCGCTTGACGGTCGTCCCATCGAAGATTATTCGATCGACCTGGCGACCCGGTTGGGCATCGGCCCGAAAAAATCCGATCGCGGCGTGATGATCCTATTCGCGATTGACGACCACCGCGACCGTATCGAGGTTGGCTACGGGCTTGAGCCTATTCTGCCGGATGGGAAAGTAGGCACCTTCGAACGTGAAATTGTACCGTATCTGCGCGCCGGCAATTACGATGGCTCTATTCTGCTCGTAACGCGGCGTGTCGCCGACGTAATCGCGGCCGATCGCGGCGTCAAGCTTACCGGGGCTGTTCCACCTGCGCCTCCCCAGAACCGGGGCGGTACAGGGCCCGGGCAAGTCATCGGATTGCTCTTCGCAATCTTTATATTTTTTCTGTTCCTCCGCGGAATGGGTGGTGGCGGGGTGGGCCGCGGCTCCGGCTGGTGGATTGGTCCGCTGATCGGAGCGAGCATGATGCGGGGAGGAGGGCGCGGAGGCGGGTTCGGTGGCGGCTTTGGCGGTGGCGGCGGAGGAGGCGGTGGATTTGGCGGATTCGGTGGCGGAGGATTTGGCGGTGGCGGTGCGAGCGGAAGCTGGTAATGTGTGGCAGCGCCGGATTGCCCTGAGCTCAACCGGCTCTTTTTCGAGGCTTCAAAGATGGAAACAAAACTGAGCGGTCTGGTTGGCCGGCTGAAGTCCGCCGCGGGCGAGAATCTAAAAGCCGTGGTGCTGTATGGCTCGGCCGTGACGGGCGAGTTTATCGAGCATCACTCGGATTTGAATGTGCTCTGCATTGTGGAGCGAGCGGGCGCCGGCGATTTGGAAAAACTTCATCCCGTTGCGGAATCGTGGATGCGCGAAGGCAATCCGGCGCCGCTGATTTTTACTTTGGACGAACTCCGGCGTTCGGCGGACGTTTTCGCGATTGAACTGCTGGACATGAAAAATCATCACCGGATGCTCCACGGCGAGGATTTTCTGGAAAATCTGAATGTTCCGTTGGGTTTGCACAGGCTGCAAGTGGAACGCGAGCTGCGGACGAATTGGCTGCGTTTGCGCCAAGCGATTCTTGCGGCGCCACACAAGAAAAAGATTCAGTTGAAAATCATGCTCGATTCCGTGGCGGCGTTTTGCGTACTGTTTCGCCACGCGCTGATGGCGCTCGGACAGCCCGCGCCCGGCACTAAGCGCGAAGCAGTGCAGGCCATTGCAAAAGCCGCAGGCGCGGATGCCTCTGGCTTTCAGAGCATTCTGGATTTCAGGGAAGGGAAGCGCAAAGAGAAAGACATCGACATCGAGCCGACCCTGCAGACTTATCTGGAATTCGTGGAGGTAGTGACCAACGAAGTAGACCGGCGGCTCGAAACTTCCTAGGGGTTTCTAGCGTATCTCGATTAGACGGCAGGGAGGCTGCTCATGAAGCAGGCGCTTATTGTGATCGTGGTATTGGTGGTGATCGTGCTGATTTGTGGCGGGATGTATGTTTCGCGGCGCAACCAAATGGTGACGCTCAATGAGACAGTGAAATCCGACTGGGCGCAGGTTGACGTCGTGCTCGAGCGGCGATCAGACTTGATTCCGAATCTCGTCGAAACAGTTAAGGGATTCGCCGCACACGAGACGCAGGTGTTCGATGACGTCGCCAAAGCCCGCACGCAATATATGAGCGCGCAAACTCCTACCGACAAGATCGCGGCGAGTAATCAGCTTTACGGTGCGGAGGTGAAGGTTCTGGCCCTGGCCGAGAATTATCCCCAATTGAGATCCAACCAGAACTTCCTGCAATTGCAGGACGAATTAGCCGGCACTGAGAACCGCATCGCAGTGGAGCGCAGGCGTTACGACGATGCGATTCAGAGTTACAACACCTTCATCGGCCTCTTCCCGAACAACATCTTCGCGGGATGGGCTGGCTACAAGCGCAACGACGCCTATTTCGCCGCGCCGGAAGCATCGCGGGCAGTGCCGAAGGTGCAATTTCCCGCTCCCGCGACGAACTGATGAGTCAATCAAGGAGCACTCTCCACGGCCGGAACTTGAGGTTTTTCGGCATCTTGATCCTGGGCGCGCTGGCGGTGTTGGGCGGGCACTTTTACCTCTATGGACAGGACAAATCGGGTTTCCCCGAAGGCTACGATGCCGTGCAGGCCGCGCCCAACAGCCACAAAGTTATCTTCGAAAACGCATTCGTTCGCGTACTAGAGGTCATCGTGCCGCCACCAGGCTCGACGGTGCCGATGCATCACCACCGTTGGCCGAGCCTGGTTCTCGATTGGGATACGGGCGGCGGCTCGCCGCATGTTCGTTACCTTCGTCCTGACGGAAGCGTCAGGGACATCCCGAGCAAGGAGGAGCCGGTTCATCCTGGCGTTTGGAAGGTTCAGTGGGCGGAGCCGGAGCCGATGCACTCGATTGAGGTCCTTGCGATGCCGAAAAGCGCCGCCATTCTCCCCGAAGGTCCTCCCGAACTTCGCATTGAAATCAAAATTCATCGGTAGGAGCCTACACGGCCAATTTCCGAAACAAATGATTCGACCTCCTATAACTTTCCCCAAAAGGCAAACACTACTGCCCCGAAGATCAGCAGGAACGAGACTGCGTAATTCCACCGCAGCCGTTCACCCAAATAAAAATACGCAAAAAAGACAAATACGGTGATCGTTATGGATTCTTGAATGATCTTCAGTTGGTATCCGGTGAACAACCCATACCCAATCCGGTTCGCGGGAACCTGAAAACAATATTCGCCGAACGCGATCAGCCAGCTAACCACGATCGCTTCGAATAGCGGGGCCGAGCGATGCTTCAGATGCCCGTACCACGCGAAGGTCATAAACGTGTTGGAAATGAAAAGGAGAATGATGGTGGTCATGCGCCATCATAGAATGCGCTTTCTCCCGGAGGCAACGCTGGATCAGAAAGCACATTCAAGATGGCGGCGCGTAAGTCTGGGCAGACAGGCGGAGACG
Source organism: uncultured Acidobacteriota bacterium (assembly GCA_963709445.1). Lineage (GTDB taxonomy): Bacteria > Acidobacteriota > Terriglobia > Acidiferrales > UBA7541 > Palsa-295. The sequence continues at coordinate 88,588 of CAVPWV010000005.1, forward strand.
ATTTGGCGCCGCGAGCTACGCCGGAATCTGTGGGACCACCAGGTGCAGCAACTTCAGCGAGCCTCCCGCCGGGGCCTGGATCGTCGCGCTTTCCGAGGGACCAAGATAAACACCGGCGCCTTTTGAGACTTCATAATCTTTATTGTCGAGGTGAATGCGTCCGCTGCCTTCCATCAGGTAGAGCAGTTGGTGCTTGTCCGAAGCCTCTGCCTTGAAGCTTTCTCCGGATTTGAGCCAGCGCAACGCCGCCACCACGTTCTTTGCGCCGCAGAGTTCCCGGTTCAGCATTTCGGCGACTTCACCCTGAGCTGTTTTCTTGCGGGGAAGCTTATTCGTATCGATGAAAGTCAGCATGAACTCTCCTTTGGTCCGACCGTGGCCTTAGGTCTGAACCCAGACGCCGCCCTCGACGCGGTTCCAGCGAAGGTCGTCGGGCGTCCCGTCCAGAATCGTGGTGACGAAGCGGTTCGGCGCTTGAAACTCGAAATAGAACAACGGTGTTTTGGAGGCTCGCAGGCGATGCTTCGCCTCAGCGGGAATGAAAACTAATTCGCCCGGGCCTACGTCGCGCGTTCCGTCCTCCGATTCGACGGTGCCTTGCCCTTCCATGATGAAATAAAAATGTTCGCAATTCTTATGCAGATGGTAGGGCGAGGAAGCGCCCTTCACGTAGTGCATGATGCCGGCCAACATATCGTCGATTTTAGTGAGCTCTTTATTGACGAAAAACGTGCGCTCGCGGCCTGGCACCACGGAGATGAGCTTTGGCAGATCGTTTTCATTAAATATGTATGCCATCGAATTCTCTCCTAACGAATGTCGGCTCAGTGGGGCCGATAGGCGACGCGTGCAACTTCGGCGTAAGGGACAGCGGCAACAGTTGCGCGGATTTCAGCTTGCCTGTGGCGCTCGACCGTGGGTTTCGGCGACCCGCGATCTTCTTCGCCCCAGACGACCGTTACGTCGGTACCCACCTGGCTGTGCTGGTTATCCACAACGCCCAGCGAGATCATCGCGCGTTCATTATAGGTGTAGCCGGTGTAGGTGGATACGCCGATGGTTTTCCCGTTTTTCAAAACTTTATCGAATGGAAGCGTGGAATAGTTCGCCAGGGGAGTATCTATGTATTTTAAAATATCACCACCCTCGTATAAAGAACCGGTAACGCGTTTAATATCGTCCTTGTTCCACACCAGCGTTACTTTCGTCCGCTTCTGGCTGGTTGCCATTTTTTCTAGCGCTTCTTTTCCAATGAAGTCGTGGTCGAATTTGACGAAAGGCCCGTAGCCAAGGTCGTAGGGAGTCAGATAATAGTCGGTGATATCGTTCGAATAAAAGCTGCCTCCGAGTGAGGCCGTGGCTTCGTAACTCGTCGCCTTCAGCCACTGCCGATATGCCTTCATCTCTTCGCCCGCATAAATCGCCGGAAGGGGAGATGGGATCCATCCCGATTCGAGGCAGGTGGTGGGGTAAGCTCGAGAGCCTACTTGTCGAATTCCGAATTCTTGGCCGCCTTCAACGATGGCGTTGCGGACTTCGTCGCCATATTCCCAGGGACCAAACAATTCCCATCCGGGTTGCCCGACCATCCCATGACGCAAGGCGCGGACACTCCGGCCCGCGATGGTGAGTACGCCTATATTGAAGAACCGGATATCCGGCGTAGGCTTTCCCGTGACCTTCTCCATAACCCGAAGAGCATTCGGGCCTTGAATCTGGTATCGGAAAGCCTTTCGGTGGCCTTGATTGACCGCCGACCGCTCATCCCTCTCTGCTGACGCCTTGTACCCGCGAGTCTCCAAATTAAATTGCACCCAATTGTGAGCGGGCGGACGCCCGACGAGGTTGAATCTATTTTCGTCGAGATAAAAGAGAATCGCGTCACCGATGACATGGCCGCTATGGTTACACGCAACAAACTGCTTGGCCTGATTAACTTTGAAATTTTTAAAGCTATTGATAGCGAGATCGGAGAACAATTTGAGGGCGTCAGGACCATCCACATAGAGATCGGTCATATGGTGGGACTGGTCGAAAAGCGCGCAGCTTTCCTTCCATGCACGCTGTTCATCTCTCCAATTCGTAAATTCCGAACGCACCACCGGAAAGGCATATGGTCCTATCTGAGAATTACGCAACAGCTTGACCGGACTCTCGGCCGTTTGTAGCACTTCTTCCAAGCTTCGATAATTCATCGTCACAGTAACTCCCTTTGTTGGCGTAGACGCATGTCAGTTCTTTGAAGTTGCGAGAAAAATATTTAGAACTTATTCCGATAACAATTGACACCTGAAGCTTCGCGGTATGGCGTGATTCGTTCCACTTCGCTGTTTTCGCTATCCCTCACACTCTCATGCTCCCGCTCCAACGTGACGGATGGCGCCGAGCGCCTGCCGTTCCTCGCCGTTCGGGTCGTCCACGACTTCGCACTCGTTGTTGAGAATCATGGTGGCACGCTGCTTGGTATTGAAGGCCGGCCAGTTTGGCAAGCCCTTGTGGCTTGGATTTCCTGTACGCGCAAAAGCAACCCAGGCGCTGCTGATTTTGTCTTCGAGAGCATAGCGATCCTGGCCGGAACCAGTCATGGCCGTCGCCAGGTCGACATTGTCGAAGACGAACGGGATTTCGAGCGTGTGGAACGTCCTCAACTTTCCATCCCTCACCGGTGATTTCCAGGTGAAGTAATACATGTAGACCGGCGCCATTCCTTGGTCCGCTTTGCGCTCGGCTTCAGTTAGCACACCTGCACGGAACGTGGCGTCCGATGCAAGTATTAAATAGAGATCCGTATTGCTGATGTTCGGGCGCCCCTTTCGATAAACATCAATCAGCCGAGTCCACAGAATCATCAGTCAGCGCCGCGCAGTGCTTGTTTGACGTGCATACGCAGGGCGTCGTCGTCCATTGGATCCACCGGCGTGCCACGCATGAAGGTGACCTCCGTTTCAACGGACCCGATCAGGAGCGGAACGGTTGCTGAAATTTCCGGCGCATCAGGATCGAACGGGTTCCTCGGCAGCGAATGACCATCCACCACGGGCGCCAAGCGGAGACCACCGGGGCCAGCCGCGCCTCCACTGCCCATTGCCCCGACGAGTTGCTCCGCGGGCATCTTCTGGACTTCGTCAATCTGATTGGACTTCAGTCCGAGTCTCGCGAGATAGGCCTCAGCCGACTTCGTTGCCTCATCTTTCGGCACACCCCTGATCGCAGAGGCACTTTCCACAACGGCCCGATGGAATAGCCCTTTGGCCGACGGCATCGCCATCAGTGTGCTGACTTTTCCACCGCCGCCAGACTGGCCAAAGATTGTGACGTTGCTGGGGTCTCCGCCGAAGGCCGAGATGTTGTCCCGCACCCACTCCAGCGCGGCAACGATGTCCAGCATCCCGACATTGCTCGAGTCGGCGTATTTCTCCCCGCCGAGCTCGGCGAGATAAAGATAGCCGAACACGTTGAGCCTATGGTTTACGGTGACGACTACGACATCGTGCCGGCACGCCAAGTTCGCTCCGTCATAAATTATGAAAGCGCCGGATCCTTGGGAGTACCCGCCGCCATGCAGCCACACCATGACGGGCCTGTGGCCTTTCCCTAGAGCAGGGCTCCACACGTTCAAACGCAGGCAGTCCTCGCCCGACGGTTCTCTCCGATCCACAGCGGCCACCTCGGGAATCAAACCGGACGGTCCTTGAGGCGACCTGGGACCAAACTGCAAAGCATCGCGGACGTCCGTCCAAGAGTCGGGTTTGGATGGCGGCATAAAACGCCGTGCATCGGCGGTTGATGCACCGTAGGGAATACCAAAAAATGCGCTGACTTTATCGCGCGTTATACCGCGAACTCGTCCCGCAGTCGTGCGAACGACTGCGCTCGGTGAGGAACACCCGAGGTCCTGCGACCATGCTTGATGGAATGCCCCGCGCGCAAAGAGACTGGCCGTAGCCGTCGCGCTATAGCTGAGAAAAGACCTTCGGTCCATCGCTGTATGCCTCCTCAAATTTGAAACGTTGCCGCCCTTCATTGTTGACTTATGAGTCTGCAAATGAGACCGCGATTGATACGTCCTGTGATCTAAACCACTCTCCTGACAAAGTCCAACACATTTTTGATTATTCGCTAAGAGATGGCGCGTGCACTGCGCCAGCTAGATAACTTTATTATTAAAAGAATTTCATGTCCTTGACATCAATATCTCGCGAGCGTAAATCTCTGCCCACACTGAGCCAAGGGAGTGGGTGTTGGATACCGTTCAGAGTGATTCAATATCTCCAGCACACACTCATCAGAGATTCGGTAGGGATATGTGGGTAAACCATCCACTGGTGGATTGAATTATTAAAGATCGCCGCGCATCGCCTTAACGTCGCCTCTTGACTTCGCGTTTCTCGGCCTTGGCGCCGCTAAAGTTTTGTGAAGACGTCTTGGGGGGTGATGATGGACACGTTTTTATCGGTTGCTCGTTCGCAGTGTCTTAATGCCAATAGGGCATTTCAAGCGTTAGGGCTTGCCTTGGGAATGTTGCTGCTCTGTCTCCCTGCTTTTTCACAACTCAATCTTGGAAGCATTACGGGAGCCGTTACGGACACGAGCGGTGCCGTCATTTCAGGCGCGACCGTGACCGTCACGGACGTGGAACGGGGTGTCTCGAGGACTTTGACTACGGATACGGCCGGTCAATATTCGGCTCCCGGTCTTACCCCTGGCACGTACTCTGTGCGCGCGGAGTTCGCGGGCTTCCAGGCGATGAACCGCACGGGCATCTCGGTGGGAGTTGGTCAAGCTGTCCGCGTGGACCTAACCATGCAGCCGGGCGCTCAAACTCAGACGGTGACGGTGACGGAGGCCGTGCCGCTCATAAACACCAGTAACGAGGTGCTATCCAGCACGGTAGAAAGCGACCAGCTCAGCGAGTTGCCAGTCAACGGCCATCTGTACACGAAAGTGCTGGACTTCCAGCCCGGCGTCCATGGAAACCCGGGTGGAAATTCGCCGAACTACCAGACGAACGGCGCTGGCGGCCAGGGCAATTACTTTTTGCTCGACGGCGTGGAAAATACCAACATCTTCGTGAACTCCGGACCCCTAATCGGCGCGGCCACTAGTAGCGACGAACTGACGATCCTGCCCCAAGACGCCGTTGAGGAAGTGAACGTGATGACCAATCCTCCGGCGGAGTTTGGGTGGTTTCAGGGCGCTGTGGTCAACGTCGGACTGAAATCGGGAACGAATACCGTCCACGGCAGTGCCTACATCTATGCCCGCAACAATAACTTGGATGCGAAGGACCCATACCTAGGCGCTACCACAGCAAAGCAGAGCGACGATTTCAAACAGTTCGGAGGGTCATTTGGCGGACCCATCAAGAAAGATAAGTTGTTTTACTTCGCGGCCTTCGACGGAATGCGCTACACCGTTGGAACTGCCGGCTCCGTAACCCTGCCAACCGTCAATGGCGGGGCAGTGGATAATCCCAACAATAGCGTGCCCCTCGCGATCGACGGCCTGCTTGCCAACGGCGTTGCGCCGAGCCCACTGAGCCTAAATCTCGCGGACTGCACCGTCGCGGGCGGAGGAGCCACTTGCGGGACGAAGGGCGTATTCACATACAACGGACTCACGACGTCCGGCGTCGGCGTCCCGGGGACTTTCACTGGCCACTCGAACAACGTGATAGGAAGGGTCGATTATCATCTCAACAACTCGAACTCGATTAACGGCGAGTATTTTTTTGGCCAGGCCATAACCACCGTCCCGAACGTCGGCGCTCCGTCGTTCTGGGACAACCTGAATGCCAGCCGCACGCAAATGATGCGCGCCGTCTGGATCTATACGCCGAGTTCGAACTGGGTGAACGACGTCAGGTTTGGCTACAACCGGTACAATCTGGCGGATGGTAACGCGGAATGCGGTGGGAATGTAGGCCAGCCGGATTATAAGGCTCTTGGCTTCATTTCCGGAGCGAATCCTCCGTCTCCATTCTGCGGATTCCCCGTTACGAATTTTACCCAGTCAGGCTATCCCAGCTTTGGCGCGGGTTTCTTCCTGAACGACCAGGGAGTGTTTCAGTACACCTATACGGCATACGACAACGTTTCGTATACACATGGCAGTCACAACTTCAAGTTCGGCTTCGAGTTCCACCACAGCAGATTCCGGGGACTTGGCGCACCGGGCTTTCTTGACGGCGTTTTGAACTTCGATGGGAATAACGCGTTTCCAGGCTCCACGGATCTGCAGGACTTTCTTGCTGGAAAACTTGGCGCAGCCAATCAAATCCTGGTCAACCCCCAGCAAGAACTTACTAGTCTGGGCTTCAACCGGGAGGCGCTCTACTTTGAGGACAACTTCCGGGTAAGCTCGCGAGTCACCATGGACCTGGGCCTTCGCTATGAATTGGAGCCTGCGATTCTAGTGGACAATAACAGCGCCGGCAACTTCGATGCGTTTTCGCCCACAGGCATGGTGCAGCAGAATGGGACCCCTCTTTATAAGGCCGATCACCTCGCTTTTGCCCCACGAGCGGGGGTCGCGTGGGATATGACGGGCAAAGGAACAACGGTGCTGCGGGCAGGCATGGGCATCAGTTACGATACGCCCCAGATAGACGACTTGGTCGCGGCGAGTTTCGGCGCGGGCCTCAACACCACTCCCACGGGGTTCGCCCTCTATAATGACAGCGGTTTGGTGTTTCCCGGGTCAACGAATCCTCAGGCCGTGAGAACGGGCGTGCCTTCCATCCCGGGTCCGGCATTGAACTGGGCGGTCAACGTCCCGGTTTTTCCCGCGGGTCTGAGCTCTGACTTGGCCTGTGGCACTGGCAACCCGTTGATCTCGACGCCGGGTGGCACTACACCCTCGCCATGCACGCTAAAGGCGAGAGGCACCGTAGTCAGGCTCCCCAACGGCCAATTGTCGATGAACACTGACAATGCTCGGTCCCCACTGTATACCTGGACGTTGGGAGTCCAGCATGCCTTTGGGGCTAGCACTTCGCTGACGGTGAATTATGTGGGCACGCACACGTACAACCTGCCAAGCGAGATCAATGTCAACCAGGCGCCACTAGGAGCCGCCGGGCCCGGGTTGGGCGGTGCCCCCGGAACTGTGACCGGCCCACTGCAGCAACGGCAGCCTTATTTCAACCAGTTCCCATGGTTCAACGGCATTTTTGTCTATGGGCCAGCCGGGTTTTCCAACTATAACGCGCTGCAAGTGACCTTGGTTCAGCGTAATTTCCACGGACTCACACTGAATGCGGCCTATACGTTCTCGAGGGACTTGGCTACTAACAAGAGCGGCAATAACCCTTACATTACGAACAGCCAGTGCGTATCGTGTGATTATGGGCTTTTTACGCCTACTCAGGACCTGGGCATTACGCTCGTCTACTCGATCCCAGGGATCAAGTCCCCGGCAGAGATACTAGAGGGTTGGCAGATCTCCAGCGCCATCAACGTGCAAAGTGGAGCGCCCTTTAGGGGTCTTGATAGCAGTCACGACTTCGCTGGAGTCAACGACAACAGGGGGCTTTTCGGTGGCACTTCCGAACCATGGTCAATCTATGGAAAGGCAAGCAACTTTAAATTCGGAGGATTGAATCCGCTTCCGTGCTTCGGCTTTTTCGGTTGCGACCCGACCCTGCCAGCAGCTTGCATAAATGCGGCCAATGCGGAGCCGGTAAACGCTGCCATGAACGCCCAGATTCCGGGATCCTCGAGCGGACTGGCTTCCCTGATGTCAACCGGATGCTACATGTCCACGAACGGCAAGTCGGTGATCATTCCGCCGGCTCAGGGGACCTTCGGCAACATGAAGACCGGTGAGCTTCTCGGCCCGGGATTCCACGAGTGGGACTTGTCGGTCCATAAGGCGTTTAAAGTGCATGAGCGGCTCGGGCTGGAGTTCAGCATCTCGGCATTCAACGTCCTCAACAGCCATCCCTACAATCTTGGGTTCACGGGTGGCATTGTGAACGTCCCGTTCTTGTTCGGAGTATCTGGCGGGCAGCCGAATGACGCCAACCCGGTCAACGGGACCGGCGGCGCTCGGGAAGTGCAGTTGGGCCTGAAGGCGACTTTCTGAACGGTTCTACAATCTAATCTTTCATGGGTCAATCCACGGGTTGTCGTGGCGGGTGGTTCGCAATTCGCTGCCACGCAGCTGGCGTGGCGCTGGCCCTGGTTCTCGCCGGCTGCGGGGGAAAAGAGTCCGTTACAACGCAGCAGTCTTCACCCGCTGCTGCGCAGCAATCCGCGCCGACAAAGGTCGTCGATCCCGCCACCGTCGGAATGATTACCGGCACGGTCACTCTGGAAGGAACTCCGCCGGCACCGCATGAGATTATGCTGAGTGGCTCGCCGGCGTGCGCGAAGTTGCATTCCTCGCCGTTGATCTATCCCGAAGTCGTCACCGGGAATCACGGCGCGCTCGCCGATGTCATCGTCTACGTGAAATCCGGACTCGAGAATTATCGCTTTGCCGTTCCGGCGGTGCCAGCCCGAATCGATCAGCGAGGCTGTATGTACGAACCCCACGTCCAGGGCCTCATGGTGGGCCAGAAGCTCAGCGTGACGAACACAGATCCCGTTTTGCACAACGTCCTCATGCTGCCGCGCCAGAACCTTCCCTGGAATAAATCGCAGCCGATCGGCTCGACGCCGATCGAAACCTCGTTTGATCATCCGGAGCTCGCCATGAAGGTGCTGTGTAATATTCATCCATGGATGTGCGCCTATGTTTTCGCCTTCTCACATCCATATTTCGACGTCACGTCGAAGAAGGGTACATTCGAATTGAAGAATCTCCCGCCGGGCACGTACACGATTGAAGCATGGCAAGAAAAGTACGGCACGCAGGGCCAAAGCGTCACGCTGGCCGCCAAACAAGCAAAATCCATTTCATTTGCGTTCAAGGCCGCGCACAACTAGGAAGCCTACGCCGCCGCCGTTATACCCGCCTCGGTCACACGCGTTGCAGTTATCTAGGGCCTGATAAACGACTGGATGCAGCGCACACGGCGCGTCGGCTCATTTCTTATCCGGATTAGCTGGAGGCGTGGCCGGTGTTGCGCCACTGTTACCGCTCGGCACCGGCTGGAGAAAATTGTCAAAATTGACGCCGGGCGGTGGCGGCAGCACTTTCCCCGGGTGGGTTGTGAAACCAATTATGCGACCCATAAATATCACGCCGATCCATAACGTGAGCGACAGCACCGCCACGGCTTTGCCCGCACGAGGTGCCGACCGAGCCTTGTCCCACTGAGAAACCGTTCGGCCTGCGGTCATCTCGAAAAAAAGCATGTTCACGCCGGCGAGTACAAGCAACAGCATCTTGGTCCTGAAAAATGGATTGTGATAATAGATTCGGGCATTTGTACTGAACATCGTTAGTCCGGTCGCCACAGTTAAGGCAAAAGCGGCCCACGTCCACTTCAGGATGTCAGAGGCCATCCGCTGGAACGATCTCTGGGTCGAGGCAAGTCCCAACAAGCGGAGGTCGATGACCGCAATCGTGCCGACAACCAAAGTGAAGCTGATAACGTGAATCGATTCGATTATGGGAAACATCCAGATCGAATCGCGAATGGTAGTGGCGAAGCGAGAGGCTTCGATCACCTTGAGGAACGCGTCAATCAGCATCGGGGCTCTGTTCCAGAATCATCAATATTCTTGTGTCGCCGGTGACCAAGAACCCCAGATATGGTCGTAAGCGATCAGGCGTCCGAGCACAATGATGAACAGGAAAATCAGGAATGTCAGTATCGCTAGCGACTTAATGGATCTGCGGTTGACCAGCGTTTCCCACTGCCACTCGTGTTTCGGAACGTTGACCAGAAAAACGGCGGAAAGCATTGTAGCCAGGGCCACGAAAACCATTTTCGTCCAAAACGAGAAGTTCACCAGTTCACGCGCGGGCTCCGCGATTATCATTACGAGCCCTGTTACCAGTTGCAGGCACAATCCTCCCACTAACCACGGACCGAATCGGTCTGTGGTCTGGCGCAGCGTTTGATCCGTCCCTGCCCATCCTAGAATGCGGAGAACGATCATGAATACAGACCCGATTATGACTGCGACGCCAATAATGTGAATTGATTGAACACCGGGGATAAGCCAACTCTCGTGGACTCGGAAGGTGTGGCTAAGGGGTGCTTTAGTCAACCACTGAGCAAATCGATTCACTTCAACCCTCCTTTCATCCCCTTTTACGGAGCTATATGTTTCGGTTTGCTACCCTGCGGCGGCGCGACACCCCCGCGCCGCGGTCCATGGACGAATATTGAGTTTAGAACCTTCCACTGATAGTTGTCATGCCAGCTACGGTGTCACAGGTCTTACCTGCAGCCGGGGGCGTTCTCCAAGGGCATTTGTAGATCGGACCGACTCGGGATCCGAAATTGCCGCCGGTCCGCAGGGGATTCATATGCACGGTGAATATCGTACCCGCCTTGAACGACTCCGCTGTAATGCCTTGCTGCGCGACCGCCGCCGCACCCGCCATCTCGACGCCCCAATCGATCAGCTGCCCGTTCTTGTCTTTCTCGAGTTTGCCGTCCGGCCCGATCAAATAGAAGTGCAGCTCAGCATGATTCGCCTGAGCGATGAACTGGTGGGCTACGCCGGTTAGCACTAGCATTTTGGTCTGATCGTACATGGCGAACGAGTGATGCGCGAGCGCCGACTCGGCGTAGATACCCAACGATAGAAATGCAACGCATGCTGCAATCACCCAGCTTGTGGTCATTGGTTTTTTCATCTTTACGCTCTCCGTTTTGGGTGGCGGCCTCAAAGCTATCGATTATGCTTGCGCGGCCGCTCAAGTCTTATTTCTTATTCTTGTTCAGCATATTAAGAATGTCATCGGGCACGGGATTTTCGTTCGGCGTATCCTTCCAGCCTTTCTCGAAATACTTCACCCAATCCTGGGCCCACGGCCGGCCGTAATAGTCCACATAGTCAGGGTCGTCGGAGGTAAGCTGAGTCGCCCTGCCATCTATGTCCTTGATGTTGCTCAGGCACTCAATATACGTGTATCGCATGGTCGGAGAGTCTAACAGTGCTATCCGACGATAACGATAAGTGGCACGCAGCGGTTGGACAAACGCTTCAGGATCATAAAATATGGTCTCCTGATCGAGTCCCACGTACTTCCCACTGGCGTCGTTTACGGGCTTCCAGATTTCTACCGTCTCCATCTTGTCGCTATTTTCAAACATGGAGTGCGAAAGATTCCAGGCTTGAACACGAGAAGTCCACGTAACCAGAGTTGTTCCGTCCCAGAATCCAACCGTCTCACCGTACCACTGCTGGACCTGCTGCACAGGTTGCCTTCCGATCCAAACCTGGCGCAGGAAGTTAGCGGCGATGCCAGATAAGAACTCGGCACTCCAAGGAGTAATCGTGAGCTGGAAATCTCCGCCTCGCGAAGCCTGGGCCCACCAGCGCAGGAAACCTTCCGGCCAGCAGAAAGAGGCTTCCCATTGGGGCGCGTTGTCCACGGCTTCGTGATAGTTATCTTGAACCATGCGGCCTTGATACTCCGGAGTAAGTAAAGAAAGAATGGTAGGAACTTGGGTAACGGTCCCCCAAATCCACTCGGCTTGAGTATCCGATTGCATATCCCGCGTATACCATCCGTCCCAGTCCGGGGTCGTCGCCTTCGTATAGACGGTGGGGCCACCCTTCGCCTTTGCGGCCGCCAGCAAGGTATCGTACTGCTCCTTGGCTGTCTTGTACGGGTAATGGCTCACAAGCTGATCTCGCGGGATATCCCACTTGCAGTCGCCCCAAGCAGCCGATTCTGGTACTTTCCCGGGACCAAAACGGCGCGCAGTCCACATATCTGTTAGCTGGCGGGGTGTGTTGCACCGGAAATAGCGCGGGTCTGACCAGTCCTTGCGATCCAGATAGAAGTTCTTCGATGTAAACAAGTCGATTGGCAATGCCTTCATTCCTTTCGGCGGGCCATCGAAAGTTGGAGTACATATGCTGAGCGGTCCGATGACGTTTGTAAATTCTCCATGTGGTCCGGAAAAGGCGCCACGGCGAAATTGAAATTGTCCTCGCGCCCCCTGCGCCTCCACGCACCGCTGCTGCGCCTTGGGATCTTGTTGCTGCGCACTTTGCTGGTTCTGTGCTGCTGAGATAGGAGACATCCAGGTAAGAGCGCTCACGACCACGAAGGCAAACAGAATTACAAGCAGCCTACTCTTCATTATGTTCCCCCTCTGCGATAGACGCGCGGGATCATATGACGGTTGCGAAACTCGGAGAGCACTTGGACTCATCTTTTCTGTCCGGGGCCCTCTTTACGCGCAAAAATTAATACTGACCCCGACCGGGGATACGCTCCCCAAAAGTTAATGTCAACAGGAAATTAATTAAGGAAAATTAATAATGCCAGCGGCGCAAAATGAGGCACTCTGGTCACCTTTGCCTGAAAAATTCGCGTTGGCAAAACGGAACAGTCCACTTAATCCGCTATCGAACACCGAAATATGGGCTGTTTCTGCCATCCTGGTCAGACGCGAGCAAAGGATATTGCATCCCTAATGCGAGGCGAAACGCCAACACGTTATCGATGGAGAGGAGTATTTCCGAGGCTAATATAAAAGTTCTGGGATGGAGATCACCAGCATGGAGAACGAAAATCATGAAGCCATATTATTGGGTTCTAGTGGCAACTTTGGCCTTTCTTGGAACGGGCTGCCGGAAGTCGCCGCAGGCGCCGCACCTGTTGAGGCCCGCCTATATCAAAGACATTATGGATTCCATGGTGGATCCCAGCGGAGAGTTCGTGTTCCAATCGGTCCAGCAGATTTCGGACGAGCACGGTATCCGCGAAAAAGCTCCGCAGACCGATGCGGACTGGGAGGCGGTCCGGGAGCGTCTCATTGTTCTGCTTGAAGCGCCGAATCTCCTGGTCATGCCGGGCCGCAAGGTCGCGCCGCCGAATGTCACATCCCAGAACCCTGGAATTGAGCTTGAGCCGGCGCAAATTCAGAAGGCAATAGACGACAATCGCACCGTCTTCATTCGTCGGGCGCGGGGGCTTCAGGACGCTGCGGCCGTGGCGATGAAGGCAGTCGAAGCTAAAAACACAGATGCTCTATTCAAAGCTGAGGACGGTATCGACAAAGCCTGCGAGAGTTGCCATATACACTATTGGTATCCGAACGACCAAAGGGCTCGCGCAATCGCGGAGTCAGAGGGAATCAGTTACTAAAACACGGTCCGCTTCCCGCTTTGTAATACGATTCGCTCCGGACTCAAATCGGGCCACAATCCGTGCGACCGTGGGGCCGCTACGTTATTTTGCGCGGTCTTTCAGCCCTTGCGCGATTACCGGCAACTTGTAAACCGTCGCCGCAGTATGCTGCGGGCCTTCACGAATCGGCGCGCCGTTCTCGTCGTCCGCGCCACTTCCCACCACGTAGAGTGTTTTCTTGTTGGGACCTGCAAAAGCGACGCTGATGATCCCACGCGGCGTCCGGATTACGCCCAGATGCTTCCCGGTTTTGTCAAAGACCTGAACGCCGTCGCGCGAACTCACGTACAGTCGCCCCTTCGAGTCGACCGCCATGCCGTCACCGTAGTTGCCTTCCGGGAGCATGGCGAAGTCGCGGCGGTTGCTGAGCTTGCCAGGCCCTTCCACGTCAAAGGCGACGAGCGCGCCGCCGTTGGTGACGTAGAGAATCTTGTCGTCCGGGCTGAAGGCGATCCCGTTGGTGCGGATATTATCCGCCACCACAGTGACCCCCTTCGGGCTGGCATAATAGAGACAGCCGACAGTGAAATATGCGCCGCCATGGCTATCAGCGTCGAGGTCGTTTGGCCGCACCGTCAGCGCAGTACCATCGGCCCACTTATCGGCAATCACCATGCGCCGCGGAGCGAGTTCGGTGATGGCGTTCTCGATCGAAGCTTTGTCTGGCTTGGTAGATCCAGGTCTCTCTGTCCGGTGCGCGCCGTAGAGCCGGCCCTGCCGATCCATCGATAGCGATCCCACTCCTTTGGCATCCGCCACGACGACGGAGGTCTGTCCATCTGGGTTAATCTTGAGGACAGTATCGTAGTCTTCCTGCGCCACCATCACGCTTCCATCCTTGTCGGGGATGATGCCATCAGCGCTGTTGCCGCCTTGTTGCCAGATCTTCGTCCAAGTCCCGCCCGCGGCCACGACGCCTGGGATGGCCGTGATTGCTACGTTGCGATGTGCGGGTGCCGCCGGCTCCGGGCCGCGTCTGGCAGCTCCTCGCGCGCCCGGGCTAAACACCTGGGCTGCCTGTTCCGCTGTCGGCATGCACGTCGAATCTTGCGCAGCTGCAGTTGCCGACGTGAAGGCCTGGCACAAAAAGAGCGCCGGCGCGCAAATCCACGGCAAAGTCAGGAATACTGTTCTGTGTCGCATTTTGCCTCCAGGGACGGAGATGTTACACCGGGATGACGCGTGGAGATAGGCTCCGCTCAAGTTCGTTTCACAGCCAATCGGTGTGATGTAAACTCTCTCGTTCGCCGTGGTACGCAGGCTCGGGCAGCTCAGGCTCCCGGACTCGGGTCGATAATCGAGGTGACAGGCCAGCATGCACTCCGTATCCAGAATCGATGAGCGTGCGGCTGAGACACCGCAAGGCTATGCGAAGCATAGTACTGAATTCCGGCGTGCCACATATGTGGATCGTGCGATGGGATCGGTACACATGGGCGTGGGGATCTGTTTCCTAGAACCTCGAGGATCGATTCAACCGCATGTCCACTCTTTTGAGGAAAGCTTCTACATTCTAGAGGGATCTGTTGCCGTCCAAATCGCAGAGGAACATCATTCCCTCGGCCCGGGCCACTTTGGGCTGGTTAGTACCGGCGTGCAGCACAGCTGGCGCAACACGAGCAACCGCCCTGTTCGGTGGCTGGAAATGCAGGCGCCACAACCGCGTCCAATTGGCTACAGCCAGGATACGTTTTTCGTCGGCGATGACGTCACCGTGCCAGCCGCGTCGCCAGCCACACCCAATTCGTCGGGCGGGCCACTTGGCCACTTCGACGAATCAAAATTGCCGCGCCCGGGCGGTCCATCTCAAATGGAAGGTTTTAACCCAACGACCGGCGTAGCGATAAAAATGTTTGTGGACCGCTCCTTCGGAGCGATCCATCAGTCCCTATTTTTGATTCAATATTCGCCTGGCGCAAAAATAGATCCGCACGATCATACGTTTGAGGAATCCTACTTAATCGTTGCGGGCCGCGTCCGCGCGACGGCGGACGGCAAGACCTACGATTTGGGGCCGGGAGATGTTATCTGGACCGGCGTCGGCTGCATCCACAACTTTGAGAATGCCGGCACAGAGCCGGTACGCTGGATCGAAACCCAGGCGCCGCTTCCGCCAGCGAAGGAAGTTTTTCGATTTGAACGCGACTGGGCGCACCTGATGGGGCATGACAAAGAAGATGCTTCTCGGTAGTTGGCTGAATTGCGGTCGACTGCGGGTCAGCACTCGAGAAGTTTGTCGAACGGACTTGTGAGCTTAAATTTCGCCTAGTACACTAGGGCCCGTCGCGTTCTCACGGCGAGAGCGGAACGCGATTGAACCGGCTCTGCTGATGGCTCTGTTTCTATCGGAGAGGGTTCCAAACGGTGGTGGCAAAAAAAACGAAAATCGTCGAGAAAGCCTCTGTTGCCGGTGTCGAAGCCGAAAAATGGCTTCAGATGTACCGGCGGATGCTGGCAATCCGGCTTTTTGAGGAGCAGGTAAACGATCTGTACACTCGCACACTGATGCCGGGGCTCGCTCACCTTTATATAGGCGAGGAAGGAGTCGCTGTGGGCGTTTGTTCTGCGTTGCGACCGGACGACTACATCACAAGCACGCACCGCGGCCACGGTCACTGTTTGGCAAAGGGTGCTTCACCGGATCGAATGTTTGCGGAGCTGCTGGGAAAAGAGCCAGGTTACTGTCGCGGAAAAGGTGGATCAATGCACATCGCGGATCCCGAGACCGGCAATCTCGGTGCGAATGCGATCGTTGCGGGCAGCACCGGCATCGCCACGGGCGCCGCGTTCTCTGCCAAACAGCTTCGCAACGGGCGCGTTGCGGTCTGTTTTTTCGGTGAGGGCGCGCTTGGCCAAGGTGTGTTGTACGAAGCCATGAATCTTGCGCAGCTTTGGAAGCTGCCTGTGATCTACGTTTGCGAAAATAACACCTACAACGAATACACGCACTATTCGGAAACGACCGCTGGCGAAATTCTGGCCCGGCCCAGGGCTTTTGGGATTCACGCCGAAAGTGTCGACGGGCAGGATGTGCGAGCCGTGTACGCCACCGCGAAAAGTGTTGTCGAGCGCGCGCGACAAGGTGACGGGCCCGGCTTCCTTCTCTGCAATACGTACCGATATCGCGGCCATCACGTCGGCGATGTGAATCGCGAATACTACAGGAGCAAACAGGAAGAGCAGAAGTGGATGTCCGAACGCGATCCGATCAAACTACTGAGAAAATGGCTGATTGCAGAGAATCATGCCGACGCCGCTCTTCTGGCTGGCGTGGAAGCTGAGGTTAAATCGAATATAGATGAAGCGGTTAAGTTCGCGATCGCGGCGCCGTACCCCGACCCGAACGAGGTCCAGCAAAATGTCTACGCGTGAGATGAAAGCCACGCTGCAGGAACCATCCACCGCTCCGCGCGAACTCACCCTGGCCGAGGCGATCAAAGAAGCCCTTGCCGAAGAGATGCGGCGCGATTCGCGCGTATTCATCATGGGCGAGGACGTTGCTGAGGCCGGCACCGTCTTCAAAGTTCTCTCCGGGCTCTCGGCGGAATTCGGCACGGAACGCGTGATCGATACGCCGATTTCCGAAGCGGGTTTCACAGGCCTGGGGATCGGCGCCGCGATGACGGGGCTTCGGCCGGTGGTCGATATAATGTTCGGCGATTTCATCGCACTCGTTATGGACCAGATGGCCAACCAAGCCGCGAAGGTGCACTACATGTCGGGCGGCAAATGGAAAGTTCCCATGGTGATGCGGACAACGCTTGGGGCGACGCGGCGCTCCGCCGCACAGCATTCGCAATCCCTCCACGCGTGGTTCAGCCACATTCCTGGATTGAAGGTTGTCTTGCCCTCCACTCCCTACGACGCCAAGGGACTGCTGAAATCCGCGATTCGCGACGACAATCCCGTGGTGTTCTTCGAAGATAAGATGATGTATAGGTTGAAAGGTCCCGTTCCCGCCGAGGATTACACGATTCCTTTGGGCGTTGCCGACATAAAGAAATCCGGTGATGACATCACCATCGTAGCGACCAGCAGCATGGTGCAAGTGGCCCTTGGCGCGGCGAAAATGCTCGAGGAAACTGGCATCAGCGCCGAGGTAATTGATCCTCGCACAACTTGGCCATTGGACGAGAGCACCCTGATTGAATCCGCCAAGAAAACGTCCCGCGCAATCGTCGTTGACGAGGGTTACGCTCGATACGGCGTGACGGCCGAGATTGCTTCCGTCATTGCCGAAGGCGCATTCCACTATCTGGATCGGCCCGTAAAGCGTATTGGCGCAATGCACGTCCCGATTCCGTTCTCTCCGCCCCTCGAGGACGTCACGGTGCCAACCGAGAAAATGGTATTTGATGCGGCCCGCGCATTGTGTAGCGGGTCCTGAGGCTTCGTCCCGCATCTGGAACAGGAGAACTGAAATGGCGCTACCTACCCACGGAACAATGGCGGTTGATTGGGAGCAGCGGATTGACTTTGACCGTTTGCGCCGGGAGCGCCTTGCCCGCATAAAAAGCCTGCTCGAAAAATCCGAAGTCGGCGCGCTGCTGTGCTTCGACATGAACAATGTGCGCTACATCACGGCGACGCACATTGGCACTTGGGCCCAGGATAAGAACAGCCGTTTCACCCTCCTGTCGCGGGGCGCCGAGCCCATCGTTTGGGATTTTGGTTCAGCCGCAAAGCATCATCAGTTGCATTGTCCCTGGCTGGGCGACCGGTCGCGCGCCGGAATAGCTCTGTTGCGTGGCGCCATGTCCCCTGAAATGGGGCGTGCCGAGGACGTCGCCAAAAAAATCAAGGTTGAACTCGAAAAACTCCACCTCGAAAAGGAGCCGCTCGGCGTGGACATCATCGAGCCGCCAATCCTTTTCGCCCTTCAAAAGCAGGGCATTCGCATCGTCGATGGCCAGCAATTGATGTCCGACGCCCGCGTGATCAAAACGAAGGATGAAATTGCGCTCCTCAACCATTCGGCAATGATGGTCGATGCCGCATACGACGAGCTCTACCGCGCAATGAAACCCGGCATGCGCGAAAACGAAGCGGTGGGCCTGGTGAGCAAGGTTCTCTACGACCTGGGCTCGGAGTATGTCGAGGCAGTTAACGCGATTTCAGGCGAGCGCTGCAATCCGCATCCCCATGTCTTCTCCGATCGCGTGCTGCGCCCGGGCGATCCCGTCTACTACGACATTCTGCATTCCTACATGGGATATCGCACCTGCTACTACAGAACTTTTTGCGTGGGGTCAGCCTCGCACGCGATGGTCGATGCCTACAAGCAGTGCCGGGAGTATGTCGATGCCTCCATCGAGCTGATTCGTCCGGGGCGCACCACCGCGCAGGTGGCCTCGGTCTGGCCGAAGGCCCAGGAATTCGGTTTCCCCAACGAAGAAGCCTGCTTTGGGCTCCAGTTCGGTCATGGCATTGGTTTGGCGATCTGGGAAAAGCCGGTGATTAGCCGTCTGGTTTCGCTCGATCAACACTATGAACTGAAGCCGGGAATGGTCTTCGCGCTCGAAACCTTCTGGCCTTCTTCGGACGGCTGGAGCGCGGCACGAATCGAAGAAGAGATCGTGGTTACGGAAACCGGCCACGAAGTCATCACGCGATTCCCAGCGGAAGAATTGCTGGTCGCCGGCCAGCGCTATTACACAGTCAATGGTCCGCTGCCGACCACGCGCGAAACCGAAGCAGCGCCGAGCGTGCACGTCCGCGAAATGGTTGAAGCTGGGGCCAAATCGGAAGCTCGCGGCGACTAGCCAGTTACGCCGATCGAATCCAACATGCCTATCAGCGTCGTAATGCCCGCACTAGAAATGGCGCAGGACACGGGGACACTTGTCTCCTGGCGGAAGAAGGAAGGCGAAACCGTCACCAAGGGTGAAATTCTTCTCGAGATCGAAACGGATAAGGCCGTCGTCGAAGTGGAAGCGCTGGCCGACGGCGTTCTTGCCGGAGTGAAAGCGCAGCCTGGCGATGTAATTCCAGTCGGCCAGACGATCGCGTGGATTCTCGGAACTGGCGAATCCGTTCCGGCGGACGAACCCTCCAGCCCCGCGGCCCTCGGTAGCGCGCCGCGTCCGTCATCAGCAACTTCTCAAAGCGCCTCAAACTTCGGAAAATCGCGCCGCCACGAAGCGGATCAGAATTTCCCCAAAAGCGCGCCGGGTTGCGCAGGAACGCGGCGTGGACATTGAGCGTGTACGCGGCTCAGGCGCCGATGGCGAAATCCTCGTGGCGGATATTCTCGCCGCCGAATCCTGCTGGAGCGACCGCGAGTACGTCAACCGGCGCAACAGCTTCGGCTACCGCTGGCGCCTCGCCTGCCGCACAAGCGCTGAGTTCGATCGGACGCCTGATGGCGGAGAGGACCACTCAGAGCTGGACGACCGTGCCGCACTTTTTCCTTACTCGTGAGGTCGAGGCGAGCGCCATGAATCAGAGAAGGGCGCAACTGTTGCAATCGATCGAGAAATCTCATGGAGTGCGCCTCTCTCACACGGACCTGCTGATTTCTGCTGTGGCGGCCGCGCTCGAAAAGCATCCCCGTCTGAATGCCAGTTGGAACGGGCAGGCGGTTCGATTCAACCAGGAGATAAACATCGGTGTTGCGATGGCCGTTGAGGACGGAGTCGTTACCGGCGTCATTCGCAACGCGAATAAAATCGATTTAGCTGAAATCGCAGTTCAGCGCCGCGACCTTGCCGACCGCGCCCGCGCCGGCCGCCTTCGCCCGACCGACATCAGTGGCGCGACGTTCACGATCAGCAATCTCGGCATGTACCACGTCAACGCATTTACTGCCATCATCGTTCCGCCACAGGCCGCGATTCTCGCCGTCGGCGAAATTGCGGATCGCGTTGTGGCCATCGAAGGAAAACCAGCCGTGCGCCCGATGATCACGATGACCCTCTCCTGCGATCATCGCGTCGTCGATGGAGCTCGCGCCGCGGGATTCATGCAGACGCTTGGCTCGGCCATGCAATGAACTCCACTGGAACTGACGTGACGAGGATCTGAATGGGACAGAAAGAGACCGACCAACTTAATCAGATATTACACGGCGTAGCGCTCACCCGAGCGATGTGTACGGTGGCGGACCTTGGCGTTGCCGATCACATCCAGTCCGGGGCGCCGCAATCGGCGAAGTATTTGGCCCGGGTCACGGGGACCCACGAACGATCGCTCTACCGGCTGCTGCGATTCCTTGCGAGCTATGGATTGTTTCGGGAGACGGGGAGCGGTGAGTTCGATCACACACCGCTCTCCGTCGCATTGCGCAGCGATGCTGATGGGTCGTTTCGCGCGGCGGCGCAACTGTTTCATCACGAATTTCGGGCCTGGGACGGCCTGGATCATGCAGTCCGAACGGGCAAACCAGGCTTTGACGCGGTGTTTGGGCGACCTTTGTTCGACCATATCGCGGCGCATCCAGAACTCGGGCCACTGCTCGACGCGGGAATGACGTGCATGCACGGCTACGAAACTGCCGCGATGATCGAGGCCTACGATTTTGGCGCGGTTCGCGTTTTGGCGGACATTGGCGGCGGGAATGGATCGTTGATTGGCGCGGTGCTGCAGCGCTATCCCAAAATGCGGGGAATTCTTTTCGACCTGGGCCACGTGGTGGGCCGCGCCAAGGAAAGCTTGAAGAAATGCGGTGTCGCCGACAGGTGCCAAGTGATCGAGGGCAGTTTCTTCGAGACCATGCCGGCTGGGGCCGACGCTTATTTGTTCCGGCACATCATTCACGATTGGACCGATGAGCAATCCGTCCAGATACTGGGTCTTTGCCGGAAAGTCATCCCCGAAGATGGGAGACTGCTGCTCGTGGAATGCGTTGTTCCGGCTGGGAATGAGCCATCCCCCTCGAAGGACTTCGACATGACGATGATGACGTTCCCCGGAGGCGTCGAACGGACGGAAACGGAATTTCGATCGCTGCTCAAACAGGCCCGTTTTGAGCTTACGTCGGTCACGCCCACGACCACTATGGTCAGCGTCGTCGAGGCAAAGCCCATACCGGCGGTTTGATTCTGCATTGCAGCCGCGGCTTGGTTACTCCAAATCCTTTCGCTCGAACTATGTGACCTCAGACGCCACAGCCGAATCTAACGTTCGGTTGGTTGCTTCAGGCAGCGCGAACCTCAAGCTGCCTGGCGAGGAGTCGTATGAGGCTAATCCTGCTGATCCTCTTGATCCTGCTCGTCTTGGGTGCGCTTCCCACTTGGCCGTACAGCGCGCACTGGGGATATTATCCGAGCGGCGGATTGGGTCTGCTGCTGATAATTCTTATCATCGTAATGCTCGCTGGTTAGCTCGATCGCCACTCGACTCCGGCCCGGGCTGTCGCGCCTTGCGACGGCCGGGGCGAAGTCCATCCGCGAAGCTTTGGATTCGAACGCAACAGTTTGAAAAATCCTCCTATCGAGAACATTTCTGGTCCACTTGGCGTTCACCTGTTGGCTCCGGCCTGCATCTGAGCCTATAGTACCTAGTCGTGCGGAGGCGCGGAATGCGTGGATGGGCGCGATACTTTTTTTTGGCGGCAGCAGCGATTATTTTTTTCGGTTTGGCTGGGAATTATTCCGGGTCGGAGGCGGCCGGCGGCCAGCCCTCGATTTCGTCCTCGAGCCAGGCAGCAAATAGTGCGAAGCCGGTCGAAGAAGTTACGCGCGCGACGCTGAAAAACGGCCTGCGCGTAGTCATTGTTGCGGACAAACTCGCGCCAGTGGCGACCACGGTAGTGAACTATCTGGTGGGCTCGAATGAAACGCCGCCCGGATTTCCGGGCACCGCGCACGCGCAGGAACACATGATGTTTCGCGGCGCACCGGGGCTTTCCGCCGGCCAATTAGCGAATATTGCCGCGGCGATGGGCGGCAATTTCAACGCCGACACGCAACAAACGGTGACGCAATATTTCTTCACCGTTCCTGCCGAAGACGTGGACGTGGCGCTGCACATCGAAGCCTTGCGGATGCGAGGTTCGCTCGACACGGACGAATTGTGGGATAAGGAGCGCGGCGCGATCGAGCAGGAAGTGGCGCAGGACCTCTCCAATCCCGAGTACGTGTTCTACACGAAACTGCTGACGGCGATGTTTCACGACACGCCCTACGAGCACGATGCGCTCGGGTCTCGCCCTTCGTTCGACAAAACTACCGGCGCGATGCTGCACAAGTTTTACGACACCTGGTACGCGCCCAACAACGCGATCATGGTGATCGTGGGCGACGTAAATCCGCAGCAAACGCTTACCAAGGTCAAGGAGCTTTTTGGTGACATTCCCCGGAAGAAAATTCCGCAGCGGCCGCAGGTGAAGCTTGCAAGCGTATCCACGCAGACGCTGAATCTGGATACCGATCTGCCGTACGGCCTCGCGGTCGTCTCGTTCAGAATGCCCGGTTACGACAGCCCGGATTTCGCGGCTGCCGATATTTTGGGGGATGTGCTGAGCAGCCACCGCGCAGATTTGTACGCGTTGGTACCGCAAGGGAAGGCACTGGGGACCGGCTTCGAACTGAGCAGCATGCCCCAAGCGAGTGTGGCGTACGGCTTGGCGGCCTATCCCCAGGGCGGCGACGGTCAAGCCCTCGTCACGGAAATTCAGAAGATCATGGCTGACGCAGTGAAGAATGGCGTGGCCGCCGATCTCGTCGATGCCTCCAAACGCCACGAACTGGCCGAGGAAGAGTTTCAAAAGAATTCGATTTCCGGGCTGGCGATGGAATGGTCCAATGCGTTGGCGGTGGAAGGCCGGCAATCGCCAGAAGACGATATCCGCGCTATTGAAAAAGTGACGGTGGAAGACGTAAACCGCGTGGCCCGAAAATATTTGCTGCCGAGCAACGCGATCGAAGCGGTGTTGACGCCGCAGCCCTCTGGAAAACCAGTGTCGTCAAAAGCCTTCGGCGGTCAGGAATCTCTGGCGGCCACGCCGAAAGGGCCTGTCGAATTGCCGGCATGGGCGCAGGACGCGGTAACGCGTCTGACGATTCCGGATCTGACCATTCATCCGACCGTGGATACGCTGCCGAACGGAATCAAGCTGATCGTGCAACCGGAGTCCATCAGCAATTCCGTCACAGTGTTGGGCCACATCAAGAACAACGCCGACCTGGAGACGCCGCATGGGCAAGAGGGCGCCAGCAGCGTTCTCGACGAGCTTTTTCCTTACGGAACGCGCACTTTGGACCGGATTGCATTTCAGAAGGCGCTCGATGATATCGGAGCGGACGAATCGGCCGGCGCGGATTTTTCCCTGAACGTTCTGACCGACCATTTCGAACGGGGCATGGAGCTGCTGGCCGACAACGAACTCCATCCCGCGCTGCCGGAGAACGCGTTCAAAGTGGTGCAGCGGCAGACGGAGGGCGCGGTGGCCGGGCAGCTGCAGAGTCCCGACTACTTGACGTCGCGGGCGTTGGACTCTGCCCTGTATCCGAAAGACGACCCAGAGTTGCGCGAGGCCACACCGGCCACGGTGAAGTCGCTCGTGCTCGAGAACGTGACGGATTACTATCAGCATGTATTCCGTCCCGATCTAACGACCATCGTGGTGATCGGGAACGTAACGCGAGAGCAGGCCAAGGCCGCAGTGGAGAAATATTTCGGAGAGTGGAAAGCGTCCGGGCCACCTCCGGAAACTGATCTGCCGACGGTGCCCGCAAATTCGCAGCAGGTTACGGCTGTGCCGGATAAGAGCCGCGTGCAGGTGAATGCAACTCTGGCGGAAACGCTGGGGCTGAACCGATTCAATCCTGACTACTACGCGCTTGAACTGGGGAACCATGTTCTCGGAGGCGGCTTTTACGCGACCCGGCTGTACCAGGATTTGCGTGAAAACTCCGGGCTGGTTTACTTCGTGTCGTCATCGTTTGGCGTGGGCAAGACGCGGTCCGTCTACCGAGTGGAATACGCTTGCGATCCGCAGAATGTGTCGAAGGCGCGCGCCGTGGTGGTGCGGGATTTGAAAGCGATGCAGACGGCTCCTGTGAGCGCGGAAGATTTACGCCAGGCCAAGGCGATGCTGCTGCGGCAAATTCCGCTGGGGGAAGAGAGCGTCCAGCGCATTGCAGGCGGCTTGATATCGCGCGCCACGATTGGCTTGCCGCTCGACGAACCGAGCGTCGCCGCGCACCATTACGTTGAATTGAACGCGGAGCAAGTGCAAAGCGCGTTTACCAAGTGGGTTCGCCCCGATGACTTGGTTCAAGTGACCGAAGGCCCGAACCCGCAATAGGCCCTCGGACGACCTGTGGACTTTTGCCGCACGCCACGATTCGACGAAAGTCTTCGTGGGTTATAATCCCGCAGCTTATTTTGCAAGGAGGGGCACCGTGCCGGAGTGGACGTACGCGCAAGCAGATTCTTCCGACGAACTGGCTCAGCTTTCGTTTTATTCCATGAAGAAGAAGCAGAGCGGCCGCGAAATTGAATTCCGGATCACAGTTCGGGAGTATGCCGAGCAGCCGCCGTCGCAGCACTCGCGTTTTTTCGCGGAAGCGGATAAGCAAGTGAACCAAAAGACGGCCGCGATTGTGCCGACTGGCTGGGGCCATTCGGTGCTGGAAGCGCTGTCCGACTGTATGCGCATGATCCGTCAATTCCCGTACGAGGATTCGTAGTGCGCGGAGACCGCCACCATGAAATTCGCAAAGAAACAGATCGAGCCTGGAATCGTGGTGCTCGAAATGACGGGCCGGTTTTTGATGGGCCCGGATTGCCGCCAGGTTGAAAGCGAAGTGGAGGCGCACATCGCGCGCGACCAGAAGAGCTTCATCTTCGATCTCTCGGGCGTCGAGCACGTGGACAGCGCGGCCGTGGGGCAAATCGTCAAGTCCTATTCGAGCCTGAAGAAATGCGGCGGGACGCTGCGGCTGGCCGGCGTGAGCGGCATGGTCGACGGCGTGCTGAGGCTGACGCAGGTGAACAAGGTTATCGAGATTTACCCCACAGCACAGGAAGCCGCAAAGAATTTTCCGCAAGCGCAGTAGCCGGCCTTAAAAATAACAATTCGTAAATATCCTTCACGTTATACTGTGCCGACATTCTACGTGGATACGGGGGCGTATGACTATCCAGCCCGGCGACCACTTGGGCCCCTATGAAGTTCTCAGCCGCTATTGGTGCGGGCGGGATGGGCGAGGTGTATCGCGCGCAGGATTCCAAGCTTGGGCGCGATGTGGCGCTGAAAGTCCTGCCCGAAGCGTTCGCGCGCGATGCCGAGCGCATGGCGCGATTCCAGCGCGAAGCGAAAGTCCTCGCCTCACTGAATCATCCGAACATCGCGGCGATTTACGGTTTTGAGGATTCCGGGAATACGCACGCGCTGGTGATGGAACTGGTCGAAGGGCCAACGCTGGCGGACCGCATCAAGCAGGGACCGATTCCCGATTGACGAAGCGCTGCGGATTGCGAAGCAGATTTGCGAAGGATTGGAGTATGCGCACGAGCGCGGGATCGTTCACCGGGATTTGAAGCCTGCGAACGTGAAAGTGTCGCGGGACGACGCGGTGAAGATTCTGGATTTCGGACTGGCGAAGGCGGTGGCAGGCGAAGCTGTCGAAACGGACATTTCGACGTCGCCCACTCTGACGCACATGGCGACGCAGGCCGGTTTTATTCTCGGGACGGCGGCATACATGTCACCGGAGCAGGCAAAAGGGAAGCCGGTGGACCGGCGGGCGGACATTTGGGCGTTCGGGTGCGTGCTGTACGAGATGCTGACCGGGAAAATGGCGTTTCGCGGGGAGACGGTGACGGATACCTTGGCGGCAGTAGTTCGCGCCGAGCCGGATTGGACGGAACTTCCCGCGGCGACGCCGACCCGAGTGCGCGTGTTGCTGCAGCGATGCTTACAGAAGGACCCGAAGCAGCGACTACGCGACATTGGCGACGCACGGATTTCCATTGACGAAGCGATTTCCGGCGCACCACTCGAATCACCCACACCGGGCGAGCTTGGATTAACGCGAACAAGCCGGCGGCAAATTGTTCTCTGGAGCATCGCATGCGTGGCCATCGCGGTGACCGTAGGGCTCGCTGCATGGTACCTGAAACCAGTAACAGAGGGTCTTCGGCTCTCCGCCTATGCCAGCGTGATACGTGTCTCGATCAACCCGCCCGAAGGGGGCTCCTTTTTCTTCGGCGATAACCTGGGAGGCGTATCGGTTTCGCCCGATGGCAAGACTGCAGCGTTCGTCGCGACCGTTAACGGAGAGACGGCCCTTTGGGTGCGACCGCTCGATAGTCCGGACGCCCGCACGATACGGGGAACGGGCGGGGCGTTCTACCCATTCTGGTCGCCGGACAGTAAGTCCATCGGATTTTTTGCGAGTAACCGATTAGAGAGAGTTGATCTCGCGGGCGGCATTCCCTTTACGATCTGCGATATCAACGATGCCCGTGGCGGCGCATGGACCAGCGACGGGCAGATCATTTTTGGGGCAGTGAGCACCGGCCTATTCCGCGTGCCGGCTTCGGGGGGTACGCCCTTGCCATTGACTACGGTAGATTCGGCGCACGGAGAGCAGGATTATCGCTGGCCTCAGGTGCTGCCCGACGGAAAGCTACTTTTCTGGGTGCGTAGCGTTCAGCCAGAAGTCACCGGCATCTATGCGGCCTCGCTGGCGAGGTCGAGTGAGAGGGTGCACTTGGTGACCACGGACACGGGCGCGCTCTATGCCCCGGGCAATGACGGCAGGGATTATCTGATCTGGCAGCGAGAAGGACAGCTAGGAGCTCAGGAGTTCGATCCCCAAACACTCAAGATGATTGGAGAATTTCGTACCATCTCCGATCAAGTGGGCATGAACGAGACGATCGGCCAGATGGTGGCTGGGGTTTCCGCCAACGGTCTGCTGCTTTATAGCGGCGCTAACACAATCGGCCAACTCACCTGGTTTGACCGGTCAGGGAAGCGGTTAGGAACGGTGGGTGACCCTGGTCAAGACGAAACCTTTAGCCTGTCTCCAGAAGGACGCCGCATCGCAGTATCGCGCGACAAAACCGGAGGGACGGACCTATGGCTTTTGGAGGCCGAACGCGGTGTAGCCAGCCGATTCACTGCCAGGCCCGGCAACAGCATTTGGCCGGTTTGGTCCCCTGATGGCCGGACGATCATCTTCCGCCAGGGGCTGAATTTGTTCAGGAAAGATGTGACAGGAACCGTTGATGAGGAACGTCTGACGGAATCGCCGAACCTTCAAGATCCCACCGACTGGTCGCGCGACGGCAGATCTCTTCTTTTTTTTGAGGTTGCCCCGAACACAGGGTTCGATCTATGGGTTCTGCCTGTGACGTCTGACGGAAAGCCGGAGGGAAAACCACGCGTGTACTTGCGCACGCAATTCAATGAGCAGTATGGACGATTCTCGCCCGCGGCGAATCCGCGCTTGGTGGCATATCAGTCCGATGAGTCCGGTCAGACGGAAGTTTACATTGACACCTTTCCCGAACCCCAAAACAAGGTTCGGATTTCTACGAATGGAGGCCGTTACCCGGAGTGGAATCCGAATGGGCGCGAATTGTTCTACGTCTCGCCCGACCTGAAGCTGATGGCAGTGAACGTCAATAAAAATGGGAATTCCATCGCGACATCCACACCTCGCGAGCTTTTCACACTACCTGTCTTTGAAAACGGCTTGGACCCGTACGGAGTCGCGACCGACGGCCAAAGCTTTCTGGTCTTTGCATTGCCGGAGCGGCACGCTTCGGAGCCGCTGACGCTCGTCAGCAACTGGCCCGCGCTATTCAAGGAGAGCACCGCGGCAAAATGACTCCAGGAGCCAAAGTTGGTGCGTACGAAATCACTGGTGCGATTGGTGCGGGCGGGATGGGAGAGGTGTACCGTGCGCGCGATTCCAAGCTCGGGCGCGATGTGGCGCTGAAAGTCCTGCCGGTGGAATTCGCGCGCGACGCCGAACGGATGGCGCGCTTCCAGCGCGAAGCAAAAGTGCTGGCCTCGTTCAATCATCCGAATATTGCTGCGATTTACGGTTTCGAGGATTCCGGCAGCACGCATGCGCTGGTGATGGAGTTGGTGGAAGGGCCGACGCTGGCGGACCGGATCAAGCAAGGGCCGATCCCGGTTGACGAGGCGCTGCGGATTGCGAAGCAAATCTGCGAAGCGCTGGAATACGCGCACGAGCGCGGCGTGGTCCATCGCGATTTGAAGCCGGCCAATGTGAAGGTGACGAATGACGACGCGGTGAAGGTGCTCGATTTCGGGCTCGCGAAGGCGGTGGCAGGCGAAGCTGTCGAAACGGACATTTCGACGTCGCCCACTCTTACGCACATGGCGACGCGGGCCGGTTTTATTCTCGGCACTGCGGCATACATGTCGCCCGAGCAGGCAAAAGGAAAGGCGGTGGACCGGCGAGCGGACATCTGGGCCTTCGGCTGCGTGCTCTACGAAATGCTGACGGGGAAAATGGCGTTCAGCGGCGAGACCGTGACCGACACGCTCGCGGCGGTCGTCATGAAAGATCCAGAGTGGTCGCTACTTCCGTCAGCAACTCCGGCGCGAGTGCGAGTGTTATTGCAGCGCTGCTTGCAGAAGGACCCAAAGCAGCGGCTGCGCGATATTGGTGATGCGCGGATCTCGATCGAGGAAGTTCTGTCCGGCGCGCCGGAAGCTTCACCTCCCGCCGCGGCCGCGCTAGCGTCAGTGCCTTTCGGGCGCCGTGCATTGCCGTGGGCGCTGGCGGGCTTGGTTGCGGGCGCGTTAATAGCCGGTCTGAGCGTTTGGAAATTCGCTGCGCCTGCTCCTAAATCCGACATGCATTTCAGCGCGGTTACGAACTTCGCCGGGGTGCAGGCACAGCCCGCGATTTCTCCCGATGGCCGTTCCGTGGCTTTCGTGTCCAATAGCGACGGACACTTCAACGTTTACGTGGGCCTGCTGCGCGGCGGCAATTTGGTCCGAATCACTCGTGATCCGAATATTGAATCGGCGCCGAGCTGGTCGCCCGATGGCACGACGCTTGCGTACGCGCAGCTCAACCAATCAGGAATCTGGGACGTTTGGGAAGTTCCAGCGCTCGGCGGAACAACCAGGCGAGTGATCCTGAACGCCGCCGATCCCGCGTGGTCCCCGGATGGCCATTCGCTCGCCTA
Organism: uncultured Acidobacteriota bacterium; assembly: GCA_963709445.1. Classification (GTDB taxonomy): domain Bacteria; phylum Acidobacteriota; class Terriglobia; order Acidiferrales; family UBA7541; genus Palsa-295. The sequence goes on from CAVPWV010000005.1 coordinate 117,982, forward strand.
TCTGAATATGGCCGACGGCGCGGTTTGGATTTCGGGTGTTTCCGGCGAGAACGCCCGCAAGGTCACGCAGGTTCTGCCCGGCGGCTGGGACTTGGGTACGCAACCGCGCTTTTCTCCCGATGGCCGGAGAATCGCTTTTTCCGCCCGTCCGAACTCAGGCGGGCCTTACGGGGAATTGGCAGTGGCCGATCTCGATTCAGGGAAAACGAGTCAATTGACTTTCGACGACGCGCTGGCTCTTTCGCCTGCGTGGTCAGCCGACGGGCGTTACATTTACTTTGCGTCAAGCCGCGGCGGAACGATCAACATCTGGAAAATCACTGCTACGGGAGGCAAGCCGGAACAGATCACTGCTGGCGAGGGCGATGACGCGGACCTAGATGTCTCCGCCGACGGGAAGCGAATCGTGTTCGGGACGCTACGCCAAAAGATCGGGATCGCCCGACTGGACCTTCAGGCCAAGCCGGGGCCGGACAGCCTGAAGATGCTTACAAGCGATCCCGCCCGAAATCAGTTTGGGCCCGCCTATTCGCCCGACGGTACACATTTGGCATATTTCAGCAACCTGAAAGGGGCGGAACACGAAGAGATCTGGGTGTGCGGCTTCGATGGCTCAAACGCCGCGCCGCTGGTCGAGGATGCGCGAGTAAACATATTTCCCGCTTGGTCCCCGGACGGCGGGTCCATCCTGTACGACTCCGAAAGTGCTACTTTTCCGTACAGCGACGAGTGTCGCCGCGTCCCCGTATCAGGCGGTGCGCCACAGACGCTGTTCAACATGCCACAGAATGGGGTGAATGTGGGGCGTGACGGGCGGGTGCTGTTTCAGAGCGGCAAAGGCCAGCTTGAGGCATTCGATCCGCGAGATGGGAAAATACAAACGATTGGTATCTTGCCTGTAACCGCGTCGGACCTCCATCTGCTGTGGTCGCCGGATGAGAATCGGATTGCCTACATGGTAACGCCGAAGAAAGAAGACGACCCAAACGCAGGGCTATGGGTGAGCAATTTCAAGGAAGCCCCGCGCCAGGTTTTCCGAGGCTGGGTTATCTGGTTCGCTCACGGCCCGGGAGGCGAGCTTTATTTGCTGCAAGGCAAGTCCGACTTGACTTCAGTCTTATGGAAGGTGGACTGGAACGGCCAGAACCTTACGCGCACATCATCGATCATCCCGATTCTCTCCGATCTTAACTACGATCCTACGGACACTGGAATGCAGTTTGACGCATCTCCCGACGGGCGCTACGTCGCGTTTCAGGCGGAGCAGGTGCTGCAAGAGAACATCGGCATGATTGAGAACGTCCACTAGCAGCGGACAGATCAAAATGAGCCTCGCGACTGGAACAAAACTTGGGACGTACGAAATCAGCGCCGAGATCGGTAAGGGCGGGATGGGCGAGGTATATCGCGCGCGGGATGCGAAGTTGGGACGCGATGTGGCGCTGAAGGTCCTGCCCGATGCGTTCGCGCGCGACGTCGAACGCATGGCGCGATTCCAGCGCGAAGCAAAAGTCCTCGCCTCGCTCAATCATTCGAATATTGCGGCGATTTATGGTTTCGAAGATTCCGGAAATACGCATGCGCTGGTGATGGAGCTTGTCGAAGGGCCGACGCTGGCGGATCGCATCAAATCTGGGCCAATCCCCATTGATGAAGCGCTGCGGATTGCGAAGCAGATTTGCGAAGCGCTGGAGTACGCGCACGAGCGCGGCATCGTGCATCGGGACCTGAAGCCCGCGAATGTGAAGGTGACCAACGACGACGCGGTGAAGGTGTTCGATTTCGGCCTGGCCAAAACGATGCAGGCGGAGACGGCCCTTGGTGACGCCATCACTTCGCCCACGCTCAGCGCCATGGCGACGCAGGCGGGGATGCTGCTGGGGACGGCGGCCTACATGTCGCCGGAGCAAGCCCGGGGCAAGGTGGTGGACAGGCGGGCTGACATCTGGGCATTTGGGTGCGTGCTGTACGAGATGCTGACGGGGAAGATGGTATTCGGTGGTGGGGCAGTAACGGATACGCTGGCGGCGGTGCTTCGCGCGGAACCGGATTGGTCGCAGCTACCTGCGGAGACACCGACCCGCGTGCGGGTGCTGTTGCAGCGTTGCTTGCAGAAAGATGCAAAGCAGCGATTGCAATCTATTGGCGATGCGCGTATTTCGCTCGACGAGGTTCTCTCCGGCGCGCCCGACCCGACGCTTGTGGGCATGGAGCAAACTGCGGTTCCGCGTTGGCGTCAAGCGCTGCCATGGGCGCTATTCGGCGCGACGGCAGTTGCGCTTGGCATTCTTGCTTGGGCGCCGTGGCATGCAGCAACGCTGCCCGCACCCGCCGTGGTCGTCCGTTTTCAGATCCCCCTACCGGAAAAGACGACCATGACGACCACTGGCACATTCGCGCTCTCCCCTGACGGCCGCGAGCTGGCTTTTGCCGCCATTGGTCCTGACGGCGTCCAACGCCTGTGGGTGCGCCCCCTTGATTCGCTCGAAGCGCGCCCCCTGCCGGGGTCGGAGGCGCCCCAATTCCCTCCGTTTTTCTGGTCTCCCGACAGCAAGTACATTGCCTTTGACGCCGGCGGGAAACTCAAGAAGATCGACATCTCGGGTGGCCCGGCGCAAACGTTGTGTGAGGTGCACGGCGCCGCAGTAGGAGGTTCCTGGAACCGCGATGGCGTGATCATCTTCGCGGAAGTCCCCGGAGTCCTGATGCGAGTCTCCTCGGACGGCGGTTCCCCATCGCGACTCACTACTATGGATTCGTCGCAAGGTGAAACCACTCAGGTCTTGCCCGTCTTCCTCCCCGATGGGCGCCATTTCCTCTACCTGCGTATTTACGCCACGCCGGGAAAGGGCGGCGTTTACGTGGGCTCGCTCGACGCGAAGCCGGAGGAGCAGGGTTCGGAGCGGCTGTCGCCGAGTGTCGATTCAGATTACACGCCGTCTTTCGATGGTTCAGAGTTGCTTTTCGTCCGCGATGGAACGCTCATGGCGCAGCCGTTCGACCCCCGCCGGCTGGAACTATTCGGCGAGGCGCTCATTGTGGCCGAGCACGTGGGAACATTCGGCAGCTTGGGCTTTTTCTCGGGTTCGAACAATGGGGTGTTGGTTTACAGAAACGGAAGCCAGGAGCAGCATCTGCAACTCACCTGGTTCGACCGGCAGGGGAAGGCTGTTGGCACGGCGGGAGAACCAAGCGATTTTCTGTCGGCTGCACTGTCTCCCGATGGAGCGCGAGTTGCTTTTTCCCAATTCGGTACGTCGCGTAACGGCATTTGGATGCTCGATATCTCTCGAAAGACGAGCACGCGGTTTACGTTTGATCCGGCTGTAACGAGCCCCGTATGGTCGCCGGACGGGAGTCGAGTCGTCTTCAGTTCGTATACGAACGGCTACCTCTATCAGAAGTTGACCAGCGGCGCGAAGGACGAGGAGCCTCTGGTGAAATCGAGCGAGAACAAGTTAGCGACGAGTTGGTCCCGCGACGGGCGGTTCTTGCTGTACACCGCTACGGACCCGAAGACGAAGGGCGACCTATGGGTGCTCCCGTTCGGGGGTGATAAGAAGCCGGTCGCGTTTCTACGGACGGAATTTGACGAGCGAGACGGCCATTTCTCGCCCGACGGACATTGGGTCGCGTACACGTCAAACGAATCCGGCCGCAATGAAATCTATATTCGAGCATTCTCACCGGACTCTGTCGCGGCACCCTCCGACACCGGTGGCAAGTGGCTGATTTCGACAGACGGTGGAACCGATCCCCGGTGGCGCGGAGATGGAAAAGAGTTGTATTACCGCGGAACCGGCGGAAGATTGATGGCTGTTGAAATCGCGACCAACCCGACGGTCAGAGCCGGAATACCACAGGTGCTCTTCGTGGTACCGCCGGAGGGCGGACCGGCCCAAGGATCTCGATGGAACGTTACGCCAGACGGCAAGCGCTTTCTGATCCCGGTGGGGGAGTCCACATCGACGCCCTTCACCGTCGTGCAGAACTGGCAGGCGGCGCTGAAGAAATGAAAGCGTGGGGCGGCACAGGAGAGGAACGGTTTTGCCGCAGCGGACGGCGCGTTTCCGATTGGAGATGCAAATTTCACTTGCTTTACGCGGTGGACACTATGTACATTTGGCGCTACTCATGGTAGCGGCACACTTTCCGGGTTCTACATATGGGCCTGGAGTTGCCGCTCGGGAGCGAGAGGCACGCGCTTGACCTGCGTCCTGGCTGTTGCCAACCAAAAGGGCGGCGTCGGCAAGACAACTACTGCCATCAATTTAGCCGCCGCGCTCGCACTGAAAAAAAAGAAGACACTTCTCGTTGATCTCGATCCGCAATCGAATGCCTCGATTGCGTTTTTTGCGCCCGACGAAATGACGTCCACAATGTATGACGTCTTCGCCGAGCATCCCACGGAGATGGCGAAGATTATCCGTCCCACGAAGGACCCGAATTTATTCGTGGCTCCCGCGCGCCTGGCGCTGGCGAGGCTGGAGCAACAGCTCGCGGGGCAATTTGACGCGCCGTTCAAGCTGAAGGACGCGTTGGCGCCGGTGGTGAAAAGCTACGATTACATCGTGTTCGATACGCCGCCCGCGCTGGGGATCCTCACCGTCAATGCGCTGGTAGCCTCCACACATTTGCTCGTGCCCATCCAGGCGGCTTATTTCGCCATCGAGGGTACGGACGATTTGCTGGAAACTTATGGCCGCATTCGCTCGCGGCCTAATCCCGATCTGAAAGTGCTTGGAGTGGTGATCACCCTCTACGACAAGCGCACCACAATTTCACGCGACACCTACGAACAGATTCGCGCCACGTTCGGCAGCGCCCTCTTCAAGACGCGTATCAGCAAAAACGTCCGCCTCGAAGAAAGCCCAGCCTACAAGGAAACCGTGTTCACCTACGCGCCAAAGTCGTCGGGCGCGGAGGACTACAGAAAACTTGCCCAGGAGGTAATACAACGTGTCGAAGAGGATCGGGTTGCCCGTCACTCTCAAGATGCGGCATGACGCGCATTATGTAGAGACGCTGACAAGTTTCAGCGGCGCGTCTGTTGGCCGCATGATTCCCACCGATAAAATTCGTCCGAATCCCGATCAGCCGCGCAAGCACATCGGAGATATCCGCGAACTGGCCGATTCGATTCGCGAAAAGGGCGTGCTCGAACCACTGCTGGTGCGCTACATTCCGCGGGAAGATGCCTACTACATCATATCGGGTGAGCGCCGCTACCACGCTTCGCAAGCGGCAGGGCTCCACGAGCTGCCTTGCATCGAGAAAATTGCCGACGACGCAGAAACCCTGGAACTAGCGCTCATTGAAAATTTACAGCGCAAGGATCTGACCGCATTCGAGGAAGCCGACGGGTTGCAGCGTCTGGCAGACCAATTTGATTACACTCACGACGACATCGCCAAAAAAATCGGGCGCGCCCGTTCTTCTGTCACGGAAACAATGTCTCTCCGCTTGATTCCCGAAGAGGTTCGCCGCGAGTGCGTGGAAACGGGCATCGTGACCAAATCGTTGCTACTCCAAGTCGCCCGCCAGCCCACCGAAAAGAAGATGCACGAGATGGTGCACCGCATCGCACAAGGTGGACTGACTCGCGACCAGGCCCGCCGCGCCCGCAAGGAAGAAACTGAATCCGCGCCGCGCCCGCAGCCCTTCGTTTTCGACTACGAGCCGGAAGATGAATCGTTTCATCTGCGCCTGCAATTCCGCAAAAGCCACGTCAGCTCCGAAGAACTGGCCGCGGCGTTGCGCGCGATTCTGCGGCGCCTAGAGTCCGGTTCCATCTCCTCGTCGGCCGCCTAGTTCCGCGAAGCAGCTGCGGTGCTTGGTGCCGTTAGCGAATTGTAAATCGTTTGGATAAACGCGTCGGTATTGACGAAGTTGCCGGAGTATTTCTGCCAGCGCGCAAGAATTTTTTCCTCCTTCATTTGCGCGAGCGTCTCGTGATTGTCCAGCGCCTTTTGCACCGCGGCCGTGGTGTCCTTGAGCATCTGCGCGTAGGCGCGCAAATCGTCCATGGTTGCCAGCGCGCCATGGCCGGGGATCACCTTCGAATCCGCCGGAAATAACGCGAGGGCCTTCTCGCACGCGGCGATCATGCCCTGCACGCTTCCTCCTCCGTTGATATCGATGAAGGGAAAGCCGTAGCGAACAAATTCGTCGCCCATATGGACGACGTGACTGGTAGCGAAGAAAACCACGGAATCTCCATCCGTGTGCGCGGCAGGGAAGTGGAATACGCGAATCTCCTCGCCATTCAAATAAAGATTGATGTGGTCGTCGTAGGTGATGACTGGCAGAGCGGCTTTTGGCTGCGGCGCTTGCTTCATGCTTATCGATCCGCCGGGCCCGTTGCCGATGGCGCTGCCGTTTTCGAGGCGCTTGCGGAGGTTTTCATTGGCGATGATGATTGCGCCGCCCGCAGCGTATGCTGCATTTCCGTCCGTGTGGTCGCTGTGATAATGCGTGTCAATCACAAAGCGCACAAGCTTGTCGGTAATGCCGATATTCTTGAGCGCCGCGCGAACCTTGTCGGCCAACGGCGAATATTCGGTGTCAACAATCAAAATCCCATCGTCGCCCAGCGACGCGGCAATATTTCCGCCGGCTCCCTGGAGCATGTAGATGTTGCCGGAAACTTTCTCGACTTTGATTTCAACTTTAGAAAAGTCCGGCTGCTGCTGAGCGGCGGCGATTCCGGGCAAGAGCAGTAGCAATAGCACGATCAGACATAGTCTGCGCATGGCGTCCTCGCGGGTGAAAACTGCGAGATTCTACCACTCATTCTGGACATCGTTGCACCGCAGGCGGAGGCTCGGTTGAATATTCTATTTTGCGCAACGCGACCGGCGCCATGGTTCTCTCTCTATGTAACGGTCGACTGGTATGTGCCTCACCCGGAAAGGCCGGCGGCGGATGGCTGGAAAATCGCGGCGTATACGAGGATCAGCGTCAGAATAATCATCACCGCGCTCGACGCCCACGCGATCACGTTGAATGCCAGGGAATTAGTGTGCTCGCCCATCAGGTCGCGGCGGTTAATCAGCAGCAGCATGAAGATCAGCACCACGGGAAGCCACACTCCATTCGCCACCTGCGATAGCACCAGGATCTTCAGAAGCGGTGCTCCCGGAAACAAGATGATGCCGGCGCCCGCTACGATCAACAACGTGTAGAGCGAATAAAATGTGGGAGCTTCCTTGAGTTTCCGGTCGAGACCGGCCTCGAAGCCGAGGCCTTCGCAAATCACATGCGCCGTTGAGAGCGGCAAGATCGACGCGGCAAAGAGCGACGCGTTCAGCAGTCCAAACGCAAAAAGATAGCCGGCCCACTTTCCCGCCAAGGGAACGAGGGCTTGGGCAGCTTGTCCGGCATCGGTGATGTTGATCATGCCATGCGCGTTCAGAGTGGCGGCGCAACAAACTATGATGAAAAAAACAATCGCCATGCACGAGATGCTGCCCACCAGCACGTCCGTGCGGGCGTGTTTATACTGGCGCGGGCCGACGCGCTTTTCCACGAATCCGGCCTGCAAGTAGAAAAATTGCCACGGCGCGATCGTCGTGCCCACCAGGCCGACCAGCATCAAAAGGTACGACGCGTTCAAATGCACAGACGGAATCACGGTGGCTTTGGCCGCAACGATCCAGTTCGGTTTGGCGAGCACCGCGGATACCACGTAGGCCAGATACAACGTGCAGGCTGCCAGAAAGATTTTTTCCACCTGGCGATAGCTGCCGCGCACCACAAGAATCCACACGGCAATCGCCGCAATCGGTACAGCCACATATTTGCTGATGCCGAAAATCTGCATGGAAGCCGCCACGCCGGCAAACTCCGCCACTGTGTTGCTGAGGTCCACCGCAAATGCAGCCAGCATCACGAAGAAGGTGGAGCGGAATCCAAACTCTTCGCGGATTAAATCCGAGAGCCCTTTGCCCGTCACCACGCCCATGCGGGCGCACATTTCTTCACTCACGTAGAGAGCAATGGTCATAGGAATCAGCGACCAGAGCAGCGCGTAGCCAAAATGAGCGCCGGCCGTGGTGTAAACCGCGATCCCGCCCGCGTCATTGTCCACGTTGGAGGTGATAAGCCCCGGGCCAACCACCGCCATGAAGACCGCCAGGCGCCTCCGCGCCCCACGCGAGCGACGGCTCAGATTCCTGCCCCGGCCCGCCAGGCGCGAAAACGTATCCGTCAATGTGACCCAGGTGTTCATGGCTTTCCGTTTGCGGAATCTCGGGCCGAGGCCGCGGCTTACGCCGGACGTTTCGTCTTCGACTAAATTTTTGCGCGCAGGCGGCTCACCACGTCGTCCACGGTGATCGCGCCCACGGGACAATTGCCGTCGTCCACGACGGCCAGGCTGCGCAGATTGTACTTATCGAAAAGCTCAAACACTTCCTTGTCCTTTGCATCCGGTCTCACCGAGAGCAGCGGCTCGAAAGCCAGCTCAGCCATGCGCTGGTCGCTGCCGGCGAGGATCAGGCGGGCTACAGGGACCGTGCCCGCAAGCGCCGCATCGCGGTTGATCAACACGATGTTATCGAGCTGGTCGATTCCGACTTCGTGGAAGCGGATGTAGTCGACCACCTCGCCGCGAGTGGCATCCTCGCCGACCACCACGATTTCCGTGTTCATCATCCCGCCGGCTGTATTCTGATCGAAGCGCATCAGCTCCGTCACTTCGCGCGCCTCGCGATGATCCATTTCCTCGAGCACTTCCTTGGATGTGTCCGGCTCGAGGTTCTGGATCAAGTCGGCAGCTTCGTCCGGGTTCATTTCCTCGATGATATCGGCGGCTTTTTCGGGGTCGAGCTTCTCGACCACCTGCGTCTGAAGGCGCTTGTCCAGTTCGGCGATAGTTCCCGCCGCGGTTTCCTCGTCGAGCGAATCCAAGATGGACTGCCGCTCTGCCGGAGAGACTTCCTCGACGATGTCGGCGATGTCCGCAGGATGAAGTTCGGCGAGCTTGTCGCTCGAAAGCCGCAGCTTCACGCGACGGAGCGGATCGGGTTCAATCAAGTTGACAAACTCCCACCGTATGGATCGCCCGCGCACGTTGTTGTCCACGCGGCGAAGCCCCATCGGGGGCACCAGGCCTTGGAGCAGCCGCCGAACGGCTCCCTGAAGGCCAACGTCCACCTGCGTGAGCCGCAGTTCCGTGTTGCCGTTGGTGTGCTGGTCGGCCATGTCTACATCGTTTACGCGAACCACTTTGCGGCCGTTCGTATCGATGATTTGCTGGTCCAGCAGGTCTTTTCTAAGGGCCAGCCAGGCCTCGTTGGGATGGTAGAGTTCCAGCGCGGACTCATCCGCGGTCAGGGTCACACGACCGGGCTGCACCGTGCCTATTTGGTCGTATCTGGCAACCAGCGGGCGGTACTTGCCGCGTCCAATCAGCAGACGGGATACCCGATTTGGCTGCTCGGCGGGGACGATGAAGAGTTCCTTCACCCGGCCCACAAAATTGCCTGCCGAATCATACGTTTGGGCGCCCAGAATTTCCGTTGCGTGCAGCATAACGGCTCCTTGAAAACCCTCTGCGGGGCAAAAAAAAAGCCCGTGACCGGCAATCTACCGGGCCACGGGCAAACAGAAAACCGCCCACGCTCAAATCAGGCCCGGCCTCGCCTCCCTGTTCCCATAAAACCAATCGGCCCGGAGAATGTTCCCTGCACATGACGCCCAGGAACAGCGGTTGAATGCGAGTCTGGAACCAGCCCAGGCACGGCAGGCATCCCGTGTTCGCCCGATGGTGCGGCGACTACCAGGCTCCGGATTGGACGAATGCTCTTGCATCGCTACTAATTGATAGCCATTCTGACTAGTAAAGGCATACCGAAATTTTGTCAAGCAAAGAGTGCTGGTCCGCCCCGAAAACTCGCAATTTGCCATCCGGCGGGCACAGCGGTACAGTTTCTCCGCCTCAAACCGCTCGACCGAGGCCGTAATCGTCACATTTTTCGGGAAGGCCGACGAATGAAAATGGATTTTGGTGTTATCGACCATGTTGACAGGCAGAAGAAACCGATTCATGAAACCTACGACAGCCGCATGAAGCTGATGGAGCTCTACGACCAGGCCGGTTTCAGCACATTCCATATCACTGAGCACCATTTCACCCCGCTCGGGTTGGCCCCATCCCCGATGGTGTTTCTGGCTGCGGCGTCCCGGATCACGAAAAACATCCGATTCGCCCCTTTGGTCTTGATCGCCACGCTTTACAATCCCCTTCGCCTGGCAGCCGAAATCTGCATGCTCGACCACCTAACAAACGGGCGGTTCGATATTGGGACCGGCCGCGGGGTTTCCGGCGTCGAGCTGGGCTTTTTCAATGTGAAGGAGCAGGACGCCCCCGCCATTTACGGCGAAGCCATGCAAGTATTGATGGCCGCCCTGACCCAGGACGTAGTCGATTACCACGGCAAGTATTTTGACTTCACCAACGTCCCCATTGAGATGAAACCGCTGCAAAAGCCTCACCCCCCGCTGTGGTACGCCACAAACGCTCCGGAAAGCGCCGCGCGGGCAGCTCGCCAGAATATGAATGTAGTGAACCTGCTGGGAGCGCCCGAGGCGCGCGCGGTTGTCTGTGCGTTCAAGGATTCCTGGAACGCCGCGCACGGTGGAAAAGGCATGAAGATGCCCAAGACGGGCATCGCGCGCAACCTCTATGTGGGCGAAACCGACCGGCGGGCCGAGGAGCGCGGAAAGTTCGGATCAAAGGGATTTTACGAGAGCCTCGTCTACCTGTGGCGCAAATACAATGTCACCGCCATGAGCCTGGAAGAGGTATTGCGCGCCAGCGAAGCGTCGCTGATTGCGGGCACTCCCGCCACGGTCCGCGCAAAGATCGAGGAGCAATTGGACCAAAGCCAGGCCAACTACTTCGTTGCCCGGTTTGCTTACGGCGACCTTACCCACGAGGAAAGCGTCCGCTCGCTCGAGCTATTCAGGGACGAGGTGATGCCGCACTTCCAAAAGTAGCGCTGGCCTGCTCGATTTTCCGGTTCGTGCGAAGGAAGGCGCAGGACGTCTTGCCCTGCGCCGAAGCCACTTTGAAATCCCTGAGATACTTGGAGTGAGTGCAGTTTCGGAAGGGGAGTGCCGGTTCTAAGCGCCTGAAGGCCCCCAATCCGATGGATCGGCCAGCGGATCGTCTTCCAACGGAGCGGGTCCGGTCAAAACCTTTAATTCATCCTCTTCATTGTTCCGAGGTTCAAGTTTTTTCTGAGCGCGGCGTTCGGCTTTCATGCGCGCTTTTTCCATCCTCTTCATTTCCTTTTGGCGTTTCTGGAAAGTAGTTGGCATTGATGTCTCCTTAAAAAGGGCGTTCGCCGGACGGCGCTAGTACGGCAACTGCAAATGAATTGCTCTCGACTCTACCAGCGAGGTTCGCGCGGCTGGCGCGCGGCCTCGCGGTAATCCTCATTGGAGAATCTGCCGCGATTTCCGCGCTCACCTCTGTCGCCGCGATCGCCGCCTCCACCGCTTCGCGGACCCCGGGGGCCGGTCGACTCGCTTTTCGGGCGAGCCTCGTTAACCTTCAAATTGCGTCCGCCGACAGCTTTCCCGTCAAGTCCTGCAATGGCCTTGGCAGCCTCTTCATCGTTGGGCATCTCGACGAAACCGAAACCGCGTGACCTGCCCGTTTCCCGATCCATCGCAATGTGTACCCTCGCCACTTGGCCGAACGGCTCGAAGATCGCTCGCAGATCGCCTTCAGTGGTTTGGAAGCTCATGTTTCCCACGAACAGATTCTTCATGCCACTCTTCTCCTTCGCGCTCGTCCAAGCTTCGACTGATCCATCCACCGCTGGCCCAAGGGTATGCCCTGAATCCCGATCCGAAACTGGGGCAGGTCGGACGCAAGCCTCGAAAAACCCACAGGACACCCCAAACCCAGTGCCCAACTCCTCAAAGCTCGTCCCTATAATTTAGCACAAACCGGGCTGATTCGAACTAGTGGAGATCGCCGAAAGCGATCGCTTCGCACGCCGCCCCAACGGCACAGCGCGCTAAACGGACAGAACCACCTTTCCAAATTGCTCCCGGTTTTCGAGCCGCTTGTGAGCTACGGCCGCCCTTTCAAGAGGCATAACGGAGTCGATTACCGGCTTCAGCAAACCCCGCTTGAAAAGCTCGAGAACTGAGAACAACTCCCCCTTGTGTCCCATGAACGAGCCCAGAATCGAAAGCTGCCGGGCGAAGAGGTATCCCACGTTGATCTTGCTTTCAAATCCGCTGGTCGCGCCGCAGGTGACCAGGCGTCCGCCCACCGCCAGGCTGTACACGCTCTGGTCCCAGGTAGCTGCGCCCACGTGTTCGAAAACCACATCCACGCCGCGGCCATTTGTTAGCCGCTTCACCTCGCGCGCAAACTCACCCTCATGGAGCAGAACTTCGTCGGCGCCGAGCGTTTTAGCCTTCGTGAGCTTGGGCTGCGAGCCAGCTGTTGCGATCACGCGAGCTCCCGTTGCTTTGGCAATCTGAATTGCAGCGCTGCCGACGCCGCTGCCCGCAGCGATCACCAGCACCTCTTCGGCGGGCTGAAGATGGGCGCGATAAAACAGCATGTGCCACGCGGTAAGAAAAACCAGCGGAATCGCCGCGGCTTCCTCAAAGCTGAGGTTTCCGGGAATCGGGATCACGTTCGCAGCTGGCGATTTTACGAACTCCGCGTACCCCCCGTGAACGCCGGAGCCGAAGAGCGTGTACTGTTTGCAGAAATTGTCACGCCCCGCGATGCATTGCGGACACTGGCCGCAGGAAAGCCCTGGCGCCAGCAGGACTCTTTCCCCCACGCGCACATTCGAGACGCTTTCACCGATTTTCGCCACTTCGCCGGAGATGTCGCTGCCAGGAATATGAGGGAAAGTGATCGACCTGCCCGGAAGTCCGCGCCGTACCCAAAGATCAAGATGATTCAGCGCGCAAGCCCGCACGCGAACCAGAACGTCGTGCGCTCCGATCGCCGGCTCAGGCACGTCGGTATAGCGCAGACACTTCGGGGCCGCCATGCTCCGAAAGAACTACCGCCTTCATGGACTTCTCCAGGTTGGTCGAAACGCGGCATAAAATAACATTGGCATTGAGCCGTGTCCAGGCGCCAGTGGCCGATTGACAGCGCCCAGCGGCCACAGTACGCTCAACTGAACAGCATGGACCTATTCGAAGAAATCGTGCGGATGCGAAAGGCTGGCCAGCGCGGCGCGTTGGCGACTATCGTCCACACCAACGGCTCCATCCCCAGCTACGAAAGCTCGCGTATGCTCGTGCGCGAGGACGGCACCATGGCCGGCACCATCGGCGGCGGCTGCGTGGAAGCGGAAGTGTGGGCAGCAGCGAAAGATGTGATCCGCGTGGAGCAGCCTCGTAAAATGACGTTCAACCTGAATCACGAAGCGGCCTATGACTCGGGTCTGATCTGCGGCGGCACCTTGGAAATTTTCGTCGAGCCGATTTTGCCGCAGCCCACGCTCTATATTTTTGGCGGCGGCCATGTTTCGTCCGCGGTCGCGCGGGCCGCCAGTGCCGCGGGATTTGCCATAGCGATCGCGGACGATCGCGAAACGTTCGCGAACGCGGAGCGCTTCCCGATGGCGAACGAGATTTACGGCACCTACGAAGATGCTTTCGAAAAGATTAAGCCCAGCGCCTCAAGCTATCTTTTGATTGTCACGCGCGGGCACAAGGACGATATGCGCGTCCTTGCATGGGCCGTGCGAACCGAGGCTCGCTACATCGGAATGATCGGCAGCAAGCGAAAAGTAATTTCCGTCTACCAGGCGCTGGAAAAAGAAGGTTACTCACCGGAGGAATTTGACCGCGTCCACGCGCCCGTTGGGCTTGAGATCGGCGCCCTCGCACCGGAGGAAATTGCCGTCAGCATCACGGCGGAGCTCGTCGCTGTGCGCCGCAACGCAAAAAACTTACCGCACAAGTCCGTCAAACTTTCTCACGCCGCAACTCCCCAGCAGCGCTAACTAATTCTATGACGCTTGCCGCTGCGGTCCGCCAGAGGCCGCTCGTCGCGGTCGTTCTTGCCGCCGGCGAGTCTCGGCGCATGGGCACGCCGAAAGCGCTACTCCCTTATCGCGGGAAAACCTTCATCGAGCACTTGCTTGAAATCACCCGCCATCCGCGCGTCGCTGCCAGGCGCATTGTCCTTGGCGCGCATCTGGATCAAATTCGCGCCAAACTTCCCGGCGAAGGGGCATCAGTCGTTGTAAATCCCGACTGGAGGCAGGGCCAGCTCTCTTCCATCCAGGCCGCGATTCGCACGATTGCCACTGATGAAACAGCCGGCATCATTCTTTGCCCGGTCGATCATCCGCTCTTTTCACCGAAATTGATCGCGCAATTGATCGATGCGTTTGACTCGAGCGGCCAACTCGTTGTGCTTCCCGTCTACCACGCGCGCCGCGGACACCCTGTAATCTTCGCCGCGAGTCTTTACCCCGAGCTTCTGGCGGCATCGCCTGCAATCGGCGCCCGGGAGGTTGTGTGGGCGCACGCGGCGGAACTGGACGAAGTTCCCACCGAGGAAGAAGGCGTCGTCTTGAATATCAACGACCCGGAAACTTTGCGGCGTGCATTGGAAAATCGCGAACCCCGGCCCTAGGAGTCTAGATCCCGCTAGAGCGGCAGCTTCGCCACCAGCGCGGCCACCGCGTCAACGCAAAGCTGCGCCGCATGAAAAGTAGCCGGAGGAAGCTCACCTAGTGCGCTGGATATTTGCTCAGGAGTAATCTTGCGCGCGTCCGCTGGCGTTTTGCCGGCCAACATGTCCGTCAGCACGGAGCTCGATGCGATCGCCGCCACGCATCCCTGTGTTTTGAAGCGCGCCGCCGCAATTTGTCCGCCCTCCACGCGAACCGCCAGCCTCATCACGTCGCCGCACACCGGATTTGTCACCTCCACCGTTGCCGTGGCATCCGACAGGTCACCGGCGTTATGCGGATTGCGGAAGTGCTCGATGAGCGAGTCCTTGAACATGCGCCACAGTATAAAGCAGAGCATGTCACACTCAAGTCGGCGCCGAGTCCGGACAATACGTTCTCTGTGCGCGTACGGCAGCCGTCGCGGCCTTCGCCGTTTCTTCAGCACCGTGGCGCCGGGCGCATTTTTCGTCGATGGACCGGCCCAGCGAGAAACTCTTGGTGGCCGCTGAATGTTATTGACACTAGAAGGCTTACAACGTATTTTTGAGGTTCCTAGCCAGTGTTCTCTCGTCTGGGCGCGAGAGAACTGTCATTTAATCCGCCTACAAATTATTAGGAGAATGCAGATGCGACGACTGTTCTACGTCCTTACCCTCGTGATGGCCTTCGCTTTAGCGGCGACTGCCGGCTTCGCGCAGGATGGGAAGCTGAAGATCAAGGTCTCCCCAAAACAGGCCTATGTCTTCGTGGATGGCAATGCAATCCGCGAGGGAAGCCACTCAATAAATCTCCCTGCCGGCAAGCACACGGTCGTGGTCGTCAATTACGGATATAAGATCTCGACCCAGGACGTTAACATCGATGCCGGAAAAACGACGCCCCTCGATGTGAAGCTCGAAGCCACCGGCGCTAATGTCGCCGGACCGTTTGGCGACGTTGAACTCAAGGGCGACGAGCGCGCCGCTGTGCTATCGAATGGCACCACGCCGGACTACTTCGTCGGCCACGTGGATGAGTTCAATTGGGACTGGATCTGGCATCAGAATCTCCTGCTCCCGCCCGGAAAGCATCACCTGACGGTGACCCATCAGGGCAAAACGGTTTGGTCGGGCGACGTGGACGTAGCCGCTAACAAAAAAGTAACCATTGACCTGAAGAATGGCATGCAAAAAACCAGCGACTGGAAGCGCGGCGAAAAGCTTAAGGACGTCCCGCGATTCAAGGCCGGGATCGCCAGCGCCCAGGTGGCCGTGGCGCCAACCACCGGCAACTTCAGCGTCGCGAATGGGAACATCGATTGCGGACAGACCGCAACCCTGAACTGGCAGAGTGGTGAAACCGTCGACGCCAATATCAGTGGCATCGGCAAGGTGGCGACGACCGGCAGTCAAACTGTCTCGCCGCACGCCACCACCAACTACGACTTCAGCGCCACCGGCCCCGGTGGAACCGTCACGGGCACCGGCACCGTCAACGTAAACACCAAGGTCGATGCCAGTCTCACCGCCAATCCTGCGGAAACGCACTATCGCAAAATCGGCGAAAAAGTAATCACGCAGGACTCCTCAACGCTCACGTGGCAAACCCACAACGCCGATAACGTCACGCTCGACAACAACAAAGTCGATCCGAGCGGCAGCCAGACGGTGAAACCCGAACCCGCCGATACCTCCCAGGTGGCCGAGGGCCAGCCCGCGCGCACCATCGACGAAAATAAGTCCTACGCTCTGAATGCGACTAACGTTTGCGGCGGCAGCGCCACTCAGACCGCCTCCATTCACATCGTCGGCAGCGTCGAGCCGATTCCTACAGTCACGCTCCAAAGCGTTTTCTATCCCACGGACTACCCCGACAAGCGGCATCCGCAAGTCGGTCTGGTCCGCAGCCAGCAGCTTACGCTTGCCACCCTCGCAGACGGATTCAAGAAGTACCTCGAATACGACCCCGATGCGAAACTCTCGGTGGAAGCGCACGCCGACGCCCGTGGATCGAAGCCGTTTAACCAGGATCTCAGCGAGCGCCGCGTCGAGCGCATCAAGCAGTACCTAGTCGAACAGGGAATCTCGGCCGATAAGGTCGAGACCGCTGCCTACGGCAAGGAGCAGCCGCTCGATCAGGCCACGGTGAAAACGCTCGAAAGCACCAATCCCAACGCGCCACCCAAGATGCGGCTGCGCCAAACGCGAGCCGACTGGCTGGCTTACAACCGCCGTGCGGATGTCATCCTTCTACCTTCCGGCAAGAAGTCGGCGCAGTTCTTCCCGCACAACGCCGACGACTCGAAGCTGATTTGGCAGGTTCCGAAACCGCCGCTCAAGAAGGTTGAAGCCGATCAATAAATAGTCTCAACGAAGAAAAATGCGCCGGAGAATTTCAAGTTCTCCGGCGCATTTTCTTTTCGGCCGCACAGGCTTACGCCGATGTCAACCAACTTGGTTAGCCGCCCAGCGTTAGTGGATATTCCGCGTCTTGCGCCCAACGTAATCCATCAGGAGGTACTGTCCGAGGGTGTAAGGAGTCGTGAAGTACGCTTTGCCGCGGCAAAGCTCGGTAATCTTCTGCACGAAATGCACCAAACTGTAGTCGCTCGCGAGCATGAATGTGTTGATCAAAATTCCCGCGCGCTTGCACTTCGCCACTTCTTCCATCGTCTGTGTGACCACCAGGGGATCGAGCCCAAACGCGTTCTTGTAAATCCGCCCATCGTCCAACG
Organism: uncultured Acidobacteriota bacterium; assembly: GCA_963709445.1. Lineage (GTDB taxonomy): Bacteria > Acidobacteriota > Terriglobia > Acidiferrales > UBA7541 > Palsa-295. The sequence goes on from CAVPWV010000005.1 coordinate 135,373, forward strand.
TCAGCGCGGAGGGCTTCCCGTCGGTGATCATCACGATTTGGCGCATATCCTTCTTCTGGCGCGCCAGAATTCTCTGCGCCATGCGCAGGCCTTCGCGCGTATTCGTGTAATACGGACCCACTTGCACGCGCGCCAGTTTTCCCAACGGAATTTCTTCCGCGCTGTCGTGGAACAGCACGCAGTGCAGGGAATCGCCCGGATATTGCGTGCGGATCAAATGCGAAAGCGCCAGCGCCACGCGCTTCGCCGGCGTGAATCGGTCTTCGCCGTAAAGAATCATGCTATGGCTGCAATCGAGCATCAGCACCGTCGCGCACGAGCTCTGATACTCACACTGGTGCACCATCAAATCGGGATAGTCCAGCTCGATGGGGATGCCCGCACCATTGCGCCGCACGGCGTTGAAGAGTGTGCCGCTGATGTCCATATTCAGCGTATCGCCGAATTCGTAGGCCTTCGACGAGCCGCCCGATTCGATTCCCGTGGCCAGGTCGCGCGTATCGTGCCGCCCGAAGCTGCTTTTCCCAAGCGAAGCCAGCAGATCCTTCAGCGTCTTGAATCCGAGGAAATCGAGCGCCTTGTCGGTGATTTCAAACCGCGCTTCCACTTGCGGCTGGTCTTTGCCGATCTGTCCTCCGGGTGTTTCCGACGGCGGAGGCGTCACGCGCGCGGACTGCTGTTGCGTGATGAAGCCCTCTTCCTCCATGCGCTCGATAATCTGGTCGATCATGTTGCGCAGATCTTCGTTCTGCGAAAGGTCGGGGTTCTGGCGTAGCTTTTCGAGCAATTCCGGAGGGATAAGATCGCCTTCCTCAAGAGCGCGCAGAATTGCTTCGCGCAGCTCGTCCATGTGCTGCTGGCGAGCCCGCTCCATGTCCAGCTCGTGAAAGCCGTATTGCGATTGGAATCCGCTCTGAAGGAAAAAATCTGAAAGCCGGTCCATCAGGTCCTGCAGATCGATGTCGTCCGCCGCTCCAGGTGCATAGCGCGAATATTTCGTGTATTTCATTTTTCCTCAGCGGACGCAATTCGAAATCAGTTGAACTGCCGCCGCGGCATCCGTCCGATGGGCTCTTTGGGATCGCGCGGCTCCGGCGTTTTTCGCGCCTCGGCGAAAAAACCGCGCTCTTCACTGCGGTTGATGCGTTTTTGCGACCATAGGCCCTCGAGAATGAACTCCGCCGCGCTGGCTTGAATCGCCGCATCGTCCTTTGAACGGGTGCCCAGCGCTTCCAGGTGCTCGAAAAGCCCCGCTATTTTCTTCAACTGGCCCAGCAACTCGGTGCTCGAAGCGTTTGCGGGAATCTTCAATTCGCCGCCGCCTTCAAACCACTGCACCACGGTCTGGAAATTCACATTCGCGAAATATTTGGTGAACGTCTTGCCCACCGCCGCGCGAATTAACTCCCGGGCTATGTTTTCGGCGCCGCGCATTTCGCCTTCATACTCCAGCTCAAATTTTCCAGTCATGGCCGGGATCGCGGCGTACACATCCGCCACGCGCGCCACCACTGCGGAGTCGCGGCTGCTCACCGCTCGCTGTTCCGCGTTGCTCAACACATTTTCAAGCGCGCTGATCGGCAGGCGCTGGCTCACACCCGATCGCCGGTCGATTCGCTTGTCCTCGCGCGCCTGAAACGCCACTTCCTCCACTATTTCCCGCACGTACGTCGGCACTTCCGCTCGCCGCTTGCCGTCGCGCGCTATCCACGATTCCTGTTCCGTGATGGACATTCCCTCGGCCAGAGTCGCCGGGTAGTGCGTCCGGATTTCGGAGCCGATGCGGTCCTTCAGCGGCGTGATGATTTTGCCGCGCGCCGTGTAATCTTCCGGATTCGCAGTGAAGACCAGCAGCACGTCCAGCAGCAGCCGCACTGGATAGCCTTTAATCTGCACGTCGCCCTCTTGCATTATATTGAAGAGGCCCACCTGAATTTTTCCCGCCAGGTCCGGCAATTCATTAATGGCGAAGATTCCGCGGTTCGCGCGGGGCAGCAAGCCGTAATGAATAGTAAGTTCGTCGGAAAGATTTCGCCCGGCGCGCGCGGCCTTGATCGGATCCACGTCTCCGATCATGTCCGCGATCGTCACGTCTGGCGTGGCCAGCTTCTCCACGTAGCGCAACTCGCGCGAAAGCCAGGCGATCGGTGTGGCGTCTCCCTCCGCAGCAATTCTTTCGCGGCAGGAGCGGCACAGCGGACGGTACGGATTGTCGTTGATCTCGCACCCGGCGACCACCGGTATCTGCGGATCGAGGAATCCCGCCAGCCCGCGCAGGATTCGCGACTTCGCCTGTCCGCGCAGGCCCAGCAAAATAAAATGATGGCGCGAAAGGACGGCGTTCGTGATTTGCGGTATCACCGTGTCGTCGTACCCGTGCACGCCGGGGAAGAGCGGCTCGTCCTTTTCCATTTTTTGAAGTAGATTTTCGCGAAGCTCCTGGCGGATGGTTCGTCCCGCGATTTTTTCCTCGGTCCAGGGACTCCGCTTCAACTCGCCCAGATTTTTTGGTTGTGGACTCATTCGATCACCGGTCGGCACTTCAGGCGCGATGGAAAGTTCATCGCGCGGCTCCATTATAGAGGAAGCGAGCGCACGCTCCTAACTTGGATTGGTGTAAGTCGCAGGACGTTGCCAACGTCCTTATAAATCAACAATCTCGCAGCCGTAAGAAAGATCACGGTATCTTGACACCAAGAGACGCGAGGTCTTAGATTCACCAGGAGTGAGGACGACATGCGTATGACTCAAGCCGGGGCGCCACAATGACGAAATCGACGAGCTTTGAAGCGGACATTCGCCCGCTTTTTACGGATAGAGACATTCACGCCATGAGTAAGGCGTTCAATCTTGCCAGCTATGATGACGTGAAGGAGCACGCGGCGGCCATCTACGACCGCATTCGGGGAATCGGTGGTGCGGTCATGCCGCCCCCACCGCCAAGAGGAGAAGGCCCTTGGCCTCAAGCTCGCATTGAACTGTTTGCTAAATGGATGGCGGATGGGTACCAACCGTAGAGTGCTTCGAACTCCTGGAGCCTAGCTCGCCGGCTCGAATTTGCGCAATGGAATCGAGCCGAGGAATGTGACTCCGAAAGTAAGGTGACATGTCGATGTCCCGATCGGATCAGCCTGCCGAACTCAAGTTTGTGGTGACGAACACCTTTATCGCTCGAGACATTAAATTCTCAGCGGCATTTTATCGCGACGTTCTCGGCGCCACGAGCTTATGGAGCACCCGGTGCGGCGCGGGCGTATCGTTGTTGTGTTGTGAGTAGTGGTTTCGCGCGATCGCGCTTCAAGCCTAATTAACGGGGTGTCCGTTTCCGCCGGCCCTGCGCCGCGCGCTCTGCTGTTCCGCCAGTTTGGGCACGAACGCTTGCAGCCATTCGAGCACTATCTCGCGACGATCCTGCTCGCTGCTCGCTTGCAGCAGCGTTTGGCGTTTTTCGATTTCCATGGGAACCATGGCTGCCATCCGGTAAGCAAGCGTGGTAGGTTCATTCGGAGACGGGTCCGTCCACGGCCTTCCGAAAAGAAGAACTTGGCTTTGCTCGAAAGCGACGGCGAGCTGTCCATCCGTCTTCGAGTCCAAGACGCCTAACTCGTCTTTCACGTACTCGACGATCCCTTCGTAATATTCCTTTTCGTGCAGCAGGTCGGCCAGGCGGAAGACGGCGCGGCCTTCCGTGGCGATATCCATCCGCCCGTCGGCATAATCCTTGGTCTTGCGGAGGATTTCAGCGGTGCAACCCATCGTGGCCACATCATTGTTCGCCGCCAGGATCATCCCGAATTCGATCTTTTCCTCGATGCATCGGGAAATCATCAGCTTGTAGCGTGGCTCGAAAATGTGCAGTGGCAATTGCATGCGCGGAAGAAGAACCACGTCTAGAGGAAACAATGGTATTCGGGCCGTTCGTTCCATTTCGAGGGCGATCCCGTCTGGCGGCCGCAGTTAGCGCAGCAGCGTCAAGGCCGCTTGCATCTCGTCGCGCGCGTGCACGTCGCCTGCCTTCTGCGCAACCACGATGCCATGCGATAAAAGTTTGCGGGCCTCGTCCATCCGGCCCAGTCGTCCCAGGAGTTGTCCGAATTGATAGTAACCTGCGATGTAATCGGGATTCGTCTCGAGGAGCTTGTCAAAGTGAGCGGCGGCTGCGGAACTATCTCCCAATTTTACGCATTCGAGCGCCAGCCCATAACGCGCGAATGCATCTGCGGGTTTCTGGGCAACAAAGTCCTCCAGAATTTCGCGGCGCGTCTTCTGCGGCTGGGCCATTCTCTCCGTATTATAGCGGTCGCTCTTGTGCTCGCCAAGCGCGTAGACGTCCAACCTGGCCAATTATTTGGCGCAATCTCGGCTCTTCTCATGAGCCTTCCAATTGTGTAACAGTAAGGGCCATTGGAAAGAGTCAGACCGGGGGAGAGTGCCACGACCATGTCATCGATTCGGAACATCGCCATGTTTGCGGTCGGTCTCATCGTTTCAAGCTCCGCTTGGGCGCAAAACAAAGCACCAAAGATGTTGCCGTACACTACGATCGATCATCCGGAATTCGTTCCGGCTTCGCAGGCGTCGTTTCTTTCGGGCACCGATGTCGTAATTGGGGTCTTCAGCGGCGGAGTGGCCAAGGCATATCCCGGTGCGGATCTAGCGCAACACGGCGTTGTGCAGGACAGAATGCCGGATGGTCCAATCGCTGTCACTTGGTGAGGAACGTGTAACACAGCCCTCGTGATCAGGGCTGAAGCGAAGGGAATCGCGCTGCAGTTCGATTACGACAGCATGTCCGGCGCAAATGAAGTGTTCAAAGACCGCGAGACCGGCAGCAAGTGGCAACAAACGCTCTCAACAGCCACGTCCGGCCCGCTTAAAGGCACCCACTTGGAAATCTATCCGTTTTTGCTGACTCAGTGGGGCGAGTGGAGAAAGCAGCATCCGGCTACTCTGGTGCTAAAGCCGCTGCCCGGATACGCCGAGCGGATGCCGGTCATGAACAAGTTCATTAGCCAGCAATGGAGCATCGGCATTTCAGATACGCGTCCCGCGCCTTCCGGAGCCATGGGACACGACACTCGGCTCGGTCCGCACGAGATCGTCCTTGGCCTTCAAGTGGGTGATGGAGAAAAGGCCTACCCCTTGTCGGCGCTGCGCAAGGAGCGAGTGATCAACGATAGAGTCTCCGGCACGCCGGTAGTGGTCGTGCATCAGCCGGCGTCCGACACCACAACCGCCTTCGACTCCACGCTCAAAGGCAGGGTTCTCAAGTTCAAGGCTGCGGACGCTGAAGCAGATCGGCTCGTCGATCTCGAAACGCACTCCACCTGGAACGCCTACGGCCTCTGTACGTCGGGGCGCTTCAAGGGCTCGCAATTAAAGCCGCTTACTATGGAGCCGGAGTTTTGGTTCGCGTGGTCGGAATTTCGCTCGAAGACGGAGATATATGCTGCACCGGCCAGCCGTTAATTCTGCTCGACAACCTCGGCTCTCGAAATCCCATACGAGCCTCGTTCGCCGTTTCGAAGGGAGATTAAGCCATGATCACTCGCCGTGAAATGAACACTGCTTTGGGCGCTGCAGTCGCCACTCTTCTTTCGGGAACCATTGCCTCAGTGCTCGCGGAATCGGCGGCACCGCAGCAAAGTTCGCAGGGGAATGCGCCGTCAAATCCTCCGCGCGGGGTAACCACGCTGATGTCGGAATCCATCGGTGACCCAGGCGATTGCGACGGACGTATGCTCGTGCTTACGATCCCGCCCAAGTTGGTTTCGCCTCCGCACCGGCATCCTGGCCCCGTGTTTGCCTACATACTAGAAGGCCAAATCGAAAACCAAGTAGATCCCGACCCACCAAAAACCTACTCTGTGGGCGACTTCTTCTACGAACCGACGATGCACGTCCATCGCTCACTTCGAAATCTGAGCGAAACCCAGACCGCCAGGATTCTGGTCTTTCAGCTGGTTCCGAAGGGCCAGCCTGCGGCCCTCTCCGCAAAATAAATTTCATCCGTCCTCGCGAGCGGGCGCCGTCCTCCCTTGCTACGACCGTGCCTCCCTCGTCTGGTCGCCCATAGCCTCCCAGTTACGACAGTCGCTCCAAATTTCTGCGCACATTTTCCGCGGTTTGAAAGCCTTGCTCAACGCATTTGCCGATCGACGGCCCCTCGAGATAGTTGCCCGCAAAATACAGCCCCTGTAGGGCGCGCTCAACCTCGCGAATCTCCCGGACGGCATGCGCGTGTCCAAGATTGTACTGAGGCAAAGCTCGAGGATGTTTCCAGATCGCGGAAATAATCGGCGGGCCTTGGATCTTCAGAATTCTCGAGTGTTCGTGCTCGGCGATTGCGATGATCTCCTGGTCGGATTTCTCGATGATGGCCGAATCCGTGGCGCCTCCCAGGATGCTTGTGATGGTCATCTGGCCCTGCGGCGCGCGATTCGGAAACAGCGACGAATTCCACACAATTCCAAGCGTGCGAGATTTTTCACTTCGCGGGATCAACACTCCGAAGCCGTCCAATGCCGCCGCGCTTTGATGACTGTGATATCCGGTCGCGACCACAACTACGGGCGCGTACGCTATGCCGGAAAGCGTTTGCGCCGCCTTCGCCGAAAGCGGCGCCGTAAGGTGAGAGGCCACGTAGGTCGGCGTCGCGAGCACCACTGCCCGCGCGTTCATCTGTTCGCTGCGGCCGTCGTGTGTCACCTGGACCTGAAAACCCGGGCCGGTCTTGGTCACGGTATCCACGTGCGCGCCGCTCTTCGCGTTTGCGCCAAGTTTTGCGAACACCGCCTCGGTCAGCACGCCCATGCCGCGCAGAAACGAACACAAAGGCACCGGACCTTGCCTCGCGCCCTTTGCCGGACGCGATTTCATGGCGCCCCGCAAGACGCTGCCATATTGTCGCTCCCACTCTTCGAGCGTTGGAAACGCGGCGCGCAGGCTCAGCTTTTCCGGATCGCCCGCATAGACTCCTGAAACGAATGGCGAAACCAGATACTCCAGAATCTCGTGCCCGAATTTTCGTCGCACAAACTGTGCAACAGATTCTTCCTCCGCCGCCGGCGTCGTCCGCCTCAACCCCTCGGAAACGATTCGCCATCGCGAGCCTATGCCGAGCAGGGAACTGGTGAGGATTCCTCGCGGCGCCATCGGAATTTTCCGCAGCCGCCCGTGCCGCAAGACAAATCGTGGCGCTCGCGGATCGGCCTTGCACAGTTCGCTTTCGATGCCCAGATCGCGAATAAGACCCAGCAGCGCTTCGGTACCCTGAAAACTTTGCGGCCCAGATTCGAAGAGGAAGCCGTTGCGTTCTACGGTTCCAATCAGCCCGCCGGGCCGGTTGTTCGCTTCGAGCAACGTCACCTGGGTGCCCAGTTGTTGCAGCCGCAAGGCGCAGGCCAGGCCGGAAATGCCCCCTCCTATGACGACCGCTTGGGCTGAGTTGGCCATGTCGGCACCATCCTAGTGCCTCCGCCCGGAAAAACACACCCTAACTGTAAGAGGGCAGGCCGAGTCCCGAAAACAGCTCTGTGGGGCCGGCTTGGCGGGTCGTTTTTGCCGATTTGCGCCCCTTTAATGCTTCTAATTGAAAGGCCTTCGAGCTGCCAACTAGGAGCTTTTTCAGCTTCAGACTAGAAGCACCTGAAGCCCAAAAATGACACAGGCTGGGGCGGAACAAACTGGCAGGGAAGCCGGGCTTCAGGTAATATCAGTAATATTACGGGGCGTACCGGAGAACCCTATTGACGCTGACTAACATCGAAGGAACGGCAAGCGGCGTAAAAACGCTGGTGCGGGTGCGCCCTCGCGGTTTCTGCGCGGGCGTGGTGCGCGCGGTGGATATTGTGGAATTGGCGCTGGAAGCGTACGGGCGGCCCGTTTACGTTCACCATGAAATTGTCCATAACCGCTACGTGGTAGACCAGTTGCGGCGGCGCGGCGCGATCTTTGTGGAGTCAATTGAGGAAGTTCCGGTTGGGGCAGTGTTGGTTTTCAGCGCCCACGGAGTGCCGCCGCGTGTGCGCAGCGAAGCCAAAGAGCGCGAACTAAAAATCATCGATGCGACGTGTCCCCTGGTAACGAAAGTTCATTTGGAGGCGCTGAAATTCGCGCGCGAAGGGCGCACGCTAATTTTGATTGGGCATCGCGACCATCAGGAAATTGTAGGAACGTCAGGCGAAGCGCCGGATCAGACGTTGATTGTCGGAAGCGTTGAGGAAGTGGATCAGTTGCAAGTTCCCGATCCGTCCAGGCTGGCTTTTCTGACGCAGACCACGCTCTCGCTTTACGACACCCAGGAAATTGTTGCGAGACTGCGCCAGCGCTTTCCGTCGATTGTTGGCCCGGCCTCGGACGATATTTGCTACGCAACTCAGAACCGACAAGAAGCGGTGGAAGCGCTCACGCGCGAAGTGGAATTGATTCTCGTGGTCGGCTCAGCGAACAGCTCGAATTCGAATCGGTTGGTGGAAGTGGCGCAGCGCGCAGGAGTGGCGGCGCGGCTTATCGAAGATGCGAACGATATCGATGCGGCTGCTCTGGATGGTGTGAAGACCATCGGCCTTACGGCGGGAGCTTCCGCGCCCGAGGTTTTGGTGGAGCAAGTGAGCCAGCGCCTTTCCGGGTTCGGGTTCACGAACCATCGGGATCTGGATCTGATTCGAGAGGACGTGCGATTTACACTGCCGGCAGAACTGGCTGCCCGGCTCGGCAGGACCACGAATTAAGGATCAACAGTTTTTCGTCGCGGGCAACATCAACCCGAAGGTCAGGAGCATATGAGTGGCGGCCAAAATCGTCCGCCAGGCGACTAAGATTGCAGTTCTGGGCGTGCCCACAAGTGCGGCTGCGATGTCGGTGGGGAACGAGGGCTGCGCCCGCAGCGCTCAGAGCAGCAGGCCTCATCGAGCGGCTTGGCGAAATCGGCTATCAGGTTTCAGACCTCGGCGACGACGCTCCCCAGCTTTACCAGCCGGATAACGAAAGTCCCCGCGCGAGAAATGTTCCCCGCGTTTTGGCCGGTCTCGAAGCGTTAAAACCGCGCGTGGAACAAGCCGTCAAGTCCGCTGCGCTGCCGCTCATTCTTAGTGGTGACTGCTCCGTTGCGCTGGCCACGGTTGCCGGCGTCCGCCGGTACTTCCGCCACGTGGGCATGATCTATGTGGACCGCGATGCCGACGTGAATACGCCAGCGACGACACTTTCCGGTTGCGTGGACGGAATGGTGGTTTCGCACCTGACCGGGCGAGGCGCGGCGGAACTGGTGCGCTTCTGGCCCGAGCCGCCGCTGGTCCGCGATCCCGACCTGGCTCTTTTTGGCGTAGCGCGTCTTGATCCTGCCGAAGAGGAATTTTTGCGAAACTCGCTGCTGCGCCGCTACCTCGCCGAAAACGTTCGACGGATGGGACCGGAAGCGGCGGCGGAAACGGCGGTGGAACGCGTCCACGGTAAGACGAACGAATTTGTCCTGCACTTTGACGTGGATGTGATTGCCGGTTTTGAAGCGACGAACTATAGCGGAGCGGACGGATTGAATCTCGAAGAAGTTCGCCGCGCGCTGGAAGTGTTCACCGCGCAACCGCATCTCGCGGCGATCGAGGTGACGGGATACAATCCGGCGAAGGATTCAGACGCACGTGGCGCCAAGTTAATTGTAGAACTCTTCGCGGGCGCGCTGGCGAAGAGGTTTGCAGCGCTTACATCGCCGCAACCCGCCGAATCAGCAAATGCACCCGCACAGCCGGTCTCCGCAGCAACCGCCGACGAAGCGGCAACGCCGGCTGTGACGCCTGGCGGAGCCTGGTCGTCCGACGACCTCGTCTCCCCGGAAGAATCCGCGGATAATTCAGCGGGCGAGGGATCGAGCACCGAGACTCCGGAACCACATTCCAGCGAAACGGAGGAGCGCAACTCTCAGTAATGTTCGGCAGTTCTCCATTCTCGTGTTCAAACCCGCCAAACTTTTGACCGCGCATCCAGAAATCATCGTATTCGACGTAGACGGCGTGCTGGTGGACGTGCGTGGCTCCTACCATCGAACGGTGCTGGAAACGGTGCGGCATTTCACGGGTCAGCGCGTGACGCGCGTGCAATTGCTACGCTGGAAAAGCCAATCGGGATTCAACGACGATTGGAAGCTTTCTACTGCGTGGGTGCAATCGCTCGGAGGAAAAGTCGAGTACGACGAAGTGAAAACCAAGTTCCTCGAACTCTATTGGGGCAAGGATTCCGAAGGCTATGTGGGCCGTGAAAAGTGGCTGCTGCCGCGCAGCAGCCTGCGGCGCCTGGCAGCGAGGTCGGAACTGGCCCTCTTCACAGGGCGGGTCCACAGGGAAGTTGACTACACACTCGATCGACGAAAGGTGCGCGAGTTTTTCCGGACCATCGTGACAGTGGAGGATGTCGAACGACCCAAACCGGATCCGGAAGGCCTGCTGCGGATTTTAGCGGGCCGCGATCCAAACAAGGCGATTTACCTGGGCGACAACGTGGATGACGCCATAGCCGCGCAATCAGCTCGAATCCCGTTCATCGGCATCCTGGCGAGAGAGGCCGCAGTCCGGCGGGAACGTGTTGCACTGCTAAAGAAATTCGGCGCCACGGTAATTCTCAATGACGTGCGCGATCTCGAGAAGTGGCTGCGGGCTACCAGGTCACGAAAGGCGACTGCCTAATAATTGGTCTTGCCCTGCGAAGGGCCTTTGTCACCATCAACTCGATTCATCAATTACCTAGCAAACCGAGCTGAATCTGAAAGGAGGCCCCGATGCATGCCGCCGTGCTGCATGCTCCCGGCAAACCGCCGCGCTTTGAGGAATTTCCCGATCCAACTCCGGGCGAAGGTGAGGTGCTCATCAATGTCTCCGCGGCAGCGCTGAAGCCTGTGGACAAACAGATGGCGGCGGGAACGCACTACGCCGGTCCGCGCGAATTTCCTGTGGTTTGCGGCATGGATGGCGTAGGGCGTCTCGAAGACGGCACGCGAGTGTTCTTTGGCGGAGCGCGGCGGCCGTACGGCGGGATGGCCGAGCGCACTGTGGTTCGCCGGGTTCAATGTTTTTCGGTCCCTGAAGAACTGGACGATGTCACTGCCGCGGCCATTCCCAATCCCGGTGTGTCGGCGTGGCTGTCTCTCAAGCACACTGCGAAGCTCGCCGCCGGCGAAACCGTCCTGATCCTCGGCGCCACCGGAGTGACGGGCAAGCTGGCGGTACAGATCGCCAAAATCTTGGGCGCGGGACGCGTGGTTGCGGCAGGGCGCAACGAACACGTGTTGAGCACACTCGACGAGCTTGGCGCCGACTCGACAATTCGCCTCGACAAACCCCATGAAGAATTGATCGCAGCCTTCCGCCGCGAAGCCAGTGAAAAGCGTTTCGACGTGATCATCGACTATCTGTGGGGCCGCCCGACCGAAGCTCTGATGAAAGCCATCACCGGAAAAGAATTTGCGATTGCGGAATCGGGGACTCGACTGGTGGAAGTGGGCGAGAGCGCAGGATCTACAATCACTTTACCCGCGGCAGTCCTGCGAAGCACCGCGCTGACGATTCTAGGAACCGGAGGAATGCCCTCTTGGGACATACTCAGCGACGCGTTCCAACAAGTGATGGACAGCGTAGCCCGCGGCACATTGCGCATCGAGACCGAGCGTGTTCCGCTTGCCGAGATCGAGAATGCGTGGGAACGCCACGCACTCGCCCGCAGGCTGGTCGTGATGCCGTAGCCTGACAGAAGTGCCGTTCGCGGCGGTCATGATCCCTGCGAATGGTTGGCAATCCGGAAGTAATGACCTAGGTCCTGATAAACGGCGTAACCCGAGAAGGGAAGCGTTACTTCCAATGTCCGGTTAGGCGGCTAATCGTCCACTAACATCCGGAGGGGGGCGCGGAGCCCGTTGCTCCAGCCTGCCTTGGAACTAATTCAGCTTCGCGTACTCCGCCTTGGCCTGCTTCAGGATGGGGATGTCGGCGTCGGCGTCTTTCCAGAGGGTGAGGAAATCGGCATACGCGGTTCGAGCCTTGGCCGTGTCGCCTTGCAGAGCATACGCTCTGCCAATTTGGAGATGCGCGAGTGCCCCGATGACAGCGTCTCCCACAATTCCGCGGTGATCAAGAATTTTCTGGAACTCGCCGGCGGCTTCGCTGCCCCGATGTGCGGCTAGATAGGCTTCGCCGCGCACGTAGGCGGGGTAGAGCCTACCCATGCCCAGCTCATAGGGCTCAGCATCCTGAAGAAACTCAATAGCCTTTGCTGGGTCGTTGCGGCTTAGCGCGACGCGCGCCTGAATCGTTGGCATATCGCTGAATCGCAAGGCCGTATTCTCTGGGAATCGCCTAGCCAAATCATCTGCCAGGGACTGGGCCCAGCCGCATCTCCGGCCATCGCCAACTCCGGCGCGGCCCTCCGCTCCACTTCCCTAGTTCTAGAAAGAATCAGCGCGGCCGCAGCTCGCTCTCGGGCTTCGGCAAAGTCCCCGACATGCGCTTCCCACCAGGCCGCATCGGTTTCGTACCCCGCCAACGTATCCTTTGTTCCCCCGCGCTCTGCCAAAGCCCTCGCCCGGCGCCACAACTGCCGAGCCTTCGCTATTTGGCCGGAATAGGCGGCTGTCGAAGCTTCGGTGGACAGCATCCATTCTTCTTCGGGCTGCTTACCTACTGCCCAATCCGTCTGCTCCTTCATCCCTGAGGCATCGTTTTGTAAGAAGGCAATCGTGTACATAGAGGAGCGCAAGTATGGGGAATCAAAGCCTTTTGCTTGCGCTTCCTTGGCAATCGCCCACGCCTCCTTCAATCGATTGAGATCGGTATAGGCCTCGACGAGATTATTATAACTACCACCGGTCACCTCCAGGCGATGTGACTCCAGGGTTTGCTCCAGGCTCTCTCCAAACGAACCAAGTTGCTCATAAACAACGCTCAACCAAGTATGTGGTCCGGCATCCCGCGGATAGACCCTCGCCCATAGTTCAAACACTGGTCGCGCCTTTTCCAGGTCGCCGGTGACAATGTAGTAGTAGTGGGACTCGATGTAGAACTTCTCCCTTTGGCTCACTCGGTCGCGGAGTTCGTAGGCCTTCGCCGTATGCTGATCGCCTAAGCTGTCCTCGCCCAAATAGTAATAGGCCGTTCCGAGATTGGCATGGGCCATAGCGAACCTCGGGTCCGACCGGACGGCACTTTGGAACAACGGTACGGCAGCCGGAAAGTCGCCCGCCTGCAGTGTCCTACGTCCCAGGCTGTAAGCCTGAAGTGCTTCGAGGGACGAGGTCGTAGCCTGCTGGAGTGGCGCATCGAATTCTTGAACTGAGCTTCGCGATTCTCCTAACTTATTGCGTAATTCGGAACCTGCCCTCCCCAGCGCATCGAGGACATGGCTCTTGTCGCTCGCCTGGGCTTCGGTGCTCGCCATCGATTCTCCGCTCACGCAGCTGAGCGCCTTAAGGGTTAGGAAATACTGCGTGCCAAACTTTGCGATGGAGCCCTCGAGAACCACCGTGCTCCCTGTCCGCTGGCAGATCTCCCGCGCGACCTCCGGCGTGAGCTTCGCATGTGGCTTCTGGCCCATCATTTTCAAGGTCTGCCGGATTTGTTGCTCGGAAACGAGGCTCAGAAAGGGTGATTGTTCCAGTTGAACCGAAAGCCCCAGCCGCAGTGTGTCGTCGAATACGGTGTCTCCGGTCTTGTTCGTGAAGTCAGCGAGTACAATGATGTCTTTGGCGGCAGTCTGCTCGAGCCCCTCGACGCCCGTGACTGCTTGGGATCGCGCCTCGGCGATCGGATTTCGTCGGAAGTGGTCCGTCTTGTGAAACCAAATAATTCCCCCGAGCACGAGCGAGACGGCCAACACCGCCAGCCCCACGAGATACTTCCGTGTACTAACAGAATTTCCTCGCGCAAGGGGCAGCGCCGTTGCAGCCGGATTCGATTCCGCAGCGTGGTTTTCGTTTCCTTGCTCGTCCCGAAGATTCCGGGTTCGCATCCAAGCGTCTAATTCCGTCCGTGACGCGGACACTGAACCCATCCGGTCGTGCAGGTGCCGGCGAATGGGCATTCCTTCTCGCTTCTCCCAGCGCTGGGCCGTCGTCACGTCGCGGCCGAGGTATGCGGCGATTTGCTTCCACGAGTCCAGCCGGTCTGCGAACTTGTCTTGGAAGGCGGTATGCCTGGCGACGATTCGCCCATTGTGTGCTCCTGGCTGATTCGCGGTGGTTGCGAGGCAGGTTACCGGAGTATAAGTCTATCGGCTGGTAGCTGCAAAAGGCGGCATTCAGCGGCGCGAGGGCGATTCCGCGCATTGCCGTTTGACCACACCCGCCTAGATGTCCGATTGTACCCGCGCGCCTCGAACCGGAAATCGTCAGGATCGAATTCTCGGGCCATCAATCCCGGGGAAAGCTCGGACATCTGGCGCCGCCCCGGCTGCTTTCGGCGATAGAGGAGCGAGTCTCAAACTTGGAGGTTTCTTATGAAAAGCAAAGCATTGTTGTGGATGGTTAGCGCCGTCGCGGCCGTGGTGCTCGCGCTAGGTATGGGTGGGCTGGCTCAAGATCGGACGCCCATGCACTTCAGGGGGTTGATCAATGATTACACGCCAGAGACCATAGGGGGCAACCCGGTCGGACCGTGGGAAATGCACGGGACGTGGTCGTTGGATTTGAAAGGAAGATCCGGTTTGGCTGATTTTTCCGCAGCCATGACCATGGACACTCGGATTACGCGATTGTCGACGGCGTTGACAAGGCTGATGATCCTAGTAATCCCGATGCACGCGCAGCTCATACTCACCACATCACCATGAAGGATGCCACGGTCAGCTACATCACCAGCACCTGCCCCACCTATGCCGCTCCCGCACCTACCAACCCCGGTTTCATGGTAACCGGCCCGGCCTACATCACCGGCAACGGAGGCCCCGCTCCGTTTTCGAAAAATAACACCGTGCTATCCATGCTGCAGGTCTGCGTCAACGGAGGAACCGATGTTCCGTTTTCCAACGTGACTTTGGTGTTCGGGACTCCCGCCAGTGGCCATTTCGGGGCGCAGCCGATCCACGGCGTCGTTCGCAAATCGAAATCATCCGATTTCGACGAAGAACATCGATAAGCCTCAGCGGCGGGCACGTTCGGAACATGGAGACGAATCGCGCCCCGTGTGTCCCCCGGATGGATTTTCCGGGAATCTGCCTCCGGATCTGGAACGCTAACAAGAGGTCGCCCCGGCGCTTGCATCGGCTGGGGCGTCTTTTCTTTTTCCCTAAGCGATCTGCAAACTCCCTGTGTCACGCGAGAGGCGCGACACCGACGATCGAACTTTGGTGTCGGTCTCGCCCGGCGGCGGACGCCTGTACTCAGTTACATGTCGCGGGGGGAGAGACAATTAAGAACCTGTAACACAGTTGCGATGCTTTTGTTCGAAGCCTACAATTGCGTCGCAGATTATCGTCGGCCAGGGTGCGAAAATTACAACGAGTAACGGAGGGGGCAAAGCAGATGCGATTTCGTCGATTGCTTTCGGTTTTCATGATCGTGTTCGTACCGACCCTGATGGTTGCGGCACAAACTCAGACAGGACACGGCATACCGACTCAGAAGCACTTGATCATGACGATAACAGGCTTCGCCGACGGCTCCGACATTCCGTTGAAATTCACCGCGGCCGGTAGCCAGACGTCACCAGAAATCACCTGGATCAACACGCCCCCAGGCACGGTCACCTTCCTTTTGCACATGCATGATATGGACGTTAGTCGCAACCACACGACCGACGACCAGCTTCATTGGCTTGTCTGGAACATTCCGGGCGCGGCGACGGAGCTGCCGGAAGGAGTCCCGGCGGGCGCTCAGTTGCAGAACGGCGCCTATCAAGTCAGCGCCAGCGGGCCTAGTTATCGAGGTCCGGGAGCGCCAGCCAGTTTCCCGAAGCACCATTACGCCTTTGAACTTTTTGCCTTGGACACGAAGATCGATGTCCAGCCGGGCATCGACCCGTTTGAGACTCGCGCAAACGTAATGAAAGCGATACAGGGACACATCCTTGAGAGGGCCATATACGTTGGCCTTTTTCACCGTCCACAATAGCCTTGAAGAATGGCGACTGCGGGTTGATCGGCAGGGCATCGTCCCTAGCCCGGAGCTCTAGTCCCTCGATACCGACTATAGGACCATCCGTTAGTACTTAGCAGGACACGCGTACCATTGCCTGTGCCGGTCCCGAACGGCATATTTCCATATACGACGGGAGGAGCCCGTTTATACGGAAATGGACAACAATATTCGATCAACTGCGGCTCGGGCGTTCGTACGCAGCCTTAATATTCTGCTTAAGTTCGCGCGGATGTATGACTTCGGGCATCCCCGCACGGCAAAGCAATTCGAGATCGCCTGGTCGGAGCTGCGCGTGGCCATGGGAGACGACGAGGCTGGATTGCTGCTGGCCGTGTCTGGCGACAAGCTTTTGCTGGACGGCACGCCACTTGAATCTTCGGCCGCTGAAAAAAGCTTTGCGAGGATGCTATCGGCGGCTGGAATTGCGAGTGTCCATTTTTCCCCGAAGCTCACACATAAGAGCCTAGCGCGCTTCGTGCGCGGTTTTCCTACGGGTACGGGCGCGATGCCGAGCCAACTGTCGGAGCAGCTGAAGGCCGCGCTCGAAGGCGATCCGCACATACACGTGAACGAGGTGTGCTTCGTCCCAGCCGACTCGGCGGTGGCGAAATCGACCATGGCGGCGCAGCTTGCCGCGCGCACGCTCGGCATGAACTCGGAGCAAACAGATCAGCTTCTGAACGACCCTGAGAAATTGCTGCAACTTATTGTTGCGGCCGAAGGAATCAAGAGCGGAGGTGGAGGTGGAGGCGGCGAAGGTGAGCCGCGCCGTGGCGGACCGAGGGGGGTCGTTGAGCTTGCCATGGGCGTGCGCGACGGTGGCAGCGCAGCGAAAGAAGGATTCTATTCCAGCGATTCCAAGAATCATTTGCAAAAGCAGGGGACAAGCGACGAAAGCAAAGCCGGCAGAGCGAGCGGCTATTCCGCTGTGGAAGGTCCGGCCACAGCCGTACACGGCGCTGGAGGATCGCCCGGATCGAGCACCTGGAATATCGTCGGCGGAACGGGCGGCGGCACTCCCCTTGATCCGAACGCCGGTGGCTTTTGGCTGAAAAAGGATGCTCCGGGTGCGGAAGTAGGACCGGCGGTCGCGGGACCAATCGCAGCAGTGGGAGGTTCGGCCGGCATAACTGGCGGAGGATCAGTCGCTCGGCCGGGCGGGAACGGAAGAATCGAAGGCGTAGAGCAGCAGTCCGGCAACACGCCGAACGGCAGGGAAGGCTTGATGAGCCGGTGGAGCAATGCGTCCTCAGGCCTCCGAGGCGGCCGATCAGCGCGTACGCCCGGTTCGACCGCGGTGGAAACCGGGCTGATGACCCTGCACGAAGATGAATTGCAAGGAATTCTACAAGTGCTGGCCCAGATCGCGCGCACGAATGGCGGGCCGCAAGAAAATCTGGATATGGGTTCGTTCCAGTCGCGCCTATCGACGCTGCCTCGGCGGGCGCGATTTACGGTCAGCCAGGCACTCTCGGCGCTGGCGGCACAAGCGCCGTCGGAATCTTCGGACAAACCGACATTGTTGAAGCTGGCCGAACATATCGCAGTCCGCTTCGCTCTGGAGAGTTACGAGCGCGGAGATGTGAAGGTAAATTCGGTGAAGCAGCTGCTGAGCGAAATGAGCAGCGAGCTGGATGGGCTGCGGAAAATCCTCGGTATCTATGAAGAGAAGATGTCCGATGCCGGAATGCAGCTACCGCCTCACGCCGAGGCGCTTGCCCAGGAATTCTGGTCGAAAATGCCGGAGGCCAAGAGGAGAGAGATACTCGAGTCGACGAATGCCTGGTGCGTCCCCCCAGGAAGAATTCGGGAGGAAGTGGAAGCACTAAGATCGCGCGACGAAAAAGAGGCAGCGGACAAAATCCTGATCAATTACGCGGAGTGCCTGAAGAGCACCGACGCCGAGGCGCGAAGGCAAGCGGCGACCGGGCTGGCGGAATTGGCGCCACTATACGCGAGCGCGGGCGAAACCATTTTTGTGAAAGTAATCCGCGAGACCGGCGTGCAGCTCGCCGAGGAGCGCGATTCAGAACTGCAAAGCCTGGTGGGCGCGGCATTCGTGCGATTGTCGCAGGAGGCCGGAAAGAGCCGGGCGTACCCGGCGATGCAGCGGTCGATAGAAGTGCTGGACTACATAGAGGCGGAGCGGCCAGGAGCGGGAAAGAGTTTGCGTCCGCGAATATCGATGGAAGACCGGCTGCCGGAATTCATCGACGAGGCGGTGAAGGCGGGAAGGTCGCCGGCAGGATTGCAGGAGTTCCTGCGGCGAGTTCCGGAAGCGGCAGCAGAGCAGATGGCCGTGCGTTTCGGCCGCGCCGGATTCCGGGAAGATTGCGAGCTGCTTGTCTCCATGATCGAAGCCCTTGGTCCCAGCGGGCTCGATCATTTGCGGGCGCAGCTTCTCCACGGGAATCAGGTGCAGGCGATAGACGTGATCGGCCTGTTGTGCAGGATGGATGTGGAAACACTGGAACGTGCATTGCCGGAGCGGATGCGGCAATGGAAGATGACGGCCCACGATCGCGTGGTGAGGCAGATCGCATCGAGCGGGGCGTCCTTAAGAGGGCAGTTGCTTTTGGAGTTGTTCGATACGCTCGACGCGAGGGTGCGCCCGCTGGCGATTGATGAGATTGGAATGAGCGGTGAAAAATCGGCCGACATGCGGCTGCTGCGCCTTGCGGAAGGAGATCTGCCGAGCGGAGCAACCGAATTTCTGCGTTTGAAGGCGATCGAGGCTCTAGGCCGGCTGCGCACGGCTGGAGCGGAGGTGGTTCTGCGGCGAGTGGTGGAAGGGCGGAAGTCCTGGCGATGGGCCTACGCATCGGAGTTGCGAGTGGCCGCTGCACAATCCCTTGGAAGGATCGACGAAGAGTGGGCGCGAAGCTTCATACCGAAGAGCGGCTTGAGCGTAGCCGAATTGTCCATCGAGATCCTGGACAACGATCCAAATTCATCAGCCGTGAGGCAACGGCGCTATCCGCGCGTACGGCTGGGACAGCCCATCTCGGGAACCGCCACCAATCCAAAAGAGAGCCTGAGCATCAATGTCCCGGAGATAGGGCTAGGTGGCGGAGTGGCCGTGTGCGCGTACGGCCTGCATCCGGGAAGCATCGTCGAGGTGCGGCTGAGCGCGAGCCAGCGGCCGGTTAAGGCGCAGACGATTGTCCGAGACGCGAACACAGAGGCGCGCGCGTTCGAAGTGGTGGATATGGATCTCACGGAACGCGCCAAGCTGCGGAGACTGCTGGTGCAGTTAGGCGGAACCGAGAAGCCGGTTACGGCGGAACAGCGCAACCGCCACGGCGGACGCACGATCATCATGGGAAGCTAACGATAACTACGGCGCCGGCACGCGTTTTTCTGATGCGCCACGCGCGGAGACGATCGGCGGACGCGCATTCTGCTCCAGGCGCAGCGATCCCAGCCTAACTTCAATCACGGCGAGCGCCGCGAAACTTAACACCGAGACCGCAGAGGCTTCGACAGGTGACATTCCCCGTTCTTTCCACGATATTCCGGCAAACACAATAGCGACCATGTAGCAGATCAGTGCGACCTGCACGGGGGAGTATCCTCGGGCGAGCACGAGATCGTAAAAATGACTTCTGTCGCCTTTGAGCGGCGAATTTCGGTGGCCGACGCGGCGGAGGATCGCGAGGGCGGCGTCAAGAAGAGGCAGAGCGCACAATAGGAATGGAAACAGAAGCGCGGGGACGGTGACGGTTACAGGTTGGGAGCGCCAGAAATCCAGCGCTAGGAAGGCGATGACCAAACCGAGCGCATTACTGCCTGAATCGCCTAGAAAATATTTTGGCGGGCGGAAAGTTGTAGACAAGAAATCCGGCACACGCCCCCGCGAGACTGAAGGCAATGCCGGAAGAGAATGGATTACCGGCGGCGCCGG
Source organism: uncultured Acidobacteriota bacterium (assembly GCA_963709445.1). GTDB lineage: Bacteria > Acidobacteriota > Terriglobia > Acidiferrales > UBA7541 > Palsa-295. The sequence continues at coordinate 155,391 of CAVPWV010000005.1, forward strand.
CGAACATCGCATAGGCGATGGCAATAATTGCGGCCATGCCCGCGGCGATGCCGTCCGCACCATCCAAAAAATTTAACAGTTTACGAGAAGGGCGATGAAGAGACACGTGAGAAGGAGATTTGGGGTTTCACCGACCGGCGCAGGGACGCGCCAGCCAGCAGTCCACAGCAAAATCGCACCGACAATTTGAGCCGCGAGGCGGGGAATTGGTGAGAGGCCGCGAATGTCGTCGAGCAAGCCGCTTGCCCAAATGAGTGCGAGCGAAGCGAAGAAGGGCCACTCGAGCCTGGCCGCAGCCGGATGACACAGAAATGGGATCGAAACCAAGGCCAGAGCGACGGCGATGCCGCCGAGACGCGCAATGGGCCGCGCGTGAATTTTGAGGTGCCCGGGACGGTCGAGAACTTGCCAGCGATGGCAGAGTCTTATTAGGAGCGGTATCGCCAATGCAGCTAACACGAAAGCCGCGGTGGCTTGGAGGAGCGCGTTTGCTTTCATGCGAGCAGCCTGTGTGCTGCGCGCCGGATGTGGCGGACTCGGACGCGACTGATTTTCCTCGCCAGTCCCCGGAGCCCGGATTCGCGGAAAGCGGCGCGCGCGTCGCGAGCGTAGAGACGCAAAAGTCCGTGCGACACATCGTGGTAGAAGAGATGCGCTGCGGAA
>CAVPWV010000006.1:0-494903 GCA_963709445.1 uncultured Acidobacteriota bacterium
CGCTTACCGCTTTTCTTGCCAGCCTTCTTCTTCGCTTTGGACTTTGGCTTGGCTTTCGATTTCGCTTTCTTCTTCGCCTTAGCCTTTTTCTTTTTGGCCGGCTTTTTCTTGGCCGGCTTTCGCGCTGGTGCTCGCTCGCTCCGTGCGGGCCTCGCGGGCGCACCCTCATCGTCATCCTCTTCGACGATTACTTCCTCAATCTCTTCAACTACCTCCGGTACCTGCTCTTGTCCTTCTTCGTCCTCTTCAAAGGCGGGCAGTTCGTCCTCTTCCTCGTCATCCTGCATGTTCGCGTGAAACATTCGATCCTCCGTGGGGGTGGCGGGCTTGCCCGCGCGCTTATGCCTAAGAGCCGCTTATAAACGCAGTCTCGGAACTTTGTCAAGGCGCAATGGGCCAAATGCGACGCGCCCTGCACAAAAGCTGGCTTGAACCAATGTTTTGAGTTACCCTCTGCGCTCTAAACGCTGTCTGCTTGGGATGCTCTTCAAAACGTATAGCGCCGCCGTATTTGGAATCGATGCCTACCTCGTCGAGGTCGAGGTAGACGTCGGACCGGGTCAAGCAGGCATCTTCAACGTAGTGGGCTTGCCCGATAATGCGGTCCGCGAAAGCCGCGAACGCATCAAGGCCGCGTTGCGCAACTGCGGATTCGATTACCCTTCCTTTCAAACAGTTACGGTCAATCTAGCCCCCGCCGACATCCGCAAGGAAGGCTCCGCTTTTGACCTTCCCATGGCCCTCGGCCTACTCGGCTGCCAAGGCACCTTCTTCGGCAAGGTTCTAGACTCCTACGTCTTTCTAGGCGAGCTGTCCCTCGATGGCGGTGTTCGCTCCGTGAGGGGAGCTCTCTCGGCCGCCCTGGCTGCCCGCGAACGCGGCATCCAGAACCTCGTGGTCCCGGAAGCGAATGCCCGTGAGGCCGCCGTGGTCGAGGGAACCCGCGTGTTCGCGATCAAATCCCTCCCTCAAGCCGTGGACCTGCTCAACTCCCCGGAGTCCTTCCAGCCGGTTGACGTGGACACCTCCCACATGCTCGCCGAAGCCAGCCAGTACGCCGCCGACCTTCGCGACGTGCGCGGCCAGATGGCGGCCAAGCGCGCTCTGGAGGTTTCCTGTGCCGGCAGTCACAACATCCTGCTCATCGGCCCCCCGGGCGCCGGAAAGACGATGCTCGCCAAGCGCATTCCCAGCATCCTCCCGCCGATGTCTCTCGACGAAGCCATCGAGACCACCCGCATCCACAGCGTTGCCGGCCTTCTCGAAGACTCGCGCGGACTCGTTGGCACGCGCCCGTTTCGCTCCCCGCACCACACCATCAGCGACGCCGGCTTGATCGGCGGCGGCGCGATTCCGCGCCCCGGAGAAGTTTCGCTCGGCCACAACGGCGTGCTCTTTCTCGACGAGCTTCCCGAGTTCCAGCGCAACGTGCTCGAAGTTATGCGCCAGCCCCTCGAGGATGGGTGCGTCACCATCGCACGCGCCGCCGTTTCAGTCAGTTTCCCCTCGCGCTTCATGCTCGCTGCCGCGATGAACCCGTGTCCATAGGGTTTATTTCATCGCTACCGCCTGAAATCAGGGTCAATCCAACGATTCGGTAGTTTTCCACGTGGACCTCGGGCATTGCTGCTTGGAGGAGTTGGCGCTTGTCGGTGCGCCCTAGGAATTGCCACTCATGGAAAACGGAGAACGTCTCGGCCAGCTGCTTGGCCGTGAGAATCGGAACAGGGGAGACGGCCCGAGCCGCCAGATTTCCATAAAGCGCAGCATCCGCGTCTAGCACTGCAAGCCTACTGTCGCGCTCCGCCTTGTCGATCACGCCTTCAAAGTAGGCATCCATGACACGTTTCCGCTTCTCTTCCAACTGCGCCACTGGACTTTCTACGCGGGCAAGTTCCGGCTTACCTTTCCGCTCGGCGTAGGTGGCGGCCAGTTGTTGTAGGAATCGCCTGTTGGTCAATCTCTCGGCGATCAGGGTGTTGAGGCACTCTTCCAATCGCTCCCGCCGCATATAACCGTTGGAGCATCGCTTCTCTTGCGGTTCGCAGCGGCCCTTGCACACGTACCATGCTTTCCCTTGTCGCGACTTCGTGTAAATCAGATTGCCGCACTTCCCGCAACGCAGGAATCCGCTGTAGGCGAACTTGCGCTCATGGTCAGGTCGCGCTCGCCAGTGATTTTTCTTTTTCAGATCCATGATCTGCTGCAACCGGCGGAACTCCTTCTCGCTAATGAGGGGGTCGAGGACCTTCACGCGGATGATGTCCTCAGGCTTGCGGGCTATTTTCGGCCTATCACCCTGCCGACCACCCGCGCGGGTGCGGAGTGCGCCGGAGGATGAATCACGTTTCTTGTCATAAACGCGCCAACCTGTATAAATGGGATTTCTCAGAATCACTCGCAGGTTGAACGCTTCTATCCCAACCCTAGCACCGACGTCTATGTAGCTGGTCTTGCCCGATAGAAACAGGCGCGCTGCCTCCCGGACCTTCGCCACTTCCGGCATGTAGTAAAACCGCTGAGTCCTATGATCGAAGCCGACTCCGAAAGGCAGGGTGATATCACAATTGGGGTGCTTGCCCTGCCTGCGCTTTTCCTCTTTCGCAGACCAAACGCGCTTCAGAATCTCGGTTTTCTCATATCCGGCAAATGCAGCGCGCATCGTACCCATCAGCTTTTGACCGCTGTCCGCAAAGTCTAGAGGACCATCCGGTAGGTAGAGCACTGTGTTCGTGTCTTGGAATGTTTGCAGAAGAATGTAATCGGCGAAGTTATCAGGGCGCATCACGCGGGAGAACTCCCGAGCCACAACGCCGTGGATCGCTGGATCCTCAATGCGCTTCAGCAACCTCTGCATCTCAGGTGCGCGCAATACAGCTGAACCGCTAACGTTCACGAGCGAGATGGAATCGACAATCTCTAGGCCGTATGCATGTGCGGTGCGCAAATTTATCGTGTGCTGCGCTGGAATGCTGGCGCGATCATCGCCCGCTTGTCCTTGCGTAGAAACCCTAATCAGCTCGATCACTCGTTTCATCTCCGGCTCCTTTATAGACCCACTAGCTCTTTCGCAAGGCGGAACACCTCCGCCTTCTTGTTTGCTTCCACTGCTTTTCGCAAACGGGCAAGAATTTCGCGACGACGCTCAGCGATCGCAAGCGCAGCATCAAGCACTCCCTCGCCGTTAGCAGCGGGCTTCTCCTGTTTTGGGTAACCCATACGAGTCTGTCCTCATATGGATGAAACCCCGTCCGTGAGTTTGCTTAGTCATTTGCAGCCGCCGAAAAACCTCCGTCTCTTAAACGCACGCGCAAGAGGGCGGTAGCTGGAGATATGCCCAACGCACGACCTACTTGTCGCCACGACTGACCCTGCTTCCGCAAGCGCCGGATCGAAGCTAGGTCTACCTCGCAGCGCGGCCTGCCAAGAACCTTCCCTTCGGCCCTTGCTCTTTGTAGTCCTGCAATTGTGCGTTCGCTGATCTTAATTCGTTCCTGTTTTGCCAAAGTCGCCAAAATTGAAATCACGGCATCCTTGAACGGGCCACAACTATCGAAAAACGGTTCCGTGAAACTTCGCCATTCGACGCCGCTGGCCGCGAGGCGTTCCAGATAGCTCAGCGTGCGCGAGACGCCCTCGCGTGAGAATCGATCAAGCGCCCAAAAAAGTACGAGGTCAAATTCCCGCTTCGCGGCATCCGAGAACATTCGCTTAAACTGCTTGCGATCCGCTTTGCTTCCAGAATCCGTGTCGCTGTATTCTCGGACAATCTTCCAGCCCTGCTTGCGAGCAAAGGCCCTGAGCTGCGCGACCTGATTCCGTGATTCCTGCCTGCCCGTGCTAACTCGCACATATAGCGCGACTTCCATCGCTTTCTCCTCCTCTGCCGGGGTGGTTTTCCGGCGTGGCCAACTATACTACAGTTACCATTATCTATGTAGTTAAACAACGGCTAGGCCGAAATTAGGGCTGTTTTAATGCCCGATTCTCGGCTGACAGGGGCGATTTGCGGGGCTTTGGGCGCGAAAACGAGTGAAAGGGCTAGAATGGGCCGTTTCGGGCCTAGCGCTACGCTATTCAAGCGCTATGTAGCGGTCGTAGCGCTAGCGCTACGTACCCCTAGTAAACTAGATCGTAGCGCCCTCCCCCCTCCCTTAGAACCCTCCCCCTGTTCTGCGGGGGTAAGGGGAGCAGGGTATGTCTCGCTCGCGATTGCTGTCGCAATCGCTTGCGAGCCACGCGCTATCGCGCGGATGGGGATTGTCTTACTTTGTTGGAAAAAGAACTGAACACATCTGGTCGCGGTGTTTGCGACCAGATGGCGAGCGGTTTTTGCTCGCTGCCGGGTTCTATCAAAGATAGGAAGTAACTTAGGTAGCGGCAGGAGACAAGGTTAAACCCGCCTCGAACACCGTTCCTGGTGTGGCTCCTTGATCGGGCCTTGTCTCCTGCTTGCCAACGATCAAGGAGCTGACAATGAGTGAAACCAAGAAGAAGCTTTACCCTGAACGATTCCCGAGATACCCAGACTATTCCATATTTCATCCCCCCGAAGACTTCCAGAACGTACCTCCTATCTCGGACGCCATCAAGGGCTTCGTGCAGAACGATGCCGCAACGCTCTTCGTGGGCCTGAGCGGGCACGGCAAGACGCTCGTTTTGCTGTCCATCGCGAAGGCGCTCTTGAGCGGGCGAAAGCTTTGGGGTCAGTTCAAGGTCCGCGAAAAGGCGATGCGGGTAGTCTATCTCACGCCAGAATCCGCCCTTATACCTTTCAACCATCGGCTCAAGCTCTTCGGTCTCGACCGATATGCCCAGGATGGCCGTCTGCTCGTTCACACTCTGTCGAAGGGACTGGCCCCACGTTTGGATGACCACCGGATTCTAGACGAGGTTAACGGCGCACATGTTTTCCTCGACACGGCCATTCGGTTCAGTGAGGGAGAGGAGAATTCCGCCAGTGACAATCAGGCCGGACTAGGTAAACAAGTTTTCAATCTCATCGGTGCTGGGGCAAAGACCGTGATAGCGGCCCACCACTCGCCTAAGCAATTCGCCAAAGAGAGCACGATGACTCTCGAAAACATGTCGCGCGGATCGGGCGACATCGGTGCGATGTTCGCGACGGCCTGGGGAATCCGGCAACTCGATCCCGAACGCAACATCCTGCACATCCAAAACTTGAAGCCCCGCGATTTGAAGCCTTGCGGTCCCTTCCAGATCGTCGGACGGCCCTACATCGACACCGAGCGCGATTTCCGCATGTACAAGAAGCCGGGGGAGTGCGGGGTGCTCGCTCAGGAAATGAGTTCGCACGTGGGCAAGGCGGGAAAGCGCAGTCAGCAGAAAGCGAAAGCCATAGCGCGCACCGGAAAATTGATCGAGGAGTTGGGCGAAGACATCACGGACAAAGAGATCATCAACGAATTTAGGAAGCGCGGCTGGAACAAAGAGTTGGGCGAATCTACAGCACGGCTCTACCGCAAGCTGGCCATCGAGGCTATGGATAGCGTTTAGAAAACGCTCGCTGGAACGGCTGCCAGAAACTCCAATAAAAACCGCACATCTCCACTCGACACAGCACGTTTAGTAAGCGGCCGTTTTCTGCCCTCCCCGGTACTTTCGAGTATGAAGCCCACAATTGATCCGCCCCGCTGCCCTCTGCACCATCGCCCGATGCGCTTGATTCCGCGCCTGCCTGAGTTGAAACACGGTCGCGGTCGCACGGCCTTTAATCTGAAACTGCGGCAAGAGCTTAACGCAGCTGTTCGCTACCGCTGCACGGTCGAGGGCTGTCCCTACGTGGCTGCGATCTCTACCGAATCCACCAACGAAAGCGCCAACTGAATCTCAACTCCCGCCGGGCTGACGGGTAACTTCAATTATGGCTAAACGGAATTTTCCGAAACGTGTGAGCGGTGAAACTTTTGCGCCTGAAACCAGCCTAAAGGTCCGCATCAAGAAGCGCCCGCGCGGAAAAAGTTTCGAGCGCGGAAATGGCTTCGGCAGCGCGACCCGTTTCAAGCCCGGCCAATCAGGCAATCCTTCCGGTAGGCCGCGCAATGCTGAAATTGGCAAAGCTGTCCGTGCCCGTCTCTCAGAAGTCGCGCATCACGACAAGCACAAGCGCACTTACGCCGAACTGATCGCTGACGAGTGGATCGCACAAGGCTTGCAGGGAAATGTAGCGGCTCTCTCCTCGCTTGCCGAGCGCGCCGAAGGACGCGTACCCGTCGCCTCTCCCGGCGATGGCGAGCAAAGTCCTCTCGCGATGCTGATTCTGTCAATGAATTCCCGTTCCGCAGAGATCGGACCACCCGAGAATTCCACACACCAGTTGGAAGGAGCAGACGAAGATGCCGTTGCCGGAAACGGGGATTGACCGCGGGGTGTTGAAGAAAATGCGGATGGAGATCGTCCGACTTCTGCTGACCGAGGACAACGCGGACGAAACGATGCTGGCGATTCTGCGAGGGTTGATGTTGGTTTTTGCAATCGAGGAAAGCAAGAAAAGGAGAGCCAAGAATGATAGGAAGCAAAATAGCAAAACGGCGGCGCGCACAGGACGACACACAACCCGTTCCACCGAGTGAAGAATCTTCGGGCCAGACGCTCGATCCCGGCTGTTACGACGAAGCAGCAGCGCAGGTCACAATGTTCAGCGAAGCAGGCCGGAGAAACGCTATCAAAGCCGGTTCACAAGTCGATTGGAGAACCGGGACGATTCGGAGGCAGTCATGAGTGGAAAGAAAGCCGGGTCACAGGTCGATTGGCGCAGTACGAAAATTCACGCCAGCGAATACGCTCACGCGAACGATGTCTGGTCCAAGCTGGAACCGGGCGATCCCTCCCCTCGAACGCTAGTTGACGATCTGAATCTATTTGAAGAGAGAGAAGAACCAGAAACGGAACGTCGAGACAAAGTCGAGGGAAGAAATCGATCCTACGGCCAGATGCGTGGAGGAAGAATCGTTGGAATGGACAGCATTTCAACCGCTATGGACAGTCTCGAAGGTCTGCCGCTAGAACGCATCTCCGAAAAGACAGACCAGAAATTGGGAGAAATTGCTGACTGTTTGAGGGAGAGGCTGAGTGGCAGAGTTCTGAATCCCGTTCAAAGCAGCTACTTGAGCAGGTTGAAGACATACCTGAAAGGAAAGTCGACAATCCAAGATTGCAGCGTGTTGACGCTCACAACATTGCTCAGAGGACTCGCGACGCAGTAAAGCAGCGTAACCAAAAGGAGGACCTACAGTGTATCGCCATCACGCTCCAACAAAGCCAATCTCGCTGCAAATGGACGCAGATACAGAACTACCATTGCCTCGACCTCAAACTTTCGCTGGCAGCCTTCGAACCGAACGCGCCTTCGGAACTTTTTACCCGAATGAGGATTTTCCGCAGACTACTAAAAATGACTCCATGCCTTCGCCGCAGGAAGGTCTAGCTGCGAAGGATGAGGTCGTTTTACGTTTGGCCCATCTCAGACCCGAGAACGAAGGACAGAAAGCAAGACAGGCAGCATTGCTTGGACAGCTGGCCGACATCCTCGAACAGGTTTCGGAACTTATGACGGAAGTGAACAATGACCGCACCACTAGGTTGACCATTGAACACAGAGCCATTCGTATCCAAGGTCGCCAGGCCGAGCAGCGATTGGAACGCGCTAGCAAGGCATTCACGGAAAAAGACGTTTACGCTTTGAATTTAATCTCGGCTCAAGATCAGGCTCGAAGAGTTCTGGAAGGACTGCATGATTTGGAACAGCGTGGCGAACATCTGAAACGGTTCCACAGTGACAAAGAAGCGTCTCAATGGAAGCAACGTGTAGAGGAGTCCAAAACTCTAGCCGTAGCTGCCGCTGAAATGGCTCGGGAAGCCGTCGCCGAACGAGCACAGGCGCAGGAAGAGTTAACAGCCGCCAGAGAAGAGGTCAACAGGCTGGCAGGCATCGAATCGAGAATACGTTCCGAGCTACGAGGGACGCCGCATTGGGATGCCGAAACAGGGTTGGGAGAACCTGGCGCGGGCGTGATGACGACAGAAATTCTCGATGCGATGTCTAGAGACGAGTAAAGAGTTTGCCCTCGGTCGTGCATGCCGAAGGCAAAGGCCCGGTTCCTCCTTCCGGGTGGTTGGTCTAGTCCACCGGCCAGCGATGCAGCGGGCGGTTCGGTCACTCACCGTGTCGGGCCGTCCGCGCTCGCCCCCCGAAGCGGAGGGTACTTCTGGATTAAATCAAACGCTGCGGGTGACCCCGGCGATGGAAGCGGGGGTCTCCGATCATGTTTGGTCGGTCGAAGAGGTGGTGGGGTTGCTTGGTATTGCACAACGCCAAACAGCGGCGTAGAATCACTTTCCAATTCCATGTTAGGTTATGGAGCCATGGTCGCCCCGTATTCGGACCCCAAAGCTATTGTCGAAGCTGGGGAAGCAATCTATAAGGAATTGTATCAGGAGAAATACGAGAAGGACCATCTTGGGAGGTTTGTGGCTATCAATATTCTTACGAAGCGTGCTACATTATCCGACTCCGCCAGTGACGCCTTGGTGAAAGCGAAAAAGGACGAACCGAACGGAGTTTTTCATCTGATTAGAGTCGGTTTTCCTGGCGCATTCCAACTGAGTCGGTATCAAAGTGCCGCCACCGCACAAAAAAGTCTCATTAAATAAAGCAGGGCACCCGATTATCAGGGTCCGAGTTTGGGGTATAGCAGAGCAGTTCGCACAAGAATTCGACGCTCTCCTTGATACTGGTTTCACTGGCTTTATGATGTTGCCGCTAACTGCGGCGCTTCCGTTAGGGCTCACCTTGATTAGTACCTCGGCTTATACATTAGCTGATGGCAGTTCTACGACCAGCTTGCTTGCCCTGGGAACTATCGAATATGAAGGCCAACAGATTTTTGGCCCCGTCTCTCTGGAATCCAACGTAAACTGCAAAGACGTGTTGGTAGGCATGGAGTTCATAAAACAGGGCAAGCTTATGCTCATGCTTCATGCTGAAGGTGCTCTATTGATTGATCTCGAAGCTCTGAAGAATATGATACCTAGCCCTGAAGAAGCATCGTCCGCACAACAACAGGCCGCACAACTGCCAGATGCGGAACCTCCGAAATCAGACTAGACCTCCCCTGTCCCTTGGGCCACAAATCCAAAATGAGTCACTAACCGGTGTTCCTAAGACTTGACTTTCGCTTTAGTTTCTCCTAGTGTGTCGCTATGGCGCAGCTGTTTATCCGTGTGGAACTCCGTGGCAATCCAAGCTGGCAGGACTATGACAAGCTCCACGCCTACATGGAGTCGAAGAATTGGCATCGCAGAATTCAGGGCAGCGCGGGAGATAGCGAACTTCCTCACGCGATGTACCAAGGCACTTATGACAAAGATATTGGTTCGCTTTCGGGCGCACTCAGAGCGGGAATTGAGGCCAATGTTTGGACCCAAGCCATCGTTCTGGTTATTTCTGGGGACAATTGGTCCATGTCACCGGCCTAGCATCGTCACGCCGTTCGCCAGACGCCTTCGACGAAAACCACAGGTTCTGTGAGATTGAGTAGCTCATGACGGACAATCGTAACATTTCGGTAAACAACCACGGCTATTCGGTTGAAGTTCCAGACGCTTGTCCGATTTGTCATCGCTATAGCGAGCTTCAGACCCTTCACGCGGAGGACGTCCGACGTCGTGCGGGGGTCGAAGTTGTCTACCGTTGCGTCTATCAGGGCTGTCGGAGCTTCTTTATTGGGTACTACGGGCCGCCACCCCAGGGAACCTTGTTATCGGTCAGGCCGATCAAGCCTAGAACCACAGACTTTCCGGAAAGCGTTTCTAGAATTTCTCCAACTTTTGTGGCTGTTTTTGCGGAGGCGGAGGAGGCAGCTCAGTTGGGTCTGTCTCAGGTCGCGGGCCCGGGCTATCGCAAAGCGTTTGAGTTCCTAATCAAGGATTACGCAATATCCCTGGCCCCAGACAAAGCAGACGACATTAGGAAGCAGTTTTCAGGCGCCGTAGTTACGGACTATATTTCTGACTCACGGATCCAAGAGGTTGCGAAAAGGAGCCTCTGGCTGGGAAACGACGAGACACATTACCTGCGAAAGTGGGAAAGCCACGACATTAAGGATCTCGTCGCGCTCATAAAACTAACCACCAATTGGATTGAAATAGATCATCTCTCTAAGGCTTATATTCAGCAAATGCCTAGCTGAGATCGAAGTGTCCGTCATGGCAAGAGAGCCAAGTCACGCCGCTCGCCTAACCTCCCCCCTCCCCCGAGCGTCCAATGGCGCATGGGAGGTTGTGCGATGACTGTCTGGCTTACGGCTTTCAAACTCAGTGAACCTGGCCCGTCTGGTGATAAATATGCGCTCACAGTTCAGAATCCCGATTCTAAGGATTTGGGCCTGAGCAAGACGCCGCTATGGGAACATTCGTTTCCGACGATAGGCGCAGTCACCCAATTCCTCGTGGCAAGCCGTGTGGCAGTGGTGATCTCGGAACTAGAACTTCGGTTAAACGAGGAGAAGTCTTACTCGCTCGAGATCAGCACGGAAGACGCCATCCAAATGGGTTTCAAGCTGAAAAAATAAGGGCAAAGAAATTCGCGTCCGGGCCGTGGGTGGTTAGAGGGGTCGGCGTTACTTCCCGTCAACCCCCTTCACGCCGGGTTCCAGTTCCTTCCTCACGCGGCCGCGCAAGGCTGCGGAACCTTCCCTACGACCGAGTTTGCCAATTGGCCCCGCCAATTCGTTGCTTCGCCTTCGGCTTATTCAGCCCCGGAGTCGCGATTCCGGACCGCAACTTGCCAGCGGACAAACGGTGCATCGCTCATGAGTCGATGGCAGAATAGTCAGTTGCCGTAGCTCGGTGGCGGCAAGTCTCAATCCCGAATCACTATTCGCACAATTGGCGTCGGGACTCTTTCAAGAGTGCCTTCAAGGCAACACCTCCCTACCGGAGTTCCGGCTGTCAATTTGGATTATACACCATGGACTCGTAAGATCACGCCGCCCGTCTGAAAACTCCCTCGAACGAAAGCGCGATTTCGGGCGTAGGCAGCATAACGCGCCCTCGGTACACCCTAGTGCGTCACAGCGTTCGCAGTTCTAAAGATTCTCTCTAACCTGACGTGTTCAGTCGCAAGCAGAGCATCCGTATGCCAGCCGACGAGCGCGTTCAGGAGTTTTGCTACGCTTCCATTGGTAGGGGCACGGCAAATCATAACCGCGTCGAAAATCCCAGCGACGGCGAATACATCGAGTATCTGGACATCCGATTTTTGGGGTATTTGATGTAAAGGGGTGGTTTCCACCGCCTTACCTGTCCGACTCTGCATTTTGTGCAGCAGCACAACGTAGGTGTTCAAAGTATGATCCCCGGCTAAATGCATTCAGAATGATGCACTGTGTGTAGTGCTAGTCGTGGACTTCTGTCAATCCGTAATAACCGCATCGCCTGCTGGGTTTGGCTTAGGCGGCTAGGCCGCCAGACCCCAATCAAGCGGCAGAAATACACTCGTAGCACCGAGAAAAACCCCGGCCCTGCGGATTCTTCGGCGACGCCACGCGCGAGTGCCACTGCTCCCCGCCGCAAATTCAGCGCTACGTTTCCAAAATTTCCGGCCCGCTGCTCGACCGCATCGATATTCACATCGAAGTTCCCGCCGTTAAATACAAGGAACTTCGCGGCGATGCCGAGATCGAAAGTTCCGCGGGAGTTCGCGAACGCGTTCTTCGCGCGCGAAAAATTCAGCTCGATCGCTACAAGGACGAAAAAAATCTCTACGCCAACGCCCAGATGCCTCCCAAGCTGATCCGCAAGCACTGCGCGATTTCATCCGACGGCGAACGCCTCCTCGAAACCGCGATCCAGCGTCTCGGCCTTTCCGCCCGCGCACACGATCGCATCCTCAAGGTCGCCCGCACCATCGCCGATCTGGAATCCGCCCCCTCGATCGAACCCAAGCACCTCAGCGAAGCCATCCAGTACCGCACCCTCGATCGCAATTACTGGGCCTAGCGGCCTTCGCATCGCCTCCTGTGGAGTGCGGCGGCTCGCCGCCGCTGTTTGCCGCCCGGGCTTGCCCGGGCGTGCTCCTCGCATCAACTTAGGAACGCCGATCTCCCGGTTTGCGCTTTTGTCTTTGTTATCGGGGTCGAATTTCCTTTTTCCCTTCCAACGCCAGCAAGCACGCTTTCGCCTCAAGGCCCCCCGCAAATCCTGTCAATTTGCCGGTGGAACCGATAACCCGGTGGCACGGCGCGATAATGGAAATTGGGATTTTTCCCGATGGCCGCGCCCACGGCGCGCACTGCCTTGGGGTTCTTGATCTGTTTCGCAATTTGCCCGTAACTCAAGGTCTCCGCGAACGGAATCGTCAGCAGCGCCGCCCAAACCTTCTTCTGAAATTCGGTTCCCTTGAAATCCAGTTTCACCGAAAACGATTTTCGTTTCCCGGAAAAATAATCGTTTAACTGGCGTTCAGCTTCCACGAGTACGGGATGATTTTTGTCTTCTGAAACTGGCGATAGCCGGACGCGCCGCGGATTATCCTTTTCCCAAAGAATTCCCGCCAAGCCTTTGTCGCTTGCCACAAGCTTCAGTTCGCCGACTGGCGATTTCATGGTTTTATACGCGTAGGTCATTTTCCTTCTCCTTTAGACGAGCTATTGATTCAGCGCGGCCTCTCCACAAGTGCAGCACCGCATAAGAACGCCACGGCCGCCAGGTTTGCGACATTTCCTCCGCCTTTTTCGCCGTCACGCCGCCGAGATTGTTGAGGACGGCGATATCCTCTTTCGGAAACGCGTCCGGCCAGCGCAACGCCCGCATGGCGATGTAATGCGCCGTCCACGGGCCGATGCCGGGCAGTTCCCCCAGACGCTCTATCGTCGCGTTCGGGTTGTGATGGTTGCCGCTGTCGAGCGACAATTCGCCGGAAACATGTGCCTGCGCCAGCGCAATAATGCTTTTGCAACGCGCGCGCACAATGCCGTGCTTAGCAAGATCATCCACGCTGGTCTTCGCGATTTTTGCCGCCGACGGCGCCAAATAGCCTAATTCCGGGAATGGAGTAACAATCGGTTCGCAAAATGTCTCCACCAGTCGACACGCAATCGCCGTTGCGCCTTTCACCGTCACTTGCTGCCCAAGTATTGCCCTCAGGCCCGTCTCAAAACCGTTGAACGCCCCCGGCACCCGCGTGCCCGGATTTGCTGCAATCAGTGGACGTAAAATTTTGTCTTTGCGAAGATGCCTGTTGATGATTTCGGGGCGTGCGTTCACGTCGAACAAATCTCGCACCCGCCTCAAAAGCGCTGGCAAGACCGGACTCAGACTGTGCGTAAATTCCACCAGTAGCGCATTTTTCTTCTTCGCCTGCGTCACTTTAATCCAGCCCTTATGGTCATCCAACCGCACGGTCCGGGCATAAAAGCTGTCCGTCACCAATTCCACGCCTTTCAATTCGCGCGCTTTCAGGAAAGCCAGGATTCCCGGCCAGTCGTACGGCAGCCGATACGAAATTTGCAGCGTTGATGTATCGCTGCCGTTAACGGCGCCCGCATCATCCACCGCTTTTTTCCGCAGGCGCGAGGGCGGCATGCCGTACCGGCTGCCAAAAGCGTCGTTGAATCGGCGCAGGCTCGAAAACCCGCTGGCGAATGCAATTTCCGTAACCGGCAAAGCGGTTTCAGTAAGCAATTGTTTGGCGAGCAACAAGCGGCGCGTCAGAATCAATTGAATTGGCGGTACGCCCAATTCCTTTTTGATGATGCGGCGGATTTGCCGCGAACTCAGTTCAAATTGGTCCGCGATGACCTCGAGTCCGGCATCGTCGTCCATCGCGCCTTCTTCAATGCGCTGCACCATCAAATGGGCGATCCGCTCGGAATCGTCCACCGGCGCGCTGCCGGGGGCCAGTTCAGGACGGCACCGCAGGCACGGACGAAAACCCTCCTGTTCGGCGGCCTGAGGACTGCTGAAAAACCGGCAGTTGGCTCTCTTGGGTGTTTTCGCCGGGCAAATCGGGCGGCAGTAAACATCAGTGGAAGTGACGCCCACGAAAAAAATCCCGTCAAAACGCGGGTCGCGAGCCGTCAGCGCCCTATACAGCCTCGTATGGTTTTCTCTTGTCACGGACCGAATGGTAGGAGGTTTAATCTTCGCATTCTAGCCATTTTCGGACATCACAACAACATGATTCACATGTCCGAAAATGGCGAGGATGGCGGCCAATCGCGGCTGTTTTGGCAGGGAACTGAAACGCGGGAGACTCTTGTCCACCCGCTCGGAGTCTTATTCCTATTTACTTTCGTGGCCCGGCCTTTCGGCGCTTCCGTGCCGGCGAGCGTCGCGCGGCGTTGCGCGTCACGAACTTGTGCGCCATGCCCAGCAAATCCCGCAACACATCGGGGCTAACGCGGGAGAGGCGAATCAGCACCATGTTGTAACCCACGTAGTGGTCGGTCACATAGTAAATATCAGGTTGCTCGGCGAGTAGGTCGGCGCGATCGTCGAAATCAATCCGCACAGCCAACGAATCCGGCTCCGCCGAGCGATTAACGGGGATACACGCCAGAAGTTTTCCCTGCACCTTGAGGGCTGGGACCCCGTGCATTGTGCTGTACTCCACGCCGGGCAACGCGAGACCAATCTTCCGCACCGTCTCGAAGTCGATCGTCCTTCTGCGCATTGCTCAGCTGGCAAAACGCTCCTACCGGCCCTGAAATCTTTCGATGATCGAGGCTTGGACCTCCGCCTTGTCCAAGTATTCCTTGGCCTTCGCTCCGTCCTGTTGTTGCAACGCGTCCTGCGCCCTCGCGAGATCGGTCTTCATCAGCTGTTCGGCGGTGGCGATGTCTCCGCGCAACCCATATCCTTGCGCGGCTTGCGCGCGCCGCAGCGTATCCAAGCCATCGGAAATTGCAGCCGCGCGACTCGTTAGCTGATCGAATTGCTTCTCCGAGTCCTTGAGTTCAGCGGCTCGGCGACCGGCCTCTTCATTGGCTTTCTGTTGAGCTTCTCGGTCCGCCTTCTCCTCCGCCGCTTCGTTAGCCTTGCTCTGCGCGTCTTGGCCAGCCTTAGTGGCACTGCGATCCGCTCGGGCGGGCGCAGCAGCCGGAGCAGCCAGGGACGCCGGGGCAGGCAAAGCAGCCGCAGGCGCAGGCACCGCAGCAGCGTCAGGTGCCGGAGTGGCCGCGGGCGTATCGGTGGCGGCAGGCGTCACAGGCGTCGCCGCGTCGGCAGGCTGGGTCGCGTCCGCGGGTTGAGCCATCGGTTGCGTCTCGGATTGTGGCGCGGCCGAGCGCGATCCGGCGTGCGTCTTGATTACGCGCGGTACATAAAAACCTCCGGCGACAAGCATGCCAACCACAAGGATCCCCCCCAGAGCCATATAAGCGCCTCGGTGGCTGCTCCTCGCCGCGGCTTGCGATTGCGCTGTGGCAACCACCGCCATCGGAACCGTCGCCTGCGTCGGAACTTGCGGCGCGGAAACGGCCGGCGTGGCCTGCGGAGCGCGCACCGCCGGAGTCGGACTGACCGCTACCGCCGCTCCAGCGGGGAACACGCTTCGCAACGCAGCCGCAAACGCTTCTGCCGTCTGGAAGCGGTCTGGCGGGTTCTTGGCCATGGCCATCAGAATGATGTCGCTTAGTCCCTTCGGCAAATCCGGACGCACGGCAATGGGCGGTTGCGGCGTCTCCTGCAGGTGCGCGGACATCACCGAATAATTGCTGTGCCCCCGGAACGGCAATTTGCCCGTCACCATTTCGTAGAGCGATACGCCCATCGAATACAAATCGGAGCGCTGGTCAACGTGCTCGCAGCGTACCTGCTCGGGAGACATGTAATTCATCGATCCGAGCGTCGCTCCCGTGGATGTCATCCCAGCCTCGTCGTTCGGCCGCGCGATGCCAAAGTCCATCAGTTTCACCACGCCCTGCGAAGTCAGCATCATGTTCGCGGGCTTCACGTCGCGATGGATCACGTTCAGCTTGTGCGCATAGCTCAATGCGCTGAGCACTTGATCGGAGTACTTTGCCGCATCCGCGGGCGGAATCGGTCCTCGAAGCAGGCGCGAGGCCAGCGTCACGCCGTCCACGTACTCCATCATCATCACCAGTTGATTGTCCAAAGTCAGCGCGGTATTCAGCTTGGCAATGTTCGGATGGTCCAGGCTGGCGAGCAGCTTGATTTCGCGAAGGAACCTGTCGGCCAACTCCTTTTGCACGGCAAGGTTCGCCAAAAGAACCTTCATCGCCTCCACGCGGTCGGAAATCACATTCCGCACCTTGTAGACCTTGCCCATTCCTCCGGCGCCGAGTACTCCAAGAACTTCGTAGTCGCCTATCCGCTGCCCGGGGACAAAATCGTCGCTCATTGAGGAACTCCTTTGGGGGGACGTATCGGCGGATTCTACCCGCAGCGAGCGCAGCAGGGCAACACATTCCAACGGCGGTCACCTCGGCGGCCACGACCAGCCGGAACGTAGCAGCCGTGGTTGGTTCGCCTTGCATTCGTGAGCAGCTTTGCCCGGCAAACATGCTTGCTACTCGCTCGCATCCGCCGAGCGGCTCCGAGCCGGTCTCGCCGGCTCTTTTCTTTCCCTTCCCCGCGGCCGATGTCTCGCCGTTCTGGCCGCCGTCTTTGCCGTTGCCCGTTTTGTAGCGGCGGCCACCCGGCAACATGCGCCATGAGCACGGTGGAGCAATACATCGTATTGCGATATAATTATCCTCGTGATGGCGGGCTCTTCCAACAAGCATGTGGCGGACGGAGATTCTTTTCAGGAAACTGTTCGCCATCTTGCCTGGTTTCGTTACGCACTGCGCAAATTCCTGCGCTTCAGCGAACAAGCCGCTAGGAGTTGCGGCGTCACGCCTCAGCAGCATCAGTTGTTGCTTGGCATCGCCGGCTATACCAGCCGTCATAAAGCCACTATCTCCGAACTTGCTGAGTTCCTGCAGGAGCGTCACAACTCCGTCGTCGAACTCGTGGGACGCGCCGCGAGACGCGGCCTCGTCCGCAAGGTGCACGATACGCGCGATCGACGCTGCGTCTTTGTCTCTTTGACGCCACGGGGCGAGGCAGTCCTTTCGAGACTCTCGAGGCTCCACAAGCAGGAAATCGCGCGCCTCCAAGCCGGCCTTCTAAAACCCGCCAGTCATCGCCGGTCTCGGTACGCGAGCGAACAGGCCCTTGGCAGCACATATTGAGTCGATCAACGTCAACGCAAAATCTCGCACGCCGCGAATCGCGACCGTTGCCTAAAAATTAACAATTGGTCGACTGAAGGAACGAAGACACGAAATGCCGAAAAGCACGAGATGGGCCTCGAAGTATCCAATGCTCCGCAAATACTTGCCGCTCGTTCACGAGGATCTCGGAGCCACTTACTCGCGGAACCTGCACCATTGGCTGCTGATCGCCCCGATCATCGGAGTCACCACTGGCCTAGTGGTTACCGCCGTCGCTGTGATTATCCTGAAAGAGCTTTGGCCTGTCGTCTTCGGCTACTACCTTCATCACCACTGGCTGATGGTTCCGGGAGTTGCCCTTGGGTTCGTCATAACGGGGTTAATCATGCAGTTCTTCACGCCCGATCCCGACGAGCATTCCACGGAAGAAATCATTCGTTCCTACCACAATCATCAGGGCGATATCGACATGCAACCGTTTCTTCCCAAGCTTCTCGCGGCGGTCACCACCGTGGGATTCGGTGGCAGCGCTGCTCTCGAGGGACCCAGCATTTATGGTGGCGGCGCAATTGGCTCGTGGCTGTGGACCAGGATGAGGCATTTCAATTTGGAGCCGCGCGATCGGCGCATCATGCTCATCAGCGGTGCCGCCGCGGGGATGGCCGCCGTGTTTCGCGCGCCGCTCACAGGCTTGGTTTTCGCGCTCGAAATGCCCTACAAAGATGACCTCGCGCACGAAGCGCTCTTGCCGTCCCTGATCGCATCAGTGGTCTCCTACGTCACCCTTGCTTTCTTCCTCGGCGCCACGCCTCTCTTTGACTTCAACAGCGCCACGTCGTTTACCGGTCGGGATCTCATTTGGTGCGCACTGCTGGGAGTGGTGATCGGCCTCATCGCCATGACGTTTTCTATAACCTTCCGGCGGGCCCGCAGCTTTGTAGTCAAATGGGCCGTGCCGCACTGGATCAGGCTCGCCGCGGGCGGCCTGTTAACTGGTTTGTGCGGGCTCCTCTTTGTTTTCTTCTTCAAGGACTCGCTCGTGCCCCTGGGCCCGAACTACGAAGCAGTCGGCTTGATTTTGGGCACGCAACACAGCTCGCTCGAACTTCTTGCTTTCGGCTTCGCCAAGTTGGCCGCAACTATTTTTTCACTTGCCTCCGGCGGAGTAAGCGCCATGTTCGTGCCGCTTTTCCTTACGGGCGGTTCCTTTGGAACTGCTTTCGGCCAGTCGATCGTTCATAGCTCCTCAATCGAACTTTATGCGGCCGTTGGCATGGCCTCCTTCATTTCCGCCGGTTACAAGACTCCGCTTGCCGCTGCCGTCTTCGTCGCAGAGGCCACCGGCGGTCATGCTTTTATCATCCCGGCGCTGATCGGATCGGCCGTCGCGTACGCCGTCTCGGGTGATTCCTCCGTTTCAGGTGACCAGCATTTGCACGAAGGCGTCAGGGTGCACGAACTCAGGGACATCAGGGTCGGCGAATTCATGCAACGAAACGTAGTTTCGATCCAGGCTTCCATGACCTTGCGGGAGTTCGCGGATGCCATCTCGCCTCACTACCGCCACTCTACTTTTCCTGTTGTGGAGGGTCACCGCATCATCGGAATGGTTCCGTCATGGTCGCTTACTCGCATTCCCGCGGCGAAATGGGCGAGGACCACGGTATCCGACGTCACCGAACGCAACGTCAAGCGCGTTCCTCCCGATTGCGACGCCATGGAAGCTCTGCGCTTGTTACTCAGCGAGAGGCCGCAGCCTATGCTTTTGGTGGTTACTTCAACGGGCGGCAAATTGGAAGGCATCGTCACCAAGACGGACATCCTGGAAGCATTGAAGGCCCGTGGCGAACATGCATTGGAATCGGCTGATGAAGCGCTCTGATTGCGCTTCCGGCAAATGATTCCGTAGGAGCTCACGAATGCTCGATTCTCCACTCCCCGAAACCGAGACCTCGCCAAGATCAAAACTCCCGCGAAAAGGCAACTTCGGCGTGGCCCTGGAGCCCGAGGTCATTAAAATCTCGGGCTATGCGCTACTGGTTGGCGTTATTGGCGGCCTCGTTGCCGAAGGCCTGCTCGAACTGATTTATTTCTTCACCAACGTATGCTTCTACGGAAGGTTTTCCTTTGCGATCACCAGCCCCGCGCACAATCATCTCGGGCTTTGGGTGATACTCGATCCCCACGATCGGCGGCCTCATCGTGGGGGCGATGGTTTATTACCTGGAACCCACCCTCAAGGGCCACGGCATCCCGGAAGCGATGGAAGCGGTGTTGTTCAGTCACAGCAGGATGCGGCTTCGCGTGGCATTCCTGAAGCCGCTGGCCACCGCTCTTGCCATCGGAACGGGCGGTCCCTTCGGCGCGGAGGGTCCGATCATTCAGACGGGTGCTGCGTTCGGTTCGCTTTTCGGCCAGGCGGTCGGTCTCACTCCCTACTATCGGCGCGTTTTGCTCGCCGCCGGAGCAGCGGCCGGAATGGCGGCGACGTTTACGGCGCCTCTCGCCGGAATTCTGGTGGCCATCGAACTGCTGCTCTTCGAGTTTCGAGCCCGCTCCTTCATTCCGGTGGCTCTCGCTGCGGCCATCGCTACGGGAGTTCGCATTCACTTTGCGGGATGGGCTCCGTTATTCCCAATGGCCGCCTATAGACTGACCGGCATGAATGAGCTGTGGCTGTTTGGCGTCATGGGCATTCTGATGGGCATCGTCGGCATCGCCATGATCCGGGCGCTATTCTGGATCGAGGATCTCTTCGATAACCTCCCATTCAAACGCGCGCTCATATGGTCACCAGCCATTGGTGCCGCCATTCTAGGCGCCATCGGATACTTCTATCCCCAGATTTTCGGCACGGGTTACGACACCATCCGCGATATGTTGAATAATCGGCTCACGCCGGCAAACCTCCTCGGCGTATCTGTCGCCAAGTTCTGGGCTCTTGTCATCTCTCTGGGCTCGGGAACCACCGGCGGCGTCTTTGCCCCGTCGCTGATTGTCGGAGGCGGCATCGGCGGAGCCTACGCCATCGCCTGCCAGCATTTCTTTCCGCATCTCGTCAGCAATCCCGCGTTCTACGCGCTGGTGGCCATGGCCGCGGTGTTCGGAGGTATTGCGCGCGCCCCATTCACCAGCATCGTGTTTCTGTTCGAGCTCAGCCACAATCCGAATTCGCTGCTTCCGCTGATCGTCTGCGTCATGGTTGCCGACGGATTCGTGCGTCTCTTCAGCCGCGATTCCATCATGACCGGGAAGCTCGTGAAGCGAGGCCTAATCGTCCTCCAGGATTATTCCGTGCCTGTGCTCATGCGGGCGCGCATCGACCAGGTCATGCGCAAACAATTTTCCGTGATGGAGGCCGATACGGAGCTGCGCACCGTCCTGCAGAAATCTACTCCGGAAAACGTGGCACTCTTGCCCGTCGTGGAAAAAGACGGAACGCTCTTAGGCATCGTCGAGCCTCACGACATGCTAAAAGTCGACACGCAAGACCACCATTTCACCATGCGCGAGCTTGCTCGCCAGGACTACGTCCGCGCTTACCCGGGTGATTTGGTTGACCGGGTGAACCGGGAAATGCTCCTCAAAAATGTCGAAAATGTCGTCGTCGTCGAATCCCACGCGAGCCCCAAGCCTATTGGCATCGCTCGCGCCAACGACATTCTGCAACTGCGTCGCTGGCTAATGGAAGAAGAAACCCGCGAACAAAAACCATCCGACGCTAAGGCCCCGGCATGAGGAACTGCAGTCGTAGGGGCACAGCACCGGGGCCCCCAGCGCGCCGCTTTTGCGTGCTGGGGTGGTGGCATGCTGTTCCCAGCAAACATGCTTGGCTCGGTGTGAACCATTCGCCTCAATCATGTGGAGTGCGGGAGCTTGCTCCCGCTGTCTGCCGCTCGGGCTTGCCCGGGCGTGCTCCTCGCATCGGGCTAGGCAGGTCGCCTAGCTAAACCTCAGCCCCTCTTCGTAGGGGCAGAGCGCCGGGGCCGCCAACGCGCCGCTTTTGCGTGCTGGGGTGGTAGCATGCTGTGCTCGGCAAACATGCTCGGCTACTTGTTCGCTATCCGCCGAGCGGCTCCTGTAGCGCGGGCATCTTGCCGGCGTCTTTGCCTTTTCCCGGGATCGCGGGCGCACCTACCGAGGTTATTTAGCGCACCGAGCTCAGCCTCGTCTTATCGGCTTCGTCGGCTGTCCGTGTCTCGTCCGTGATCCAGTTCACTTCCCAGGTTTTTCCGCCATCATCCGAAAATGACTGTTCGAAGTGTGGCGAATTCGTGGTCAGCTTCGTCCAAACATATCGAATAAGGATGGTTTTGCCGTTGATCGTATCCTGGGCGTAGAACTCACCGCGTCCGTTTTTGAATTCGCCCACCTGAGGTGGGTCCAGCTTGCCAGTCTTGCTGTTGGCCCAATAGAGCCTCCACTGGTGCGATTGCGGATCGTACGTGCGCAGGGTCAGGCCCTCGATGTGGCCCGATGGGCCCTCGAGCTCAACCGTGTCCAGTTGCGCTCGGCCGTCCCAAATCTTATAGCAAGCTCCCGTGCCCTCCGATTCGACCCACTCATTCGAGCCTGTTAGCGGATGCACGAGGCGCTTCAAGTGAAATTTCCATTGACCGATGAGAGGGTCGAAGTCGTGTTGGCCATCCCGCTCGGCGGTGGCTTGTGGCGTTGCTGTTTTAGATCCTTCTGAATTCTGTTGCGCGACTCCCGCGGGAGTTTGCGCGAAGAAAAGCAGGCTGCCTGCCAGAAGATACATCCAAATTGTTTTCGGTGCGTTCATTGAGTCCTCCTTGGCCCTCAGGCACGAAGAAAAGACTAGCCTGCATCGTGGCTCATAAAAATAGCCACTTTCGTGTGATACGATATAGCCACTTCGCTCGAAGGCCGCATCGATGAAACGAGTCTCCGCAAGCTTCCTGCCGCCCATTGCCCTGGATTCCCGCGGTGGCACTCCACTCTACCGCCAGGTGTATGAGTGGTTTCGCCGCGCCATTTTCAACGGCCAATTGCGGCCGGGACAACGCGTGCCTTCAACGCGGAGCCTCGCTGTGGAACTAAAAATCTCACGCATACCGGTTTCGAGCGCATATGAGCAACTGCATGGAGAAGGTTATTTCGAGACGTTCGTTGGCTCTGGCACACGCGTGGCCGGCTCGATCCCAACCGAAACGTTAAAGCTCGCCGCCGGAAAATTATCGGACGCCTCGCGGCAAACCTCTCGCAGCAAAACTCCGCGCACCATCTCGCGGCGCGTGGCATTGATGCGTGTGCCGCCGGAAACTTGGCCCAGCAATCTGGGCGCATTTCGCGTGAGCCTCCCGGCTCTCGAACATTTTCCGGCGGGTGTCTGGTCGAAACTTGTGAATCGTCATTTGCGAAAACAGACCAGGCAGTTGATGGCCTACGACGACGCCAAGGGATACATGCCCTTCCGTGAAACCGTCGCCGAATATTTGGGCGCGGTTCGCGCTGTGCGATGCGAGCCTTCGCAGATCCTGATAACCACCGGTTCGCAGCAGGGCATACAACTCTCGGCGCAAGTTTTGCTGAATCCCAACGAACGCGTATGGTTCGAAGAACCCGGTTACCCCGGAGCGCGCCAGGCGTTGCTCGCGGCTGGCGTCGATCTGGTTCCCGTGCCCGTCGATAAGGGCGGACTGAACGTAGCCGAAGGAATTCGCCGCGCTCGCAATGCTCACGCGGCGTACATCACGCCTTCGCACCAATATCCTTTGGGCGTAACCATGGACGCCGCTCGGCGCATGCTTCTCCTCAATTGGGCCGCTCGCAGCGGTGCTTGGATTATTGAAGATGATTACGATAGCGAGTACAGGTTTGCAGGCCGCCCCATTCCCTCGCTCCAGGGTTTGGACAACAGTGGCCGCGTCATTTACGTCGGCACGTTCAGTAAAGTCATGTTTCCGGCGCTGCGCCTCGGTTATGTCGCTGTCCCCAAGGACTTGGTGGACCCATTTGCCATCGCGCGAGATGCCAACGACCAATTTTCGTCCACTCTCTACCAAGCTGTGATGGCGGATTTCATCCGCGAAGGACACTTCGGGCGCCACATCCGCAGAATGCGCGTGCTGTACTCGCAGCGGCGAACTGCTCTGGTCGAAGCGATTCAGAAATATATGGGTGACAAACTAGAGGTCATCGGCGCAGAAGCGGGCCTGCATCTGGTGGCACTACTCCCGCCGGGTGTCAACGATGTCACCATTTCGAAAAAGGCCGCCGAAATGGGAATATCGGTGATGCCGTTGTCTTCCTGCTACGCAAAACCTCCCGCGCGCCGCGGCTTGATTCTCGGCTATGGGGGCGCCGATACCCGCCAAATTCACGACGCCGTCCGCAAACTCAGCGTAATTTTCAGCGAAGCCAGGCGCACGCCGCCCGTGAAGGTTTCGCCTTTGCGGTCGTAGGGGCATGACATGTCATTCCCGGCAAACATGCTTGGCTGCGCGCAAGCCATTGATAAAGGCCGCGGCCGCCTGCCTCTTGCAGCCGGTCGAGCCTCCAGTACTAGCCTACTGTTAAATTCCTCCCGTTCCCAACCGGTCACTAGATTGACGCCGTCCGCCGCGCTATGATACCCATACTCAACATGTTGAGGCCCTTGTGACTCCGACGACTCCGGAATCCCGGCGTCTGGACGTGACGCTCGATACGCGCTTGGAGAGCGTCGACGTGGCCGAACACCTCGCGATCCGCGCGGCCGAAGAGGCCGGCTTCGCCGAGGACGATGTCCACAAGATTGGCATGGCCGTGCGCGAAGGCGTGGTCAACGCTTACAATTACGGAAATTGCCAGGACTGTCAGAAGAAAATCCAGCTCACCATTGAATTGGACGGCGGCAAATTGGTCGTGCATGTCGTCGATGAAGGATGCGGTTTCGATTTGGAGGACGTAGCCGATCCGCTCGCCGAAGAAAACTTGCTCCGCACCTCAGGACGCGGGCTTTTTCTGATGCGCGCTTTCATGGACGATCTCGTCGTCCGCCGCGGCCCTCGCGGCGGCGCCGACCTCGTGCTCTCCAAGAATCTTCCCAATCATCGCGCCTCGCGGTAATTGCGAAACTGTCGCTCGTATGAAACAGTCGCACAACGCGCGAGGTCTTTTTCTCCTGTGTCAGGGGTTGACTTCCGGCTTGTGTTATCATGGGACATTCTGAATTAATCCTGATTCCTGAGAGTTTTATTTGGCCCACATTACTCGCAAAGAGTTGAAGAAAGATGCGGTGCGCGATACTTTCGCGCACGGCGCCGACGCTCTTCTCACCCACCAGTCGCAAACTCTATATCTCGTCATCGCTGCGATTGTGGTGGCCCTCGCGGTATTTGGCTGGAGAACTTATACTCAGCGGCAAACCATCAAGGCTTTCGCCGGCTTCGATGACGCGATGGCCGTTTTTCAGGCGCCCGTGGGTACTCCGCCGGCGCCCGGTGTGACGACATATCCCGATCAGACCAAAAAGTTCACCGAGGCCGAATCCAAATTTGCGGCGGTGGCTTCAAAATATTCGCGCACGCGCGCCGGAGAACTCGCCCGCTACTACCAGGCTCTGAGCTTGGAGAGGATCGGCAAGGACAGCGACGCCAAGAAATCTTTGCAAACCCTCGCTACCAGCCGCGATAGCGACGTAGCCTCGCTCGCTCAATTCGAGCTGGCCGGCATCGACGACAGCACGGGCCACGGCGATGATGCCGTCGTGCTTTACAAGCATCTCCTTGCAAATCCCACCGTCTTGGTTCCCAAGCCGGTCGTGATGCTGACCCTTGCACAGCACTACGGGACGAAAAATCCCAGCGAAGCAGCCGAGCTCTACGGCCAGATAAAAAAGGAATACCCGGACACGCCCATTGCGGAACAAGCTGACGAGGCCCTCGCCCTCCTACCAAGCAAGTCCTAATTGCGTCCGAAAATCCTGCGAGTTTGCAGCAGAATGTATCAAGTTTGAAACGCGAAGTGCACCTATATAGAAACAATTCGCGGTCGCAAACGGTCGGAATCTGCCTGCGAAACGCCGGGAAAGCCCGCCAGGGGGCCGCACGGTAGCGGGAACTCAGCCCATCGAATAGAATGGCCGAAATGTCCCTCGCACCCTATGCCATGGACGCGCGAAACTCGCGCGGGCGGCGCTATCCGGAGCCGCAGCACCCCTACCGCAGCGATTACGCGCGCGACCGCGACCGCGTCATCCACGCCCGGGCCTTCCGGCGGCTGGAAGCGAAAACACAAGTTTTCACCACTCGCTTCTCGGATCACTTCCGCAATCGACTCACACATACCATCGAGGTTGCACAAGTCGCGCGGACCGTGGCGAGAGCGCTCCGCCTTAACGAAGATCTTGCGGAAGCGCTTGCGCTCGTTCACGACGTTGGCCACCCGCCTTTCGGGCATGGCGGCGAGAAGCAACTGGACCTGCGTATGCGCGAGCATGGAGATCGCTTCGATCACAATCTTCACGCACTCCGGATCGTCGAGCAATTCGAGCAGCGCTACTTGGATTTTCCCGGGCTCAATCTGACCTTCGAAGTTCGCGAAGGCATCATCAAACACTCCCGCGATTATTCGCGCGAAGAATTTCCCGAGCTTCAGGAATATTTGTTGGACGAGCGTCCTCCTCTCGAAGCGCAACTCATTGATCTCGTTGACGAAATCGCCTACAACACCGCGGATCTCGACGATAGCTTCGAGGCCCGGCTGCTGGACTTCGAAAGACTACGCAGCGAGGTTCCGTTCTTTGACGCGGCTTATCGGGAAGTCGAGCGGCGCCATCCGAATGGCGCGCGTAAATTGAAGTTCAATGAAGCGCTGAAGCGCGTTCTGAATCTTCTGGTGACCGATTTAATCCAGGAAACCCAGAAGCAAGCGGATGCGAGCGGCGCGCGCAGCGTGGAAGGAATTCGCGGCTTTCCCAAAAGGCTTTCTGCTTTTTCCGCGGAGGTCGCGCGGAACAACGCCAGCCTGAAGCACTTTCTAAATTCAAATGTCTATTCGCTTCCGGTTATCGCCGAAGAGCGAGAGCGTTCCGTGGCTGCGCTTGACGCGCTATTTCGCTTTTTCGTCGACCAGCCCTCGAGAATGCCGCGCCAGTACGCCGTGTTGGCGCAAACAACGCCGGTTCATCGAGTTGTATGCGACTACATCGCCGGGATGACCGATCATTTCCTTCTTCGCCAGTGCTCCGAACTGTCTGTCTGCGTCGATTCCGCCCAGTCAATTGCGCGGGGAAACCCCTTAGGAGTCCTAAAGGAATGACCCGATAGCCCGAAGCGCGATTGTTTGGCAGCCTACCCGAAGGCCCAAAGGGGACTCACACCCTTTGCGCTTGCAGGAACACCAAAGTGGGGAGGCCACTAAATGAAATGGAGTTTTGTTAACGGTGTTCGTAACACGCTCCTAGCATTATCGATTGGTGCACTCTTGCCCAGCATCGCTTCGGCGTGCAGTGTGACGCCGAGCGCAAGACCCACAGGCGACAATACATCCGGCGTGTGGCTTTTCATTCCAGACGCTACGGATTCGCTGATGAACTCGGCCACGCTGTTGGGGTCGATTCCATTCGGCAACGAGCAGCTCGACATCTTCAAGATCAGCGGTGGCCATTTTGCCCTCGCGTGGTTTGACGGAGATGGCGGCGACTCGAGTTCCTCCGTGGGTTCGGTTACGTCAACCACTCCCGTCCCTGGTCCCGCGAGCGATGACGACTCAACACCAACAGCTACAACCCCCGAGCCATCCTCATTGGCGCTGCTTGGCTTCGGGGCCATCGCTTTGGGACTGGCTTTTGCCAGCCGCCGCCTAAGACCGACGCCGGTTGGATAGTTCCCTCTGCGAAGTAAGGACTCAGCGGCCTCAGCCCGCTGGGTCTGCAGTATTCGTCGCCGCAATCCCCTCCCCTCTAAGCTGGCAGCAAACGATTGTGTCGACGCTGCTCGGCCAGCACGAATCAGCGGCAAGGCACGCAACCAAGATGCGACCGTGAAGGGTGGCGCTACACGCCCTCGGCAAACGCCGCGAAGAGTGCGCCCCAGCGATGTTTGATCGAGCCAGTAGCTTAATTCCTGTGTGGTATCATCCGCCCGCTCTCGAATGTCAGTAGGGGAAAATCCGAAGCGAAAGGGTACGCCACACATCCTTATGCCGGAGCTGCAGGTCCGAATTCCTAAAATGCCGGCTCCTGGGGAGGCAACATGAGAGGGGCACGCGGCGTTTTTTCTTTGCCAGCATTGCTGGTCGCGTTTGCGGCGCTAGCGGCTACGACACCGCGCGAACCCGCGCAACGGTTTACAGAACCAGTTCTGGTCAAAAACTCTCCCACTAATCTCCGCTTCTTTGACGTGAGTTGGAACGACAACGCCAAACAGAGATACTACCTGGCTGACCGCACCAACAATGCCATCGATCTGGTTGATTCCGCCACGGACACGTTCCTCGGGTTCATCGGCAAGGGCCATTACACGGGCAGCAGGCCTTGTCCCAACAACCCAAAAGATATGCGCCTGTGCGCGGGACCCAGTGGCGTGGTGACGGATGACCTCGGCCACGTGTGGGCCGGAGACGGGGACGCAAACATCATCGAAGCGGACGACAAGCCGGGTACAACCATCATTCGGTCGATTCCGACCGGCGGCAAGGGCCGAATTGACGAATTGGCTTACGATCCCATCGACCGAATTCTGATGGCCGAGAACGATGGCGATTCGCCGCCGTATGTGATCTTCGTATCCGTCTCGGATGGCTCCGTGCTGGGACGCTACGTCTATCCCAAGAGCCAGGATGGCATGGAGCAACCGGCCTGGGTTCGCGAGACCGACATGTTTTACCAGAATGTTCCGGGGACGAAGAATCGTCTCGACGTGTTCGATCCGCACCGCCTCCCCAAACCTGTGAAGGGCTTCCCCGTGGACTGCACAGGAGGATTGCTCGGCCTTACGTTGAGCGGACTGACAGTTGGGCCAAACGGGCGGTTGATGACCGTATGCGGAAGTGTGGGCGGTGTGAGTATCGACGCTAGAACCGGGAGGGTCGGAAAGCCCATTCGCGAAGGCGCTGACGCGGATGAGGTGTGGTATGACCGGGGAGCCGACAACTACTATTTCTCGCGCAATTCCAACTTGGCGGTGGTGAATGCCGCCACAGAAAAGTTTGTTACCTACGTTCCGTTGGGGAGCCATTCCGTTGCTGCAAATGCAAGGAACAAACACGTTTTCGTCCCAGTTGCAGGCAAGGGAATTTTTGTTGTCGCGCCAAGGCAGTGAAGTAGACCGGCAAATGGTCACATTGGGGGGCCGTACATTCCTGAGCGGTCTGAGTACTTCTTGCAACGGGAAGGAACATGAAAGCGTGGAAGGCATTTCTTCTGGCACTTCTCGTCGTGGCTGTCATTGGGATCATCTGTGGCGCCGTATTGATTCACAGAGGCTTTCGCGCGACCGTTGAGCCTTCCGCGCTGGAGAAAGCGGTGGCTCGAACCGCGCGAGACTGGGCCATTCCCGGCCGCGCCCGAAACGAGAAGAATCCGCTGAAGCTCACGTCGGAGAATTTGCGTGAGGGGCGGGAAGAATTCCTGGCCCGTTGCGCAAGCTGCCATGGACACGATGGCAGCGGGCTGACGGATATGGGCAGGAACCTCTATCCGAGAACGCCGGATCTTCGCGTGGCTCGAACGCAGAATCTCACCGACGGCGAGATTCATTACATCATCGCCAACGGAGTGCAGCTTACGGGAATGCCCGCGTGGAGCAATCCGCACCAGCAGCGAAACGTCAATGCGTGGAATCTGGTTCTCTTCATTCGCAGCCTGCGCCCGCTGACGCGCGAAGAGAAAACGCAGGAAGCAGGCACGGCGAAGACCGCGCACTACGTTGGCTCGCAGGCGTGCGAGAAGTGCCACGCACAGATATACGACCATTGGAAAAAAACTCCGATGGCTAATATCGTGCGCGATCCGCGCGAGCACCCGAATGCGATTATTCCCGACCTGGCAACAAACAACGTATACAAGTTCACCAAAGATCAAGTTGCTTTTGTCTACGGAAGCATCTGGAAGCAGCGTTATTTCACGAAGATCGGCGACGACTATTTTCCTCTGCCAGTTCAGTGGGAATTCAACAACCACAAATGGAGCAAATATTTTGCGGGCGATAAAGCCGATTGGTGGACGAAATTCTACCCTCCCGACAACATGAAGCGGCCCACCGGCCCCACGTGCGACGGCTGCCATTCCGTTGGCTACGACATTCACACCAAGCAGGTGGCGGAGTGGAACGTGGGCTGCGAGCGCTGCCACGGTCCGGGCAGCGAGCACGTGGCGCATCCTTTGCGGGATAACATCGTCAATCCGGGGCAGATGGACTACGTCGCAGCGAGCGATACTTGCATTCAGTGCCATTCGCAAGGGCGTCCGCTGATGAATCCAATCGAGGGGGAATATTACGATTGGCCCGTGGGCTACCAGGTGGGGCTCAGGCTGCAGGATTTCTGGAAGCTCGAAGACCACACGCTGGCCGAGACGAACTTCTACTATTTCGCAGACGGCACCGCGCACAAGAACCGGATGCAGGGGAACGATTTCACGCAGAGCGTGATGTACCGCCGCGGGATCACGTGCTTCGATTGCCACGACGTACACGGCACAAACAACTACGCGCAACTGAGAGAGCCCGCCGACAAGCTCTGCCTGGAATGCCACGGACCACTCTCACCCAACGGGCCGCGAACAGCGACGCTCGAAGAACACACGCATCATAGGGACGGAAGCGCTGGAAGCCAGTGCGTGGCTTGCCACATGCCGGCGATTGAAACGGAAGGCCCCGCCAACACCATGGTTCACGCACATAATTTCCGGTTCATCACGCCGGTGATGACGGAGAAATACAAGATCCCGAACCCATGCACGTCGTGCCACACGGACAAGTCCACTGCATGGGCAACGAATGAGTTGAGCAAATGGCCGGAGCGCTCGCCGTGGCGGCTCGAATAGAACCGGTCTCATCGAGCCGTCAATGGAACCCCAATTGCTCCTCTATCTTGGGCTGGGTGGGTCCCCGCTAAGGGCAAATACCAGCTAAGGTCTGTTTTTACTGTAGGTTTGTCGCTCCGGCCATGGCCGGCCAATGTGCAAAAGGGTGGCACCTCTGCGGAATAGCACTGTCCCCGACGAGCGCCGGCATCAGGCCCGGCACCGCCTAACATCAATCTCATATGTTGAGCTAGGTCCAGGGAATGGCGGGATCATCGTCAACCTTGGTACGGGCGGATTGTCCCTCCATGCAGCGGTCAAACTGAATGCTGAAATGGAGTTGACCCTTCGTTTTCGACTGGAACCTACGGAGGAGCCAATTGAGGTTGTGGGGAGGGTTGCCTGGTTGGATCCGACGCAGAAGGAAGCCGGCATTTCCTTCACAAATCTTTCCAGCGACGCGGAACAGCGGATCGCGAACTGGATTGCCGAGCAAGAGCAGGCGATCTCAGTTACGCAACATGATGTAAGTCCTCAGCCTAAATCGCGGTCGATGAGGGGCGCCGAGGCGCCGCTTTCCATGCGACCGGTTGTTCCGGCAAGTCTCGCCGCGGAGAGGTCCGAGAATGCGCAGCCGAGCCCTGGCGAGAGGATTCCGCGCCGAGTCCTTTCGGAATCTTTCCGGGATGATTTTTCAACTACACCCTCCGCGTTGCAATTGACGACGTCTGCGCCTCCCGCGCTTGCCGTTCCATCGCCTGAAGAGCGAATCGAAAGACCATCGGACAAACTCTTGCGATCGCCCGCGAGGCGATACGAAGCGCTTCTTGAGCCTGAGCAGCCGGCGCTGACCGCGAAAGAGATTCCTCGCAAAGATTCGCCATGGCCCGCCTTAACGCCCTCTCCGGCCAAAGTTACTGAACCGAATCGCCCAGCGCCTCGCGCTAACGATTCACTCACTTTAAAGCTTCGCCAGCGGCGACAGTTCGCGATGGCGGGAGCGGCCCTTGCCGCGGGAATCCTAGTGCTGGTCGTGACGATTACGAGTATGAGAAAGCCCTCCGGCCGCCGTGGTCCCGTGCGAGAATCGACCGGGTTGACTTCATCAGGTGCGGCGGTGGAACCCGATGGTGCGCCTCAAATACCATCGGAGGCGCTGAACGATCAGAGCGCTCAGAGCGATACATCCGCGGATGGCCCCACGAACACAGAGTCCGACTACGACCTGCTTCCGATTCTTCCGGCGAATCAACCGGCGACCGTGTCACAGGACGGCGACTGGGCCGCACACGTGGAATCGATGCTCGGCATGGACCCGCCCGCGAAAATTAATCCAGCGGTACTCGGCTTGCCCGTGTGGACGGTTCAGCACAGCGGATTTTATTATTGCGGCGACAATCTGAATTCAGAGACGCCGCAGCCGGGGACTCTGATGACACAAGGCGAAGCACTTCAAAGCGGATATCAACCGAAACTCGGCAGCTACTGCAACTAGGCGTATCACCACGCAATCAAACGACAAGTAGCCAAGCAAGTTTGCCGGGCACAGCATGCTACCACCCCAGCACGCGAAAGCGGCGCGCTGGGGGCCCCGGTGCTGTGCCCCTGCGGAAAAAACCGTCCCGCGCAAACACCGCGCGAAGAGAAGGGCATTGACATCCCGGGCTGAAGCCCATTTGAGGTGGGACGCTTGTTCCGCTTGTTCCCCCGCATGAATGCGGGGGCTTCCACCGAACCTGCGTGCGTTTCATGTCCTCTTGCAGCAACGAGGGGCGAGGGTTTCTTGACATCGCGAGCGATGGATTTATAATGAAACCCGCGGTGGAAATTATAGGAAAATCGCAATGTTTCTGGATGTACACGAACTGGCGGTCCGCAAGACGCGTATTCGAAAGAGCTATGCCCCTGGGACGCTGGATTTCCATTCGAGTGAGTTCCGACAGCTAGAACCCCTGGAAGTACGTGCAACGGCTGAACTTGTGGACGGGCAGATCCGTATCTGCGGGAACCTGCACACCCGTGTGGAGCTGGTATGCGCGCGCTGCCTGGACACGGTGGTCGAGGAAATCAGCCGGGACTTCGATCTTTTCTACCGCCCGATGAACTCCATTGCGCGCGACGAGGAATTGCACCTGAACCTCGACGACACGGAAATCGCCTTCTTCGAGGGAGATGGGCTTTTCCTGGCGGACATATTGGCGGAGCAGGTGAACCTGGCGCTTCCCATGAAGGTGATCTGCTCGGGGGACTGCCGCGGACTGTGTCCCCACTGCGGCGCGAACCTGAACAATGAGGAATGCCGCTGCGAGAAAAACGGCTCCGACGCCCGGCTGGCCCCGCTGGCCCGTCTGAAGCAGGACTGGTTCAAAAAGCAATAAAACGCTACACTGTTTGATTCCATTCAGACCGCACTGAGTCGCGGCCTGCACGAGGAGCACTATGCCTAATCCGAAACGGCGACACTCGAAGAGGCGGACATCGACTCGCCGCGCGCACGACCATCTGCATCCGCTTTCGCTGGCTGAATGCCCGAATTGCCACGAAAAGAAGCTGCCCCACCGAGCGTGTCTGAAGTGCGGCTACTACAACGGCCGCGAAGTAATTGACACCGAGGCCAAGACGGCCTAAGTTTCCCTCGCCTGCCAATCCAAGCCGGTGATTACATGACTACTATTGCCCTGGATGCCATGGGCGGCGACCATGCGCCTCGCATTGAAGTGGAAGGAGCGATCCTGGCGGCGCGCGAGCTGGGCGTGCGGGTACTGCTGGTTGGCGGCGAGCAAGCGGTGCGGCACGAGCTGGCGCGGCACAAGCAGCGCGACCTGGCGATTGAAGTGGTGAACGCGACGGACGTAATCACCATGACGGATTCACCGTCGCAGGCGTTCCGGCGGAAGAAGGAAAGTTCGGTGCACGTGGCGGCGCGGCTGGTCCGCGACGGAAAGGCCGACGCGCTAGTGAGCGCGGGAAACACGGGCGCGGTGATGACCGTGGCGCGGTTCGTGATCGGGACGCTGCCTTCGGTGGACCGGCCGGCGCTGGCTGCGGCGTTTCCGAACATGAAGGAAAAAATATCGGTGATTTTGGATGTGGGCGCGAACGTGGATTCGAAGCCGACGCACATCGAGCAATTCGCGGTGATGGGCGAGATTTACTACCGCGCCATCTGGGGAGTGAAGCGGCCTCGCGTGGCGCTGCTTTCCATCGGAGAGGAAGAAGCCAAGGGCAACGACTTGACTCGCGAAGCAGCCGGCCTGCTGAAGCAACTGCCGCTGAATTTCGTGGGAAACGTGGAGGGGCGCGACGTTTTCCGCGGCAATGTGGACGTGGTGGTCTGCGACGGATTCATCGGAAACGTGGCGCTGAAACTCAGCGAAGGTTTAGTGGAACATATCGGGGCCATGCTGAAAAAAGCGATCAAGAGCAGCCTTACGTCGCAAATCGGCTACGCGCTTTCGAAGCGGGCGTTTGACGATTTCCGCAAGCGCACGGACTATTCGGAAACCGGCGGGGCCCCTTTGCTCGGCGTACGCGGCATCACGGTGATCGGCCACGGGCGGTCGAATCCGAACGCCATCAAAAATGCGATCCGAGTGGCTGCCGAACTTTGCCGCGCCCGCGTGAACGAGAAAATCGAACAGGAGCTTTCCGTAGCCGCAGCAATCCCCGCCCGCGGCTGAGTTTTAAGGAATTGTAATCGTCATGAGCAAGCTGGCATTCCTCTTTCCAGGACAGGCGTCGCAATATCCGGGCATGGGCCGGGATCTCGCCGAGAATTTTCCGGAGTCGCGCGCCGTATTCGAAGAAGCGGATGCGGCGCTGGGATTCGCGATTTCCAAAGTGTGCTTTGAGGGCGATGAAGAGGCCCTGAAGCTGACCGAAAACCAACAGCCCGCGATCTTGACCGTTTCCGTGGCGGCGTATCGCGCGCTCGAAAGCCGGGGAATTCAACCGGATGTTGCGGCGGGACATAGCTTGGGAGAATATTCCGCGCTGGTGGCCGCAGGGGCTTTGGAGTTTGCCGATGCGGTGAAACTGGTGCGGAAGCGCGGCCGATACATGCAAGAAGCGGTGCCGGCGGGGGAAGGCGCGATGGCCGCGATTTTGGGGCTTTCTCCGGCGGACGTGGCTGAAGTTTGCAAGAAGGCCGCGGAGAAAGAAGTTGTTTCGCCGGCGAATTTGAATTCGCCGGAACAAACCGTGATTGCGGGAAGCGCGGCGGCGGTGAAACGCGCGGTCGAGATTGCGTCGCAATCGGGCGCGAAGCGAGCAGTCATCCTGTCCGTTTCGGCTCCCTTTCACTGCGCGATGCTCATGCCCGCGCTGCGGCGATTAGAACCCGATCTGCGCGCCGTGAAATTCAGCGAGCTTCGTTTTCCGGTGATCACCAATGTGGATGCGGAGGCCGTGACCACCGGCGATGAAGCGCGCGATGCTTTGATCCGGCAAGTGACGCTTCCAGTGCGGTGGCTGGATTCGGTCCGCGAAATG
The DNA here is from genome assembly GCA_963709445.1 of uncultured Acidobacteriota bacterium. Lineage (GTDB taxonomy): Bacteria > Acidobacteriota > Terriglobia > Acidiferrales > UBA7541 > Palsa-295. Next base: position 34,663 of record CAVPWV010000006.1, read on the forward strand.
ATCGACCAGGGCGTGAAGGTTTTCGTTGAAGTAGGGCCCGGAAAAGTGCTGGCGGGCCTTTTGCGGCAGATCGATCGCTCGGTGCGATGTTTCAATGTGGAAGATGCGGCGGGATTGAAATCGACGCTGGATAAGATGGCGCAGGCTCGAGCGGAAAGCGCGGAGAACTAGGTCTGCCCGTGAGTATCTTTCTGGCCTAGATCGAAGAGAGATCCTTCGACTGCGTCCCGCGCCCGCACAAACCGCGGGAAAAACCAACTACGCGCGCGAACTCCGCTCAGGATGACGGCACAAGACGGCGGCGCAGAAACCGCGCGAAAAGAGAAAGACGCGTGAACTCGGCTCCCTTCCTTCGTCAGGGCAGGTAGGATGACAAGGAGCCACACGACGATGCGGCCACGAGGTGAGACCAGAGTGCGGGGGCTAGAGTGTTTTCGCTGAAAGATAAAGTTGCGATCGTCACCGGGGCGTCGCAGGGGATTGGGCGGGCGACTTCGCTTGCGCTGGCGCAAGCGGGCGCGAAGGTGGCGGTGGCGGCTCGGAGTGCGGACAAGCTGGCGTCGCTGGTAAGCGAGATCGAATCGGGCGGAGGCGCGGCGGTCGCAGTGACCATGGACGTGGCCGACGGCGCACAAGTAAAGGCCGGTTTCCAACAGGCGCTCGCGAAATTCGGCAGGCTGGACATCCTAGTGAACAACGCCGCGATCACGCGCGATACCCTGGCGCTGCGGATGAAATTGGAGGATTGGGAAGCGGTGCTGCGCACGAATTTGACGGGCGCGCATCTTTGCATCCAGCAGGCGCTGGGCGCGATGCTGAAGCAGCGGTCGGGCCGCATCATCAACGTAACTTCGGTGGTAGCGGAGACCGGGAACGCGGGGCAAGCGAATTACGTGGCGTCGAAAGCTGGGCTGATTGGATTGACGCGCGCGATCGCGGTGGAAGTGGCCTCGCGAAGCATTACGGTGAATGCCATTGCGCCAGGGTTCGTCGAGACGCCGATGACCGATCCGCTCGCGCCGGAACTGAAAGAGAAGATGAAGGCGCTGATTCCTCTCGGGCGATTCGGAAAGGATAACGAAATCGGCGCGGCTATTGTTTTTCTGGCGAGCGATGAAGCCGCGTACATCACCGGGCAAGTGCTCGAAGTGAATGGCGGCATGCACATGGGCTGAGCCGCAAACGGTCTTCACGAAGAACTTATGTTTCTGGACTTGTAGCGCTCCGCAGCATATAACAGGCTCGAATCCGATGGGAAGGTTGACCGGGCGGAGGGTGCCGCATAGAATGGGAGGTCAAAACGGGCGCGACTTCCCTGGCGTGCAGCCCAAGGTCCCAGATCATCGATAGCGGAGGAATAATCAGAATGGCCAGCGTCGAAGAACGCGTAAAGCAGATTATTGTCGAGCAGCTCGGCGTGGACGAAGGCGAAGTGACCCCCAATGCTTCGTTTGTGGACGACCTTGGCGCCGACTCGCTCGACACGGTCGAGCTGGTGATGGCCTTCGAGGAAGCGTTTGGCATCGAAATTCCGGATGAGGATGCCGAGAAGATCGCCACGGTGAAAGACGCGAACGAGTACATCGAAAAGCACTCCAAGGGGAAGTAGACGGTCCCGCTGAGCCATCCCATCCCGAACAGGAGAAGTTTCCCTTGAACCGCCGAGTCGTCGTGACGGGTGTTGGACTGATCTGCGGTTGCGGCATTGGAACCGAAGAAGTGTGGCGCAATCTGCTGGCCGGGAAGAGCGGCATCGCGCGCGTCACGCAATTCGATGTGAGCGCCTTTGATTGCCAGATTGCGGGCGAGGTGAAGGGATTCGATCCGCTGAATTGGGTGGAAAAAAAAGAGCTGAAGAAAATGGCGCGGTTCATTCAGCTCGCCATGGCTGCCTCCGATTTCGCGGTGCGCATGGCCGGCCTCGAAATCACGCCGGAAATCGCGGACGCGACAGGCGTCTACATCGGGTCGGGCATCGGCGGATTCGACGTGATTGAGCGCGAACATTCGAAATACCTGAATGGCGGCCCGGGCAAGATCTCTCCATTTTTCATTCCTTCCGCAATCGTGAATTTGGCGGCCGGAAATGTTTCCATCCGCTACGGGGCAAAAGGGCCGAACTCGGCCACGGCCACGGCTTGCTCAGCGGGCGCGCACGCAGTAGGCGACGCCTACAGGATTATCCAGCGCTGCGACGCCGAGGTGATGATTGCGGGAGGTTCGGAAGCGGCAGTGACGCCGATGAGCATCGGCGGATTCGGGGCCATGCGCGCGCTTTCCACACGCAACGATGAACCGGAGCGCGCCAGCCGTCCTTTTGACGCGCAGCGCGATGGGTTTGTGGTGGGCGAAGGCTCGGGCGTGCTGATTCTGGAATCGCTCGAGTTTGCGCAGAGGCGTGGCGCAAACGTGATCGCGGAAATCACCGGCTACGGAATGTCCGGCGACGCGTACCACATCACGCAGCCAGCGGAGGGCGGCGATGGCGGGTACCGTTCTTCGATGGCGGCGATCAAAGACGCGAAGCTCACGCCAGAGGACGTCAGCTACGTGAACGCGCACGGCACTTCGACGCCCATCGGCGACGCAATTGAAACGGTGGCGCTGAAGCATGTGTTCGGAGATCGCGCGAAAAAGGTTCCTATCAGTTCGACTAAATCCATGACCGGGCATCTTCTGGGCGGCGCGGGCGGACTGGAAGCGGGCATCGGCGCGCTGGCGCTGCGCGATCAGATTTTGCCGCCGACGATCAATCTGGAAAATCCTGATCCCGCGTGCGATCTGGACTACGTACCGAACCATTCACGAAAAGCGGAAGTGACTTACGCGCTCTCGAATTCGTTCGGCTTCGGCGGGACGAATGCGTCGCTGCTCTTCAAGCGATGGGAAGGGCGCTAGCGTGAAGATCGGCGTGTGCGTCAAGCAGGTGCCTGCGAAGGATGCTCCGCTCGCGATTGCAGAGGGCAGCGCGTGGATCCGCGAGTCCGACATCGGATTCGAGATGAACGAGCCGGATAGTTTCGCGCTGGAAGAAGCGCTGCGCCTGAAGGAAAAACACGGTGGCGAAGTGGTGGCTATCTCGATGGGCCCGGAGCGCGTGAAGCAAACCATCAAGGAAGCGCTGGCCAAGGGCGCCGAACGCGGAATCCATATTTCCGATGCTGAATTTTTCAAGCTCGATCCGCTAGGCTCCGCCCGTTCGATTGCTGCTGCAATCCAGAAGGAAAATTTCGATTTGGTCCTCACGGGGCTGCAAAGCGACGACCAGGGCTTTGGGCAGACCGGCGTGCTGCTCGCCGAATTGCTGAGGCGTCCGCATGCGACGATTATCATGGCCATCGAAGTAACCGACGGCCGGATGAAACTGAAGCGCGAACTGGAAGCAGGCTGGTTCCAATGGGTGGAGCTGCCGCTACCCGCGGTGATTACTATTCAATCCGGCATCAACAAGCCGCGCTACGCCACGCTGAAGGGCATCATGGCTGCAAAAAAGAAGAAGATTGCAACGGTGGAACGCTCTTCTCTGGGTGTGGCCGGTGCGCGCACGCAGCAGATCGAGCGAATTTACGTACCGCAAAAAGCGAAGAAGACGGAACTCATCACCGGCTCGCCAAAAGAGGCGGCCGCGAAGTTGCTGGAGAAACTGCGGCATGAGGCGCGCGTGCTGTGAAGGATTGAAAACGAAGAGAGATTCATCGCTTCGCTCGGAATGGCAAGCTCTCAAATGGGACGAATGGCATGAAAATTCTTCTGATCACCGAGCAGCGCGGCGGCAAATGGAATAACGTCAGCTTTGAGACGCTGGCGGCCGCGCAACAGATCGCACAGCAGACGAAAGGATCGATTTCTGGCGTTGTAATCGGCAAAGGCGTCGCGGCGCTGGCGGAGGAACTTGCCGGCCATCAGATCGATGATGTGATCCTGATCGAGCACGATCTGCTGGCAGAATACACGCCGGACGGTTATTGCATCGCGCTGCGCCAGGAGATCGAAAGTGCGAAGCCGGATCTCGTACTGCTGCCGCACACTTATCAAGTGCGCGATTTCGCGCCGAAGCTGGCCGCGTCCATGCAAAAAGGAATGATCGGTGATTGCATCGCGTACCGCTACGAAAACGGGAAGCTGATTTTTGTGCGCCAGATGTTTCAGGGGAGGACGGCGGCGGATGTGGTGTTCACCGGAGAGCCGCCGTGGATCGCGTCATTCCAAGCAGGCGCTTTTCGGGGAGACACGACAGCGAAACGCTCAAGTGGCAAAGCGGAAGTGAAGGCTGCGGGCGTCGATCTGAAACAGGAGCAGATTCGCACCAAGCCGCTGGAGCTTTTCCGCGAAGCCAAACAAGCCGTGGACCTGACGCAGGCGCCCATTTTGGTTTCCATTGGACGCGGGATCAAGGCGCCGGAAAATATTCCCATGGCGGAAAAATTGGCGAAACTTTTGGGTGGGGAGATTTCCGCGTCGCGCCCTATTTGCGACGAAGGATGGCTGCCGATGGACCGTCAGATCGGCAGCTCGGGGCAAACGGTGGTCCCGAAACTCTATCTCGCACTCGGGATCAGCGGCGCCATCCAGCATGTGGTTGGAATGAAAGGCTCGCGGACCATTGTAGCCATCAACAAGGATCAGAACGCGCCGATTTTCGAAATCGCCGATTACGGAATCGTAGGCGACCTCTTTGAAATCGTTCCTGCGCTGATCGAGGAATTGGAAAAAGCGCCGGCGAATTGAAGCGGCCAGTGCGAAAGACCGCGCTGGTTCGGGCTAGTCTCTATTTTTGAGCTTCAGCCGGCCTTTGTTCTCTTCGAGAAAAGCGCGAAGGTTATCAGTCGCGTCGAGCAGGCGAGTCCATTGCTCGTAGTAGAGAGTGACGGGGAAGCGCCCGAGGCCGTAGACGCTCACGCCCCCCTTTTCGCCGACGCGGAATTCGAGACTGCCCTTTGGTCTGGAACCAGTCTGCTTTTCCAGTTCGGCGATACGAGCCAGCAATTCCTCTTTCGTTGGTTCCGACATTTTCGAGCTCCCCTAAATCGAATGATAGCAGGTCGAGGACCAGCCTGCGAGTGGGTCAGGGTGTTCGCGAAGCGGCCGGCATCGCCCCATCAGGCGAATATTTAGAGAGACTTTAGCGGCGCCGCGTCCGGTGCAAGGGCGGATCGGATCGGGTCCTCGTACGCGGCAGGTTCTGAGCGATTGCGCCCAAGTTCCTTGGCACGATACAAGGCTTCGTCGGCCAGATGGAGCAAGGTGTGGGGATCGAGCCGATTACTTGCGGTGCTGGCCGCAACACCGCAGCTCGCGGTTACATGCACATCGCCAGCCTCGGTAGTTACCGGTGCGGACTGGATCGCTTCACGGATTCTCTCCGCCAAGGCCATAGTTCCGGCCGCGTCCGACGAGGGCACGACCACAAGAAATTCCTCGCCGCCGTAGCGCCCCACGGTGTCGTACGGACGAACGGCTAGCGTCATTCGCCGCGCCGCCTCTTTTAGCACGGCATCCCCGGCGAGATGCCCCAAGGCGTCGTTGACGTTTTTGAAGTGGTCCAGATCCAGCAGAACGACTCCAAACGATCCGCCTTCGCGCACTTGCCGCGATGACTCCCGGTCCATGGCATCGATTGCCACCGAGCGATTATCAATGCCCGTCAGCAAGTCATGAGTCGCCTGGAAGCGCATCTCTTCCCTAGCGGCAATCAGGCTATCCTGCAAATCGAGGATGCGCTGCCCAACGTGCAGGCGGGCGCGAAGCTCCTGGGCGTCAAAGGGTTTCGTGAGATAGTCGTCCGCCCCCGATTGGAGTCCGTTCAGCAAGTCCTGTTTCTCGCTGCGAGCAGTGAGCAAGAGGATGTAGACGTAAGGCCTGTCCAATAGCGCCCGCGCGCGCTCGCAGACCTGGGGACCTTCCAAGCCCGGCATCATCCAATCCAAAATGGCGAGCGACGGCGAATCTTCTGCAGTAAGGATCTTCAGGGCATCAACGCCATCCACGGCGGTCACCACGCGATATCCGGACTTAGTAAGGAACGCCTCGAGCATTCGGCGAGACAGAGGATCGTCGTCCGCGATTAAAACTCCGTTTCTGACCTTCTTGTTCTCGGTCATGCTGTGGTTCATCCCGGCAGTCCGAGCCGGTCGCGCTCAGGGCGCCACCTTTTTGCAAAACAACTCGATTTCCGGCAACAGGCTGTTAATTTCGCCGAGCAACGTCTCCAGTAACTGTTCCGCATCGCCCACTACACCAGTACGCGCTTGCTTCTCCAGCGCGAACGCTGCATCGGCAACACGCCCCGCAGCGAGGCTTGCGGACGCTCCCTTCAGCGTATGTGCCAGGCGCTCGAGGAGGCCCATATCGCGGGCCTCAAGCGATTTGCGAATTTCAGCGATGTCATGGGAACATTCAGCGGCGAACATCCCCATAAGCTCTTCCAGAAGTTCGCGGTCACCCTCGACACGGTCTAACGCCGACGCGAAGTCGAGCACGGGAGGGCTGGCGGGATGCGATGCTGCAACCGGCGGAGCCGGGTTAGCAGGGCTGGCTTTGTTGTTGATCGCACGGTCGATTGCCGCGAGAAGGTCGGGGGTTCGAATCGGCTTGGTCACGTATTCATCGGCTCCTGCGGCCAGGCACCGCTCGCGATCTCCCTTCATGGCGTGTGCCGTCAGAGCTATGATCGGCAGATGTGAGCCGGAACTTTGCTCCTTTGCGCGGATGGCGCGGATGGCGTCAAGCCCATCGAGCACCGGCATCTGAACATCCATCAGAACCAAATCGAAATTCTCCCGCTCCAGCGCATCCAGGGCCTCTTGGCCATTTTCGGTGGCTACAACCTGGTGGCCGCGCTTCTGGAGCAGCGCGGTAGCCAGTTTTCGGTTAACGGCGTTGTCCTCGGCGAGCAATATCCTCATTCCCTGGGCCCCCGGAGACATACCCGGTACCGCGGCTCCCGCCGGCAGAACTCGAATCGCTTCCGGGTTCCCGGAGTCAGCGGTTCGCGGGACGGCGCCGGCGAATTCAAAACGGCTCGTGAAATGGAAAATGCTGCCTTGGCCGGGCTGACTTTCCACCCAAATGGTTCCACCCATCAGCTGGACGAGCCGCGATGTGATGGCAAGCCCCAGCCCCGTGCCTCCATAATTGCGCGTAGTCGAGCTATCCACTTGTGTGAAGGCCTCGAAGATCATTTCCTGTTTTGCCTTGGGGATTCCGATTCCCGAATCGCGCACGCGGAAGTGGAGTAGGACCCCGGCCTCGCTTTCAGATTCGGTTTCGACGCTAACTTCTATCTCTCCGCGCTCCGTGAATTTCACGGCGTTTCCGACAAGGTTGACCAGGATTTGCCGCAGCCGGCCCACATCGCCCTTGAGATAATCGGGGATTCCCGATCCCACACGCCAAGATAGCTCCACATTTTTCTGCTGGGCGCGAAGGGCGAGCGACTTCAGCGTTTCGTCCAGACTGTGCTGGAATGGGAATTCAATCTTTTCGATATCAATCTTGCCGGCTTCGATTTTCGAGAAGTCCAGAATGTCATTGATCAGTTTGAGAAGGGAATCGGCGGAAGCCAGCACCAGGCCGAGATATTCCCGCTGCCCGGAGGTTAATTCGGTGTCGAGGGCCAGTTCGGTCATGCCGATGATGCCGTTCATCGGGGTGCGAATTTCGTGGCTCATGTTAGCCAGGAATTCGCTTTTAGCGCGGCTGGCAGCTTCGGCGGCATCCTTGGCGCGAACGAGCGCCTCTTCGGCGCGCTTGCGTTCGGTAATGTCCTGGTACTGCATGACTGCGCCGGTGCGATCCTCTGTGGGACCTAAAGGCACGGAGAATGCCTCGACGTCGACCAAGCTGCCGTCGCTGCGGACGCGCTTGGTTACCGTGTGAATGACTTTTCCTTTCCAGAGGTCCTCTCGATTGGCCGCTACTTCGGAGAGAGTCTCCGAGTTCGTGATTAAACCGAGCAAGGACTTGCCGATAACGTCGGCCTGACGATAGCGGAAGATGTTTTCAAACGCGGGGTTGCAGAACTGCACGATATCGTCGAGCCCGACGGCGACGATGGCAATCGGGGTATTTTCGATGAGCGAATTGAAGAAGCTGGTACGCTCCTCGAGCTTCTGGTCTGTGTGCTTTCGTTCGGCAATCTCTTTCTGCAATTCCGATGTGCGTTGGCTTACCCTTACCTCAAGATCGTCGCGGGCGTATTGCAAGGCTTTCTCGCGCTCGTGAATTCGGTCTAGCATTTCGTTGAATCCGTCGACGAGAGATCCAATCTCATCTTGGCTGCTCTTCGTGGCCCGGATGGAATAGTCTTTTCGCCGCGAAACCGCGGAAACGGTCTCGGCGAGTTCGCGGACCGGTTCCGAAATGGTGCGCTGCAGGCGCGCGGCGAGCAGGTATGCGGTGACAAACGAGCCAAGAATCACGATCAGGACAATTCCGGCGAAGCGCCACTCCCGCGCGTATAACTCCTCGGTATCGGAATCCAAATAGATCGTTCCGATCCGTTCTCCGTTGAGCCAGATCGGCTGGAAGAGAACCACGTGCCCAGGGGCCCTCGCGATTCCGTCCGGGCCCGGAGACGGCGGCAAAGGATTGGGATGAGAACCGGACCGCACGTAGGACGCGAAAATTGCGCCATCGCGCGCGTAGATGCAAGCTTGGACGATATGATTCTGCGCGCTCAGCGAGCTCAGGGTTTCACGAGCGGAGGCAGCATCGCCGAAAGAAAGCGCAGCCGTGGTATTGGCGCCAGTCGTGCCCCCAGCTTGGATCAGGACCCTCGCAAGATCTCTCCGGAAGGTGGTGAAGTCATACGCGGCTAGCGCGGTACAGGCCATCAAAATAGAGGCTCCGCAGGTGATCAGGATGATGCGCGTAAGTTTTTGTCTAATGGACCGGTGGGGTATTCGCATGTCAGCTCTTGCCGTTGCCAGCCGAATCGTGCACAACCCTAGCCACTGATAGAAGCTTCGAGCTCAGTCGCAGACCGGCCCGCTGGGCAGCGTCGGTGTTAATCAGGAAGCGCACTCGGTTGTCCTCGATAATGAATTGGAGGGCGCCGCCGGCGTCGGCAAAGCCGGGGAAATCTCCGACCAGCAGGACGCTGGCTCCGCGCAAGCGATCCTCGATTTCGGGTAGTCGCCGACTTTCCGACGAACTGACGAAAACCATCTGGCAGCGCCTGGCCTCCGTGGTGTCCTTAAGCCGGGCGAGAGTGACGGGATGGCTCCCGATCGTCTTACCTTGGAGAGCATCGTCGAGGGTGCGACCAAAGGGGTCCGCGCCCAACACGCAGAATGCAAAGGGAGCGCCGGGATCGGCGAAGCTCTTGTCGGGCCAAGCGATGAATTTCGCGAAATTGTAGAGGAACGCCGCTTTGACTTCGTACTCGCCGACGGTTCTGGACTGTGCTCCGGCCGGTTGTCGCGCGGCGGCAAACAAGAACAGGATAACGATGACGCCGAACACGGCTGGACGCAGAAACGCGAAAACTCGCGAGGGCCCAGCACATCGCGCCCTCCATTCACTCTGCCTTCTGATATGCGCACGGTGCAATGCGTCGGCTCCAGCCGTCAAAATTGCCAGCTCAACTTGGCGTATACACTGCGCTTGACCAGAGTCGAGATCACGCTGCCGGCCGATTCAGTGAACTCCCGGTGGTCGTCGTGAAGAAGATTTTGTCCGACCAAGCTGAGCACCCCGCGTTCGCCAAGAGGGAACGACAGTTGAGTATCGACTCTCGTATAAGAAGGCGTGGTCGGATCCACGAGGCGATCCACGAAATAGGCAGAGACATCCCAGCTCACATTGCGCCACAAGACGATACTGGAGCGAAGCTGCGCCGAGTGAACGGGGCTGCTTCCTTGAGCTTCGGCGACAGAAGTCGTGTCTCCGCTCGTGGGAGACAGTTGCATGTGTATCTGCTCGAAGGCGTATCCCGGGCTTAGCGTCCAACGGCTGGCAGGCTTCCAGTTCGCAGAAACTTCGAAGCCGTGGGTTTCTCCGTGCATGAGGTTCTCGTAGATTAGGGGCACTACTACCTGTGGCGGCGAGCTTTCGAAGAACGGAGTTGCCGGCTCGGTGGTTTGCTGGCTGTCGTAATCCCCATAGTAGGCGCTGAAGTCCAGGGTTAGGCGCTTCGCGATTGCCGTGCGGAAGCCCGCCTCGTAGACGATCGATTCCTCGTCCTGGAAGTATGGATTCCCCATGAGCCTCAAAAGCACGGGAGGCCCCCCGGACGACGGAAGCGTGCCAAGATTTACGCTCAGCGCCGTGTCGGTTTCGGCGGGTGTCCTGTTCACTTTGGAGACCGCGGCCCAGATCATCCGGTTGGCACTGGGAATAAATGCAATCCGAATGGAAGGCATGGCTGCGAAGCCTGTGTAATGGTTGTCTTCGAGCTTGGTACCGATCGTTAGGTACAGCCGGTCAGGCAAAATGGCTATTTCGTCCTGAAGGAACGAGCTAAAGAGCTGCGTGGTCACGGCGGGTGGGACGAACGAGACAAAAAACGAACCCGGGGCATTCGATGCCGAGCGGCGATACTCGAGACCCCACGTGAAGTCGTGGCGTTCTGACAAACGAAAATGATCTTGAAAACTCAAATCGAACGTTTTCCGCCTCTCCCCGAGAAGATCGTCGCGCTCATATTGATCGTAGGAAATTTGCAGACTCAGATCCGATCGCGGGGAGTACGTGCGGTTCCATACGCTTTGTAAAAATCCGCCCCATAGACTCACCTGAGTGTTGATTGGTTGAAAGGCGGTTGTGAGGCCTTCGCGGCCGCTATAGAGATCGCCCTCAAACGTCAGCGTGTCCCTTGAGGAGAGAGTGGTATCGCTTCGGAACCCGCCACGCAGCACGTGCCAGCCGTCGGCGCCGTCCCGGCCGGTTAGACTAGGCGACGGACCATCGTTCAGATACTTCCCAAACACTCGGAACTCCGTGCCCTTGACCGCGCCGCCATACTGCAAAGTTCCAAAGGCCTGCCCGGCATTTCCGCCACCGGCCTCTAGCATCACGCCCGGCGTATCTCCCGATTTCTTGGTGATGATGTTGATGACGCCGTTGACTGCGTTCGCGCCCCAAACGGAACCTCCGGGTCCCCGAATAACTTCGATTCTGTCGATATCCTGTAGCGGAACGTCCAGGACATCCCAAAAAACTCCGCCGAATGTAGGTGTGTAGACGGTGCGGCCGTCAACGAGAACGAGCAGCTTGTTGCTAAAGCGTCCATTCAATCCGCGCGCGCTGATGGCCCAAGTGCTGGCGCCAATCTGCGCGACGTCCATTCCCGGCACCATGCGCAACAGATCGGGGATGTCGTTCGCGCCGGAACGGCGGATGTCGTCCTGCGTGATGACGAAGACGGCGGCCGCAGTGCGCGACAGCGTTTGTTCGTTTTTCGAAACCGAGGTGACCTTGACGTTCATGAGGTCTTCGAGGCTGTCACTGGCCAGATCGCCCGCCTTTCCTTGGGCGGCGGCCTGCAGAGCAAAACCAAGCAAGAGGACCGTTAGCGAGCAAACAATTGCCAGTTGCCCTCGGGGAGGGACTACGCGCTCACCCAACCTGAACTTGTTCCTCAAATTACCCTCCCTCTCCTGAGACCACCGCGCACTGCATTCCCGATTCGGCAATCGGGTCTAGCGACAGAACTACGCTCCTGTGGGTGATATCGGCTGAGGGCGAACTGCGTTGAGCATATCGGCGGCGAGTGTTCGAAGGCGGTCTCCGCGACCGACCCTGATCGGCGAGATTCGGGTTAGGTCCCGCAAAGTCAATAAACTACGTCGCTTGGGTAGGAGATGGGGAGTGCATCGCGGGGCGTCCGTGGTTCCATCCAGCGTAGCGGCCCATTACGGGATGCGAAGTACCGCCCCGCTACGAAACGATGTTAATGGAGCGTTAAAAGAGCGCCGCGGCGCCACGCCCCGCTTGCGTTGCGAACGCCATTTCCCGTATGTTGTGGATGACTTCCTCACACAACATCGATGAAGAAAATCCTCTTGATCGAAGACGATAAGGATATCGTCGAGTTAGTGAAATACAATTTGGAGAAAGACGGCTTCAACGTCGCGGCGAGCGGGGACGGAGCCACCGGGCTTGCCCAACTCCGCAAGTCGCCTCCCGATCTTCTTCTTCTCGATTTGATGCTTCCGAAAGTATCCGGCCTGGAAATTTGCAAGGAAGTGCGGAAGGATGTCAGCTTGAACCGTCTGCCTGTGCTCATCTTGACCGCCAAAGGGGAAGAGGCCGATCGCGTAGTGGGCCTGGAGTTGGGCGCGGATGACTACGTTACAAAACCATTCAGCCCCAGAGAACTTGTCGCGCGCGTGAAGGCGCTTTTGCGCCGCTCGGAGCCGGCCACCGCCCCCGAAAAGGCCATCGAGATTGGAATGCTGAAAATTGATCCGGCCGCGTATCGCGTTACACGCTCGGGAAAGCCCGTGCCTATGAGCACGCTGGAGTTTCGGCTCCTGTATTTTCTGGCTGCGCGTCCGAACCGGGTCTTCACGCGCGATCAATTGCTGGATGGTGTTTGGGGAACCGAGCGCTTTGTCACTCCCCGCAGCGTGGACGTGTACGTGCGGCGGTTGCGCGAGAAGATTGAAACCGAGCCTCAGCATCCGACTTATATGAAAACGATCCGGGGCGCCGGCTACATTTTCGAAACCCGTGCCAGCTAAGCTTTTCTGGAAGTTGGGGCTGATCTACTTTGGCCTGCTGCTCGCCATTTTGCTTGCGGTGAACTTTTATTCCTCGCGCCTCCTCCGCCGAGATTACGTCCGCTCTGCCGACGATAAGCTTGCCTCCCTGATGAGTCTCGCCAAGGCGAGGCCTCCCGCGTCAAAGAATCCCCAGGATCTGCAGGCTTGGGCTGACTGGGCTGCTACCAGTGGCTTGCGCGCCACCGTCTTTGACCAGACGGGCCGAATGCTGGTCGATTCTCCCCACCAATCGCAACCGGCCGGAAGCAGTTCGGATCAGCCGGAAGTTCAGCAAGCGCTTTCCTCCGGAGAGGGACACTCCGCTCGCCGCAGCGCGGCGCTGGGTCGCGATTTGGTCTTCGATGCAGTCCGTTCCCAAACTGCGCAGGGCGATACGCTGGTGATTCGCCTGGCAGCGCCTTTAGCCGAGGCCCACACATCAATGGCCGAACTGCGGCGGAGGCTCCTAGCCGCCTCTCTGGTGATCCTCGTTTTGGGCGGCCTGATTTCGCTGATTTATTTTCGGATGTTTGCCTCGCGCGTAGAGCGCCTGAAGGATTTCTCACGCCGCGTTGCAGAGGGTGACTTTCGTCCCCTGCCTGCGGAACGCCCGCGAGACGAGCTGGCCGATTTGACCAGTGCGCTCAATGAAACGGCGGCATCGATGGACCGCACCATCCGCTCGCTCAGCGGCGAGCGGAATCGTTCCAGCGCGATTCTGCGGAGCATGGTCGAGGGCGTGGCCGTCGTGGACGCGCGCGAGAGACTCGTATTTTCCAATCGCGCTTTCTCCGAAATCTTGAGCTTGGATGCCGGCGTCATCGAGGGGCGCCCTCTGATTGAGGTCGTTCGCAACTCCGAGCTGCTGGGCCTGATTCGCAGGGCTTTGAACGGTGAGGAAGGGCTTCGAACCGACATCGCCATGGGAATCGTCCAGCAAAGAAACTTTTCGGTGACCGCCACGCCCGTTCAGGCTTTGGACTCTGCCTCCTCGACTCGCCCGGCGGCGAACCACGCGAACGCTCCGCAAACGGAAGGACAGCCGTCTGGCGCCGTGGTCGTGCTGCACGACGTTACAGAATTACGGCGTCTTGAGCGCGTGCGCCAGGATTTTGTCGCCAACGTTTCTCACGAATTCAAAACTCCCCTGACGGCGATCCAAGGCTTTGCCGAAACGCTGCTCTCCGGCGCGCTTGAGGACCCCAGCAATAACCGGCGCTTCCTTGAAATCATCCGCGACCACGCCGCGCGGCTCGCCAGTTTGACGGACGATCTGTTGAAGCTGGCGCGAATCGAAGCCGGTAAGCTGGAAGTGGAATTTGCGCCCGTTAACATACTGGAGCTGGTCGAACAGTGCGCGGAAACTGCGCTGCTGAAAGCCAGCCGGAAGCAGATTGCATTTGAGACCGATGTTCCGTCGGGCCTGCCCACAGTCCGAGGCGATGCCAGTCTGCTGCGGGAAGTGCTTCAGAACCTTCTAGATAATGCCATCCAGTACACCCCCGAGGCCGGCCGTATTCGGGTGAGCGTGGCCCTCAACGGCCGGGAAGCTGTGATCACTGTGACGGACACCGGCATAGGGATTCCTCTGACGGATCAGGAGAGAATTTTCGAACGCTTCTACCGCGTAGACGCGGCGCGTTCGCGAGAGGCGGGCGGTACCGGCCTCGGCTTGTCCATTGCCAAGCACATCGTGGAGGCTCATGGCGGACGCTTGTGGGTGGAAAGCGAAATCGGCCTCGGCTCGAAGTTTTTTTTCTCCATTTCTCTTGCGAATCAGCCGTTTCCCTCATAGTAAAACATTCATTCCTGCTTCATCTGTCTGCAACGCCCAAAAACCATCCTGCAATGGGGTGATCCGGAATCGCATCGGGTCACGGGGGAGAACATACCGATGACAATGGCAAAAACGAGCACCGAGGGGATTTTCCAGACCGTCTTGATGAACTATTTGATTTCGCAGGCGCGTACCGTGGAAGGTTCCGTCAACCGCGCGCTGGAGGCAGTGCTGAGCAGAAATGAACGGCTGGCGAGCGAAGTTTTCCTCACCGAGCCGCGCATCAATGAAATGGAAATGGTCATCGATGAACACGCCATCCGCATGCTGCGCCAGCAAGACCTGCTCGAAGCGGATATTCGTCTGATTGTCGCCACGATCAAAATCAATAACGACCTGGAACGCATGGGCGATCTGGCCGTGAATCTGGCCGAGCGCGTGATCTCTCTTTCTACAATGGAGGAAGTGCAAGCGCCCACCGAACTCGGGCCGATGACCGCTGCGGTCCGCGCCATGGTTTCAAAATGCCTGGGCGCGCTGATTTACGAAAATGTCGATTTGGCCACGCAAGTACTCGAGAGCGACGACACTGTCGATCAATATCGCGACCGGCTTTTTGAAGCGCTCCTGGCAGGTATCTCCGAGGATTCCGCGCAGGCGGCTCCCAATCTTCAATTCGTTTTGGCCTCTCGCCACCTCGAGCGGATTGCCGACCATGCCACCAATATCGCGGAGGACATTCTCTTCTGGGTGCGCGGAATCGAAGTACGGCATGGCCGGGCAAGAAAGATGGGCCTCGAGGCTCCAGCCACCGTCGAGCGCGCAAGGTCTTAGTCATGAAGTTTTCATAGCCGGGTTATCGGCGATTCACGGGTCGCCCCGATACTCCCGCACCAGTTTCGGATCCGCGGCCTGTCATTTTGTTTACCTGCGGACAGCCTGCAAGTGGCAACGGACAATTTTGGCCAGAGCAATCTGAGAGGCGATTCCGCGTGCTCAGTAACCACAAGTTCTTGCGCCCTCACCCAACGCAAGAAGTAGTACTCCACGTAACGCCCCCGAGGGAGGCGCGGAGAGGTCCCCCCAATTCGCGCTTCCCACCGCCTTTAGGAGCTGTAGCCGATTTCATCTCGTATTCTCGACGATGTAACGCGGTTGTAACAACTCGGAAAAGATAATGACGCGAGGAGAGTCCCAACCCATGAAAAAAGCATTGCTCTCGATGTTGCTTCTGCTCGGTTTAGCGGTCACGGCGTACGCACAACCACCAGATAGCACCGTGCTCCTCAATGCCGCAGGTGCGACCTTCCCGTACCCGATTTATTCCAAGTGGTTCAGCGACTATCACCAGGCGCACCCCAACGTTCAGATCAATTACCAATCCATCGGTTCTGGCGGGGGAATTCAGCAACTCAAGGCGGGCACCGTTGATTTCGGTGCCTCGGATATGCCCCTGAACGATCAGCTCCTCGGCCAGTTCAATTTCAAAATTATTCAGTTCCCCACAGTTCTCGGAGCTGTAGTGCCCACCTACAATATCCCGGGCGTCAGTGGCGAATTGAAGTTTACTGCCAAGGCGCTCTCGGACATTTATCTGGGCAAAGTCACGAAATGGAATGACAGTGAGATCGCCAGCACCAACCCGGGCGTGAATCTCCCGGCCAATGACATTGTCGTGGTCCATCGTTCCGATGGCAGCGGCACCACCTTCGTTTGGACCGACTATCTCTCGAAAGTCAATCCCGAATGGAAGAGCAAGGTGGGCAGCAACACCTCAGTTAACTGGCCCGTCGGCCTCGGCGGGAAGGGCAACGAAGGCGTTTCCGGCTTGGTGAAGGAAACACCCAACTCGATCGGATACGTGGAACTGATTTATGCGATTCAGAACCACATGGGCTACGGGCTTGTGCAAAACGCCGATGGCAAATTCATCAAGGCGAGCCTCGCATCGGTTACTGAGGCGGCGGCTGGTGCTGCGGCAAAAATGAAGAGCGACATCCGTATCTCTATCACCGACGCCACCGGAGCAACCACCTACCCCATTTGCAGCTTCACCTATCTCTTGATTCCTGAAACCATCTCCGATTCAGCCAAGCGGGACGCGATAAAGGCTTTTCTCGATTGGATGTTGACAACCGGCCAGGGCTCGGTCGAATCTTTGAACTATGCCCGTCTTCCCAAAGCCGTTGTGGGCATCGAAATGAAGCATCTCGCTGAGATCAAGTAGGGATGACTTCCGATGCAAGTGCGATTGGGCGCGCGCCGTCTCCGTGGACGGGGCGCGCTCTTTTGCGCCGGCTCGCTATAGGCGACGAGGTCGCTCACCTGGTCACCCTGATTTTTGCTTTCTCCATCATTCTCATTACCTCACTTCTCGTCTATCAACTTTGGCTCCAGTCGGCTTCCTCCCGCCATGCGTTCGGCTGGCACTTTTGGGTCTCGCGCACTTGGGATCCGGTATTCGAACACTTTGGAGCAGCGCCGTTCATTTATGGCACTCTGGTCACTTCGGCTGTATCTCTCCTGATCGCCTTGCCTCTGGGCTTGGCGGCGGCAGTTTTTCTTTCCGAACTCGCTCCGCGCAGCATCTCGGACACCATCTCGTTTCTCATTGATCTGCTCGCGGCCGTTCCCAGCGTGATCTTCGGGATGTTAGGAATTTTCGTCGTCGTGCCCTTGATGCGGACGACGATCGGTCCGGCGGTGAAACATACCCTCGGATTTCTGCCGCTGTTTCAAGGACAGAACTATGGTGTGGGATTTTTGACCGCCGGGATTGTCCTGGCCATCATGGTGGTGCCTTTTATCATTTCCGTATCGCGGGAAGTCCTGCTCACCGTTCCGCGCGATCAGCGGGAGGCGGCCTTGGCGCTCGGCGCTACTCGCTGGGAATCGACGTGGAAAGTCGTCGTTCCCTGGGCTCGCGCCGGCATCACCGGCTCGGTGTTCCTGGCGCTGGCTCGCGCGGTCGGCGAAACCATGGCGGTCACCATGGTGATCGGAAATGATCCCAAGATCGCTGCGTCGCTCTTCGCCCCCGGCTACACCATCGCTGCCGTGATTGCCAACGAATTCACGGAGGCCACTGGCAAGCTCTATTTGAGCTCGCTGATCGAGCTCGGCCTCGTGCTGTTCCTAATTACGCTGATCTTGAATGGCTTCGCGCGGCTTCTCATCCTGGCCACGGAGCGCGGCGGAGGTCACCCGTGAGCCGCGCACGCCTGCTCTGGCGAAAGTCGTTGAACGTCTTGATGCTCACGCTCACGGGCGTCGCTGCCTTCTCCGTCGTCTCCGTTCTGTTTCTCATTCTGGGCTACCTCGTCTATAACGGCGGAAAATCGCTGAACTGGGCTTTCTTCACTCAGCTCCCCAAGCCCGTCGGGGAGACGGGTGGGGGAATGGCCAATGCCATCGTGGGCAGCTTGAAGCTTTTGCTCCTCGCCGCCGCGATGGGGTTGCCGGTAGGTTTGCTGGCCGGTGTATATTTGGCGGAATTCGGCGGCAGGACGTTTTCGTTCGTGGTCCGCTATACCACCGACCTTCTGAACGGCGTTCCCTCGATCGTTATGGGCATCTTTGCGTATTCGCTGGTGGTGGTCCCGATGCGGCATTTCTCGACGCTCGCCGGCGGCGTCGCCTTGGGCTTCATGGTCATTCCCATCACCGTGCGGAGCACCGAAGAGTTCTTGCGCTCGGTTCCGGGAACTTTGCGCGAGGGAGCGATGGCGCTCGGTGCGAGCAAATGGAAAACGATCGCGACGGTGATCCTCCCGGCGGCGCGTGGCGGTATCGTCACGGGCATGTTGCTGGCTCTCGCCCGCGTGGCGGGCGAAACTGCGCCCCTCATTTTCACCGCCTTTGGCAATCAGTACTGGAGTCCCGGCTTGAACCAGCCTATTGCCTCTCTGCCCATGATGATCTATACCTACGCGATTGCTCCGTACGAGGATTGGCACCGCCAGGCATGGGCCGCCGGACTGGTGCTCTTGGGTATCGTGCTACTCGCAAACGTTGGTACCCGCTTGGCTGTCGGTGGCGGGGGAGCTTCCCGGAGCGTCTAATATGGCATCTGCCGCACAGGGACAAAATGCCGCTGCACGCCTCACACCGCAGGTGCGCGTGACGGATCACTCTTCCACCGCATCGACGAAGGAGGAGCGCGTGCGCTTTCAAATCTCCAATCTCGATTTCTTCTACGGCGCAAAGCAGGCGGTCTTCGGCGTCAATCTGAAAATTCCCGCCAACAAAGTCACCGCGCTGATCGGGCCGTCTGGCTGCGGCAAATCCACTTTCTTGCGGACCCTGAATCGCATGAACGATACGATTCGCCACAGCCGCTACTCCGGCGAAATTCTTCTCGACGGGCAGGATATTCGCCAGATGGATGTGGTGAAGTTGCGCCGGCGCGTGGGAATGGTTTTCCAGCGTCCCAATCCCTTTCCGAAATCGATTTTTGAGAATGTCGCGTACGGGCTGCGCATTAACGGTTACCAAGGAAGTCTTCGCGATCTCGTTGAGCACAGCTTGCGGCGAGCGGCGCTCTGGGACGAGGTGAAAGACTACCTCCAGAAATCGGCGTTCGCGCTTTCCGGCGGCCAGCAGCAGCGGCTCTGCATCGCGCGCGCGCTGGCCGTTGATCCGGAAGTTTTACTCCTCGACGAGCCTTGCTCGGCGCTGGATCCTGTAACCACCGCCAAGATCGAAGAGCTGATGTTTCAACTGAAGGATAGCTGTACGCTGGCCATCGTCACGCACAACATGCAGCAGGCCGCCCGGGCCAGCGATTTCACGGCGTTCATGCTCGATGGGAAACTTATCGAGCATTCGGAAACGCCGAAGCTATTTACGACTCCCCAGGACCCACGCACCGAGGCGTACATCACCGGCCGCTTTGGGTAAGCTTCGGGTAAGTCCGTGGAATGTTTTGTTTGCGCAGTATGAAAGGTGCTGAGTAGCCATGGAACGCCATTGGGAACACGATCTTGAAGAACTGAAGCAGCGGCTGCTGTGGATGGGCAGTCTTTCCGAGCGTGCTGTCCATCAGTCCGTCCACGCCGTGCTGGACGCGGACGAGCAACTTGCGGAGGCAGTCCTCTCCGAGGAAGACGCGATCAACGAAATGCAGATCGAAATCGACGAGCGCGTTCAGCGCCTGCTCGCCTTGCAGGCGCCCATGGCGGCTGATTTGCGCTTTCTACTGGCCGTTTCGCGGATCAACGGCGACCTGGAGCGCATCGGCGACCAAGCCGTAAACATCGCGCAATCAGCCATGCGCGTGATGCGCCATGCGCAAGTGAAACCCTATGTGGATTTGCCGCGGATGAGCGAGCTTGCAGAGGGGATGGTCCGCGACAGCCTCAACGCCGTCGTCCGCGGCGACCAGGATCTAGCCCGCAGCGTTCTGCAGCGCGACGATCAAGTGGACCGTTTGCGCGATCAGATTTTCCGCGAACTGCTCACTTACATGATGGAGGATTCCTCGGTGGTCTTCTCCGCATTCGAGCTAATCCTCGTGGCGAAGAACCTGGAACGTATCGGCGACCACGCCACCAATATCGCCGAGGACGTGATTTACTTCGTGGCCGGGCGAGATGTTCGCCACCCGGCCCTCGATCGCCGCTAACAATCAAAGTCTCGTCGGCCAGTGCGCTAGCTGGCGCTGGCTTTCTTTTCCGTTGGTGGAGCGAGCGCACCCTCGTACAGGTAACCGCGTCTCCACTCCCGCACCGAAACGCCGCCGCTGACTCGGCTCTGCATGAAAGGCTCGTAGAAGTTGTAAGGATGAACGGGTTCGGGCGCGCCGACTTCGTCCAGCCGGTTGCGCAACTCCGCGGGAATCTTGAAGTCGAGTGAGCCAAGATTGTCTGCGAGTTGCGCGGTTTTCGTCGCGCCGAGAATGATAGAAGTGACTCCCGGCTGTGTGGCGAGCCAGTTTAGCGCAACCTGCGCGGGACTTTTGCCGACCTGTTTCGCTACTTCAAGAAGCACATCGAGGACGCGCCAGTTGTGCTCCGTGAATTTGTTGAAGATTGGATTGGGCATCGTGAGGCGTCCTTCGCCTTTGCCGCCGCTTCCTTCTCTTTTGTACTTCCCGCTGAGGAGACCACCCGCGAGCGGACTCCACGGGCAGAGACCGATGCCGAGTTCCTGCGCGGCGGGGATGTGTTCGCGCTCGATATTGCGTTCGGCGAGCGAATACTCGAGTTGCAAAGTGGCGACGCGCTCGAGCCCTCCTTTTTCGGCCAGGGTTTGCGCGCGGGTGAAATACCACGC
Organism: uncultured Acidobacteriota bacterium; assembly: GCA_963709445.1. GTDB lineage: Bacteria > Acidobacteriota > Terriglobia > Acidiferrales > UBA7541 > Palsa-295. The sequence goes on from CAVPWV010000006.1 coordinate 55,420, forward strand.
GGGCGTGTCGGAGAGGCCGATGTAGCGGATTTTTCCTTCACGGACTAGATCGGTGAGCGTCGAAATCACTTCCTCGACCGGAGTGATCAAATCCCACGAGTGCAAATAATAGAGGTCGATGAAGTCGGTTTTGAGGCGGCGGAGCGAGCTTTCGAGGGCGCGATAGATATTCTTGCGGCTGTTGCCGCCCGCGTTTGGATTCCCCTGCTCCACGCCGAATGTGAATTTCGTGGCGATGACTGCGCGGTCGCGGAGTTTGCGCTCGGCGATATACTTCCCCACGATCTCCTCGCTCTGGCCCATCTGGTAGCCATCGGCGGTGTCGATGAAATTGCCGCCACCTTCCAGATAGAGACTGATCATTTCGAATGAAAGTTTTTCATCGGCCCCCCATCCCCAGCCTGTGCCGAAACCCATGGCACCGAGGCAGAGAGGGCTAACGCGCAATCCCGTACGTCCTAGCGTCGTGTACTCGTTCAATTTCATGTAGTTCCTCCAGTGAAGGTGTGCGATGCGGCCGGACGCGACCCGGACTCGCGAATCGAGAAAGAGACTGGCTGCTCTGAAATATGTCGAGTAGCCTCACCCCCGCCCCTTTGTTTTCTGTAAGTTATACCAGGTTCTACTCGGCTCTGGTGTCGATTAGAAACCGAATCGTCTGGGACGTCGCGCCCGGCGCCGCGGAAATCTCCGACGCAAGGAGGACCGCAGGCGACAAGCGCGGCTTCCATGAGCCCCCGATCAAAACCGCCTGCGGCGCCGATCTCGGTTGCGTTTTTCACGCGTCCATCTTAGTACAAGGAAACGCCAGCGCAAGGGCGAGGTGCTGTGGACTTTTGATGGGCCTTGCGCCAATGGTCAGGCGGCGAAGATGCCGCGAATTCGAAGAGGCGGTACGTTAGTACGGGTCGAATTAAACCGAGCGGCCCATCGACCGCGGCTGGGTTCACCGGCAAAATGGTCAAGAATTCGGAGCCACCCCCCGGCGCCGAGTTCCTGCACCTTCAACACCATGCCCCGAGCGGCCGGTCCCCCCACCGGCCGCCCCCCTCCTTCGAGGAATCGAGCCCTTCCAAATCGCTTCGTATTATCCAAGCAAACTCAAGGGTGGCGAGGCCGTTTGACGACTGCCGGAACTGTGCTAATTTCGCTGCCTCATGAAAAAGCGCATTGGCGTTCTGCTCTCGGGACGCGGATCGAATTTCGAGGCGCTGACGGCAAGCGCCAGGGCGGGACGCATTCCCAATGCCGAAATCGTAATCGCGGTGAGCAATCGCGAAGATGCTCCGGGAATTGAGAAGGCACACGCGCTGGGAATCGAAGCGCGGGTGATTGCGTCAAAAGGGCTGGAGCGGGAGGCATACGACAGGCTGGTTGCAGCGGCGCTCCGCGAGAAAGGTGTGGAGCTCGTTTGCCTCGCCGGATACATGCGGCTGCTCTCTCCTTTTTTCGTGGCGGAATTTCGCAATCGGATCCTGAATATTCATCCTTCTTTGCTTCCGGCGTTCCCAGGACTCGAACCTCAGAGACAGGCGCTCGAACATGGCGTGAAATTTTCGGGCTGCACGGTGCACTTCGTAGACGAAAATCTGGACGCAGGACCGATCATTTTGCAGGCGGTTGTGCCTGTGGAAGACCGTGACACACCCGCAGCGCTCGCCGAACGCATCCTGCGGGAAGAGCACCGTATCTATACCGAGGCCGTGCGCATGGTGCTCGAAGGGCGATGCCACATCGTAGGCCGCCGCGTTTTGGCGAACGACGCAAAGGAGCCCGGGAGGAATTAGGAGTGTCCGCAAAATTCAAGCCGGTTGAAGAACAGCTTGCGTACCTGAAAAAGGGCGCGGCGGAGATCATTCGCGAAGAAGAGCTGAAGGTTAAGCTGGAGCAATCCAGTAAATCCGGCAAACCGCTGCGCGTATATCTCGGCGTGGACCCGACGGCGCCCGACATTCATCTGGGCCATACGGTTGTTCTGCGGAAGCTGAAGCATTTTCAGGACATGGGCCACACGGCAATCTTCCTGATCGGTGACTTCTCGGCGATGATCGGCGACCCGACGGGACAATCGGAAACGCGTCCGCCGCTGACGCGAGAGCAGGTGGATGCAAACGCGAAAACATATCTCGATCAGGTCTACAAGATACTCGACCGCGACAAGACCGAGGTTCGTTTCAATAGCGAATGGCTCGCCAAAATGACGAGCTACGATACGGTGCGGCTGTGCGGCCATTACCGGCTGGCGAGGATGCTCGAGCGCGAGGATTTTCGTTCGCGCCTGGAAAAAAACCTGCCGATCTCCGTCCACGAATTGCTGTATCCGCTGCTGACCGCCTACGATGCGGTGGCGCTGAAATCAGACGTGGAGCTGGGAGCCACCGAGCAGAAATTCAATCTATTGGTGCACCGCGAAATACAGCGCGAATACGGCCAGGCGTCGCAGGCCGTGCTGACCATGCCGATTCTGGTGGGGCTGGATGGCGAGCGCAAAATGTCCAAGAGTTTGGGGAACTATGTGGGAATCACCGAAGCGCCGGGAGAAATGTTCGGCAAGTTGATGTCTATTTCGGACGAGCTGATGTGGTCGTATTACGAACTGCTGACGGATTTCCCTTCGCCGGTGATCGTGCGCTTGCGGGAAGAGGTGCGCACGGGCGTGCTGCACCCGATGGAGGCGAAGATGCAACTCGCGCACGTGGTGATCGCCGGCTTTCAGGGCGAGGAAGCTGCAAAGCGAGCGTCCGACGAATTTCGCCGGGTCTTCCGCGAGCGCCGGGCGCCCGACGAAGCGCCGCGGCATGCGATCCCACAAGGCACGCCAAAGCGTTTGTCAGCATTACTAGTGGAATTGACACTCGCACCGTCGCGCAGCGAGGCGGAAAGGCTTATCAAGCAGGGTGGCGTCGAAATTGACGGCGTGCGCGTGGATGACGTGAAACGTGAGATTGACCTCTCCAAGTCTGGAGAGTATCTTGTACGTGCCGGCAAGAAGAAGTTTCTGCGCTTGGTGATCGAGTAGTAGAGATGCCTTTGGCACTGCCCCTAGAGCGCGCTTCGCAAACGACCAGAATTCACTTGTCTTTGAAAATGTGCCGGCTAAATCCGAAGCAGGGGTCAGAACTTTGGTACTGTTCTTTTGATAAACTCCAAAACGGCGAAAACGTTTTCCGCAAAAGCGGAGAATAGTCCGCCTCCACATATTCAAAGAAGGCCCTCCCAGCCCGAGACGCGAAGAAAAGACGCGGCATTGGCCTAACGATCAATTCGACATTCCTGGCATAGGAATTGCTCGATCCAAGACAGCAGCTTTCTATTGGCTGAGGGCGGCAGATGGGCCACTTGTAGCGGAATCGGGGATATCGTTTGATTAGACGGGGGAATGTTTTCGGTTGGATTTACTTAGTTGCACTCATATGTCTCTTTTCGGTGACATTTTGGGGTGCGGTTGTCACCGAACGAACTAGCGCGAGGCAAGAACGGGCGCGAGCAGCAAACGCGGCGAACTCTTCCAGCACCTCTCCTCCAGCAGACGTACCTGATTCCCATTTTGACCCCGTGACAGGTTCTCGAACCCTCTTTCCCTATTCGGTGATTCCAGGAGGAGTGGAAAGCGCCGAAGAGCTGCGCAGCGCGTTGGAACACGATCCGATCGCCGCCGCGCACTACGCCGGTTTCGATGTGAGCCAGACTCATGTTGTACGGCTGGCGAGTGACGAGGAGATGTACGTCTCCTACCGGTTGAACAACCACATCTATTGGACTAACAAGAAACTAAGGCTTTTGAAGGGCGAGACTGTCATTACCGATGGCAAAAATGTAGCGAGGACCCGCTGCGGAAATCGGCTGTCGGCGACGGCCGAGGTTCCTATGGCGGCGAGGCAGCCGCTTGACATGACACTCGATCCAGCGCCTCTGCCCGACCTGGCGGCTGCGCGGCCGATCGCGTTGCCGATGGCCCTGCCATTTCCCGCTTTTTCGTCGCTGCTGGCTTCAAGTCCCGGTTCTAGCGGAGGTACATTTATGCCTCCGAGTTTCCCGATCGTAGGCGGAGGAGGGTCTCCATCCCACAAGGTAGTAACTCCGCCGACGACGGCACCGCCCTCGCCGCCGACGCCGCCACCGCCCACGACTCCTCCGATCATTCCACCAGGCACTCCCCCGGGGACTCCGCCGGTGGCGACGCCCGAGCCCGACAGCTTGGTGCTGACTGCCGCTGGGATATCCATCGTGTTAGCCGGCGGCTGTTTTGGATACCTCCGTCGTAGAATCCAGAACTAAATTTTGATAGCGACTCAGTTTGCTGGTGGCAGAGCCACACTTGGCTGTGGCTTACCGCTTGCCTCGAATTACGTGCGCAGGCAAGAGTGCCTGCGGGCACAAAAGGATTCACTTCCAAGAGAGATACTTCTGCGTGGACAACAGCCCCTCCTGGGCGGCCTCCATATTTCGAATTACCGGTGCGAGATCGTGCCGCTCAAAGCACTGAGCGATGGCTTTTCCGATTTCGTCATGCCGGCCCGTGGCGAGCGCTACGACGCTGGGACCCGCTCCGCTTAGGGCAACACCCAGTAAACCCGGCATGCGGGGAAGGGCCAAGGCCTCCGCGAGACCCGGAATCAAGGACTGGCGCGGGGTTTGATGCAGGCGATCCTGCATGGCATCCCAAAGAAGGTCATAGCGGCGGTCTTCGAGCGCCGCTACAAAGAGGGCGGACCGCTGCAGATTGTGCACCGCGTCGGCTCGAGAGACGTTGACGGGCAGCACAGCGCGCGATTTTTTTGTCTCCAGCTTCATATTCGGAGTAACGACGATCAGCCGGATCACTTTGGGCCAGTGCCTGCGAATCGCGGCCACCGTACCATCACTGCGAGTGAAGGTGACGACCAAGCCGCCGAGAAGAGCCGCCGCGACGTTATCCGGATGCCCCTCCATCTCGGTGGCATAACGTAAGGCTACATCTTTCGGCACTTGCCGCCCGGCGATCGCGAAACCAAGCGCCACGCCCGCTACCGTTGCGGCCGCGCTGCTGCCGAGCCCTCCCGCAACCGGTATTTCGTTTTGAACGGCAAGCCGGACCCGAGGCAAAACGAAGCCTTCGCGTTCAGCGGTATGGCGCATGGCGCGAAAGATGAGATTTTCATCGGGGTCGCGGGGAAGGTCGGAGGTGCCGCGCACGCCACGGCTTCGAGCCAGCGTGCGCGAACCGGGTTTCGACAGGACGGTGGCGCGGACGCTGAGGTACATTTCGAGAGCGAGGCCCAGGCAATCGAGGCTGGCACCCATGTTGGCGGTCGAGGCAGGGACGCGCACCTCGAATGAAGGTTGTCTTGCAGAAGTCATAGAATCATCGCGAAAACGGGTTCAGTCGCGCGAGGTGTTCCTCACGGCAAACTGCCTTCCTTGCCGGCTTGCGCTAACGCCGCGAGAATCGCGGCTTTTGTGGCGGCTACCGTTTTGGGGGCGTTTTGGAATGAACCCAAAATGCGCTGCGAGGGGCCACCCGGCGAGTCCAGAATGAGCGTTCCGCTGTGATAATGACTCACGTAGCTGGGGTCCTTCAGCATGTTTCCGGTCAGCACCGCGACCACGGAATCGTCGCTGCGGATATGTTTCGCGGCAAGGAGTTTCTTGATCCCAGCGACTGTGGTGGCCGATCCGGGTTCGCAACCGATTCCATCGCGGCCGACCATGGCTTTGGCGTCGGCGATTTCCTGTTCGCTAACCGCGATGACTTTCCCGCCCGAGCGCAAGACGGCGCGAAGAGCCTTCTTCCACGAAACAGGCGCGCCGATTTTGATAGCGGATGCCAGGGTGCGTGGATTTTCGACAGTCTCCATGGCGTCAGGCAGCGGCGCTCCGCCGGTTAATTGGCCGCCGTTCAGCTTGGCAAATAAGTGTGCGACGGGCGCCGCGCCTTCCGCCTGAACCGCGCTGAGCTTTGGGAGGCGACGAATCAGACCCAGGTCGAGCAATTCCTGAAAGCCCTTGCCGATCGCGGTGCTGTTTCCCATGTTGCCACCGGGAACGACCACGTGGTCAGGGACCTGCCAGGCGCACTGCTCCATGATCTCGAAGGCGACCGTCTTTTGTCCTTCGATGCGAAATGGGTTTATCGAATTGGCGACGTAGATGGAAGGATCGCGGCCCAATTCCTGGATCAAGCGCATGCAATCGTCAAAATTCCCTTCGATTTCGAACACCAGAGCGCCGTAGTCGAGGCTCTGTGCGAGCTTTCCGGAAGAAATTTGCCCGCGCGGGAGCAGGACCGCGGAGCGCAATCCAGCGCGCCCCGCATACGCGGCGAGGCTGGCGGAAGTATTTCCCGTGCTGGCACAGACGACGGTTCCTGCGCCGAGAACGAGCGCCTGCGTGACGGCGGTGGTCATTCCGGTGTCCTTGAAGGAGCCGGTTGGATTGCAACCCTGATGTTTGAGGCGCAGGTCGTCCAACCCACAGTAACGGGCGGAACGAGGGCCGTGATACAGCGGCGTATTGCCCTCGAAGAGAGTGACGAAAGGCGCGGCGTCATCAAAGGGAAGAAGCTCGCGATAGCGCCACACGCCGCTGGCATCGCGGGGATCGCGCGAGGCCGCACGAGCCGACCATCGCTTGCGCAAAGCGGCAGGGTCGCCAATTTCGGCCACGCTGCAACGGATCTCGAGGGTGCCACCGCAGCTAGAGCAGAGGTAAACGCGCTCGTTCAGGTCGTATGATGCACCGCAAGCCGGGTCGATGCAGCGCTGTATGGCCTTTTCCGCGATGATTTCCTGCGCGCGAGCGTTCTTTTCAGGCATATCAGGAAACCTTTACTTCCGATTCGAGAGGAACCGACGCGCTGAGATTGAACTCACGATGGGTCGCCTGAAGCGCGACTTTCATGTCTTTCTCGGAGACGACGAAAGAGATGTTGCTCTCGGACGATCCCTGGGCGATGGCTATGATGTTGACGTTCTCGCGTCCCACGGCATTGAAGGTGCGTCCTGCGACGCCGGGGGTGCCCCGCATGTTTTCGCCCACGACGGCTACGATTGCGATGCTCGGATCCATGGTGATGTGTTCCACTTTTTCGTGCGCCACATCCTGCGCAAATTCATTGCGGAGAGCCTCAACGGTCCGTTTTGCGTCGGAGGCGGCGACGATCAAGCAGATATCGTTCTGCGACGATGACTGTGAAATCAGCAAGATGCTGGCGTGCACTTCAGCGGTGGTGGAGAATGTACGGCCCACCACGTCTGGCACGCCGACGATTCCCGGACCGCCGACGGTGATCAGCGCCACGTCGCGAATGGCCGTGAGCGCTTTCACGCCGCCGCCGTTGCTTCGGCCTCGGGGAGTTATCTTCGTGCCGGTCTGCTCGGGCGCGAAAGTGTTTCGAATCCAGACGGGGATGCCCGCCTGCGCCACGGCCCGTAGCGTCTTCGGATGAAGTACCTTCGCGCCGAAGTAGGCGAGCTCGGACGCTTCGAGATAGGAAATTTCGGGAATGGTGCGCGCTTCTGGGACGAGGCGCGGATCGGCGGTGAGCACACCGTTCACGTCGGTCCAGATAATTACCTCGTCGGCGCTAAGAGCTGCGCCAAGAATCGTGGCGGAGTAATCCGATCCGCCGCGGCCGAGCGTTGTGAGAACGCCGCTATCGGTGGCGCCAATAAAACCTGTCACTACCGGAACAATTCCGCTATCGAGCAGTGGCCGCAGGCGTGTGTTCGACCGCGCGTGCGTGCGGTCCATCAGCGGGTCCGCGCCGCCATGATAGGAATCGGTGACGATCAACTCCGTGGATTCTACGGCCTCGCTTGGCACGTCGTGCGCGCAGAGGGCCGCAGCGACCATCGGCGCCGAAAGGCGCTCGCCTAAACTTGACACGGAATCGAGAGTGCGCGGAGTGAGTTCGCGAAGCAAGGCTGTGCCTTTGCAAAGCTCCTCGCCCTCGCTGAAAAGTTTTTCGAGGCAACTTGCCAGTCGAAGGCGTTTTTCCTTATCGCGAACGAGCGTTTCCAGAGCAGCTGCGTGCTGCTTGCGAAGCTCCGCGAAAATCGCGTGGGAATGCTCGCGGTCGCCAGCTTCAGAACGGTTCGCCGCCTGGATCAGCTGATTGGTAACGCCGCTCATGGCCGAAACCACGACCACAATTGGGCATTCGCGCGCCGCGTGCTTCACGATTTGGGCGACACGACTGATACACGACGCGTCGCCCACGGACGTGCCGCCGAATTTCATGACTCGCAATTGTGTTTTCATGTCCTAGGAAGCGCGACGCACAGCGACTGGGAGGTTATCCCGAGGCGAAGAATGACCGCCGTCCACGATGCCGCACCACAAAAAACTATACACCAGCGGGCGAAGTTGCGCGACGGCCGCTGCAGTGGTTTGTGCCTGCTCCCGCACGACGCGTTGGCAAAGCCATCCAAGGAAAACTGGCGAACGCGTTAGCGCTGCCGAAGGCCTGTTTTCTCGCCTGCGAGTTTGCCCGTATAAATTGCCATTCCGACGGCGGCATTTATGCCGGCTTTTTCCAGAGCGTGCACCTCGCGCATGCTGCGAATTCCTCCCGCTGCGGTGATGGGCAGGGACGTTGCAGCGCGAAGTTTGCGAAACCACTGGAGGTCCGTGCCCTTCATGGTTCCTTCATTGTCGACAAATGTGGAAAGAAACTCGGAGCAGAAAGGTTCCAGCTCCGGAATCACATCGCTCGGCTTCAGCTTCAGGCGCTCGCGCCAGCCACGGACGACGATTCGCCCTTTTTCAGTATCGAGAGCGATAATCACGCGGTTGCGTCCGACGCGCGAGGCCATCGCTTTCAAGAAATCGCGGTCAACCCTGCCATCTCGGAAAGCCGCGCTGCCGATGATGACTTTCTCCGCGCCCCACGAGAGTATCTTTGCCGCGCGCGCTGCGGTGCGGATGCCGCCGCCAACGCGTACCTTCACCTTTGCGCGGCGGCAAAGCAGCTTGATCCAACGACCGTTGGAACCCTTTCGCATGGCGGCGTCGAGGTCGATTACGTGCAAGATGGGATAGTCGCGGAATCGTTCGAGCAAGCCTAGAACATCGTCCACGGCGAGCGCCCGCCGGCGCCCTCTGATTAGCTGCACGGCCTTGCCGCCTTGAAGATCGATGCAGGGAATGATCATCGGATAATTTATTTCATCGGCTGAGACGAACCGGCACCCCGCGCGCGCCCAGATATTGCTTGAGCTTGGCGATGGAGTGAGTCTCGTTGTGGAAAATTGAAGCGGCCAAGGCTGCATCCGCGCTGCCTTGGTTGAACACTGCAAGAAAATCGTCGAATGTATTGGCTCCGCCGGAAGCGATTACGGGCACCGAAACGGTCGCCGTGATTTTGGCAGTAAGTTCACAATCGAACCCGCTGCAGGTGCCATCGCGGTCGATTGACGTCAGCAAAATTTCACCCGCGCCACGCGAGACAGCTTCGGCAGCCCAAGCCGCGGCATCGAGCCCCGTCGCATCGCGGCCACCGCGCGTGTAGGGTTCCCACGAATCGCCCTTGCGCTTCACGTCCATCGAGAGGACCACCGCCTGCGCGCCAAATTGTTGCGCCAGCTCCGAAAGCAATTCAGGCCGCTCGACTGCGGCCGTGTTCACCGTCACTTTATCCGCACCGGCGCGCAACACCGCGCGGCCGTCCTCCATTTTGCGGATGCCGCCCCCGGCAGTGAGTGGGATATTCAACTGGTCCGCTACGCGGCGAATTGTTTCGAGAAAAGTTGCGCGCCCCTGAACAGACGCGCTGATGTCCAGCACCACAAGTTCATCCGCGCCTTCGCGGTTATAGCGAGCGCCGAGCTCGGCCGGATCGCCCATGTCGCGCAGACCCTCGAACTCAATCCCCTTTACCACGCGGCCCGCATCCACATCGAGACAAGGAATGATTCTGCGAGCGAGCGTCATTGGGCGGACTCCAGAAAATTGCGCAGCACGCGGGCGCCGGTCTCACCGGATTTCTCTGGATGAAACTGCACGGCGGCCAGCCGTCGTCGCTCGATGACAGCCGCGAATGGGAAGCCGTGATCGCACGCCGCAACCGTGGATTCAGCCGCTGCCGGCGCCGCATAGGAATGCGCGAAATAGAAGTAGGCGTCCTCCGGAATGCCTCGAAGTAACACGCTGGTTTGGGTACGGCGCAACTGATTCCAACCGATGTGCGGAGACTTGACGTTCGTCGGCAGAGCGCGAACTTCCTCCGGGAAAAAGGCGAGACCTGGCGCGCCCGGTGCTTCCTCGCTCGACGCGAACATCGCCTGCAACCCGAGACAGATTCCGAGCATCGGCACGCCGGATTCGTACGCTTCACGCAACGAAGAAGTGAGATTGCGTTCGCGCAGTCCGTTTACAAACGCCGAGAAATGCCCGACGCCCGGCAGCACAATCGCTTTTGCTGCAGCGACCTGCGCGGGTTCGGTGGCGCGCTCGGTTTCTGCGCCCAGGTCTCGCAGTGCCCGTTCCACCGATGGCAGATTTCCCGCCCCGTAATCGACAATCGCAACCTTCATAACACGCCTTTAGTCGACGGCAGCACGCGCCTCAGCTGCTTATCGCGCGTAACGGCAAAGCGCAGCGCCTTCGCAAATGCCTTAAAGATAGCCTCCACCTGATGATGCGACGACCTGCCGTAAACCAGCTTCAGATGCACGTTCGCCGAAGCAGACTGCGCGAAGGCGCGGAAGAAATCCTCCATCAGCTCTGTTTGAAAATCGCCTACGCGGGCCGCCGAGATTTTGAAACTGCACACGCAAAACGCGCGGCCGGAAAAGTCGAGCGCCGCGGCCGCGAGGCAATCGTCCATCGGCATCAGGAAATATCCCGCGCGCAGAATTCCACGCTTCGAACCGAGCGCCTCCTTGACGCCTTCCCCGAGCGCGATTCCCACGTCTTCGACGGTGTGGTGCTGATCCACATCGAGATCGCCGCGCGCGGTGAGTTCCATATCCAGCGCGCCGTGCCGCGCAATCTGCTCGAGCATGTGATCGAAAAAGCGGACGCCGGTGCTGATGTGCGACTTGCCGCGCCCATCGAGATTCAGGCGCAGGCGAATGTCCGTTTCCTTTGTCTTTCTACGCAGATTCGCCTTTCTCATAGGATGGACTCCAGTTCGCGCAGAAGACGCCGCGTCTGCTCGAGCGTCCCGAGCGTAATGCGTACGTAGCCTTCACCGCTAAAGTCGCCGGAGCGATCGCGCACCAGCGTTCCTTTGCGCGTCAAAGCTCCAACAATTTCCTTGGCACGCGGGCCGAAATACACGAGCACGAAATTACCGCCGCTCGGGAAGCAGCGCACACCAAGCCGGGCGAGGCCCCGCTCGAGCGCTTGCCTGCCGCGACGAACTTCACGGACGGTTCGCGCGATGAACGCCCGATCGCGCATCGCCGCTTCCCCGGCCACGAGCGCGGCCGCGCTCACGGGATACGGCGATTGAGCTTTGTGCATCACAGCGGCTAGCTCACGATGGACAAAAATGCAGCCCAGGCGCAATCCGGCAAGGCCCGCAGCCTTCGAGAAGGTGCGCGTGACGATCAAGTTTTTGTGGCGGCTGTTCCAGGGAATGACGGTTACGCCAGAAAACTCAAAGTATGCCTCATCGATCACCACCATCGTGCGCGTCGCGGCCTTCAATATTCGCTGCAACTCTTTCAGGGATAATAGATTGCCAGTAGGACTATTCGGATTGGGCAGAAAGAAAACTCGCGGCCCGGCTTGCAGCGCTCGTAACACACTGTTCCACGGGAAACACATTGCCTCGTCGTATCGCGGAGCGACGATTCTTGCTCCAGCCAATTCGGAATAGAACCGGTACATCGCGTAGGTTGGTTCGACGAGCAAAACATCGTCTTTTGGCTCAACGAACGTGTTTACCACCAGGCTTAACGCCTCGTCCGTGCCATTTGTGAGCAGAAGTTCCTCGGGTCGAACACGGAAATGCTTCGCCGCCTTTCGCCGGACCGTTTCTTGTTCGGGATATGCTGAAATTGAGGCGGCGCTAAGCTTCGCCAGCGCGTGCCGGACGGCCGGCGAGCAGCCAATCGGATTTTCGTTGAAATCCAGGCGCAGCTTGTCGATGCGGCCTTCGAGCGGAGGATGATAAGGCCGCATTTGCTCCACAGCGCGCCGCACCGGTATCGGCCGCGTCACTTGCGCACCTCGACCGAGCGGCCATGTGCGTCCAGGCCTTCCGCTCGCGCGAATTCGGCGACCACTGGCGCGAGGCGCGCTACACCGCCGCGCGATACTTCCTGCACGCTGATGCACTTCACAAAATCCGAAACCGAAAGGCCGCCACGGCTGCGCGCCGCACCTCCAGTCGGCAGGACGTGGTTCGTTCCGCTCGCATAATCGCCGAAAGATTGCGCGCTCCAGTCGCCAAGGAAAATGCTTCCGGCCGACTCGATGTTCGCGAGCAAGCCATTCGTCCCCTCCGGCAGACTCAAGTGCTCAGGCGCGAAGCGGTTCACGAATTCCGCCGCGGCCGCGAGATTCGTCGCAATTAGCACGGCGCCATTCTTCGCCAGAGACCGCGACGCGAGGTTCGTCTTAGGCAATTCTGCAAGCTGCCGGTCGATCTCGCCGGCCACGGCGCGAGCCAGCGCGGAAGATGTGGTGACGAACAGCGAAATCGCGTCGGGATCATGCTCGGCTTGCGCAATAAGATCCGAGGCGATGAACCGCGGATTGCCACGAGTGGCGAATACGAGCGCCTCGGTCGGTCCTGCCAGCATGTCGATCGCGCAATCGCTGCTGACGATTTGCTTTGCAGCGGTCACGAAGCGATTCCCCGGGCCGAAGATTTTGTCCACGCGCGGAATCGAGCGCGTCCCATAGGCGAGCGCGGCAATCGCCTGCGCGCCTCCGATTTTCGCGATGCGCCGCACACCAAGGCGTTCCGCTGCCGCCAGCAGTGACGCGCCGGGCTGCGGGCTCGTCACTACGATTTCGCGCACGCCCGCTTCCTGCGCGGGAATTGCCGTCATCAGCAGCGTGGAGACCAGGGAAAATCGTCCGCCCGGAAGATAACAGCCGATGGTATCAATTGCGCGCACGCGCTGTCCGGCGCGTACACCGGGTTCCACTTGTATCATCCATTCCTGCGGTTTCTGGCGGCGCGCTACGGCGCGAATATTTCGTGCCGCGTGATCTATGGCGGCGACAAATTCGCGCGAAACTCTCTTGCGGGCGCTGGACAATTCCGCACGCGACACCCAGACGCTTTTTGAATCCAGCGAAAGGTTATCGAACCGCTTTGTCCACGCAAATAGCGCCGTATTCCCCCGACGCCGCACATCGTTGACAATCCGTGCGGCAATGCGCGCGGCATCCCTGCTGCTCGCACTTCGCGAAGCCAGGATTTTCTTCGCCGTGGCATCTGTAAGCCGCAGAATGCGCATCAGTACACGACCTTATTCAACGGGTACTCGACGATCCCTTCGGCGCCGGCGGCCTTCAGTTTGGGAATCAACTGGCGGACCGTCTTCTCTTCGACGATGGTGTTGATCGCGAGCCATCCCGGATCGCTCAATTGCGCGATGGTCGGATTGCGCAGCGCCGGCAGCGCCGCAAGTGCTTTGTCCAGGTCCTCGCGCCGGACGTTCAGCATCAGGCCAACGCGGTTGTAGGCCTTGATGGCGCCGTCGAGAAGCATCGCCATATTCACGATCTTTTCGTGTTTCCAGGGATCCTTCCACGCACCGCGGTTGGCGATGAACCAGGTGGCGGATTCGAGCAGCGTATCGAGTACACGCAGGTGATTCGCGCGCAGCGATGAACCGGTCTCCGTCACTTCCACGATCGCGTCGGCGAGTTGCGGTACTTTCACTTCCGTGGCGCCCCACGAAAATTCGACGCGCGCTTTCACACCGTGTTTCGCCAGATATTTCTCGGTCATCCGCACAGCTTCCGTCGCGATCACTTTGCCTTCCAGATCGCGCACGCTTTGCATCGGCGAATCCTCGGCGACGGCCAGCACCCAGCGCACTCGTCCCAGGCTGGTTTTGGAGTAGACCAGTTCGGCGACTTCCTCGATCTCCGCACCGGTCTCGAGGATCCAATCTTTGCCTGTCAACCCGGCGTCCAGTGCGCCGCTTTCCACATAACGCGCCATCTCCTGCGCGCGGACCATCATGCATTCGATCTCCGGATCGTCAATGCCGGGATAATAGCTGCGCGAGCTAACCGAAATTCGCCATCCAGCTTTGCCGAAGAGTTCCACGGTGGAATCCTGCAAACTTCCCTTGGGGATACCGAGTTTCAAACGGCTCATTGCTTTTTCCCTTTGCCGTAGAGTTCTTCCGGAGAGATCACGCGCTCTTCCACGATGTTCGCGGCGCCATCACGCGCGATGCGCCGAAAAAAGCAGCTGCGGTAGCCCTCATGGCACACCGCGCCGCCTTCCAGCTCCGCGCGCACCAGCAGAGCATCCTGGTCGCAATCGGTGCGCAGTTCGCGCAGCAGGAGTTTCTGCCCGCTGGTCTCGCCCTTGGTCCAAAGCTTTTTGCGCGACCGGCTGTAGAAGGTGACAAATCCGGTTTCCTGCGTCTTCGCCAGCGCTTCGCGGTTCATGAATCCAAGCATCAAGACGTCGCCATTCGCGTGATCCTGCACGATCGCCGGTATCAACCCATTTTCCTTCTCGAAATCGAGTTCCATTTCTTCTCCTGAAAAACAAAAAGCCCGCGGGCGCATTCCGCGCCAGCGGGCCGATGAGTGCAGCTATTTTCGTTCCAGCTAGCCACACCGCCGCGGGCACGGTTTTACGTGATGGTGATGGCTATGATGCGCCCGCAGCAGTTTCATAACGATTCGAAATTATGATACCCCGCTGCCTTTGTCAAGCGCGGAGTCCCGTAAGTGTAAAAATGTAAAATCGCCGGGAATTTTGGATTGCCGGAACGCGAGGGCCCGAACCTATTCGTACGCGAGAGCTTCAACGGGGTCCTTGCGGCTGGCGAGCCATGCGGGATAAGAAGCGCCAAGTAGCCCCCCGGCAACTGCGATCATGCCCGCGAGTAAAATCCATTTCAGCGTAATCAGAATGGTAAGCGAAGGGAAAGCTTGCAGAATCACATACCGCACTAGGAAGCTCAGCGCGATTCCGCCGACAACGCCTGCCAGGCACATCAGGGTGGTCTCGCTGAGAATCGCTTCGGCAATGTAAGTTTTAGAAGCTCCCAGTGATTTCAGCACTCCTATCTCGCGAGTTCTCTCAATAATGGTTGTGTACATCGAGAGGAACGTAACCAGGAATCCGATGGAGACGGCTATGGCGATCATCACGTTGATAAAAGCGGCCAGGCCGGGAAGGTTGGATGACGTCATCTGCGAAAAAAAATCCTTGAGTGGCCGAATCTCGTAGCGGGGGAGCAGACCGCGGATTTCATCCGTAACGGCGGGCGTGTGATCCGACCGGTCGCATTTGACGAAGAACGCCGATGCCTTGTCATGCGCGCCCGACATTTCCTGCAGGGTGGACATCTGGACGAAAAGCCGCGCTCCCTTGCCATGCTCCACGATGCCCGCTAAATGAAAATCGTGTTCCAGTATTCGGATGGAGTCTCCAACCTTCACTTTTTTGGCTCGCGCATACACGTCGTCGACGAGTATGTCGTTCGAGTTTTGCAAGAGCGTGCCTGAGTAAAGGGTAAAGCCTCCGGAAACCGCTCGGAAAGTGTCGGGCTGGATACCGTAAACCAGATCGAAACCATTCACGGAATTAAATTGCACAAGCACGGGGGCCACGGCTTGCACGTATTCGAGCTGCCGCAACTTGTCGGCGATGGCGATGGGCATCGGAGCCCCGCTGAAGGCCATGAAGATGGAAGCGGATGGAGGCTGGATCATGATATCCGCGCCGATTCCTTCGGTTCGCTTGGCGGACTCGGTGAGCAGGCCGCTGGTAAGGCCCACGACGATAATTACCAGTGTGACTTCCACCGCCACAGCGATCACGGTGATGATCGTGCGAACCGGCCGGTGCAGGGCACTCCGCAAGATCATGTGCCCGATCACTGTCTCTTTCCCCCTGAAGATTCAGCCGGCATCTTGGTTTCCGGGGAACTTTCGCCGACGTTCACCAGTTCCGCTCCTGGCGGCTTTCGCAGCACAAACCGATCGTCCGGCAGCGGTTCGTTGAATGTCGCCTTCGTGATGCCGATTTGTAGGGCGTAGTCATTGGCCGGTCTGCTAAGCTCGATTTGGCGAGGATATTTCACCGAATCAAACGCATCCCAACCAGTATAACGAATATCAGAAGCGATCTTCCCATCTGCGTCGTAAGTTTGAAGGCGGGATATTCTAAGATTCGTGCGGTCGAACCAAATTTTGCGCGCTATTTCCCACTTGGTTCTGGGGGAAACCTCCGACGGCGCGCCTTCGGACCGGCCTGCGATCCGGACGACGGTCAGCACATAATATTGGCCACCGCCTTCGCTTGCATCTTCCATCAGCACGGGCGCGCTATCCAGAATGGGCTGCCAGAAAATCGCGCTCGTGAGGTGTTGCGGGCGAAGATTCTCAATGGGCTTTGCCGAAGTCCGCTCCAGATTCGCCGGCCCCGTAAGGAACTTATTCTGAGACGGAATAAAAATGTTGAATGTCCGCCCGTCGCTTTCCATGTCGAAAATATTTGTGCCGACGACGGGCGCTTGCCCAATCACGCGGATCTTCGCGGGCTTTTCCGCAAGGATGAATCCACTCACCTCGTGGTATTGCTTAATCACCCCGCTGTAGGTTGATCCGGCGGTGAGAGTCATCGTCACCGAAGCGCTGAGCGAGGTCACCGCTTCGGCTTGACGGTTGTACTGCGCGATTAAATCGTCCCGAGTGGCAGTCTGAAGCGGAACTGGTGGACCTGCGGGCTTTTTTACTACAGTCTGGTTCATCGCGCATCCACCCGCTGAAAATAGCCATGATGCGATCAAGATGAGCCAGGGGACGCGCGACCGCGCCCGACATGTTCGCGTTGTAAGCACTACAAGGAAACTTATCAGCCGGCTTGGGGAGTGTCAACGAACCGGCGGCCGAATTCATTCCATTCGGACACGCCGTAAAACGCGTTGAGAACGGGAGGAGCCTCGACTTGATCCCTGAGACTCCTCCCCTCTACCGGATGAGCGGCGCGGGGCACTTCTTCGCGTCGCGGGTGTTACTTCTTTGCTGCCGCGTAGTTCTGGGCGACCTGTTCCCAATTAATCAGGTTCCACCATGCCTCAATGTATTCGGGCCGGCGGTTCTGGTATTTCAGGTAATAGGCGTGCTCCCAAACGTCCAGGCCAAAGAAGGCCTTGCCGCCGTCCAAAATCGGATTGTCCTGATTGGGCGTGGACTCGATGGCCAGCTTGCCGTCTCGGAACAACAGCCAGGCCCATCCCGAACCAAAACGCGTAGTCGCCGCCTGATTGAATTTGGTCTTGAATTCAGCAAACGTGCTGAACGTTTTTTTGATGGCATCGGCAAGTTCGCCCGAGGGCTCCCCTCCTCCGCCCTTCTTCATAATCTTCCAGAACATCGAGTGATTCATATGGCCGCCGCCATTATTGCGTACCGCAGTGCGGATATTCTCGGGAACCTTGCCGAGCTGGGCGAGCAGTTCCTCCACAGCGAGCTTTTGGAGGTCAGCGTGGCCTTCGAGAGCTTTATTCAGGTTTGTGACGTATGCGCCGTGATGTTTATCGTGATGAATTTCCATTGTCTTCGCGTCAATGTAAGGCTCGAGCGCGTCGAAGGAATACGGCAGGGGTGGCAAAGTGTGGCTCATTTGGGGAGCGGCTCCTTGTGCGGAAGTCGAACTCATTATCTACCTCCTGAATTTCAGGTTCCTACGCCATAATTATACGCGCCTTGCAGGAAGCGGTGGAACAGGCGCCTTAGATTAATCGAATACCTCACAGGAGGCTCCATGCCGTCCGTCGAGCATGTAGAAAAGCACTTTACTGCTACGGCAGCCGTGCGGGACATCGTGATCGGAATGTCCGACGGTCTCACCGTCCCGTTCGCTCTCGCTGCGGGGCTTACTGGCGCGGCTGCGGCTCTTTCCCGTGGCAACACCATTATCGTTACCGCTGGCTTCGCCGAAATAGCCGCCGGCTCAATCGCGATGGGGCTCGGCGGATATTTGGCGGCGAAAACCGATACAGAGCACTACGCCTCCGAGCTCGATCGGGAATATCTGGAGACCGTCGAGCTTCCCGAAATTGAAACCGAGGAGGTGGCGAAAGTTTTTCGCGACTATGGGCTGTCGGAGGCACAGATGGCTCCGATCGTCGCTACCATTACTTCAAACCAGAAGAGATGGGTCGATTTCATGATGCGTTTCGAATTGGGTCTCGAGCCGCCCGATCCTGCGCGCGCCGGCCGGAGCGCCGGAACCATCGCGGCATCCTACATCGTCGGCGGTTTGATTCCCCTGGCGCCTTACATCCTGATGGCGGGTATCCGGCCTGCGCTTTGGACCTCGGTGACCGTGACCTTGCTGGCGCTTCTCACCTTCGGCGCAATCAAAGCTCACTACACCGGCGTCAAACCATTCCGAGGCGCAATGCAAACTGCGCTCGTCGGCGGGCTGGCTGCTGCCGCCGCGTTCTTCATAGCGCGGCTCGTTTAAGTCCCAGGCCCGCACCACGGCCTGCGGTGAATGGCGCCGCAAACCTCGGTGCCCGAAACGGATCTGAAAACCAAAAAAGGTCGGCTACCCTATTCGCAAAGCCTGCATCTATTATAATAGTGACCGGGCCCCAGGGTTATGACGTAACCAGGGGTTAGGTCTGAGCAGCGAGTTCGCCTTCTCGGCGCATCCATAAACCGAGCGCAAACGCTGTTGACGCTTTGAGATGTTGCAGCGCCGTCCGCGACTCCGAAAGGAAGAAATTTCATGAAGAGTTCTCATTTACACATTCCCCGCTGGGTAGCCACACTTGCAGTTCTAACGGCCGTCATCGTCGGCGGAATACTCGCAATAGGATTGAAGAACTGGACCGGCAAGGACGTATTTGGCGCACCCAAGCTAGCCGTCACTCTGGCGCGCGATCCCTCTCCCGTTCCCCTCGGCACTTTCACCAATGGCTTCGCCTCTGTGCTTAAGCCCGCGTTGCCGGCGGTGGTAAATATCCACAGTTCGAAAGTTGTGAAGTCCCGGCCACAACAAATGATGCCATTTTTCAACGACCCTATGTTTAGGCAGTTTTTCGGCCCGCAGTTTGGCCCCGAGCAGCCTCAGGCCGAACGCGAGCAAAGCCTGGGCTCCGGCGTCATCATCACGTCGGATGGAACCATTGTCACCAATAACCACGTGATCGACGGCGCCACGGACATCAAGGTTGACCTTGCCGACAAGCGCGAGTTCAAAGCCAAGCTCATCGGCACGGACGCGAAAACGGACATCGCCGTGCTGAAAATCGATGCCACGAACCTGCCGACTCTCAGCCTCGGCGATTCCTCAAAACTCAAGGTGGGCGACGTGGTCTTCGCCATCGGGGACCCCTTCGGCGTCGGTGAGACGGCCACTATGGGTATCGTGAGCGCCACCGGCCGCCAAAATCTGGGAATCGAGAACTATGAGGATTTCATTCAGACGGATGCCGCCATTAATCCAGGAAACTCCGGCGGCGCCATGATCGATTTGCATGGTGACCTCATCGGCATCAACACTGCTATCGAAACCGGAGGAAGCCAGGGCAACATCGGCATCGGCTTTGCCATTCCTATCAACATGGCCCGATCTGTGATGGACCAGATTGTCACCCACGGCAAAGTTGTGCGGGGCTATCTCGGTCTCCTTCCTCAGGACGTTACACCTACCCTCGCGAAACAATTCGGCGTCAATCAGGCCAGCGGAGCCCTTGTGGGTGAAGTTGAACCCGATACTCCCGCCGCCAAGGCAGGTTTGAAGAGAGGAGACGTCATCCTCACTCTCAATGGTCAGCCTGTTAATTCGGCGAGCGACCTTCGCTTGCGCATTTCGCAAACCGCTCCCGGAACCGCGGTGAAGTTGGGGGTCTCGCGCGACGGAAAGATGCAGGACTTTAGCGTGACGCTGGGCGAATTGCCCGAGAAGGTTGCGCAAGAGGGCGGCAGCAGTGAAAACGGTCCGGGTGGCCTTCAAGGTGTTCAGGTCCAGAACCTGACTCCAGACATCGCTCAGCAGTTGCAGTTGTCGCCCGGCACGAAAGGTGTCGTGGTTACCTCAGTTGACCCGTCAAGCCCAGCGGAGTCCGAACTGAATCGTGGCGACGTCATCCAGGAAGTCAATCACAAACCAGTTGCAAACGTCGAAGAATATAGGCAGGCGATAGCCTCGGCCGGGAATCAGCCGATTCTGTTGCTGGTCAATCGAGGCGGTGGCACCCAGTACGTCGTAATTGAGTCACACTGAGTGGTAAAGCGCGTGAACAATCCAAAGAGGGCACCCACCGAGGGTGCTCTCTTTGGCTCATGCCTAAAGGTCTTGGGCAAGCCCTTTGCACCGATTAATGTATTCTCTCGCGCGGCGAAATGCCCTAGGGTTTGAGTCAATTCTGGACCGAATGACAGCTATTCTCCGGGCGAGGTTGAGAATCTTGAACGAAGAAACGCGCGACGACCGCCGGTTGCGCCCAACAGTCTTCCAACACGGAATTCGTCACGTTCCGAGATGACTTCCAATGAACCCGAGACGACGAATTACCTCGCGCAACTTGGTTATCGCTTTCAACACCCCTCGGATTAGAATGGTACGTGAGTTCTATTCGCCCCAGCCCTCCGCTCTAGTACTAGTGTGCCGGGGGCTATTTGTGTGTCCGAAGCTCCCCCGACATCAAGGCACTTCGGGGTGAACATTATGATACCGGCAAAGAATCAAACCGTATTTCGCGAAGCGCTCCTTCCCGATGGTAAACGGCGATGGCGCTCTTTCGGCACAGGGTTCGGCCTGGAGTGCATCGCACTAGCCGTGGTGGTGATATTTCCTTTGCTCATGCCCCAAAAATTCGAGGCCGTGCAGCACTACTGGGTCATGCCCTTGGAAGCACCCGTAATTGAGGCGTGGAAACCTCAGCCGCCGCCGAAGCCAATTGTGGTGAAGCGTCGCGAGGTTGTGAAGGAGCCTCCGAAGCCCGAACCGGTCGAGCTTCCCAAGCCGAAGATCTATAATCCCGTAGTCACCGCTCCCGTGGTGCGACAAGCCCGGAAGATTCAAACGCCAGACATGACTCAGGTCGCAAAGGTATTTCCTGATCCGAACCCTTCACTCGGGAGTTCGGCTCCTCCCACTTTGAGGAAGCCTCGTGAAGCGGTGCAAACCGGAGGCTTCGGCGATCCTAATGGGGTGCCAACCAACAAGAATACGAATCGCAATCCGAACGTCGCCCAAGTCGGCGCTTGGGATATGCCCGTCGGTCCCGGCAGTGGCAACGGCACGGGCGGCGCAAAGGGAGCCCGCGGCGTCGTAGCCAGCGCGGGATTCGGCAACGGCGTTGCGACCGGCAGTGCCGGCGGTGGAAGTCATGGCGTTGTTCAGCAAGGCGGATTTGACGTGAAGGCCCCAGCTACTGCTGAAGTAAAGCACACGGCCGCGCCTGCGAATACGAAGCCCGTTGAGATTTTGTCTGTGCCCAAACCCGCTTACACTCAGGAAGGCATTGCGAAAAAGATTGAGGGCGACGTGCTTGTGCAGGTACTCTTTACCGCCTCCGGTGAAGTTAGAGTCGAGCGCGTGGTTCGAGGTCTCGGCTATGGCTTGGACGAATCGGCTGAGGCGGCAGCGCGTCAGATTCGTTTTAAACCTGCCGAACAGGACGGGCGCCCGGTGGATTTTGCCGCGATCGCGCATATCACATTCGCATTGGCGTACTGAAGGGGGAGCGTGATGCGTAATTGGAAAGCCTTCTCGCTAGCTGTGGGCCTAATAGGCGCCCTCGCTGGCGTGGCCGGAGCACAGACGCAGCAGGCTGCGGATCCCGCCCAACCCCCAGCCGCGGCTCAGCAGGCATCGCCCCTCACCGTCACCCAAGCCATCGACAAAATCATCGCTCGCGAGCACACCGAAGACGCGACAATTCGCCGCTATAAACCAATCGTTGAAACCTATATCCAGGACATGAAGCCGGATAAGGACATGGGCGAAGTGCCTGTGAGCGACCACTACTACCTCGGCCAGGCCGATCTTGCCAAGGGGGTCGTAGACGATTCCATGCTTTCGAAGAGGAAAGGCAAGCTGGATCAGTTTAATCCACTCTCGCACATTGCCGGATTCTTTGAGGCATCGTACGTCCCGGAAGGCTTTCTCCAAATGATTTACCTGGATACGAGCTCGTTTGATCGTCAGCATTATCGCTTCGACTACGTCGGCCGGCAGTTCCTGGGCGAAGTGCGCTGCCTCGTTTTCGACCTTACGCCCCTGCCCAAGTCCGGAAGAGGACGCTTTAAGGGCCGCATCTGGGCCGAAGACCAGGGCTTCACAATCGTCCGTTTCAACGGCGTCTATACACCCGTCTCGGGACTCAACGGTTTTAACTTGCACTTCGATAGCTGGCGTACCAACCTTCAACCCGGACTTTGGCTCCCCTCTTTTGTTTTCAGCCAGGAATCGAACCTGAAGGATTTCTTCGGAAATCACGTGCGCTTCAAATCTCAGACGCGACTGTGGGGCTACGATCTCAAGAATGTCGGCCACGAAGAAGAATTCAGCCAGCTAACCATTGAATCTCCAGATGCCATTCAGGATCAGGCGCCTACGGATCAAGACCGCTCTCCTGTCGAGGCTGAAAGGGAGTGGCAGCATCAAGCGGAATTGAACGTCCTCGATCGCCTGCAGCGCGACGGTTTGCTGTCGCCCCCTACCGATGTCGATAAGGTGCTCGAAACTGTCGTGAATAACCTTGAGGTCACCAACAATCTCGATATCCAGCCGGAGGTCCATTGCCGCGTGCTCCTTACCAGCACGTTGGAATCGTTTACGATCGGCCACACCATCGTGCTCAGCCGCGGCCTCATTGACGTTCTGCCGGATGAAGCCAGCCTGGCCACCATGCTCGCCCAGGAACTCGCTGACCTCATTGTCACCAAGCCTTCCACCGATCAGTGGGGCTTCAACGACATGACCAACGTTTCCACTGTAGATGCCCTGAGCCATTTTTCATTTACGGACACTCCTGAAGATACCCAGCGCGCCGCAGCAAAGGCCGTCGAACTCCTGAAGAACTCTCCCTACAAAGACAAGCTCGGCAGCGCCGGCCTTTTCCTGAAAGAACTGTCCGCCGAAGAGAAGGCTCTCCCTGCACTGATCAGCCCGCACATAGGCAATCGCGTGTTTATCTCCGACCAGTTGCTTGGCACAGGACCGGCACTCGCGCCTGATAAGCTCGATCAAATTGCGGCCCTTCCCATTGGAGCGCGCCTCAAGCTCGATCCCTGGACTGACCGTGTCGAGCTACTCAAGGCCAAGCCCGTGCCCCTGCTTTCTGCTCGCGAGAAGATGCCCTTCGAGGTCACGCCATTCGAGCCATTCCTAACGCGCTATGAAAAACCGGACTCTGCTTCTGCCGATCAGACCAAGCCGGACATGGCAAAACAGCAACAACAGCAATCGGCGCCGCCGCAGCAGCAGTAGCATCGTCACCATGTTCTCCGGTGTCGCAACGTCCGGCGGCTGCAGCATCTTGCTCCGGACGTGTTCATGCGGCGCAAACACCTACCGTACCCGTGACTTTTAGCATCCGGAGATATCGCGATCAAGATTTCGAATTGCTCTATACCATCGATCAGGCATGCTACCAGCCTGCAATCGCATATTCTCGGCGCGACCTCCGCAATTACCTGCAATTTCCGGGCGCCGACTGCCTTGTCGCCGAAACGGACAGCCAAACCGCTGGATTCATCCTCACCGCCCACGATGATGGCTGGGGCTACATCATCACCATCGACGTACTCGAAGCCCACCGTCGCCACGGCGTCGGTACCATGATGTTGAGGGAAGCGGAGCGAGCGCTAGCCGCGGCGGGCGTCCGCGAAGTAACGCTCGAAACGGCAACCAACAATGCATCCGCCATTGCCTTCTGGAAAAAGCACGGATATCGTACGCGTAGCGTGATTAGGGGCTACTATCCTGGGCCTGTGGACGCTCTGTCGATGAACAAAACCCTTTAGGCCTGAGGACGATTCTCAAAAACCCATGTGATGAAGAACGGCCACCGCGACTGCCGCAACGAGGCAATAAACGCCAAATAGGTACCACCGCCCGCCCTCAAGCCACCGACTGAGCCATTTCAGCGCTAGCAAGCCCGCCACGAATGCACAGAACGCTCCAAAAATGTCAGGGGCTAATACTGAGGACAAGCCCAGACCCGCAGTCAAGTGCTCGGCTTTCACCAATCGAAGTACTTCACGGCCGACTACTGGCGGGGTCAACACCACCGCTAGCGCGAAACTAAACTCCTCGGCCCGCACCTTGACGACGCCGAGCAGCATCGCTGTGGATATTGTCGCCCCGGATCGCGAAAATCCGCGAAAGGGAAGGCACAAGCCTTGCACGAAACCAATTAGGCTGGCCTGCTTGGCGTTCAGACCAACATCCCCCGTTGTGCTTCGCAACAATGCGCGTTTCTCGAATATGCCCGCGATCACGATGAGAACACCCGCCGCAGCTAATGCTGGAGCAATGAGTTCCAGATGGCTGAATAGTTCTTCAACTTCGCCATGCGGCGCACCGCCAAACCAAAATTTCTCGATGAGTTTGGCGAGCGCCTCTCCGACCACACCCGTAATGGCCGTGGCGACGATCAACAGCACGGCAAACCGCTTGAACACTAACGCGCTCTGAAAGAACGCCCTGCGCCACTGGTTCCAGAAGTACACGATGACTGCCACCATGGTGCCCGTGTGGAGCATCACCAGGAGCAATGTCATCTCCGGCGAAGAGGGGTCCATCCCCATGAGCTTTTCGGTCACCACCACATGCGCGGAGCTCGATACTGGAAGCAGCTCCGTTAGGCCTTGCACCACAGCTAAAATCACGACGCGCCAAATAGACATCGCAGCATCTTAAACAGTCCGCCTGAGTGCGGCAATCCGATTCCGTATCTCCGGTTCTTCGCACGCAAGCTCATCGCTGTTGACGGATTGCTCCCTCAGCGATTTATCGAGCGGTTGCGAAGGTCCCTGCGATCCAACCTTCCTTGCCTGTTTCCGACCCGGCTGCTAAACTGTCGCGGCAAGGGCTAAGCTGTTGCTCCTGCCATACTTCCTCTAAAAGGTCGCCTTATGTCCGGACACTCTAAATGGGCCACAATTAAACACAAGAAGGCCGCCACTGACGCGCGCCGCGGCAAAATCTTCACCAAGCTCATTCGCGAATTGACCATTGCTGCACGCACCGGCGGTTCCGATCCGGATACCAACCCCCGCCTCCGTACCGCCATTCTCGCGGCCAAAGGCGAAAACATGCCCAACGACAATATCGAGCGCGCCATCCAGCGCGGCTCTGGCGCGATCGAGGGTGAAACCCTCGACGAGGTAACCTTCGAAGGCTATGGTCCCGGCGGAGTCGGCGTCCTTGTGCAAGTCGTTACCAGCAATCGCAACCGCATCGTCAGCGAAATACGCCACATGTTTTCCAAAAATGGCGGCAACATGGCTGAAACCGGCGCCGTGGGATGGATGTTCGAGCGCAAGGGCGACATCGTCGTCCCCAAGGAACAGGCGGACGAGGAAAAAATGATGTCCGTCGTTCTCGATGCGGGCGGAGAAGACCTCCGCGACGACGGCTCCTCCTGGGAAGTCACGACTCCTCCCGAAGTGATGGAAAAGGTGCGCGAGGCGCTCGCCGCCGCGCAAATCACGCCCTCTTCCGCCGAAGTCGCATGGGTGCCCAAAAATAACGTCAAGCTCAGCGGCGCTCAAGCCCAGCAAATGCTTCGCATGGTTGAAACTCTCGAGGACCACGACGACGTGCAGCACGTCTACGCCAACTTCGACATCGACGAAAAAGAAATCGCCGCGATGGCCGGTTAGTTTCGCGGCGGTGACGTCCCGCCGTCCGTCCAGTCCTGGCCCCAAAAGTCGCAGTCGAGACAACAGTTGCGCCTCTGGAGCGCAATTCTAGGTTAGAATCTCTCCCCGGATGCCCTCCCAAATGAGCAGCCCTGTCACAGCGATCTATCCTGGCTCGTTCGATCCGGTGACCAATGGCCATCTGGACCTGATCTCTCGCGGCGCCATGATCTTCGATAAGCTGATCGTCGCCGTGGCACGCAACCTGGAAAAGGATCCTCTTTTCCCAGTCAAGGAACGCGTCGAAATGCTCGAAGCCGTCACCTTCGATTGGAAGAACGTAGAGGTCGAAATTTTCGAAGGCTTGCTGATGGATTACGCGCGAGCGCGCAACGCGAAGGTTGTCTTGAGGGGTATTCGCGCCGTTTCCGATTACGAATACGAACTCCAAATGGCCATGATGAATCGCAAAATCGAGCCGCAGATCGAAACTGTCTTCATGCTGCCCGGCGAGGCCTACAGCTATCTCAGTTCGCGGCTCGTGAAAGAGCTCGCGAGGCTCGGCGGACCCGTAAAGGGTCTGGTGCCCCCGCTGGTCGCGGAACGCTTGCGGTCAAAAGTCAGCTGACTTAAATATGGGATCGGCGATGTCGCCGTTACTCCACCCAATTTGGCTGCACGCATGTAATCGCTAAAATTTTCTGGTTCTGACCTGATGAGTTAAAATAGATTCGATCGTTCATCCGCAACCCACGCAAAAGGATCGGAAATGGAACCGGCCACAGCCGTGAAAACAGAAGAGACCTTTCGCCTCGCTGACCGCGTAAATCGCATTAGTCCGTCGCCCACAATGGTGGTGCTGGCGGCTGCCGAACAACTGAAATCCCAGGGCGTGGATGTCGCCGACTTCGGCGCGGGCGAACCCGACTTCCCAACGCCTGAGCACATCAAGCGCGCCGCGATCCAGGCGCTCGACGAAAATCGCACCAAGTACACGCCTGTGCCGGGCATTCCCGCCCTGCGCCAGGCCATCTGCGAATGGCATACGCGCGAGCTTGGCTCGTCGTATCAGCCCAGCGAGTGCGTGGTCAACGTGGGCGGCAAGCATTCCATCTTCAACGCCGTCTGCTGCCTGATCAATTCCGGCGATGAAGTCATCATTCCCTCGCCGTATTGGGTCAGCTATCCCGATATCGTGAAATATGCGGGCGGCAAGCCGGTCATTCTTACCACGCACGCCGAGGATGACTTCGTCCTGCGCGCCACCGAATTGGAAAAGTTGATCACGCCACGCACGCGCATGGTAATTGCGGACTCGCCAAGCAATCCCTCAGGCGCCGTGATTCCGCCGGACGAATTTGCGAAAGTTCTCGCCGTCTGCCAGCGGCACGGCGTTTGGCTGCTGGCAGACGAGTGCTATTCGCATTTCACCTACGGCGACGCCAAGCCGTTTTCGATCGCCAGCATTCCCGGCTCGAAAAGTAGCCTCATCGTCGTCGGTTCGTTTTCCAAAACCTTTGCGATGACGGGTTGGCGCCTCGGCTACGTCCTTGCCCCTCAGCCGCTGATCGCCGCCATCACCAAGCTGCAAGGCCAGTCCACCTCGAATCCTACCTCCATCACGCAATACGCGGCCCTGGCCGCCATGCGTGGGCCGATGGACTCAGTCGCCAAGATGCTGGAGGAGTATGCGCGGCGTCGCGCACTCATCGTCACGGGGCTTCGCGCCATCCCCGGCGTCACCTGCACGGCTCCGCAGGGGGCCTTCTACGTCTTTCCGAATATTTCGGCGCATTACAATGCCGAGATGCCTAACGACATGATGGTCTCGAAGTTGCTCCTCGAACGCGAACACGTCGCCCTTGTTCCCGGCGAAGCCTTCGGCGCCCCCGGCTTCCTGCGCCTTTCCTATGCCACGTCCCTCGACCGCATCGAGGAGGGCCTGCGGCGCCTCGGCCGCTTCTTCGGCCAAAAGAGGTAACGATCAGCAAAGCATCCCCATGCCCCGCGCGCCTGGATCCCGTTTTTAGCCCGCGTCCCTGGGGATCGCTTTCGCTGGCGCCGTTCTTCCCTGCAATGGCCAATCTGGCCGAGCCGATTGGCGAAGCCTGGATGACGGGCAGCGAGTGCCGGTTCGCCAGTGGTCCCTTCTCTCGTGAAAAACTCGGCGAAGTCTGGCCCGCCATGCCCGCTGACTGGAGAGGCACTCGCCTTAGCGGCGGCGGCCCCTTTCCGCTCCTGATTAAATTCATCTTCGCGGAAGATAAGCTTTCCGTGCAGGTCCATCCGGACGACCAATACGCCTCGCGGCACGAGCAGGCCGCCGGTGGCTGCGGCAAGACCGAGATGTGGTATGCGGTCCGAGCGCGACCGGATGCCGAGGTGCTCGTCGGACTGAAGCCGAGCGTAACCCGCCAAAGTTTCGAGCGCGCCATCGCCGATGGCACCGCCGAGAATTGCCTTGAGCGCGTTCCTCTAACCGCGGGCGATGCCGTTTTCGTTCCAGCTCGCACTGCGCACACCATCGGTCCCGGCCTGGTGCTTTGCGAAATCCAACAGAACTCGGATATCACTTACCGGGTCTACGACTACAACCGGCGCGACGCGAAAGGCCGTGCCCGCGAGTTGCACGTCGAAAAAGCCCTCGATGTGATTCGGTTTGGCGAACAGCGCGGAGGCAAAATCCAGCCGTCGCAAATCCATCGCGGCTCGGTTGCCGAGACTCGCCTTGCCGCCTGCGAATACTTCGCCACGGAACGATGGGAATTTGGCGAACGCATCGAGTGCGTCACCTCAGGTGAGCACTTCGATCTGCTGGTTTTCCTCGAAGGACACGGAAGCATCCGTTGGGGCGGGAAGAGCGAGCCATACGGACCAGCACAGGTCTGGCTGCTGCCAGCGTCTCTCGGCAAGTATGAATTGTTGCCTGAGGTCCAGGAGCCCGGCGCCACTCCGCGCACATCGCTCCTGCGTACCTACGTCCCCAGCAAGTAGCGCCATCAGCCGTTGCCTTTGGTGTTGTAGGGGCACAGCACCGGGGCCCCAGCGCGCCGCTTTTGCGTGCTGGGTGTTCGCGAGACGTTCAGGAAAACAAGAAACCGATCACACGGAAGAAGTTCCGGCGTGACGCGAGGCGCTGGCCACCGCTTCGAGCGTGGGGCGGGGGGCGCGACGCATGGTATCGATGAAAATCCGAACAAGAGCTGGGTCAAATTGGTTCGCGGCGCAACGCTCCAGCTCGGCGAAGGCATCTTCGGCGGTGCGGGCCTTCTTGTAGGTGCGTGCGGAAGTGATGGTGTCGTAAGCGTCTGCGATTGCAATCACGCGCGCGCCGTGAGGGATATTTTCGCCTTCGAGTTGGCAAGGGTAACCCGTGCCGTCATAAAACTCGTGATGGTGGCGGACCATCTCCCGGATGCGGGCCATCGGCTTAAGAGTTTCCAGAATTCGCGCACCAAGGTCGGTGTGGGTTTTCATTGTTTCCCATTCGCACGCGTCCAGCGGCCCCGATTTGTTCAAGATGGCTTCCGGGATTCCAACCTTGCCGATATCGTGCAGCAGTCCCGCCAGTCTGATTTCCTCGATTTCCGTTTCGGCGAGACCCAACTCGCTGGCGATCATCACGGAATACGCGGAGACTTTTCGGGAGTGCCCTTGCGTGTAGTGGTCCTTAGCGTCAATAGCGTATGCGAGGGACGTGACAGTCTCGACGACGGACGGCGGCAGAGTATCCCCGTCCGAGTCTCCTCCTTGCTCCCTAAGCGAACGCGTAAACTGTTCGAGGCGCCGATAGATTTCCTCGAAAGCTTCCGGCCCGGTGGAAAACAGGCGCTTGAGTGTAACGCCTAAATACGCTTCGAGCACATCTTTCTTCCATCTCTTTCTGTCGTTTGGATCGCCCTGCTCGGCGCTGGAGACCAGATTGCCTCCCTGATGCTTGGAAAGGTACATAGAGGAATCCGCAACTTGAATCAGCTCCTGCGGGGTGCTGCCGTGAAGGGGGAAGGCGGCGATGCCGAAGCTGGCGGTGATGTTCTTATCGCGCAGTATGGGATCAGATGCGATCCAGCCGCGAAGTTTATTGGCGAGCTGGCGGGCCTGCTCGATCGTCGTCTCGGGCATGAGTATCACGAATTCGTCTCCGCCATATCGGGCCACCACATCCGACCGGCGGCAATTCTGTTCCAGGATGTGTCCCACCCGCTGCAGCACCACATCGCCTTCGAGATGACCATAAAAATCATTGACGAATTTGAAGCGGTCAAGATCCATCAGCACCAGGGCGAGCGGACGGCTGGCTCGCGTGGAACGTTTCCATTCCGAGGATAGCGCCTCCATGAGGAAGCGATGCGTCTTGACGCCTGTAAGGCCGTCGGTAATGGCCTGTTCCTGAGCTTTCTGAAAAGTAAGTGTGTTGTGCAGGGCGCCTGCAAACAGGTCGGCGAGGGTGCGGAGGAGCGCGACGTCCTGCAGGCTGAAGTCGCATGGCTCCGATGTTTCCACGTAGAGAACCCCCAGGAACTGCTCCCCATAAGTCACCGGGAGCGCGGCGGACGCCGCCGAATCCGGGAGGACCATCCGTGGAGTTGAGGGACCGGCTTCACGGACGATTCCCACCTGTCCCGTGCGGGCAACCTGCCCGATCAGACCTTCTCCGAGGAGGAGGCGCCGGCCAACCGCTTCGCGGCGCAGGCCCGCATCAGCCTGGACAACGAGTTCCTTGGCGGAGTAATCGAGAATCGCAATTCCTATATGATTGTAGGAGAGGTGCTTCTCCATCTCTCCGGCGATTTTCCCCAGCATCTCCTCAGGATCGAGGCTGGTTATGGCATGGTTCGAGATATTGTTTATGAGCGTGAGCTGGCGGGACTTTTTTTGCTCTTCTGCGAATAGCCGGGCGTTTTCTATCGCGATGCCCGCCTCGCTACCCAGGACGCGCAAAAACTCCACATGGCCTTCGTCGAATACGCGTTCCTTCTGGCTGTGGACGGCCATTACACCCACGGGACGATCGTAAAGGATCAAAGGTACCGCGCATAGTGAACCCACGGGCTGCCGGGTTTCGAATCCCAGCCGCTCCGCTTCTTCGGAGAAGCGCTCGCGAATCAGAAGCGGCTGCTCGGTGCGGACAACGTATTCCGCCATTCGGTTGGCGACCGGACGCGACCGCTTCGGCAACCGTTTTCCATCCACCACCTCGATTTCGAAGCGGACTTCGCCACTGTCTTGATCGTGATAGGCAATAAAGAAACTGCCGGCGTCCACGACGCGGCGCATTTCGGAATAAATCCGCTCGAGCAATTTGTCCAGATCCAGCGTGGAGCTGAGAGCGCGGCCGATTTCGTTGAGGATGTGTAACTCCTCGCTGCGTCGCGATGTTTGACGAATGAGAGAGCTATTCTCAACGGCCATGCCGATCTGCTGGCCCAGCGCGAGCAACAGGCGCCGTTCCGCAGGGCCAAAGCTGCGATTGTCCGGGCTCCCCAGGAGGAGAACTCCAAAGACTCGCTCCTTTGCCTGCAAGCTAATTCCCACGATCGTCCGCAGTCCCTGGTCCAAGAGCAATTGCCGGATACGCCGGAAGGCGTCGTCTTTTTCCAGCGCTCTCCAGCTCACATCGCGGGCCAGGTCCCGAAAAACCACCAGTCCGCCGAGCCGTGCAACCAGGTTGATGAAATACTCGTTCAACTCCGATTCTTGAATGGCAGCCGAAAAGGAATCATCAAGGCCGGCGACGATCACGGAAGCGGCGCCGCTGCTCTCACCCTGTTGCAAGCAAAGAGCGCCGGCGGGAACGCGGACAACACTCAGCACCCGGTCGAGCGCTTGGCCCAGCATTTTCTGAATCTCGCCTCCCACGAAGCTCCCCGTCACGAGATTGAGGTTGGAGAGAGCCAGCATGTTTCGTTCGGCCCGCCGCCTTTCTTCCTCGTAGACGGACATTACCATCAGCACGCAGGCGAAAAGCTCCGGCAAAATAATTACCGGCAGAAGATGCAATTTTTGTAGGAAAAGCCATCGGGAATGGAGCAAGGTTGAAATGCAGAGCAGGCCCCACCCGGCAAACGTGAGGCCGAGCAGCACATCCGCTCGGGCTTCCTGTTTGCGGCCTTCGTGCCAAAAGGTGTGGGCAACCAGCAGGAAAATCAGGCCCACGCCCAGCACCACCGCCGGCACACCCAGTGAATAGCGGGCGTGCGCAACCGACCAAATGACTGCCACCAGGCCCGCAGCGCCCACCCATTTTGGTACCTTCAGGCTCGCGTACAGGCGCGAGGCGCAGTAAAAGGCGAGGCCCGCGAAGGCAA
Source organism: uncultured Acidobacteriota bacterium (assembly GCA_963709445.1). Taxonomy (GTDB): domain Bacteria; phylum Acidobacteriota; class Terriglobia; order Acidiferrales; family UBA7541; genus Palsa-295. The sequence goes on from CAVPWV010000006.1 coordinate 87,696, forward strand.
ACACAGACTCGTTTAAGGCACCCAGCCAACCCAGCCACCGTTGGTCCCCGTGGAGCCATACGCCCAGAGCGCTAAACAGGAAGTGCAAGGCCACTAGGAACCACGCCGCAGACCAGGCGAGAAGGTACCCCTGGCGTTTTCGGCGGTAGAGAAACACGAAGAAGGCCGCAAGCAGAAAGCAGCTTGCCTGAATTACTATCCCCGTGGAAGTGACGTAGCTCTGCAATTCTATGCTCCGTGTTTAGCCGGGGCCGTTCCGAGGAGAATAGCAGAAAGCCCGAGAATCACCCGAGCACGTCTCCGGCCAGTTTCTTGGAGGTTAACGTGGAAGATTCACCGCTCCCGCCTCAAGAAGACGCCTTGCCGCTCTGCTTACAATTGCGAGCAACAACCCACTATGTAGTGGATGGCGCCATGTCGTCAACAGTACCCCAGTACCGAAAGCCCGAAGGGCGGCAAAAGGTACGGCGCCCGTGGCGGGTCGGTTTCGATTAGCCCGTCTATCAGGACTTAGCTCTAAACCTTGCCGTATCTCTTTGGCATGTTCACTAATTAGACAGGCCCACGCGCCGTTTTGACCTGGCAGGCACGCCTCTTGGAATAGAATTTTGGGAGACAGTGAGGTAATTTCCATCCCTCTCAAACGAACCACCTCATCTCTACTGCCGGAGTCAATTAGACGTATGACGGCGATGGCAAGCGTCGCAAAGTCCAACGGGATAATTTATTGGTACGGACTAAACGGTGACGTGCTCGATGAATCGGACGGTAGCGGAAACATAACTAACGAATACGTTTTTCTGGGTGGGAAGAGAATCGCCTGGATCGCGGTCCAGTAGCTAGCTCGGGACTCTGCAACTCTCAGCCGTGCGGAGGTTCTACCACATGTACAACGTGCCGCGATTCGTTGGCTCACACGCTGCCCGCTCTCGCTCTTTTGCTGGCGGACCGTTCTCGAACTCGACGCTCTTCTCCGTTATTCCTTCCGTATTGCTGAAGCTGCTCCCTTTGTTCGTTTTTTCCTCCCTCCTGATGGCGACAACTCTGCCTGCGGCCCCTAGTTACGTGACGGGGAGTTCGAAAGGTTGCCGGTCAACATCATCTTGTTCCGTCAGCCTGACGGGCACGAATGCGGGGGACCTCATTGTCCTCGGCCTCTTCGTCAGTGATTCGACGAGCGTGAGTTCCGTCACCGACACGCAAGGAAATACGTTTGCTCTCATCGGTTCGCCGCAAACTTGGTCACCGTATAATTTCGTGGAAAGGCTCTATTACGCGAAGAACATCAAGGGCGGCGCTGATACGATTACCGTTAACCTAAACGCGATTCCATCATACAGTCTTGAACTTCACACCTACGACTATTCTGGGCTGGATACCTCGTCGCCTTTGGACGCCACTGCCACACCGAAAACGGGCACCGGGACAAGCGGCACGAGCAACAGCCTAACCACGACGAACGCGAATGACCTTCTCTTCGCCTTTTTCCACTCCGATAACGGGGTGAACACGGCGGGCTCGGGATTCATGGGGCGAGCCCCGTCAGGCGACAACACTCCGCTGGGTGAGGACAAGAGCGTCACCTCTACAGGTTCGTATTCCGCGACGATGAGTTTCTCCGCCAGTGCGGACTACGTCGGATTCCTTGTGGCCTTCAAGGCAGCTTCTGGCGGAGTCGGGGGACTCCCGACCTACGTGACGGGGGGCTCGAAAGGTTGCCGGTCAACATCATCTTGTTCCGTCAGCCTGACGGGCACGAATGCGGGGGACCTCATTGTCCTCGGCCTCTTCGTCAGTGATTCGACGAGCGTGAGTTCCGTCACCGACACGCAAGGAAATACGTTTGCTCTCATCGGTTCGCCGCAAACTTGGTCACCGTATAATTTCGTGGAAAGGCTCTATTACGCGAAGAACATCAAGGGCGGCGCTGATACGATTACCGTTAACCTAAACGCGATTCCATCATACAGTCTTGAACTTCACACCTACGACTATTCTGGGCTGGATACCTCGTCGCCTTTGGACGCCACTGCCACACCGAAAACGGGCACCGGGACAAGCGGCACGAGCAACAGCCTAACCACGACGAACGCGAATGACCTTCTCTTCGCCTTTTTCCACTCCGATAACGGGGTGAACACGGCGGGCTCGGGATTCATGGGGCGAGCCCCGTCAGGCGACAACACTCCGCTGGGTGAGGACAAGAGCGTCACCTCTACAGGTTCGTATTCCGCGACGATGAGTTTCTCCGCCAGTGCGGACTACGTCGGATTCCTTGTGGCCTTCAAGGCAGCTTCTGGCGGAGTTGGCGGGGCATCGCCATCCATTACGACTCAGCCTTCAAACCAGACGGTTACCGCCGGGCAAACGGCAACATTCACGGTGGCGGCAACAGGCACATCACCTCTGACTTATCAGTGGAGTCAGAACATGACCGCGATCAGCGGAGCAACGTCATCTTCTTACACAACCCCAGCGGAAACCACCGCGAACAACGGCGCGAAGTTCACCGTCGTGGTGACCAACAGCGCCGGCAGCGCAACCAGCAACGCCGCGATCTTGACGGTAAACGCCGCGGCGGCAGGCCCGAGCATTTCGATGTTGAGCCCAACAAGTGGGCCGATAGGGACGCTGGTGACGATTACAGGGACGAATTTCGGAACAGCCCAGGGCAGCGTCAACTTTAATGGGACCGCGGCAACAGTCACAAGCTGGAGCGCGTCAAGCATTATGGTGACGGTGCCGTCGGGAGCCACTTCGGGCAACGTGCTTGTAACGGTTGGGCAGACGACCAGCAACGGCGTGAACTTCACCGTGCTGCCCTTTCAGTTGCCAACCGAAGCGCAGGTGGTGGCGGCGATCGAAAATGTGAACAATTATTGGATCCCTAACAACAATACGATCGTGATAGCCGGCGAAACACCTGGGGACGCTGACTGGGATCAAGCGACTTACTTCATGGGGGATCTGGCAGCTTACGACGCCACCGGACAGGCCAATTATCTGACCTTTGCGCAGACCTGGGCAGCGAACAACAGCTATAGTCTTTGCAGCGCGGCTTGCGGGGAAGGTCCAGGTGGAAATACGGCCACCCAGCCCGATTACCAGGCGGCTGGACAACCCTATATTCGTTTGTACCAGCTGAGTAACAACTCATCAGATCTAACCGGCATTACGGATAGCATCAGTGGAATGGTCAACAGCACCGTCGACAACGAGTGGACGTGGATCGATGCGATCTTCATGTCCATGCCTGACTTTGCTGAACTCGGCTCCATCTACAACAATACAAACTATTACACCAAGATGTACGCGCTCTACAGTTATGGAAAGTACTCGGTGCCGCTCTATGACTCGACGACCGGGCTCTGGTGGGAAGATGGCACCTACACAAATTCGTCCGTTCACTGGTCGCGCGGCAACGGTTGGATTTTTGCGGCCCATGCGATAGTACTGTCCGTGCTTCCGAATTCGGATCCGCACTACGCTGAATACCTCAGCACCTTCACTACCATGGCGCAAGCACTGGCCGCGCGCCAGCAGCCCGGTGGCTATTGGAACTCGGACCTTACCGGGACGGACTACGCCGGGCCCGAAAGCAGTGGCACGTCCTTCTTTCTCTATGGGCTTGCGTGGGGCCTCAACAACGGTATCCTGGATCAGAATACCTATTTGCCGGTAGTCCAGAAGGCCTGGAACTTCCTCGCGAACACGGCGATTCAACCTTCAGGACTGCTGGGTTATGTGCAGCCAACGGCTGGCGCTCCAGGCCCAACTACAGCCACCACGACGTATGATTTTGGCGTGGGTGCGTTTCTTCTGGCAGCGCGCCAAATGCAGCTGCTAGTCAACTGACGCCGGCGTCTCGCAGCTCGCCAGAATGGGGCCGAGTGTCTTCCGAACTATCGGGCGTGTTTCTGCTGGGCCAGCGGAATCAGCATCTTTCTGCAGGCGGTCCATTTGCATGTCTGTACTGCGTACTGACGGGAGTGCCTCGATTTTGCCGTGACGTTCCGCTAAGATGAATCGCTTCGGATCCACAGAAGACAAGGGTTATGACTCCATCCCAAGAACCTCGCGTTCGCTTTGCGCCCTCCCCCACCGGATATCTTCACGTGGGAGGAGCGCGGACCGCGCTTTTCAACTGGTTGTACGCTCGGCGCGAGGGAGGCACGCTTCTTCTGCGAATTGAAGATACGGACGTTGAACGCAATCGTCCTGAATTGGTGGAGGGGATTCTCGAAGGATTGAGGTGGTTGGGAATTGAATGGGATGGAGAACCAATTTACCAGTCGCAGCGTCTTCCCCTTTATCGCGCTGCAGCGGAACGCTTGCTCGCCAGCGGCGCGGCTTTCGCGTGCTATTGCAAGGCCGCAGCCTACGCAGGAGGTGACGCAGCGTCCAGCGAAGAAGATCGCGAAGGCGAGGGTGACGACGAAGGCGCAAAAACCTACAAAGCTGCCCCATGCCCGTGCCGCGATCTCTCGCACGATGAGCGCGCCGAAAGGGAACATGCCGGCGTACCGCGCGCGATCCGCTTCCGTGTCGTGCGCGAGGGTGTTACGAAATTCGAAGACGCTGTTTTCGGTCCGCGCGAAGTGCAGAATTCAGAAATAGAAGACTTCGTGCTGCTGCGCTCCAACGGCATTCCCACGTATCAGTTGAGCGTGGTGGTGGACGACATCGAAATGCAAATCAGCCATATTATTCGCGGCGCCGATCACCTTTCCAACACTCCGAAACAGGCGCTGATTTATCAGGCGCTCGGCGCAACGCCGCCGGTGTTTGCACACGTGCCCCTGATTCTGGGACCGGACCGGACGCGGCTTTCCAAGCGCCATGGCGCCACGAGCGTGGGCTCGTACGCCGAAGAAGGCTTCCTGCCGGAAGCCTTTCGCAACTTCCTGGCCCTGCTAGGCTGGTCACCGGGAGACGATTCCGAGTTCATGCGCACAAGCGAATTGATCGAGCGCTTCGCGTTATCCGGTGTGAGCCGCACCAACGCGGTATTCGATCGCGCCAAACTCGAATGGTTCAACACCCAATACCTCCAGAAGCCTCCCGTAGAAGAGCTGCTGCCGTACGTCGAAGCGGAGCTCAAGCGGGCGGGGCTGTGGGGAGGATCGCAGGCAAGCCGCGACCACACGTGGTTTGCGCGTACGGTGGATTTGATTCGTCCGCGGACGCGCTTGCTTGGCGATTTCACGACGTGGGCGCGCGCATTTTTCACCGACGATTTCGATTACGAGGCGGAGGCGCGGCAAAAATTCTGGAAGGACGAGCGGTTGCCGGCAATGCTGGCGAAGCTGGCGGATGCCCTTGAAGGCCTCGCGGATTGGAACCACGACGCGTGCGACGCGGCGTTGCGCGCCTTGGCAACGGCCGAAGGCGTCAAAGCAGGTTTGCTCATCAACGCCACGCGCGTGGCGATTGTGGGGCGGGCCGTCGCACCACCGCTTTTTGAGACCATGGTGGTGCTGGGCAAGGAGCGCGTGGTGGCACGGCTCAGGCGGGCCTTGGGAGCGGTCTCAGCGCGCTGAAATTGGCGTTTTCGGACCGGTAAGAGCTTCTAGTTAGACCCTTCTGATGCTTCAAACTCGTCCAATTAATTGTGCGCTGACGGGGCAAAAACGTCGGAATGGACGGGTTTGGCCGCTGACCCAGCGGCGGCGACACGCAACTCGGCGGTTACGGGAATTTTTACCGGAGGAAGACAAGCGGAGTTGTTGCACGCCTGATAGCGCAGCGTCATCGGTATCGTCGTGGTGCCGATCGCGGCACTATTTTCTGCCACAAGCTTTAGACGCAGGGTAACGCTGCCACTGTAAACATCGAGAGGCTTGTCGGGCGAAAAGGCAAACTTCTTGAGGCTGCCTGGCGGATACGCGGTGTCGACTAAACGAATGCCCGCAGGGAGCTTTGGCGTGAGCGTGGTCGGGATCAGGTAGGTGTCCGACGGCTTGTGTGAATTCATGTGGTAGCCCTCGGCAATTTGGACGACCACAGCAGCCTCGAACTCCTTGCCGCGCGGAACAGGCTCCAGAGAAACGTACGGGTGGGCCTTCACAACCTCGGCGGCGCTCTTCGGAGCTGAAACGTCTTGCGCCAACGCAATCGCGCCGATTGAAAGCAAAGCGGACAGCATTGCGAGATAGCGGGAGCTTTTGACTAAGTTCATAGGTGACTCTCCACTTGCTTATTGATTTCGTCGCCGTTCGCGAACGCGCCGATATACCTCTTAATGACTTTGCCATCGCGCGAAATCAGAAAGCTGGTCGGCATTCCGAGCAAACCGCCGAATTTCGTTGAAATATCATCGCTGCCCATGACGATCGGATAGTTCATGGTCATCTCATGACCATCGACGTTGAACTGCGTGTGGTGGATGAACGGGTCAACGGCTTTTTCGTCGTCATTGGTGGCTACGCCGAGGACCGTGAAGCCTTTGCCGGCGTATTGTTGCTGCATTTTGATCAGTATGGGGATTTCGCCCCGGCAAGGCTCGCACCACGTGCCCCAGAAATTCACGAGAACAACTTTCCCTTTGAAGCTGGAGAGCGCAACGCTATTGCCCTGCAAATCTTTGAACGTAACGTTCGGCTCGTCGGCTAGAGGGGCCGCTGTGGTTCCAGAAGAACTGCCGGACGATTTGCTGCTGGTGCATCCGGAAAAACTCACCGCGGCCACTAAGATTACGATTGCTGATAGAAATGCGCTGTAGACCCGATTCATCCTGGACTCCGCTTACTTCACAAAGCGATTTAGAAAAGTTAGATGTTGCGAAAGCAACGTCAATTCATTGAAGAATATCAACCCGCCGATGGCAAGTAGCAGCACTCCGCTGAAAACTTCCACCGTGTGAAGGTGTTTGCGAAAGCGCTGATAGAATTTTAGGAAGCGCCCGATGCCCACTGCCGTGAGCAAAAATGGAATCGCCAGTCCCGCTGAATAGAAAGCCAGCAACAAGATACCCTGGCCGATGGTGTCCTTTGTAGCCGCAAGCGCGAGCACGCTGGTGAGGATCGGACCGATGCACGGCGTCCATCCAAAGGCAAACGCGAAGCCCAGCAGGAATCCGCTCACGATTCCGGGCTGGCTGCCGCCACCGACATTGCGCAGGTGGACATCCCGGTTCAGCCAGCGCGTCATTGAAGGTCCGAGCAGAAAAATTAACGACGCGGCGTAAAACTGCACCGGCTTGATCTCAAGCGTATTTCCATAGCGCACATTGAGTACCAGCCCGATTGCAATGAGCACCGCTGCCACGATGGCCCCTATCTTGACCGGAATCTTGATCAGCCATCCGACCAGGTGCAGTCCGAAAAGAATGATCAGCGCGCCCGCGATCGGCGCGATCAGGGTGCGATTGCGCAACATGAACGAGCCCACCGCGCTGGCCGAAGCGCCCAGGGTTATGAAAACCACCGAAAAACCGATCACGAATGCAAAGGCCAAGCCCAGGAGCCTGCCGGTGCCTCCTTCGCCTTCCTTCAACTGCTCCACACCCACGCCCGAAAGCATGGAAACGTATCCGGGCACGAGGGGTAAAACGCACGGAGAAAGGAACGAAATCACGCCCGCGAGAAATACGCCAAAGATGGAAACTTCCATCCGGTTACCTTCCTATTTTCGACGCTTCCTACGTATCAGGCCGTAGCGCCGGGCTGCGCACAAACGCGCATTTTCCCACATCCATTAGACGCTTACTATTGGTTTTTGGTTCATAGCTTTAGGGGACGCGAGAGCCGCCAATTCTGAAGCAGAGGATGGTTTACATTGAAGAACCGCGCGGCTCTGGGTTGAGGTGAGGAGCACGCCCGGGCAAGCCCGGACGGCAGACAGCGGCGGCGAGCCGCCGCACTCCACAAGAGGCGCGTTGGGAGCGAGCACGTCGCTGACGCACGGTTGCGCCGCAGCGCCGCAGCCGTGCTACGCCCCTGACGAAACGACGACGCGCCTGTTTGCGCGAGTCGAATTGCAGTACACCAAGCCAAGTAAGTTTGCCGGGCACAGCATGCTGTGCCCCTACGGGAAAACAACGCGCGCGTTGGCCGCTCGTTCGAAGCTGCATCGACAATCGAAGTGCGAAAACCCTCACCCCGTGAAGGCGGGGTGAGCTACATTAAAAACCAAACGCTTGCGTGAGCGATGACCGATCATCGAAGAGAGATTCCTCGACTGCGTGTCCCGGCGCTTCGCGCAAGGTAAAAGCACGGGACACTCCGCTCGGAATGACGGCGCGGGGATGGGGCGTGGCAGCTCAGCTGGCTGAGGCCGACGGGCAAGCTTGCTGGCCCAATTCAGGTTAGGGTGGGGTGGCGGTGGTGCCAGGTGGTGGATTGTTCGTAGGCGAGGGCGATGGAGAGGAGCTGCGCTTCGCTCCAGCGCGGGCCGATCAACTGCAAACCTAAAGGCAAGCCCTGCGGCGAGAATCCGCAGGGGATGGAGACTGCCGGATGGCCGGTGAGATTGAAGGGGCGAGTCATTCGCAATAATTCCGCGCGAACCGGCGTTTCCCGTTGGCCAGCGACATGGACTTGGCTTTCGCCGATCAGGGGGGCAGTAATGGGGGAAGTGGGAGCGACAATGGCGTCCACTTTTTCGAAAGCAGAGGCAAAATCCTGTTCCACATCGCGCTGTGCTTCCACGGCGCGAAGATAGTCTACCGCGAGCAGTTTGTGACCCCACTCGAGATGTCCGCGAACGTCCTCGCCATACTCCGCGGCGCGCGCGGGAAAATATCCTTGCGATTCGTGATAGTGGCTCGCCTCCGCGACGACGGCGCTCGTCGCTTGACCGACGCAGTTCACCAGACGAGGCAGTGAAACCTCCTGGATTTCAGCGCCCAGCTGCTGGAAGACTTTCGCAGTGGCTTCGACCAGGCGCCGCACTTCATCGTCGAGCCGGTCAAAGAAAAAGTGTTTGGGCCAGCCGAGGCGGAATCGGGCGGCCGTGTTCTCACGGAGCTTTCGATGATCGGGACGCACGGCGCCCTTCGGATATTTCCCCGCGATTGATTCCAGGAGGATGCACGCGTCGGTGACGCTCCGCGCGATCGGCCCTGCGTGGTCGAAGCTCACGGCGAGCGGTACGACGCCCGAAACACTTACCAGCCCAAATGTGGGCTTCAACCCCACGATTCCGCACAAAGCCGATGGGATTCGAATGGAGCCCCCGGTGTCTGTCCCCGCGGACGCGAATCCCATCCCCGTGGCCACGGCGACCGCCGAACCGCCACTTGAACCCCCGGAAATCCGCTGGAGGGCCCAAGGGTTTCGCGAACTTCCGTAATGTGGATTTTCGCCGGTGATTCCGTAGGCAAATTCGTGCATGTTGGTTTTGCCCAGCAGGATTGTGCACGCCCGGGCCAAGCGGCTGGCAACGTGGCTATCGGTTTCGGGCACGAAATCAGACAGAATTTTTGAGCCGGCGGTGGTGCGAATGCCACGCGTGTAAAAATTGTCCTTCAGCGAAATGGGTATGCCATGGAGAGGGCCTCGATCCGAGCCGCGGAGAATTTCCTTTTCGGCCTGCTTCGCGCGGCGGCGCGCGGGTTCCGCGAGAATGGTGAGGAAGGCGTGCAGCTCGGGATTCCAGCGTTCGATTCGCGCGAGCGACGCGTTCACGAGATCGACCGGCGAAAGTTCCTTGCGTCTCAGCAGCGAGGCCGCTTCTTCAATCGAAAGGAAAGCAAGCTCGGATTCTGCTGTTAGGGTCATGTAATCCCGCTAGAATATTTTTTCTTGCTTTCGCAGAGTGCCGGCCGAGCCAAGATTGGCGATGCGAAATACGACGCTGTACTGATTTTCATTGCGGATCGTGCCGAACGAAAACTTGCGATACTCAAAACCGATACCGCAGCACGAGCCGTTATATGAGACCTCGACGATCTGGTTTTGAAACGCCTGCTGGGTGAAATCGTAACTGGCTCCCATCATCAGATTCCAGCCCGCGCGGTTTTGATCTCCGTAGCCGAAGAGGGTGCGCAATTGATTGGAGCGTTGTTCGAAATTTGGCGGAGGAGGCGAGGGGTTCAGCGGCAGGTTCAACGTGGAAAAGTGCGCGAGCGTGAGAAACGTTTCCTTGTATGGCTTGAGTTTCAGCAGGGTGCCGATGGCGGTCATCCGGTTACGCTGCGGATCGTAATTGACGATGAATTCCGTATCGAAGCGCTTTCCGGGATCAACGCGCAGGTCGCTGACGATAGGCGAAAAGTGCCTGGGAACGTCCGCGAAAGCGAAGGGTGTGAGCGCGTCGAGGGTCTGGAAGACATTGGGCTGTCCCGGGACGAGCGCACCTCCGAACGTAGGATCGAAGAAATATTTCTGCGCCAAAGTCCAGGTAACGAATTCGTCGGCTACACCCGCTCCGGCACGGCGAAAAAGGCGCTGCGTAACGCCATATTCGATTTCGTTCGTATCGGTGAGAGTCTCATCTTCGTCGAAACGGATGAAACGCCCGAAATCATTAACGCCATTCACGTAATTGTAGGTGATCTCCGGTTCGATCACATGTTTCCACTTGGTATCGCCGTCATCAAAGACGCGCTCGAAAATCGGCAGACGAATATCAACCGAAAGCTCCTCGGTGTCGCGAAATAATCCCTGGGCGAGGAAAGCGTCATTGCGCAGTTGTGCGCCGTAATAAGTGGAGCGAAAGGTGAAGCTCGGCGTAACGTTGAGCCAATCGGCCCAGTGCAGGGGGATTGTGACACTGGGCGCGAATTCGCTGCGCTCGACAAAGCCGGGGGTCTCGAACGGCGTCACATTTTCTCCGCGGTGCTCGGCTCCCGTGAACGCGTCAAAAGAGAAGTAAATCGGAAGCTTGCTGAAAAAAGCCTGGTCCACGGAGCTAATCCGGGCTTCGGGGGCAGTCCGCAGAGTGATCGAGGTTTGGGGCGTTGCGCTCAAATAGTTTCGGTAACTGAGCGCCGCAAAGTTCACGCTGAATCCACGGAAATTGTTGGTCAGAAACGCGGTGTTGCGCACCTCGGAGTTAACCGCCTCGCGAAACGTGTCTGACCATGCCAGGCGGAAGGTGAGCGAGGTAAGCTGATCCAAATCCGCGACGGCACGCCATCCATCGGGCAACAGGGAGGTGAACAGAAGCTTCGCTTCGTGACCTCCTTGCCTGAGCGGCGGAGCGTTCTGTTGTTCGAGGCCGCGATCGATTACGCCGAAATAGCTGGCCTCAAGGTTCGCGCTTTCCCAGGGCCGCATCCGAAACTCTCCCTTTTGGCTCCATCCGCGCGAACTGAAATAGGAGGCGCCAAGGGTGGTATCCATCCAGTCCACCGGCGCCCAATAGAAGGAGTCGCCGAGCACGAAGCCCTTTTGCGTGGTGTCGCCCACGTCGGGAACCATGAAGCCCGATTCGCGGCGTTTTTCGGCGGGAAGAGTGGCGTAGGGCAAGTACAGGACGGGAACCGAAAAAACGCGAAAATCTCCGTTCTCGATGTGAACGGATTTCTGCAACCTGACCGTGGCGGAGCTGGCGTAAAACTTCCATGCGGGCCGCCCCGGCTTGCAGACTGTGAGCCATACTTTGCGGACGCGATAGGTGTTTTCGTCCACTCGGTCTGCTTCCTCGGCGTCGAAGTAAAGCGGATTGGGGCTAACGAGCAAAGTGGGCGAGGGGCGCCGCTGCAAGGCGAATGTTCCGCGAGCGTGGTGAAAAGTGCCGCGGCCGGTGCGCAATTCATAGCGGGCGTCATCGGCCTCCACATGCTGCGTCCGATAATCGAGCTGCACGTGGCCGCGCGCGGTGACGATTTGGGAGGCGCTGTCATATTCAACATGGTCGGCCCGAAGCCGGGCGTTTTCGTAGCGGATCTCGACGTGCCCATCGGCATAGAAAACTTTCCCGGATTCGCGTTGCTGGTCCGCTTCCAGGGTGGCTTCGCCGCCGCTGGTGAAAAGGCCCGGCGCGGATTTTTTGGGAGCTTGAGCGGCGGCGGACTGCGACACGGCGAGCAAAACCGCGAGCAGCGCGGCATAAAACACAATTTTGCCGATAAGTTGCGCGAGAGCCTCGTTGGGCATTGCGAGAAAAAACGGAAAAGAGAAAGCCGAGCCTAACACGCGCCCCGCTTGCCCGCAATCCGTTAGGGTGGCGGGGCGCAAGACAGTCGATCACATGGATGCAATAACGCCACCTGCAAGTTGCAACCCGCCGTGTGCAGGCCGAGCCCAGAACGAGACTGTGAGACGCGACTTCGAGGCAACAACATGAGGAACAGGAGGGGGGCGATGATTTGGGCGAGTAAAAGCTCTATCGCAAAACACACGTGTTCGCCGTGGTTCTTACTAGATAGTTCTGACAGGGACTGTAGACCCATTTGCGTGGCTGACACGCAAAAAAAAGGTGCTGGGAAGCTGATTCGTAACTAGACAGCCTCGATTGCGGATTGACGAAATATCTCCGGCGAAGCTGATTAGCAAGCTACAATGTTTGAACGAACTTAATTCCGGAGGGGTGGCCGAGCGGTTGAAGGCGGCGGTCTTGAAAACCGTTAGGCCCGAAAGGGTCTCGTGGGTTCGAATCCCACCTCCTCCGCCAACCAGTCTTAGGTTTTCTCATCGAACCTTTCAGATCACCGGAAACGTCGATTTTACGCCCCAAATAAAGGGATGTTGCCATATTTCCATGCTCATCGCCGGGCCGCGTTCTGGGAAATGAACGGGATCGGTGGCAAATTCTCCTAGAAAGCCAAGAACATGTTGGACGCCGCCGCCTGCGAAACCATACCGCTTTGCGGAAGGGTTCTGGCCAACGTTCGATCGATATATGGATCCTTGGCAAAAGTAGCTAGTGTCATTCCGGAACTATACTGCTCGCCTCTGAGTTGTGCACGCGAGAGACTCACGGGTTACCGCAAGCAGCTGAAAAACCTCAAGGGTCGCCCAGATCCTGATAAACGCGCCACTGCCGAGCTGAGTACTTCGAGATAAAAGGCACCTTAACGGACAGTATTCAGAATCGCAAAGCACCGATACTAGCGCCACGCAGCTTTTCAAGGAGACTTACCATGAAGATTTCAGCAGTACTCTTGGCAGTACTCATGGGTTTGAGCGCATCGACGCTAGCTCAGGCCCAATCCGAGACCTCGAACGAATCTAATCCGAAGGCGACGTATCGGGTGAGCGTAGTCAGCCGGACTACGCATGCAGTCAAATATGAGCACCGCAACGGCAGCACAAAGATAAATTTCCGGGGTACCGACTTGATGCCAGCAGCGACAGGAGAAGCGCGGGTGGAGAGCAAGCGCGGCGCCATAAAAATCGACGCCGAATTCGCAGGGCTCGATAGACCAACTGCTTTTGGCAATGAGTATCTCACGTATGTAATGTGGGCGATTTCGCCCGAAGGTCGGTCCGTTAACCTGGGCGAAGTATTGGTTGGCGATAACCATCGCAGCAAGCTGGATGTCACAACGGACCTCCAGGCGTTTGCCCTCATAGTGACTGCCGAGCCTTATTACGCTGTGAGGCGTCCAAGCAATGCAGTGGTCCTCGAAAATGAAATTAGACCAGACACGGAAGGTACAAGCGAAGAGGTGGATGCTCGGTATGAGCTTATTGACCGGGGTGGGTACATTCCAACGGGCTATAAGTTCGATCCCGTGGTTTTGAGCGCCAAATTGCCGCTCGAATTCTATGAGGCGCGTAATGCGGTGCGTATCGCTAAGTCGGCCGGCGCCGAAGAGAACGCAACCTCCAGCTATGGGGATGCTGTCGCTCAGATGAAGCAAGCCGATGGTCTAGCGACAATGAAGCACATCGACAAGAAGGCACTTATTTCCACTTCGCGCGAAGTCGTGCAGACGGCGGACGACGCCCGTGAAATCGCGGTGAAACGGATCGATGCCGATCGCGTGGACGCGGACAGGAACGCAGCGGCCAATCGAGTGGCGGACGCCGACGCGGCCACCGACATCGCAAATAATCGGCGCGTGGAAGCCGATAAGGCGAGCGCGGCGGCACAGCAACAAGAGCGAGATGCCCAGGCCGAATCAGACCGGAATCGCGCCGCCGCGGCTGACGCCAATCAAGCCACGGCGGATGCCCAGGCCGAATCAGACCGGAATCGTGCTGCTGCGGCTGATGCCAATCAAGCCACGGCGGATGCCCAGGCCGAATCAGACCGGAATCGTGCTGCTGCGGCTGATGCCAATCAAGCCACGGCGGATGCCCAACAAGGACAAAGAGACGCGGAGGCGGAATCAGAGCGAAATAAAGCCGCGGCCGCAACATCAGATCAGCAGCTCCAGCAAGCCGTGCGTGATCGTGAAGAACTGCGCGCCAAGTTGCTGCTGCAATTCAACGCCATCCTTACTACTCGTGATACCGCTCGCGGTCTTGTTGTGAACTTGTCCGACGTGCTATTCGACACCGGCAAGTACACGCTTCGCCCAGAAGCGCGTGAAAAACTGGCCAAAATATCGGGAATTGTTCTCGCCTATCCGGATCTCAAGTTGGCCATTGAGGGTAATACGGACAGCGTCGGCAGCGATGCTATGAACCAAGTACTTTCGGAGAGACGCGCCAGTTCGGTGATGGAATACCTGGCGAGCCAAAACATACCAGCGGCGTCAATGACCTCTCAGGGCTTCGGAAAAACTCAACCCGTTGCATCCAACGATACAGCAGAAGGACGACAGCAAAACCGTCGTGTAGAAATGGTCGTATCGGGGGACGTGATCGGAACCACCGTCGGGACCGTATCTCAAAGTCTTCCCATGACAACACGCCCATAAACACATCGCAGTATAATTGGCAGGCCCCGGGTGATTTCCGGGGCCTGTGTACTTTTGGTGTCCGCCAATTCGAGTCCGAGTCAACAAGACACCGAAATCCTCACAGCTACTTTCCGAGCGTTTCATTCAATCAGCGATATTAATCCCCGATTGTTACAGTTGATCGCTTTATTCGGCGGTGGGTTTTAACGATCATCATAGTGGGCGTATGTGGGTATGCGGCGACCCTAAGAGGATTTCGGGATGCGGAAGCTATAGCAACGGGTGAAACCTTTAGCAACCAGCGTGATATTTATAATATCACCGGCCGCAAGCGCGCATGGTTCCGGTGCTTATTCAATCGACGAGGTGTGGGCTCTCCCTCGAAATCATGAACGTCGCTGACTGACCAGATGCCGCCTCCTCCGCTCATTCAAGCTTGATCATGTCGTGCGTTCGAGCAGGCCAGAGTCCGGTATTGCGACGTCGACCTCCGCCCTGAGAAACCGCCACATCACCATTGATCCTCGGCGATTGTCTCGTCCGTTGAAATCGCGGTCTGGGCCACGGAAGCTCCAGAAGTGAGCTCGCCCAATCGATAGCTCACGTTATGCCAAACCATGGTGGACCGTCCGAGCATTCGAACGTTGGCCGTTGCTTCCGAAGACGTCAGCAGCCACATGGGGCCGACATTGCCGTAGACTAGGACAAGGCGCACATCCCTCAACCACCAAGACGGACTCTTTGCAGGTTCGCCATCGACGCGACGAGGTAGGTAGGTATGGGCATCCACCCAAATGGTTCCCCGCAGCAAGTCCTTGGACTTTCGCCTGGGAAGTAGCCGGAGCACATAGCAGGGCTGACCGTTCAGGTAATCCTTGCCGACCAGCAAGAAATCATAATTTTTGCGCGTGATGTCGGTTGAGCCAGAATCCCTTGCAAACGAAACCTCCCCGTCGAGCATTTTGCGAACAACTTTTTCTCCCAACCCGGATCCGTTGGCACTTTCGATGATGTATTCCTTGGAGTCCGGAGGCACAACGGTTATCTCGGCAATCACGTGGGACTTGGACCCAAGAGAACTCTCACGGCCGAATAGTTTGTAGTCCCGCGTGACGATATATGGGTGTACGTTATCGCGGTTCTCGGCCTGAGCCTTCGCCATCCGAGCAACGATGTCTGCGGTTGTAGGAACGACGCTCTGTGTCTGAGCCGAAGTGCATATCGCAGCGGCGAAGTAGATAAACATCAAGCGGGCGAATTGGCCGCTGGAAATCACGTTGAAGCTCCACCTTCAATTCCATTCTAGAACCGGGGAAAGTCGATTTCTGTTCTCTTGCGCACACACCTCTACTTCAGGTGCTACAGCCTGTTCCTGTTTTTATGAAAACGGCGTCCGGAAATGGCGCTGCGGTGAAGGAAAACCCTCAACTTTTGGCGATGGATCTGGTCAGACTATTGAACGGCGCTGACAATTTGCGCGAGACGCCTCCATATCTGCGTGGGACGTCGGATGTGCGCGTCCTGCCCGAAGTAAAAGCTCAGGCTGACGCCGTAGAGATCGACCGATCGCGGCCCGCCGGGATAATTTTGGCGCGGAGGACGAAAGTCCTGCAGACCACCGGCGGCTGAGGGACCAAACTGCACGTTCTGCATGTGAAGCGTGCTCGTAAAGCCATTAAATTGCAGACGTCCGCTCCAGAATTGAACGAGCTGCAGGCTCGACTCCGTGAGAAACAGAGTCTTAACCTCACGCATAAGCGGTAAGCTCTCCCAGTCCCCGTCAGGCTCGTAAGCCTCCTCGAACCGGTAACTGAAAGGCGCGCCGGATTTTCCAAGGTTCTCGGGCACCAGGAAGGATGCCGCGAGCAGCGGTGTCGGTCCCGTTCGAATCATAAGCACGGTCTCCGAAAGCCGGCCTTGCGCCGGGGCAATCTCTGGAGCGAGAGTTTGCGCTGACGTTGACAGATGACTAGCCAGAAGGATGCCGAGCAGAATGAACTGTTTTTGCATTCCCTGCCCTAGATAGCGCGGAAAAGGGAAGATAAGCGCTACTTGCGAAGTGACATTACTGGATCTGAACGGCGCCGGTCTGTCCTAATTCGCACACGTTGGATTCGTTCCTTTCTGCAACAGACACTGTTCCCATCTGGCCACCCCCTGCGTTTCATTGGGGTTGCTTTCATGTCGGGGTGTCCCAAAGTGAACAGACTGCGTTTTCTTACCGGCTTATAGTGAAGGGGAAGTGGGTACCTCTTAGCCGCGCAGCCGGCTCTCTCTAGGCGGCGTGGTTGATCCAGCTTGGGGCTTAAGACCTAATGCCGAACGATTTGCAGTTCGATCTGGCGAACTTCCCAACGGAGGGCACGGCTTCTCACAGACGCCGCTCTATCCGGGTACTTTTCGTCCACGGCGGCGCAAAGGTAGTAGACAAGTGCCTGCAAGAGCTGAAGAAAGCGCCGTTTATTGTGAGCGCTGACGTAGTTTTGACCTTGGCACAGTGCGCGCAACAGCTCCGCTCCCGAACCTATGATGTGGTCTTGGCTGAGTACCCAAACGCGAGTTGGAAAGGCTTTGAGGCTTTGCTACTTCTACATCAGACTGTGCAAGAGATTCCGCTTCTCTTTGTGACCACCGGCCCGGGAAGTAAATCCCTGGCGGAGCTCGCGGGCCATGGCGCTTTCGATTACGTTGAGCAAGAGCATATTGCTCACTTGCCAATGGCCGTTCGCCGGGCCCTGAACGAAAAGAGCCTGCGCGTAGAGCTGGAACAGGCAGAAAAGGCCTTGCGGCACTCGCAATCGCGGTATCGCGCGCTAGTGGAAAATCCCGCTTACGGAATATGCAGGTGCGATGCGGAGGGAAAGTTTCTCGACGTCAACCAAGCTCTCTTGACCATGCTTGGTTACCCCACTAAAGAGGAGCTTTTGGCGGCGGACGGTGCGCCTGAGATCGTCCTCGATCTTAAGCAGGGGAAGCCATTGCCCGGAAGCTCGCCCGAGTCAGCCCGAATCGAACCAGTCGAAATAGAGTGGAAGCGAAAGAATGGCACGATTCTGAAAGCCAGACTCAGCGGCCGCGGTGTCTTTAGCGATCTTGGAGACTTTGCCGGCTACGAAATAATTGTTGTCGACATTACAGAACAGCGCGGTCTTGAGGATCATCTGCGTCGTCAGGTCTTGAGGGATTCGCTGACCGGTTTGGCCAATCATGGCCGGCTTTTCGAGGTGTTGCATGCGGAGATCAGCCGATCCAAGCGCACGGAACGGGAATTCTCGCTTCTGTTGCTCGATCTCGACGGATTGAAAGAGATCAACGATCGATTTGGTCATCTGATGGGGGACCGGGCGCTCTGCAGGTTAGCGCAGATCCTGGCTGACTGCAGTCGGTCGGTAGATACCGCAGCGCGGCAAGGCGGAGACGAGTTTGCCCTGGTCCTCCCGGAGACAAGCTCAGCTTCGGCCACACTGGTGGCAGGACGAATTTGTGATCTTCTTGCGAAGGATACTGAAGAGCCAGCGCTTTCCGTCAGCGTAGGAGTCGCCAGTTATCCGAAGGATGCTGAGACCATTGGAGCCCTTTTATACGCAGCGGATGCGGCCCTCTATGCCATGAAACACACACGGTCAAGAGCGGCTCAGGCCGGACTGAGCTGAATCCATAATGTATACGACTTGAAAGGGAGAGGGTGCAATGGACGAACATCGCTTTCGTCGGCGCGGTCGGCCTCAAGAACGCCAGCCGCATCCAAATTCCGGCGAACGGACCCAGTTTCTGCTGGGGGCCGAAGAGCATATCCTTCAATCGATTTCCGCCTGCGCGTCCCTCCCGGAAGTCCTGAATGAAATCTGCAGTGCTCTCGATTATCAGATTGGCAACTTGGTTTCGCTCATTTCCCTACGAGATGACGACGCAAGCTATCTCGCCGCAGTTGCGCTCAACGCATCGCTTTTTGGTTTGTATCCTTTCTGTTCTGCGGGCGTTGTTGCTGGGAATCACGAACTGCTTGGATCGCTGGAGATGTATTGTTGCGTTCCGCGCAACCCCTCTCTCGACGAATTCCAATTGATTGAAAGAGCAACGTATCTGGCCGCGATCGCGATCACATTTCACAAGGAGGTTGAAGGTCCTCCCGGCAATGGCGGCATGCATGGGAATCGGCCCGTACGGGGGCGTGCGCTCAACCAGTTCCCAAACTAGTCCTCAAGCACACAAATTTCCAAATCAACAACGTAATTTTCAGTCCCGTCATCAAGATCACCGCGATTTGAGTCAGTCGTGCAGGACAACGCTCAGAAGAGAAGTGTTGATCTGAAGACCGCCGTTGTACTTGACGAAACCAAGCTTTCTGAATTTGTTCATGAAAAAATTGACCCGCGGACGCGTTGTGCCGATCATCTCTGCCAACGTTTCATGCGATATTTTCCGGAGTAGTCCGTGGGGTCTGTCTTCTTCACCGTAACGGGCGAGCAAGAGAAGAGTGCGGGCAAGCCGTTTCTCGCTCGAGTTGAATAGCTGGTCGACTAAGTCCTCCTCGATTCGAATATTCCGTGCCAGCATGAAAGTGATGAACCGGTCGGAGAGGGCGTGCTGCTCGTGAAGCACCTTGAACATTTCATTCTTCTCAATAATAAGGACGGTGCTAGGCGTGATGGCGGTAGCCGTCCCCATGCGAATAGGCTGACCTGCCAGACAGCCTTCGCCAAAAAAATCTCCTGGTCCGAGAATGGCGACGACCGCCTCTTTGCCGGCTTCATTGACGACGGAAAGCTTCACACCGCCTTCTTGCAGGTACATGACGCTCTCAGCCGCATCACCTTGAGAGTAGAGAAGCTCCCTTCTCTCAAACTTTTTGACGTCTCTCGCTGCCCCGGCCGAGTCGAGAAACACTTGGGCATCGAAAGCAAGGCTTCTTGGATTCCCTCTGGGCACACGGCGACGGCCCCTAATGGAAACACGTCGGGCTGCCGACATGGTTCGCAGATTAGCACGGTCCCGCGGAGTGTTCAATATTGTCAAGCGGTGACAGATGCGCAGCGTTTGAACGACGCCCACAGAACCGAGAGCGCTAAACACTTAGGCACTCGATTATTCGTGGAGGACAACACTTAGGAGCGAACTGTTGACTTGAAGGCCGCCGTTGTATTTGATGAAGCCCAACTTCTTGAATTTGTTCATGAATAGATTAACTCTGGAGCGCGTGGTACCGATCGTTTCCGCCAGCGTCTCCTGCGAGACCTTGGTAAGAACTTTTTGAGGCTGGTCATCCTTACCGTATCGAGCAAGCAGTAGAAGAGCTCGGGCCAGGCGTTTTTCAGTGGAATTAAAGAGTTGATCGACCAAATCCGCCTCGATTCGGATGTTCCTGGTGAGCATATAAGAAATAAAGCGATCGGAGAATTCGTGCTCCGCATGGAGGATTCGCGTCATTTCATCCTTTTCAATCACAAGCACCGTGGTCAGCGTAATCGCGGTGGCCAGCCCAATTCGAATTGGCTGTCCTGCGAGGCAACCTTCTCCAAAAAAGTCGCCAGGGCCCAGCATCGCCACGACAGCTTCTTTGCCAACTTCATTGATCACCGATAGTTTCACCCCACCTTCTTGAATGTACATGACAGTCTTGGCGGGAGCCCCTTGTGCGAAGATGGTGGCCTTTCGTGGAAACTCAACAATCTTTCTAGCCACACCCGCCGATTCGAGGAAAACCTCAGCGTCAAATGCTGCCTTCCCATTCCTTTTCCCAGCAACGCGAACCGTAGCAATTCTCGGAGCGACCTTAGTTGTTGGCATCGTAGAACTCCCTTACGAAGATGCGACAAAATTGAAGCGGTGAAACTTCACAAAACAAAGAGCGTAGTGCCATACCGGAAAAATTCCGAGGCCCTCAAAGGCTATCTCCTATTTCTGCCGCGTGAACAGCCACGCCGGCAGGGTATGGCTTGATGAATGTCGCCATGTGGGAATCGTAGATCAAGTACTTCGCCGACTCAACTCCGGCGAGGTCATTCACGCGCTTCCTGGCTTGTTCCAGACCAACCACGGCGTCAACCCATAGAGGCGCGAAATCAGGAAGTATCCTAAAAATATCGTAAGTACGGTTCATATCAAAGCCTCCTTTTTGACGAACTCCTGAAGCGGAAACTGTTCTTTGGAAGGTACCATCCGCCTCTGAAGCGATCTGTCCCAAAGGGAACACTTCTCGAACTTCTGGATGAATCAGCGTCCGAGCCCGAGCGTCGGCTCTTGACGGCGAAAGCACGGTTGAGCAGGTTGGTTCGCTGCTGACTCGACTCGCTTAGTTGTAAATATGTCCGCAACCGGACAGACATGAGGTTGTGCCACCTAGTATTTTGTCGTTCGTGGGAAAAGTAGGCAGGCGCAAACGAAAAACGAGTCCTGGATTTCCGCACGAATAAGACCGCGATAGTCGGCTCCGCCTCCACGCGGTCATTAGAATTCTCCCACAAACATAGAGATCGGCCCGAAGTTGCGGGCAGGCCTGGGTATCTGGCTTTCGGTAGAGAAGGAGTCAACGCACATGCCTTTACTTCAAATCGTGATAGTTCTGATGGTAGTAGGGGTTCTCCTCTGGCTGGTCAATCGCTTCATCCCGATGGAGGGAACGATCAAGTCCATCTTGAACGCCGTCGTAGTCATCGCGACAGTTTTGTGGCTCTTGAACATCTTCGGGGTATTTCACTCCCTGTCCCGAATTCGCGTCGGGACGTAAGTGAACCTGAAGGAACCAAGGGGAAAAGGACTGACTGCGGTCGTAAACGGTTGCTCGGAAGCAATTAGCACGCCAGATGTGGTCAGCGCCTGGCGCAGGAGATTCGCAGGGACGGAGGCAACACCTATGAGACGTATCACTATTGTTGGCCCAACAGCTTTACTTCTGCTTCTCGCAGTTAGTGTTCCGGCTTATGCACGGCAAGATCAGCAGGAGCACAAGGGAAAACAGGATCAGCAGGCTAAGCCTGAAAAGCAGCACCAGGAAAAGTCCGCAAGGCCGCAGCAACAGCAGCATGCACAGCAACAGGATCAGAACAAACAGCAGCAACAGCAGCGCGCCCAGCAGCAGGATCAGAACAAACAGCAGCAACAGCAGCGCGCCCAGCAGCAGGATCAGAACAAACAGCAGCAACAGCAGCGCGCCCAGCAGCAGGATCAGAACAAACAGCAGCAACAGCGGCGTGCACAGCAGCAGGATCAGAACAAACAGCAGCAACAAGCCCGAGAGCAGCAAGCTCAGCAAAGGCAACAACACGCTCAGCGAACTGCGGATGAGCAGCAGAGACAACGAGCCGAGCCGGCACTGCGACTCAGCGCCAGGAGCAGAGGTCACATCCCTGACGATCGCTTCCGCTCCAACTTTGGGCGCGGGCATGAATTCCGCATCGGCAGCCCAAGACTGGTCGGCGGATATTCTCGCTTCCAGTACGGTGGCTATTGGTTTGGATTTGTTCAGCCGTGGCCGGTCGATTGGTATTACACGGATGACGTCTACGTCGATTACATCGATGGCGGATATTACCTGTGCAACCCGTCCTATCCGGGAACGCGCATTTCGATCAACGTCGTACTCTAACTATCGTCCCGATCCACCTTCACTGGGCGACTCGAACGCAATGCGGCCGGGTCGCCCCGGTGTTAGGAAACGAAAGCTACATTCGTACGTTGGCGGAGTACAGAAGAGAGGAGAACACAATGCTCGCAACCATCTTGATCGTCTTCTTGGTCTTGGCTCTCGTAGGTGCTCTTCCCCGGTGGTCGCACAGTAGGGAGTGGGGCTATTTCCCCACTGGGGGCGTGGGAATAGTCCTTGTCGTCGTTGTCATCCTCTTACTCCTCGGTCGACTCTAGGGGAGGTGCCGTCGGTCAATGCGTCGACGAAACTAGACGGCGAATTGCCGGCCGGAGGCTAAAAATGGACGAGTCTAAACGACGAGCGATTCAGTTCTTGGAAAAAGAAATCAAGACGTACATGGCGTTGGCGTTATTCCTATCGAAGAAGGGCGTCCAGCAGCACTTGCGGCCCGGAGACAAAGAGGCGTTCTTGAGCCCGGCGTTCTATAAAGAACGGATGAAAGAGGCCAAGGGACTTGTAAGCGAACTCCGAAAACCGAGCTAGTCGCTGTCGCTTCCGGGCCTGATTCCATGCGTTTGGCTGTTCTTTGGCCTAGGCCCTGCGCGCAGTCGCTTTTCGTCCACTCTTGCCAGTTCGGGGCCTCGCCGGGCCTTATCCATGAACCCGGGAACCATAGTGGCAATGTGTGCTTAACCAGACAGATATCGAGCCTCTAACAAGTTCAATCTGACTGTGCTGGGAATAGCGGCATCCGCTGGTAGCGCTTGGTACGCGCAAGCAAATGTTTCGGAGATGGGAAATCTGCCGAGGCGCAATTCTGATCATGGAGGTCAGCGATGATACGTAAATCAATTCTCGTTGTGTGTTTGGGTCTGATCGCAACCGCGCCACTTTTTGCGGAAAACAACAAAGAACAAAAGCGACTCTACAATGCCGGAGTCGTGATGCGGGAAATTATGAATACGCCGGAGGACATCCCCCAACAGGTAATCGACAAGGCCGAGTGCGTCATTGTTTTTCCCTCCGTCCTGAAGGCAGCGTTCATCGTCGGCGCAAGCTACGGCCGCGGAGCTATGGTTTGTCGCACCGGCAAGAATTTCAGGGGACCGTGGGGCGCACCAGCGATGTTCGCGCTCGAAGGCGGCAGTGTTGGATTTCAAATCGGCGGCCAGGCTACCGATCTCGTCCTGTTGATCATGAATAACAGAGGCGCCAGTTCCATTCTCGCCAGCAAAGTCAAGTTGGGCGGCGATGCGTCGGTGGCAGCAGGCCCAGTGGGCCGCGACGCCTCCGCAAACACGGATGCGTACATGCGAGCCGAGGTTCTGAGCTACTCACGTTCGCGTGGTCTCTTTGCCGGCATTTCCCTCGAAGGCTCCACGCTTCGGCCCGATGACGACGCCACGGCGGACGTCTATGGCCGCAAGTTCACGGCGAGACAGATCGTGATCGACGGCGAAGCAAAAGTTCCTCTCTCTGGCCGTCTCTTGGTTTCGGTGCTGCAGAAACACTCACCTCGGAATGAATCGGAAGAACACGCAGGCAACTAGGACGAAGGATTGCCGCTCTTCCTTGGTCTAGGCGGGAATCAGGCCGCGGGAAGAGCGGCGCTCGAGTTCGGTACTCCGAGAACGTCGGGCAAAGACGGCGTGCCGCGAGCCCCATGAAGGAGGATCTGGTGCGAGACACAATTCACGCAGGCGCTGTTCTTATCAATGACGATGCACTCTTGCCGGAAGCCGTGCACCCTGAGACTGAGCCCTTTGCACCCGGCTGGAAACTGGTCAAGAATTTCGATGGAGACAAGCTGAGTCGAGAGATCGGGCGCGCAGGGTGGACATTTTTCTCTTTCGCGGGTGAAATCAGCTCGACTGTTTTCGGCAATGACGGAATCGCGACTGTGCGCCGAGCCGTCAAACGAATCCTCGCCAATCCGAAATTAGGACAGTCCAATTCCCTGGAAGTCACGCGCGTGACCCCGAAACATTTCCTTGGGGTGCCTTACACCACCGTTTACGCGTGCTCCCGGCACGTGCGGAAAAGCATTTTCTTTTTCGGGCGCGAGGAGATTCGATACCGGGGTGGAGCAGAGCCTCGCCGCGGCTTGAGTGAGCGCAGACGAAGCCCGCGAGCAGAGGTGGTTGGGGAAGAGGCAACAAGCGGGTCCAAAGTACCGCTCCGGTTATCCTTTGAAGGAGATCGTAAATGAAAACCGCACGAAACATAGTGATTTGCGTTGCCGCGATATTGCTATTGGTTCCATTGGCTTACACTCAGGACCTTTCTAAATACCGGAACTTTTCGCTCGGAACAAGTTTGATCGCGGTTTCAAGGCAGGTTAACGAGAAACCGGCGGATGCCAGCGTAATCTATAAAAGTCCAGTATTGATCCAGGAGCTAACGTGGTGGCCCCTGCCATCTTACCAATCCTCCACGCCCGTCGATCCGGTCCAGCAGATTCTATTTTCCTTCTACAATGGCGCGCTCTACAAAATGGTAGTGACCTACGATAGCTCCACGACGGAAGGGTTGACCGCGGAAGACATGACAAGAGCCATCTCCGCGAAATATGGTCCGGCAACCGTAACGATCGTGGCGGCGCCTGCATCTCTCGCGAACACAAGCTACGGCACACCGCAAGCGCCGATCGCTCAATGGGAAGACCTGCAATACTCCGTCGTTCTTTCGCGCACCCCCTTTCTGAATGCCTTCCAGCTTGTCATATCTACAAAGCAGTTGAATGAGCAGGCAAAAGCTGCCAGTGCAGCAGCCGTGAAGCAGGAACAGCAGAACGCTCCAGAAGTGGAACTCGCTCGCCTGAAAAAGGCAGCCGACGATCTGGAAACAGCGCGCCAGGACAATTTAAAAGCGTTCCGGCCTTGATGCCGGCCGCGGTAAGAATGCGACTTTGGTGAATTTTAGAAAGAATCGAAGGAGATTTGACCAATGACTATCAACGTGACGCCATTGCATGACCGCGCATTAGTGCGGAGGCTGGAAGAGAAGGAAACCGCGAAGGGTGGGATCATCATCCCCGACACGGCCAAAGAGAAACCTCAGGAAGGGGAAGTGATCGCAGTCGGCGCCGGGAAGCTTAACGAGAAGGGCGCACGCATTCCCCTTGACGTAAAACCCGGGGACCGCATCCTGTTCGGCAAATATACCGGCAATGACATCAGGATTGATGAACAGGAATATCTGATCCTTCGCGAGGAAGAGATTCTGGCGAAAGTCAGCGGTATCGCCAAAGCGGCATCCAGCAAGAGGTAGTTTCTCCGATCCAAGATTGTGGACCGGAATAAGGTTGCAGACACCCGGGAGGGTAAAGTCACATGGCAAAACAAATTGTAACGGGTACCAATTCACGACAGGCAATCTTGCGCGGGGTCAACATTTTGGCCGACGCGGTCAAGATCACGCTTGGCCCTAAAGGGCGCAATGCAGTCATCGAAAAGAAGTTCGGTGCACCGATCATCACCAAGGATGGCGTGACGGTGGCAAAGGAAATCGAACTGTACGACCCGCTCGAAAACATGGGCGCGCAGATGGTGAAGGAAGTTGCTTCGAAGACGTCCGACGTCGCCGGAGACGGCACCACCACAGCGACCGTGCTGGCGCAGGCCATCTTTCGCGAAGGCGTGAAGACGCTGGCGGCTGGCGCAAGCCCGATGGCAGTAAAGCGCGGCATCGAAAAGGCCGTTGAAGTGGCCGTTGGGGAGATCAAGAAACTGCACAAGGATGTAAAAGGCGACATGATCGTTCAAGTTGGCACGATCAGCGCCAATAATGACAAGCAGATCGGCTCGATCATCGCCGACGCCATGAAGAAGGTGGGGAAGGACGGCGTTATCACCGTAGAGGAATCGAAGACGATGGAAACGGCGCTCGAAGTGGTCGAAGGAATGCAATTCGACCGCGGCTACCTTTCGCCCTACTTTGTCACCGATCCGGGACGCATGGAGTGCGTCCTCGAAGATGTCCGCATTCTGATTCACGAAAAGAAGGTCAGTTCCTTGCGGGAATTACTGCCCCTGCTCGAACAGACCACCAAGGTCAACCAGCCTCTCTTGATTATCTCGGAAGATATTGAGGGCGAAGCGCTCGCGACCCTCGTCGTGAACAAACTCCGGGGCACCCTGCAATGCGTTGCGGTGAAGGCTCCCGGCTTCGGCGATCGCCGCAAGGAAATGCTCGAAGACATCGCGGTCCTCACCGGCGGCAAGGCCATCACCGAGGATCTCGGCATCAAGCTCGAAAACGTGAAGGTCGAAGAACTCGGGCGCGCCAAGAAAGTGATCATCGACAAGGACAAAACCACGATCATCGAGGGCGCTGGCAAAGCCAACGAGATCGAGGGCCGCATCAAGCAGCTCCGAACGCAGGTCGAGGACGCCACTTCGGACTATGACAAGGAAAAGTTGCAGGAACGTCTCGCCAAGCTCGTAGGCGGCGTGGCCGTGATCAAAGTCGGTGCTGCAACCGAAACCGAACTGAAGGAAAAGAAGGCTCGCGTCGAAGATGCCATGCACGCCACACGCGCCGCGGTCGAGGAAGGCATCGTTCCCGGCGGCGGTGTAGCCCTGCTTCGCTGCATCCCGGCGCTTGAGCAGCTGAAACTTCACGACGATGAAGCCATCGGCGTGAACATCGTGAAGCGCGCCCTTGAAGAACCCACACGTCAAATTGCCCAAAACGCGGGGCACGAAGGGGCGATCATCGTCGGCCGCGTGCGCGATTCAAAGGAGGACAACTTCGGCTTCAATGCAGAGACCGGTGAGTTTGGGGACATGATCAAGGCGGGCGTGATTGACCCGGCCAAGGTCACCCGGCTCGCATTGCAGAATGCCGCCTCGATTGTCGCCCTAATGCTGACCACCGAAGTGTTGATCGCTGACATCAAGGAAGAGGAGGAAACGGCCGCTGTAGGAGCGGGCCATGGCGGCGGCATGGGAGGCATGTACTAAAAAAGCGGGTCGGACTCCTTGAAGCATCAGCACATTCGCGGCTTCACTCAAGGTGACGCTGTACTGATTGCGCCCGGCAAAAGAGGTCACTGAAAATTTCTTCTGTTATCGCTAGAAATTCCTGTTTGGGTTACGCGCGAAGGTAGGCATAATTCGCAAGCCCGTCGGACCTGTTGTCCGAGCCGTGGATGACAGTGACAGGAGTTCGTTTGCATTTCACTTCAGATCAAAATCGAACCAATGCGGAGCGATGGTGACGATCCTTTCCAGCTCGGCATTGGCGCTTCTGCTGATTTTCTTTCCAGCGCCAAGGCAGCAACGCTCGCTTGAATTGGCAAATGGAATATCGGCACCGAAATTTCCCTCTGCTTATCATGGCGCTAGCTATCTAGGCATTGCGGCTCACTCGACACAGCCCACTCATCCGTCTGCCGCCTCCACGCCCCAAAATAGCGAAGAAAAAGTAACCGCCTACACCCTACCTCCGGACCTCTATCGGAAGGCGCGCCATCTGGCGCAGATTGAATTTTGGGGTCAAATCGTACTGTTTTTGTATTCCATTGTTGTGCTGCTAGTGATCCTCAAATGGCGGCTCGCCCCCCAATACCGTGCCTGGGCGGAAAAAACGTCCTCGAACCGATTTTTGCAGGCAGCAATATTCTCCCCTCTTATTTTGCTAACGATTGCCTTTTTGGAAAGCCCTGGAGACATCGGCCAGCATTGGGTATCGCGAAAATTCGGGCTGAGCGTTCAGGGCTGGGGATCGTGGAGCTGGGACTGGACGAAGAACCAGATTATTGCGGTGATCATCGGAATCATCGTGATATGGATACTCTTCGCGGCGATTCGAAAAAGCCCGCGACGCTGGTGGCTTTGGTTTTGGATTGTTTCACTGCTTCTCACCGTGCTGGGAGTTTTTATACAACCGCTGGTGATCGATCCGCTGTTCCACAAGTTCGCGCCGCTCACGGAAAAGGATCCGGCGCTGACGGCTTCACTCGAGCAGATGGTGCAGCGCGCCGGCGAAAACATTCCGCCGCAGCGGATGTTTTGGATGGGCGCTTCGGAGAAATCGACGGAGCTGAATGCCTACGTGACAGGGATCGGCTCCTCCAAGCGGATCGTTGTGTGGGATACAACGATTGCGAAGATGAGCACGCCACAAATCGTATTTGTGGCAGGGCATGAGACCGGGCACTACGTGCTTTACCATATCCCCAAGGGGCTAGCGCTCGGCGGCGCGGTTTTGCTGGGGTTGTTCTATCTGGGGTATCTCTCGATTGCGTGGGTGCTGGCGCGGTGGGGTGCCAACTGGGAAATCCATGGTGTTGGCGACTGGGCTGCGTTTCCCGCGTTGCTGTTGCTGCTCACGATCTTTTCGTTTGCGAACAATCCGCTTGCCAATGCGATCAGTCGTCACTACGAACACCAGGCCGATCAATATGGCCTCGAAGTTACCCATGGGCTAACACCAGACTCGGGCGAGGTTGCTGCGCAAGCCTTTCAGATTCTTGGCGAGGTGGATTTGTCTGACCCTGCGCCCAATCCCGTGGATGTTTTCTTGTTTTACGACCACCCGCCGATCTCCGCGCGAATCCGCTACTCGCTGGCGTACGATCCCTGGGCGCACGGCGGGACAGGCGAATTTGTGCACTAAAACGTGCCTCTACGATTTTTGTCGAGACGTGGCGTGTGTGCGTAGTCCGAGGATACAAGGAAAATCTTTACACCGGGGGTCGTATTCGCGCAAGTACCTGTTGGTGCAAAGAAAAATCGTCTATGGCGAACGGGCAGTTTTGGGGGTTTCTAGGGCACGGTCCGCCTCGGCAGATGCCCCTCGCTCACGAGCGCGCGTGGAGCGTCATCTGAATGCCCTGACGCGGCCTCAGCGTCACCAGAGGCTCCGCTACCACTGGGTAGCCGGGAACCAGCCGGAAACTGAAACGCTGCGCGAGCGTTGCCGTCACGATTGCCGCCTCGAGAAGTGCAAATCCTTCTCCGACACACCGGCGCGGGCCTGCCCCAAACGGAAAGTAGGCTCCGGCCGGCAAACGGTCTGCGAGGCCGTCGAGCCAGCGCTCGGGCCGAAAGGCCTCAGGGTCCTCGAAATAGCGCGCGTCGCGGTGCGTGATCCATTGCGACAAAACTACCGTCGATCCGCGCTCCAACTCATACCCGCCGATTTGGCAGGGCGCGACCGTCTCGCGCGCCAGGATATAGGCCGGCGGATAGAGGCGAAGGACTTCATTCATCACGGCTCGCAAGTATGGCAGGCGGGGAAAGTCCGCAGCCTCCGGCGAACGCCCGCCCAACACACTGCTGAGTTCTTCGTGCAATCGCGCTTCCGCGGACGGGTTTCCGCTCAGCGCGAACCATGTCCAAGAAAGCATCTGCGCCGTGGTCTCATGGCCGGCGATGAAAAGCGTCATCGTTTCATCGCGGAGCTGCTGCGGCGTCATTTGGCTGCCGTCTTCGTCCATGGCTCCCATCAGCAGCGCGAGCAAATCAGTGTGGTGATTCGAGTTTCCTTCGGCCATGCGCTCGGAAATGATGCGGTAGACAATCGAGCCGATGAACTTGAGCTCGCGATCGGCGCGCCGATTATTGGGCGTGGGCCATTTCTCCGGAATCCGAAATGGCAGCCGCTGGCGGCGGAGCGAGTAGCGCATCAGGAAGGTCATCGCCCTTCCGACTTGGCGCGCTTCTCCTGGAAGCGTGGTGTCGAATAGAGTGCGCACTGCGATGTCCAGAGTGAGGGTCATCATTTCCTGGCCCACATTGCGTTCCTCACCGTCGCGCCATCCACGAATGTGAGCCTGCGTGAGCTCGCGCATGGTGGCGCCGTATTCGGCCATTCGGCTGCGATGGAAAGCCGGCTGGACCAGGCGGCGCTGTCGCCGCCAGAAATCGCCTTCGCTGATCAGCAATCCCTGCCCCAGCATTCTTCCGGTAATTCTTCTGGTGAGTTCGCTCTTGTGAAATTTGCCCTGTTGGATAACGAGAACCTGATTGATCAAATCCGGATGATTCAGCAGAATGCGGTCCTGCCTCATCACCTGAAAGTGAACGATATCGCCGTAATCGCGCGCCATGCGGCGCATTCCCTCAAGCGGATCGCGGCGCAGGTCCAGCGCCATGCCGACGAACGGCAGGCCCTTGGGCCCTGGTGGTACTCGATTTCCATTGGTATTCATGTTTGCGGACATGGCCATTCTAGCGCTTGGCGCGCTGTTTTGAGTTTTCGGTGTGTCCGCGCGAACATCGCGTACTCACATTGAATCGTGTACACTGCTTCGGTTTCGAATTCCTTATGGACCCGGTAACTCACGGAATCGCGGGCGCGCTGCTTGGCAAGGGATATTTTTCGGAACGTTACGGTCGAGTGGCCGTATTCGCGGCAACACTCGGCGCGGTTTTTCCGGACGTTGACGTAACCGCGGACATCATTTCGCGCGACCCGCTTGCAATCGTCAAATACCATCGCGCGATTACGCATTCCTTCGTGGCGCTGCCCGTGTTTGCGTTTCTGCTCGCGCTTCTTACGCGCCTCGCAGTCCCGTGGGTGAAAAAACGCAGCGAGCAATTCCGAAATATCGAATCGCCGCCGCTGGCGATTCTCACACTGATCTACGGCATTGGAATTGCGAGCCACATCATCCTGGACGGCATGACGTCTTTCGGCACGCGCATGTGGTACCCGCTCTCGAGCAGGCGCGTGGCATGGGACCTGCTGTTTATTATCGATCTCACGTTCATGGCAATTTTGCTGCTGCCGCAGATGCTTCCCTGGATTTATTCCGACGCTCGACCTGATGCGCCCCGCGATCCAAGCAAGAGCCGCCGGAGAGCTTGGCGAGTATGGATTTGGTTTAGCGTGGGCACTTTGGCCGCCTGGCTGCTAACAAAAGCCGCTAGCTATCCCTTTCGCCTCTGGGTAGCTGCCTTGGTAAGCGTTATTCTGGCGGGCGTTATTTTCCTTCCGGCAATAAAGGGCTGGGGATTCCGGGTAACGCGCGCTGGGTGGTGCCAGGCCGGGACCGTAGTCGCCATCGCGTATCTTTTTGGCTGCGCGCTAGCGCACCATGCGGCTCTGCTCCGCGCCAAAGAGTTCGCCGACCGCAGCCACATCGAGATTTTTCGCATGGGCGCACTGCCGATTCCACCGTCGCTTTTGGACTGGGGTGACGCAATTCGATCTCCGGATGGATTGTACGAGGCGCAGTTCGATCTTAGGACTCCCGGCCCCACTGATTTTCGATTCGTCCCCGATTCTCCGCCCGATCCTTATATCGTCCGGGCTTTCGCGTTGCCAGACGTCAAGCTCTATTGGCAGTTCGCGCGTTTCCCCTCCATCCGTAGCTTCACGGAAGACGGCGATCATATAGTGGAGCTGGGCGAAAACCACTTTTCGAACAGCCAGCGCCGCAGCCCGCAGCCCTTTACCTATCGCGTGGTCTTCGATTCCGCCGGCGATTTGATCGAGCAAGGATGGCTGACGAACGGCATGTCTACGCGCCGCTTGAGGCAAATTGTGCCGCAGCCCCCTGCACCGCCACCGCCCAGGAGTTCACCGTGAAAATTCTGATCTTCAGCGATATTCACGGCGATCTTCGCGCGCTCGAACGCATCGTCGCGCTGCCGGCCGACCTGTATATTGACGCTGGCGATCTCGCCACGTTCGGCAAGGGACTGGATCGCTGCGGCGAAGTTCTCAAGCCGCTTGGCACAAAACTCTGGGTGCTCCCGGGAAACCACGAAACGCATGACGACACGCGAGCCTTGTGCCAGCGCTTCGGTTTTATCGATTTTCATCGCCAAGTCCGTTCGCTCCGCTCTGCCGGCGGTGAATTGCATTTGGCTGGGCTCGGCTACAGCAACATCACGCCTTTCAACACGCCCGGCGAATACTCCGAAGAAGAGATTTCGCGCGCGCTGTCATCATTCGATGGGATCAATCCGCTTTATCTCATCGTTCATTTTCCGCCGGCCGGCACCAAGCTCGACGAATACGCGCCTGGAAAACATGCGGGCAGTCCGGCGCTCCGCGAATGGGTTCAAAAGGCTCGGCCGCCGTATCTTTTCTGTGGGCATATTCACGAAACGGCCGGCCTCACCGATACGCTCGGAAACACCCGGTGCATTAACGTGGGCAAGCAAGGATACGCGCTGGAAATCTAAAGGACGCCTGCGCGCGTCACTTCTTCGTTGCGGGATAAATCACAAGTTGCCGCCGGTCGCCGGAGCCGTCACTCATCGTGCGAACGCCGGGTGCGCCGTTGAGTTCCAGGTGAACGATCCGGCGCTCTCGCGACGACATGGGATTAAAGCGAAAGGGCTCGCCCGTCTCGCGTACCCGTTGTGCCGCGACGCGCGCGGAGAGTTTCAATTCCGCCAGTCGCGTGGCGCGATAATCCCCGCAATCAAATCGCACGCGATCGTGGAGCCGCGGATCGAGCCGCAGCCAACGATGCCCGATGTGCTCGAGCGCCAGCAAGAGATCTCCATTGCGCTCCAACAGCAAATCCTGATCCGGGCCTCGAAACGTGACCACCACGTCAGAATCACGGGCGCCTGGTTCCGAACTCTGCGCCACGGAGATGTCGCTCTCGATCTCGAGCCCCATTTCCCGGGTAACCAGGTCCAAAAACTTCTTTAGCTCACCCGCGGCTTTCTCCGCGTCCAGCGGCGGCGCGGGTTGCGGGCGCTCCCGGCGCGGAAATTCCTTGGATGGCGTCCTTCTCACGTTCGCGATTCGCTCTTGGTCGTTCATGCTTCTTTCTTCTTTTTGAATTTACTTCGCGAGGGCAGCGGCCGCGTCCGGTTCAGATACCATTGCTGGCCGACGCCCACCAAATTGCTCGTGAACATATAAAGATTCAATCCGCTCGCGTACGTGAAGAAAAAGGCCGCGAACATCAGCGGCATCAGCGTCATCATCTTTTGCTGCGCGGGATCGACGGCGGCGGTCTGCGGCGTCATTTTCGTCATCAGATACATCGTGATTGCCATGGCGATTGGCAGAATATAATACGGATCGCGCACGGAAAGGTCTCGGATCCAGAAGATCCACGGTGCGTGCCGAAGCTCGATCGCCCCTGTCAGCACTCGCCACAGCGCCCACCAAATGGGCATCTGCACCAGCATGGGCACACAACCGCCCAGGGACGCCAGAGGATTGATGCCGTGGTGCTGATAGAGTTCCGCAATTTCTTCCTGCATCTTCTTGCGGCGAGGATCGGTCATGGAATACTTTTTGTACCGATCCTGGATTGACCTCATTTCCGGCGCCACCTTCTGCATTTCTTGCATGGAGCGCCAGCTCTTCATTTTCAGAGGGAAAACGGCGAAATTGATGACCAGCGTCAAGATCACGATCGCCCAGCCCCAATTCGATATGTAGCGGTGCAGCCATTGGAGCGCGAAGAGCAAACCCTTGGAGATCGTGCTGAACCATCCGAAGTTGACCAGCCCTTCCAGCGACGGTCGCACCTTTGCCAGCAGCGCCAGGTCCTTCGGACCGATATACGCGTGCAGTTTCGCCGGGCCGGGAACGTCCGATCCAGCCGCCATTTCCGCCACAGGTTCGCTCGATTGCTGGTTCTGCCCGAAGTGATGCCAGTCGGTCCAGTCCCACAACGCAAGATTGCCGCCATCAGGAATAAACGCCGCGGAAAAGAACTGGTCCTCGATGCCTGCAAATTCCATCGCGCCAGGTTGCTCGACGGCTTGGCTCTGATTGCCGGTAACGCCAAGTTTCTTATACTGGAGCAGATTTACTTTGCCGCCTTGCTGGAAGAAAACGGAAACCTGTTGCGACGCTTTGTAAACGCCTTTGTCCCCAAATCCGCCCCGCCAGGCGATTGCGCAAGGCAGGGGCTGGCCGTCGAGCGAAACGGAAGCCTCAATGGAAAGCTGATAGTCCCGCGTGAAACTCAGCTTTTTCGTCACGTCGAGGTGGCCGTCGCTCCAGTGGAACGTTAGGCTGGCGGGCGCTTCGAGCGTGTCGGGCGGCGGCGCGCTCTTTCCCGGCATATCGGTGTGTGATTCGCCGACCGTTATCTCATACAGAGCGGAGTTTGCCTGTTTCTCAAGCTGCTTGTCAGAAAGTACAAGCGAAAAAGGCCAACCAAGTTGCTCCGACACGTCGGAATTGACGAGATCGAGCGGCTGCGGCGGCTTGTCGTCGTTGAAGTATTTTTTTAATTTCCAGCTTCGTACTACGGCGCCATTATTTGAAAGCTCTACGCGATAAAGCCCGCTTTCCACGACGATGAATTTCTCATTCGACGCTTGTACGGTCGGGATCTTCGCGGGCTGGCCCTTTCGCTTTGCCGGGGCCGAGCTGGCAACAGCCTGCGGCGGCGCAATGGGTGCGGTGGGGTGTGCCGGGGCGGTAGCTACATTTTGAATGGGCTTCTGAGGTGGGACCGGCGGCTGGTAAAAATGAAACCAAACAAATGTAATCGCTACGACCAATACTACAAAAAGGATTCCCCGCGTTTGGTCGGACATCTCGCTCACGGCGCTTCGCTCCGAATCTCTCCCGGAAGCGTCACGCCCACGATATTTTCAGGCACGGGATCAAATCCGCCCTTGGTGAAGGGGCGGCAACGAAGTAAGCGTTTGCCGGCCAGAGCGAGGCCGCGCTTCGCGCCATGAAGCCGGATCGCCTCATACGCGTAATTCGAGCACGATGGATGGAACTTGCACGCCCCGCCAAGAAACGGGGATAGGAAAGCGATATAGAAGCGCACCAGCAGCAACAGCATCCAGACCGCGGCCTTCCGGGCTGCTGGATTTACTCCGTTTGTTTGCCGCTCGCGCCTGGAGCCGTGGCCGCTCGAGGGAGCAGTTTCATCAGTTCTTGCGCCATGGGCGAAAAATCCGCCGTGGCCGCCGAGCTGCGTGGATGAATTACAATGTCCCATCCCGGAGCAATCTCCCGTCGATGCAATCTTACAATTTCCCGCAACCTGCGCCGTATGCGGTTGCGTCGTACTGCGTTTCCCAAACCCTTTTTGATGCTCCAGCCGAACCTGCTGAGTTCGAGATTATTCGGACGAAGGAATGCGGTGAACTCGCGACTGGCGCGCCGCCGCCCCTCGCGATATACCGCGTCGTATTCGGCGCGGCGCACCAAACGGCAGGCGCGCGGAAGGCTGAGCTTCGATCCATCAGACTCGCGTGAGACTGTGGCGTCCCTTTTTCCGGCGTTGCGCAAGTACTTTGCGTCCACCTTGGCTCTTCATGCGCTTGCGAAATCCATGCTTCTTATGACGGCGGCGTACGTGGGGCTGAAACGTGCGTTTCGGCAACGATCCTTCTCCTCTGGCGGCGTCCTCGCACTGCCAATTTGTGCATATGTATTGTAGTTTGCCTTCGGGACGGCGCTACACGCGGCAAAGGCGGCACACACGGCGCGGCGACCGTAAAGCGAAACGCTAGTGTATTCGACGCTTGCATGCCGGTCAAGGAACACACTCGCGTAACCTCAGCGGCACCGTAGTCTCGTGCAAGTAGAACTACGCCCCGCAACATCGCAATGTTTCAGGCAACGCCCGGATTGTGATTGTTGATAAGCGACTCGATCGCGATGAGGAGCTGGCGCGCAGCGTCTGACTTGGAAACGTAGCCCTGGGCCCCCGCATCGAGCGCCCTGGTTCGCATTTCGGCTCCTTCATACTGGCTGACGATGATTACTTTGGCCCGTGGAACATCGCGGCGGATGATTCGCGCGGCATCGAGACCGTTCATATGGGGCATCGTTATATCGAGAAGCACTACGTCGGGCTTCAGGTCTCGCGCCTTTTCGATGGCGTCGCTTCCGTCAGCGGCTTCGCCGCAAATCTCCCACTCCGGCCGCGTTACGAGAATTGAGCGCAGGCCGCGCCTCACAAGTTCGTGATCGTCCACGATCAGTATCCGCACGGGCCCCATTGCCTCACGTCCTCCAAAGCACGCTGGCGCGGGAAACATTCTCCGGTGCTGCTAAGCGGGCCTTCTGCTCTATCGAAGCGAGATCGAATGCCGTTGCGCTGAGTGTGTCAGGTCAGGCAGCTTTCTCCGAAGCCGACCTACAATCCATGTAGCCGACCGAAATAGCTATACCATGTTCCCCGTAGAATCCGGCGGAATTTCACGGGAAGGCCCCTCGGAAATCCGCATCCCTCGCCCTCGGTCCTGTGACGAACAGTACTGCCAACTTAGGTCGATAGGCGTCAACCGGGCTCCGCCTCGATATTTCCGCCGCTGCTCGTGCTCGAAGTAGTGTTTGTTGCCACCACGAATCAGGCGCCCCATTTCGTCTAAGCATTCGCAAGTGGATGGGGTTTGCGGGACACTAGGGGCGCCATGCCCCGCACGTCGCTCCTCGAATACTTCCAGCGAGATTCGCGCCCTTCGGACGAAATTGCGGTCGTTTGGAGGAGCGGATATCGAACCATCCGCTGGCCGTATGACGAGCTTTATCGAGCCGCCACCACGCTCGCTTGGGAACTGAGCGCGCGCGGCATTCAGAAAGGCGACCGCGTGCTCCTGTGGGCCGAAAACTCCGGCGGGTGGGTGGCTGCATTTCTCGGATGTATGCTCACCGGCGCTGTGTGCGTTCCAATGGATTTGGCGGCCGATAAAGGTTTCGCGGAACGCGTCGCCGGTCTCGCCGGCATACGACTCGCTGTCCTCGGAAAGGGCCTTGCGTTGTCCGGAAGTGCGCCACAAACCATGCAAATCGAGGACTTCTTCGAGTCTGAAAAAAACAGCCGGCAAGGAATGTTCCCTTCACCCTCAATTACCGGCAGCGATCCCGTCCAAATCGTTTTTACTTCGGGCACCACCGCCGAGCCGCGAGGCGTGGTGCTCACGCATTCGAATATTCTCGCGAATATCCAGCCGATCGAGCAGGAATTCGGACGCTATCGCCGTTACGAGCGCTTCTTTCATCCCCTGAAAATATTGAATCTGCTTCCGCTGAGCCACGTCTTCGGCCAGCTACTCGGCATTTTCATCCCCCAGATTCTCGGCGCCACCGTCGTTTTTCTGGACACGCTCAATCCTTCCGAAGTGGTTCGCGCGGTGAAGAGCCAGCGCGTTTCCGTACTTGTTACCGTGCCACGCCTTCTCGAATCGCTCCAGGATCAGATCAAGCGCGACCTGACGGCGCACGCGCGCCTCGAAAAATTTCAGCGAGATTTCCGCGCTTCCCAGGGCGAGCACTTCCTCAAGCGATGGTGGCGCTTTCGCGCCATCCGCCGTCGCTTCGGCTGGAAGTTTTTGGCAATTGTATGCGGCGGCGCCACGCTTCCATCCGCCGTCGAGGAATTTTGGAAACGTCTCGGCTACGCCGTGATCCAAGGCTATGGACTGACGGAAACCACTGCGTTGGTCAGCTTGAATCATCCCTTTCGCCTGGGCACTGGCTCGATCGGCAAGGCCATGCCAGGTCTGGAAATGAAATTATCGGAAGACGGCGAAATCCTGGTGCGCGGCCCGAATATCGCGCAGAGCTATTGGCAGCGCGGAGACGTTGTTTCCGTTCCGGACGCCGATGGATGGTTCCACACCGGCGATCTCGGCGAACGCGACGAGGCGGGCAGTCTTTATTTCAAAGGCCGCCGAAAAAATGTAATCGTCACGCCCGAGGGCCTGAACATTTTCCCGCAAGACCTGGAAGCGGAGCTGCGCAAGGAGCCTTCCGTGCGCGATTGCGTGGTCATTGGTGTCGAGCGTGACGGCAACGCCCAGCCGTGTGCCGTGCTGCTGCTGAAAGATTCCGCGAGTAATCCAGACGCCGCCGCCATCGTCGAGCGTGCGAACGAGCGCCTCGCTCCTTTTCAGCGGATGCAGCATTGGCTCGTCTGGCCCGACGCGGATTTTCCTCGCACGCCGACCCAAAAGCCGGTGCTCAACCGCATTCGAGAAGCCGCCGAAGCGGCCCTCGATGGCCAACGATCCGGTTCCGCTCAAGCGGCGCCATCCGGATCCCTGGGCGAGCTGCTCAAAGGAATTTCGCGCGGCCGCCTGTCATCAAACGAGTCCGCGCCTCTTCAGCTAAGCTCTATCGACCGCGTGGAACTGCTCAGCGCTCTGGAAGATCGCTATCAGGTGGATTTGAGCGAAACAGAATTTGCCTCGGCGAATTCCGTCGAAGCTCTCGAAAAGCTGATCGCGCAGCCCTCGCGAGGCGCCGCATCCTTCCACTATCCGCGCTGGCCGCAAAGCTGGCCAGTGCGTCTCCTTCGAGCCGCGGTTTTCACAATGCTGGTTCGCCCCGCGCTCCTGATACTCGGATGGCCGCGGGTAATCGGCCGCGAAAATCTTCGCAATGTAAAAGGGCCGGTGCTTGTGATCTCGAATCACGTAACCTTTATTGACCCCGTTCTCATCCTTTACGCTCTGCCTGCGCGCCTGCGCCGCCGCCTCGCCGTATCGATGGACGGAGAGCGCCTGGAATCGATGCACCGCCCATCGCCGCAGAGTGGATTCGTCAGCAGGCTGCTCAGCCGGATGCAGTACTTCGCGGCAATCACTCTGTTCAATGTCTTTCCCCTGCCGCGACAAGCCGGTTTCCGCAAAAGTTTTGCGTTCGCAGGCGATTTAGTAGACCGCGGATGGAGCGCCCTCATATTTCCCGAAGGCGAGCTCACGCGAGACGGCTGCATCGCTCCGTTTCGCGCCGGAATAGGCCTCCTCGCCAAAGGGCTTGGCACGCCGATGGTTCCGGCTCGACTGGACGGCTTGTTTGCGCTGAAGCAAGCAGGCAAGAGGCGCGCGCCTCGGGGCCAAATAAAAATCTCGCTCGGCCCACCCATCTCAATCGATAACACGCGGTCCGCTGAAGAAATAGCGCGCGACCTCCAGCAGCAAGTGGCGGCGCTCGCCGAAAATGCCGGGAAATAATCGTCTAATCGCCGCGTCCCAATCGGAACCTCCCACGCGCAACCTTCCATCGCCCCGCCGCTTTCTGCGATACAATTGACTTGCGGGGATACCCATGATTCATCGCTTCGTATTTCACAATAACCGCCTGCTGCCCCTTCAGGACGTGCGGCTCTCCCCCGGCCAATCGGGCCTGTTGAGCGGTTGGGGCCTCTTCACCACCATCCAGGTAATCGACGGGATTCCGTTCGCGTTCGAGCGTCACTGGCAGAGGTTATCGCGCAACGCGGAACGCATTCGTTGCCCTTTTCCATTCGAAGCCGGCGAGGTCCGCGATCGTCTCCTTCAGGTGTTGCTCGCGAACGAAGTGAAGGAAGGCTCCGCTCGAATTTACGTGATCAACAATCAAGCCGGAGCTTGGCGCAGCGACGAGGATCTTCCCGTTGTGGATTTGCTGATTTATTCCGGCGATTTACCCGCCTATCGCGAGCCGGTGCGCCTGTCGATCCGTGAACACGGCCGCCATGCGGCCTCGCCGTTAGCAGGCGTGAAAGTCACTTCGTGGCTCAACAATGTCTGGAATCTGAACGAAGCCCAGCAGGCTGGTTACGACGAAGTGATTCTGCTCAACGAGCGCGGCGAAGTATCCGAATGCACCACCGCAAATATTTTTTGCGCGTTCGGCGGCCGCATTTTCACTCCGCCGCTGTCGTCCGGCTGCCTCGAAGGAGTCACGCGCAGCATCGTGCTTGAGATTGGCCCGAAAGCGGGTATTCCCGTGGAAGAGCGCACGCTCTGGCCCGAAGATCTTTACGCCGCGGACGAAGTATCCATCTCCTCGACGAATCGCAGCGTGATCGCGGTCGGTGAAATCGCGGGCCGCAAGATGCCCGCCGCTCCCGGGCCGGTGATGCAAAACCTCGAAAAAGTTTTTGCGTCCTACGTCCGCCAGTACGTCGAAAAATACGCGGCCACTCCCACCCCGCGATAGCCGGCCGTTTTCTCGCCTCGTTTTCAGCGAACCATGAAACCGGCGGCCCCAATCACCACTCCCGCAACTCCCAGCACCAGGCCTAATTTCCAGAAAAGTCGCTTCCGAGTGAGCAGCGCAATCGAGCAGATGACCAGTGCCGCCTCCAGTATCACCTCGCCCAAATCAAACCGGTCCGCTCGCCGTCGTTCGAGACTCACTTCGTTCTCCGCTCTCTTCGCATCAGCCTCGATCTCGGTTTCCTGCGCTCGATAACGCTCCACCTCCTTCGCGTATTTCTCCTTCAGCTTTTGCACCTGATCCGAATTCTGCGGGGCGGCAATGAGAAAGTTGGTCCAGAAACGTTTCATAGCTGTGCTGCCGGATATCTTTCGCCTGATAGTAAGCCCACTGGTCGGTAGCCTTCGTTTGATGTAGCAGCTCCTCAGTGTGCGCACGGTGGCCGAGCAGCGAAATTGCCGCTACCAATACTGCAAAAATCGCCATCGTCACAGTTACGGGCGCGAGACTCGGATTATGTGCGCCCTCCTCGGCCTGCTCGTGAAGTTCCTGAATTTCGTCCGCCATCCGCGGTTATCTCCGGGAAAGTGCGCGCCATGCGCGGCGAACGAGAGAATAGCAGAACTTCACCGCCCGCCGTAGAGGACGCCGCAACCTATCCGCCTCCAGCGCCTTCAGGCATGGCAAAATGGTGGCAGGGGGTATGAACGATGACTGAGTTAGCCGCGAAAACTTGCGAGCCCTGCCGCGGGGGAACACCGCCCCTCGCCGGCGAGCCGCTTCAAGCCCTGGCGAAACAGGTGCCGCAGTGGAAGGTCGTGGACGCGCATCACCTCACCCGCGCGTTTGCATTTCCCGATTTCCGGCAGGCGCTCACTTTTGTCAACAAGGTCGGCGAGATAGCCGAATCGCAGGGGCATCATCCCGACATTCTTCTTTCTTGGGGAAAAGCGGAAGTCACTACCTGGACGCACAAAATCAATGGCCTTACGGAAAGTGATTTCATCCTCGCGGCCAAAATCGACAAGTTGTAGGGGAAAGCGAATCTCTGGCAGCGATTTCCGACAGAACTTGCGGTCAGGTCTTAAAGCAGCATACTGCGAAACGCATCCTCGCTAAGCCTTGAGGCCGAATCCCCTGAACGCACGCCGGGCGG
The DNA here is from genome assembly GCA_963709445.1 of uncultured Acidobacteriota bacterium. Classification (GTDB taxonomy): domain Bacteria; phylum Acidobacteriota; class Terriglobia; order Acidiferrales; family UBA7541; genus Palsa-295. The sequence goes on from CAVPWV010000006.1 coordinate 129,003, forward strand.
CGGGTAATAGGGGATGGCCGTCCCCGTCATATCGAGATAAGGCTGATCCATGTGGAACGATACAACCGGGCTAGCGCGTCCTCCGGCTCGCTCAGCTTGCGCCAAGAGCGCCCCGCCTGGCACGACCAGCGCGGCTCCTCCCAATGCGATCACGCCCACGAAGGTGCGCCGCGTCAACGTCGCTGCGACTCTAAGCGATTTCTCATCCATGTTTCGTCTCACGCGAACGGCAATTCTGCCGCATCCATCCACCGGCCGTGCACCTGCGCCGTTGCGCGGAAAGGCAGAAGCACCCGCGCGACATCGCCCTCTTCCAGGCGTTGCGCATCCGCGATGATCAGCTCCGAACGCATCTCCGCGTAATTCGACGCCACGCCCATGATGTAGCCTTCGCCTTCCACCCCGTTCTTTCGCGGCACAAAGCAGACTTCCTGCAGGCTGTGCGTGGGCCCCGCAAAGTACGAATTCATCTTGCCCGTTGCCAGATCGAAGCGCCCATAGCAATTGCTTACGCGTCCGCCCAGATTGCCGGCCTTCCATTCGTCGAAAGGCCTCTGCTTATCGGAATAAGCGGTGAACGCATAGCGGTAACGCTGCGTCAGGTAGCGGTCGTCCACGCGCCCAAGGTCGCTCACGTTCATCTCGAAAAGTTTTTCCTCGGTGAAACCATCGTCCTTCGAGTTCAGATTAAACGTTTGGCGGCGAATGTAGGCGCGCGCCTTGGTGGGGTCCCACTTCGAGCCATCGATCGGCGGGAAAAACGGGAACGGATTCGAATCGTAAATCGGCGCTTCGAAGATCACTTTGTCGCCATCGTCGCGGGCATTCAGTGTGTGCACGGTCGCGCGCGAAGGACCTTTGAACCAGCGAATATCCTTGGCCTCTCCGTCGCGCGGCACGATGGCGACCATGGCGGGCTTGGTGTCGTCCCAGCCCCAGTGCACTTTGCCTTCCTTCAGCCGTTCCATGCTCGAGACGAACCCGAAGATCGGGATAATCACGTACTTCTCGGTCATGCTGATGTCGTGGACCATCGAGACGTAGGGAACTTTGAAGCGCAGTTCCCGCGTCACCTCGCCTTTTTTGCTGATGGTGTAAAGAAACACATCCTTCGTTTCCAGGCCCTCGGCCTCGTACCCGTAGCAGATCATCTCCCCGGTCGCGGGATCGACTTTCGGATGCGCGGTAAACGTGAGGCTCTTGTACTTTCCGTGAAAATTGTAAGGGCCGATCGTTTCGAGCGTGTTGCAGTCGATCTCGTACGGCAGGCTGTCTTCTTTCAGCGTGAAAAGTTTTCCGGCGAATGCCAGCGGCGTGGTGTTCTGCACGCTGCGGTCGAGACCCGCGACGCTCGGATCGTCGGTGAACGGATTGCGATACTTGCCAAAGAGCTGCTTGTGCGCCGCGCCGTCCGCTTTAAATCGCGGCGTCTTCACCCAGCGGCCTTTGTAATCCACGATCCCATTTTTGAACCGGAACATATTGATGTACCCGTCCATGCTGAACGGAGAATCGTCCTCGAATTTAGGCGGATAGAACCAGTCCCCGCCAAGGCGCACAAACGCGCCGTTGAGTTCCGTCGGAACCTTCCCGATCACTTCGCAGTCGTACACGTCCGCCTCAAAACGCGTGGGCGCAAAAAATCCCTTCATCGTCGGCTGATTGGAAAAGTCAACCATTGAAACAGCCCCCTTCTAGAAATCCGCCCTCTGGACCATTCTATTGCACCCAGGGCGACGGCATGTAATACGGAACAGTAATAAACACTGCCTCGGCATGCCGTATCTTTCCGTCCAGAATCTTGAACGTCTCCATAAAACAAAACGAGTGCGGCGATTTCATCGGCGATTGATGCGTCACGCCGTCCGTCGTCGTGTACGTTTCCAGCCGCCCTGCGTGATCGATAAACCGGCCGGCCAGCACCAATCCCTTTTCCTCGTCAATCAGCGGATAGCGACGCGCGCGCAGCCGGTCGTCCCAGCGATAATTGCCCAGCTTGAATCCCTGGTCGCAGGAAATCTTGCCGTACACGGAATAATTTGAATTGGGGTCTGGATGCGGATCGTTCGCCGTCCACACGCCATTCTCGCGGCGGCTGCAATCATCGGTAAATTGCGTGAACACCTGCCCGTCATTCAATTGCAGCGTATTGAAGTAGCCGTCCGCCAGCGCAATCATTCGCGCACGCGGACGCCGCCGATCGACCGGCACGTCCTCGAGCAGCACCGGCACCGGTTTCAGCGCCGCAGGGTCGCCGAACGGCCCCGGCCCGTAGCCTTTGCGATCCACAATCGTCTCCACCTCCGCGATTTTGTGGTCCTCCACCTTAAGCCGCAGCGCGAAGAATGCCTTGTTTCCGCGCTCGTCCACCACGCCGTAGTACGCCACCTGTCCCGTCGTGGGATCGGCCGCCCTCAGATCCTCCATACCCTGGCCGCTGATCGTGCCCCAAAGCCCGTCGCCGATTTGCAGCACCACATTATTCTCGGTGAATTTCACCGCCTTCGCCCACGGCACGCGCGCCGGATCCTTCGCCACCAGCGCCGCCATATATTGATCGACGAAACCGTACAGGCACGCCCGGTCGCAATCGCTCGCAATGAAAGGGTTGTCAGAACGGTAGGAATCGCGAGCCTGAATCGAATGAACAAAAAAGCCTGCGGATAAAAAGAAGCCCAGCGTCAGCGCCGCAGAAAACTTTATTCGCATTGCGCCAGAACCCCCTTGTCGCCGCGTGGCCGCCGGCCCAATCCGAGCGGCTCACGGCCATGGAGATTACTCCATTGCGCCTGGGGTTTCCAGTCTCGCCATTGCAGTGTCAAACTCAAACCCGACAGCGCAACCATCTACGGCGATGCTAACCAAACGATGTGATAATTTCCGATGCGTTCTGTGGAGGAGAGGTTCATGAGCGAGACGAAGTCATTTCCCTACGAAACTCGTTTGGATATCGCATTCCAGGCCCTCGAGGTGATTGATGAAAAGGGTCTCGCGGATGCCTGCGCGTTCAAGTGGTATAACCAGACGCTGTGCCAGGTGAACCAATCGGTCGTCCGCCTCGGCGTCGTCCAGGGCGAATATCACTGGCACAAGCACGACGCTGACGATGAATTTTTCTATGTCGTGGAGGGCAAGCTTCTCATTGACCTGGAAGGTCGAACCGTCGAGCTTCCTCCGCGACACGGTTTTGTGGTTCCAAAAGGAATTCCGCACCGCACCAGGGCTTCCGAGCGCACGGTAATCCTTATGGTCGAAAATGCGGGGATTATCCCTACAGGAAACTGACAAAACGAGGTGGACTGTCTCGGATTCGTCATTCCGAGCGGAGTCCCGCGCTTCTCTCTTCGCGCGGTTTTTGCGCGGCGCGGAAGAAAGGGCTGCCGGGTCGACGGCTAGTCGAGCCCGGGAGATCAGTCGTCGAGGAATCTCTCTTCGATGTAAGAATCAACTCCGCGCGGCTTCTTCCTGTTCGAAGGCGTGATACGAGGAACGAACCAGCGGACCTGCTTCCACGTGCTTGAATCCCATCTGCTCGCCGAGCCGCTTGAATTCCGCAAACTCATCCGGATGCACGTAGCGTTCGATCGGCAAATGTTCCGGAGTCGGCTGCATGTATTGCCCAAGCGTCAAAATATGCGTGCCCTGCGCGGCAATCTCTTCCATCGCGGATAAAACTTCCTCGCGCGTTTCGCCGAGGCCCAGCATCATTCCGGTTTTCGTCGGCGTATCAGGCGCCATTTCTCGCGCGCGCCGCAGCAGTTCCAGCGAACGTTCGTAGACCGCGCCCTTGCGCACGCGGCGATAGAGCCGTGGCACAGTTTCCATATTGTGATTCAGCACGTCCGGCCGCGCGGCCATCACTTTCCCGAGTGCTTCCCAATTGCCGCGAAAATCCGGAATCAGCACTTCCACTTTGCAGTCCGGCACGCGCTCGCGAATTTCCACAATCGTGCGCGCGAAAATTCCCGCGCCACCGTCGGGCTGATCGTCGCGATTCACCGACGTCACCACAGCGTACTTCAATCCCATCTGCTCCACAGCGTCGGCCACGCGCCCCGATTCGTCCTCCGCCGGAGGACCGAGCGGCTTTCCGCTCGGCACTGCGCAAAACCCGCACGCTCGCGTGCAGATATCACCCAAAATCATGAAAGTTGCCGTGCGGTGCTCCCAACACTCGCCCATATTTGGACAGCGCGCGCTCTCACACACCGTGTGCAGTTCCAGCGTGCGCATAATCCGGTCAAGTGCCTTGAAATTTTCGCCGCCGCGAAATCGCACCTTCAACCAAGAAGGCCGCGGCTTCCCCGCCGGAGGCAGTGCCGGGCTGTCAGGGAGAATGTTGAACGGAGTAGCCATGTCCAAGAGCTAAAAACATCTTACCCGCACCACACCTTTGGAACAACCGGGCTTCTAAGACCCATGCCCGCCGGAAAAACAAGCCATCGCTATAACTGTCCCCGGAGCGCCACGCCAGAACCGGGCGTTGTGTGTCTTTTATACAACAACACTGTCTTCCATCTCATTGGAGCCGCGCGTAATGTATTGTAAACAATGGATGCTAGGGAGGCTATCTTCGGTGCCCGAAATGCGATACAGTCGACTCACTAGATGGCTTATCAGCATACAATTCATCATCCGGTAGAGATCGAAGGCATCGGTCTCCACACCGCCGTACGTTGCCACATGCGGTTTTTGCCGGCGGCGGCGAATACAGGCATCGTCTTCCGCCGGATCGACTTGGATAACTTTGAAATCGCGGCCCATGTGGACAACGTTGCGCGGGTCAGCTACGCCACCAGCTTGATGCGGCAGAGCGTGCTGATTTCGACCACGGAGCATTTGCTTGCCGCGCTGTATTGCTGCGGCATTGACAACATCATCGTGGAGCTGGATGCGCTGGAGTTGCCGATTCTGGATGGGTCGTCGCAGCCGTTTATCGAGCTTCTGGCGCGTGCGGGGACGCGAAGCCTGCGCCGGCAGCGGCGTTACATTCGGGTCGTCAAGCCGCTGGAGTTTACCGACGGCGATCGCCGCATCGGAATCTATCCCGCCGACGAATTCAGCGTGCAGTGCTTCGTGGATTATCACCATCCGGCTGCGGGGCCGCAAATGCTGGAATTAACGGTGAGCCGCGATTCGTTCAGCCGGGATCTGGCGCCAGCCAGAACTTTCACGTTTGTGAAAGAGCTGGAAGCGCTGCGAAAAATGGGACTGATTCGCGGCGGCTCGCTCGCCAACGCCATTGTGATGGACGATCAGTGCATCCTGAATGGTCCGCTGCGCTTCGCAGACGAGTTTGTGCGGCACAAGGCACTGGATTTGATTGGAGATATGGCGCTTGTGGGGAAGCCGCTTTTGGGACGCATTGTGGCGCACAAGGCCGGCCACGCCCTGCACACTCAGCTGGTCACGCGCCTTCTGGCCGACCACACGCTCTGGAAGGAAACCACCGAGGAACACGCCCCAGCCATCCGCTACGAGCGCGAACCTGTTCCCGTCGCTTTCGGCGCCGAGGCAGACTGAGCACCAACGCTCAAAATTAGCAAAGTCCTCGATTGCTAAAGCCGCTATCGGGCGCGACAATAGCCGCGCCGATGCCTGCCGCCGATGTTTCCATCATTATTCTCGCCGCGGGAAAAGGGACGCGCATGCGTTCCGAACTGGCCAAAGTGCTGCATCAGGCCGGAGGACGCCCGCTGCTTGAGCACGTTGTCCGCGCATGCCAGCCATTGAAACCCGCGCAATTGCTCGTGATCGTCGGGCATCAAGCGGAAGCGGTGAGAGAGCTGGCGGAAAAAATCGGCGCGCAAACTGCGCTCCAGCAGCCGCAACGCGGCACGGGACACGCGATTCAAGTGGCGCGCCGCGCCATTCGAAAAAGCGCCAAGCTGGCAATTGTGGTTGCAGGCGACGCTGCGCTGCTACGCACACGGACGCTAGCCGCCCTGCTCGATACGCACCGCCGTGGCGAGGCCGCCGCCACAATTCTCAGCGCGGAAGTTCCCGACCCTACGGGATACGGCCGCATTGTGCGAGACGAAGAAGGCCGCGTGTCGGCGATCATCGAGGAAAAGAGCGCCACACCCGAACAGCGCGAAATTCGCGAAGTAAATTCCAGCATCTACTGCTTCACGCTCGAGAAATTGTGGCCGTGCCTCGCCGCGTTGCGTCCGGAAAATGTCCATCGCGAGCTCTATCTTACGGATGCGATTGGACTGCTTCGCGAGCGCAACGAACGCGTGCTCGCATACATCACCGCCGATCCGCAGGAAGTGCTCGGATGCAACACGCGAGGCGAGCTTGCGGAGACGGATCGCGTGTTGCGCGCGCGCAAATCGGCGGAGCTGATGGATTCCGGCGTGACCATGTATCTGCCGGAGACGATTTTCATTGATCCCGAAGTGGTCGCCGGTCCGGATACGGTGATCGAGCCGGGTGTGCAGCTTCTCGGCAAAACGCGCATCGGCGCGCGCTGCAAAATCGGCGCGGGAAGTATTTTGCGGGACGCGCGAGTGGACGACGACGCGATGATCGGCGCGCATTCAAGTCTCGATTCGTGCCGCGTGGCCTCGCGCGCGCTGGTGGGCCCGTTCGCGCGGTTGCGGCCGGGCGCGGACATTCGCGCCGGAGCGCGGGTAGGCAGCTTCGTGGAATTAAAGAATACCGTTTTGCACGAAGGCGCCAGGGCGCCGCATCTGAGCTATCTCGGCGATGCGACTATCGGCGCCGACAGCAACATCGGAGCGGGAACGATCACCTGCAACTACGATGGCTTGGCCAAGCACGAAACGAAAATCGGGAGCCGCGTCTTCATCGGCAGCGACACGGCGCTGGTCGCGCCGGTGCGCGTCGGCGACGGCGCGTATGTGGCGGCTGGCTCGACCATCACGGAAAATGTGCCCGCCGATGCGCTCGGCATCGCCCGCGGACGCCAGGTCAACAAGCCCGGTTGGGCCAAAGCGCGCCGCCGCAAAGCCGCGGCCCAGACTAGACACGCGAAGCCGGTGAAGCGCCGCGCCATTCGCCGCAAAACTTCGCGCCGAACGAAATCGAAGTCGCGCCACCGGGTAAATTCTCCCAGAAAATCCTTCGAGTTTGACGCAGTGATTCCGTTCAACTAGATACATTAAGCAGTCCGAAAACTGCAAAATCCGCACCGCTAGGAGCCAGTCCACAGGAGTTGCTTGCACTTTCCAAACACTTGAGAGGTAGGGTCGCTTCCAGAACCGTCCGCCACAATCGAGACGGAGGCGGGCGGTGCAAAAAGGAGCGACAGATGGCAATTCAACAACGACAGGTACAAAAGACACACCTCGCGCTGGCGGCACACACGAGCATGATCCAGGCAAAGGAGTCGATGGCTGCCGCGCAGAGCCACCAGCTCGAATCTTTCGGGCTGACGGTGAGCCAGTTTCGAGTGATGGAGGCGCTGCTACGGGGCGGTCCGATGAGCCAATCCGAGCTGAGCGCGCTGCTTTTCTGGGGACAAAGCAACACGCACTTCCTGGTTTCCAAACTGGAGGGGTGGGGACTGGTTGTTCGCAAGCCGCACGAAGGAGACAAGCGGGTCGCGGAGATTCACCTGACGCCCGACGGACAGAAGCTGATCGCGGAGGCGTTTCCACTGCACGCGATGCTGGTCCGCGCGCAGATGAGCGTCCTCGATGTGCGGGAGCAGGAGACGCTCGTCCGCTTGTGCAGGAAGCTGACCCAGGGCGATCCGGGAAGATTCATCCTGGAGCTCGCAAGCAGTGCGCGCGAGGAAATTAAGGCGGCAGCAGAGACGGTTGAGAGTTGACAGCTTGAGACGTGAGCGGCGGGTCAGCGACTACGGGCGATCAACCACGGGAGTAGTTGACTTTTATGGAAATGCGAAACAACAGGGTGCGCGAGCCGCCCACTCTTGCCTTTTAGATCCCGCCCCACCCGCCGTAGACAGAATTCGAATGGGCGCTCTGCAAGCATGGCGAAATCCGCCGACACGTGCTTGCGCCCCAGCAACTCTCTTGGACGAATCCGCAGGCTAGTGCTGCGTTGCTATCTTATAGAGTAGATGAAGCAGTGTGCCGAAGGCGAAAACCCTAATAGCTAAGACCTCGCATTTCTCAACGACGCGGATTGTCTTCCCGATCGATTTGAGAAGTGTCGAGGCCTTGCGTTTTGCGGCCATTAGCTAAGTTTTGCACCCGGAGAGAATTTTCTTCGCTTCCCCATAGTTCACGTGCGTTGTTCCTCCTTGTGGCAGATAAAGAGCTAGTCGCGTCGCCACCAATAAAAAACCCCGACTCTTCATCGGGGCGGCAGTGGTCGAGTTGTGGCGGGGTGATATTGAAAAGCCGTCCAAAGTCGGACGGCCTAGAAGGGGCTTGAGTGCCCCTCTATTTATATCGGGAAGTATGCAGGAATTCGATGTTCTTGAAGGTGCTTATTTGCTCTAAGTCGTTGATTCTAGGACAAAACAAAAATATCTCTGCATACTTTATCTCTTGGCATTTACTTTGTTCATGACTGCTTGGATCATCCGCGAAACCGATGATTGGTCGATTCTGAGCTTATCGGCGATTTTGCCTTGCGTCATCCCGTCGGCCCACAATTTGGCCGCCTCTTCATGTTGTGGGGCAGTCCTCGTGAGGCTGGACAGGCGATGTAGGCTCCTACCTTTGCACGCCGATCTTCTTCACTCGCAATCGGAATATCCCATTCTGTTCTGCCCGCTTCGAGATTGTCGGCAATTTCATCTATTGGAGTTGATTCGCCACTTCCATGGCATTGCCACCTCTCGGGCCGCGATTCGTGCGGTAAGCATGACACTGGTGTGGCTCGCGCTAGCACGTCGTCTGGTTGGGCCGTGTCGGAAAGCTGCGATTAAATTGGTGCGTCTTACCTTGGGCTAAGGCCTGACTACAACTTTCTCGCGTTCATCTCTTTCAAGTTTCTCTTGGGCCTTCAACTCCTCCATGACCTTTGCCACTCCGTGCGTTCTTGCTCACTGCGAAACCACGGATTCGGTATACGAAATCCCTCGGTCGAGCGGGCACAGTCCAGGCAATAGTGCTGCACCTTCGGGGAAAGATAGGGCCTGATTTCGTGATAGCCCCAATCTTCTTCCTTTATGTGATACATCAGCGCCATCGGCGCTACAAATACTCGTTCTGCATCTGCCTCGATGACCGCGCCGCAGCTTTCACATTTTTCCTGTGTCATGAATCGCGCGGCGTTCAATTCTTGAGTGCCGTCCGGCACGTGTGTAGCTGCCGTCTTCTGGCCTCATCATCCCGAGCGGTAGCGGCTTGCACCAAGAGTACGGGCCGCGTATATGAGAACGTCCTCTACCGTCACTACGGTCATTTCTTCCGCATCTGCAATATGTTCGAGTTTTTCTCCACTTGCAAACCTGATCGAAATCCGCCTCATCATTTTGGGCAACTTACGGCCACGTCGGCTCTCAAGGGCGTTCTGGAGCGACGAACGCGCTGAATTAGCACTCTCATTCGGCGAGCGGCTGCCTTTCTTCTGCATCTTTACAAGCTACGCCGAGGGTGTGTTGATAGCAACACTCTCGCCGCGAGTCCCGAGGAAACCGCTATCGTGCTTTTCGAGGTGCGTTGGCACGCCCCCAGTCGGAGGAAGTGATCACGGAAGCATATAGAAGGGGACACAGGAGGCGGAAGGCTCGCGCGGGTGTAGCAGCGCGAGAGGTGGGCGCTGCGCGCCGGTTATTTTTGTCGGAGCTAGAAGCTCCGACCCGCATGAATGCGGGGGCTTCCACCGAGGACCTCCCTAGTGGGCGAGTGACACGTGAAGTGCCCGCACCCGTCAATCAAGATGCCACCCTTAAGGGATGGCGCTATACGGGCGACAGGTCTCTTCTTCGAGAGCGCGGCGGATGGGGAGGGGCGTTCCCAGCGAGTTTGAGATTTCCTAATTAATGTATATACATAAACTGTGTTCTCATGGGATACTGCTAAGGCGATCCGCAACCAGGAGAAACACGGCGTCTCGTTTGACGAGGCGGCAACGATTTTTGCCGATCCAGAGGCGCTCGACTGGGCGGACATGCGGCACTCGGAGCAGGAGGATCGGCGTAAGCGGTTGGGACTTTCGATTGCCGGTCGGGTGCTGCTGGTCGTGTATACGAGCCGGAGGCTGAAGTATGCGACGGAAACGGTCAGAATCATCAGCGCGAGACAAGCCAGCCGCAGGGAGCGTAAGGCATATTCCGGACAGACGGATTGATTTTTCCGACATTCCAGAATCGAGCGACGCGGAGTTGAAGCGCGCGCGCCGCGTGGGGCGGCCGAAATCGGCATATGCAAAGCAATTGATCGCGATTCGTTTGGATCCGCGTCTGCTGGCCCGTCTGCGGCGCCTGGCACGGAATAAGGAGAAGCCTTACCAGACCCTCATCCACGAGCTGCTGGAGAAGGCAGCGGGCATCCGCCGGTCGTAGCGAATCGCCGCAGGGCCGCGCGGGTGTAGCGGCGCGAGAGGTGGGCGCTTCGCGCCGTCTGATTTTTCGCAGGCCTGAAGGCCTGCGCTTCCACCGCGAGCCGATGGGGACCAGCAAGCAGCACCCCTACGGCCGCAACCCTGGTTATTCCGCGCCTTGGCACCATGGGCGGGAACGAGGTAGCCAGCGCGGAACGTGCGCGCAAAAAATTTCGTACTCAGACCCAAAAGATTTCCGCAGAGCCGGTTCCTCGTAGAGAAGAACAAACAGATGCATGGCCAGCCAGCAAAATATCCCATAGTCGAGGACGCGGATGTCACCCAGTAACAGAGCTTGGCCAAGAATCAAGGACACGACCGCGACGTACATGGGATTTCGGACATAGCGGTAGAAACCTTTGACTACGAGATGCCGGGTGGGAAAGACGGGGGCAGGCGTCCCGACGCCCTGAAGTGCGAAACGCGCGAAAGATTCAAGCAGCACGGGAATGCTTGCGGCGATGAGCACGACGCCCATTACGCGGATAGGAACGAATCCCAAGAACGGCGGGCGAACGTGCCAGCGTGAAATCCACCAAGGAACCAGCCCGGCGATCGTCCCCGGGGCGAGTAAAAGAAAAATCGCTGTCCCGAGAACAGCAAACACGACGCGAGCAGGCTTGTGGATTTCGGACACGCGGCTTCCTACGGGACGTCGTGGGCATGGTACATCACCTAAGTCGATCCGCCAGCAGGGCTCGCGCTAGATACGGCGCTACGGAGATTGTTGCGGTGCGTGAAGCATGGCTAGGGCATCGTCGGTGGTGATTAGACGGGCGCCTTGGGACTGCAAATCGGAGAGAGCCTTGCGGGCGGCTTCGGGGGAGAGGGCTTCGATTGCGTCCTTTACGATTGAGACTTTGCGGTGACGGTCGAAGCAAACCCTTGGCGGCGAGCTGGACGCAGTATTCGGTGACCACGCCGAAGACGATATATTCGGTGTCGCTGGGGAGGCGGTCGACCAGGGCGGATGCTTTCGGATTATCGAAAACGTCGAGGGTTTGTTTTTCGAAGATTATCTGCGGGAGAGTTAGAACGTCCTTGGGCAATTCGCGGGATGAATCATTGGGGACTGCGCGAAAACTTTTGGCTAATCCCTCCGGGATGATTTCGGCGCCGGGGGTGCCGGCAATGCAATGGGGAGGGAACTTTTGAAATTCAGGATCGTTCTGGGTGTGGGCATCACCGCTTGAGACGATCAGCGCGCCTGTTTCCGTTCCCGCTTTCACCAGGGACGCTATGCGAGGGATGATTTTCTCCGCGCCGGGCGCGTAGAGCTTTCCTCCGGGCAGCATGAAATCGGCCTGCGCGTCCACTTCCCAGAGAATCGTTTTCTTTTGCGCCATAGGTTTCTGAGGCCGAAACCGGCGAAAGCGCCGGGGCTAAAGCCCATTCTAATCCCAGGCTACTTCCCCCGCATGAATGCGGGGGCTTCCACCGGACCCCTCGCAAAACCCGCGAGGATGGGGCACCCGCAGATTCAAAACACGTTTCCTGTTGGCTCAGTGAATTCGAGGCGATTGCCCCAGGGATCGTTGGCGTAGAAGCGCCGGACGCCTTCGAGGGAGTCGTCCCAAACACATTGGATGCTTGCTTTCTCGAGAAGCGCAAAAAGCGCGTCGATATCATTTACGGCGAACGCGGGATGCGCTTTTGTGGCGGGGCGAAAAGCTTCCTCGACGCCAATGTGAAGTTGGGCAGAGCCAAGTTTGAACCAGCAGCCACCGCGCGAGCGCAGCGGCTCCGGCTTTTCGATCTCCTCCAGCTCGAGAAGGCGGCCAAAGAAGTTGCGCGCCTCAGCCTCGCATCCTTTGGGGGCCGCGAGTTGAATGTGGTCAATGTCCGATAGCAGCATGGGCGTACTCGCAATCTCAGCCGGCCAGTTACACAGCTATTTTACCGCGGCGCGGTGGACGCGTTCGCGAACCTTTTGGAGGGAGGCTTTGAGTCCCTTGCTGTAACGGACGGGATAATTTGCGGCGCGGGTGATCTGGCGATAGCGCTCAGGAAGCTGCGCGAGTCCGGCCATACAGCGCTCGCGGAGAACGGAGAGCGGCTCCGGCGGAGCGATGCGGCGGCCGCCGCGCATAATTTCGATGAGCAGAGGTTGGCCATTTTCCGGCTCGTTTTCCAAGGCAATCTGATCGCCCGTGAATTTTCCGGCGGAAGAGGAGTGGCGGAAAACCTGTTTGCGTCCGGGGTAGGTGGCCTTGGCGCGGGTGAGTTTCGCGGCTTCGCGCGTCTTTCCGTCTCGTTCCACTTCCACAAGCTTGTAAATCATGCTGAGGTGGGGCGCATCGCCGGGCGACGCGAGCGCCGTGCCCACGCCGAAGGCGTCAATCGCCGCGCCTCTGGCGAGCAGCGAGGCAATTTTGTATTCGTCGAGATCGCCCGAGGCGAATACTTTCACATCGTTCCATCTGGCGCGATCGAGTTCACGGCGCACCCAGCGGCTATCTTTCACGAGGTCGCCGCTATCGAGGCGGACGCCGGCGGGCTTTCGTCCCATGGCGATAATTTTTTTAGTGGCCCGGCGAACGTCGTAGGTATCGAGGAGCAAAACGGCCTCGTCGGGAAACACATTGAGGAAATTGCGGAAGGCGTCGCCTTCGTCTGCGTGGGCCATGACCCAGGAATGAGCCTGCGTACCGTAGGTATTCATTCCAAAACGCCGGCCCGCGAGAACGTTGGAGGTGCCCTCCGCGCCGCCGATGACGGCCGCGCGTGCCGCAAAGAGACTGGCTTCGCTGCCATGCGCCCTTCGCGCGCCGAAATCCACAATCCGTCGCCCCTTAGCGGCGGTGACAATGCGCGCGGCTTTGCTGGCGACCATAGTCTGGTAGGTGAGAGTTGCCAGAAGATATGTTTCCAGAATTTGTCCTTGGATGATGGGAGCGGTGACTCGCAGGAGCGGCTCGCCCGCAAAGACCAGTGTGCCCTCGGGCATGGCCCAAACGTCTCCGGTGAAGCGGAATTTCGCCAGATAATCGAAAAATTCTCCGCGGACATGTTGAAACACGATGTTGCGCCGCAGATAGTCGATATCCTCAGAGGTGAATCGGACGTTTTCCAGAAATTCGACAGACTGGTCGAGCCCGGCCGCGACCAGGTAATTCCGTTTCGGCGGCAGGTGGCGCGCAAAAAGCTCGAATGTGGCGGCGCCTTCGAACCGCGTCTGCAGATACCCCGCAGCCATCGTCAATTCGTAGAGGTCGGTTAGAAGGCCCGAGTACTCATGCATGATATGCAAATCTCTCCGGGGAGAGGCGGCCTGTGGCAGCGGTTGCAGTGGAAGAGCAGGTCCAGCAAGGCATACGAAAAATCGCAGCGACGGAAAGACAAAACCCCCAAGGCCCTCTCACCAGGAGGACACACGTGGGGGTTCCGTCGCGAAACCTTTGGCCGGATAGGCCCGAAATGAGCTACTTCAGTACGGCGTCCTTGAAGGCCTTGGCCGCGCGCAGACGCACGACTGTCTTGGCCTTAATTTTGATTGCCTCGCCAGTGGCGGGGTTGCGGCCCATGCGAGCCTTGCGGTGCGCCTTTACCGCGCGTCCGATTCCTGGGATGACGAACTTGCCCGAGCTCTTGGCTTCCTTCACCGCGAGCTTGAACAATTCGTCGAAGAAGGCGGCTGTCTGCTTCTTCGAGATTGGCTTCTCGGGGCTGCTCACCTTATCGGCGATGTGGGCGATGATCTTGGATTTGCTCAACGGTGTGGCCATCGATTTCAATTTCCTCCTCAAGTGAATTGCGTGTGGTTCCCGGGTTAGGGACCGCCGGAACTATAGCCGTCCTTCCGCGCGAACGCAAGCACTAAGCGGAAAAAAGCCTGCAAAATCGGCCTTTTATGCGCCTCGCAGATCAAGCGCCGTAGGCGGTCAAAGAGCGGCGAGATTTTCGTAGAAGAGAGCGACGGACTTGATGCCGCCAAAATAATTTTCGAGGGCGATGTGTTCGTCCGGCGCGTGGGCATTTTCGTCCGGCAATCCGAATCCGAGGAGCACGCAGGGGACCTTGAAAGTGTCGTGCATCTGAGTGACGAAAGGAATCGATCCACCCTCGCGGATGAAGACGGCCTTTTTGCCGAAGCCCGTCTCCAGAGCGTGAATGGCCTTCTGAAAAATCGGATGCGAATAGGGCGCAACCCAAGGTTTGCCGGTGCTGAGCACTTCGAATTTATGCTTCACGGTTTTTGGCAACAGCTTGGCGATGTGGCGTTCGACGAGCTTGGCAATTTTCGCGGGGTCCTGATCGGGAACCAAACGCGTGGAGAGCTTGGCGTAGGCCTTGGAGGGAATTACCGTCTTCGCGCCCTCTCCAATATATCCTCCCCAGATTCCATTGATCTCGAGTGTCGGCCGAATCCAAAGGCGTTCGATGATGGAAAAGCCTTTTTCTCCGCAGAGAGCGGGTGAGCCAACGGTCTTGCGGAATTTTGCTTCTTTCCAGGGAAGCGAATGGAGCGCCTTTTTTTCCTGGCGCGAGAGCACGGCAACATCCTTGTAGAAACCTGGAATCGCCACGTGAAAATTGTGGTCGTGAAGCTTGGCGATCATTTCGGCCAAAATCGTGATGGGGTTGGGAACGGCGCCGCCGAAGGCTCCGGAGTGGAGGTCCTGCGCCGGTCCGGTAATCTCCAACTGGTAATAGTTCAAACCCCGGAGGCCATAGGTGATCGAAGGAACGCCTTTGGCCAGCATGGAGGTATCCGAGACAACGAGGGCGTCGGCCTTAAGGCGTTGGCGATTTTGCTGCACGAAATCCCACAAGCTGATGCTACCGATTTCCTCTTCGCCCTCGATCATCACTTTCACGTTGACGGGGAGTTTGCCAGACGCTTGACGCAGCGACTCGAGGGCTTTCAGGTGGATGTGGACCTGCCCTTTGTCGTCGGCCGTGCCGCGACCGTAAAGATTTTCTCCGCGGACGGTAGGCTCGAACGCGGGAGTGGTCCACAAATCGAGAGGCTCGGCGGGCTGCACGTCGTAATGTCCGTAGATTAAGACCGTGGGCTTGCCGGGCGCTTGCAGGGATTCACCGTATACAAGCGGGTGCATCTTGGTGGGAACTATTTCCACGCGGTCCAAGCCGGCGGCGCGGAGCTTTTCCGCCACCCATTGCGCGGCGCGCTCGATATCGGGCTTGTGCTCGGTCTTCGCACTGACGCTGGGAATGCGGAGCAGCCCCTTCAACTCTTCGAGATGCTCGGATTGTTTCGATTCGATATGGTCGATCAGGCCCATTCAAGGCTCCCGGAGAGGACTTTCGCCCAAATTCGTACGCCGCCATCTTATCCGACCGTGCGCGTTTCGGGCGACTTTTTGCGAACTGCCGCTTTAGGCACGCGAGCGATGGGCTTGAATTGACTCGGCTGCGGCGGCGTTGCACGATAGCCTTATGACGCCGGAAACACAAGCGACCATGCAGCGACGCAGCTCGCGCGTTTTCACGCGAATTGCGATTCAAGCGAAGGGTAAAAACGATGTCGGCCGGCGATTCCACGCCAAGAGCCAGACCATCGTGATCAACGCGCATGGCGGGTTACTCTACCTGAACGAATCGATCGGTTTGGGCGCGGAGATCACGTTGGTGAATCCCGCCACCGAGGAAGAACAAGAGTGCCGCGTTGTGTACGTGGGCGACACTTCCGAAAAAGGAACGCGCATCGGAGTGGAATTTTTATCGCCTAGCCCCCATTTCTGGGGAGTGGAGTTCGCGCAGCACGACTGGCACGCCAATTCGCCTTCGTCTGAAGCTGAATCCAACCCGGATTAATTGCGTCGCGGCGCGTAAAGCTCCACGGCGCTTCGCTCAAACATCTGCTTGCATCCCCCCACGCGGTGACTACAATGGCGTAGTTTTTGAGCGGAAATGTGCAATGCCGCGAAGGAGACCCGCCATGATGCGCGCCAAGAAATCGAGAGTAGCCTTCTGCATGCTGTGCACGCTCGTGGCGGGAGCTTGGTCCGCCCGTTCGCAAGCGCAAAGTGAAGGGGGCACGATCGCGCCGGTTCAAAAGTGCGCCGACCTGGTGAATTTGCGCATTCCCGGGACAAACATGACCATCACGAAGGCCGAGGCCGTGCCCACGACGCCGCCGGGGACGTTACACGCTGCGAGCATCACGGGCGCTGTGATCCCGGTGGCGATTCCCCCTTATTGCCGGGCAGAGGGCGTGATCGATCAGCGCACCGGCTTCGACAATAAGCCCTACGCGATCGGTTTTGCGATTGCCCTGCCGGATAACTGGAATGGGCGATTTCTATTTCAGGGTGGCGGCGGCCTCAACGGCTCCATCACTCCGCCGCTAGGAGGGCAAGCGGCTGGCGATTCACCGGCTCTCGCGCGAGGGTTCGCCGTCGTCTCGACCGACACGGGACACAAGGGTGCGGTGTTCGACGCGGCTTTTATGAAGGACCAACTCGCCGCCCTTAATTTCGCCTACATCGCAGTGGGACGCGTGGCCGTGATTTCCAAAGAAATCATCGCGCAGTATTACGGCCAGCCCGCCAAGCATTCTTATTACGACGGATGCTCGACCGGCGGGCGCGAAGGGATGCTGATGTCGCAGCGCTATCCCACATATTTCGACGGGGTCGTCGTCGGGCGATCCGGCGATGCGCACCGGATATTCGAATATTGGCCTCACTTACGCGCGGAACGCATTCGCGGCAGATCGCGCCGAAAGACGCCTCTGGAAAGCCGGAACCCGCTAAGGATTTTTCGTCCGGCGATAAGAAATTGCTGGCCGACGCCATCATGAAATCGTGCGACGAGAAAGACGGACTGAAAGACGGGATGATCTTTAACACCGAGGCGTGCCAGTTCGATCCCGCAGTTCTGAAATGCAAAGGCGCGAAGACGGAGAGCTGCCTGACGGCTCAGCAAGTCGGCGCTTTACAAAAGGCGTTCAGCGGGCCGACGGATTCGCATGGAAATGAAGTCTATGCCCGGTTTCCCTGGGACACGGGTTACATCCTCAGCGCGGGCAGCGGCCCCTTCGCCGTATTCTCCAGCTTCCTGCCGACGGAAGGACCGAGCATGATCGCAGCCGTGCAGCCGCGGGCGGACCTCACGATCGATCAAATGGTCGCAGGCGTGGAGGCAAACGAAAGTCAGACGCTCACGGACACGACGTGGACGAATCTTTCGACGTTTTCAGAGCACGGCGGCAAGCTGATCTTCTATCACGGCACGAGCGATCCCGTATTTTCACCCTTCGACACGCTCGGCTATTACGAGCGGATGGCCAAAAATAATGGCGGCCTCGATCAAGTTGAGAATTGGAGCCGCTTCTTCTTCGTTCCCGGCATGAACCACTGCGCAGGGGGTCCGGCCGCTCTCGATAATTTCGATATGCTGACCGCCGTTGTGAATTGGGTGGAGAAGGGTGTGGCTCCAGAGTCTGTGGTTGCAAAAGGGAAGGCGTTCCCGGGGCGCACCCGGCCGTTGTGCGCGTATCCGCAGCACGCGCAGTACAAGGGCCAGGGGAATCCAGACGACGCGGACAGCTTCGAGTGTGTGAGGTAATGCACCTTGCTGTCGCGAGGCATCTCGCGAGACGTCACAGGAGGCATCCGATGAATTTAGAACCCCCCAATTCTTCGCGCGATTTTTCGGCTGATGCAATTGGGCGGCGCGCCGTTCTCAAGGGGTCGATGCTGGGCGGCGGCGCAGTGCTGGCAGGAAGGCTGTTTCCGATGCTTCGAAGTCCGGCGGGCGCGGATGCCGCGCCAGTCATCGGGCGGGACTACGACGCAAACGAATCCCGACGCCAGGGGACATCTCGACGTGATCGAGCCCCTGAAGCTCGAATACGTTTTCCAGATCAAGATAGACTTCAGCGAACGCGTTTCGTTCAAGACGCCGAATGGGCGACGCTCCTACGTGCCCGCTGTGTCCGGCGTGATCGAAGGGCCGCGTCTGCAGGGGATCGTTGTGCCTCACAGCGGCGCGGACTATGCCGGCAATGGCCGCCTGGACGCTCACTACATGCTCAAAGCCTCCGACGGCACGATGATCTACATCAACAACACGGGCTATCTGTATCCTGCGGACAATAAACCGATCGATCGCAACGATCCGAGCTGGGGCGGCGACCGCGACTTCTACTTCCGCATCACTCCCGTGTTCGACACGCCCATCGGGCCGCACGATTGGCTTACGCGCACGATGATCGTCGGCACGGGCAAGCGCCATGCGAAGCCTGACTACACGATTTTTACGTATTACGCGGTGTTGTAGTTCGGCGACGAAATCTGGAGTTGTCGCAGGGGGTTCGATTTACATGAGAATTTCGATCTCGCGTTCGATATTCGCCTCTCGGTTCGCTCTCGCATTTGCGCTATCGGTGATGGCGGCGGCCATTGCGCTGGCACAGACGCCAACGTTTCCGCCGGTGTCGTATCCGGCTGCGCCGTCTAAGCGTGGCACTGTGGAGCGCATCAAAGTGCACGGCAAATCGCTGGAGGGAAATCTCGAAGGCGATTCGCCCGATCGTGATGTTTCGGTGTACCTCCCGCCCGGCTACAAGACACACACGAAGCAGCGCTATCCGGTCCTATATCTCCTCCACGGCTACATGGACAATGACATCAACTGGTTCGGTGAGAAGCACGTCTTCGTTGACGCGCCGCTGGCAATCGACCGAGCCATCGCCGCAGGCGCCCGCGAAATGATTGTGGTGATGCCCAGCGCCTACACCGTTTACATGGGCAGCATGTATTCGAATTCGGTGACCACGGGAGATTGGGAAGCGTTCATCACGCAAGATCTGGTTTCGTATATCGACAGCCACTACCGAACGATTCCGCAGCGCGCCAGCCGCGGGCTGGCGGGCCACTCGATGGGTGGATATGGGACGATTCGCATCGGTATGAAGTATCCCGAAGTTTTTTCGAGCCTTTATGCCATGAGCGCGTGCTGCCTTGCGCCGAACCGGAATACGCAGGGCGCGGCGATGGAAAAGGCCGAAGCGATTCGCAGCGCGGCCGATCTGGCCAAGACGGATTTTGGCACGCGCGCCATGATTGCGTCAGCGGCGGCTTGGTCGCCCGATCCTCAGAACCCGCCTCTCTACTTCGATCTTCCGGCGAAGGACGGGAAACCCCAGCCGTTGATCGACGCGAAATGGGACGCGAACGCGCCGCTGGCGATGCTGGATCAGTACGTCCCCAACCTGAAAGAATTCCATGCCATCGCGCTGGACGTGGGCACGAAGGACGGGCTGATGCCGTCGATCGAGGAACTGGATCGTGATATGACGACTTTCGGGATTCATCACACCTTTCAGACATACGACGGCACGCACGTGAGCGGAATCCAGAAGCGGCTGGAGGAAAAGGTGATTCCCTTCTTCTCAGAGAATTTATCGTTCGCGGGCGCGAAGCGCTGAATGGTGTGCGGGCGGTGAAGCGGGTATAAAATGCCCGCAGTTTTCGGGACTCGGGCGCAAAGTTCGGGCCACTCACATAAAAGTCGAACTGCCGTTTGGGAAACCTGCTTCAGCGAGGGGGACCCATGAAGATCAAAAACGCCGGGTTCTCGATCGTGGTGGGGATTTTTCTTTCGCTCGCATGCGCGCCGGGGATTTCCGCGCACCACTCTTTCGGCGCGGAATACGATCTCGCCAAACCGATCACAGTGCATGGGACCGTGGTCAAGTGGGAAATGATCAATCCCCACAGCTACATCACTGTCGATGTAAAGAATGAAGATGGAACCGTGACGCGCTGGAGCGTGCAATTCGGAGCTCCCAGCTTCCTTTACCGAAACGGCTGGAGGAAGGATTCCGTGAAGCCGGGCGATGAGCTCACGATCAATGGCTACTTGGCGAAGGACGGGTCGCGCACGATGTTTGGACTGAACGCGCGCCTCCCTGACGGGCGGCGAGTTCTCGGGGGGCCGGCGCCAAGCGCATCGGCAACGCCCGGGGATCCGGCGCCTGAGAAGAAATCGGGGCCGTGATCGGTGGCCAGTGAGGGTTTGTGAGGGCTAAGAACGCCATCTTCGCGGCGGCGGCGCTGGTATTCATTGCGATTCCACCGGCGGGCGCTCAAGTTGCTCCGCAGACTACCGAAAGCGCAGCTGACAATCCCGAGCAGGCCGCGATACCCCGGCTGGCCGACGGCCATCCCGATCTTCAGGGGATTTGGCACAACGAAGTTGGCGCCGCGGCGCTGCGCAAGGCAGGACCGTTCGGCGACTACCACAGCCCAGGCGTCCCGCTGCCGTATCCCTATTTGCCGATCACTCAAAAGATCAAGGATTACCGGTTCGCGCACGATCTCTACGGCGATCCGGAGGCGCACTGCCATCTTCCCGGCGTGCCGCGGGAAATCGAGCAGCCCTCGGGGATTTTCCCATTCAAAATTATTCAGGATGAGAAATACGTCGTGATCTTGTTTGAGTACACGCACGACGTCCGCATCATCCCCGAAGATGCAAGCCCTCATCCGAGCGACTACGCGGCTTGGGACGGAGACTCACGCGGGCACTGGGATGGAGACACGTTGGTGGTTGACGTGGCGAATTTCAACGGCAGGACGTGGCTGGACATGGACGCGAATTTCGTGGATGAAAACGAGCACGTGGTGGAGCGCTACACGATGACCGATCCGAATTCGATCGCTCTTGCGGCGACGGTGGAGGATGCCACGGTATTTTCTCGACCGTGGACGATGCACTTGACGCTCAAGAGGAATCCCGCCAAGGAGCATCTGGTGGAATACGACTGTCACGAGGGCGAACGCGACGTGGATCACTATCTTCGGTCGGAAGGCAATCAATCGAGCAAACAATGAATAGGAAGCTTTGGCTTTCGATTTGGGCGGCTGGGGCGGCGATGTGCATGGCATGCGCGATTCCAAAGGCCGCGCTAGGAAATCCGCCGCAAGAAAAGGAGACGTACTCTCCGCCGCGGCTTTCGGATGGCACGCCGGATTTCCGCGGCATCTGGCAGGCTCGGACGACCGCGTATGTCGATATCGAAGGACACGCGAAAGAGAAGGGAATCGCGGCGTCGAAGAGCCTGGTGATCGACACCGCTGACGGAAAAATTCCGTACTTACCCGATGCCCGGAAGCAGCGCGATGACAACTTCGCGAAGCGCGAGAGCGCCGATCCTGCTTCCAATTGCTTTCAGGCGGGCGTGCCCAGGGCGGTTTATCTGCCGACGCCGTTCCAGATCGTTCAAAGCCCGGGGAATCTGGCCATCGTTTATACGGACGCGCATGCCTATCGCATCGTCGATCCTTCAACGGTGCCGCACGACGATGGCATCGACTACTTCATGGGAGATTCGCGCAGCCATTGGGAGGGAAATACGCTGGTGATCGACGTGGTCGATCTGGGGGACGAGACCTGGCTGGATGACGCCGGGAATTATCACAGCGATCAGTTGCATGTGATTGAACGCTACACGCTTGTTGGGCCCAACACGATGCGGTACGAGGCTCGGCTGGAAGACCCGAAGGTTTACTCGAAGCCGTGGAGCATTCGCTTGCTGCTCTATCGGGAGAAGGCGGGGGCCAGAATTACGGAAGATGAATGCCTGGAAGGTCCCGACCGGCGCTGGCATCACCTCTCGCCGTCTGATCCAAAAGCGGTTTTGCACCACGATTACGCCGCCGAACTGGCGGCGGCGAAGAACAATACCGATCAAGCAAAATAATAGTCCAGAGATACGCCCTTACGGGTACAGCTCGTCCACACGATGCGGGCCGTGGCAAGCCTCAGCGGCGCCTCTTAGCTGAATGCGGGGAGCACGCCCGGGCAAGCCCGTGCGGCAAACAGCGGCCGCAAGCCGCCGCACTCCACATGAGGCGATAGCAAACGTCACGCCAGGCATCTGGCTGGTCATGAATGCCAAATGGGAGCCGGGCAGCGCTTCGGTAGGCATCCTGATTGCCCGTTGGGGTCATCTCTAGTAGTCTCTACCGTTGCTTTTGGCGGATGGTTCCAACCCGCGGACTCAGGGGTGACAAGCTTGGGGAGTAGGTCTCGCCTTTCACTATTGCTGATGGTCGTGCTGGCCGTGGCGCTGACGGATTGTCAGGAGCAAATCAATTTTCCAGCGCCCGTCCTCAAGGCTCTCTCTCCAAACAGCATCCAGGCGGGCCAGCCGACCTTTACTCTAACTGTCACAGGAAAATCCTTCACGCCTTCATCGACGATTGAATGGAACGGTCAAACCCTTGCATCGCCGAGCAACCCGGGTCTCCCGTCTACTATTTTCGTCAGTTCGACGACGCTGACCGTCTCGGTACCGGCGACCCTGATCCAGGATGGCGGCGTGGCGCAGGTGCAGGTCTCAACGCCTCAACCGGGTGGCGGCGTGACCCTTCCGCTTCCTTTCACGATTAATGCCAATGCGAGCTCGGTGCCGCAAATTACTTCGCTTTCGCCCGCAGGTGCCTTCGCGGGCGGGGCAGGCTTCACCTTGACAGTAAACGGTAGGAATTTCGTCTCGCAATCGACGGTTACCGTCAACGGAAACAATCACTCAACCACTTTCATCGGCTCAACTTCGTTGCAAACTTCAATATTTGCGGCCGATCTGGCTACTTCTGGAACGTTACAAATTGCCGTGGTGAATCCACCGCCAAACGGGGGCTCCTCTAACAGCTTTCCGCTGGCCGTGAAGAACCAAACACCGAGCCTGACGTCGCTGAGTCCCGCGGCCGCGAACGCGGGAGGAGCTGCGACCACGATCACGTTGACCGGTGTGGGCTTCGTCCCCAACTCCGTGGCAACGATCAACGGAGCGGCACGCACCACCACATTTGATAGCGCGACGACTTTGGAGGCCTTACTGACGGCGGGAGACCTGGCATCGGCGGGCATCGATCAAGTGCAGGTGGTGAGTCCCGCGCCTGGGGGCGGCGCGTCGAATATTGTTACTTTTGCCGTCAATCCAACGAACTTGTTCGGGCTGCCAATGCTTGTCGATCTGGCCCGGGACGGGAGCCAAGCTGAGAATGGAGTCTGCGGCCCAACCTGCTCGGGCACGATTCCCACCCTTTCGACGGCCGGCCCCGCCGCCACGCAGACCGGCGA
Organism: uncultured Acidobacteriota bacterium; assembly: GCA_963709445.1. Classification (GTDB taxonomy): domain Bacteria; phylum Acidobacteriota; class Terriglobia; order Acidiferrales; family UBA7541; genus Palsa-295. The sequence continues at coordinate 152,550 of CAVPWV010000006.1, forward strand.
GTTGGTGGCTTTTGCTTCCAATTCCACCAATCTGCTCGCAAATCCAACGACAGGGATAAGCAATATTTTTCTACGGAACACGTGTCTGGCCACGACCAGCGTGTCGTCGACCGCGGCCTGCACGCCAAGCACGTCTGAGGTGAGCCTGACGCCCAGTGGCGTGGCGCCCGACGGTTCGAGCTCGGAGCCTTCGCTCGACAGCACCGGGACTCACGTTGCTTATACGTCCACGGCGAGCAATCTCGTCAACTACGTGCCGGTTACCGGCGGGACACGGCAAGTTTACTGGCAGCCGACCTGCACGACTACCAGTGGGACGACTTCAGGATGTACCGGCACGGCTACCGGTGCGGCGGCGCTGGTTTCCATCTCGGCGGACGGATCCACGGCCGGGAACGGCGATAGCTACAATCCGGTGATGAGCGAGGACGGCCAATACGTGGCCTTCGTTTCGCTGGCGACCAATCTGGTTCAAAATGTGGTTGCCGACGGTGTGACGCCACAGGTCTACATCCGAGATACCTGTAATTTGGTGCCGCCCGCCTCGACTGGATGTATTCCCACCACGTATCTGGTTTCGACGGCGGACGGGATCACTCCGGGGAACGCTGCCAGCTCGAACCCTGCGATTGCCAACCAGGGACTTTTCGTAGCATTCACATCTTCCGCGAGCAATCTTGGCGCAACCGCGCCCAATCCCGGCGGAGCCGCAGAAATCTTCGAGCGCTCCACCTGCGTGACCACAATCGCTACGAGCGGCAACACTTGCGTGCCAGGCACGAACCTTATTTCTACCCCGGACGGGGTGACACCGGCGGATGGCGCGAGCGCCGAGGCGGCGATTTCGAGCGACGGCCGGTTCGTGGCCTTCGATTCCACTGCGACGACGCTAATCACGGGGGTTGGACCTACGCAAGAGGTCTATGTGCGCGACACATGCACCGGAGCTACCACGACGCCCGCTTGCATCGCCTCAACGCATCTTATTTCCACGCCGAACGGCACCACGCCCGCAAATGCTTTGAGCGAACATCCCACCATCAATCAGTGCGGTACCTCAACCACCACTTGTTCCACGGGCCAGTACGTCGCCTTCGCTTCGCTGGGGTCGAATTTCGGCGCCAATACTGCGAATGGCATCGAGAACATTTTCGTGCGGGATACCTGCCAGGTTCTGCCCACCACCACGACGCTCTGCGTGCCGTACACGATCCTGGCCAGCCAGGCTGGCGGCGCGACGCCTCCTCCCGCAGATGGCAATAGCATCGTTCCCGCTATCAGCGGCGATGGCGCCACGGTGAGCTTTATTTCGTTCGCCGATAACCTGGTGGCGCGCGACACGAACGCCCTTGAGGATGTTTTCCTGGCCGGCGCGAATCTCACCTTTAATCTCACGGTGACCTTGAATGGAACAGGATCGGGAACGGTGACGGACGGGACGGGGCAAATCAGCTGCACACAGACCGCGGCAACCTCGACTACGGCGCTCACTGAATCCGGCACGTGTATGGGGCGCTACGCGAGCGGAACCTCGATTAGCCTGACCGCCACGGCTGGCACTTCGTCAACCTTCACAGGCTGGGGCGGCAGCGCTACCAGCGTGACGGACGCAAGTTGCACCGTCACCGCAGGAACCACGAACAGCGGAACTTGCACGTTCTCCGAGATTCAGAACAACACCGCCACAGCCACTTTCCACTGATTAGGTCTTCTTTGACCGATCCGAGCGTGTTTCGCGACATTTTCGCCCGAACAGGCTGGATTCGAAGGATGCTTGAAAAAAGGGGAAAGAGGACGGGTTGGTGAGCGTGCTACGGCTCTATTTAGAACCGTTGTCCCCGCAACGCAGCTCCCAACCCGCGACTTAGGTTACGAAGCTGAGCGGCTGCGAACTATAGGTCCGGCGGCACATTTCCTCAGTACCGGAGTATTAGTACCACCGCAAACGAAGGCCCTCTGCCGGCTTCTTAGAAAAATTAATCTCTTACGGTAACGGATACGTCTGCGGCAGGCGGGAGGCGCAAGGTGACGGCCGTTTTTTTGCCTCGATGTATCGAGATGCGCTTGGTCCAATTGGAAAACATGCCGTGCGAATAGGCCTGCAAATCATATTGGCCCGTTTCGAAGCGCGCGAACTGGAAATGACCCTGGGCATCCGTGTGCGTTGCGTAGGGACGCGAGCCGTCGGACGTCTGCATGGTGACGGTTGCGTCGGCGACGGGCCGGCCGTGCGCGTCCAACACCGTTCCCTCCATGGTGCCGGTTGCGACTCTGGCGTGTACGGGCGCTGCGGTTCCGAGAATCGCGGCGAGGAACAGAAGCAGCGGGAATATCCGGGGTTTGAGCATATCTGCCTCCCGACTTCTAGATTTCTGCAATCCATTTTACGAGGGGTTCGGGCTTCACGCGCCGATTTCGAGGAGCAGTTTTCGGCTGGGTCACCTGTCCGTTGGTTCAGTAGGCTGATGGGCGAGCCGCCAGCGGCGCATCCCGGAAAGGCTTGCGCTGGTTTTTTCACAGGGGCAATGCGTTTTCTCTCTGCTACGATTCACACTCAATCATTGGAGATGGCAGAGGAGACCGGATGCCGCGCTACATCTCGCAACATACGCTCGCATGCTTGACGCGCCAGGGCGCTGACCAACTTTCTTCGCGGCTCCAAAAAGAGGGACCGGTTTCGGCGCGCCGCGTCCTGTTGAATATGCACGAGGGCAAGATGCTGGTCGAATTCGACGCTCCGGGCCGCGAGGAGCTCGAGAAATGGCTGGCGGCCGAGAAATTCCACTTTGACTGGTTATTGCGGATCGAGCTCGAATCAGCGGGACGCGCTCCGCTGGCCCCAGTGTAAATTTGGGCGCCCGGTGCGAGGGCGATACCTCTTCCGAAATTTTCCGGAAATGCTTAAACTGGCCGCTCGTCGCTTGTAGCGTTTTAGGGAGGCAGTTCGTTGGTCCAGCGTGCCCTCATCAGCGTTTACGATAAGAATGGGATTGTGGATTTCGCGCGCGAGCTTGCGTCGCTTGGAATCGAAGTAGTCTCGACGGGCGGAACGGCGAAGCTGCTTCGCGATGCGAGCATTCCCGTGCGCGATGTGGCGGAGCTTACGGGCTGGCCGGAAATGCTCGGCGGACGCGTGAAAACTCTGCATCCGAAAGTGCACGGCGGCATTTTATTTCAGCGGGCGAAAGCGGAGGATTGCAAGCAAGCCGCCGATCATTCCATCGTTCCGATTGATCTGGTGGTTGTGAATCTGTATCCGTTTTCGGCGACGGCGGCGAAGCCGGGCGTTACGCCGGAAGAGCTGATCGAAAACATCGACATCGGCGGGCCGGCGATGATTCGCTCGGCGGCAAAGAATTTTCAGAGCGTGGGAGTGGTCACCGATCCCGAAGATTACCCAGCGATCGCAGCGGAGTTGCGCGAAAAGCGCGAGCTTAGCCTGGAAAAGCGGCTGGCACTCGCGCGGAAAGCGTTTGCGCGCACCGCCCGCTACGACGGGGAGATCGCCACGGAAATGGAACGCCTGGCGGCGAATGGCAATGTGTCAATACATGCCGCGGAAAAATTGCCGCAGCGGATTCACGTGGCGCTGGAACGCCGGCAGACCATGCGCTACGGCGAGAACCCGCACCAAGCGGCGGCCCTATACATTTCCGCGGGATGGCCGGCTACGGGTCTCGCAGGCGCGAAGCAGCTTCAAGGCAAGGAGCTTTCGTACAACAATTTGGTGGACCTAGATGCCGCGTGGAATTTGGTCTCCGAATTTCGCCGGCCAGCCGTGGCTATCATCAAACACAACAATCCGTGCGGCGCGGCGGAGCAAGAATCGCTGCTCGACGCGTATTTGAAAGCGCTGGCTTGCGATCCGGTTTCGGCGTTTGGCGGCGTGCTCGCGTTCAACAAGATCGTTGACGCGGTGGCGGCGGAAGAGATAGCAAAATTGTTTGCGGAGTGCATTGTAGCGCCGGGATACGAACCTGCGGCGCGCGAGAGATTCGCGTCCAAAAAGAATCTACGACTTCTAGAGATGCCGTCCGAGCCGGCGCCTGGCGAACTTGAACTGAAACGAATCTCCGGCGGCGTGCTTGTACAGGAGCCGGACAGGATCGAGCATGTCGAAGCAGACCTGAAGGTTGCAAGCCAGCGCAGCCCCACGAATGCGGAGCGATGCGCACTACTTTTCGCGTGGAAAGTAGCGAAGCACGTTAAATCGAACGCCATCGTATTCGCGGGCGATGGCCGCACGTTGGGAGTGGGCGCCGGACAGATGAGTCGCGTTGATTCGGTGAAAATCGCGGTGATGAAGGCGGCGGCTGCGGGGCTTTCGCTCGCGGGCAGTGTGTTTGCATCCGACGCGTTTTTCCCGTTTGCCGACAGCGTTGAAGAAGCCGGGAAGGCTGGGGCGACCGCGGTGATTCAGCCGGGCGGATCGGTGAGGGACCAAGATGTAATCGACGCCGCAAATAAGCTGGGCATGGCGATGTTGCTAACCGGCGTGCGCCATTTCCGGCATTGATGAAAATGGTAGAGCCAGCCAAATCGGGCGGACTGACGGGGCTGCGGGTGCTTGCGCTGGAAAGCCGCCGCGCGGCGGAGATGGCGAAACTGATCGAGAATTATGGTGGGCGCGCGATCGTTGCGCCTGCGATGCGCGAAGTGCCTCTCGAATCGAACACCGAAGCGATAGAGTTCATTCGGACGTTATCCAAAAAAGGTTTCGACGTGGTGATCTTTCTCACCGGCGTGGGGGCGCGCTTTCTGGTCAAGGTAGCTGAGTCGCTTGATTTGCGAGAACAATTTGTGGCGGGGCTTCGGCGCGCGGCCATTGTGGCGCGAGGTCCGAAACCGGTTGCGGCGCTGAAGGAGTTGGGCGTGCCGGTGACGCTTGCGGTGCCAGAGCCGAACACTTGGCGCGACCTGTTGCGGGCGCTGGACGAAAAGCGCGATTCGCTGCCGCTTGGCGGGCGGCGCATGGCAGTGCAGGAATACGGCTCGTCGAATGCGGAACTGATTGCAGGGCTCGAAGAACGCGGCGCGGTGGTCACGCGCGTGCCGGTGTACCAGTGGGCTCTACCGGAGGACACGGGACCGCTGCGAAACGCGATACACGCGATTGCGAGCGGCGAAATCGATATGGCGCTATTCACCACGTCGGTTCAAGTGGCGCACCTGCTGCGGGTGGCCGAGGAAATGAATCTCGAATCGCGGCTGCGCCGAGGTTTCGAGCGGGTTGCGGTCGGCTCAATTGGGCCGATCACGTCGGAAGAGCTGCGCGAACACGGGCTTTCAATCGACTTTGAGCCAGAACACCCCAAAATGGGCTTCCTGGTAAACGAAGCAGCCCAACGCGGAGCGGCAATTGTGGAGAAGAAGCGGGGAGCGCGATCCGCCAATTGAGACGCGACGGTGCGGGGCGCGTGCGAAATTTCCGTATTCAGATGGCCCGCCAGGACGAGCTGAAAATCATGTGGGAGTCACGCTTTTTTCATCCAACGTTAAAGGTTCGGACGTATCATAACTGCTGCGGTTAGGTGTGTCTGATGGCGACAATCACTCCCGAAATTGCGGAAGCTCCCGCGGTTCCACAGCCGGCGCCGGAAAAGCTGACGGCGGCGAAGCGTGCGTATCCCGGCGCGCTGGTGGTGGTGGAGGGGATCGACGGCTCGGGAAAGAGCACGCAGCTTTATTTGTTGAAGCGCTGGCTGGAGATCGGCGGCTATCGGATTCATTTTACGGAGTGGAATTCGTCACCGCTGGTGAAATCGGCGACGCGGCGCGGAAAACAACGGCGCCTTTTGACGCCCACGACGTTTTCGATGTTGCATGCGGCCGATTTCGCCGACCGCTGCGAACGTCAAATTCTGCCCTTGCTGCACGGCGGCTATCTGGTGCTCGCGGACCGCTACGTTTACACGGCGTTTGCGCGGGACGCGGCGCGCGGGTGTTCGCCGCACTGGCTGCGGAATTTGTATAGCTTCGCTCCCGTTCCGGACATCACCTTTTACTTTCGCGCGCCGCTCGACGTGGCGGTGAACCGGATCGTCGCCGGGCGCCCCAAGCTGAAATATTACGAAGCGGGGATGGATCTGGGACTTTCGCTGGACCGCGCGGAGAGTTTCCGGATCTTCCAGGAAAAGATTTTGAATAACTACGATCAGATGGTTGAAACGGATCGCTTCGTGCTTATGGATGGCACGGTTCGGGTGAACAAGCTGCAGAAGCTGATGCGCCAGCTCCTGGGCGACAAGATCGATCTGGCGCATTTCGGTCCCAAGAAGAAATGAGGCGCTTACGTCCAGCAAGTTCGCGATTGTCTCCATCCAACGGGAATCCCGTTAAACGCGGTAAAAAAGCCGGTACTAACCACGCCCCATCCATTCGCTTTTACGGCGTCCCGCTGCCGGGAGTCCGGCCGGAAGAGCTGAGCGGAAGCCTGATTGTGGTGGAGGGAACGGACGGTTCCGGCCGCTCCACGCAGATCTCGCTGCTGACGGAGTGGCTCGAGGGCGAGGGCTTCGCGGTGCAAACGATGGGCCTGCGCCGGTCTTTTTTGGTGGGAGAAGACATCGACGCGCTGCTCGCCGAAAATGCCGTGACGCGCACGACGCTCGCGCTGATGTACGGCACGGATTTTTTCGATCAGCTGGAGCGGCGCATCCTTCCGGCGCTGCGCTCGGGCTTAATCGTACTGGCGGACCGGTATATTTTCACGTTGATCGCGCGAGCCGCGGTCCGGGGCATCGGCCGCGACTACTTGCACGGAGTATACGAAATCGCGCTGCGGCCCGATCTTACGTTTTGGCTCAACGTGAAGCCGGAGGTTGCGTTTGACCGCGAATTCAAGAAGTCGCAGACGATCAGCTACTGGGAATCGGGCCGCGACATGTCGCTTTCCAACGATCTATTCAAGTCGTTCATCCGGTACCAATCCATGATCAAGCGCGAGTTTGAATATCTTTCAAAGAGGCACGAGTTTATCGAATTGGACGGCGAGGGCAGCGTGGCGCGTGTGAACCAGCTCTTGCGCAAGCGAATCGCTTCGCATCTGGGCATACGCGGCACGCACTACAAGCCTTCGCACGCCCTCGCGCATCTCTGGCGCTGAAGAGTGGCAGCACCGGTACAACTCGCCTCAATCGACGCCGGTTCAAACGCGATCCGGCTGGCCATCGCGCGGGCCACTTCTTCCCAGCACATGGAGATTCTAGAGGGAGAGCGCGCTACGGTGCGATTGGGCCATAACGCGTTCACCCGCCGCCTGCTGGACGAGGATACGATTGCGCGCGCCGCGCGTGCCTTTCGCCATTTTCGCGACCGCATGGACAGTTATCACGTGACCGCATACCGCGCGGTGGCGACATCCGCGGCGCGCGAAGTGCGCAATTGCCACCGCCTGATCGAACGAATTCGCCGCAAATCGGGCATAGAGCTCCAGGTGATCAGCAGCACGGAGGAAGCGCGGCTGGTATGCACAGCGGTGAACTGGGCGCTCGGCGAAACGGCCCAACCCCGGTTGATTTTTGATTTAGGCGGCGGGAGCCTGGAGCTGAGCTTCCTGGAGCGCGGCACGGTGCGGAAGCGCGTGGCGCTCCCGCTTGGCACCATACGTCTTATGGAGACATTTTCCATCGCGGGCGCCATTGACGAAGACAGGGCCCGGAAGTTGCGGCATCACGTGCTCGCTCTTTTGCACAGCGCAATACCGTCCCCTCCAAGGCTTGATCGCGCGGTGGCCGTGGCTTGCGGAGGAAATGCTGAGGCGCTGGTTCGGCTGGCTCCGGGCCCGCTCGCGGGGCGGACGCCGACAATCAACCTGCGATTGTTGAAAGACCAAACGTGGCGAATGCTGTCTTTGGACGTCGCCGGACGAATGCGCGTCTTCGGGGTGCGAAAAGACCGGGCGGAGGTGATGGGAATTGCGGCAATCGTGATCACGGCGGTCGCGAAATGGCTGACTTTGCGGTCGATGCTGGTGCCCGGAGTGGGTGTGCGCGAAGGACTCCTTCTCGATTTGCTGGCGGAACAGTATTCGGGCGGCGCCGTGACGGAAGAAGAGAAGGGGCGCGCCGCGAATCTGCTGGCGGGGGCGCGATGGTTCGCGCGGCGCCTCAATTACAACGCCCAGCACGCGGACCAAGTGGCGAAGATCGCGCTTTCGCTCTTCGACCAGTTGCGGCCCATTCACGAAATGGGGCCCGATCAGCGGAACGTCCTTGAAATAGCGGCGCTGCTGCACGACGTGGGACATTTCGTCAGCGAAAAAGCACACCACCGGCACGGCGAATACTTGATCCGCAACGGAGAAATCCCCGGACTCGGCGGATGGCGGCGCGACATGGTTGCGTCGCTGGTGCGGTATCACAACGCCAAGTCGGAACCTCAGATCGAGCACGCCTCGTACGCGGCTCTGGATGGTCAGCAGAGACACGACGTGCGGTTGCTTACGTCGCTCTTGCGCATTGCCGAGAAGCTTGAATCGGAGCACGCACAGCGCATTTCCGACGTGGATGTGCAGATTTCAGGACGCCGGGCGGTTTTCCTGGTGCGCGCCTCGGACGGAACGCGCCTCGATTTAGCGGGGCTCAACCGGAAACTGGATTTATTCCAGAAGGAATTTCACTTAAAAGCCGAATTTCGGCGGGCTCAGCGCAGAGCCGAGGTAGCTTAGGATGATTCTGTACTTGATTCGTCATGGCATAGCGATTGACCGCACCAATCCCGAGGCTCCGCCTGAAGCCGAGAGGACGCTGACGGCGAGAGGCGTGCAGAAGACCCGGGCGGCGGCTCTTGGCTTTGTTGAAGCTGGAGTGAAACCGGATATTCTCATTACCAGCCCCTACATTCGCGCGGCCCAGACTGCCGAGATTTTCGCCGAGGCACTGGGATTTGCACCCGAGAAGATCCGGGTAAGCGATGCACTGAAGCCTGCCGCGAATCCGGCCGACATACTGAAGGAACTAACACATCTGAGAGCAAAAGAAATTGCGTGTTTCGGACATGCGCCACATCTCGACCTGACCATCGCCCAATTGGCGGGCGCTCGCGGTCCGATCACTGAACTGAAAAAAGCGGGAGTCTGCTGCTTCGAGCATCTGCAGCCGCGGGGCCGGTGGGAATTGCGCTGGGTGCTGACGGCCAAACTGCTGCGAAAGCTGGCGGATTAAGGGGTTGCTAAGCGATCCGCCGCCTCGGAAATGAAGCCGCCACAAGGGTGTGCCCCTGCTGAAAGCCGGATCGCCAGACAGGCCAGGGCGAATCCGAGCCCCTGGATTTTTCAAGGAACGCATGCAGGATGGACTTGCGCTCGGTAGCGAGTTTCTCGTGCCACTTCTCCAGCGCCTGGGGATCCAATTTGGGAGCGTTCCTGCGCAGGGCGCTTCGAAGCGCGTCGATATCGTGAATGTCGCCCAGTTGATCCTGGATTTGCTTCAAGTCGGCGGACCATGCCTCGTAGCGTTCGGGCAAAAAATTTTCGACCACGTAGCGAAAATGTTTGAGGCCGATGCGGAGCCGGTGCCAGGCGATGCTACTTCGCTTCCTTTTGGCATCTTCGTAGAGCTTGGCAGCTTCGTTTAACCTTGCCAGTGCCAGCCGCTGAAAAACGACGCTGCCCGACGGAAAAAAATCGGCCTTGGGCTGCAGTTTGCGCTTCAGTTTCTTCCATTCTTTTTGATCGAATGCGCCGAGCGCGGCCCTGGCGGCCTTGCGGTGCTTCCTTTCCTCGAGCGAAAGCAGGCTCAGCATGTATTTGCGAACGGGGTCGGCGGCGGGGCCGCACTTTTTCACCCAGTCGCGTTCCACCTGCGTATCGTGCAAATCGCCCAAGGCGTGAAATAGTTTGCGGCTGACTTTCTTAATCCTGCGCCAGCGTGAGCCGGGACTTACTTCGCTGAGAGCTTCAGCCATGGTGCGGCAGCGCCGCAGGGCGACGCGCAAATCGTGCACTTCGCCTTTGCGCCAGTTTGGCTCGACCTTGGGGGCCGTTCCCAGCGCGCGGTCCATCCACACTTCAAGACCGATTTGCCGATGCGCCATGATTTGAGGCAATGAAATGGGAGCCGACACGCGAAATCCGATCTATCCGGTAGGCCAAGAACGAAGCGCTATATTACCTCCCGGCGAGGGCTTTTGCCAGCGGCGGCACGCGCTTGCCTGCTTATTTTTTTGAGCGGGTGGGATACCAAGGAAATGCTGCGGTGTGCGTCCGGAGCGCGGCGAACCGCATTGGGCGCAGTACGAGGATACAGAGGAAATGCTTACACGGGAGGTCGAATCGACGCAAGTACTTGTTGGTGTAAGGAAAAATCGTCCACGGTAAGCGGTGGACTATTGGTCTTTTTGGCTCGTTTTGCATCGAGCGACTTTCCAAATTGAAACTGCACGGACCGCATTCGCGTCAAATCACGGGAAGCAAAGCGTTCGTCAGAGGCGAGTTTTGGTGTACATTGTTGATGCTGCGCTTTGGTGGTGCCGGCAGTCTGCTCCCTCTTGGAAGGAATTAGGGAATGAATCCGACGAAATCAGGACCGGCGGTTAGCACGGAGACTCCGGCGGCTACGGGCCGGGACACAGTAACCCTGATCGATAACCGCAACGGCCGCCGATACGAGGTGCCGATCAAGAACGATACGATCCGGGCGATCGATTTGCGGCCGATTAAAATCAGCGAATCCGATTTTGGGATGATGAGCTACGATCCGTCGTTCTCGAACACGGCGTCCTGCACGAGCAAGATCACGTACATCGATGGAGACAACGGCATCCTGCGCTACCGCGGCTATTCGATCGAAGAGCTTGCCGAAAAAAGCACTTACCCCGAGACGGCGTACTTGATTCTCCACGGCGAGCTACCCACGAAATCGCAACTGGCCGATTGGAACTATCACATCACGCACCATACGTTCATCCACGAGAGCATCAAGAAATTTCTCGACGGTTTTCACTACGATGCCCATCCCATGGGGATGCTGATCTCAACACTGGCTGCGCTTTCCACGTTTTATCCCGACGCGAAGGATATTTTCAGCGAGGAGTCGCGGCGCAAGCAAACCTACCGGCTGATCGGCAAGATGCCGACGCTGGCTGCGTTCGCCTACCGGCACAGCCTGGGCATGCCGTTCGTTTATCCCGACAACGATCTGAGCTACTGCGGCAATTTTCTGAACATGCTGTTCCGGACGACGGAACTGCAATACCGCCCCAATCCGACGCTCGAGCGAGCGCTCGATATTCTGTTCATCTTGCATGCGGACCACGAGCAGAATTGCTCGTCCACCGCGATGCGCGGCGTGGGAAGCTCGCACGTGGACCCGTATTCCGCGGCGGCCGCAGCCACGGCTGCGCTCTATGGACCGCTGCACGGAGGGGCGAACGAAGCGGTGCTGCGCATGCTGATCGAAATCGGGTCGGTGAACAACGTTCACGCCTACGTGAAGAGCGTGAAGGCCGGCGAGAAATTGCTGATGGGATTCGGCCATCGCGTCTACAAGAACTACGATCCGCGCGCCAAAATCGTGAAGCGGATCGCATACGAAGTCTTCGACATCATGGGCCGCAACCCGCTGATCGATATCGCGCTGGAATGCGAGCGGATTGCGCTCGAGGACGAGTATTTCGTCAAGCGCCGGCTGTATCCCAATGTGGATTTTTATACCGGATTGATCTACCAGTCGATGGGCTTCCCGGTGACCATGTTTCCGGTGCTCTTTGCGATACCGCGGACTTCGGGATGGATCGCACAATGGGAAGAGATGCTGCTCGATCCCGAACAAAAGATTTCGCGACCTCGCCAGGTTTATACCGGCTACGATCTTCGCAGCTACATTCCGACCGATCGCCGCGGCTAAGAGCTCCTTTTTTTGGGGGCGCTGCCGTCGGCGAAGTTCCCTTCCCGCAAGGCAATCATCGTTCGCGCGACTTTCGCCGCTCCGGCGCCCCTAAAATGCATTGCATTCGGGCATGATCTCTGGCAAAACACTGAGACGCCGCGCAGGCCGCGCTAATGAATATCTCCACACGCAAGCTCGAGAACGCCACCATCGTCGACGTGATCGGAGACATCACGCTTTACAATTCTCCCGAAGTGCGCAAGAGCCTGCTAGGCACGCTGAGGGAGCCGGGTGTGAGCCGCGTGATCGTGAATCTTAAAAAGGTGAACTATATCGACAGCGCTGGAATCGCCTCGCTTGTCGAGGGTCTGAAGGTCTCCCGGGACCTGAAGAGGGGTTTCGCCCTCTATGGCTTGAGCCCGACGGCGCGTGAAGTTCTCCAACTCACTCGCCTGCTGAAAGTTTTTGAAGTCCACGATACGGAACAGGACGCTTTGGACGCGGGGAGCGGCGGGACCTCCGCCAAATAGGGCCGGACCTCCAGACCTCCAGATGCCATTCGTAGAAACGATCGGCGAAGCCACAATCGATGGACTGGCTTACGTGGGCGGACTGGCGCGCCTTGCCGGCGGCGCGGCGCGAGCTGTGTTGCTCGAGTCCTTTTTTGGACGAAAGCTGCGATGGTACCGGGCGGTGCATCAAGCCATGGCCATCGGCGTTGAGGCGATCCCCATCGTCTCTCTGATTTCTTTTTTTGTGGGAATGATCCTGGCGCTGCAGGGAGCCTACGAATTGCGCACCCTCGGCGCGATGCAGTTGGTGGCGAGCGCCGTGGCCATTTCGATGACGCGGGAGCTGGGGCCGCTGATGACCGCGATTGTGGTGATTGGCCGTTCCGGCTCCGCTTTCGCCGCCGAAATCGGCACGATGAAGGTCAACGAGGAAATCGACGCGCTGGAAACCATGGCGCTCGAGCCGGTTCGCTTTCTGGTGGCGCCGAAATTCCTGGCCATGCTGTTGATGATGCCCTGCCTAACCACGTGGGCGGATTTCATGGGTATCCTGGGCGGAGGCCTCTTCGGTGTTACCAACGCGGGCTTCACATGGACCACGTACCTGCACGCCACGATCGATGCCATGGCCCTGCGCGACGTGATTACCGGCCTGATCAAGAGCGTGATGTTCGGCCTGGTTATTACCGCTGTCGGCTGCCATGAGGGGTTTTCCACGGGCCTGGGCTCTGAGCAAGTTGGCCGCTCGACGACATCGGCGGTGGTGAAGTCTATTTTTCTGGTCATAGCGGTAGATTTGGTTTTCACGAGCATCTTTTATTTCACGGCGCCTCGATAATTATCGGAGAGGGTGTGCGGGGACTATGGCCAAGGAGAATGCCTCCGAAGAATCGGCCGTCATTTCAGTGAGGGACCTGCGCGTCCGCTATGGCACTCAGGAAATTCTTCACGGGATCAACTTCGAGGTACAGCACGGCGAGACACTGGTGATTCTGGGTGGTTCGGGGTCTGGAAAGAGCACACTTCTTCGCACGCTCGTTGGCCTCGAACAGCCGAGTGGCGGAGAAATCTGGATTCGTGGAAGGAATTTCGCGAACATGCCCGAGGCTGAGCGCGACGAGCTACGAAAGAAAATGGGAATGTCATTCCAGGGTGGAGCGCTATTCGGATCGATGACGGTCGGAGACAACGTGGCACTTCCGTTGCGCGAACACACGCTGCTCGATGAATCCACCATCGAAATAATGGTGCGCTTAAAGCTCGATCAAGTGGGGCTTTCGGGCTTCGAAGGCTACATGCCGGCGCAATTGAGCGGAGGGATGAAAAAGCGCGCCGCGATTGCCCGCGCGCTGGCCATGGAACCCGAAATTCTGTTTTTCGATGAGCCCTCAGCCGGCCTCGACCCCATTATCGCGGCGGGCATCGATGAACTGATCCTGAAATTGAAGAAGGCCTTCCGAATCACCATTCTGGTGGTAACGCACGAGCTCGCCAGTGCGTTCCTGATCGCCGACCGCATGATCCTGCTCAACAAGGGAAAAATCGTCGCCAACGGAACGCCGCGCGAGCTTCGCGAAAGCACAGAGCCGCGTGTGCGGCAATTTCTGGACCGCGTTCCCGAGCCCGAGGTGGCTGGCGAAATCGATTATCTGCAGATGCTGACGGGAGAAGGCCCTTTCCAGCGGCGTTGAAACTGGCGAATGGCGCGCTGCATGTTATACTCCCCGGCATTCTGCAGCAGCCAACCCGAGTTGCCGGGGCGTGGACCGGGCTGGAAACGATAGAGGAAACTAGTGGAATCGAAGCGGGAGCAGGCTCTCGTCGGGGTATTCGTTTTAGTAGCCGCTGCGTTGCTCGCTGTGACGGTGTTTCTTCTTTCGGGAACCTTCAGCCGCGGCAACGTGCCCTACCGAACCTATTTCAAGAACGCTGGCGGACTGACTCCGGGCGCGGAAGTCCGCTATGCCGGAGGGCCGCCGGTGGGGCGCGTGAAAGAAGTGAAGAGCGACCCGCAGAATGCCACGCGCATGGAAATCGACTTTACCGTCCAGCCGTCTGTTCCGGTAAAGATCGACAGCATCGCTGAAATCACGAGCGTCAGCCCGCTGGGTGATAACTTTCTTGGTATCGTTCCGGGAACAGTGGCCGCGCCGAAGGCACCGAGCGGCTACACACTCAAGTCTCTCGAGTACACCAGCTTTTCCGACGTCACCGCGCTGATCGCCCAGTTGGGCCCGAACGCGAACGAACTGCTGGGGAATTTGAACGATCGCGTGGTGGCTTTGAAGGATACCATCGATCGCGTAAACGACCTGCTGGATGCGCGAAACCGCGCCAACATCGCCGAGAGCCTTGCGGACCTTCACGGGATGCTCGATGAGAACCGCCCGGCGATTCATTCGACGCTGAACAATGTAAATGCGTCGAGCGCGAAACTGGGGCCTCTGATCGATGATTTCCGGAAGACTTCCGCCCAGGCCAACGAGGCGCTCGCCCATTTGGATGCTACGATTTCCGAGGACCGCCCCGATCTCCACAAAGCTGTGAGTGACCTTCGACAGTCGCTGGATTCAGCGGTCACCCTCACGGGCCAGCTCGATAACACGCTGGACGCGAATTCTGAAAATCTCGACGAAATCATCGATAATCTGCGCCACGTCACCGAGAATTTGAATTCGTTCACCGAGACGATCAAGACGCGGCCTTACACATTGATTCGGGCTTCCGGGGTCAAGCCGCGGAAGCCGGGCCAAGCACCGCCCAAATAGGAGAGGAGAGACAAAGAGTGACGACGCGCCAGGTGCAACAAGCCTTGCTTATCATCCTGGCTGCGGGAATCACCGCGGCTTGTGGCGCTTCGCGGCCCGTGAAATATTACGTGCTGGACACGGGCGCTTCAGCAGCGCCCGAGTCCTCGCCGGGGCGCTTTCCCATACGGCTCCTGGTCGGCCGCATTACTGCTTCGCACCTGTATCGCGACGACCGCCTTGTATACGGGAGCGGGCCTGTTCAGCTCGGCACCTACGAGTACCAGCGCTGGGCGGAGCCGCCCGCCGGTATGATTCAGGATATGCTCATTCGCTCTTTGCAGTCGACGGGAACCTATCGTTCGGTATCTGGCCTCCGCAGTAATGCCCGAGGAGATTACATCGTCCGCGGTCACCTCGACGCGCTTGACGAAGTGGAAGGGCCAGTCCTCGCAGCCCGCTTTTCCTTCCAAATCGAATTGTTTGACCCGAAGACCAACGCCACAATTTGGTCCGATTCTTACGCCCACGATGAACCGGTCACTGGCAAGAAAGTTTCTGACGTCGTCGAAGCACTGGATCGCAACGTAAGCGCCGGTTTAGCGCAGCTAACCTCGCATCTCGGCCAGTACTTCGCAGCACATCCTCCGGAGCAATCAGCCGCGCAATAGCCGCGGAGTTTGCGTTGATCCCCAGATGAAAAGCGCGTTATCTTGGCTGCGGATGGTCAGCGGGCGCTGCAAGAATTCCAGCGATTCCCGGAAACGCATCTTGCGCTGCTTGATGTGGTGCTGCCGAAATTAAGCGGTCCCGAAGTTCACGCGAAGCTACAGGAAATGCATCCGAGCCTTCCAGTGATATTCGCAACCGGCTATAGCCTCGATTTGGCCGTGATTCAAAAAGTGCAGCAGCAAGGCTTTCCCGTACTGCAGAAGCCTCACTCGTCTCGAAGTCTGGCGCGCGCAGTACGAAAAACGCTGGATAGCCAAACACGTCCCGTTCCAAGTGACTAGAGTTTTCGATTCACGGATTCCACGTGCCGCAGCATCGCTGTCAAGTTTGCGGCGCGAATAATTTAAGGAACTGATCGCGGGGAGCGGGCTCGACCGCTACAACGTCCAGATTTGCGCGCACGTGCTCCACGCTGCTCATTCCCACCAGCGCGGTGGTGACTCCGGGAACTGAGCGCGCAAACTGTAGCGCCTGCGCCGCGTGGTCCTTCAGCCCAAGCGCCGCACCAATGTAAGAAGGCAGCTTCCGCGTGAGTTGTCCCTGAAGAAGCGCGGCGCTTGATACGATGGTGATCCCCAGCGCGCGGCCTGCCTGCACCATAGCCATGGTCTTTCCTTCGACCACCTGGTTCGGCCGCAGCAGGGCCTCAGGCATCGCAAGGTTCAGCGGCAACTGCACGAAACGCAAATGATGATTCGGCCCGCCCACCTCGCGCGCAATCGCTTCCATCGCTGCGAGCGAGAGATATCCCGGCGAGTTGCGCTCGTCGCGGAAGGCATTCCACGTAGCCAGTCCATACGCGCCGATTTTTCCCTCCGAGACCGCGGATTCCAAGAATTGGAATGCATCGCTGAGGCGGCGGCGAAATTCGTCGGAGGTTACCTCACTTAATTGCGTTTCCGGATTGTGCAGGTAGAAAACATCCACGCATTCGATGCCCAGATTCCTGCGGCTGCGATCCAGTTGGTCGGAAAGATAGCCGGGAGCCATGCAGTGGCAGCCCGCCGCGATATCTTCCGGACGCAAGATTCCGCGTTCCACGTACTCGCACGAAAAATATTCGCTGGCGTCTTCCGGCATTTCGCCATCGGGAGTCAGGAAGCCCGCCTTGGTGCACACAACGATTTCTTCCCGGGAGAATTCAGCCGAGCTCAAGACTTTCAAGGCCGCGCCGACCGAGCGCTCGCTGCGCTGCAGGCGGTAGTTGATCGCCGAATCGACCACGTTCATGCCGCCCCGCACGGCGGCAACAACCGCGTTTGTATATCCCTCATCGGTCGCGCGATCGGGTTCTCCGAGATACGTCCCAATACCGATCGAGGAAAGCACCAAGCCGCCCTGGACGTCGCGGAAATGCCCGGCAGCGGCGCGTCCCTGAAATCTCGCCGCATAGCGTAAAGTGCTCTGCGCGGTGGCGCGACCCGGTATGCGTTGGTTGTCCGTCGCAGAAGATGGCATCGCAACTCTCGCTTTAATAAGCGCGCTGGAAAATTCCCGCAGGTTGGCGGAAGACGCCGTGGCCCCACCTGTGAATCGTCACGAAACGCGCGCCGCTATTTCTTCCACCGGCTCGCCGGATAGCCCTTGGGCGTCGATCATCTCTCTTGCCTGCACTCGAATCTTCGGAAGATATCGCGCGAACGCGACCGCTCCCGCAATCGTCAAGGCTCCGCCGATCGCCACCGTCAAAGGAGCGCCTATGTGACCCGCCGCCGCTCCCTCAATCAGCGCTCCAAACGGCGCCATGCCCATGAACATCATCGAATACACGGCCATGGTGCGGCCGCGGAGCCGGTCCGGCACCATCGATTGCACGAGCGTGTTCGAGCAAGACATCTGCGTCATCACCGAAAAACCAACTGGCACCAACAGGATCGCCGAGAGAACCCACCAACGCG
The DNA here is from genome assembly GCA_963709445.1 of uncultured Acidobacteriota bacterium. Taxonomy (GTDB): domain Bacteria; phylum Acidobacteriota; class Terriglobia; order Acidiferrales; family UBA7541; genus Palsa-295. The sequence goes on from CAVPWV010000006.1 coordinate 170,267, forward strand.
AAAATGTGAACACGATCAAGAAAACTCCGAACGAGGCGCAGGCGATGGGGACCAGTTTGCCCAGTCCGCGAACTCCCCTGCGCGACGCAATCATCAGCGCGCCGCACATCGCCCCCACGCCGGTAGCGCCCATCAATATGCCCAGTGTCCTGGCATTCCCGTGCAAAACTCTCGCCGCGAAGATCGGCATCAATACCGTATAGGGCATGGCGACCAGGCTCACGAGGCCGATCAGCAAAAGCAGCGCGCGAATCGGCGGGGTATCGCGCACGAAGCGAAATCCTTCCACAATGTGCTCGAAGGGAGACGCGTGATGCGTTACCGCCGGTTTAGGCGGGATCCTCATCATGAGCAACCCGGCGATCACGGCGATGTAACTTACCGAATTCGCAAAAAAACACCAGCCCTCGCCGATGCTGGCCACCAGAATCCCCGCTATCGCAGGCCCGATGATCCGCGCTCCGTTGAATATCGTGGAGTTCAGCGCGATCGCGTTCATCAGATCTTCTCGGCCAACCATTTCCACCAAAAACGACTGGCGCGCAGGAATGTCGAAAGCATTCACCCCGCCCATCAGCGCCGCCAGAACACCTACTTCAATTACCGTCACCCGCTTCGTCAGCGTCAGCATCGCCAGAATGAACGCAAAAATCATGGACGCGACCTGTGTCGCGATTACCACCTTGCGGCGATTGAACCGGTCCGCCACCATCCCGCCCACCGGCGACAACAGGAAAACTGGAATTTGACCTGCGAACGCCACGGTACCCAGCAACAACGACGATCCCGTCAGCCGGTAAACCAGCCACGCCTCGGCAACGATATCCATCCACGTGCCGATCAGTGAAATCGATTGCCCACTGAAAAATAGTTGGAAGTTCCGGTGCTTCAGCGACCGGATGGTGTCGTGGAATCGTGAACGCCTCGCCAGTCCGCTGGCCGCGGCAGAGTCTGTTGTGCTCGTTTCCGCCATATTCTTGAATTGTACGATGCATCGCCGCCGGACGGCCCCGGATTGTGCCCCCGTTTCTTCAGGAAGCGGGCGGTTCCGGCGCAGAAGTGCTGGGAGCCAGAAGCCGGCTGCACGCGCGCAGGATGCGGCGATAAGGCCAGTCGTCTTCCCGAAAGAGAATTTCGCCGTCTCGTGGTTTCGAATAAAACCAGCGCGCCACAAGGGATAGATGCTCGGGCAATTCCTCCGGCGCGTCCTGCAAGCCATACCGTTTTCGCCAATCGCCGGCGCCGGATTCCTCGCTTTCACGCGGCGGCGCCGCGGCCTGCGGTTGCAGCGCCTGACGCAAGATTGCCTCCACTGAACGCGGCTGGCTCGAGAGTTCGGCAAAGTCCAGGAATATCGGTTCCGCGAGCACCCCGCCTAGTAACGGAAATACGGCAATGGTTTTCTCATCGTTCCCGCGCTGAAGGATCACCGCATCCAATTCTTCCACTCGCCGGGCCAGTTCCGGAAGCCCGCGCAACGCGGCGCCCACTTTCTCCAGGCGTTTGTGCAGCGCGGCGGCTCGTTCGAAATCGAGAGCTTCGCTGGCCGCTTCCCGCTCGCGTTCGAATTTCGCGGTCAGGGCGCCGCCCGCCGTGTCGAGCGTTTCGACGACCAGGGCCACCTCCGCGTCGTATTCTTCCTTGGTGCAGCCCGCGAAACACGGCGCCAGGCACATCTTCATTTCCGAATAGATGCACCCGGGAAAATTCGGATCGCGGCGGATCTTGATCTGGCAGCGGCGAATCTTGAACAAATCGAGAAAGCCTTCCGAGAACGCCCCCGCCGATCGGCGCGAAGCAAACGGCCCGAAGTAAAACCCTTCGTCGGCGCGTATTCGCCTTGTCACATGGCAGCGCGGATACGCGTTACGCAGATTGATCTTCAGTACTGCCGGCGGGCGCAACCGCAATAATTCCTTATAGCGATCGGGCAAGAACTCGCGGGCTTGCTCGTAAAGGGTCAGCGTTTGTTCGAATTTCGAACCGGTGGCTCGGTAAGCGACTCGCGCGGCCAACTCCCTCAAGTTGAGCCGCTTCGAATTTTCTTCGGGCACGCCCAGAAGTCGCTGCGCGGCGCGCCGAATGTCCGCCGTCCGCGCCAGATAGGGCCGCCCGGGCTCGTGCATTTCGATTCGGACGACGCCCGGTCGCGATGGTAGCGCCGCAAAAAACTCCGTGTCGCGCGCCGTCTCAAATGGCTCGGAACTGTCGAGCGGAAGCACGGGGGAAGAATACAATGGAAAGCTAATTACCCTTCAAAACCCACGAGGCGATGACCAGCCGTTGAATTTCGCTGGTGCCCTCGTAAATCTCCGTGATTCTGGCGTCGCGATAGGCCCGCTCCACCGGATATTCGCGGCTGTACCCGTTGCCGCCGTGAATCTGAATTGCCTTGTGGGTCACGCGCGTGGCCATCTCGCTGGCGAAGAGCTTGGCGATGGCCGCCTCCATCGAAAATCGCGCGCCCGAATCCTGTTTCCACGCGGCGCGCCGAGCCAGCAATCGCGCCGCATCGATTTCGGTGGCCATGTCCGCGAGCATGAATTGGATGGCTTGAAACTCCGCGATTGGGTGGCCGAACGCCTGCCTCTGCTTGGCGTAATCGAGAGACGCTTCAAACGCGCCCTGCGCAATTCCGGCGGCTTGCGACGCGATTCCGATCCGGCCGCCGTCGAGCATGGAGAGCGCAATCTTGTAGCCTTCCCCCTCACTCCCGATGCGATTCTCAACCGGAACTTCGCAATCCGTGAACGAAAGTTCCGTGCAAGCGGTCGCATGGATGCCGAGCTTCTTTTCCTCCTTGCCAACCCGGAATCCCGGCGCGCCTTTCTCGACGATCAGCGCCGTGATCCCTTTCTCCCCTTTTTCCGGTTGCGTGTTCACGTAGACGATTCCTGCATCCGCCACCCCGCCATTCGTGATCCACGCCTTCGTGCCATTCACGGAGTAGCAATTGCCGTTGCGCGCCGCTTTCGTCGCCAGCGCCGCCGCGTTCGAACCCGCCTGCGGCTCCGTAAGCGCGTAGCATCCGATCTTCTCGCCTCGCGCAAACGCCACGAGGAACTTCCGCTTCTGCTCTTCCGTGCCGAAGCGGTCGATCGTCGCGCAGTACAGCGAGTTCTGCACCGAAAGGATCACGCTCGTCGACGCGCAAACTCGCGCGATTTCTTCCATCACGATCGAGTAGCAAATGTGGTCCATTCCCGCGCCGCCGTATTTTTCCGGCACTGAAATTCCCGTCAGTCCCAGTTCCGCGGCCTTGCGCACGGTTTCATGCGGGAAGCGGCCCGTTTCGTCCAGCTCTTTCGCCAGCGGCTTCACTTCCGCCTCCGCGAAATCGCGCACGCTTCGCTGCAAAAGCTTCTGCTCTTCTGTGAGTTCCAGGTTCACAAGTTTCTCCGCAGCCTTGTCCGCGCTCCGATCCCTGAACGATTGGTTTCAATATAATTGTACAGCGAACCCGCCGCAGCCGGGTTTCTTCGCTCTTCCTTCGGCGATATACTCGAAAAATGAACCCTCGCTGGTCCTGCTTACCCTCCGGGGTGGCTGGCTGCCGGTGCCGTTTGCGGCCATGCGCGCAAATCCTCTATACTTTGAAGGTACGAAGACGCACCCATACTGACCGCGGCGCACGCAGTCCTGGCGCCCCACAACAGTCCAATGCCTGACCTCGCCGACAAAATCAAAAAGAAGCTGCAAGACGAAATCGCCGTTCTCGAGCACGAGCTTCATAGCGATCTCCCCAAGGAGATCATGACGGCGCGCGCCCATGGCGACCTCAAGGAAAACGCCGAATATAAGTATGCCAAGGAGAGGCAGTCCTACGTCTCGGCGCGTCTGGGTCAACTCCACCAGCGCCTGGCCGATATCTCCATGCTGAATCTGAACAATCTTCCCAAGGATCGCGCGGCCTATGGCTCGCGCATCCTCGTGCGGGACGTTGCGAAATCCTCCAAAATCGAGTACAAGCTGGTTACAGTTGAAGAAGCCGACGCGGCGAAAGGCCTGATTTCCACTACCTCGCCCATCGGCCGGGCGCTCCTCGGAAAAAAGGTGGGCGATGAAGTAAGCGTCACCACTCCGGCTGGCATAAAGGAATACGAGGTTGTACGCCTTACCACCATTCATGATGAAGACTAGCGGAGCGACATCACTCCATGTTGACGCGGACCATCGGCCGCTATAGTTCCTGGCCCATTGACCGCCTGGCCGCTCTGTTGGCTGCCACAGGAGTCCCTCCCAACGTAATCACCTGGGCCGCCCTGGTTGGCAATTTCTGGGCCGGAGTATTGTTCGCCGAGGGGCGCTTCGCCGCCGCCGGCGGCATGATGATTCTGGCGGGACTCTGCGATCTGCTCGACGGACCAGTGGCGCGCCGCCAAAACCGAATTTCCCTTTTCGGCGGTTTCCTGAACTCCATCGTTGACCGCTATGCGGACCTGATCCTGTTCCTCGGCCTGCTCGTTTATTACGCGCAGGTGAACCGCTTCCGGTACGCGGTGCTCGCCGGCGCTGCCATGGCTGGCGCTGTAATGGTCAGCTATGCCAAGGCGCGAGCCGAATCTCTGGTGCCGCGCGCCGAAGTCGGATTCTGGGACCGCCCCGAGCGTTTGGTCCTGATGATCCTCGGCGCTCTCTCCAATCGCATGGAGATCGCCCTGTGGATCTTGGCCATCGGCCCGAATCTCACCGTCATCCATCGCATCGTGGACACATGGAAGCATACGAAAACATCCGCACCGGAGCCTTCCTCCACTCTCGCTCGTGAGAGTAAACGCGACGAAATGCACGACACCCGCACCCTCAGCCACTCGGCGGGCCGTGGTCGCGCTTAGCCTTTCTTGCGCGGACTAGCTCCCAATGCTTGCAGTGAAAACCAAGCCCCGAGAAAACGTGGTTGACGTGAGCTATATCTTACGATATACTTAAAGACCTATCAGGAGGTGTTACATGCGATGCGGTAATCCAGCAGTTGCTTGGACTTGGGCAACCGCAGTACCTTGGGCAGCCTATCGCCCATGGAATCGTTGGGGTCGCTTCTTCGGCGGCGGCGAGGTTCGTCTTGCTCTTCTTTCGCTGCTTGAGGACGGTCCCAAGCACGGGTATCAGCTTATGAAGGACCTCGAAGCGAAATCCGGCGGGCTATACCGTGCCAGCGCCGGTGCGATTTATCCCACCCTTCAGCAACTTGAAGACGAGGGGCTCGTCACCTCCGAACAATCTGAGGGGCGCCGGACCTATCGCCTCACCGATGCCGGTCGAGATGAACTCAAGCAATCCGCCGACACGGTTAAGAAGATATGGGATCGCGCGCAGTCATGGGGCGATTGGGCGCCCTGGATGGGAGCCGCCGGCGGAATGGTTGCCGCGCCTGCCGCAGGTGTGATGAAGGCGGCGATGCGAGCCGCCACCCGGGGCGCCGAAAACTCGGAGAAGATCTCCCGAATCCGCGAGATTCTCGAGCGCGCCAGGAAAGAAATCGAGACTCTCGGCTAACGAACCGGCAATCCAATGTGGGTCGCGAGAGGCCTCAGGCCCCCTGCCTTTACCCTGTCGCCCGCTCGGCGGAGTCGCTTGTTGTTACCCGCCATTCACGCGTCTGGGGTAAAATCACCCAGTCCGAAAAAACGATTAAGGAGGCACTTTCATGGCATTACGAGACGCATTTCTTCCCGAGTTCGAACACGAAATGACCACCACCCGAAAAACCCTCGAGCGGGTTCCCGAGGATAAAGTCGATTGGAAGCCGCATGACAGTTCGATGGCTATGGGTCGGCTGGCAGGACACATCGCCGAGATGTGTGGCTTCGCGGCCGCGACTTTTCAAGGAGACTCCTTCGATTTCGCTCCGCCCGGAGGGACTCCCACGCAACCAACGGTCATGAAGTCCCGCCAGCAGTTGCTCGATCTCTTTGACAAGAACGTCGCTTCCGCACGCGCCGCGATTTCGAAGGCGAGCGACGAAGACTTGCAGAAAGTCTGGACACTGATGAACGGCGGGAAGACCTTCTTCGCCATGCCGCGCATACAGGTCCTGCGTGGAATGATTTTGAACCACGTGATCCATCATCGCGGTCAGCTCTCCGTCTATTTGCGGATGAACCAGGTGCCTGTGCCCTCGATCTACGGCCCATCCGGCGACGAAGGCCGGATGTAGCCGCCCGAATTTCGTCGGCGCGCCCTGTTCGTGCACTCCATTTGAAACATGCTCTCGCGGATCGCCATGAAGGCGATCCGCAATCTGGAGAAATGCGCCGGCTCGTTTGGCGGAGCCGCGAGCGGAAGGGAATTTCAGAAAGTCCACACAACCTCGTGCTTGTAATTCCCACCCCTCATGCTAGCGTAAGCTCCGAGAGCATTATGATGAGGCGCTACAAGTCGAAGAGAGGGGCGGGCGATCCTCCCCGGCGAACTCAGGTTCGCGAAGATTCGTTGCCAATGGCTGCTCGTCACTCTAGACGAGTAGAAAACACTCTAACTCATTGGAAACAAAGGTTCGCTGTTCGCTCTACCCGTCACGCTTTTGGGTTGCCGCCTTCCAATTTCTCTCGTCGCTGGCCCGCGCAACCGCTCACCCAACTGCGGCCCGGTTTTGCGGGAATCTCCGCGAGCGATTACAATAAAGAGCTAGGCATCGTAAGAGCCGGTCGCCGCCCTCCAATCCTAAAGAGATTGAAGACAGCAGCAAACAACCATGGACGTTGAAAAGGTCATAGACAACGTAGTCGCGCGCTTCATCGGCACGAAGCATGAACGCGACGTCAAGCGCATCCAGCCGCTGGTGGAGGCAATCAACGACCTCGAGCCGGAGATGCAGAAGCTCTCCGACGAGCAGATCGGTGCGCGGACCCTTGAGCTGAAGTCCAAAGTGCAGGGCGGGCTCGAAGGCCTCGAGCGCGACGACCCGGATTTCAAGCGCAAGCTGCAAGACGCGCTCGAGCCCGCGCTCGTGCCCGCCTTCGCTCTGGCTCGCGAGGCCGGACGCCGCACCATCGGCATGCGGCATTTCGACGTGCAACTCGTCGGCGCCATCGTGTTGCATCACGGCAAAATCGCCGAGATGAAAACCGGTGAAGGCAAAACTCTAGTCGCCACGCTGGCCGCCTATCTGAACGCGCTCACCGGCAAAGGCGTGCACATCGTAACCGTGAACGATTACCTCGCGCGCCGCGACGCCGAATGGATGGGGCCGATCTACGGCATGCTGGGACTGACCGTGGGCGTGATCGTCCACGATTTGGACGACGCGCAGCGCAAAGCCGCCTATGGGGCCGACATCACCTACGGCACCAACAACGAATTCGGCTTCGATTATCTGCGCGACAACATGAAATACGATCTGAAGGATTGCGTCCAGCGCGGGCATTACTTCGCAATCGTGGACGAGGTGGATTCGATCCTAATTGACGAGGCCCGCACTCCGCTGATTATTTCCGGTCCCGCCGAAGAATCCACAGACAAGTATTACCGCATCGACAAAATCATTCCCAAGTTGATCAAAGAGATCGACTATACGGTGGATGAAAAGATGCGCACCGTTACGCTGACCGAAGAAGGCGTCTCGAAAAGCGAACGGCTGCTGAATTTGGGAAACCTTTTCGACCTGGCGAACATGGAAGTGAACCACCATGTGTATCAGGCGTTGCGCGCCCACGTGCTGTTCGAAAAAGACGTGGATTACGTCGTCAAGGACGGCGAAGTGGTGATCGTGGACGAATTCACCGGCCGTCAAATGCCGGGCCGGCGGTGGTCGGATGGCCTGCACCAGGCCGTCGAAGCGAAAGAGGGTGTGAAAATCGAGCGTGAAAATCAGACGCTCGCGACCATCACATTCCAAAATTACTTTCGCATGTACAAAAAGCTTTCCGGAATGACGGGGACCGCCGAAACCGAAGCGCCCGAATTCGACAAAATCTACAAACTCGAAGTGGTGGCCATTCCCACGAACAAAACGCTGATTCGCATCGAGCATCCCGACGTGGTTTACCGGACGGAAGCGGAAAAATTGGAAGCCACCGTAGACGGAATCCTTCAGGAGGACGGGACGCGGGCGGGCGGCATCCGGCAATATTACGAAAGCCGGCAGCCCGTGCTCATCGGCAGCATCTCGATTGAGAAATCGGAAAAAATCGCGGAGTTGCTGAAAAAGTCTGGCATCCCTCATCAGGTACTGAACGCAAAGCAGCACGAGCGCGAAGCAAAAGTAATCGCACAGGCCGGCCGCAAGGGCGCGGTGACGGTCTCGACGAACATGGCCGGCCGCGGAACCGATATTTTACTCGGCGGCAACCCCGACGCGATGACTCGTGAGTACTGTCTGAAAAACAAGCTTGCGATGCCGTATTTACCGGCGAGCGCAGTGATCGGCGCGGCAGCCGGGTCCGAGACAACAGAACAGGCCGATGCAGCCGCGCAAAGCGGCAATGGCGCGGGTCCCGGGGGTTCGAACGGAGCGGGCAATCCGGCAATGGTGCTCTTCCAACAGGAGGGCAAGATTTTTCAGGTGCCTCTCGATCAATGGAAGCCGCTTTACGATCAGTTCGCGGAACAGTGCCGCGCCGAACACGATGACGTGGTAGCTATGGGAGGGCTGCACATCCTGGGCACCGAGCGGCACGACGCGCGGCGAATCGACAATCAACTTCGCGGACGCGCGGGCAGGCAGGGCGATCCGGGATCGTCGCGCTTTTTCCTCTCGCTCGAGGATAATTTGCTGCGGATTTTCGGCGGCGAGCGCGTGAAGGGGCTGATGTACCGGCTGGGAATGAAAGAAGGTATTCCGATCGAATCCAGGCTGATCAGCAAGCGCATTGAGAACGCGCAGAAGGCCGTCGAAGCGCAGAACTTCGAAGCGCGAAAGCATTTGCTGGAATACGACGATGTGATGAACAAACAGCGCGAGACGATCTATTCGCTTCGCGCGTCGTTTCTGGAAGGACGAGATCAAAAGGAATTCGTGCTCGAGCGCGCAGAAGCCATCATGAATCAGCTGGTGGAAACCTATTGCCCGCGCCAGCAACATCCCGACCAATGGAATGTGACACAGCTCTCCAATGAATTGCTGAATCAATTTGGCTTCGATCTGAAGACGGCGGAAATTGAGCCTGCCGAGCTCGGGTACGACGAGCTAGCCGCTGTGCTGCCGGAAAAAATGAAAGCGCGCTACGAGGGGAAAGAAACCCTTTTCGGCGCGCCGACGCTTCGCTGGCTCGAACGGCATATTTTGCTGGATATCGTGGACGCGCAGTGGAAAGACCACCTGCTCACGCTCGACCACCTGAAGGAGGGAATCGGGCTGCGCGGATACGGCCAGATGGATCCTCTTGTGGAGTTCAAGAAGGAAGCGTTCACGCTCTTCGACGACTTGATGGACCGCATTGACACGGAAGCCGTGCGCTTCCTCTTCCTCATGCAGCCGGCCAAGCCTCAGGACGAGGCCAAGCAGATCGAGCAGCGCCAGCGGCGACAACAGCAAAATCTGCAATTTCAGGCCGGTCCTGCGCAGGCCGAGGCTCCCAAGCCCGTTCGCTCAGGCGCCAAAGTTGGACGAAATGATCCTTGCCCCTGCGGCTCGGGCAAGAAATATAAGAAGTGCCACGGCGCCGCGGCCTAGGAATTCTTTCGTAAACACGCCAGTGATACTTCTTCGCTTTCACAAAAATTATGGTAGGCTCGGCCCACTTGCCTCGGAGCTTTTCGCCGAGGTTTTGCGGGGTTTGCCATGAACGCAGTCGCGCCGGGGAGTTGCCGCAAAGCTCCGTGCGCCAATTCGATTCCCACAGCTCTGACCGCCGAACGATTGTGTCTCGATCACTTTCTTGACGAAGCGTTCCTGCGGACCGATCGCACTTTCGATCGCTGCCGCCAGGGCCGCTCCATGAATCCCGGCGACCTGGAATGGCTGCTTGCGGATGCGCTGGCGATCGTGAAAAATCTCGAAGAAGGCGCCGCCGAGCCGAATCCGAATCAGCGCGACCGGATGCTCGAGCTGTTGCTGATTTTGGCGAACCTCAACGAATACGTCGCCCATCATTCGGTGCGCCTGGACCGTCCCGCTTGATAGCTCTCGTCGGGAAGCACGATCCCTCATACGAAAACGTTAATACCGTAAAGGTCTCGCATATTGCATTCCGCGGAAGGTCCCTGCAAGCTGAAAGGGATTTCTGGATCGCATAATGCCAGACGAAAAGAAGCTCGACCCCTTCAAGCCCTCAGAACCGAACATTCCTGGGGTTCCCTCGGGGCCGAAGAAAACCGTCACCCCATCCGGGGCTCAAGGTTTAAGGGCGAAACTCGCCGCGATCCCATCCTTTGCGTGGATCATCGCCGCGGCCACCGGGCTGGTGATTATCGGCGGGGGCTTGGCGCTTCACTTGAGCCGTGGTTCGGGCGTGGAGACGGTATCCCACGCTGCGCCTCTTGCTGCTCCTCTTCCGGCGAAACCCACTAAACCAAAGGAACTTTTGCCGCTCGGGCCTGGAGTGATCGGCACAACTCAGGAATTGAAGCAGGTATGGTCCGCGAAACGGTTCCTATTTCCCGATTCGGTTACGGGCCAGACCGACCAAGCGATGGTCGTGAGGCTGCCGCGCGGGCAGTATTGGGGATTCTCACTGCAGGCGCCATTCGGAACCTGCGAACTGGAATACATAAGCAACTTGGAAATATTGCGGCGAGATTATCAGTTTAATGCCGACCACCCGATGGTAGTTAACCCTTGCGATCATACGATTTACGATCTGTTGCGCTACGGATCCTCCAGCGCCGGGCTGGTTCGCGGCGACATTGTACAAGGGGCGGGAATCCGGCCGCCGATCGCCATCGAAATTCGCGAGCGCGGACCGGAAGTGGTCGCCGTTCGCATGGAATGACGAATTTAGTAATCCCGTACTTCAATCGAGCAATTCGCTAAAAACTTGCCGAGAGGCGCACCGAATAGCTTCGCGGTGGCGCGATTGCGTTTCCGGAAAACAAGCCGCCAAAATCGATCACATTCAGACGATTGTTCAGATTTTCTACGTCGAACTGCGCCCGCATCGCTAGAAAATCTGACTTGTAGATCTCGGCTCCCGCCGAAAGATCAACGGAGAGCGACGGCCGCACCCGTCCCCGGTCGAAATTGACGCGATCCACTACCCTCTGACCGTACTCCGAGAGAGCCAGAGCGGGAGTGCCATCGAAATCGAATGGAAGTCCGCTACCGTATTGAGCTCCTCCGGCGATCCAAAAACGCGGAGTGACATCGTAGCGCGTGCGAAAGCGAAGGGTATTGCGCTGGTCCTGGGAATCGGGAAAGTGCCCTGAAACTTGGGTCATGTCGCTGATCGCGTCCTGGCCGAGAAACAGCCCGCCGACGACGGGAAACCATGCGTTGCCGACCGTATACGAGTAGCTCGCGAAACCTGAAAGGCCGTGCCACTGCGGAAGATCGAGCCGCGCCTCCGCGCCGTAAATAATCGCTTTGCGAAACGCGATGGGGAAGCTCACACCGGTATTCAGCAGTTGATCGTCATCCGCGTAATTATTCAGCAGCCTGCGAAAATAATTGGCATCCAGCTTGAATTTTCCGAGAAAGGCTTTGGTGAGACCGACCTCGTAGTAATTCGCGCGGGAAGGCTCCACAGGGAGGCGAAGAACGCTTGGATTGAGCGAGAGAACCCCGGGAGAACTGGAAAGAAGGATATTGTTCCATGAGGGCGTCTGAAAGGCGCGGTCATAGGAAGCATGCAGCACCAACGCGGCGGAAGGAAAATAACGCGACACAGAAAGCCGCGGACTGAAGGCATTTTGGTTAACGAGGAGCTGATAGTGGTCCCAGCGCAGGCCCGCGCTGATCGTCCAGTGCCCCAGGCGAATCAGGTCTTGCGCGAAAGCGGATTGCTCGAGATCCGGACGGCTACCTGCGCCGGGGTTGGAAGGCCCGGGAAAGTTGAAGGTGAGAGGAGTGCCTGGGTCGAAACGCGAAGGATCGGTGATGGTGCTGGCGAAGTTTTCGTGCAAAAAAATGTTGTCCGATTCGACTCCGAACTTCCATTCATGAACGCCGTGGTGAATGGAAATATCGCCCTTGAAATATCCCTCACGAAACCAGTTGTGTTGAAACGCAATAATCGGCGTGGAGAGCGGATTGGAATACAGATCGTTCGAATTTTCGCGCACCATGCCACGCAAGTCGCCCACCATGTCGGATGAGAATGTGTGCTGGTAAGCGACGATGCCCATGGTTTCAAAATTGTCGCCATTCTGGCGCTGGCCGGCTGCTTGCTGCAGCTGTTCGTTTGGGACGAGATATCGCGAAAATTCGTGGCGAACGCTCAGATTCAAGCGGTCGCTCGGCGTAAAATCCCGCTCGTAGTCGGCTGAAAAATCCCCCGTTGTTCCGGTGTTGGTAAAATTCTGCGGAACCACCGGATTCAAGTAGTGCCCGCTGGTATTTCCGTCCGCACTAAAACCGAAGGTGTTTTTCCCCCAAACATCCTGCGCTTGCACAAAGGCCCCTGCAGTATCGAAGCTGCCGCCGGAAAGAACCGCTTGCCCGTGGAAACCGGCTTGAGTGTTCTGCTGCGTATTGATCTCCACCACCCCGCCCAGCTTTCTTCCATATTCGGCGGGGAAACCGGCGGTATAGATGCTCATGGATTCCACGTCGTCGGCTTCGATCTCCGGGCCGAAGCTCGGAGAGCGGTTGTCCATGAGTGGTATGCCGTCGATGACGAACTGCGTGTCGTATTCTGAGCCGCGCGGATGAAGAACGGCGTTGCCTTCGTAGAGCCAGCCTGGCTGAGAATTGACCAGATCCTGCAGGGAACGGCCGGGCAACGAGCTCAGCCGATTCTTAATTGTCGCGGAACCAATTTGATAAACCGAACCGGCACGATCGGGGTCGATCAAAGTATTGTCCGCCGAAACGGTAACCGACGCTGCGATGGGCGAGAGCTTGAGCTTTATCGTGTAATTCAGCGGTAATGCGGAACGAATCTCCACCGTTTGAGATATGGGAGCAAAGCCCGGCTGCTCCACCGTTATTCGATAGACGCCATACGGAAGGTTTTTCGCGATTGCATTGCCGGACTCGTCGGTGGTGAGGCTGCTCCGGTACTCGTTGGCGGAACTCGATATTTGGACTTTTGTTTTCAGTCCGAGGCCGGAAGGATCGGTTACTTTAAGCCGCAACTCGCCCGTATTCGTCTGGGCGCAAAGCCGCGAACCGCTCAACAGAATAACGATAAGCAAAATGTTCCACGCGCAATGGGTCGCTAGCCGCATCACTCGCCATTGTGTCACGTGTTCCGGCGGCTAGGACCCGAGGTTTTTGCACCTCACCACTGTGGCTGATCGGACCTGGAATCTTCCCAGCTGCTCCATCCCGAGCCCATTCCGTAAGGTGCCTGCGTGAGCACCGCCTCGATCTGATGCAGCTGGTTATGATCGACCTTGAAAAGCTCCGCAATTTCCCAGGTGAATGGAGTGGTGGGGCCCGCAGTGACCGCGCGCCCATCAGGAGTTTCAAAATTGCGAGTGTCCCCTGCCGAGTGATCGAAAAAGACGAAGCTGAAAACAATCCCGCGTTCCCGGTCGACGATTGGATAGCGGCGGTCGCGAATGCGCGTCACGAAATGGAGCAAGCCGGAGCGGAACTGGTCCTTGCACGACCATCCCGCGGAATACATCGTCGGATTCGTCGCTGGATCGTATTTGCGCGACGGGGCCGGTCGCGGTGCTCCAGACGCAGTTAGCCCAGGCATGGGAGCAAGATTGTTCGTCGTCTGCATGCCGTTTTCCAGGCGATTGCAATCGTCGCCGAAGAAGGAATAGTCGCCCTTGCCATTGTCCTGTTGCATGCCCGAGAAATATTTGTTTGCTGTCTTAATGAAATCAAGCCGCGAGACGCGGTCGGCGGCGGGAACGTCTTCCGAAAAAGCGCTGCGGGGACTGCCCATTTTCTCCAGGTTCTTCGACCCGCCCGCAGCCATTGCACCGCGTGCGACGATCGTCTCCACTTCTGAAACTTTCTGGTCATCGATCTTCAGCCGCAGCGCCACAATCACGGGTTGCCCCGCCTCTTCCATAGTCCCGACGAAACCTACTTGGCCCGCTGGCACGTCGTCCACGTAGAGCTTGTATTTTCCCCGCGCAGTCGCGGTTCGCCAGAACCCGTCGCCCAGATCGAGATGCTGGCCGTTCTCGGTGAACTTCACAAACTTGGTCACGGGAATTTGCGAAGGATCGTGCGCCACCACCGCATCCAAATATTTATCGACGAATCCATTCAAGCAGGCCCGGTCACAATTGCTCGAAGACGCGGAATCCGCTTGCTTAGCCGCACGAGCGTTTGTTGCAACGCCGATCGCGGCAATCAGGGCTATGGCACTGAAACTAGCTAACACGAAATTTTTCTTATTCATGGCGTGGTATTCTCCCGGATTGATATCGCGCCGACTTATAGCAGAAGAAAGACAGGTTTAGCAACTTGCTCGATCACAGACGCAAAATGTACGAGCACTACACCCATCTGAATCGGAGGCGCTTTCAGAAAAAAAGGCGTGAGTGCGTTACTCGGTGGGCTTTGGGACAGCTGATACCGGCCGGCGAGTCCCAATGCCGATTTCCATGGCGGTATTCTTCGGGAACACCACATCGTGGCCCCTGGCAATGAAGTGCGTGTAGATCGACATGCCGCCTCCATAAGCCCCCATCGCCGCGCCGAAGGGCTGCGAGTGCACGGTAAGGCCGAGCGCGATGCCGATCAACTTGTACCCGCCCGCTCCCCCAGCCACGCGATTGCTTGTGTTGCCCGCAGGATTGCCTCCCGCTCCCGCATCGGAATCACCCGCGAATGAAATGGCAGCCAGGCTCAATGAAACCGCAGTGGCAAGGTAGCGCGATTTTGAAGTAGTAGCTTGCGCCCCGCCTTCGGAATCAAGCCTCAGATTGCCGGCTTTTCCCGCCTCGACGCCCGCCAGCGTCGCTTCCACTTTTTGCTCGACTCCACTCGGAAGGCTCAATTCGTGAAACGCCATGCGAAGTTGTCCGTTGCGGCTCATATGCCGCGCCGGCTGCACCTGAACCACCGAACCTCTCAGCAAACTTCCCTGCGGGAGAATCAAGCGTCCGTCATCAAATAGCGGTTGCGAAACCATCGCTTCCACGTCTGCGCCCTTTTGCGTGCTCGCCGAACTCAAAGGAGTGATCAGCCGCGCGTGAACCACACTGCCGTCCGGAGGCGGCGCGCCGATCGACGATGCCAGCGCGGAAGTCAGCGGCTCGCTGCCAAAATTGAGCGGCTGCTGTAGCTCGGCAAAATAGACGACGCCTTCCGGCAGGTACTGTGGGTGAACGGGAAGTTGCGCGATTGCGTACCGCTCGATCCGATGAAGCTTGCCCGGCTCTTTCACTTGCTTCATCGCGTTGTCCCATTCCTGCTTGGCTTGTTGCTTGGCCGCAGCCGTCCTCGCCGCCGCCTCGTTCTTGACGCCATTTTTCTGATTCGCTTCACTCGCGGCGGAGACAAATTCGATAGGTTGCCCGGATCCGGGCGTAACCACTGTATGAACGGCCAAGCGATTTCCATTGGGCAGAACCAGTTCGTCAAATTCGATCTCGGTTTTTCGCGCGGGCGTAAAGTCGGCGTCCAAAGCGGCAGTTGTACGCCGTCCGGCGGATGGACTTTTGATTTTGATAATCTGACCATCCACTTCCGTGCCCACCGGTATCACGATTTTGTCAAACGAATACACCGCTTCTACAATTCGTCCCTGAATTAGCTGGCCCACCTTCCTCACGCGGGTTTCTTTGGCGATTGCCACTTGCAAAGGCGTGCCCTCTGGCACCTTCAGATCCACCGTCTCCATTGCCGGAGATGTATCAGCTCGGTGCGAAGGCGCCGGATCAGCGCGCCGAGCGGGAGCCTGCTCCTGCGCATGCGCGCACGATAGAGCCACACATGCACATGCAAGAAAACCGCCGATTATTTTGCGTTTGATAGCCATGTCGAACTTCCCGCGGCCTGACTTCCTTCGGATATTCGGTCAGAACCAGATCACAGATAGATGCCGCAGCTCCAGACGCAGTTGTGCGTTCGCTCTCCCTGGGGGCATCTCTATTGTATTACTCCTTGCGTTTCGCGGCTGTCGCGATTGCCGGTCGTCGCGCATCAAAACGTCGTGAAGCGCCCACGCGAAGATCGTCCGGCTAAGAAGGACCAGCGCCGCCCGCCCATTCCGCCCAGCCCAACGCTTCCGAAACTGCAAGATGCCGCCCGCAATTGCCGCGCGTGCGATTTATGGCGCAACGCCACGCAAACTGTTTTTGGCGCGGGTCCGCCGCGCGCGAAAATCATGCTGATCGGCGAGCAGCCTGGGAATGACGAGGATCTCGATGGCCGGCCATTCGTCGGACCAGCCGGGAAGCTGCTGGACCGCGCGCTGATCGAAGCAGGAATTGATCGAACGGAAGCTTACGTCACTAACGCCGTAAAGCATTTCAAATGGGAGCCGCGAGGCAAGCGCCGCATTCACAAAAAGCCGAATGCCGCGGAGATTGCGGCATGCCGGCCATGGCTCGAAGCCGAAATCGCCGTCGTGCGCCCGCAAGTGATCATCTGCATGGGCGCGACGGCCGCGCAATCACTGCTGGGTCGCGACTTTCGCGTGACCAAGCACCGCGGCGAGTTTCTGGACTCCCCGCTCGCTCCGGCCGTGACGGCCACGATCCATCCCTCGGCGATATTGCGCGCGCCGGATGAAGAAAGTCGCCGCATAGAATTCGCGCAGTTCGTTGTCGATCTGAAAAAGGCTTCGCAGCGGCGCTGAAATCACTTCATTTGCGAGGCTTCTCCGCAAGCACCAGCGGTGATGGACCCGGCGCCGCCTGCAGCCGCGCATTCACAAAACCCACTTCCTCGAGCCAAGAACGAATCTCCGCGAACGTGTATGCGTTTCCGTTCTTCGTGTGGAGCAGCATGTTGATCGCAAAGGTGAGCGGCACAAGCGGTCCGTTGCGGTCGTCATCCACAAGGAATTCTCCGATTGCGATCGTGCCCCCGGGCGCGAGGGCATCGAATGTTTTCTTCAGCAGTGTTTTGTTTTCCGCCGGACCCAGCATGTGCAGGATATTTCCGAGCGTCGCGACCGAATGGCTCTTTCCGTAATCCACTTTAAATAGATCGCCGCCAAGATCGTGGAATTGCTCGGCGACGCCGTATCGTCCCGCGATCCGCCGCGTCACCGTCAGCACGCTCGGCCAATCCACGGCCGTCACGCTCACTTGCGGCGAAGCCTGCGCCAGCGCGATGCCCCATGCGCCCGAACCCGACGCTAGATCGAGTACCGAGATGGGCTGCGTCGCGCGCGAAACGCCCAGCACCTCGGCCAGCTTCTGCGCGGGGGGATACGCCAGCGGCATGATGTCCACCACCAGCTGCTCGAAAAAAGCCGCCGCTTCCGGCCTTTCGCTTTCATCGCCTGGCGGAGGCGTGCCCGTGCGCGTCACCTCAGCCAATTGGAGAAACGCCTCGGCGAGCCGCGACCCAATCTGGTGGATGAAGCCGCCCATGTAGCCCGGCTTCGAGCTCACCAAAAACGCCGCGCTTTCGGGCGTAAGCGAGTAGCGGCCCTCCGCCGATTTGGCCAGCAGATTGATGTGCGCGAGCAGATTCATCACCGCGGTAAGGCCGCGCACCGAAGCGCCTGTCTCTTTGCTGATTTCGGCCACGGATTTCGCCCCGGACTCCAGCACATCGAACACGCGATTCTGTATCGCGCTGTCAATCGCCAGGGGCTGCGCGAAACTCCACGTGATTTGCATCAGCCGCTCCGGATTCACATGCGTTTGAGGTTGCGAACTCATTTTTCGTCCTTTCCTTTTCCTAAAAGGCACACTCTGATGCTGCCTTTGTTTTCCAAATGGCGCGCTGTGGGCTATCACCTTCGCGCCTTTGCCGTCCTTATGTCAACCTGCAGTCAGCTAGCCTGCGCCGCGCTCGCTCGTCCGCCATAAACAAACTTCACTTCAGCGCGGACTCAGGTGTATAAGAAACACTCGATACGCGAATCACGGAAAATCCTGTCTGACCTCGGAATAATGTCGCGTAAGCGTTATTAAGGAGGTGCGCCATGCGGATTTCCTACCTTCTGCCGCTCAGCTGCGTAGTGACCATCGTCTTCGCCGTCCTGCTCGCGTTCGTGCGGACGGGTCCCTATGCGCAGCAGACCGAACTCGTAAAAGTCAGCGCCAGCGACATCGGCGGCGTGGTTTCCAGCACGAACGGACCCGAAGCCGGAGTGTGGGTTATCGCCGAAACGACGGATCTGCCTACGCGCTACATCGCGGAGGTGGTCACCGACGATCGCGGCCGCTATCTGATCCCCGATCTCCCCAAGGCTCGCTACACGGTGTGGGCACGCGGCTACGGCCTCGTGGATTCGCCCAAAGTTGAGAGCGAGCCGGGCAAGCTGGTCGATCTGAAACCAACTGTTGCGCCCGATGCAAAAGCTGCTGCGCAATATTATCCGGCAAATTATTGGTACTCCTTGCTGGAGGTACCTGCGGAAAACGAATTTCCCGGAACGGGCGCGGAGGGGAACGGAATCTCGCCCGGCGTCAAAGACCAAGGCCAATGGATTCATCTGATCAAAACGGATAGCTGCGAGTCTTGCCATCAACTCGGAAACAAGTACACGCGCACGATCCCAACGATGTTCGGCGACCTCGATCCGCCCGCGGCATGGATGCGCCGAGTTCAATCCGGACAGGCTGGCGCGATCATGTTGGGAGGTCTCGGTCAACTTGGTGCCAAGCGAGCTACAGAACTATTCGGCGATTGGACCACGCGTATCGCGAAAGGCGAGTTGCCTGCCGAAGCGCCTCCGCGGCCGCAAGGCGTTGAACGCAACGTGGTGATCACTCAATGGGACTGGGCCGACCCGAAAGCTTATCTGCATGACGAGATTTCGACGGACAAGCGCAATCCGCACGTCAATGCGAACGGCCTGATTTACGGCTCGCCCGAAGAAAGCCGCGATTATTTACCCGTCCTCGATCCTGTGCACAACACGAGCAGTCGGGTGAAAACTCTTTATCGCGATCCGGATACGCCGGGACAGCCGAAGCTGCTTAAACCTTCTGCTGTGTGGGGCGACGAGGCGATTTGGGACAGCCATACGACCGTTCACAATCCGATGTTTGACGAGCGTGGGCGCCTATGGTTTACCGCTCGCATTCGCGGTCGCGACAATCCAGCATTCTGCAAGGCGGGGTCGGATGTTGCGTCAGCGCAATTGACGCCGACCGAGACGTCCGGCCGGCAACTCGAAATGTACGATCCCGCAACCAAGAAGATCGAGATGATCGACACGTGTTACGGCACGCATCATTTGCTCTTCGCCCGCGACGCCAATGACACGCTGTGGACGAGCAGCGGCGGTGGCGGCGGTGTGATCGGATGGCTGAACACCAAGGTGTGGGACCAGACTCACGATGCCGCTAAATCAATCGGGTGGACGGCTCTGGTGCTCGACACTAACGGGAATGGAAAGCGCGACGCATATCTGGAGGGCGAGCAGCGAGTGGCTACGACGCCAGGCGGCGAAAGTTTGGGTGCGTCGTCGGCGCTGAATGTGTCGATGGATCCCACGAAGGATACACGGCTGAACGCAGCGTTCTACGGTATCGGGATCGGCACGGATGGGACGGTCTGGGGAACGGTGCTGGGATTTCCCGGAGGAATCGTGCGATTGAATCCGGGAACGAATCCTCCGGCAACAGCTCTTGCGGAATATTATGAAGTGCCGTGGAAGGACCCGAAGGCTCCCGTGTGGGGTTTTTCGCCGCGCGGCATGGACGTCGACAGCAATAACGTCGTTTGGGTGGCGCTGGCGAGCGGCCACCTCGCAAGTTTCGACCGGCGCAAGTGCAAAGGGTCGCTCAACGGACCAAAAGCAACCGGAAGGCAATGTCCCGAAGGATGGACGCTGTACCAAACGCCCGGACCCAAGTTCAAAAATGTGACGGCGCCGGGAAGCGCTGATTCTCACTATTACGACTGGGTAGATCGGTTCGACACGCTGGGATTGGGCAAGGACACGCCAATTGTTACAGGCAATGACTCGGATTCCTTGATTGCTTTGGTAAAGGGAAAATTCGTGATCCTTCGAGTACCGTACCCGCTGGGATTCTTTGCGAAGGGAATGGATGGCCGCTTCGACGACGCGAATGCCGGTTGGAAGGGCAAGGGAGTCTGGACCACCTGGGGCACGCGCACGCCATTTCACAGCGAGACCGGAAAAGGCACATTCCCGAAAGTCGTCCACTTCCGGATTCGCCCCAATCCCCTAGCAGACTAGCTAGGCGCGTGGCCCCGGTACTGCGCCTGATTTTGATTTTGAATTTGTAGCGCCACCCCTTCCGGGTGGCATCTTGCTTGCGCGGGTGGCACTTTTCGCGAAGTGATTCAGCGGCCTCCGCTTCGTTGCGCAAGTTTCAGCACGCTCACTTTCCCGCGGTATCGTTCTTGATCACTTCGCCGCCCTTCATCACGAACACCACGTGCTCCATCACTGTAATGTCCTCGAGCGGATTGCCCGCCACCGCCACGATGTCCGCAAACTTCCCCGCTTCGATCGTTCCTGCGTCGCGCGACGTTCCCAGCAGCTCCGCCGCATTCACGGTCGACGCCTGAATCGCCCCGAGCGGCGTGAGCCCCGCGCGCACCAGGGCGCCAAATTCCTTCGACGAAAAATCAGGATCCTCGTCCGTTCCGTAAGCAATCTTCAAGTGGTGCTGCAGCGCGCGCTCGAACGCGGGCTGCTGCGCTCTCAGAATCGCTTTTCCCTTTTCGACCATCACGGGGTCGGCTCCGTGCGAAGCGCCTGTCTGGACGCCGTGTTGAAAAGTGTAGAGCGTTGGCACGAGCCATGTGCCTCGCTGCCCCATCAACGCTGCTCCCTCTTCGTCAAGCATGGTTCCATGCTCGATCGAATCCACGCCCGCGCGCACCGCCGCCCTGATGCCCTCCGTTCCTTCGGCATGCGCCATTACGTGTTTTCCCGCTCGATGCGCCACTTCCACCGCGCGCGCCATTTGCGCTTCGCTCAGCTCCTCGAAGCGGTAATCGCTCATCGGATCCATTACTCCGCCGGTGGCCATCAGCTTGATCCAGTCGGCCCCGTACTTGATGTCGTGCCGCACCGCATCGCTCACTTCGTCCACCGTGTCAGCCAGGTTCGGACGGCGGGGGAGAGCCTTGTCCGGCGCGAGCACGTCCGTATCGCCGTGCCCGCCCGTCACGCTGATGAAATTCCCTGCGGAAACGATGCGCGGCCCGCGAATCAACCCTTGCCGGATACCGTCGCGCAGCGCGAACTGCCCGTAGGCGAGGTCCGATTCGCCGGCGTCGCGCAAAGACGTGAATCCGTGGGCGAGCCAGATCTGCAGATTGTGGACACCCCATACCGCTCCCATCGGAGAAGACATCAGCAACCCGCCGGCAGGCGAATCATCCTTTGGGTTTCCGAGAATGTGTGCGTGGCAATCCGCGAGGCCGGGCAGGACCGTCTGGCCCGAGAGATCGATTATCGCAATGCCTGGAGGCGCGGTCGGCTGTACGCTTTCGATCCGGTCGCCTTCGACCACGATGAAAACATTGGTCGCAAAATTTCCGGTGCGAACGTCAAGTAAGCGCCCCGCGTGGATTGCCAGGTGGGTCTTCGGTGCCTCTGTCGCCATTGCGCCCGTGGCCGGCGAGGCGTTTTGATTGGGAGCTTTAGCTTGAAGTTGCGTTGCGAAGCCCAAGATCAGGCCTATGACCAGGCCGATGATCAGCCCAGAACAAACAGCAGCGACGGCCAGTTGGCCTTTTGCGCGAGATTTCATTGCACTCTCCGCTGCAAGCGAATTGGGAATCGGCGCCACATTTCACGCCGCGGCGTGAGTGTATCATCGCAAGTACTGGTTCTGGCACGCATGCCGATCTTGTTTGTTTTCACTGCCGGCAAGGCTCGAAGGTACATTTCCTTTCCTAGCGGCATGCGTGTTGCACGGTATATGCCCCAGGGCCGAAACCTATTAGAGTGACGAAGTCTGCAATCTCAGGCGCGACGAGAAGGGCTGGAGAGAATCGTAACTATTGTGAAGCGCCTAGCGCTGGATTTCGTCACCCCGCGCGGAAAGCAAACTCATGCTACTACTGATTATTATTCTAGTGCTCTTGTTCGGCGGAGGTGGCGGCTATTACGGATATTCACGATGGGGATACGGCGGAGGCCTCGGGATTCTCGGCACAGTGTTGCTCATCGTGCTCGTCTTATATCTGCTCGGCGGCTTAGGGCTGGGTCGTTAGATAGACTTGCGTCGTTCGCCGCGTTGTCGGGCGCAGATGCCTTTTGTACTAACGCCAAGAGGCGCCGCGGATTGTAGCGGCCGCCTTGATTTTTAGGCGGGTGCCTTGGCCGTTAAGCTTCCATCCCGCCTGCTTGCACGGAGCGCAGCAAACGTGCCCTGACGCAGCAGCCTACCGGGTACCCGGCATACCTACCGACGATCGACGCGCCTGGCCTGGGCATTTTAGGGGGTCGGAGCTTCCAGTTTATCCTTGCGCACCGCGAGCAACAAGGCGCTTGGCTGTTCCTCTTCGGGGTTGTGACTTTACATTTGCTTATACACTTCCTCAGTATACATTCGCAGAGCGCTGGCGCGGTGAGTGCTCCGGCCTTTCCCGTGTGGAGGCCGAAGTGAATCAGGCTCCGATCCGTGGAATTTTCGGGCGGCGCGGTTGCTGGAAGTCAACGCTAGCTGCCCTTGTCGATAGATTTTGTCCGGTGTTTCGCGAGGCGCTACGCTGCTCCCTGTTCGCACTTCTTCTGGCACGCGTGGGAGCCCGATGCGCTTCGCTGAAAAGAGGCCCATTCAGTCCTGATGATGTCTTACGCCTTAGCCGGTTCGGCACTGGTGCTCCTGCTGGCATTCGTGCGCCGGCGTGCGGACAAATACGAAGACGTCTGCGTGGCGGCGTTTATCCCGATTTCGATCATAGTTTTGGCGCCAATCGCGAGAATCGAGAGTTTGTTGCGTCCGCTAACCTGGGATGCGCGCCTTCGCGCGGTGGACATATTTTTCGGGGCGGACGACCTCGCATTCGCCCGCTTTTGTCTTGCGCGACACTGGCTCGACCTGATTCTTGCGTCGGTCTATCTTTCGCTGCCGTTCATGTTCTCGCTAATCTGGGCGCTCGAACGATCGAAGCAATTCTTTCGCGCTGGCGTGATCGGCGCTCTCGGCGCGTTGCCGTTTTATTTGGCCGTTCCAGCCGCGGGCCCGATATATGCTTTCCCAGGTTGGCCGGAGCACGCACTAGCGTCCTCTGGGCTACTTGTGGTTTCGACAGCGTGGCCACGAAACTGTTTCCCGTCGATGCACTGCGCCTGGGCCATGCTGCTCGCGCTCAACAGCCAAAACAGGCTCCTGCGAGCTTTTTTCGTCATCTATGCGGTCTTGACGGCCTTCGCGATCGTCGCCGTCGGGGAGCACTATTTCATCGACGCGATCGCAGCGGTCCCGTTCACGTTCGCGGTGCAGTGGACCGCGGAGCACTGGCCGGCGTGGATCGCACAGTGGCGCGGCCGCATCCTCGAAGGTTCGATCACCCGGTGACTGGGAAGGTCCTCGCAATCATCGGGCTCGCGATACTCTTGGTTCTGCTCGCCTACGAAATGATCTCAGAGCGAAGGTAACAAAACACCGCAACGTGCGTTGGCGAAGTTCCGTTCAAAACCGCGAGGTTTTCGGGGGGCACGGGAGGAGTGGGCTGTTTCACCCGAGCGAGCCTTGGGGTGCCAGAGCCAGCGTCGAAACCCAAACGAGGACACTACTGATCGCGCTCGACGTGGCTTTTCGCGCCGGACTTTGTATGATGCTACCCATGATTTTTGCACGCCATATCGAACGCGCCGATCGCGAACTAAGATGACGCCCGCCCCAACCTCGACTCGCAAGCGCAAAATCCCCCGCCGCACGGATCCAACCGATTACAGGCCGTTCTTTGCCTACAAGCGCTTTGGGTCCCGGCAAAGCCAGTTTCTACATTGCGAGGGCGTCGCGCTCACCCGCCTTGGGGACGCCGTCGGCACTCCCACATTTGTGTACAGCCGCGCGAGCATCGAAGCCGCGTATCGCCGCCTCGACCGCGCCTTCGGCTCGCTGCCGCATCGGCTCTGCTATGCGGTGAAAGCCAATTCGAATTTGTCCCTGCTGCGCGTCCTCGCGAATCTCGGCAGTAGTTTCGATATTGTCTCGGGCGGAGAACTCGACCGTCTGAGGCGCATCGGCGTTTCAGGAAAGCGCATCGTCTTTTCCGGTGTGGGCAAGACGCGCGACGAAATCCGCGCAGCCCTCCGCTATCGCGCCAGTCGCACTGCGCAGCCCGGGATCCTGATTTTCAACATTGAGGCTGGCGCCGAGCTTGAATTGCTCCTGAGCGAGTCTTCGCGGCATTCCTCCGGAGAGAGCAGTCGCCCGGCGGCGGCGATTCGCGTGAACCCAGACGTTATGGCAGGAGGCCATCCCCACATCGCCACCGGCTCTCATCATCACAAATTCGGTATCGATTGGCCGGAAGCACGCCGCCTTTATCTCGCGCACAAGGATTCTCGCTGGCTTGTGTGGCGCGGGATCAGCGCACACCTAGGGTCCCAAATCTTCAGCATGTCTCCGTATCGCCGCGCCCTCGCGCGCCTTGCGTCCTACTTTCGCGACCTTGCGCGGAACGGCATTCGCCTCGATCATGTGGATATTGGCGGCGGACTCGGCATCCGCTACACGGATGAGTCGCCCCTGGCGCCGGAAAAATACGCAAAAGTGCTTTCAGAAATCGTCCGGCCGCTCGGCTGCACCTTGTTGGTTGAACCGGGGCGTACGCTCGTGGGGCCCGCTGGCGTACTGCTTACCAGCGTTCTTTACGTGAAGCAAAATCGCGGCAAAACCTTCGTAGTTGTGGACGCGGCTATGAATGATTTGATTCGTCCAGCCCTTTACAGTGCCACGCATCCGATCACGCCGGCCATTCGCAGTTCCTCGCCGGCCGCCAGGGAAATTCCAGTGGACGTGGTGGGGCCCGTCTGTGAGTCCGGGGACTTTTTCGTCCGCGATTGGCCGCTCGCACCTGTTCAGCCCGGCGATCTGCTGGTTATCTGGGCGGCGGGAGCTTACAGCTTCGCGCAATCATCGAATTATAATGCGCGCCGCCGCGCCGCCGAGGTTCTAGTCGAGGGCCGCCGCTTCCGCGTGGCCCGCAGGCGCGAAACCTATGACGATTTAGTTCGCGGCGAAACCGTGTAGCGCGCCGATGCCAGTCCACGTCGACAAAGAGCCTTGGAGGATCAGTAAGGAATTTTAGACGATGCCTCTCTTCCCCGCATTTCTGAAACTCAGCAGACGCCGCTGCCTGGTAATCGGAGCCGGGCGAGTCGCCGAGGAAAAAATCGAAAGCCTGATTGAAGCGGAGGCGGAAATTCGCGTGGTCGCACCGGCCGCAACGGATCCCGTTCGCACCTGGGCTCACACGGGAAAAATCCAGTGGGAGGCGCGCAAATTCTGCTCTTCCGATCTGAAGAACATTTTTCTCGCCGTGGCCGCCACTTCCTCGCCCGCGCTTCACGCCCGCATTTTCCGCGAAGCGCGGCGCCGCGGCGTTTTGTGCAACGTGGTGGACGACCCCGCGCATTGCGATTTCTATTACGGCTCGGTGGTCCGCCGCGGCGCGCTCCAAATCGCCATCTCCACCGGCGGTAACAGCCCCGCTTTGGCGCAGCGCTTGCGAAAACAGTTCGAAAGGGAGTTCGGCAACGAGTACGAACGATGGATCGAGGAGCTTGGCGCCGCGCGGCGAAAATTATTCAAAAAGCCGATTTCGGCGGCGCGGCGGCGCGCGCTGCTGCACCGCTTGGCGAGCCAGGATTCCTTTGAAGAATTTCTGCGCCGCCGAAAGCGCAAGGGAAAATAGCGGCCTCGAATGTTAAGATTGTGTAAACGCCGCGTGAGAAGGCGAAATGGATCAATCAGTTACGGGGATTCGGAAGACAAATCATTCCAATCGATAATTCGACGAACGCGCCCGGCGAAATGTCTGCTAGAGTCCGTGAATTCGCCGATGCGGCTGGGTCGCGGTTCCCCCCCACCCAAACCTTCCGAGGCCCAGCCGGTCGCCGAATCAGCGTTTAAAGTCGGGCCCTCCAGGCGCTTTCTAACCCAAAGATGTTACGAGCTAGTTCAAATATTTACTTCAATCTAGAACCTCTTTGTGCGGAGAAATGCGCGTGATTTCTATTCGCCTGCGTTCAGGTAGACTTTGAGTAGAGGTCAAGGACAATGCCGGCCGCATCCGACGATTCCGAAAAAATAACCACGCGATGCTGCATCGCGGGCGGCGGACCCGCGGGCATGATGCTCGGTGTTCTTCTGGCGCGCGCGGGAATCGAAGTGGTGGTTCTCGAAAAACATGCCGACTTTTTGCGCGATTTTCGCGGCGACACTGTGCATCCCTCGACGCTGGAGGTTCTGTACGAGCTGGGCTTGCTCGAAGGATTTCTCAAACGGAAGCACCAAGAAGTCCGCCAGCTATCGGGATACATCGGGCCTTTCCAGGTCCCGATAGCTGATCTCTCGCATCTCCCGACGCATTGCAAATTCGTTGCGCTGATGCCGCAGTGGGATTTTTTGAATTTTATGGCCGAGTCCGCGGAGCGCTATCCCGGCTTTCGCCTCCAGATGGAATCCGAGGCATTCGATCTGATTGAAGAGGGCGGGAAAATCCGAGGGCTTCGAGCAAAGACGAAGGGCGGCGAAATCGAAATTCGCGCCGATCTCACGGTTGCGGCCGACGGGCGGCACTCGATCCTTCGGGAAAAGGCCGGGCTCGAGGTGATGCAACTCGGCGCTCCGATCGATGTGCTGTGGATGCGCATTTCGCGCAAGAGCGGCGACCCGGGCCAGGCTCTGGGTAGGATCGATGCTGGGAAATTCCTCGTGATGTTGGATCGCGATGAATATTGGCAATGCGCTTTCCTCATTCCCAAGGGTGGGTTCGATGCGTTGCGCCAGAAAGGTCTGGCAAGTTTTCGCGATGAGATAGCCGGTATCGCGCCGTTCCTGGCCGATCGGGTGAACGAACTAAAGGATTGGGACGATATCAAACTATTGTCCGTCGCCGTGGACCGATTGCGGCAATGGTGCCGTCCGGGATTGCTGTGTATCGGCGATGCGGCTCACGCGATGTCTCCAGTCGGCGGTGTAGGAATCAACCTGGCCATACAAGATGCGGTGGCCGCCGCCAATATTCTTGCGGACCCGCTCCAACGCAATTCGGTCTCCGAACACGATCTCGAAAAGTTTCAGCGACGCCGCATGTTTCCCACACGCGCCACACAGGGTCTCCAAATCTTGATTCAGAATCGAGTGATCACGCCCACGCTAAAAAGCACGACTAAGATTCAGTCGCTGCCGTTGCCGCTCAAATTGTTTCGCCGAATGCCGGTCCTGCGGCGCATACCGGCGCGCATCATCGGAATGGGATTTCGGCCCGAGCACGTACGGTCGCCTTCGGTGACCTAGCAGAACAGGCTCTTCGCCCCGTGAGCTTTGCGTGTGTGTCGTTGCCAGTGAACTGCCCGACGAGTCGCGTTGTGCTATAAATCTTGTATACGATGAACATTCGCAAAGGCTCGCTCCACCTGTTCCGTTTCTCCGGGATCGACGTGTTTCTGCACTGGTCGTGGTTTCTAGTGGCCGCGTACGAAATTCAGGACCGCGCCACAAGCTATTCCTCTCTTTCCTGGAACGCTCTGGAATATCTCGCGCTGTTTCTGATCGTGATGCTTCACGAGTTTGGGCACGCGCTGGCTTGTCGGCAGGTTGGGGGGACGTCGAACCAGATCGTGCTGTGGCCTCTTGGCGGCGTGGCGTATGTAGATCCTCCGCAACGTCCCGGCGCCACGCTCTGGAGTCTCGCTGCCGGGCCACTTGTGAATGTGGCCCTCGCCCCGATTTTGTATGCGCTCGATCGCGCGTGCATTTCGGCGGGCTGGGCGGAAACGACGCCCAACGCGTACCATTTTTTGCACTCCGTCTTGCTGATCAATCTTGGCTTGCTGATTTTCAATATGCTGCCGATCTATCCGCTGGATGGCGGACAGATTCTTCGGTCGCTGCTGTGGTTCGGCATCGGGCGGGCGCGAAGCCTGCTGGCAGCTACGATCATCGGCTTCATCGGCGTCGCTGGACTAATCGCACTAGCTGTGTGGGCTCAATCGGTCTGGTTCGGAGTTCTCGCGGCTTTTATTCTTTTAAATTGCTGGAGCGGGCTGCAACACGCGCTGGCATTATCGCGAGTGGCAAAGTTGCCGCGCCGCGAGGGTTTTGCTTGCCCGTCGTGCAAAGCGGCGCCGCTTATGGGTCCCTATTGGATTTGCAGTCTGTGCAACAACGGATTCGATACGTTCCAGACGCAAGCCATCTGCCCTAATTGCTCGGCTCACTGTGCCACCACGAAATGCCTGGACTGCGGCGCACTGCATCGAATCGACGAGTGGAGCGTCCCCGAACCCGTGCCTTCCCCGCTGTAAATTCCATTCCGCCGGACTTTCTCACTTCGCGGGCTCGGCAGTATGCGGAGGGCCGGCTACTGACCTCGGCGCTGAACTGTCAGGTGCACCCAGCGGCCACGACCGCGGTCCATAGCGCGGCAATGGCCGATTCAATTCGTAGGCGCCGAGATCGGGGGCCTTGCCGGTGAAATCGTCATTGATCGTGGGAAGCAAAATGCCCGCATCTACGGCTGCCGATCCTGGCTTCAACCTGAAATCGAAGTCTTCAGGGTTGTAGAAATGCTGCGGATCGGACTTGTCCGGAATTTTCGCATTCACGAAAATATCGTAGTCGACTAGAACGCTGTGCTGGTCCTGCTTGGTGGCCTCGCTGTATTCCTTTAGCGATTTGAAATTGCGGGTGACGAGCTTGCCCTGATAGTCGGCCGAGACTTCGAAGGCGGGAGAAGTCCACTCAAAAGCATTGGCCACATTTGGATTTGGGCGAAAGCCGTTGTAATCCGAAGTGGAATAATTCGTGTAAGTGCGGAGATTGAGGATGGGATCGGCCCAGCCGTCGCCGAGAATCAGATTGTTCAAGAAATGAATGTTGGACGCCGGGCCCATCAGGCGGCCCTGGCCGAAAAAAGTGTTTTGGTAAATCAAGACGCCTGCCGGCGTATCAATCAGCTTCAGGGGACCTCCGGTGGTCGTGTTGTAGATGAGATTTTGATAGAAGTAGAGCGGGCCGCCAAAGGTAGGCTGCGCGCTGAGCGCGCCACCCGCCGAATTGAAGCAGCGATTTCGAAAAACGCGAATGTTGTGAGCGCCCCCATCCGCTTCAATGCAGTTGTCCGCCATATTGTAAAAATCGTTGCCATAGAAATCGATGTCGATGGGCACTCGATCAGGTAATTCATTGGGCGTGCCGTCGGGATCGCCGTAGGTGGCAATGTCGATGCCGTCGTGCCAGTTGGCGACGTAGTTGTAGGCGACCACGTGGCCCTGGCCGTAGATTTTGACTGCGTATTCCGAAGTGATCAGCGCCGGATAGCCTGGAAATTTTGCCCAAACCGCGGGCGTCCACCAGCTTTGCAGCTTCTCCGGATTGTGGCGTCCGATGAAGACGTTGTCCGCGATGTAGAAATTCTTAGAGCCCGACCAATCGTCTTCCACGCCACGGCCAATATTTTCGAGGCGCGAATGTTTCAGGGTGAAGCCGCTGGAGCCCGCAATATTCTTGTAGCCGAGCAGAAACGCGACATTCGTATTCCGCACGGTGATGCCTTCGAAATAATTGTAATTTGCGGCCATCAGGTTGAAGAGATTCTGGCAACCATCGCCATCGAAGATCACTTCGCCGTCGCCTGCGCTTTTGATGACGATGGGTTTGTCGGGCGTGCCGCTCTCGGTGAGGTAATACGTTCCGTCGAAGGGCGTGCCATAGGCGGCGATGGTGCGATCGAAGCCGCTGTAGACAAAACGATTGTCTTTGTAGAGGCCGGCGTGGACCAGGACGATGTCTCCGGGGCGCACGCGCGGCGGCATCACATTCGAGTGATCGGATTCGTCGGACCCCATGTAATACGCGGCGAGCAAACCCGTGAAGGCAGGCTGCTGCTTGGCGCCTTTGTAGCCGAACGGGTACACGTGATACACGCGGCCACCTTCCGCGGGCTGAGGTTCCTTACGCGTGCGCACCACCACGGTTTTTTCAGCTTTGCCTTTCACACCATCGGGATCGGAAAGAACGAAGCGGCATTCATATTCCGTATCGGGCTCGAGATTCAGGAGGCTGCCTGCAAACATGTTGGGAGCGATATAGTTGAAGTAGTGGACGCCGCCATCGCGCGGCGCTCCGCCCGAAACTTGCTCACGCTGCAGGCGCAGAAGAGGCAGACCGGTTCGCCACTGCTGCCCGCCCTTCTTGCGGTAGGTCACGTCCACGCGCGCATTGCGATCGTCGTCTCCGGAGATGCGCCACTCAAAACCGAGCGAAACCAGTGTGGGCGGCTCGATCACGAAATCACCCGCAACGGTACGCGTTTGGGACCAGGAAGGCTTCGGGACGAGAACAGCCGCCGCGAACAAAAGAGAAAGAATGAGCGGCGGCCGGATACGATGGCACATGTTTCGGTTCTCCCGAGCCGTCTCTTAGCACAAGGAAAGATGAGCGTCAAACGTTGGGCGCCCGATTCTTTCTGGGGGTGACAACGTAAGGCAAAGGCAAGATGCCGCCTTGAAGGCTGGCGCTACACAAGGCCAGACGTTAGAGGCAAGAGGAGGGCGGGTTAGCTGATACTATTGTCGGCTACTATTTTTTAACGAGCGCGCCTGATCGAGAAATTTGGCGGCAGGGCGATCGTTTCCCATAATCGCGGGATTCTCCGAGCCACCGGGAGCCACGTGTATAAGGCGATCGACGAGCGAATTCGCAAGGCGCTGCGACATCATATTCGCGAGCGCTACAAGACCGATGTTGAGGTGACGACCGAACGGCCTCCGAGGCTGGCTATGGGCGAGGTTGCTTCGCCAGTGTGTTTCGAGCTGGCTAAGCGCCTGAAAAAACCGCCGCGGGCGCTCGCGCAAGAGATTGCCAATTCGCTGAAGCCGATTGAAGGCGTGGCGCGCGTGGAGGTGGCGGGCGGCGGCTACCTGAATCTTTTTTTGGACCGCGCGGCATTTTTTCGCGCAGCGTGCGAAGAGGCCGGACGTCAATCGGCGGGCGCTGGGGGACCAACAGGGAAGGGCGTCCCGACCAAGACGGTTGTCGAACACACCAGCATCAATCCAAACAAGGCGGCGCACATCGGCCACTTGCGCAACGCCGTTCTCGGCGACACATTCTCGAGGATTCTTCGCTACGCCGGGCGCTGCGTGGAGGTGCAAAACTACATCGACAACACGGGAGTGCAGGTGGCGGACGTGGTCTTGGGATTTATTCATTTGGAACCGAAGACGCTGGATGAAGTGCGCGCTCTCGCCGCAGGTCCCAAATTTGATTATTTCTGCTGGGACCTTTATACGCGCGTGACGCTGTGGCTGGCGGAAGATAAATCGCGGCTGGAGATTCGCTCGCAAACGCTCAAGGACATCGAAGAGGGCCACGGCGACGCGGCCAAGATGGCGGAGGTAGTGTCAACGGCAATCGTCCATTGCCATTTGAAGACGCTGGATCGCCTAGGCATTGACTACGATCTGCTGGCGCGCGAAAGCGACGTGCTGCACCTGAAATTTTGGGACGCCGCTTTTGAGCTGCTGAAACGAAGCGGCGCGATCGAGCTGGCGACTGCCGGGAAAAACGCGGGCTGCTGGGTGATGCAGCTTTCATCGGACAAAGAGGTTTCCGAAAACGGCGTAGTTTCCGGAGGAGACGCCGCGGCCGCGGAGGAGCCCACCGAACTGGCGGAAGCGAAAATTATCGTGCGCTCGAACGGCACGGTGACCTACGTGGGCAAAGACATCGCTTACCATCTGTGGAAGTTCGGCTTGCTGAGCCGGGATTTTCACTATCGACGCTTTCACACCCATCCCGACGGGCACGAGGCGTGGACGACCGATTCGAAATCCGACGACGCGGCCGCGCCGGAATTTGGCCACGCGCGCGAAGTATACAACGTGATCGATTCGCGGCAGGCGTATCCGCAGAAAGTGGTGGTGGCGGGATTGCGCGCACTGGGGCACGCGGAAGAGGCCGACAACCTGAAGCACTTTTCCTACAATGTCGTGGCGCTGACGCCGCGGTGCGCGTTGGAAATGGGCTACGAGATACCTCCCGAGGATGCGAAGAAGCCTTACATCGAAGTGAGTGGGCGCAAGGGCCAGGGCGTGAAGGCAGACGACTTGATCGATCAATTGATTGCGCGAGCCGGCGAAGAAACCGCGGCGCGCCATCCGGAAATGGCGGACACAGCCGAGTTTCACGACATGGTGAATAAAATCGCCGTCAGCGCGCTGCGCTACTTTCTTCTGCGCTTCACGCGTTCCACGGTGATCGCATTCGATTTCAAAGATGCACTGAACTTCGAAGGCGAGACCGGGCCTTACGCGCAATATGCGGTGGTGCGCGTGAACGGAATTTTGCGCAAGAGCGCCGAGCTTCATCCTGAATTTGAAAGCGTGGATGCCGCGAATCTTCTGCGGCTGGAATCCGGTGAGATCGACGCCATGAAATTCCTGGCGATGCCCTCGGGGGATGATTTATGGGAGTTGATCGTGCTGGCCGGGTCGCTGGATGCGCGGGTGGACGCGGCAATCGGCGGGCAGGAGCCGGCGTTTCTTACGCGCTATGCATTTGAGTTGGCCCAGGCGTTCAACATTTTCTACCATAAGCACCACATTCTTTCGGAGGAAGATGCCGAGAAACGCGCGTTCCTATTGCGCGTTACGTCGCTGGTACGCGAGCAGCTTGTGGTGACGCTCGGGCTGCTGGGGATCGCTGCGCCAGAGAAGATGTAAGGGAATTAAGAAACGCTGACGGCTTCTGCCGGCTCGGTTTGCGCGCGCGGCTGCACGATTTTGTCGTAAAGCCACATTAGCGCCGCCGTCAGCACTCCGATCGCAGCGATCACCCACCACATCTGCGCGGGCCGGTGCAGCACATCGCCGAATTCGTGCAGTAGGTAACCGCCCAGCCGCCCCGCGACCGCGTAGCCAATGGCAATCGGCAGAAATGCATAGCCCATGTAGAGGCCCTGCTGATCCGCCGGCGCCAGACGGGAGCAGTATTCGTAATAGCGCGAGGCCTGCGTGAGTTCGCCGAGAGCCAGCAGCACAAGCAGCGCTCCCAGCATGAACATCGTGGGATGTACCGCCAGCAAAATCCACGAGAGCCCGGCTAGCAGGAAGCCAATGGCGATCGTTTGCACGGCAGGGATTTTTCGCATCAGATAAGTGACCAGAATCTGAAAGCAAATGACCGTGGCCGCTTCGATCGAGAGTATCCGGTCAACAGCCGCGTCCGGATTCACAAACCTGCGCATGAAAATCGGCACGGAAATAAAAATTTGCCAATAGACGATGTAGAAGCCGGAGGAGATCAGCAAAAACGTAACGTAGCGCAGATTGCCGAGGACGATATAGATATTCTTGAGCGCGCTACTGACGCTTGCCACCCGTACCTCATCGAACCGACCGGGCTCTCGAAAAAAAGCAGCGTGACCCAGAACATCAAAAACACGCTCAGCGCGGCCACCCGGAAAACATTCGCGATTCCCCATCCCAGTTTTTGCCGCACCGCCCACGCCATCAGCGGACCCACTGCGCCGCCGATGTTCACGAGCGTGTAGTAAATCGAATAGCCGAGTGATCGAACGTTTTCCGTGGAGGCTCGCGCCGTCGTGCCCACCACGCACGGCTTCACCAATCCCGGGCCGAGCGAGGGAATCAGCAGGACCATCGATACGAGCCACGTATCGCCGACGGCTCTTCGAAGCGGCGCCATCCATGACGACTCGAGAGATCCCAACAGGAAATAGCCCGACCGTCAAGAGCAGGTAAGCGGCCATTAAGGTACGACGAAACCCGAATCGGTCCGCCAGCGTCCCGGCCAGAATCGAAAGCGCGTAAACCACGAAGCCGGCAATTCCAAGGAGCGTTGTGGCAAGCTCGCTCGAAAAATGGAGCTGCTCGGTTAGGTAGATGGCGAGAACCGCAGTGGTTCCGTAGTAGGCGATGCGCTCAAAAATTTCGGTGGTGTTCGCGATCCAGAAGGGAGGCTCGAAGCCGGAACGGATTTCACGCCAGCGCTGGGTCAGGCCCACACAGATTCCCTTTCCGTCCGCACGGGAACACGACGAATCGCCGCTATCTGGTGCGATTGTAGACGAGTTGGGACCGTTTAGGACCTTTTTCAGGCGGGCGCGACTTCGGTCCGCATGCTGCGGTGAATGGCTAGTGCCAGAGCGCCCAATCCCCAAACTATGATGAGCAGTCCGATAATAGGACCGGCGTAGGGCACCATGCGCAGCACGCGCAGCACGGCCAGGCCGATTGCCAGCCTGCCGATGGCCGGACCGACTCCCGATCCGATGCCCAACATTTTCTCTCCGAGCCACGAGGCCACGAAAATCTGGGATGCGTAAACCGCAATAACGTAGGCGAGAAGCGTAGCAATTCCGACTCCCAGTCCGACGATAGTGATGCACGCGATGAACGCAACGATGGGAGTTGCGAACAGCAACAGAATGCCGAACCCGATGCAGACTCCGGATTTGTTGGCGGTATTAACAGTCCTCGCGAAAAATCCCGGAGACAAAAATAACAGCAGGAGTCCGAATAGGAAGCTTGCGCCCCAGAAAAGCACCTGATGCCAATAATAGGCGAGCTGGCTGTAATCAGGACCAGGCTTGCGGAGGGTTACGTCGATAGGGCTCGCCAGCTTAGCGCCCTCGGCGACTTGCGGCTGCCGGCGGCCTCGATATTTCGTGCGGCCCATTATCTGAGCGGTCGATCCGATGCTTAGGCGATCTCCCCGGATCTGGGCATCGCCACCGACCGTACCGTTTATATCGAGATCACCGACGAATGCCAAAAGATCACCTGCAACCCGCCCATCCAGTTCGGAGGCGCCGGAACCGAGAGTCATGGTGCCTCCCACGGTGGCCTTTTCGGCCAACTCGGTTCGTTCCGTCCAAGACATCACGTTCTTCGCTACCGTCGAATTCAGTGAGAGCGACTGGCACCAGACGCGGACATTACCATCCACGGGCCCGTTTACCTCGATCTCTTGTCCGAATCCGAGGATGTCTCCCTTAATGTGGCCATTGACGGTGACGCTCGAAGAAAAGACGATCAAATCGCCATCGACATCGCCATCGATGCGAACACGCTCGCCCGCGACGACTAGATCCGTTTTCACTT
The DNA here is from genome assembly GCA_963709445.1 of uncultured Acidobacteriota bacterium. GTDB lineage: Bacteria > Acidobacteriota > Terriglobia > Acidiferrales > UBA7541 > Palsa-295. The sequence goes on from CAVPWV010000006.1 coordinate 205,699, forward strand.
CCTGCCCGGCGGGCAACGTGTAGCTAGGGTTGCCGTGGCGCACTTCGGCGGCTATGGCGGATGGGGGCACGGCGAGCGCGATGATCAGCGCACCCATCACGAATGCAATGGGGGTGAAGTGCCTCCACTGTTTTCTGAGCGCCCAGATTCCAATCGCCCCCAACGTCGCGACGGGTAGAAATTCCAAGAGGGTTCGCATTGAATCCCATCCTTTCCAAAAGGCGCCGCTAAAGAAAAGCATCGTCAGCAGGTTTCCCTGCGTAAAACCGGCCTGAGAAGCATCGGCATACCACGGTTGGATGAAGCCGCTCCATAGCGTATAAAGGCCACCCATTGCAAGGGCAAAGGCGGCGATCCATCCCCAGTGCGTCTCACTGCGCTGGGGCGCGGCGGTCAGGTATGCGGGAACCGGCTCTTCTTCGGCGGCCAGCGCAGTTCGCAGCCAGAGGCTTTCACTCTCAAGCGCGCGCAGCAAACCGCTGCACGCGGGGCATGCGGCAAGATGCGCGGCGACCTCACCGGCGCGGCCGGGATCGAGCTGCTGCTCGAGATAGAGCAGCGCGGTGACTTCATCGAAGTGGTTGGCGATTTCGTTCATGACTTTCCCCCAGCAGAAGCTTTCAGAGCGCTGAACGCACCGCTCTGGGTGAGCGCGTCGCGCAACTGATGACGGGCGCGCAGCAGCAGCACACCCACGAAGGCGCGGCGCACGCCGAGCGTGTCCGCAATTTCGTCGTAACTCATGTCCGCGTAATAGCGCAGGGCCAGGGCCATTCGCGCGCGATCGGGCAGCTTGGCCAGCCCGGTGCGCACCTCTTTGCTGGTGTGCTCGGCCTGCAGGCGTTCAATTTGGCTTGGATCGGGATGCTCGAGCGGAAGCGTATCCAGATCGCCGGTTTCGAGGTCCTGGCGAATGCGGCGGCGGCGCAGCGTATCCCAGCAATGATTGCTGGCAACTTTATAGAGCCACGCAGTAAAGGGCCGCGAGGAGTCGTAGGTGCCGAGTTTCTGGCGCACTTTCATAAATATTTCCGTGGTCGCGTCTTCCGCATCCTCGCGGGCCGGAAGCACCCGCCTGCAAAACCTAAAAATCGCCGCAGCGTATTGGCGATACAACTCTCCCCAGGCGTCGGCATCTCCCGCCCGGACCTGGGACAGCAACCGCGCCAAATCCGCTTCGCTCATCGTCCCGGTCGTTTTACGCTCGTCCATTGATCTAATACGCAGGCTGGCGCGAAATGTTTCACAACTATCACAAATCAGCGGAGTTGTCTGCGAGCAAATGGTTTGTGGCCCTCTTGGGGGCTCGTCGCCACTCGTGATTTTGGGAGTGTCCAGGCGAATTCAGAAAAGACAAAATTCCCCCCTGGGTATATCATCCCGGACGCAGGCCTTGGCGTTACGTAGCTCTAAGGTCCATTTAACAAACGCAATATCCGGTGAACCATGAGATCAAGCGCCATGAATAGGTGCATGTGGTTGACGGCTGGGCTGGTGGCAGCGGGCCTATTTCTTCCGGCGGCTTCGAACGGTCAAACAAGTCCAGGCAATTCATCCGGCCCGGCGACCAACCCGCTCTCGCAAACGGACTCAGTTCGCGCGACCGAGGAAATAAACGACGCTTACATGCGCCAGACGTTAGGCGATCCGAAAGAACAAGCGGCGTATCAGGCGTTTTACAAGGCTAGCGAGGACGCGAAGAAGATCAAGCTTGGCAACGCGTTTCTCGCGAAATACCCCGGGGACCGGTATAGCGAAGCGGTGTACGAAGAGCTTGCTCAGGCCTATTACAACAGGAAGGATCTGGCCAACTTCTACACCTATTCGGACAAAGGACTCTCGCTTTTCCCCGACGATGTGCATCTGCTTGCCTTGACCGGCTGGGTGATTCCGCGGGCTTTTACGCCGGACGAGCCGGATGGCGACAAGAAGCTCGACAAGGCCGAAACGTACGAGAAGCATGCGCTGGACGTGATGGGTACGATGGCGAAGCCTGACGTTTTCACCGATGAGCAATTCACCCAGTTCAAGACAGGCGAATCAGCCGTGGCCCATAGCGGGCTCGGACTCATTTACTTTCGCCGCGAGAAATATGACGAATCTGCCAAGGAACTTCAAATTGCCATCCCGGGTGAAGCAAATCCGGATCAGACCGATCTCTTCATCCTCGGCGCCGACTTCGAAAATTTGAGCCACTTCAAGGAAGCGGCGGACGCGTTCAACCGCTGCGCGCAGCTCGCGGGAATGATGCAGGATAGGTGCAAAGAGTACGCGACCGTTGCTCTGAAAAACGCCGGCGAGGCAAAGTAGAAAATCATCCCATCGTCATGCAAGCCGGTTCTGTGGCTAGCGGGATTTGCGGCCGCTATTGTCGGGGGACCACTGATTGCCAACGCCAGCTTTGCTTGGGGGCTAAACACAGCCGCTCCGCCTGCGGAATTGACGGCGGAGCAGGACCACCAGCGCATCCTGAATTTGTTGCACATTTCCTCGCTTCGGGCCGGAGCGGATTCGAACCCCGCCTCGCCCCACGCCGCGAATCACGACGAATCGAAAGCGAATCCGTATCCGACACTGCCCAACCCGCTGGTGTTGAACGACGGCGAAAAGGTTCCGACGGCAAAGGTCTGGTGGACGAAGCGACGGCCCGAGATCGTGGAAAGTTTCGACCGCGAGATTTACGGGCGCGCGCCGAAGCAGACGCCGAGGGTAAATTGGGAAGTGGCCAGCACGAGGCGTGAAATCGTCGGCGGCGTGCCCGCGATTACCAAGAAGCTGGTGGGCCACGTCGATAATTCATCTTATCCCGCGATTTCGGTGGAAATTCAGGCGAGCCTGACGACTGCGGTGGACGCGAAGGGTCGCGTGCCCGTGATGGTGGAATTCGGATTCGATCCCGCGGTGATGCGTCGGTTACTCGCACGATTGGAGGCTCAGGGGCGGAAGATTCCGCCGCCCCCGCCCGGTCCGACATGGCAAGAGCAGGTTTTGGCCAAAGGCTGGGGATATGCGGTGATTATTCCCACGAGTTTTCAGGCGGACAACGGAGCCGGACTCACGCAGGGAATTATCGGCCTGTGCAACAAGGGGCAGCCGCGCAAGCTGGACGACTGGGGAACACTGCGAGCGTGGGCCTGGGGCGCGAGCCGCCTGCTCGATTATTTGGAGACGAACAAAGCGGTTGATGCAAAGCGAGTTGGAATCGAGGGGCTCTCGCGCTACGGGAAAGCGGCTCTCGTCACCATGGCCTACGACCAGCGTTTTGCGATCGCGCTGATTGGATCGTCCGGAGCCGGAGGCGCGAAACTCCTGCGGCGCAACTTCGGCGAAACGGTTGAAAATCTGGCTGCCACCAGTGAATACCACTGGATGGCAGGGAATTTTCTGAAGTATGCGGGTCCGCTCACTCCGAAGGACCTGCCCGTGGATGCCCACGAACTGATCGCGCTTGCGGCGCCGCGTCCCGTATTCATCAGTTGCGGGTCGCCACAAGTGGAGGGTGGCTGGGTTGACGACAGAGGCCAGTTCATGGCCGAGGTCGCCGCAGGGCCGGTTTACAAGCTTCTGGGCAAGAAAGGACTCGGCGCTACGGACATGCCGCCGATCGGAACATCCTTGGTTGCCGGCGACTTGGCATTCCGTCAACACGAGGGCGGCCACACCGAAGCCCCGAATTGGCCGGCCTTTCTCCAATTCGCCTCGCGCTACATGAGCGGCAACTAGGCGGGAGCGACGGGTTTGATTTCGGAGGCCGCCCGGCCGACGGCCGTGATATACACCGAGGTGCTAAGGCCCGTTCGGGCGGGCCTATTTATTTCAAAAGCACCCTGACCCGGGGCTTGCTGCCAAAAGGAGATGCGCGTGATGAAGAAAGTCCTTGCTGGCGTGGTTGCGCTTTTGTTTGTGGCATTGCTTGGCTCCCATGTGGCGGCGGGGGGAAACGACACGCAAAGGGAAGCTCAAGACCGCGTGCAGATCGAGAAGTTGATGTGGCAGTACGTCCGCGCACTGGACACGGAGAATGCGGAGGCTTACGCCGCCACGTATACGCCGGATGGACAATTCGGCAGCGGCGCCACCGCGATCAAGGGACACGAAGCACTCAAGAAAATGATTGCTGATCTTCGCCAACGCGCCGCTGACGCGGAAGCCAAGAGTGGAGAAAAAAGGCCACCCATGTACCACGTGCTCGCCAACAGCTACCTGGAGTTTGTCGATAGGGATCACGCACACATGGAGGCCTACTGGATGACGGTCTTCGCTCAGGCGGGACCCAGCGTGCCTGTTCGCGTCGCTGCAGCGGGGCGGGAAGTCGACGAACTTGTGCGCATGAATGGGCGGTGGCTTATCAAGACGCGCGACGTCGCACCAAAGGACTAAGCGAGGCTGGCCCGGTAGATTTGTTCAGCTGAAATATGAGCGTAAACTAAATGCGCAAGCTCGATATTCTTCTGCTCGTGGCTATGTTTTTTCTTCCTGCTACGATTGGGCTGTTTTTCGCCTGGTCCGTATGGATCGCCAACAAAAGACCGACAATTGCGAGCTGGCGTCTCGCAACGTTTAGGTGGGGTCTAATCACGGCCGTGATGGCCACGGTCGCGTTTTTTACCAGTTGTATTCAGGACCTCAGAACCCTAGAACCAGCGCACGGGGTTTGGCTCATTGCAAATTGGGCCGGCATAGTGCTTTGGATGATCGGCCTCGCAGGGGCGTTGACTGGCAAGGGATGAGGGAGGATTACACTAGTTTTCTGGGGTGTCCTGATGTTCGTGGGGGTTTTTGGAATCAGTTCGGTTATGATTCCTTGAGGGGTTAGGGAGGGAACTCCATGCCGATCTACGAATACATTTGCGACGAATGCGGCGAGCGCTACGAGCGCCTGGTGATGAACGGGAAAACCTCGGTTTCATGTCCGAAATGCTCGAGCGGCAAGCATACGCTGCAATTGTCGGTTTTCGCCGCGCCGGGTAACGGCAGCAAGTCCTCAGCAGGGCCCAGTTCCAGCGGCGGCGGTTGTTGCGGCGGATCCTGCGGCTGCAACTAAGTCCCATACTCCACCGAACACCATGCCAATGGGCACTCCTGCCTGCGCGACGGCACCTACGAATTCGTGGGTACAAGCATGGCGTAGCCTTGGAATTTTCTGAAGGCGGCTCGCTGCTCCTTCGACGCGAAGATTCCGCGGATGAGAAAAACGAGCTTTAGAAATAGAGGCAACTGGATGGGCCGATGGAGCCGTTTGCTTTCGTCCACCAGATAGTGAACTTCGCGGCAACGCCAGCCGTGTTCTTCAAAGAAACCGAACCAGTCTTCGGGCGCGAATTTGAAGGGAGCATTTTGCATGATCCGCGTCATACGACGATGCCGGTATTTAGCCGCCTGAGGCGAAATGAACTCGACGATCCAATAACGGGCGTGATCGAGCGTCTTGAGATCGTCGGCCAGAGAGGCACCCTCCTCAAGACTCAAATAGGGAACGACTCCTTCCGTTAGAACCAGTATTTTCTTTGCTCGCGCATTGACGCTCGCGAGCAGCTTCCGGCGTTCGGACAGACTGGCGAGATCGAGTTTCACGCGCTCGAGTTGGCAGCGCGGTTTTTCGTTCGACAGCCTTTCCTCCTTGAATTCGACGATGCGAGGGTAATCCGCCTCGATCCAGAGGAGAGATTCGGGGAGCTCGAGGCGATATGGGCGTGTATCGAGTCCGGCGCCCAGATTTAAAATCGTGTCCACGCCCTGAGCAATGGCCCAACGAATATAGTCATCGATCACGCACGTGCGAATCGCGACGATCCAGGCGGTGATGAAGCTGACGGGCATCGCGTTGGCGATTTTCTTGCCGCGATCTCCCGCGAGAAGGCGAGCGAGCGGGTCGCGGAAAAGAGCGTCGGGACGCTCGGTTTCGAGCGCTCGGCAATGCGCGATCCAGAATGCGGTGTCGGAGACGTTTTCGATTAGGGAATCGTTCGTAGGGTTGCTCTTCTTCGCCATTCCATTTTTTGCGAGACAGTAGATGAACCCAATTGCTCGAAACATTTCGACAGAAAAACACCAAGCGAAACAGCGCGCCACTATCCAAATGGAAGGCTCGCGCGGGTGAGGCGGCGCGCAAACGACGCAACGGTTTAGGGTGAAATGGCGGGGGCCTGGACGTTGGTGTATTCGTAGCGAATGGAAATGTGGCGCTTGTCGCCGGCTCCGACGTCGATGTCTTGCTCCTCGCGCAAGGGGAGGCCCTTCGATTTGGAAATCCAAACCTGGCCATCCTCCGTGGTGTCCTCATTTTCGTTATGCGTCTTGTAGACCGCGGCCGATTGGCCGTTCACGGATTCATCGCGGAGGTATTTGCAGGAGACATTTTTGGCGGTCTTCCAATTCTCTTCTTCTTGGGCACGCGTGTCCGCCTCGGACATGGGACTCTTTTTCCACTTTCCCCCGATCGAGACGTAGATTGCGCCGCCCGTGCGGATGATCTCGTGGTTGGTGGCGCCTGCGCTGGTCCGGTTAGGATCCGTCTCGGCTTCATAGGCGTGGCTCGGAAGGGTGATCGATTTGCCGATTGCGTCGTGGACAGTTTTGCAATCGCCTTGAGCGCGCGCGGAGGAGGAGAAAACGAGTGCAGCGGAACACAACAGTGCAGCTACAAAGACCAGCTTGCAAAGATTTGCGCGTCTCGCGATTGCTTTTGTGTTCGATTGCATATTCCGTTCCTCCATCGTGTAGAACGCGGGGGAATATTAGCACACAGAAATGAGACCACAGAATGCCAGCCTGAAGGGATGGCGCTGCGTTCTAGAGGCTAGAGTCAGAGACGGAGTGGACGCGAAAACCACCAATGCCGGCGGCGCGCGGCCGTTTGTTTTTTGCACAGCGTCCACAGGCATTCACAGATTTCCACAGGCGTTTTGTGAAATAACTCTTGTCAGCGTTTGTTGCCGCTTTTACTATGCGCACAGATTGATCGGGAAGAAAAACTTCACGAGTCAATTCAAAGATGGCGGCAAGGGTAAAACCGAGCTAGTCAATTTCGAATTGAATGAGAAGTGCAAACTTCGCGGTTCAATTCAAGAGAGGCGGCGAGGGTAAAACCGAGCAACCTCCACTGAATTGAATCGGGAAGGACGCTCCGGGATTCGATGCAAAGGAACGGCGAGGGTAACACCGAGCCAGATTCCGATGAGTTGGATCGAGGAGAAGCTTCGCAGCTGAGTTCACGGCGGCACGGGTGAAACCGAGTGGCCGGCGGACGCAAGCGGAAGCGAAAAGCTTTGCGGTGCACTCAGAGATGCGGCGAGGGTCAAACCAAGCCGTGATCGCGAGCGAACTAGCAAGTTAGGGCTTCACGACTCGATTTACAAGAGGCGGTCCGGGTAAAACTGAACCGCCTCCGACTAAGTTGAGTCGGGAAGCGGAAACTTCGCGACTCAATCGAACGAGGGCGACACGGGTCAAACCGAGTCGCCCTCATTTTTTTTTGCCCATTCCCATTTCTGAACTGACATCGAAATACGGAAAGCCTCTCGACCCGAGACGGCGGCAGGTGTTACATCGAAGAGAGATACCTCGACGACTGATCTCCCGGGCTCGGCTAGCCGTCGACCCGGGAGCCCTTTTCCCCGCGCCGCGCATACACGGCGCGAGAGGCAAAATGCGCGAAACTCCGCTCGGAATGACGGCGTAGTCAAGGCGTCGCGCCCGTTTGCACGTTGGCGAATGGCGCGCAAGTAGCCAAGCAAGTTCGCCGGGCACAGCATGCTGTGCCCCTACGGACGATGGCCGGAGGTGGCCCCGGAATCGAAGAGCGGCCGCCTCCAAAACCTGCTCGCTGCGAAAAAGTATGCCCCGACGGATAATGAGGTAGCGTTGGTATGCCGGCGGGCCATCCGCCGCGCCCAAAGGGGATCAACCGGTAATCCAAGGAGGCGTCTATGGCGTGCAAGCCGGAAATATTGAGAAGCGTTCCACTCTTTGCCTTGCTGGACGACGACGAAACGGCGGTGCTGGCCGGTCAAGTTGAGCTGAAGACGTTCGCGGCGCGCGAACGGATTTACAAGACGGGAGACGCTGGCGGGCAAGCATACGTGGTGATCTCGGGGAAAGTTCGGGTGACCACCGTGGATGAAGACCACCAAGAAGTGGTCGTGGATGAACCTGCGAACGGCGAGTTCTTTGGATTCGCGTCGATGCTAGAGCAGACACCGCACCAGACGAACGCGATCGCACTCGAGGAGAGCGCCTGCCTGGAAGTCTCCCGGGACGATATCGAAGTCCTGCTGCAGAAGAAACCGCACGCGGGAATGGATCTGCTGACGGTGCTGGGCCGCCAGTTCCATGCCTCGCAGGGATTGATACGAGTGCGCGCGAACCGCAATCCGAACGAGATGATCGAAAAGGAGGCAACGCTGGGCGAGCGAATCGCGGACGAAGTGGCGCGGTTTGGCGGATCCTGGTCCTTCATTATCTTGTTTGGAGTCGCGCTGGTCGTATACACGGGGATCAACATCTCGCTCAACAAGAAAGCCTGGGATCCCTATCCGTTCATTCTGCTCAACCTGTTTCTTTCCATGCTTGCCGCGATCCAGGCTCCGGTGATCATGATGAGCCAGAATCGCCAGGACACCAAGGATCGGCTGCGCGGCGAGCTCGATTTTGACGTCAACCGACGCGCGGAGTCTGAGATTCAGGGCTTGGCGCGAAAGCTGAACTTGCTGGATGAGAAGATTGACGACGTCGGGAATATGCTGCGCCGAATGACGCCCAATAACCTGGCGGTCGGAGACTAGGCACAGAGCTGTGCTATGATCCGCCAACGCTCGAATTCGATGCGCACGCGCTAGATTGCGGGAGAAGGTCTGGCCGGGTTTCCCTGGACTCCTAACGGGTGCGGAACGGCATGGCTGAGTTGGCGACGACTTTCGAGCAGCCGTTTAAACCCGTGGCCTTTCCCGCGCGGCAAGTTCTGGCCGTGGTCGTGGGGAATGCACTCGAATTCTACGATTTTCTAACCTACGCGTTTTTCGCCAGCCAGATCGGCCGCACCTTCTTTCCCTCCGAAAACGCCGAACACAGCCTACTCGCGTCTCTGGCGACGTTTGGCGCCGGATTCATTACGCGGCCCATCGGCGCGGTGGTGATCGGCTCGATTGGGGACCGAGTGGGGCGGAAGCCAGCGATGCTGGTTTCGTTTTCGATGATGGGGATTGCCATCATCGGGCTGGCGCTGACGCCATCGTATCGGGTGATCGGCATGGCCGCGCCCATTCTGGTGATTTGCTTCCGCTTGGTGCAGGGTTTCGCGTTGGGAGGCGAAGTGGGGCCGACCACGGCTTTCATGATCGAAGCAGCTCCGCCAGAGCGGCGCGGCTTTTACGGGTCGCTGCAATATGCCACGCAGGATTTCGCCGTGCTCTGCGCGGGCGGCGTGGGCACTATTCTTGCGAGCCTGCTGAGCACGCAGCAGCTCGACGATTGGGGCTGGCGCGTTGCCGTCCTGATCGGCGCGTGCATTGTGCCATTTGGCCTTTACATGCGCCGCGGTCTGGATGAAACGCTGAAGGCGCCGGCGGCGGACGAAGCCGACGCGGCACCCGCACCCATCCGTCGCTATCTGCGCATCGCGGTGCTGGGACTGCTGATGCTGCTGGGCGGAACGGTATCCACTTACGTGCTGAATTACATGACCACGTATGCCTCCGTCACGCTGCACATGAAGGCGAATGCGGCATTTGGGGCGACGCTGGTTATCGGCTTGGTCGAGGTGTGCTTCGACATGACCAGCGGCTGGCTTTCGGACAAGGTGGGGCGCAAGCCGGTGATCATCACGTTCTGGGTGTTGCTGGTATTGAGCGTACTGCCGGGGTTTGTGCTGATCTCGCGCCTGCGTACGCCGACAGCACTGTTGGGAGTCAGCGCGTTTCTGGCGATGCTGCACTCGCTGGGCTCGCCGCCGATATTGATCTCGATCACCGAATCCATACCGCGGCACATCCGTTCGGGGATGGTGGCGACAATTTATGCGCTCTCGATTTCCGTCTTCGGAGGCTCGACGCAGTTCGTTATTACCTGGCTGATTCACGCGACGGGCAGCCCGCTGGCTCCGGCGTGGTACATGGCTGGAGCAGTGGTGATCGGGCTTGTGGCGGCGGGGCTCATGGCGGAGTCCGCGCCGGTAAAGAAGAAGGCTAAGCGTGCTGCGTGAGCGGGACCTCCCCACGGAAGGTACCTGAAACGACCCTGGTTGAAGACCACCAGACCGGCTTGAAAAGCACCACCATTCCCGGGCGGACGCGAGCGGGCGACTAGGGGCTAGCCAGTTATATCCCCATGATAATAGGTGGCTTATTTTGATACTTAGGGAGTGGTTCGTTTTGGCAAGCTCGGTGCATTGTATGGGCTGGAACGTGACTCAACCTGGCTAGGCCGAAACCGCTGTAGGACAGGTTGGAGCGTGTTTTACGAGGAGGCCAAAATGAAATACATACGAATTTTGGCGGTGCTGAGCATCGGCTTGTTCACAGCAGGCTTCGCACATGCCCAAAGATTCTCGGTGGGCGTCGGAATAGACGGCCCGGTGTACGCGGCCCCCGTGTACGGTCCTCCGGTGTGCACGTACGGCTACTATGGATATTATCCGTATGCGTGCGCGCCCTATGGCTACTACGGGCCTGACTGGTTCTCGGGCGGCATCTTCATTGGCGCCGGGCCGTGGTTCCATAGCGGCTTCTATGGGCGTCCGGGATTCTATGGCCGCGGATACTACGGGCGGCCTGGATTCAGGGCGTTTGGAGGACGCTCGTTTGCAGGACGCGGGCCTGGGTTTGTCGGACGCGGGCCGGTGGGCGGTTTCCACGGTAGCGTCGGCGGGGGCTTCCACTCATTCAACGGTGGAGGATTCCACGGCGGCAACGCGGTTCGCGGCGGTGGCAGCTTTCACGGTGGAGGAAGTTTCCACGGTGGCGGCGGATTCCACGGCGGCGGCCATGGCGGTGGACACCGATAAGTTCCTCAGCAGCACACCCCCAGACGGCCGGCAGCACTCTCTGCCGGCCGTTTCCTTTTTTGGCGTGGACCCGGCGCGAGAGCAAAACCATGCTAGGACTGCTGCGAAAACCCCACGAGCAGTAATGCGCGCGTCGTGGCTACCATACAGGGCGTGGTAGAATGCGGATGAGGCGCAGATGAAATTCGGCGTGGTCCAGTTTCCGGGATCGAATTGCGACGATGATGCGCATTACGCCATTGGCTCGATAATCGGGCAGCCCGTGGAATTCATCTGGCACCAATCCGAAAATCTTTCCGGTTACGACGCGATCATTCTTCCCGGCGGTTTTTCCTACGGCGATTACCTACGCACAGGCGCGATTGCGCGATTTTCTCCAGTGATGAAGGCGGTGGGGCGATTCGCGAGGGCGGGCGGCATGGTGCTCGGTGTGTGCAACGGCTTTCAGATTTTGCTCGAAGCGGGGCTGCTGCCGGGGGCGATGCTGCGCAACAAAAGGCTGCGGTTTTTGTGCCGGCAGGTGCACGTACGGGTGGAAAACACGGATACGCCGTTCACTTGCGCGGCGGGTCCCGGGCAAGTGCTGGAAATGCCGATTGCGCACATGGAAGGGAATTATTTTTGCGACGCCGATACGCTCGCCGAACTCGAGCGCAACCGGCAGATTGTTTTTCGTTACGCGCACGCGGACGGGCGCGGTGCCGGCGCCGACGATTTCGAGGCGAATCCGAATGGTGCGCTCGCCGCAATTGCCGGCATCTCGAATCGCGAAGGTAATGTGGTGGGCTTGATGCCACATCCCGAGCGCGCGGTGGAGTCCGCGCTAGGTTCGACGGATGGGCTGGTAATTCTGCGGTCGATGGTGGAAAGTCTTTCGCGACGCGCTGCTGAGCGCGTTCCCGCCTGATTTCCTTGATCCCAGTAGATACGCAGCATGTTGTGCGCGCCACGGATTATCTGCGGCTTGAGGCTGCCGGCCTGAAGGCCCGGCGCGACAAGTGAAAACCAGAGAAATGATGCGACGAGCGTTTATCACATCCGTGTGGATCGTATGCGCGTGCCTGTCGGCGGGGGCCGGGGCGCGCGCCGCGAAGCCGCTGGAAATATATTTCATCGATGTGGAAGGCGGACAGTCAACGCTGGTCGTTGATTCGCAAGGCGAATCGCTGCTGATCGACACCGGCTGGGATGATTTCAACGGGCGGGACGCGAATCGCATCGTGAACGCCGCGAAGGCCGCGGGAATAGATCACATTGATTGGCTGGTAATCACGCATTACCACACAGATCACGCGGGAGGCGTGGCGCAGCTTGCGAGCCGGATGAAGGTCATGAATTTCGCCGACCACGGCCCGAACATGGAAAACACTCGCGAAACGCGGGCGAATTATGTGGCGTACGAAAAAGTGGCGGCGCAGGGAAACCACGTCGTGCTGAAGCCAGGCGATACGATTCCATTCAAGGGTATGAATGTCCAGGTGCTCACTTCGGCGGGGGACGAAATTCGGGAGCCGCTGGCGGGAGCGGGGCAGGCGAATCCGCTGTGCACGTCTGGGCGGGAAGCGCCGGTCGATCAGAGCGAGAATGCGCGTTCGGTGGGGCTGCTGATTACCTACGGCAAATTTCGATTTATCGACCTGGGCGATTTGACCTCGAGGGGAGAATTGGGCCTGGCCTGTCCGGACAACTTGATTGGAACGGTGGACCTTTATCTGGTGACGCATCACGGCACCGCGCATCCGGGAAGCGGGGATTCGTCGAACGCACGCGAGATTGTGGATGCGCTACATCCGCGCGTGGCAGTTATGGATAACGGAGCGATTAAAGGCGGGCACCCAGTGGCGTGGCAAACGGTGCATGACTCTCCCGGACTGCGAGATTTGTGGCAATTGCACTACTCCGTGATGGCCGGGAAGGATCACAACTCGCCAGAACAATTCATCGCCAATCTGGCCGGGCCGCAAGACCAGGGCAATTACATTGAAGCGGTGGCGCAGCCGGACGCAACATTCACGGTGGTAAATTCTCGAAACAATTTCCGGAAAACTTATAAGAAGTAGCGCCGGATTATCGATCGAGCAGAGACAACTGCTCGGCGAAATCGTCGTGGAGGCCGCGCGGAAGAATTTCCAGGCTTACGATGCGGCGCACGAGCGGAATATTTTCGCGAGTGAGAACGTAGGCGCGGTTGACGTCAGCGATACTGAGGCGGCGTTCGTCTTCGTGCACGCGCTCGATGGGGTCTCCGGTGCTGACGAGACCTTCCTCTAAAACCGAGAAGTAAATTCCGGACCGGCCGCTGGCGAGAAATCTTTTGATGATGTCTTCGCGTCCAAAGCGGATTCCGAGTTTGTAGCAAGGCAGGCGCGGCTGGGTGACCTTGACCCTGGCCCCCTGGCCGACTCGAAACTCGTCTCCGATGTAAGCGTGCTCCTCACTGAGCCCTTCAGTAGTCAGATTCTCGCCAAACATGCCCCAGGGCAAATCCATGTCGGGAAACTCGCGGCGCCAGAAATCGTAATGCTCGTACGGGTAGGCGTAGACGGCTTTGTTGCGCCCGCCATGAACTTGCAGGTCGGCCTGGCGATCGCCATCGAGATTCAAACGGCGAAGCATGATCGGGCCGGGCACCGGCGCTTTGAAAATTCCGGTGAGTACATCGCGATCGCCCTGGCGAACGGTGCGAGGCGCGCCGACATTGAGAGAGATGATTTTCATTGCGTGCAATCGAGAACGGCGGCGCCATTGATGCGGTCGCTCTTGAGATCGCTTAGCGCGCGATTCGCGTCGCGCAGGGGAAAAACGGTGACCTGAGTGTGCACGGGGATTTCGGAGGCGACGCGGAGAAAGTCGTCGCCATCCTGACGCGTATTGTTGGCTACACTGCGGATCATGCGCTCCTGATACAGCAAATTGTAATCAAAAGAAGGAATCAGACTCATATGAATGCCGCCGAGAACCAAGACGCCACCTTTTTTCAGGGCTTTGAGCGCGGGAGGGATCAATTCTCCCGCAGGCGCGAAAACAATTGCGGCGTCGAGCTTGGCGGGCGGGTCGGCCGCGGCTTCGCCGACCCATACGGCACCGAGTTGCAGGGCGAGCTGCTGGTGCTTTGCGCCGCGGGTGCAGGCATACACTTCGGCTCCCCAGTGTCGCGCGACCTGAATGGCGACGTGCGCGGCCGCGCCAAAACCGTAAAACGCGAGACGCTGGCCGCGCTGGATGCCCGAAAGCCGCAACGAACGGAATCCGATAATTCCGGCGCAGAGAAGAGGCGCGGCTTGATCGTCACGAAAGGATTCGGGAATCGGATAGATGAAGTGCTCGGGGGCGACGGCGTATTCGGCGTAGCCGCCGTCGACCGTGTAGCCAGTGAAGGTAGGATGGTCGCAAAGATTTTCTTTGCCGGCGCGACAATATTCGCAAGTTTGGTCGGTGCTGTGCAGCCAGGCGATTCCTACGCGGGAGCCGACACCGAAGCGATGGGCGCCCTGGCCTAGTTTTTCCACTATGCCGACGATTTGATGCCCTGGAATTATCGGGGATTTGCGGGGTTGGAGTTCGCCTTCGACCACGTGCAAATCGGTGCGGCACACTCCGCACATTTTGACGCGCACGAGGACTTCGCCTGCGCCGGGACGCGGATCGGGCACGTCGGCGAAGTCGAGTGGATTGGTCTCGATTGCTGCGGGCGCGCGCAATAGGGCGGCTTTCATCTTCGCTGACTCCTGTTCTCAGTTTACATCGAAGAGAGATTCTTCGACCCACCTCCCAGGTTCGACGAACTGGTTTTGCGCGGAGCACCGGGAGACGCAGCCGAGGAATCTGCCTTGAATTTAAGGTTCCGCGATTCGTAAATGGAAGAGGGATTCCTCGACTGCGTCTGCCGGCATCCGTCGCAAAGGCGCGCCGGATGAAAGAGAAAACCGGCAGACTCCGCTCGGAATGACGGCGTCGCGCCCAGGTAGCGAGATGGATGGCATACGTCACGCCAAGTATGTTTGCCGGGCACAGCATGCTGTGCCCCTACGCAGACAAACACTGGCGCGCCGTTTGCTCGGGGCCCATTTGGTGATCGAAGAGAGGTTCTTCGACTGCGTGTCCCGGCGCTTCGCGCAAAACCAAAAGCGCGGGACACTTCGCTCAGAATGACGGCGCTGTTGCTTAGTTGCTGGCCAACACCTAGCCACGTGATCGAGACGGGTGGCATACATCACGCCAAGTATGTTTGCCGGGCACAGCATGCTGTGCCCCTACGCAGAAAAACGCTGGCGCGTCTGTTTGCGCGGCAGGCAGCGGCGACAAGCCGCCGCACTCCACATGAGATCGAGCTAGGCGCCGAAGGCGAGGGTTAGGAGGGTTTTCTGCTCCATTTCGTGCGCTTTGGGTGAGCCAGTGGAGGGGCTGGCGCTGGCCGAACGATTCACCGATAGGACGGTGCGGCCGCGGGCCAGAGGCTCTAGCTGCGGAATGATGAATTCGTGCGCGCCCATGTTGCCGGGTTCTTCCTGGACCCAGACGAATTCGCGGGCGCTGGCGTGGCGATCCATTTCGGCGGCCAATTCGGCTTCCGGGAAAAGGATAAAGCTGCTCGACGAAAATGATGGCGGGCGAATTCTGCTTGCGACGCTTTCGTTCGGCTTCCAGTTCGTGGCCGATTTTTCCGGTGCAGAGCAGGACGCGCGAGGCAGAGCCATCGCCGCGATCCGGAATCACGGTTTGGAAACGCCCTGAGGAAAAAGCGGCCAGCGGCGAAGATGCGGCCGGATTGCGCAGCATACTTTTGGGCGTGAATACGACCAGCGGCTTGCGCCACGCACGCAGTGCCTGGCGGCGAAGCAGGTGAAAATATTGCGCGGCGTTGGAGGGCTGGCAAATCTGCATGTTGTCGCGCGCGGCGAGCTGCAGAAATCTTTCGATGCGCGCGCTGGAATGCTCGGGACCCTGGCCTTCGTATCCGTGCGGAAGAAGCATCACGACTCCGGATAAAAGACCCCACTTGTCTTCGCTCGCGGCGATGAATTGGTCGATGATGATCTGCGCCCCATTGGCGAAGTCGCCGAACTGCGCTTCCCATAGCACCAGAGCCTCGGGAAAATCGCGGCTGAAGCCGTATTCGAAGCCAAGGATGGCGGCTTCGGAAAGCGGCGAGTTATAGATTTCGAACCAGCCTTGATCGGGCGCCATATGTTCGAGTGGGACGTATTCTTCTTCAGTTTCGGTGTCGATGAGAGCGGCATGGCGCTGGTTGAAAGTGCCGCGGCGGCTATCCTGCCCGGAAAGACGCACGGGCACTCCTTGCAAAAGCAGCGAGCCGAAGGCCAGGGCTTCGGCCATTCCAAAGTCGATGGCGCGCTGGCCGTGGGCCATTTCGACGCGCTGTTCGAGCAACTTTTTCACCTTAGGATGGATGTGAAATCCTTCGGGGTAATTGACGAGTGAATCGCCAATGGCGGCGATGGTTTCTTCAGGGGCGGCGGTATCCACTTCGAAGGAGGCGTCGTAGCGGCCGCCGACGAATCCAGTCCAATAACGCGGCAAGCGCCGCATCGGCGGACGTTTTTCAATCTCTTGCGCTTCCTTTTGCGCAGCATCGAGTTCTTCGCGGATGCGTTGGACGGCGAGCTCGGGATCGGCGCCAATTTTTTCTGCATAGATTTTCCAGAGCGGCGGATGCGCTTCGATTTTCCGATAGCGCAACGGCTGGGTGATAGTGGGATCGTCCACTTCGCTATGGCCGTGGCGGCGGTAGCCGATCAAATCCACGACGACGGGTGTGCCGAAGGCATAGCGATAATCGAGTGCGATTTTGCCCACGCGCACGACCGCATCCGGATCTTCCGCATTCACGTGGAAAATCGGCACCGGCAGGCGTTTGGCAAGATCGGAGGAGAAGCGCGAAGAGCCGATGTCGCGCGGAACAGTGGTGAAACCGATCAAATTATTCACGATGATGCTCACGGAACCGCCCACTGTGAATCCCGGAACACCGGACATGTTCAGCGTCTCGGCGCAAATGCCTTGACCCGCGAAGGCGGCGTCGCCGTGCATGGTGATGGCGACGACTTGTTGCCGGCCATTCTCACCGCGGCGCATTTGTTTGGCGCGCGTGCGGCCGATCATCACTGGATCGGCGGCTTCGAGGTGGCTGGGGTTGGAAACGAGATGAATGCCGATGGACTGCCCGTTGGCAGCATGAAAATCGCCGGTCGCGCCGATGTGATACTTAACGTCGCCGCTGCCCAAAGTGCTGCGGGGGTCGACATCCTCGAAGCGAGCGAAAATTTCCGCGGCGGCGCGCCCGACGATGTGGGTCATGACGTTGAGCCGGCCGCGATGGCTCATGGCCAACATGGCTCGCTGCGCGCCCTGTTCGGCGGCTGCATTCAGGATCGAATCGAGCAAGGGCAGCAGCGCGACTTCGCCTTCGAGCGAGTAGCGCTTGGTGCCGAGATAGCGCGTCTGCAGAACCTGTTCGAAGATTTCCGCGCGCGTGAGCAAATCGAGAATGCGGGCGCGATCAGGTTCCGGTGATTCCGATTCCATGCGCTGCTGGACCCACAGGCGGCGTTCGCGGTCGGGAATATGCATGAACTGCACGCCAATCGTGCCGCAATACACGCGGCGGGCAGCGTCCGCGTCAGGACCGGCGACGTCCAATTCGAGCATGGGGACAGGCTCCAAATCGCCCAACGGGTCGAGATTCGCCTGAAGGTATCCCCAGCGGCGGAAGGAGTCCCAAATTCGCTCCTGCTGGTCCGCCGATATTCGCGATTCCGCGACAGCTTGTTCCCGAGTCATGCAGTTAGCGCCCCTTGGCCGTTATTTATTCGATTCTTATCATAAAGTGCCGGATTCCAAACTGGCGATGGGAAGTGATGTTCACGTTTCCGGCCAGCAACCGAGGAGCCTGCGGACCAACACTAACTGGCCGAGGTGATAGGAATTGTGGTCGGCGAGCAGCAGAACCTCGCGCAGGATGGTTTGGCCCGATGCGCCTGGAATGGGCGCAAGAAGATCGGTTTTCGGATCGGCGACCAGCTTGGCCATTGCTTCCAAATCGCGCTCGAGCGAGTGCACGCTGTGATTCCAGGCATCAGGTTTGGGAGGCTCCGGTGTTTGCGGCCAATAGCCAGCAGGCCAATCCGGCGACTTGTGTTTCTTGGCATCCCGCGAAAATTCCAGCATGTCCCAAGTGGCGATGCGCATGTGCTCGAGCAATTCCCAAGGCGAGTGGTCCGCGCCGGGCGGCCGCATGCCCTGTTGCTTCGTGGGAATGCCGCTCAGGGCTTTCTTCCACTCCACGTGGGCCTCGTGCCAAGTGAGGGCACGGCCCAGATATTCGCGCAGCACCTTGTCGTTCATAAGCGCCAGCCTTTGCGTATCTAGAATAGATTTTAGGCTGGCCTTACGATGCGGTCAAATTGACGGAAGGCGCGCGCCCGAACTTCATTTCACTCTTTTCAGCCAGCCGGCCAGCCACGCGGCGGTGACGTACATCGCAAAACATTCCAGCGCGAAGGGCAGAAATCCCAGGAATCCGGGCGCGGGCATCTCAAATATTTTTTGGCGCTGAAACATCGGGAAGATGTAATGCCATTTGGCGCCCGCCCAGTTGTTCCAAAATTCCCACAACCAGCCGCAGATCCATCCGGAAAAAAGAAAACCATAGAGACGGCGCGCGAAACCCTCCGAAAGATCGCCGAGGAACGACGGCAGAGCGAGCCGCCGGTTCAGAGGATCGAGCAAAAACACAAATCCGAGCCACACCAGCACGAAGAGATAGGCGGCGATTCGCTGCGGAATCACCAGCGGCAGAATCAGACAGGCCGCGCCAGAAAACATCAGTGCGTTTTCGGCTTTGCGCGAGATCGTCCAAGGCTGAATGGGAACTGGCGGCAATAACGCCTGCACCAGATCGGAGGTCTCGAAAATGGCGGGAAGAATGGTTGCGAACGACCAGCCGTAATCGATCAGGGCGACAGCCCATTCATGCGGCACGCCGACATACGTCCAATTCCGAAGCCGAAAATTATAGGCCTCGAAAATGAGCCAGAGGGGAATCGAGAGAAGTGCCATTCGCAGAAAGATGGTGGGTGCGTCGTGCAGGCGCGAGCGGCCAGTGAGGGCGAGGACGGCGGCGTCGGCGATCAGGAGGTAGGCGCTCCACGCGATGGGCGTGAAAAAAGTGGGTACGGGCTCAACGCCGTGGAACAGCATCCACTCTGCGCCCGCGAGCGCGACGATCCCGAGCCATCCGTATGCAGGGAAGGGAAAGCGGCGACGTTGCCGAAAGAAGCCGATTACGAGGGTGGCGACGGTGACGGCGGTGAAGGCGATGCCGATTCCGGTTCGAAGCTGGGGCGACAGCATCGCGAGTCTGCGTCCTCAAAGGGCAGGGGCTATGGTAGCGCAGTCGAGCGCAGTTTTCGCGGGAGGGTGGTGGCTTTCTTGCTATGCTCTGCGGGCGTTTTGGGAGCGTAGCAGTTTGCTGACGCTTCCTTGCTGGCGGCATCGAGGAGATTCCCCGCAATAGCATCCGGGGCGCACGAGGCGCGCCTCGGCTGCATGTCCCGGCGCTTCGCGCAAAAACAAAAACGCGGGACACTTCGCTCGGAATGACGACGCGAAACGGGTGCCATTAAGTAAAGTGCCAGGTGCAAAGAGACGAAAGCGTGAACCAGCCAGAAAAACTCGAACGGGGGCTCGGCCTCATCGAGGCGACGTCACTCAACATGACGTTCATGGTGGGGATTGGACCGTTCGTGGTGATTCCGTTTGTGATTCAGGCGATGGGAGGGCCGGGGAGTCTGCTGGCGTGGACCGCCGGCGCAGTTTTGGCGCTTTTTGACGGCTGCATCTGGGCAGAACTTGGCGCGGCGATGCCGGAAGCCGGAGGAAGCTACGTTTACCTGCGGGAGGCATACGGGGCGGAGCGGTGGGGGCGGCTGCTCTCGTTTTTATACATCTGGCAGACGCTATTTCAAGGGCCGCTGAGTATCGCTTCCGGAGCGCTCGGGTTTGCGACTTACTCGCGCTACCTATCGGAAAAGTCTTATCGGCTTTCGGCGATTTTAGGATTCCTTGGAACGCATGGCGACAATGTGGTCGCCGGAGCAATCGTGCTGCTGGTGGTGTTCCTGCTTTACCGCCGGATTACGGAGATCGGGCGAATTTCGGTGGTTTTCAGCGTAATCGTGGTGGGGACGATTCTTTGGATCGTGTGGGGAGGAGCGAGGCATTTTGACGCGCATCGGGTGTTCGATTCGTCGGGCGAGCAATGGAATTTATCGTGGCTGCTTTTCGCTGCGCTCGGCCACGGCATGGTGCAGACGGTTTACAGTTATCTCGGCTACTACAATGTGTGCAATTTGGGCGGCGAGATGAAAGATCCGCAGCGAAACATCCCCCGCGCGATTTTCATTTCGATCCTGGGGATCACCGTGCTTTATCTGGCGATGCAAACCAGCATTTTGAGCGTGATCCCGTGGCGGGAGGCTCGCGGATCCACGTTCATCGCCAGCACGTTTATCGAGCGCGTGTACGGGAGCCAGTGGGCGGCGCTTGCAACAGGACTCATCATGCTGACTGCGCTGGGGTCTGTGTTTGCGGCCATGCTGGGCTATTCGCGCGTGCCGTACGCGGCGGCGCTGGATGGAAACTTCCTTTCGATTTTCGCACGCGTGCATCCGAAGAAACATTTCCCGCACGTGTCACTGGTGGCGCTGGGAGCCGCGGCGATTATTTTTTGCCTGTCACTGAAATTAAGGGACTCGATTCGCGCCATCCTGGCGATGCGGTGCATCATCCAATTCATCGCTCAAGGTGTCGGACTTGTTTTGCTGCACCGGAGATGGGGAAGCGAGCGGTTGCCGTTTCGTATGTGGCTGTATCCCCTACCCGTGATCGCAGCGATCGCCGGCTGGGCGGGAATCTTCATTGCCACCGGCAGACGGCCGATGCTGGCATCACTGGCGGCGGCAACGGCGGGAATTCTTGTATATTTAGGACGCGCAAAATGGCAGCGGCAATGGCCTTTTCAGGAGATCGCCAGATGAACGGACGTAAAATTCGGTGGAGTGTGATAACAGCGGCCGCGATTTCGGCGACGACGGCGTGGCTTGCGGGCGCCATGCCCGTTGCCGCGCAATCGCTGCCGGAAGTTGTGCAGGCAATCGAGAAAGCGCGCGTCCCAACACGCATTCTTTACGTTACTGCGCATCCGGACGATGAAACCGCCGGCCTGCTGGCATATCTTTCGCGGGGACTGTATGCCGATGTGGCGATTTTGACGATCACGCGCGGACAGGGCGGCCAGAATGCGATCGGGCCAGAACAAGATGGTCCGCTGGGCGTGATTCGCACCACAGAGCTTCTGGCGGCGGATGAACACTACGGCGTTCACCAATTTTTTACGCGCGCCGTGGATACGGGCTTCTCGAAGAGTCCCGAGCGAACCATGAAGATTTGGGGAGACGAGATACCGCTGGAAGACATGGTGCGCGTGATTCGAATGTACCGGCCGGAGGTGGTGATCAATGGATGGGGCGGCGTTCATTTTGGACATGGACAACACCAAGCGAGCGGACTTCTGACGCCGGAGGCTATTGCCGACGCGGCCGATCCAACTAAATTTCCCGACCAGATCGGCGGCGCGGTGCGAGCGTGGAAGGTAAAGCTTGAATTGCGTCCCGCGAGTTTTGGATTTGGGCCCGCGGCACCGAAACCGACTCCGGGCGCAGTGGAATTGCCGGTAAACGATGTTTCGCCAATATGGGGCAAAAGCTATGTGGAAATGGGGATGGAAGGGCATGCGCAGCATCGTTCGCAGGGCACGCCATCGTTTTCGAACAACCCGTTCTTCCGCCGGCCGCCCGCGCTCATTCAAGAACATGGCCAGCAAGGAGGTGGCGGATTCGATGTGAAGCTTTTGGCCGAGCCACTAACATCGATTGGGGAACAGTTTCCCGATATGCAGTCGGCAATGACTCCGTCGCTCGAAGCCGCGGACAAGGATCTCGAGTCCGCCGCGAAACTGGCGCTAGATGCGAACCGCGAGGCGGCGGCGAAATCGTTGGCGGCAGCGGGAAAAGAAATTGCCACGTTGCGCGAGCAAATCTCGAGTGCTACCAGCCGAGAGCATTTCCCGGCGATGTGGGAACTCGATCAACTGCGCGACAAAATCAACACCGCGTTAGCCGATGATATTGCGCTGCCGGTGGACATTCAGGCGAGCCGCCACGAACTTGTGGCCGGCGAAGGCTTTTCGGTGAACGTCAATTTTCTGGACAAGCCCGCTGTGCCGGTGAAATGGACAGTGGACAAATCGAGCCTGCTTCTGCCCGAGGGTTGGACGGCGACGCTTGACGAAACGCAGCACGGCGCGAACTTTTACCGCTTCAATGTTTCCATTCCCGCTGATGCAAAACCGCCAAGCTCGCCTGCGGATGCGGTGCTGCCATTTCCGCCGCCGCTCGTGAAGCTCGCGGTGCGAGTGAACGTGGACGGATATGAATTCGCCATCGAGAATCCAGTGGAATCAGCAGAAGCCAAGACCACGGAGATCGACACATATCCGCTCGAACTGGTCCCCGCAGTGACGCTGACCGTCGAGCCATCGCAAGTGATGATTCCGCTGAAGCGGGCAACGGCACCGTTCGCGCTACTGGCTCGGGTGCGTTATCACGGCACCACGAAGGCAACGGTGCAGGTGGGCATCGACGCGCCGCAGGGATGGAGCGTCGCGCCGATTTCGCCGCTCGATTTTTCTGCTGCCGGCGATCAGCTGATTCGCTACGTGGTGACGCCGCCCGCGAAGGTCGCGCCCGGGGCTTACCCGCTGCATCCCTATGGGCGAATCGGAGAACAAACTTTCCGCACCTCGCTTGAGGCTCTTCCCACGCTGCCAACGCGCGATTGGAGCCAGCCGGACGACGCGACAGTTCACGTGCTTAATCTCACAGTGCCCACTGAATTGCGTATTGGGTACATCGCGGTGGACAACGATGTGATACCGGAGACGTTGCGCCAGGTGGGAATCCAGGTAGACATGCTCGACGAAGTGGCGCTTGCATTCGGCGATTTGAGCGAATACGACGCCATCGTGGTGGGCATCCGGTCATACGAGTTGCGTCCCGATGTGGAGCGATCGAATCCGCGCCTGCTCGACTACGTGAAGAATGGGGGCACGCTGCTGGTGCTCTATGAGCGCGACTTCGCCTGGAACCGGATTTTGCCGGCGCCGTATCCGGCGAAAATGGCGGCCCAGGCGGCACGGGTGACCGATCCGGATTCGCCGGTGCGATTCCTGGCTCCCGATAACCCACTGCTGAATACGCCGAATAAAATCACACTCGACGACTTCAAAGGCTGGGAGCAGGAGCGCGGCCTCTATTTCTGGGGAACATGGGATTCGCATTATCAGCCGATACTGGGATTGACCGACCAGGGTGAAAAGGAAGCAACTGGCGGTCTGGTGTACGCACGCTACGGGAAGGGCGTGTACATTTACACGGGATTGTCATTTTTCCGCGAGTTGCCGGACGGTGTGCCCGGAGCGTACCGGCTTTTCGTCAACTTGCTGAGCCAGACACGGCACTCGACATCGCGGCAGTAGGTTTGGATTTGAGTGCGATGACTGCGGCAAGTTTCAGCTGCGTTTGCCCCGGTGCGGACTTTGCCACGCCGTGGAGACCTCTCTAAAATCGCGAGCCAAGCCGCCGCCGAGACGAATTTGACCATTGCGAACGAATTGCTCGTGATTTTCCTCGACTTCGTCAGGCAAATACCGGTAATTGACGGTAACCCCAAAGGAAGCTTCCAAACCGTAGGGTCGCAAGTTGCCAAACGCATTAATTCGCTCCAGACGAGCGCCATTCGCAAGGTGAAATGAGGCGACGGGGTCATACAATCTTCCACCGTCACGAGCTTCCGTGAGATAGGCAAGAGCCAGTCGCTCCAGAGGAGCAGCCAGAACTTTACGATTCTCGAGAGGCTTTTGCAGCAAATCGTGGAAGGCCTCGACAGGGTCGCGCTCGCGGGTCGCGGAAGTCAGATCCTGGGAATAATCGGCCAAGAGGCGCGACAGACGCTCGCGCGTGAAACCGTCGGCATTCCGATCATCCTTCAGTGCGCGCGCAAAGCGCGGCAGGGGCGAGAGCGTGGCGTAGTTCTTAACGTCGGGCAACTCAGCGGCAAGCTCCACTACAACTTGTTTGATCAGGAAATTGCCGAAGGGAATGGCTCGCAGGCCGGCCAGGCAGTTGTTGATGGAATAAAAGATGGCCGTGTTCGCTTTTTCCGCGGCGAGTACCGGCGCTTTTATGTCGAGCAGCGGTTCCAGTTCTCCGGTCAGCTGGTTCGATAGCGCGATTTCGATAAAGATGATGGGTTCCTCATCGAGCGCGGGATGAAAGAACGCGAAGCAGCGGCGGTCCGATGCGAGACGCCGGCGCAGGTCCGGCCAGCCATTGATTTCGTGGACGGCTTCATAGTGAATAAGTTTTTCCAGCACATGCGCCGGGGTGTGCCAACTGATGCGCTCGAGGCGGAGGAAACCGCGGTTAAACCAGGATTTGAAAAGATGCCTCAAATCGGCATCGAGCGCGGCGAAGTTCGCGCCTTTGGAGCCGGCCAGCTCAAGCAGATGCCCCCTCATGGTGACCAGCGTTTCGGTGCCATGCGAGGCCGTATTGATTCGGCGAACGAGCTCCTGGCGCGGGGGTTCAACAGCCGAGAAGAGAGGCACGAGGGTCTCCGCGCTTGGGTTCTTTTCGTATTCGGCAGCCGCGCGGCTGATGGCGGCGGGATCCGGGCCGAAGTCGCGGCACAGCATCTCGAAAAACTTCAGGCGGTCCGCCCCGCTCATTTCCCTGTAGGCTTTGATAATTCTTTCGGCGAGGACGGTCTGCGACGCTTCGCCTCGCTCCGAAAGGAGATGGCGGCACAGAAACAGCATATCCGAGCCGCGCCGCTCTCGCAGTATCTGCAGCAGGTTGCTGAGGAATCCGGGCATGAGCATCTCATTATAGCGAGGTGCGTGATTTGCGCCATATGACGCTGCCGTTAGAATTGCGCGTAACCCGCTATAAGTAAACGCCCCCGACGTCCGTTCTAATCCGGCACAAATCGGACGAGCGGCCTGTGCGCTGATGCGACACATCGCCCGGCTTCCCCTTGCGGATCGGTTTTCACTTCGTGCTATGCTGCGACCGGTTCGCAGGGCGAAACAGAGGAGAAGCAAAATGCTCAAGAAGTCGGGAAGATTTGGCGGACGCCGGTGGGTTGCGTGGTGCGCCGCGGCGGCCTTGATTTTTGCGCTCTCATTCGACGCGCAGGCCGGGCAAAAAAAGAAGAAGAACAACGACGCGGACAAAGATGCGTCCGCGCAGCCGACACCGCCAGGGCTGCCGATACCTGAATCGGACAAAATTAACAACGATATTGGAGAAATGCTTGCGGCCTTCCAATTGGGAAAGGTCGATATGATGCACAAATATTATTCGGATAACGTCACGTTCGTGAGCGGAGAATACGCGCCACCCGTGGTGGGCTGGCAAAATTATGTGCCCATATACGAACATCAGTGGGAAGCTTTTACGGGAATTCAACTGAACCGGAGAAACACACTCGTTTTCATCCATGGAGATGTGGCATGGGCATCCTATCAGTGGGAGTTTGACGCCATGTTGAAGGGCCAACCGTATTCCATGCGCGGCCAGACAACTTTGATATTCAACAAGGTAAACGACAACTGGCTGATCGTACACAATCACACGTCGGAGGTTTACGCTCCGCCCGCCTACGCCCAAGCGCCGCCGGCGCCCACCTCGCAACCGAGCACAATGCCAACCGCATCGCCGAAGCCGTAAGTTGTGACGAATAGGGAAGCGGGGGGCGAGAGGGCGTACTTCGAGGATACAAGGGAAATGTTTACACGGGGGCTCGGATTCGCGCAAGTACTTGTTGGTGTAAAGAAAAGTCGTCCACGGTAACGTGTGTAGAAAGGGCCATTTCGCGGTCGCGGGGCGTCCTCACTTTCCGCGGATGAGGTGCCCGATTCGGGACGGTTAGCGCATGGGATGAAGCGCGTCGAGATCCAGGTTGAGTTCGAAGGACGTTGACGCGAGGCTCACCGAGGAAACCAAACTGCCGCCCTTTGGTGTGCTTGGCGACGAGCGCGCGCACTTGCTGTTCGCTGAGGCCACGCTCCTTGGCGACGCGCGGGACCTGAAATGCCGCGGCCGCGGGAGAAATGTCCGGGTCGAGGCCGGAGCCTGAGGTCGTGACCAGGTCGGCTGGAATCGGCTTTCCGGGATTTGTCGGCTGCAGTGCTTTCACGCTGGCGGCAACACGGTCGGAGAGGGCTTTGCTGGTCGGACCGAGGTTCGACCCGCCAGAAGCCGTCGGATCGTAGCCTGCGGAACCAGCCGCCGAGGGCCGCGAATAGAAGTATCCAGGCGCCGTAAACGGCTGGCCGATTAGCTGCGAACCGACGAGCTTGCCGCCCACTTTGATGAGTTCCCCATTCGCCTGCCGAGGAAATAGAACCTGCGCGAGCGCCGTGACAGCGAGCGGGTAAACGATGCCGAGCAGCAGCGTGGTTGCCAGCGTGAACCAGATTGAAATCAGAAGATTCTTTTTCATGTTCCCTCTCCGTATCTGTTTCACGCCCATCCGATATGCGTGATGAGCAGATCGATCACTTTGATTCCAATGAAGGGTGCGATGATTCCACCCACACCGTAAATGAGAAGATTCCAGCGCAGCAGAGCCGACGCGCCGAGCGGGCGGTAGCGCACTCCGCGGAGCGCCAATGGTACGAGAGCAATGATGATCAGCGCGTTGAAAATTACGGCGGATAAGATGGCCGACTGCGGCGTTTTAAGCCCCATGATGTTGAGCACATTGAGCTGCGGAAAGGCTCCGGCAAACATCGCCGGAATAATTGCGAAGTATTTGGCCACATCGTTGGCCACGGAAAATGTGGTGAGGGCGCCGCGGGTGATCAGCAGTTGCTTGCCGATCTCGACCACTTCGATCAGCTTGGTTGGGTTCGAATCGAGGTCGACCATGTTGCCGGCCTCCTTCGCAGCCTGCGTGCCTGCGTTCATCGCCAGACCGACATCGGCTTGAGCGAGGGCCGGGGCATCGTTGGTTCCGTCACCCGTCATCGCGACCAGCTTGCCCTTGGCTTGTTCAGCACGGATCAGAGCGAGCTTGTCCTCTGGTTTCGCTTGAGCAAGAAAATCATCAAGGCCGGCTTCGCGGGCGATAGCTGCAGCGGTAAGCGGATTGTCGCCAGTGATCATCACCGTGCGAATGCCCATGGCCCGCAATTGGTCGAAACGCTCGCGCATGCCGCCCTTGACGATATCCTTCAAATGAATGGTCCCGAGGATGCGACAATTCTCGGCCACGAGTAGGGGAGTTCCGCCGCCATTCGAAATTCTTTTGACCGTTTCTTCCACTTCCGGCGGCACGCGATTGCCCGCTTTCAGGCAATGTTGCGCGATCGCGTCGAACGCGCCCTTGCGAATTTGCTGCCCGTCGAGATCCACGCCGGACATTCGCGTGACCGCCGTAAACGGGATGAAATTCGCCGCGTAGGTGGAAAGCTCGCGCCCTCGCAAGCCATACTTTTCTTTCGCCAGCACCACAATCGACCGGCCCTCGGGAGTTTCATCGGATAGGGAGGAAAGCTGCGCGGCGTCGGCAAGATCGGATTCCTTCACGCCAGGCGCGGGGACGAATTCAGTTGCGCGGCGATTGCCGAGCGTGATCGTGCCGGTTTTGTCGAGAAGCAGAGTGTCAACGTCACCCGCAGCTTCCACGGCGCGGCCCGACATCGCGAGAACATTGCGCTGTACCACACGGTCCATGCCCGCAATGCCAATGGCCGACAACAAGCCGCCGATCGTGGTGGGAATAAGACAAACGAGCAGAGAGATGAGGACAAAAATGGATTGCGGCGCGCCGGAATAAATCGCCATCGGCTGTAGCGTGACCACGGCGAGCAGAAAAATAATCGTCAAGCCGGAGAGCAAGATATTCAGCGCGATCTCGTTCGGCGTTTTCTGGCGTTCGGCGCCTTCAACGAGCTTGATCATGCGATCCAGGAACGTTTCGCCGGGATTGGATGTGATCTCGACGATGATTTCGTCCGAGAGCACGCGAGTGCCACCGGTAACCGCGGACCGGTCTCCGCCGCACTCGCGAATCACCGGCGCAGACTCGCCCGTGATCGCTGATTCGTCCACGGAAGCGACGCCTTGCACAACCTCGCCATCGCCGGGGACGAATTCGCCGGCGATTACCCTTACCCGGTCGCCGGCACGCAGCTTTGATCCCGCGATCTCCTCGATAGAACCATCCTTCCCGATGCGCCGTGCCACCGTTTCGGCGCGCGCCTTGCGAAGAGTGTCGGCTTGCGCTTTGCCGCGCCCTTCCGCCATCGCTTCCGCAAAGTTCGCGAAGAGCACGGTGAACCACAGCCAGAGCGTAATTTGCAGCTCGAAGCCAAACCCGCTGAGGTGCTGCAAGCGATCGCGCACTAGGTCCCAAGTCGTAATCACCGCGCCGATTTCGACCACGAACATCACTGGATTTTTCATCAGTGTGCGCGGATTGAGCTTGAGGATTGAATCGCGGAGGGCACCGCCAACGATGCCGCCGGTCCACAGCGATTTTTTCCTGTGTTCCCTGGAAACGGCGTAGCCGGGATCCGGAAAGTTCACAGGGGATGTAGAGCCGCGTTCTTCGATGGATTGTACGGTCATGGCTGCCTCAGAAAACCTTTCCGGCGTGCATCAGCAGGTGTTCGAGAATCGGGCCGAGGCTGAGAGCCGGGAAAAAAGTAAGTGCGCTGACAATCAGAATCACGGAGATCAGCAAGAATGTAAAAAGTGGCGTGGTTACGGGGAATGTACCAGCCGATTCGGGCACAATCTTCTTGCGCGCCAAGTTGCCAGCCATGGCCAGAACCGGAATCACCATGAAAAAGCGACCGAAGAGCATGTCGAAAGCGCCGCTGACGTTGTACCAAGGTGTGTTCCCATTCAGACCGGCGAATGCCGAGCCATTGTTGCCGGCCTGGGAGGTATAGGCGTAGAGAATCTGCGAGAGGCCGTGCGGGCCAGGATTGCTGATGGACGAGGTGCCGAACGGGGACACAATCGCAACGCCAGTAAGGCCGAGAACAAGAAAGCAGAAGACCAGAACTGTCACTACGGCCATTTTTACGTCGAAGGCCTCGATCTTTTTGCCGAGATACTCCGGCGTTCGACCCACCATTAAGCCTGCGATGAAAACCGAGAGAACAATGAAAACGATGATGCCGTACATCCCCGCGCCCACTCCGCCGAAAATGACTTCGCCAATCATGATGTTGACCAACGGCACCATGCCGCCGAGCGGAGTAAATGAGTCGTGCATGCCGTTCACTGCGCCGCAACTCGCGTCGGTAGTCGTCGTGGCGAAGAGCGCCGTAGAGGCAATGCCGAAGCGCACTTCCTTGCCCTCCATGTTCCCACCCGGCTGCATCGCGCCAGCGTGTTGGTCAACGCCGTGCAGCAATGGATTACCGCGCGACTCTGCCGCGTATGCGACAGTGACACCGGCGAGGCACAGCAATGCCATCGCAGTCCAGACGGCCCAGCCATGCCGCTGGGAACCTGTCATCCGGCCCAACGTATACGTGAGGGCTGACCCGAGAGAGAGCATCATCACAATCTGCATGAAATCAGTGAGGGGATTCGGATTCTCGAATGGATGGGCGCTATTGGCATTGAGGAAACCTCCGCCATTCGTTCCGAAAATCTTGATCGCTTCCTGAGAGGCAATCGGTCCCTGAGCAATCACCTGGTCGGTAATAGTTTGCGTGGTTGTCTTGCCGTCGGCTCCGGTTGTTTGCACAGTCTGGGGATTCAAAAGCTTCGCGGTGTCATAGGGCTTTAAGTTCTGAATCATGCCCTGGGATACAAACACCAGCGCGATCACCAGACAGGCGGGGAGCAGGACCCACAGCATACAGCGCGTCACATCCACCCAAAAGTTGCCGATGGTTTTGGATTCTTTGCGCGCAATACCCCGAATCACTGCGATGGCAAGAGCGATGCCGACTGCGGAGGAAGCGAAATTGTGGTAGGCGAGCCCCGCCATTTGAGTGAAATAACTCATCGTGGATTCGCCGCCGTAGTTCTGCCAGTTTGTATTGGTGGTAAAAGATGCGGCGGTGTTAAAGGCCAGAGCAGACGGCACGGAAGCCAGGTGTTGGGGATTCCATGGCAGCCAGCGCTGGCAGCGCTCGATCAGGTAAAGCGCTACCATCGACACGGCGCTGAACAGCAGCATGGCAACGGCATATTCCTTCCAGTCCATCTCATGCTTTTCGTCGATTCCGGTGGTCCGATAGAGCAAGCGCTCGAGGGGACGAAGAAGCGGGTCGAGGAACGTCTTTTGGCGGGAAAAAACACGCTCCATAAATATGCCGAGCGGCTTCGTCACGGCCAGCAGCACCGCGAAAAAGAGCCCGATTTGCAGCCAACCGTTTGCAGTCATGATCAAAACCTCTCGGGCCAGAGCAGCGCGGCCAGGAGATATCCACACATTAAAACGGAAATTCCTAGGAGGATCAGGTTGCCCATCATTCGCTCGCTCCTCAGTTCAGCCGATCGCAGGCCCATACATAGGCCAGCGCTATGAGAAAAAAGACGGCCGTGCACACCACGAACACGATATCGAGCATCACGACGACCCTTTCGCGGGCCCGTGCTTAATCGTTGCGTTGAAAGGTGCGACCATCGCAACGCCATTGGCTTTCTTGCCCGCTAGAATTGCTTTCGGCAGAACGGGCGATTCCCGCAGAGTGAATATCTTCACGGTAGGGCATTTTGCCGTCACACGGATCAGATGCTGTGGCTTTTTCCGCGAACGCATCGCCTCTCGCGTAAATTGAACGAAAGCGACCACGAAAAATAGGACCGCAAAACCGACCACTGCCGCGCCTAAAAGCGCCATTCTCATTCTCCCGAACTCGATCCGCATTTTTCAATGCGAATGCGTGATCGAATTGCAGGGTAGGCCCTGCAGCGTCAGGAAGGCATAAGCCAGCCGTAAGGATTCCGTAAGCCGAATCCGGGTGTAGGATGAAACTAGGGAGAACCGTAAATCGTGTCGGGTGAACACCATGTGGCGATTGTTGGCGGCGGGTTCGGCGGGTTGAGTGCTGCGCTGCGGCTTAAACGGGCGCAGGTGCAAGTGACCCTGATCGACCGGTGCAATTACCACCTGTTCCAACCGCTTCTCTATCAAGTAGCGACAGGTGCGTTGTCGCCGGCCAATATCGCTTCGCCTCTGCGGGTCGTGCTCAAGAAGCAGAAAAACACGAGGGTGCTGCTTGGAGAAGCGGTCGGGATCGATGCCGCAAAACGGCGCTTGATTTTGAGCGACGGCGCGGTGGATTACGACACGCTGGTGGTCGCCACGGGATCAAGCCACCAATATTTCGGCCACGATGAGTGGGCTCAATTCGCGCCGGGACTGAAAACCGTGGAAGACGCCACGCATATGCGCCGGCGAATTTTGCTGGCCTTCGAGGCGGCCGAGCGTGAACAGAATCCGGAGAAGCTGCGAGCGTGGATGACCTTCGTAATCGCGGGTGCCGGTCCCACGGGCGCGGAGCTTGCGGGGACGCTGGGCGAAATTGCCAACGATACCCTGCGCCAGGATTTCCGAAATATCCGTCCGTCTGAAGCGCGGATCATTCTGGTAGAAGGCGCGGACCGGGTGCTGCCCTCCTATCCGGTGGGGCTTTCGGCTGCGGCGAAGAGGATGCTTGAACGGCTCGGCGTCACGGTTCGCACAGGCGCGATGGTCACTAACGTCACAAAAGAATCTGTCACCATTCGCGCAGGCGACGCGAGCGAGACAATTCCTACTCGCACGGTCCTGTGGGCAGCGGGCGTGCTGGCGTCACCGCTCGGAAGGATTTTGTCCGAAGCAACCGGCGCGATGATTGACAAGGCGGGACGCGTGATCGTGGAGGC
The DNA here is from genome assembly GCA_963709445.1 of uncultured Acidobacteriota bacterium. Taxonomy (GTDB): domain Bacteria; phylum Acidobacteriota; class Terriglobia; order Acidiferrales; family UBA7541; genus Palsa-295. The sequence goes on from CAVPWV010000006.1 coordinate 237,742, forward strand.
TGACCTCACGGTGCCCGGCCATCCTGAAATCTTCGTGATCGGCGATCTTTCCAACTTTAGCCATCAGACAGGGAAACCTCTTCCCGGCGTGGCGCAGCCCGCAATTCAAGAAGGGCGGTATGTGGCGAACGCCATCGTGGCAAGGCTTCGGGGAGGGAAGAAGCCCACCGCGTTTCACTACCGGGACAAGGGCAATCTCGCGACAATTGGGCGCGCCGCTGCCGTGGCCGACCTGAACTGGCTACGCTTATCGGGCTTGCCCGCATGGCTCATCTGGCTCTTCGTGCACTTGATGTACATCGTGGAGTTTAAGAATCGTCTGCTGGTGCTGGTGCAATGGGCATCGCTCTACATCACCTACGATCGAGCGGCGCGGCTCATCACCGGAAAAAGTCCCCTGCCGCTCGACTTATAGAGTTCCGCGCTACTTTCAGCCGATTTCTTCGGACCACACTACGCTCCTCGTATTAGAATGACGGAACCCAGTCGGCGCCGATGAAAAATTATGAAAAGCTAATTTGGCAGTCGTTGCTCGTGCTGCTGGGGATATTGCTATGTGCGGCGATATTCACGCGCGACTGGGCGAATTATCGGGACCGCCTGCGAGCCCTTCGCGCGAAATCTCCGCATGCCCAATTGGTGGATACACGGCCGCTGGACACGGCGCAGCAGCTGGGGGCACTTGCTGTTATGCGCACGGAGCACGACTACGCTCAGGATGCGGAGCGGCTCGCCGATCGTTCCGTGGATTTAGCGTTCGCCATTGCGATCCATGATGCGGGGCGGAATCCAGCGCCGCTCACGCCGCAAACCCGCCAGCTCACCGAACGGATCAAGGCAGGAGAAACTGCTGTAACCGGGGATCAAAGTCGAGTCACGCAATTCACGCAGCTGCTCGCGAAAACATCCAACGAGAGTGCAAAGGCGGACTTGCAGGGGCTGCTCGTCACCGCCCAGGCACAGCTCGCGCTCGATCAGGACAATTTGGATGCCGCCAACCAGGACCTCGTGCTCGCGGGGGGAAACAAGCAGGCGACGGTTCAGCAACTGCTGGACCAGCACAAGGCTCAGGACGCGCAGAGTGCAGCGACGGCAGCCGCGGCTGCCGCTGCGGCAAGCGGGGTTGCTACGATTGAGCGCACACAATCCAAGAACATCGTTGCTCAATTTCGCGCCTGGAATTCTCTTCATGCCAAGGAAACGCAGCTAATTCAAGCTCAAAAGGACGCACAGAAGCTGGCCGCTCAGCTTTTGGAGTCCCGGGACGGTCTGCAAAAGGAACTGGATCAGGAGAAATCGACAAAGAAAACCCCGCATGCAAGCGCCGCAGCTTCATCTACCGTGAACGGCGAGGAACCTTCCCCTGTTTCATTGCTTCGCGATCTCACGGAAGACCAGAAGAATCTGGCCGACCTGGGCCGGCGCATTGATACGGAGCAGCAGCTGGCCGCCGCTTATGGTGATTGGATTACCTTCGTGAGCGTGCGCGAGAAGTTTTTCTTACACGGCATCTTCGTTTCACTTTTCTTTGCTGTGCTGATTGCGCTGTTCGTCCTACTTGCAAACTACGGGGTGCAGCGCTTTTTCGCGGAAGTTACCGCCGAACGGCGCCAGCTTCGCACCGCGCAGACGTTGATACTCTTTGTCGTGCAAGGCTTTGGGATTTTGCTGATCTTGCTGGTGATTTTTGGAGTGCCGAGTAACCTGGCCACCGTTCTGGCTCTTGCCGGCGCGGGCGTCACTGTAGCGATGAAGGATTTCATCGTTGGATTTTTCGGATGGTTCGTGCTGATGGGCAAGAACGGAATCCGGGCCGGAGACTGGGTCGAAATAAACGGCGTGGGCGGAGAGGTGCTGACCGTTGGACTGCTTCATACGGTGATACTCGAAACGGGCAATTGGACCGACGCGGGCCACCCGACCGGGCGCAAAGTGTCGTTTGTGAATAGCTTCGCCATCGAAGGTCACTACTTCAACTTCTCAACGGCCGGCCAATGGCTGTGGGATGAAATCGAAGTTCAAATTCCGGAGAATGCCGACCCGTACGCCACTGCCGAAGCAATCCAGAAGATCGCCGCTGACGAAACGGCAGCAAACGCCCAGCTAGCGGAAACGGAATGGCGTCGCGTGGCGCATGCCAACCGATCCTTTTCTGCCGCGCCCTCGATGAGTATTCGCCCCACCGGAGGAGGCGTGAACGTGGTGCTGCGTTACATCACCCGCGCAGGCGACCGCCACGAAGTTCGCTCCCGGATATACCGCGCTCTCGTCGATCTCCTGCACAAGAAGAAAATTCCAGAGGCGAATGCCTCGGTCCTAGCCTCGCCGCCCGCTCGGTAAACACGTTCAGCGCGGAGCGCCGCTGTCACGCCCTCAGAGTGTGGCCGGACGCATCAGATAATCGCGAGAATATGGAAACTGACAAGGCCCAAGACGATCCCGATCGCCGAGCCGGCGATCACGTCGCTCAGAAAGTGCATTCCTAGAATGATGCGTGAGGCCGCAATCAAGAACGCCGCGGCCAGCAATGAAATTTCGAGATATGGATAGAAGAATCCGACCGAAACCGCCACTGCAAATGCCGTGATGGCGTGTCCGGAGGGAAACGAGTACTTATCGGGAGGTAAAATCGACGCCCAGCAGTGCGGCTCGATTTCGCAAGGCCTTTTTCGCTTGCTGGTACGCTTGAGGGCGCGGAATAGGGCAATCCCTGCCGCGGCGCTTAAAGCGCCCGCCTCGAGTGCGGCGAAGCGCCGCTCTCCACCGCATAGCAGCAGAATCAGGCCGAATGCGTACCAGAGCCATCCGTCGCCTCCCCGTGTGGCAACAATCATTGTTATGCGAAACCATCGCGGCGCTCGCCACCGATGGACGCGCCGCATGAGCCTGTAGTCACTCGATTCGATCTCGTGCCAGACTGCTCGCGCTACTGTCATAGAGAATCCTCCAGCGCAGGTTGCGAAATGCCGGCCCAGCCAGCACGCGTCGATGATCGCAGTGGTTGATCGAGAACCTGTGGCGCCCAGCGTCGGCCGAAAGCATCTTCCTCGCGATAGTTCCAAAAGGTGATTACGGGAACAAGCACAGCTAGTGGCGCAAGCAGCGCCGTCCATGATTTTTCGCGCATCATTTCGAATGCGATCAGAAAAACGTCGCGAGTAAGCCTCGGGAACGATCCCGATTCGCCGGCGACTCGCCCAGCCCCATTCTTCAGTCCAGCGAAGAATTCCTGCCTATTTCGCGCTCCCGGAACTTCTGTGAAAGCCATACCCACTGATGCCAACGCATGTGCATCGCTTCCGCCGATGCCGATCTTGCCCCACTGCCTCGCAAGGCTTGCGGCATGGGCATTCGAGCTTTCGAGCATGTGGCTGTTATGCGATTCAATCGCCGGAAAATATTCCCGAAACCATTCGAAGTCCTCGCGTTCGCGCCGGCCGGTGAGACTTGAGAACACGTGGTTGATGCTAAAGAAAATTTTCCGCTCGGTCAGGTACATCACCAGCGCAAGCAAATCATTACGGCGTCGCTGTAGCTGTGCGTGTTGCCGTTCTTCGAAGTCGTACACCCCGATGTGGACTTCCGTCCCGCTGGGCATCCGGCAGGTCAGCTCCTCGCTCAGGAAGAAATTGGGGTAGTGCCGCAGTTTTTCGGCGCCTTCGATCGAATCGTGGTCGGTAAGGGTGAAAAGATCCATGCCCCGGCGCCTCAGGAGCGAATAAGCCTCCGCAGGGTCGCTGTAGCTTTCGCGGCAAAACCCGCGGGCAAACGGAGTGGTGCAAGGCCCGGAAAAGTATGAGTGGACATGCATGTCGCACTTCATGATTTCCACAGTAAATTCACAGCATTACCCACAGGTTACATTCGCGCTAACATCCTGAAAACATAGGTAGTTAACTGATTCGAAACAGGTTCTGGCATTTTAACATTCCTGTAGCAATCCAAGGCGCTTCGAATGCCAGAATCCCTCCCCTATGGAGCGACGCTAGGTGGCGCGGATCGAGTTCGGGTTCTTTGACGCCGGTGGCGGCCATCGTGCCGCGGCCATGGCGCTTGAGCTAGCCATTCAGCGTGAGCAGCTTCCGTGGGAAGTGCGGCTCATCAATCTCCAGGAACTCCTCGATCCGCTGGATATCCTCAAGAAATATGGCGGCATTCGGATACAGGACTTCTACAACTGGATGTTGCGCTCCGGCTGGACATTGGGCAGCGCTCAATTATTGAAGGTGTTGCAGCTGGTAGTTCGCGTGAACCATCGAGCAACCGTGCGTTTGTTCGAAGCGTACTGGAAGGAAACTAATCCGGACATGGTGGTTTCCTTCGTCCCGCATTTCAACCGGGCGCTCGGCGAGAGTTTTTCCAACGTGTTCCCGGGGCGTCCCTTCGTCACCATTCTCACGGACCTCGCCGACTACCCGCCACATTTCTGGATCGAACAACGGCCGCAATATTTCATCTGCGGCTCGGACCGCGCCATTTTTCAGGCGCGCTCGATGGGGCATCCGGACAATCGAATCTTTCGCGCCTCAGGAATGATCCTGCATCCGCGCTTTTACGACTCGCCGGTGGAAGACCGCGCCGCGGAGCGCAAGCTGCTCGGACTTCGCGCCGATCTGCCGACAGGCCTCGTTCTCTTCGGCGGCCACGGCTCGAAGGTGATGCTCGAAATTGCCGAGCACATTGAACAATCGCGGCTCGACATCCAATTGATTTTCGTCTGTGGGAAAAACGACAAGCTCGCCAGTGCTCTGCGTGCACAAAAGTCGCGTTACCCGCGCTTTGTCGAAGGCTTCACCACGCAAGTCAACCGTTACATGCAACTCGCCGACTTCTTCATCGGCAAACCCGGCCCTGGCAGCGTGAGCGAAGCTCTAGCAATGCATCTTCCTGTGATTGTGGAATGCAACGCCTGGACGCTGCCGCAGGAACGTTACAATGCCTATTGGATTCTCGAAAAAGAAGTCGGCGTGGTGCTGCCCAACTTTCGCAAAATCGGCGGCGCGGCGGGCCAAATGATCGAGCCTCGGACGCTGGCTCGCTATCGCGCGAATGCGGCCGCGCTCCAAAATCGCGCGGTTTTCGAGATTCCGGGCATGCTCCAGAGGATTCTCGAAGAAACGCGCGCCGGCAAATCCACCGACTGCACCGCTCTGCCGGCGAACGTTTCGGTCGCTTCGATTCGAGAACAGTGAACCAGCCTGCGACCAAATTGCCCGGACCTCATCTAACTCGTATCGCGAGTTAAGTCACTTCCACCGAGCAAGACTGCCGGTAGAATCTGTGGCAATATCGAAGTGAACAGGCCAGACAAACGGGAGCTTGAATCCATGGCTAAGGCAACTTTTGCGGCAGGCTGTTTCTGGGGCGTCGAGGACACATTCCGTCAGGTGAAGGGCGTAACCTCTGCAACCGTCGGCTACACCGGGGGCACTACGAAAGATCCTTCCTACAAGGACGTATGCACGGGGAGAACCGGCCACGCCGAAGCTGTCGAGGTCGAGTTCGATCCCCAGCAGGTCTCCTATCGCGAGTTGCTGGCTGTGTTCTTCCAAAATCACAATCCCACTACCCTCAACTACCAAGGCCCCGATTTCGGCACGCAATACCGCTCCGCGATTTTCTTCCACGATGCCGGCCAGGAGGCCGAGGCGCGCGAGGCCACGGCCGCCTTGGAAGCAAGCCACGTTTTCAAGAGCCCGATTGTCACCCAGATCGTTCCAGCATCCACTTTCTATCGAGCCGAGGAGTACCATCAGCGCTATTTCGAGAAGCAGGGAATCAGGGCGTGCCATACCGCTTGAAGAAGCCGCTTTTCGATTAGCTCGCCTCTTTACCAAGCCGTGGTGACTAAAGGATTTATAACCTTGATTGACGCCCAACGAACTCCTGATGTATTATCCGTAGGTTTTGGACGAAACGATTGAGGCTCGCGCAGCATCTTATGTTAGTGTATCTATAAGGTGTGGGGCGAGTTGGGCGCGAACTGTAAGATACTCGGGATTGGCGCACGGGCTATCTCACCATCCGTTCATACGTATCTAATCCAGAAGGGCCGGGGTGTCTACTCCCGCCCCTCTTTGCATTCAGGGATTCCTATCGGCGCGCCGATTGGCTCTATTAAGGGGAATGAAGCGTGACGTTGGCTCTTGAAGAAAAATACGACCAGGTTCGACAGCTCATCGCCATGGGCAAGGAGCGGGGCTACCTGCTCTACGATGAGGTGAACGATATCCTGCCCGCCGAGGTGCATTCCTCGGAGGAAATTGACGATCTGCTCTCGACCTTCGAGCGCTACGGGATTGATGTGTATGAAGATCTTTCGAGCGCGAAGGCTGCGCTCGCTGCTGCCGACGCAACCGACTCCGCCGAAATCGTTGTAGTGAAGGACGACGCGGCCTCGGAAGACGGCGACCTCGATCTCACTCCGGGCACGCTTGAAAAAACCAACGATCCCGTCCGCATGTATCTGCGCGAGATGGGCACGGTGCCTTTGCTTACCCGCGAAGGTGAAGTTGCAATTGCCAAGCGCATCGAGCGCGGCCAATTGCTCGTGCTAAAGACCATCACGCGCGCTCCCTTGATCCTCAAGGAGCTTCTCCAGGTCGGCGAGGATTTGCGCAACGGCGCCCGCTCGATCAAGGAAATCGTTCAGTTCGACGATGAGGAGCTTACCGAGGAAAAGATCGAGGCCAAAACCAAGGAGACGCTGAAGCAAATCGATAAAATTGCCAAGCTCTATCTACAGGCGATGAAACTTGCCGCCAGGCTTGAGCGCGTTCCCCGATCAAAGAAGCGCCCCTACCTGCACGCACGCTACGCCGTATCGCGAACCCGTGTCGAAATGTCGAATCTGGTTCGCGAGATCGACTTTCATCCGTTCGAAAAAAAGCGCCTGATCGACAAAATTCACCAGACCGTCGAGCGGGTCCACTTCCTCGAGCGCGAGATTGCCAAGCTCGAACGCCGCGTCGACGCCTCGAAAGCCGACGTCCAAGCCGAGGCACGCAAGGATCTCAGGGCCCGCCGCCAGGAGCTGGGCGAAATTGAAATCGCCAGCGAGGTCAGCCCTTCGGAGCTCAAGCGCGCCCTTCAGGTGATTCTTCGGGGCGAAGCAGAAGCGGAGCAAGCGAAGAAAGAACTAATCGAAGCCAACCTCCGCCTGGTCGTTTCAATCGCCAAGAAATATACCAACCGCGGCTTGCAGTTCCTTGACCTGATTCAGGAAGGCAACATCGGCCTCATGAAGGCCGTCGACAAATTCGAATGGCGCCGCGGCTATAAGTTCTCCACATACGCGACATGGTGGATACGCCAGGCCATCACGCGCGCTATCGCTGACCAGGCCCGCACCATCCGCATTCCCGTGCACATGATTGAGACGATCAACAAGCTCGTGCGCACGCAGCGCCAACTTGTCCAGGAACTTGGGCGCGAACCCACTTCGGAAGAAATCGCCAAGCGGATGGATATTCCCGTCGCGAAAGTGCGCAAGATTTTGAAAATCGCGCAGGAACCGATCTCGCTCGAAACTCCCATCGGCGAAGAGGAAGATTCACATCTGGGCGATTTCATCGAAGACAAAGCCGTGGTCTCGCCCTCCGACGCCGTGATCAACCTCAGCCTCAAGGAACAAACCTCCTCGGTACTGAAGACGCTCACGCCTCGTGAGGAAAAAGTCATCAAGATGCGCTTTGGGTTGGACGACGGCAGCGAGCACACCCTCGAAGAGGTCGGCCAGTCCTTCGCCGTCACCCGTGAGCGCATCCGTCAGATCGAAGCCAAGGCTCTGCGCAAACTGCGCCATCCGTCGCGCTCGCGCAAGCTTCGCGCCTTCCTCGAAAGTTCCGCCAACGATTACTAGACGTTTCCGGGCGCGGAGGCGAGCCCGAACCTGTCTCCGCTTTAAGGACTAAATCTCGATAGCCAGAGCGGCCCCTCTTACCGCAAACTTATTGCAATTCCCCGCTGACGGTCGTAGCTTAAATCCAGGTAAAACGGCGCAAACCTGCGTAATTCCAGCCGTGCGCGCCCGGCTCCGTTGGCAATCATCGCGGGAAGACGCCACCTCATTTCCGCTGGCTGAAGGCCGGGTCGGTCCTTGTGCCAGGAGGTTGCTATGGACACGTTTCACCTTCTCTTCATTGCGTGGGGAGCCGTCACTGCACTGCTGATCTGCACGATGATCTATCGCGGCACTCTCAATATTCACGAAGAGGACCACATCGCCCTGGGTGCCGGCGCGCGAACCCTGGCCGACGAGCAGCGCGCCATCGTATCCCGAATTGAAAAACTCAGCCTCGCGAGCCTGGTGCTGGGCATTCTCTCGGGTGTGCTGCTCGCGATCGTTGCAGGGATGTGGCTCTGGCAAAATTTCCAGAGCTTTTGATCCGCTGGCATCCGAAGTTCAGCGAATCTGCCTGTCGGTCTCGGCAATCGCGACGTCGTTGATACTTGCGATCCGGCGCCGCATCAGACCCTCGTCGTCAAACTCCCAAAGCTCGTTTCCGTATGACCGAAACCAGTGCCCGCTCGGGTTGTGCCATTCGTACTGAAACGTCACGGCGATGCGGTTCTCCGTCCAGCACCACAGCTCCTTCCGCAGCCGGTAATCCAGCTCCTTGGCCCATTTCCGTCGCAGGAAATCCTTGATGGCCTCGCGACCGCGCAAGAACTCATCCCGATTCCGCCAGTCCGAATCTTGCGTGTACGCAAGGGCCACGCGTTCCGGATCGCGCGAATTCCAGGCGTCCTGAGCCATCTGCACTTTAGCCTTAGCAGACTCCAGCGTGAAAGGGGGCTTGATTGGTGCGGCCATCGGCGGATTTCCTCCCGACCTTCAGGGTTCCAGATCAAGAATCTCGCGATTTACACTGCAAGACGGCTTACGAACTGCCGCGCGGCTTTTCCTCCGGCGGGTCAAAGCGGTAACCAATCCATGGCTCGGTGTGAATGTAACGTGGATGCCGGGGGTCCGGCTCGATCTTCTTTCTCAATTGATTGATGAACACTCGAAGATACTCGGTTTCCTCTCCGTAATCGGGGCCCCACACGGCTTGCAAGATCCGCCGGTGAGCCTGGGCCTTTCCTCGATTGGTCACCAGGTGGTGTAGCAATTCAAACTCTTTGGGTGTCAGACGCACGGGCTGCCCTTTCACTAAAACCGAGCGCTTCTCGAAATCCACTTTCAGGTCGTTGGAAATAAATGGGGGCAATGACTCCACCGGGGCGGCGCGCCGCAATGCCGCGCGGATCCGCGCCATTAGTTCCTCCGACCCAAAGGGCTTCACCACATAGTCGTCTGCCCCGGCGTCGAGCGCTTGCACTTTGTCGCGCTCGCTGTTGCGCACCGTGAGCATGATGATGGGAATATCGCTCGATCCGCGGATTTCGCGGCATACTTCGAATCCAGAGCGGCTGGTCATATTCACATCCAGCAGGATCAAATCCGGCCGCTGCCCGCGGATTTGCTCGAGCGCTTCATCGCCGCTGCGCGCCTCGGCAACGGTATAGCCCTGTGAACTTAAAGTGGCGCGCAACACCCGCCGGATTTGCGGCTCGTCATCGACGATCAAGATGCTCGCGGAATTCATTGGCTTGAATGTACCTTCGACAGGCCCTGAAGCGGCGACTGCAATTGACGGTCGTGATCGATCGGCAGAGTAAAGGAAAATACCGAGCCCCGCCCGCGCTGGCTCGTGAGGCTGATCGACCCGCCGTGCGCTTCTACGATGGCCTTCGCAATGGGCAAACCCATGCCGGTCCCCTCGACACTGTAACGCTGATCCTTGCCACGATAAAATTTTTCGAAAATCAGATTCTGTTCCGGTTCGTCGATACCGCTGCCGCGGTCAGCCACGCTGGTGACAATGAAATTCCCCGCCGCCTCGGCTGTTATCGTGATGGGTTGGTCGGGCGGCGAATACTGATTGGCGTTCTCAATCAGATGGACCAGAACCTCCCGCGCGCGGGCGACGTCTACTCGGGCGCGAGGAAGCCGGTCCGCAACCTCCACTCGAACTTCCCGATTTCCGAGCGATCCTCTGCACTGCTCCAGGGCCGCCGTGATTACGTGATCGATCGGTTGCGGCTCGATTTTCAACTCCACCTCGCCGGCGTCGAGCCGTGCCATTTCGGCCGCCTCACCCACCAACCGATTCAAACGATCGCTTTCCTCGTTGATGATGGTCAGCAGTTCGAGTCGTTGAGCATCGCTTAGGGCCGGATTAGACAGCATATTCGTGACGGAAACCTTGATCGAGGTAAGCGGCGTTCGCAGCGCATGCGTCACTGCATCGAGCAATGCCGTCCGTAATTTTTCGGCCTCGCGCGCGGCTTCGGTCTGGCCCACCTGCTCAACGGCGCGCGCGTGTTCCATGGCAATGGCGATCAACGTTCCGATCGCCTCCAACGTTTGGCGCGGAAGTATCGTGCCGGAAATTCCGATACTGCCGATCGGATGCACTCCCAGACGCACCGGCACGAAGCAAACGCTGTTGGCGGTATCAGTCAGCGCCTCGTCGCGCGCTAGGATGGCCTTGAGGCTGTCGGTGTCCAGAAGAGGTATCACCGGGCCGGAGCGATATACTTTCTGTTTGTCCGCGACAAAAAGCGCCGCCGCCCCCACCTCAAAAGCATCCACAATTTGCGCGGGGATGCGATTGACCAGCTCCATCGCGTTGCGAGATTCGAGCAAACCTTGGCTAAACGAATACAACCTCTCCACGTCATGCTGGCGGGCGGAGGCGTCCGCAGCCTGTCGCCGCGCGCGCGATGAGAGATGGCTTCCGATAATCGCAACTACAAGAAACGCGACCAGGGCGACCCAGTTCTGCGGATCCGCGATCGTGAAGGTTCCTGCGGGAGGCAGAAAGAAATAATTAAATCCTAGCATTGCGCCGATCGACATGGGGAGTGAAACAACCATGCCCCAAGCCACCGAAACGGCTAGAATTGCAAGCAGAAACGTGAGCGCCACCGTAGTCGCATTTACTGGCAGAACTTTGTGGTACAGAAAAATCGTTCCGGCCAGAATGCCGAAAGCACACCCGAATTGCAGGATGTGTTTTAGAATCGACGCCCGCATCGGGTCATTCTATCGTAGCTCGCGAAGGCGCCCTAAAGAGAATAACTCGTGCCAAAGACACCTGAAGATTGGCTCGCCGTATCGACGCCACCCGAGAAAACCAAGGGCGTCCTCAAATTATTTTTGGGTTACGCACCCGGCGTCGGCAAAACCTACAGCATGTTGAGCGAGGCCATCCGCCGGCACGCCCGCGGCGAAGACATCGTGATTGGATTTGTCGAAACGCACGGCCGCAAGGGAATCGCCGAGCTTGTGCCGGAGCTGGAAGCCATCCCGCGCCGCAAGCTCGAATATAAGGGCACCGTCTTCGAGGAAATGGACGTGGATGCCATTCTAGCCAGGCGCCCGCAGGTTGCCTTGGTAGACGAGTTGGCCCACACCAATATCTCCGGCAGCAAGCACCGCAAACGATACGAAGATGTCCTCGAGCTGCTCGAAGCCAAAATCGACGTGCTTTCCACCGTGAATATCCAGCACATCGAGAGCATCGCGCCTACCGTCCACACCATCACCGGGATCGTTGTCCGCGAAACAGTTCCCGACTGGGTGCTCCAGCTCGCCGAAGAAACAGTGATGGTCGATCTTACGCCGGAAGCCCTCGCAAACCGCATGCGCCGCGGCGACATTTACCGCCAGGAAAAGGTGGAACAGTCCCTCAGAAATTTCTTTCGCCGCGGAAATCTGATCGCCCTGCGCGAACTCGCTCTGCGCCAGGTTGCTGAGCAAGTCGACCGCAGCCTCTCCTCCTACATGGATGAAAAGGACATCAAGGAAAACTGGGCGGTTCGCGAACGCATCGCTGTGTGCATCAGCGCCAATCCCCGCGCGCAATACCTCCTCGCCCGCGCCGCGCGGATGGCGCGTCGCATGGACGCGGAATTGTACGCGGTTCACGTGGATGACGGCGAACGCCTCAACGCGCGCGACGAAAAAACTCTCGCCGCAAACCTGCAATTCGCCGAAAGTTTGGGCGCTATTTCCGTCCGGTTGAAAGGCGCAAATGTTCCCGATGCCGCCGCGAAGTTCGTCCGCGAAAAACACGTCACTCAGATGATTTTCGGCAGGACAGCCACCGAGGGATGGCGCAAGCTCCGTTACCTAAATGCCATCAACCGCTTTTTGCGCGGTGCCCCCGCCGTGGACGTCCACATCGTCACGCAAGAGCCAGATTGAAGCGACCCGCCCGTCGCTGGAAAAACTTCGGGCCATCCGTTCACCGCCCCAGTTCCTTGCGGACGATCTTCGTGCCCGCCACCATGGCGCACAGCTTCGCAAAGGCAATGTCGCGCGGCAAATGAAAGAGCCCGCAATCCGGAAGAATGTACAGCTTTTCTGCAGACACCACTTTCATGGTTTTCCGGATGCGTTCGGCCACGATATCAGGCGTCTCGACGGTATGATCCTTCACGTCAATCACTCCGGCGCCCAATTCGAACGGCGGAGAAAATTCGCGGAACAGCTCCAAGTCCTCGCCGCCGCGCCGCGCGAATTCAAGGCTCAGTTGCTGAACTTTCGCCCCCAAAATGGCCGGAAAGAGATAACGGTAGCTGCCCTCCCACGACGGTTTCCCGTAACGGTTCCCGTAACAAATATGGACGGCAATTTTCGCGTTCACACCTTCCACCAGCACATTCAGTACTTTCACGCCCCAGTTGATATCCTCGGGGAAGCCTGAATAGTACGGCTCGTCGATCTGAATGAACTTGGCGCCGGCCTTCACCAGTTCCTTCAGCTCCATGTTCATCACGCGGGCGATATCCGTTGCCAGACCCTCTTCAGTGGAGTAGTGCTTATTGCGAATCCGCTTGGTAAGCGAGTGCGGACCCGTGATGCAGATTTTGGCTTCCCGGTCGGTATTCGCAAGCAGAAATCGAAAGTCGTCGACGAGCCCCACAGCGGCCATGGGAATCTTGCCAATTACTTCACTATCGTAGAAATCGTAATAGAACTTCTTGGATGACCGATCCACCTGCACGCCAGGAAGCCGCTCGACGAAATAATCGATCATGTTGTCGCGGCGAAGTTCACCGTCGGTGACAATATCCAGCCCCGCGATTTCCTGGTCCTTGATGGCGGCTTTCACCGCCGTGTCGTGAATCTCGTCAAGTTCCACGCGACTGATCCGCCGCGCGAAGTATTCGGTCTTCAGCCGTTCCAGCCAGCCGGGCATCGAGTAGCTGCCGACCATCGTGGTGGGAAGAATGGGAAGAGTCATGGGCCTTACTCCCGTCTTGTCGTATACAGGATCGAAGTCTTCGATCCTGGCCGGTACGTATATGGCGCGAAGTGCAGGTCGTAGCCGCCGCGTTCGGCCACCTCGCGCAAAAGGGCGCCGTTGACCCAGCTTACAATCGAGCCTTCCAGTTTTCCCGGCCCGTAGAACCCCATGCTGTAATCATTCAGGTCGGTCACAAAAATATCCTGCACCTGAAGGTAGCCGCGCGGATGCAACAGTGGCAGCGTATTACGAAAACTTTCAAGCGCCCCGGAACTGAGATGAAAACGCAAATCGTCCGGCGCACCCTTCAGGATATCTTCCATTTGCGGGATGCTCAGCCCGGCCGGGAAGGAAGCGTCCGGCAGATCCAACATGTTTTCCAGCCGCTCCTCCGTCCGCATGGCGTTCCAAATCTCCATCCAGAAGCGCATTCCCTTCGCGCGGTCAGGGAGAGCTTCGGCGCCCACTTCCAGCAACCGTTTCACCGCCCTCGGGATATCCGCTTCCGCCACATCGCAGTCACGGCCAATGCGAGCGGCATCCGCCGCGGAAATGTACGCGCGAACTTGCACCCAATAAATCCGGCCATTCCGCCATACCACTTCCTCGTCCGGAAGATTGTCGTACGTGTTGGTCAAATGAACGTACAAAATCTTATGGCGCAGAAACGAAAGGGTCTTCAGCGGATCGAGCGCGTCCAGGGCGATAAAGCTGCACAGATCCACGTGGCTTTGCACAGCCGGTCTGGAACGCTCCAGCGTGGCAAGGGAGTAGTCGCCCAAAAGAAAGCGTATGCGCGGATAATAGTTCGTGCCCTTCTCTTTATCGAGATCCCGAAAGCGATCGAGGAACATCCCGGCTCTGGTTCCCATTCCTACACCAATTTCCAGCAGGAAAATCTCCGGCGGCAATTGATTCTTACTGTCGAGCTCCTGAAGCCGCGCCCACAGATCGGAAACGGAATCGGTGATTGCCTCCGGCCGATTCCCGTCTGACTTGCCGCCGGGAAGCGCTTTTTCGTAGCTTTTGCCCGTCGCGTTCTCCCAATCTTTCAATCGCTGCCAGTAAAGGCGGTTGAATTCCCAGGCGATGCTGCTCCGGAATGATTGGAATTCTTCCAAATAAATTCGCTCCGGCCCTTCCGTGGACCCCGGATTTGAAAGCTCCAGCGTCCGTTTCAGAGGGTCGCGCAGCGATCCGGGAGTCACCTGGCGGCAATCGACGCGAATCTCGATGGACGCCGGGCCTTCAGGCTGCTCCCCGGCGGTTTGCAGCGCCAGCACCGGCTCGCGGAAATTTTGTTTGTACTGCAGCCAATCCAGATGAACCCGCATCCGCGCGAAACGCTCCGGCTGCAAACATCCTTCATCAACCAACGATAGAAGAGTGCTTACCACCTCATTTGTGGTAGCGATGATCGAATCGCGCCGCGTGTGATTGAGATGAAGGATCAAGGTCCTGTTGGCGTAGCTCTAGGGCCTTAGAGTCTATGTGACAACTTTAAGTTTGGGAAGTGCGGGTTTCTCGGCAAAGGCGGCCGGGTGAGCGGTGTTGGCTCCTGAATCCAGGAATTTCTATTGCTCAAAGGCGCTCTTTAGCTCCAGACGCGACGCGCGGTGTCGACCACCAATTTCATTTTCGCCCACTGCTCGTCCTCAGTCAGCAGGTTGCCTTCCGCTGTCGACGCAAATCCGCACTGCGGACTCAGCGTCAGGTTCTCCAGCGGGAAATATTTGGCCGCCTCCTTGATTCGCTTGATGATGTCCTCGCTCTTTTCCAGTTCAGGCAGCTTGGTGCTGATGATACCAAGAACCACAATCTTGTTCTTGGGAACAAATCGCAGCGGCTCAAACGTCCCGGAGCGCGCGTCGTCATACTCCAGGTGGAAACGATCTACATCCAGAGTTCCGAAAAGCTTCTCGGCCACGGCATCGTAGCCGCCCTCGGCGTACCAATGGCTGCGGTTGTTGCCGCGGCACAAATGAATCGCCAGGGTCGCTCCGGACTTGCGCGCCGCCTCCAAGCAGGCATTATCGGCTTTGATCGCTTCATCGAGCGCGTGTTCGGGGTCCATATTCATCTCTGTGCGAATCCATTCGCGCCACTTCGGATCCATATAGTAGCTGTAGCGCGGCGCATCGATCTGGATATATTTCACGCCCTCAGCCGCCATGGTGCCGATATCTTTCTTCATGATTTCGACGATATCCCAGAGCAGCGCCGAATGGTCCTTGTACACCTTGTCGGTCACGCCGCGCTTGAACGCAATCGCCGGAAACTGCGTCGGGCTGGGCAGCGTCATCTTGATATCGCCGGGACTGTTCTTTTTCAGAAAGGGAAGCTCGCCACCCGTCAGCGGCCGCACTTGCCGCAGCCTCTGATTGACGATGCCCATCACCGCGCTCACTTTGGGCTTGCCCTGCGACGCATCCCAGTTGCGCGCGATCGTGCCACCGAGGTCGAAGCCTTCCACCGCGTCCGTAAGGCCGCTCATGAAATTGCCCCGGCGCAGCTCGCCATCCGTGAAGATCTCAAAGCCCAGTTCTTTCTGTTTTGCGAGCAGGCGCAGGATTTGTTGATCTTCCACGGCGCGCAGGCAGGCTGGGTCGGTTCCATTGGCCCGCGCTTCGAGCAATTCGCTCGGTCGCAGAAAACTTCCGCCATGATCGGCTCTGTGTACGATACCTTCTCCTTCGTGTTCACATTTCCCTCCATCGGATAAACCAGCCAGCGGTCGCCCTGCGATCGTTGAGCCTCAAGGGAATCTCTGTAGGCGGCTGGAAGCCTGGGTTCTGGTAGTTCCGGTAGCGCAACTCCATTGTAAGCCGGAAAGCCGTGAAGAACCCAAAAACGGCGTCTGCTGTTCCCCAATCGGCTACCCCCCCCGGCCCGCGGTCCGGCGGCATTGAGTTGTCAGTTGCGCAGCACGGGCCTATCAGGCGCGTTTTGCCGCACATAGGGCGTATGCTATAAAGAATAGTGCTGCCTGATTTCCGAGGAAATCGTGCCATTTATTAACTTTCCCGCTCGGGAGATTAACTGCAAGCTTGTGTACTACGGTCCCGGACTTGGCGGGAAAACCGCCAACCTGCAGTGGGTCTACGACCACACAGGCACGTCGCAAAAAGGCAAGATGGTGTCCCTTGCCACGGAGACCGATCGCACGCTTTTCTTCGATTTTCTTCCGCTCGATCTGGGCACGGTCCGCGGCTTCAAGACGCGCTTCCATCTCTATACCGTCCCTGGCCAGGTCTTTTACGAGGCCAGCCGCCGGCTAATTTTGAAGGGTGCGGACGGGGTCGTCTTCGTCGCCGATTCCCAGGAAGAGCGGATGGACGCCAACCTCGAGACGCTCGATAACCTCCGCGAGCACTTAAAGGATCACAACCTCGATTTCGCCACCATTCCCTATGTTCTTCAGCTCAACAAGCGAGACCTGCCCAATATTCTGCCCGTCGATGAACTCCAGAAGCAACTGAACGTGAAGGGAGAGCCGGTGCGCGAAGCAGTGGCCATCACCGGCGAGGGCGTCTTCGACACCCTCAAGGAAGTAGCCAAGCTCGTCCTCGCCGAGCTCAAGAAGAACGCCTAAAGAAGAATCCCAGGCTTGACGCCGCAGTTACCGCGCGCCGAAGTGATACACAAATCCCACCGAGAAGCGCGTGCTTCCTCGATTCGCAACGCTCGCGTTTTGCACGTAGTTTGCGTTGCCAAAATCCGCCTGGATCATCCGGATTCCCCAATGCTCCCAAAGATTCAAGTCCAGGCCGCCTCCCACTTCGTAAGTGTACGCGTTGGACGTGATCGTCGCGCCATGGAAGCCCCCGAACGCCGACGTTGCGCTGCTATAGTGGCCAACACCGATTAGCACGTGCCCGAAGGGCGTTACCTTGTGGTGCTTCAGCGGATAGAATCGGGGGCCGGCCAGGAATGTGTAAATGTGAAGGCTGTCGGGAGGGAACCCGGCGCTCTTCACTGTATGCCAGCTGTCGGTTACTTCCCCCTCCCCGCCAAGCCACTTCTTCCAGTTGTATTCGCCGGACGCATACCAGCCAATCAATCCGTAGGTTCCTCCGCCGGGCGCGTAATACGAGCGGCGCGTGAATCCCGCCGAAAGTTCGTATTTCGAAAGGTAAACCCGCTTCACCTTCTTCTTGGGTGTCTGCGGTGCACTCGACGTTGGAGCTGGCTCCGTCTGGTCCGATGTGGATTGGTCCTGCGCCATCGCCGTGGTCGCCGCGAAAACCGCCAACAGCGCGCAAATTCCCGCCAGCTTCATCATC
Organism: uncultured Acidobacteriota bacterium; assembly: GCA_963709445.1. Taxonomy (GTDB): domain Bacteria; phylum Acidobacteriota; class Terriglobia; order Acidiferrales; family UBA7541; genus Palsa-295. The sequence continues at coordinate 255,326 of CAVPWV010000006.1, forward strand.
TGCATCGAAACCTTCTCCTAAAATGCGTAAGCGAACCGTGGATGCTTGGAAGGCATGATACCCCGATGTGGTTGGTTTGCCGCGTGAACTTATCTCAAAAGAAATTTTGCCTTTAGCTCTTGGGCACCGTGCCCCGCGAACGGTCAGCATGCAGCCGGAGCGATGGATAATGATATTCTGCTCGATTCTCGAACCTCCGGGAGCTCGGTCGAACTTACATGAAATGGGCGCGCCAAATCCTGATAGCGGCGTCTGAAAATTCGTGGTTGCGAAAGCAAATGCCGCGCGTCCCTTTTGTGCGGCGCGCCGCCGCGCGTTTTTTGCCCGGAGAAAATATGGGCGATGCTCTCGCCGCCGCGAGCCGTTTTTCGCGCGCCCGGATTTCATCACTCGTGACGCATCTCGGCGAAAATGTGAATGACCGGGCGGAGGCTCAGGCGGAAACTCAACAATATCTCCAGCTCCTGGATCGCATCCAGCAGGCCGGGTTGCCCTCGGAAATTTCGGTTAAACTCACGCAGCTCGGGTTGGATATCGACGCCGAATTCTGTTTCGCCAATCTTGCGGCCCTCGCCGAACACTCTCCGCACAAAACCATCTGGATCGACATGGAGCAGAGCCGCTACGTGGAAGCCACGATCGAGTTGCACGCGCGAGCGCGGCGGACCCACGCAAACATTGGCGTCTGCGTGCAGGCTTATCTGCGCCGCACTGAGAAAGATGTCGAGTCGCTGATCGCCATGGGCGCCTCCGTCCGCCTGGTGAAAGGCGCTTACAGCGAGCCGCCCGAAATCGCCTTCGCGAAAAAGAACGATGTGGACGAAAACTATTTCCGGCTCGCGCAAAATCTTCTAAGTTCGCAGGCTCGAGCGGCTGGTGTGCGCGCGGTGATGGCCACACACGACGCGAAGTTAATTGCTCGGATCGCGGAATGGGCATCGGCACACAGCATCGACAAATCTCAATTGGAATTCGCGATGCTCTACGGAATTCAGCGGCAGGAGCAGTTTCGCCTGGCGCGCAAAGGCTATCGAAGCGACGTGCTGATCTCTTACGGGTCTTTTTGGTTCCCGTGGTTCATGAGGCGCCTCGGCGAGCGTCCCGCCAACATCTTCTTCCTCGCCCGCAATCTCTTTTCCGGATGATTTGCCGCCACTTTTCGCAGCCCCATTTGCCCGCTTTTTTCACCGAATTTACTTCGAGTTTGCAGCACGGAATCCTTTCAATTAGAGACAATAAGGTGTCGTTTTTGGTCCAAAACGGCCTCCAAACCGCCGCGTTCGGGCATGTTCGAAGAGCGGTCTTCAAGGTCTTCCCAACGCCGCGTCGGAGGCTCCAAATGAAAAAATCTGTGAGAAAACGGCGCGGGCCGGCACCGGTTTGCTACACTCCTCCACGGCTGGTAGCAGTCGTGGCTTTGATCGAGTTGTGATCGGGCGGTGCGCGCTTCTCTGTTTTCCTCGTGTTCATCAAGTGCCCTCGCGTTCCGAAGCCAGCACTTTTTTTGGCATTTTAGGGGAGGCCTCATATGCAGGCGCTTTGTTTTGTTGGTCGCAGGTTAGCGATTGTCGTAGCACTTATCTCGGGCATTATGATGATTGGCGCTCCGTCGTACGCGCAGTCGGTTGGCGGCGTGCAATTGTCGGCGGGGTCCGCTTCAAATCCCGGGCAGTTGCCGGACATTTTGAAAGGGGTTTATTTCGAGCAGCGGCTCGGCGATCAGGTGCCACTCGATTCTACTTTTACGGACGAGAACGGAAATCCGGTTGTGCTGCGTTCTTATTTCGAAAAAAAACCGGTTGTCCTCATCATGGCGTATTACCGCTGTCCGATGCTGTGCAGTCAGGTCCTGCACGGGGCGGCTTCGGCGTTTAAGAAGTTGAATTTCCAGATCGGCGATCAGTTCAATGTTTTGACCGTGAGTATCGATCCGCAGGAAACGCCGGCGCTCGCCGCCTCGACGAAGCGCACATACATAAAACAATATGGCGATCCTTCGGCGGCGGCTGGCTGGCATTTTCTGACCGGGAAGAAACCGCAGATCGACGCCCTCGCCGACGCTGTCGGCTTTCATTACAAATATATTCCGCAGCTCCACCAGTACGCGCACGCCGCGGGAATCATGGTCCTCACGCCGGCCGGCAAAGTGGCGCAATATTTTTACGGAATCGAATACCGGCCGCAGGATTTGCGGTTGGCGCTGGTGCAGGGATCGCACGAACAAATCGGCTCGGTGGTGGATCAAATTCTTTTGTATTGCTGCACGTACGATCCGGGCACGGGCCAATACCACGCTCTGGTGTCGCGCCTGCTGGAAATTGCGGGCGGCGCAACCATCCTGCTGATTGGCAGCGGGTTGTTTTTCCTGTTTCGGTGGGACGCAAAGCGCAAAAGCCACGGCACTCAAGCCGCCTAGAGAATGCCCAAATCCGTTTGCATGGTCTGAGCAGAAGTCAGACGAATAGCTGCACCAATTTGGTGCTTGACGGCTGAAAAGCCGCGGATTAGGATTTGCGCGGTTTGGGTGGGCGTCGCTCCCATGGTCGCGGCCATAGCGGACGACGTCGTTGCATGGTTACTCCGAAGAATGAAATATTTTGTGCTCGTGAGACGCATGGGCGTGCGCTTAGAGCCGAGAATCGCCTGATCGCCCACAGCCCAGAAGTTGGCTGGCGCTCTCTCTACGCTGCGATTATCGAAGAAGCTCCTTTCGAAGCGGTAGAAACACCCGTTTCTCATCCTTTTCTGATTTATCACCTGTACCATCCAACTGAGGTGACGCGCAAGATTCCGGGAGCGCATGTGGAGAGGGCACTTATCGGGCCTCGCCGAATCTGCGTGACTCCAGGAGGGACCACCGCTCGATGGCAGCACCATGGTCATCCTGAGATTCTTCAGGTCTACCTGCGCCAATCCACTTACACCGCGGCTGTAAACGAGATGTATGGCTGCGACGCAGCAGCTGCAGAGATTGTGCCGCGTTTCGCTATTTTGGACCCGCTTCTTGAGCAACTCGCGCTGACGATTGCGGCGGGATTGCGCGACAACAGCGTGAGAGACGGTCTTTATATCGACACACTCGCGCAGATGATTGCGGTGCACCTTGCGCGTTATCACTCGTCGCGCTCACGGCCGATCAATAGGACGATTGCAAATGCGGCGCCCAAGTGGAAAATTCGACGCCTGATGGATTTTATCGAGGAGAATTTGGACCGCGATCTCAGCCTCGAGGCACTCGCAGCCGAGGTGCACATCAGCCCTCTGTACCTGCCGCGGGCTTTCAAGACCGCTGTGGGGCAATCGACGCATCAGTACGTGCTGCAGCGCCGGGTGGAGCGAGCTAGAAAGCTTCTGGGTAACAGCGACATGCCCATCGCGGAGATAGCCCTATGTGCCGGTTTCTCATCCCAGAGCCATCTTTCCGATTGGTTTCTTCGGTTTGTCGGCGTCTCGCCAGCGACCTATAGGCGACACGGGCTCTCCTGAGACTACAACGAACGTCAAAACAGCAATTTCAATCCAAATTGGATGACGCGTTCGCTGCCGCCGGTAGAGGCATTCCCGATTGTGGTTAGAATTTGGCCAAACGTCGAACTGCGCTCGAAACCGCCGTTCGCCCCGGGAAAGGCCGGAGTGCACGCGGGATCAGTGGTTGCGCATGAGATAAAGAGCCCACCGTTTGGAGCTCCGAAATTCGTGTGGTTGATAATATCGAAGAACTCCGCGCGGAATTCCACGCGGAACTGCTCCGAAATCTTCCTAACCGGCGTGTCTTTCAACAAGGCGAAATCGAAGTTCAGGAAACCCGGCCCCAGTGCGGAGTTGCGTGGCAGACTACCAATCTCACCCACGAGCGGCATCGCCAGGTTCGTCGGGAACGCCCACCACTGAGCCGGACTCCCGAGAGAGGTGGGGCGCGGAGATCCAGACACGAGGTCGGGACGGTCGCCGGATGCCTCGCCAGAAATGTCATACCCAGTAGTGATGTTGATCGGATATCCGCTGTTGGCGGAAAGAATCCCGCTGAGCTGCCAACCTTCTACGAACAGATTGCCATGGAACGGTAAGGCCACCACACCACTGCCTCGAAAGCTATTCGTCTGATTGAAATCGCAGGGACCGACGTCTAGCGACGGATTGTAGGGGTTCGTAAAGAGCTGCGCGGCCAAATCAAAAGCTTCGAGGCCGGAACTCACCGAACCGTTGTCGATGCACTTCGAATAGGTGTAGGAGAGTTGTGTTTGCACGTCGCGCGTAAAGGGACGGTTGACGCTCACTTGCAGCGAATTGTAGTGGGAATGAGCCACAGGCTCCCTTTCGCTGAGTTGACCTAAGGTGGGATTGGCCTGCTGTAGTGGGTCGACGGAAAGACCGGTGGCGTCGAGGCAGCCAAAAACAATCTGCCCATCCGGCGGCGGAAGTGTCTTGCAAAGGCCGCCGCCCTGTTGGACTGGCCACTCGGTGCCGTTGTTGATGTACGGTACGGCCTTACCATTCACAATCATCCCCGGTGGGTTGACGTCGTTAGCTTTCGTGAGATGAACTCCCTGTGAGCCGACGTACCCTATGGTGAGAACGGTATTGCGAAAGAGCTCGCGTTGTACGTTCAAGTTGTACTGGAGCGAATAGGGCGTGTACTTCCAAGCATAGACTTGACCCTCCGGCTGAATCGGGGCGATTGGAAAGCTAAGGCCACCGCCGCCGAACGCGGTCGGGTACGGTGGATTGATTTGAATGGCGAGCTGAAACGGTGGATCGAGCCAATAGCCCGGTACGTATTCGCGTGGCATGACCACATCATCGAAAATGCCGAAGCCTGCGCGGATCGAGGTCTTATGATCTCCGAAGGGATCGTAGGCGATGCCGACGCGAGGTTCCCAGTTCTTGTAATTAAAGTTTGATGCGAAGGCATGAGTGACCGACTGAAAGCACCCGCCGCCGACGCATCCGGCTGACGATCCCACGGGCGGATTCGGGAAGGCCTGCATGCCGTAGACCGTTTGAATCGGATCCGTCTCCCAATCCCACCGGACCCCATAATTGACGGTCAGCTTTGAAGATACCTTCCACGTGTCGTTGAAATAAGGAGACAAGAAGAGTTCGCGGAAATCTTTGTTGGAAATAACGTTGCCTGCGGCCGCGGAGAAAAGCGAGCTCGCTTGGCCTTGCAGAAGGGCCGGAAGGTTTGCAAAGGTCCACGAGCCGCCCCACTCGAAGGGAGCAAGCGTATTGGAATATTCCCTTTTCAGGGCAGCTCCGATCGCGAAGCTGTGAGAGCCGTGAGTCCACAGGAGATCGTCCGCAAAAACAAACTTGTCCTGGGGAAGACTGAAAGGAAGGAGCGCGTTTGCGCCGATTGGGCTCAGGGGGAAGCCGCCGCCCAATCCCCCACAGCAGTTGCCGTCTTCTCGTCCGTTGAAGTACTTGGTTGCGGCTTGGCTGGCGGTCGTACTTCCCACGTCTTTCGGCCGGTCGAATTCAAAGTGAGCCGAATTGATAAAGTTATTCGAAAAGATGTGGCGTTCCCCGATCGTGGCGAAGTGGTTGGCGGTTGTATCTCCTTCCGGCCAGAGCGGAATAGGCGAGCCGCTGAACGGCAAGGTCTGGCTGGCGGTATCACGAATGTACCGAAGGTAGAATGAGTCCTTGTCCGACAGAGTGTAGTCAAACCGGGCTACTACATAGTCTTCGTGAGCTATATCACTTGCGACTTCTGAAACAACGCCAAACCCGGCACCGGGACTGACGTCTGTCGGCGCAACAGGGAATAGCGCCAAGGTCGACTGCACGTTAGCGGCAACGCAAGTATTCATAGGCAGACTTGGTGAATATGCGGGACAGCCCGGGTTAGCCGGAACGAAGGTCACGCCGCCTCCCACGAGCGTCGGCACGTATCCCTGGTGCACAGCGAGATCGGGAACATTGGCGGCTTCGCTGTGGCCTAGAGATTGACGGAGCCCCTCATAATTCACAAAAAAGAAAGCCTTATCCTTGACGACCGGGCCGCCTAGGCTTCCGCCAAACTGATTTCGGCGGAATTCGGGGATTGTCGGCGGATCGAAGAAATTGCGAGCGTCGAGTGCGCTATTGCGCAAAAACTCGTAGGCGGTTCCGTGAAAACCATTCGTACCTGACTTGGTGGTCGCATTCACTACGGCGCCGCTGCCGCCGTATTGTGCGCTGTAGGTGTTCGTCAATGCCTGGAACTCGGCAATCGAATCGATGCCGAGTGAATTTCCGGTGGCACCCGATCCGGTGCCGTGATCCCAGAAGGTGGAAATATCTGAACCGTCCAAGAGGAACGCCTGTCCCTGAGGCCTTTGGCCGGCAATCGTATAGTTACTCTGCGTTCCGTAAAAAGAAGAACCTGACTGTGTTGATTGTATCCCCGGCTCAAGGAGCAATAGCGATGAGAAATTCCGGCCGTTAAGCGGAAGTTGGGTCATCTGAGTTGGTTCAACGAGATTGGCAATGGCGGTGTCGGAAGTTTGTACTTGCGTCGCCGTACCTTCCACAGTAACGGTCTCCTGCGCCGTGCCGACTGGCAGCGAGAAATCCACAGTTTGGATGTTCCCCACGGTAAGGACGACGCCAGTATGAGTGACTTTTTGGAAGCCTCTAGCAACGGCTTGAACGTCGTACGTACCGACCTGCAGCGTGAGGACGCTGTACCGGCCCTGCGCATCCGCGGTGGTAGTTCGCACGAGACCTGTGCCGGTATTGGTCACCTGAACTTCAGCGTTGGGCAAGACAGCGCCTGAAGCATCCGTTACCGTGCCTTGGATTGTCGCGGTATTCGCAACTTGAGCGGCTAGTCTTGTCACGGTCAGAATGCCGATAAAGAGGACAAGTACCGCACCGAACTTTAGATTGCGCGCCGGGGCCGAATGAACGGAAACGGAAGAGGTAGGTTCCATATCGTCCCTCCAGTTCCCCAAGAAGATTGCGATGGGGACACACCTTCACAAGTGGCGGGATGGTAGATAATCACGGCTCGCGTGCCTTTCAGGAATCTGACCCACCTGAACAGGATGGTGACACGCGGATCCGGACCGAAGAGCACCGATGGGATATCCTCGGGGCGGCGCCCTGATTGACCTAGGGCTGATTAGTCGGGAGGTAAGTGCGGGGTGGGTTCGTCTTTTTCGACTTTGCCATCGCGGACGCGGATGACGCGATGGGCGTGCTCGGCGATATCGGCCTCGTGGGTGACGAGGATAATGGTGTTGCCGGCCTGGTGCAGGCGCGCGAACAGGGCCATGATTTCGGCACCGGTGGCGGAATCGAGATTTCCGGTAGGCTCATCGGCGAGCAAGATGGAAGGATTATTGACGAGCGCGCGAGCGACGGCCACGCGCTGGCGCTGTCCGCCGGAAAGCTCGTTGGGCTTGTGCATCATGCGTTCGCTGAGGTCCACTTGCGCGAGCGCTTTTTTCGCGCGGTCGAGGCGCTCCTCGGAAGGAGTACCGTTATAAATCATGGGCAGCTCCACGTTGTGGAGCGCAGTCGCGCGGGCCAGCAGATTGAACGTTTGAAAGACGAAGCCGATTTCCTGGTTGCGGATGGAGGCGAGTTCGTCATCGTCGAGCTGGCTTACCAGGCGGCCTGCAAGCCAGTAATTGCCGCGCGTGGGTGTATCGAGGCAGCCGATCAGGTTCATTAACGTGGACTTGCCGGACCCGGAAGGACCCATGATGGCCACGTACTCGCCCTTATGAATCGTGATGGACACACCGCGCAAGGCGTGCAAGTGCTCCGTGCCCATTTCATAGGTTTTCCAGAGGTCGTCGGTCTGGATGACGATGGCGGCATCGACCAAGTCCTGGCGGAAACTCTGCGAACCGACTTCTTCGACGGCCATGGGCATAGGACTCCTGGAAGCAACCATTCTAGCTGGACGAAGTGGTGTCGGTCGAGGAAACGGAATTGTCGATCTTAACGGGCGCGCCGGGCTTAAGGGTACGAATGGCTTTGTAGCTGCCAGTGACGATCAAGTCTCCTTCATGCAAACCGCTGGTGACTTCGATATCGGTGACGCCGGTGATTCCCGTCTGCACGGGCACGAATTCGGCTTTGCCGTTGCGCAAAACGAACACTCCCTGAATATCGGACTTCACGCTAGAGGCGCCTTCGCTGTTCGAGGCGGCCAGAGTGACATTGCCGCTATTGCCGTTTTTTGCTTCGTCCAGCTCTTTCTGGGACCTCTCGGCGAGCGCCTGGATCGGCACGGTGAGAACGTTCTGTTTCTGCGCCGTCTGAATCTTAGCCGTGAGCGAGAGGCCGGGACGAAGTGATTTCGGGGGATTGTCGAGAGTGATTACGACTTTGAAATCGCGCGCCTCCTGCGTATTCGCGGTCGTTTCGGTCATCGAGGCTTCGCCGGAAGTGCGCAGGATGGCCAGCTCGCCGACTTCCGTCACATGGCCCTTGAAAATTTTGCCAGGGATCGCATCGATGGAGACATCAGCGGGTTGACCGTTCTTGACGCTGATAATGTCCGTCTCGTCCACCTTGACCTCGGCGGTGACCACGCTCATGTCGGAGATAGTCATGATGGAACTGCCGACAGTACCTTGAATGCCTGGAACGACGTTTTCGCCGACCCTTACGGCAATGTAACTAACGATGCCGTCGATTGGAGCCCTATAGGTTGTCTTACGCAGGATGTCCTGGGTACGGCGGAGGACTGCCTGATTTTGGTCGAGGGTGGCGCGGGCCTGTTCACGAGCGGCGCGAGCTTGGTCCACCTGCGCCTGGCTCGAGGTGAGAGCGGCAGGTGCGCTATCGTATGCTGCCTTGTCCGAGTCATACTCCTGCTTGGCGATGAGTTGGCCATGGTAAAGTTCCTGGCCGCGCTGCCAATCCAATTTAGCCTTGTCGAGGTCGGCCTGGCGCTGAGCGAGTGTGGCGACAGAGGAGTCGTAGCTTGCCGCGGTGGCTTTTAAAGCGGCCTCCGAGGCATTGATGCTGTCTAGTTGGGCTTGCACATCGGCGCCGGGCTGAACGTTTTCGAGGTGGAGGAGAACGTCGCCCTTTTTGACGTAGTCGCCTTCTTTGACCACGATGTCCGTAATCTTGCCGATGCCCTCGCCGAGGACGTTGGTATAGTTTTTGGGCCGAATCTCACCCGAGGCGGTGACGAGCGATACGAGATCCTCCCGCGCCGCTCGTGCTGTCTGAACGGCAGTGACCCCTTGATTAGACTTATAAATGCTGTACCAGGCGATACCGCCGATCAGCACTACGACGCAAGCTGCAATCGTCGCTTTCTGCCAGGTCTTCATTGCCTAACCTCTGGGCAAGGTTTTTCGACACACATACTCGCCACTTGATAGATACGCCCGGGCGAGACATAATGTTTCGCGGCCAGCAGACGAGGCGCAAAAAGCGGCAAACTTAGCCCAAATCTCCCGATTTCTCGATCGTCCAACCTATCTCACGTTCCCAGCGGAACCGACCACAGGCCACCCTCAAGATCACAGGGCGCATCAACGGGATATCAGTATCATAATTCGGCTCGGCCTCGGGCGAAAGTGAATAGTTTGAGCTCGATTCCGGCGCAGGTGAGCGCGGGTAAACTTTAATTGACCTGTACATTAGTACAGGATAAGATTTTGCATCGGAAAAGGGGCAATAATGGGCCACTCTGCGAAGACGCTCCTCGGGCTTTTTCTGGTGGCATGCGTCAGCGCCGCACCAATTCACCTCGCCAAAGCCGCGCAGGATAATCAGGATCAGCAGCAGGACCAACAAGCCGACCAGAACCAGGGCAAATCCTCTAAAGCCAAGCAGAAGAGCCTGAAGGACCTCTATAAAGAACTGAATTCCCAATATAAGAAATGGCTTAACGAGGATGTGGTTTACATCATCACGCCTGAGGAGCGACGTTCCTTTTTGCAACTTCAGACCAACGAAGAACGAGAGCAGTTCATCGAGGCCTTCTGGCAGCGCCGGAATCCCGACCCGGATTCGCCGGAAAACACCTTCAAAGAGGAACACTACCGCCGGATTGCGTACGCGAATGAGCACTTTGCTTCGGGAATACCGGGGTGGAAAACGGACCGGGGCAAGATCTACATCATGTGGGGACCGCCTGATGAAATCGATTCGCACCCAACCGGGGGCAACTGGGACCGGCCCATGGATCAGGGCGGTGGTTCGACCACAACGTATCCGTACGAAGATTGGCGCTACCGGTATCTGGAAGGCAATGGCGAAAACGTAGAGTTGGAGTTCGTGGATCCGACATCCACGGGCGAGTATCACCTTACGATGGATCCCAGCGAGAAGGACGCTCTGCTGCACGTACCAGGCGCGGGCCTGACGCTGGCGGAATCAATGGGGATGGCGGATAAATCTTCCCGGTTCAGCAACACCGACGGCACCAACATGGCGGAGGGGCAGCTCGGCGGCGGGCTGAGCGAACATGACGAGGAATTCACCCGCCTGGAAAACTACGCGAACATCATGAAGCCGCCGCCGGTGAAGTTTAAGGATCTGGAGGCCGTGGTAACGAATCGGTTGGTGCGCGATCAGGTGAAGTTCGATTACCGCTATGACTTCGTCCGCATCACATCTGATACGGTGCTTGTGCCGATCACGGTTCAGATTCCGGTTCGGCAATTGAGCTTTCAAGAAAAGGAGGGAGTGGACTCGGCCACCATGGATCTGTTCGCGCGGGTAACCAGCCTGAGCGGGCGGGTGGTGCAGACATTCGAGGATACGCTTCGAGCCGACTTCCCCGTCGGGCAGCTGCAGAAGTCGCTCAGCACGTCGAGAATCTACCAGAAGGCTGTGCCGCTCAGCCCGGGTCTCTATCGGCTGGACATTGTGATAAAGGACGTGAACAGCGGCAATGTGGGAGTGGTGAACACCAGACTTCCCGTTCCACGCTTCCAGGATGACCAGCTTTCCGCCAGCTCGCTGATTTTGGCGGATGACATCCAGCGGGTATCAAGCAAGGACATCGGGCTTGGCCAGTTTGTGCTCGGCGATGTGAAGGTACGGCCGCGGATGGACGGGGCCTTTACCCAGAGCGACAGCATGGGCGTGTACCTACAGGTCTACAACCTGAAGGTGGATGACAAGACCCATAAGCCGGATACATCCGTCGAGTTCCGCGTGATGCAAGGCAAGGGAACCGCCCCGGTTCTCAAGTTCGACGTGCCGGCGGATAAACTTCCCCAGCACGGCGAGGAAATGACGCTGGAGAACTTGATTACTTTAGGCTCGCTGGCTCCTGGGAAATATCATCTCGAGGTAGCCGTAACCGACAACCTTGCCAAGCAAACGATCACGCCGACGGCGGATTTTACAGTAAAAGCCGCGCCCCCGGCGGTCACCGCACAGGGGAGGTGAACCATTTGACTCTCCGAGCGATCTGCATGCTCAGCCTCGGATGGTTAGTGTGTGCGTGGGCCTCGCCTCTGGCGGCCGCACCCAATACCGGCGCGATTTCCGGAGTGGTGGTGGATGGCGCCGGCACGCCGCAAATGGGCGCCGCGGTTTTAATCTCCTCGGAAAAAATAGCAGCGAGTATACCGCTGCGTCTTCTGACCAATGATTTGGGGCACTTTTCCAGCGCGTCCCTTCCGGCGGGAATGTATACGATCCATGTAACCTTGGCGGGATTTCTGCCGGTGGTGGAGCAGCACGTTCGAGTAAGCGAAGACCAGGCCACGCTTCTGGAAATCGTGGTCGATTCGGTATTTTCGTCTTTCGAGAAACTGCGACGCCAGCCGGATCAGGCCGTTTCCTCCGACGACTGGACGTGGGTGCTGCGAAGCTCGGCGGCCACGCGTCCGGTGCTTCGTTGGCAGGACGATGGCACGGCAACGGTGGCTGCCTTGGCCGTGCCAAGCGACGCGCCGAGTGACGAACCGCTACGTGGACGGGTTGAACTGACCTCGGGCGCGGATCGCCCCGGCTCCGTCGCAAATCTGGCGAACGCACCGGCAACGGCGGTTGTCTACGACCTCGGAGTAGGGGAGCAGGGCCATCTCGTGGTGGCGGGACAGTTCAGCTATGGCGGCGCCGATACCTCCAGCGGCTTGGCCGGCGAATGGCTGCCGGATGGTCCGGCGGGTGTGGGACCGCTCACGACATTTTTGGTTCGCGAATCGCGCATTGGGCCAAACGGTACCGTGTTTCGCGGACTGCGATTAACTCAGGACAATCAGTTGGCGCTCGGGGATCGCGTCAGCGTCCGATACGGTGCGAAGTTTATAATCGCGGGCTTCAGCGGAACGACCGCAGCCGTGCGTCCCCACGGCGAAGTAGCCGTCCAAATCGCTAAGGCATGGCGGGCATCGATTATTCTGGCCACCGATCCTTGGGCGGACCCGGCTTCAGGCGATGGGGCCGTGGAATCCACCCTCAACACGCTCGATGCATTCCCCAACCTGATGCTACACGACGGCCGGCCCGTCCTGGAAAATGGTGACCACCAGGAAATTGCGGTGGAACACTCGCTGAGTAAGAGAGCGGATATCACGGCATCGTTTTTTCACGACCGTTCCACGCATACAGCGGTGATTGGACGCGGAGCCCTTTCCGATCCCGACTTTTTGCAGGCTTACCTATCCGAATCGTTTGCTTACGACGGCGGCTCGACGGGTTCGATGGGCGGCCGCGTGGTATATCGCGAGAATCTATCCAAGAACCTAAAGACCACGTTGGTGTATTCCTACGCAGGGGCTTTGGCACCCAATGGGGACCCCGATACTGCGGCTTTGCGCGATGAATTGGCAACGCGCTACCGCCAGAGCTTGGCCGCAGGGATATCGGGAAAATCGCGCCATCTTGGAACTCAGTTTTTCGCCAGCTATAAGTGGCTGGATGGTCGAGCAGTTTCTCAGCAGGATCCGTACGGTGAGTCGCTTTACCACATGGATCCGTACTTGAGCCTCGAGGTCCGACAGCCGCTACCCGCCGTCTTCCCCGGGCACATGCAGGTGGAAGCGAACGTCGGGAACCTGCTCGAACAGGGGTATGTTCCGGTGGCCACACGCGACGGATATGTGGTTTTGATTCCATCGTACCGATATTTCCGGGGCGGCTTGAGCGTCCAGTTCTAAGCCTTCGAAGCCTACCAAAATAGGAAGGTCCCTTCCATAAAACGGATTGGCCAAGTGCTGCTCCTTCCGGTTCTCGCTAACATGTAGTTTCGACGCTAGTTGCCGGAGCAACCACCTATGATTGGCTGGAATCCGACGTGCTGGCGTACAATGCAAGCGGGGGTCTGGGTGGAGTAGGATGAACGAGCATCTACGGACGCGCCTTGGAGCGGTTGCGCTGGCGGTACTAACGCTGGCGGCGGTGGTTTTTGCGGTCCTGAACTACCAGCAGCGTTCGCGATTTATCCAACCCGATGATGGCGTTACATGGATGGATTCCGCCCAGGGTGTGGTGGCCTGGCATGTAGTGCCTGGCTCGCCGGCCGATCGGGCGGGAATCCAACAGGGCGACTACGTGGAAAGCGTTCGCGGAGTGGAAATCCACCGCGCCACGGACGTCACGCGGCTGCTCTGGCGGGCTGGCCCGTGGATGGAAGTAAAGTATGGAATTCACCGCGATGGCCAGAGCTTCCAGGTGCCGCTGGTTACGGCTCCGCAAGAGAATCCCTCATCTCTTGAAGACTACTTGCGGATCACGGCCCTGCTTTATCTTTTCATCGGATTGTTCATTTTTGTGCGGCGATGGAACGCGCCTCGGGCGGTTCACTTCTATGTTTTCTGCCTCGTTTCGTTTGTGTTTTATAGTTTCCACTACACCGGGAAACTGAACTCCTTCGACTGGACGATTTACTGGGGCAACGTGGTTGCTCTTCTGCTGCAGCCAGCGTTGCTTGTTCATTTCGCGCTGGTGTTTCCGGAACGGCGGGGGGCCGTGTGGCCGAAGGTCGGGGCGCTGTATAGCATTCCGGCGGCTTTGCTTGGCCTGCACGTGTTCGTCGCCACCGGCACTTTGGATTTTTTGCCTTCAATCAGCAATCGCGATTTCCTGGATACGATTGAATTGCTTTATCTGGGGGCCTACTTTCTGCTGGCGGCCGTCATTTTCCTGGCGAGCTATTTCCGGGCGCCCAGCGGCATCTTGCGGCAGCAATTGAAGTGGGTGACGGGCGGAACGTTCGCGGGAATTTTGCCGGTCTTTTTGTTCTACATCCTTCCGCGACTGGTGAGCGCGGTGCCACGACCGTGGATGAAACTCTCCGTTTTTTCGCTGGTTCTGATTCCACTTTGTTTCGGATACGCAATTATCCGCTACAGGTTGATGGACGTCGATATCATCTTCAAGCGCGGACTTGCTTATACATTTGCGACGGTCGGATTGGTGGCAGCCTACTTCGCGGCGATTGCTTTGATCGGCGAACTCTTTCATACCGCGTGGCCCACCGGGCCGGCGGGCGCCGTGATTGCAATCGTAGCGGCGGCTTTTCTTTTTCAGCCACTACGAGACTGGGTGCAGGCGCGACTCGATCACTTCTTTTACCGCGACCGCCTGGACTATCGTCGCACGCTGATTGAGTTCGGGCGAACGCTGGCCAATGAAGTTCGCCTCGATCCGTTGCTGGATTCGGTTCTCGACAGGATTTCGCAGACTTTGTTGGTCGACCGGCTGGCCGTTTTTCTTGAGGACCCTGCGAATCCGGGCCAATTCCTAATTTCGCGGTCAATGGGTGTCGAGACCGCGACCGCCCTGGACCTGAGCTTTCTCGATCCGGCGCGGCCGGGATTCGAGCACGGCTGCGTCTTTTTCGAATCAGCTCGCGCGGCGCGGGAGAGCGACTCGATCCGGAGGACGCTGGATCAACTGGAGCTAAATTATTTCATCCCTTGCCGGTTCCGTGATCGCACGGCTGCGTTTCTGGGACTGGGAAAAACGGTTGACGGCGATTACCTTTCCAGCGAAGACCTGGAATTGCTTTCGACAATTGCCGGCTACGTGGCGATCGCGATAGAGAATGCGCGGCTCTACCAGTCGCTTGAACAGAAGGCGGTGCAAATCGAACGGCTGAAGGACTTCAGCGAAAATATCGTGGAATCGCTGCGGATCGGCGTATTCACGATTGATCTCGAGGACCGGATCGAGTCGTGGAACCCGCAGCTTGAAGAGCTTCTCGCGATTCCGCGGAGCGAGGCACTGCACCGAAAGATGCAAGAAGCGGTGCCGCGCGATCTCGCCGCGGAGATCGCGGCCAGCTCGCCGAGCGAGCATGTTTCCGGCATCTACCGGTTTCACCTGGACACGCGCGTAGGCCGGCACCTCGTGGTGAACGCCTCGATTGCGCCGCTGCTCGGGAAGGACGGTTCACGGCTGGGACGCCTGATTCTGCTGGACGATATCACCCAGCGCGTGCGGTTGGAAGATCAGATGGTCCAAACCGAGAAGCTCACGTCGCTGGGCTTGCTGGCGGCGGGCGTAGCGCACGAGGTGAATACGCCCCTCGCGGTGATCTCCAATTACGCGCAAATGCTGGCGAAGCAGATGCCGGTGGACGATCCGCGGCAGAAAACAGTGGATCGTATTGTGAAGCAGACGTTCCGCGCCAGCGAGATCGTCAACAATCTTTTGAACTTCTCACGCACCGGCGGGGCGGAATCCGTGGAGCTGGACTTGAATGCGGTGATCGACGAGACGCTCACGTTAGTGCAGCATCCGTTCAAAACGGCTCACGTAAGCGTGGTAAAAAATTACGCGGAAAAATTGCCGCCCGTTCTCGGGTCGATTACACGGTTGCAACAAGTGTTCCTGAATCTTCTAATGAACGCTCGCGATGCCATGCCCACCGGGGGCATGATTGAGGTTCGAACCGGCGCTCACAACGGTTCGGTGGAGATAGAAGTGTCCGACACAGGCGCAGGCATTCCGCCGGAGAACCTGCATCGCATTTTCGATCCGTTTTTCACCACAAAAGCCAGCGGCCGCGGCACGGGGCTAGGCCTCTCGGTGAGCTATGGGATCATCAAAGAACATGCGGGAAAAGTAGACGTTCGCTCGACCCCTGGAAAGGGAACTTCCTTCCGTTTAGAATTTCCCGTAGCAAGGAAATCGGTGCATGCGTAAAGGCTCCATTCTAGTAGTCGATGACGAGATTGAGATCCGCGAGGGTCTCGAGGCGCTACTGACTTCCGAAAGCTTCGACGTGACGCTGGCCGAGACCGGTGCGGCGGGCTTGCAAAAGCTCGACGACCGGCCGTTCGATCTGATGCTGCTGGACGTGAGTCTGCCTGACCGCAACGGCCTCGACATGCTGCGTGAAATCCGGCTGCGCGACCCCCACCTCTCGATCATCTTGATTACGGCCTATGGCTCGATCGACATGGCGCGCGCCGCTTTCAAGGGAGGCGCGCAAGACTACATTACAAAACCCTGGTCCAACGATGAATTGATCGCGCAGATTTCTCTTGCGATCGAGGGGCGCCGCCTGCGCGAAGAGAACCTGCACTTGAAGCGCGCGCTGAAGCAGCGCTACAACTTTCCGAATATCGTGGGAAAGAGCGAGAAGATGCTGGCGGTGCTCGATCTAGTGACGCAGGTGGCGCCGTCGCGCTCGACGGTGCTGATCTCAGGCGAAAGCGGCACGGGCAAGGAAGTGATTGCGAAAGCCATCCATGCCGCTTCGACGCGCGCGGAAAGGGCTTTCATACCGATCAATACGGGCTCCATTCCAGTCGATCTGCTGGAGTCGCAGCTTTTTGGCCACGTAAAAGGAGCGTTTACCAGCGCGATCGCCGCCAAGAAGGGGCTGTTCGAAGTGGCCGACCAGGGCACGATTTTTTTCGACGAGATCTCGACGATCGGCCCCGAAACCCAGGCCAAGCTGCTACGCGTGATCCAGGAGCGGGAATTCATGCGCCTAGGCGGCACGGAGACGATCAAGGTTGACGTGCGCATCCTAGCGGCGTCGAATGAAGACCTGCGCAAGTTGGTCCGCGAAGGCCGGTTCCGCGAGGATTTATTTCACCGCCTGAACGTGATCTCAATTCAATTGCCGCCGCTTCGCAACCGCAAGGAAGATATCCCGCTTCTAGTGGACCGATTTTTGGACCAGTTTTGCCGCGAGAACGGGAAGCCGTTGCGTGCATTCAGCAACAGGGCAATGAAGCTTTTGATGGACTACGAATGGCCGGGAAATGTGCGCGAGCTCGAAAATGCCGTGGAGCGCGCCGTGGTGCTTTCCACCGGGGACTCGATGGATGCCGACCTGCTGCCGGAAAATATCCACACCCGCGAAATTGTAAAGGGCGTGCGGTTCGAACTCGCCGAATTCATGCAGTCGCCGCAAGATGGCAGCGGTCGAAATGCCGCGCCGCCTCCTTCGCTTTTTGAAATCCTGGAGGAAGTGGAGCGCCGCGTGATTGTGGACATGCTCGAACGAACAAATTGGAATCAAACGGAAGCCGCCGAGCGCTTTCAGGTCCCTCTCTCGACGCTCAACCAGAAAATCAAGCGCCTGGGCATCGAGATTCGCCGCCGCCCGGGCGTACCCCGCGTTCCCGAGGGCTACGGCGAAGATGGACCGGCGCTATCCCCTGGGAATTGTTAGGGCCAGAGCGATTTGGACGCGGTTATCCACCGCTCCGCAGAAGCGACGTCGATCCACGCGAGGATGCCGGCCCTAGAGACAGCCGCTTCATGGCGTAAAGTTCGCGGTCCGCAGCTTCGAGCAATTCTTCCCGCGTACTTCCATCTTGCGGATAGGCCGCCGCACCCACACTGATCGAAAGCGGAGGAATCCCGGCATCCCGCGAAACGCGTTCGCGTATGCGTAATGCCACCTGCTGAGCTTCCTTAGAACCACCTTCCGAAATTACCAGTGCAAATTCATCGCCTCCGTATCGAGCGGCAGTATCGGTATCGCGGCAGTAGACCCGCAGAATATCGGCGATGCGGCGCAGCGCGCCACTGCCGGTCAGATGGCCGTGCTGGTCGTTAATCTTTTTCAAGCCATCCAGATCCATCAGCAAAACCGCGAATGCTCTTCCCGTGCGATTCGATCGCTTGATTTCCGAATCGAGCACATCGATGAGCTTGCCGTAATTCGCTAAGCCAGTTAAGGCGTCGGTGACGGCGAGGTTGCGGATACGCTCCTCTGTCTGGCGGCGCTCCTCGGACATCACCGCGAGCGTCAGCGTCATCACGGCGATGATGCCCATGAAGGCTTGCAGCAGCAGAAGCGATTCATTTCGCGTGCCGATGGCAAACGGCCCAAGACCCAGAAATGTGCCTCGGATGGCGATCGCCGAAAGCACAGCCGCGATGGTTGCCGCCTCTCGCGGCCCGAACCGAACCGCCGCCCATATCAGAAACGGGATGCACCAATACTCGAGTGGCACGTTCTTCAGGCCTGGGAAAACAAACGGGCCGAAAACGAACTGTCCCGCCACCATCGCCGATATGAGCAAAAGCGCGAATTCACTCAGCCGGTTCCAGCTCCAGCGGACTTTGGCGTTGGCGCTCCATAGAATCAGCAGCGGCGCCACAACTGCAGCGCCTACGGCGTCTCCAAGCCACCAGGTGGCCCAAATTACCTTGAAGTCCGCCCACCTTGCGAAACTTCCCAGCGAGAGTGAGGTGACGCCGATCGTGGCGCTCACCGTGGTGCTGACTGCGCCCGCGAGGATCGCGAATTTCACCGTATCTTGCACAGACTCGAAGCATTTCCGCCCATTCGCGAATCTGGATACGAGATAAGCGCCTAAAACAGGCTCCAAGGTATTGCCCGCCGCGATTCCGAGCGAGGTGATTGCGGAACCTGCGGTGGTTAGATTCACAAGAAACGCGCCAAGGAAAATCCCAGGCCACACGCGATAGCCGAAGATAAGCAGAGCGGCAAGGGCGATGCCCGTTGGCGGCCATACGGCGGTTGAGCTGGGATGGACGAAGGCCATCGTCAGCCCAAATTTTCCGGCGACAAAATAAACTGTCGCCAAAACTACAATCTCGATCGCTTTTTTGTTCCGAAGCAGGAAGCTCCAAAGGTTTCCTGAGGAAATCGCTTTCATCACAAGTTATGATGCCGATGCAGTGGCCGTTTCACTCCGTTTGAATGAAAAGCGAACCGCCAAAGCGTTATACGCGAAACACTGTAGGGTCAATGCGATGACGGTGAAACTACTTAGTACACCAAAGGGCGGCCAGCTATGGTCTCTAAGATTCGATAGGGGGCTTGCTCCGGAGAGACCAGCGCTTTGGGCGAAATGAGGAAGGTTTGCTCGATCGCATACTGTCCCGACATCGCCGCATGCGCTACGCCGTCGGTAAACACGAGCCAAGTCGAAGAGGGAGGAAACTCCAGCCGCACCTTAGGGCAATCCTTCTGAAAGCCGGCGTTCTCTTTCAGGTAATCGTGGAAACCCAGCATGAACATGTCGTAAGGAGTGCGGCCCATTCCGCGAAAACCGAGCTTGCCGCCCCAGTCTTGCACCGTTCGGCTCAGCCAGGAGTCTTCCGCGATCCGCTGCAAGCCGGCGTCCTCAGCATAGCGGCGGGCGAGAGCTTCGAAATTTTCCGTGGTGTTCCACACGCGCGGCTTCACCGGATTCAGATTCGTGAATATTCGGAGAATTCGACCGCCGCGCGTCGGCCGGCTTGGAAAGGCATCCACGTGAAGTAGGTCGTTGCGCTTGTGCAGTGGCAGGCCGCGACTTTCTTCCTCAAACGGACGAAAGCTCGAGAAATCGATCGTCCAGTCTCGAGCGTATGGCGCGAGGAATTTCGTAAGAAACGCGACTACTTCCGCTGAATAGTTGCGCAAAATTGCCTGCAGCCGCTGGACGGTTGCGGCACCGCCGGAAACGCCCCGCAGGACATCTTCACCGGGCCGGTAAGACACATTTTTGTGCATCCGCAGCTCGGCCCACTCCTGGGCGAGCAAAAATTCCCGATCCTCGGCGGAAAACTTGAACGGAGGCTCGTCGAAAAACAGGATGTCGCCACGCTCGAGCATCTCGCAACATGCTCGCGTCCGGGCCTGGCGCGTTTCAGGATGCGCCCATCCCGACGGGTGCTTGAAATCGTCCACCGGAATCCAAGGAAAAGTCGCCATGATGTCGCAATCGTATCTCGCGGAGCGCAGCTTCCCCCGGGCTGATTCTAGTTATTCGAGCCGCCTGGCCGGTTATATCCCCGGGGCAGCAGCGCTGAATCCAGGTTCACAGCGCGAGACAAATCCACGCCTTCGAGCTTGGTCTCTCGCAGAATTGCGGTCTTGAGATTGGCGCCTTCAAGGTCCACGCCTTGGAGGTCAGCCTCGCGAAAATTGGTGGCCCCGAAGTCGGCATTCCGCAAAATCGCGCCTTGCAAATTCGCGCGGAAAAACTCCACTCCTCCGCACTGCGCCTCGCTTAGATCGGCGCCACTCAGGTTGGCTTCTGTGAAATCCGCCTTGCGCAAGTCCGCTTGCCGAAGGTTCGTCTTGGCCAGTTCCGCCGATGCCAGCCGTGCCTCCCTCAAGTTCGCACCTTTCAGGTTCGCCCCCTGAAAATTCACGTAGTTGAGTTTCGCCTTTGCAAGGTCGGCTCGCGAAAGATCGGCGCCGCTCAGATCGGCGCGAACGCCCTTCTCGTCGCCGCGAATAAACAGCGCGTGCGCCTCCAAAATTTGAGAAAGCCGCTTACCACCATGGCGAATGCTATCGAGCGATCGCAGATTTCCCCCCTTCAATGCGCCGAAAAGTCCCATGGTTCACCCGCGAATCAAACTGAGCGTCCTCTTCCTAGTTTACAAGAGACGCAGCCGCGTGCCTACCGATTGGAATGAATCCGCCTCGTGCTGGTTGTGGTAACTTGGGTTGCATGAGGGTCGCGGCAAACTCGACCGAGTAAAGCATCGCGCCGGCCCTCAGGGAAGGCTCGCCCGTGTTCGGGTGGCACATTCGGAGACGCACAGCACTTCGCGCATTGCCTGCCTTGCTGCTGGCGGGCAGCCTCGTACAAATTCCGTTTCGAGCCTTAGGGCAAGATCAGCCTGGAACGCCCACGGAGGAAACGGTTGCGAATCTGGCCGCTGGGCGCGTGATCATTGCGGTCGTGAAAGATGCAATTCTCATCGCCACGGTAGAAAATCCCATTGAAGTGGAAACGCGCCCTCCCACGCCGGTGGCGCTTTCAAGCGAGCGCGTTGGAATACTTCTCGGTGCGGACAATTGGTTTTCTCCCTCCTCGAAACAAGAAATCGCTCAGCTGGATACGGAGCTGCCTCATCTCCGCAGCCAGCTGGTACCGTTCGCTCCGCACCTTCAGGCGGATCAAGGCGGGGGCGAAGCAACGGACGTGGAAGCAATCGGCCAGGGCTTGCTCGAACGCCTCAATGAAGTGGCGCAGAATCTTCACGGCAAAGTAAATCTCTCTCCGAATGAACCGCTCACGGAATTGATTGTGGTGGGCTACCTGCCGGGCTATGGGCCAGACATATGGACGCTCACGTATCAAATCGAGCAGCAGGAACAAGACTCGGATTATTGGACCACTCGCGTCCTCCGGCCGTCGTATCTGCAATTTTGGCCTCCGGAAAAAGGACAGCCGCGAACGCTACTGGAATTTTCGTACCCGAGCGACCACGCACCGACGCCGGTGCTTGAACTTCTTCGCGAGAAAGATCCGCGCATCGAACAAATCGTGGGCTCGGATCCTAAGATGACGGAAGTAGCAAGCCGTTTTCTGCAAGGCGAAAGTAACAAAGTGCCTGCCGCTGACGCCACACAATTTCTTCGCGCGATATTGTCGGCGATCGCTCCGGCGAATGCTCGCGAGACAATGTGTAGCATTCTCGCGGAAACGGGTCTGCAATGGATACTCGCGCCGCCATCCGAGCCTACGGCACCAGGCGCTCGTCCTGAGCGCCCGCCGGGCGCACCTTCGCTGATGGATACCCCAAAATAACGGATTTGGAGATTTTGAAGCTGCCTCGATCGAAATGCCGATTACTGGTTCTGGGATAACTGCTTCTGTAGGCGGGCGTTTTTCTCGGCGACTGATTTCGCCAAATCTTCCTTGTGCGCCACGAGCTTCTTCGCGATTTCGGAATCCGACAGCGCCAGCACTTCGGCGGCGAAGATAGCTGCGTTTGCAGCCCCGGCCTTGTCGATTGCCATGGTGGCCACCGGAATTCCGGCCGGCATTTGCACCGTCGCCAGCAGCGCATCGAGGCCGTTTAGCGTGCTGGTCGCCATGGGGACGCCGATCACCGGCAGCGTGGTATTTGCCGCCATTACGCCCGCGAGATGCGCTGCGGCTCCGGCGGCCGCAATGACCAATTTCAAACCGCGATTTGCGGCTGTGGTTGCGTACTCATGCGCGCGCGCCGGGGTACGATGCGCGGAAAGCACCTCCATTTCGTAAGCGATGCCAAATTTCTCGAGCATCTTTCCGGCTTCGCTCATCATCGGAAAATCGGAGTCCGATCCCATCACGATTCCAACAAGGGCTTTAGGCTTCCCGCCGCTGGTCACGAACTGTCTCCTTCTAAGCTTGTGCGCCTCGCCCGGCGGCATGTGCGCGGACAGAGGGCGTCAACGATGCCGCAGTATGGGCGCAGCACGAGGATACGGAAAATATCTTTACGCGAGCAGGCAATTCCCCGCAAGTACTTGTTGGTGTAAAGAAAAATGATCTACGGTGACCGGTCCGGATCGGCATGCGGCTCAGGCCACCCGAGTCCCAGCTCCATGGGCCTTTACGTGCCCGATGTCAGTTCGATAGTGAGCGCCCGCGATTTTGATCTTTTGAACTGCCTGGTAGGCTGGAATCCGGGCGCTGGCAAGGTCCCGACCCGTCGAACTCACTACCAAAACCCTGCCGCCGTTGGTTCGAAACGTGTCTCGATCCCACCGCGTCCCCGCATGGAAAATCACCGCGCCCGGCACTTTCGCCGCGTCCGCAAGCCCCTCGATCGCTACGCCGGTTTGAGGATCGCCGGGATAACCCTTCGACGCGATCACCACGCACAGGCTCGCGCCCTCAGACCATCTCGCCTGAAACCCTGCAAGATCCCCGAGCGCCGCCTGCATGCAACCCTGCGCGAAATCGAAATTTGCGCGGAGCAAAACGGCTTCCGTTTCCGGATCGCCGAGGCGGCAATTGTATTCCAGGACTTTCGGTCCTTGTGGCGTCAGCATCAATCCAAAATAGAGGAAGCCGCGGTAGGGCATTTCCTCGGCCTTTAATCCTTCTAACGTCGGCCGCACGATCGTTTCGATGATGGTCTTCTCCAGGGACGGTGGAAGAATCGCATCGGTAGAGTACACACCCATTCCACCTGTGTTCGGCCCTTCGTCGTTGTCAAAGGCTCGCTTATGATCGCGCGCCGGAGCCATGCGAACGAAATGTTCCCCATCCGTCAGAATAATGTAGGAAAGTTCCTCGCCAACGAGACCCTCTTCCAACAGCACTTTCGCTCCGGCATCGCCGAACTCGCGCTTTTCCATCAGCCGCTCGATGAAGGCGGCGGCTTCGGCGGTGGAGTTGGTCACCAAAACACCCTTCCCGCCGCACAAACCGTCCGCCTTGATTACCAGCCGCATCTCGACGGAGTCGAGCGCTACATGTGCCTCCAACGGAGAGTCGAAAATTCCGTACACTTCTGCGGTCGCAATTCCGTGCCGCTGCATAAATTCTTTCGCGAAGATTTTACTGCCTTCCAGGCGCGCGGCACTTTGTCGCGGCCCAAGCACTAGCAAACTGCGCTTGGCGAACTCATCGGCAACGCCGAGGACCAGTGGCAGTTCCGGTCCGACGATCGTTAAATCAGCGTCGATTTTAGCCGCCAGCTCAGCGGCCGCGATGGGATCCTTCAGATCGAGGGCCAGACACTCAGTCTCGCACGCGATTCCATCATTGCCGGGCGCGCACCAGATCTTTTGCACTGAAGAGCTGTGCGCGAGCTTCCAAATAATCGCGTGCTCGCGGCCACCATTTCCGATCACCAATATTTTCATTGTATTTGCCGCCGAGAATTTAGAACCATACGGCGCGGTGTCCGCTGGTGTCAACCATCGATTCGCGCCCGTAAATGCGCTGGCTGATTCAACGCGCAGCTTGCTCTAGTCCAGCAAAGATGATTTCATCGGAGGCAATGCACTGGGACTTCGCTCTCATTCTGCTGTTTCTCGGCACAGCGGTGCCGTGGCTGGGCAGGCGCCGCGTGCGCCAACTCATGCAAATGCCGCAAACGACGAAACAGGACCGGTTATTGCTCTACGCCTCGACGATAGCTTTTCAATGGCTGGCCGCGGGCGTCATTCTGTGGCGCACTGGCGCACACGGCATCTCGCTCGCGTCTCTGGGATTCCAAATTCCGAACGCTGGCATGGTCGCTCTTGTATCAGCATTGTTGGCAGCTCTTATTCTTGTGAACCAGCTTGTTAGTCTTCATCAAATATCCCGCGGAGCGGGTGAAACGCAGGGAATTGTGCCGGACCTCGCGAAAAAAGTGTTCCCTCAGGATTTCGATGAGCGCTTGGTGTTCTTTGCTGTGGTCATCACAGTGTCCGTGTGTGAGGAAGTCATCTATCGAGGCTTCGCTCAGGATCTCCTTCGTAACTCGTTGTGGAGAAGCGTGTTAGCCGGAATCATAGCTTCGGCAGCCTTATTTTCTTTGGCCCACGCGTACCAGGGAAGGAAGGGCATAATTGCTACATTTATAGTAGGAATTCTATTTTCGGTGTCGAGGAGTTGGACGGGTAGCTTGGTTCCGCCGATTCTGGCCCATTTCATCGCTGATTTTACGGCTGGCATGCTGGCTCCTTCACTTTTTAGGTTTTCCGGAAGCGCCATCAGGGACGACCTTTAGGCTGAGATGCTTTTTTTTGAGACTGTCCATGCGCTCACGAGAGGGTAGAGATGAAGGAGCCTTCCTCAGCCGATATCGCCTCCCTTCTGGCCCCGTACTATCCCGTTGAGGATCAGAGTCTAGTCGAGCATATCAGAGCCTATATCCCCTTGCTCTTGGAGTGGAATGAAAAGATCTCGCTTACAAAGATCACGGATCCCGTCGAAATCGTCAGATTTCATTTCGGAGAGAGTCTGTTCGCTGCGTCGGAGCTGAAAATACGCAATGGTCGGCTCGCCGACGTTGGTTCGGGGGCCGGCTTTCCAGGTTTGCCCATGGCTATGGCGCTTCCGGACCTGCACGCCACCCTTATTGAGGCGAATGCGAAGAAAGCGGCATTCTTGTCTGAGGTGATCCGGCGGCTCTATCTTTCCAACGTGGACGTGCTCCGCAGCCGCATGGAAAACATGAGGGATATAGAGCCTTTCGATTTCATTTGCGCCAGAGCTATCGGCAGGCACGCGAACCTCATACGCTGGTCTCGGGAGAAGCTGACCCCGAAGGGGAGACTCGTGCTCTTCTTGGGCGAAGAAGACGTCCAAAAGGTCCGCGAGATGAGTCAGTGGAATTGGGAGTCGCCCATAAGAATACCAGATTCGTCGCGGCGGTTCGTTCTATCGGGAACTGCTACACCGTAGTTGGGAGACAAACCTTCAATGGTGTTCCACGTGGAACAGTCCTCGAGACGTCAGGCTGTCGTCCCACGCCCCTAGGCGATGTTCCACGTGAAACATCTTGCATTCCTCCGCAATTCTCGCTAAATTCCCGCTTCCAGTTGGAGCATCGTTGGCTCGAGTAATCTCCATTGCCAATCAAAAAGGCGGTGTTGGCAAGACAACCACCGCCGTAAACCTCGGGGCGTCCCTCGCGGTCTCCGAAAGGCGCACGCTCCTCATCGACTGCGACCCTCAGGGAAACACAACCAGCGCCCTTGGAGTTCCAAAGGACCCGGCGCGACGCACATTGTATCAGACGCTCATATTAGGCGAACCAATCGAGCGCATCGCCATCAACACCAAGACCGATGGTCTTGAGCTGATCCCGTCCGACAAAAATCTGGTCGGCGCAACCGTTGAGCTGGTATCGATGGACGATCGCGAGTACAGGCTAAAAGCCGCGATCCAGGGAATCCGAGAAAAATACGACTACATTTTGATCGATTGTCCCCCCTCTCTCGATCTCCTTACTCTGAACGCCCTAGCCGCCAGCGATTCGGTGCTCGTCCCAATTCAATGTGAGTACTTAGCACTCGAGGGAGTTTCGGAGCTCTTGGACACGCTCATGCGCCTCCGCAGGACGATCAACCCGGCTTTATCCGTAGAGGGCATCCTTCTGACTATGTACGACGACCGAACGACCCTCTCCAAACAGGTCGCAGCCGATCTTAGAAGCTTTTTTGGCTCGCAGGTGTTTGAGAGCGTGATTCCCAGGAATGTACGCTTAGCGGAAGCTCCCAGCCATGGGATGCCAGTGATATTCTACGACATTCATAGTAAGGGCGCCGAGAGCTATATCCAGCTAGCCAAGGAGGTCATGACTAATGACCAGAAACGCGTTGGGCAGGGGTCTGAGCGCACTGATTCGAGAGCCAGAACAAGCGCCTCAGCAGCAGCCGCAGGCGGCGGCCCCGGCAGCGGCGGTGATGTCGGCTCCGGCGCAGACTGAAGGCTTCCTACAAATCGACATTGATTTAATCGATCCAAGCCCCTATCAGCCTCGCACGCGCTTTCGCGACGAAACCCTTGAAGAGCTGGCGCGCTCTATCAGAGCGACCGGCATCGTACAGCCCATTGTCGTTCGCAAACTCGGCAGTCGCTACCAGCTGATTGCGGGCGAGCGCCGCTGGCGGGCAGCGCAACGGGCTCCGCTCCAGCGTGTTCCCGCGGTTCTCCGGGAAGTCCGCGATGAAATGGCGCTGGAGATGACTCTCGTCGAGAACCTCCAGCGCGAGGATCTAAATCCGATCGAACAGGCGCGCGCATTTCAGCGCCTTAGCGACGAATTCAGTTTCACGCAAGAACAAATAGCCGAACGAACGGGAAAAGACCGGGCGACCATCTCAAATTCGCTGCGCCTTCTGAGGCTGGAAGAACCTATCCAGGACCTGCTCGAAGAGGGCCGGCTCTCCGCCGGGCACGGTCGAGCGCTTCTGGCCATCGCCGATCCAAAAGATAGGCTTGAGCTTGCGCGCCGGGTTGCGCGAGGCGGCATGACTGTGCGCCAAGTCGAACACCTTGCCACACGAGGCACAAGGCCAAAAGCAGCCGTCATCCCTTCGGCTTTCGACCCCAATACAAGGTTTGCGCTCGACGAGTTGCAACGCAAGTTCGGCGCAAAGGTGCACATTCGACCAGTAGCGCCGGCGCGGCCGGGTCAGTTATCGTTTGAGTACTACGACGCGACCGATCTCGCGCGGCTGTATAGCCAACTCATGCGAGAATAAAGCTCCTCCGCAGAAGGAGCACCGCATGGCGTGGCGATGGTTCGACCGCAAACACCAGGAATCCTCCGAATGGACCGGTTTCCTCGAACCCGGGGTCAGGTTGGAAGGCAAGCTCGAATCCAAAGGCACCTTTCGAATTGACTCGTCCATGAAGGGCAAGCTCGTCTCCGCAGGGACGTTGATCCTCGGCGAGCACGCAGCGGTGGAGGGCGAGATCGTCGGCAACCGTGTAATCATTGCGGGCCATTTCGACGGCACGATTCAGGCGACCGGTCGCGTGGACATTCAAGCCAAGGCCGTCGTAGCCGGCGATATTCATACCCCGTGCCTGGTAATTGAGCCTGGCGCTTTCTTCGAAGGCCAGTGCCACATGCTAACCGCCGCCGAGCCCGAAGCCGCGAAGCCTATTGCAATTCCCATTCGCTCCGCGGCATCTGTCGCAAGCTAACTCCAGCGGGGTCGCGCCGCTGCTTCTCGCGCTCTTTCGTTTCGGCCAGGGCCTGGGCCTTGGGGGTGAGTGGGGAGGCGCGGTGCTGCTGGCGGTCGAAAATGCTCCGCCGGGGAAACGCGCTTGGTACGGAATGTTTCCGCAGCTCGGCGCGCCACTAGGATTCCTCTTATCCGGCGGGACATTTTTGGTGCTCTCCAACTCGCTTACCGACGAAAGTTTCTTCAGCTTCGGTTGGCGAATTCCCTTTTTGGCCAGCGCCGCGCTCGTGCTCGTCGGCCTCTACGTGCGGCTCACGCTCAGCGAGACGCCCGTATTCCGCGACGCCTCAGCGCCGGGAACGCGTGAAGGTGCCCATGTTGACGGTGTTTCGCAAACACCCCAAGACGCTGCTGGTGGGAACGCTGTATCTCTCGCGACATTTGTTGTCTTCTATCTGATGACGGTGTTCGCGCTCTCCTGGGGAACTACGGTACTCGGCTATAGTCGCGGAAAATTTTTGATGATTCAGTTGTTCGGTATGGTGTTCTTCGCGTTGGCCATTCCGATCAGCGCGATGTTGGCCGAACGCGGTCGTCGCCGCACACTCCTCTGGGTTACCGTGGCGATCGGCGTGTTCGGCCTGGTGATGGCGCCCTTATTCTTAGCCGGAACCACCGGCGCCGTGATCACGATGGTGATAGGTTTGTCGCTGATGGGCCTCACCTACGGCCCTTTGGGCACAGTGCTCTCTGAACTCTTTCCGACCTCGGTCCGCTATACTGGCAGCTCTCTAACCTACAACTTCGCAGGCATTTTCGGCGCCTCGCTCGCACCATACATCGCCACGTGGCTTGCCAGGGATTACGGGCTGCAGTACGTCGGTTACTACGTCTGCGTGGCCGCGGCCTTGACTTTCATCGGGCTGCTCGCAACGCGCGAAACCAAAGACGATGCCCTTTGACCTGGAACGCCGGTGGCGCGATGCTGTGCGATTGCCTGCTTACGGGTGCTGGAGTAAACTCCAAATCCCATGCCAGATGCTTCCTCCATTGTAGGCCGCAACATCTCTCACTACAGCGTAGTGGAAAAGTTGGGCGGCGGTGGAATGGGCGTGGTCTACAAAGCCAGGGACACGCGGCTTGGCCGCAGCGTTGCGCTGAAATTCCTTCCTGACGACATTTCACAAGACGCTCAGTCAATCGAAAGATTCCGCCGCGAAGCGCGCGCCGCGTCCTCGCTCAATCATCCGAACATTTGCACCCTCTACGACATCGGCGAGTTCGAAGGCCGGCCGTTTATCGCCATGGAACTTCTCGAGGGTCAGACGCTCAAGCACCGCATCAGCGCGAAGCCCATCGAAATATCGGAGCTCTTGGAAATCGGCATTCAGATCGCCGCCGGACTCGATGGCGCGCACTCGAAGGGAATCGTCCACCGCGACATCAAGCCCGCGAACATCTTTCTCGTCGAACGCGGCCAGGTGAAAATCCTGGATTTCGGTCTCGCGAAGTTGACTCTCGCGGTGAAGCACGCCGCCGAATCGGTAGGCGCCACATTTTCGCACGCGCGAACGCATGTGCTGAATGATGAGCAACTCACAAGCCCGGGAAGCTCGATGGGCACGGTCGCGTACATGTCGCCGGAACAAGCGCGCGGAGAAGAGCTGGACGCTCGCTCGGATTTATTTTCACTCGGCGTGGTGCTGTACGAGATGGCGACCGGGCAGGTTCCTTTCTCCGGCGCTACTTCGGCGGTGATTTTCGATGGGATCTTGCATTCCGCGCCTCCGTCTGCAAAAGAAATAAATCCGCGCCTTCCCCTGGCGCTCGAAAACATTCTTGCCAAAACCCTCGAGAAGGATCCGGACTTGCGGTGCCAGACCGCCGCCGAGCTTCGCGCCGACCTGAAGCGTCTCAGCCGCGATATCGAATCGAGCCGCCGCCCTGTTGCGGAGAAGACCATCCCCGGTTCCGGGGCTCACGCGACGGCAATCAAGCAAAAATCCGTTGCGGTTCTCTACTTCGAGAACCAAAGTGGCGCAAAAGAGGACGAATACTTCCGGGACGGGATTACCGAAGACATCGTCACCGAGCTTTCGAAAATCGCGCAACTGGAAATCTTTCCCCGCTCGGAGATGCTCGCATTTCGCGACAAGCCGGTCACCGCGCAGCAGGTGGGCCAGCAGCTTGGCGCCGCGTACGTCCTCGAAGGCTCCATCCGCCGCGCCGGCAACCGTGTGCGTATTACCGCGCAGCTTGTGGAAGCCTCCACAAGGCATTCCGTCTGGGCCGAGCGCTACGACAGGCAACTAGAGGACGTATTCGCCATCCAGGAAGAAATTGCTCGGAGCATCGCTCAGGCCCTGCGCATCACTCTTACGCCGCAGGAAGAAAAGACCATGGCGCGCAAGCCCACGGAAAATCCTCTGGCGTACGATTTTTACCTGCGCGGAAGAAGCTACACGCGCCGTGAGAATGTGGATTATGGCCTGCAGATGTTCGAGCAGGCCATCCAGCTGGATCCCAATTTTGCCCTGGCGCACAGCGGGATTGCGAACCTCTGCGCCCTCATCTATGAGATTCGCGAGCAGAACCCCAAGTGGATCGAACGAGGGCTCGCCGCCTGCGCCCGTGCCACGGCTCTTGCACCCGATCTGCCGGAACTTCTAGTCGCGCACGCTCATCTCTGCTATGTGCAGAAAAAATACGAGGATGCGGTTCTGCTGGCGTGGCGTGCAATCGAACGAAAGTCCGACTGTGAAGGCTCGTGGAACATTCTCGGCCGTGCGTATTTCGCTTCAGGCCGTCACGAAGAGGCCGTAGCGTTGGTGGAGCGGGCCCTGGAAGCCTGCGGCGACGATTACAACACGTATGTCCCATACACCAATGCGATGGAGAGGCTGGGTCGGAAAAAGGAAGCCGAAGGTCTCCGGCAGCGCATGTGTAAGGTCTTGCGCCAACAACTGGAGCTGGTTCCGGAGGATGTGCGCGCTCGCATTTTACTGTCGTCAAGCTTGGCCTATGATCAGGACGCCGACGAGTCCATCCGGCATCTGCAGACCGCCGTCGCCTTGCGCCCCGGCGACTCCAACATTCTCTACAACGCTGCGTGCACGTACGGCGTCCTCGGAAAAAAAGCCGAGGCCCTCGAAACGATTAAGAGGGCCTTTGCTGTCGGATACGGCAATCGGAATTGGGCCGCTAATGATTCCGATCTCAACTGCCTGCACGACGACCCGGAGTTTCGCAAGCTGGTCGGCCTCCCGGAACACCCGCAAGCCTCCTAGCAACGGCTCTTTCCCTCAATCTGACGAACCGAAACGGTGAAACCTTCGCGAGAATCGTTGATTTGCTTGCTTGGTGCCCCTATAATTGAAGTTTCCCATTTGATTTGGAGGCAGCATGTACGCCGTGATTCGCAGTGGAGGAAAGCAGTATCGCGTCGAGCCGGGCGAGACCATCGAGGTCGAGCGGCTCGAGGGCAAAGTCGGTGGAAAAGTCACTTTTGACGAAGTCCTCGCCGTGCGAACCGACGAGAAGAAGATTTTGGGCGGCGCGGACGCTGCCAAGGTGAAAGTCGCCGGAAAAATCGTGAAGCACGT
Source organism: uncultured Acidobacteriota bacterium (assembly GCA_963709445.1). Classification (GTDB taxonomy): domain Bacteria; phylum Acidobacteriota; class Terriglobia; order Acidiferrales; family UBA7541; genus Palsa-295. Next base: position 286,634 of record CAVPWV010000006.1, read on the forward strand.
TCGCGGCCCCAAGCTGAAAGTCCTGAAATTTAAGACTGGCGGCCAATACAAAATTCAACGCGGCCACAGGCAGGGTTACACGGCCGTTGAAGTAGGGAACTTCCAGTTACCCTAACGCAATTTTTCTAGAGGATCTCATGGCACATAAGAAGGGCGGCGGTTCATCTACAAACGGGCGCGACTCCCAAGGGCAGCGTCTCGGAGTCAAGCGCTTTGGCGGCCAGGCCGTCACCAGCGGCAGCATATTGATCCGCCAGCGTGGCACGCATTACAAAGCCGGAAAAAATGTTGGCCGCGCGAAAGACGATTCGCTCTTCGCGCGCATGGATGGCGTGGTGCTCTTTGAAGACAAGGGCGGCAAGGGACGCTTCATCAGCGTTTTGTCCCCGGCTGAACACGCTTCCCGCTACCAGAAGACGCCCGCCGCGCCGGCCGCCGACTGAGTCTTCCTCCCGCTACAGCCGCGCATCTGTCTCACCTCATGACCGAACGAAACACCAGCGAGGGGGCTCTAACTTTTCAAGTCTTCACGGGACAAGACTTCGCACTTGCAAACAATGCCGTCCTGATTGCGGGCCAGCACGACGCGATACTCATTGACACGTGCCTCGTTCTCAGCGATGCGGCGCGCCTCGTGGCCATGATCCGGGCAACCGGGAAGACGCTGAAGGCCGTCTACATCACCCACGCTCATCCCGACCACTATTTCGGAAATGGGGCTATTCAAGAGGCTTTTCCCTCAGCCACGATCTATGCGCGTCAGGGCGTGATCGACTCTATGCAGGAATATCGCGCGAAGATTGTCCATTGGCGCGAGATGTTCGGTGACGAAATGCCTCGATCGCTACCCATGCCCCAACCGCTGATTGGCAGTAGCACTCTTCTCGAAGGGAAAGAGATTCGTTTCGTCGATCTGCCCATTTGCGAGACGGTTCACGCCACCGCGTTCTACGTGCCTTCAGAGCGCGCCGTGGTGGTCGGCGACTTGGTTTTTTCCGGCGTGCACCATTACGTTGCGGATACCAATCATCCGGATAGCTGGATCGAAGCGCTCCATGCCGTTCGACGTCTCGGACCAATCGAGCGGGTATTCCCAGGACACGGGCCAACCGGAGGAGCGGAACTCCTGGACGCAAGCGAAGCTTGGCTCAAAGATTACCGCGAGGTGGCCCAGCCCGGCGTTCGGTTCGTCGACGTCGCCAAGGAAATGATGCGGCGCTACCCGAAGCATGGCCTGCCGCTTCTGCTCTGGTTGACAAGAGGTCCCGGCTTCGGCTTGGGCGGCGCGAAAGAGATAGGCGTTCCTCCGGAGCTGCTCGGCGGTTCGTGATCGGTTTTGCTCCGGACGGCCGTGCGATGAGCAGCTTTACAGGCTTCTCGTTCGCGGTCCGCGTTTCCTTCGTGTAGACTTTTAGAAAGAGTATCCCGTGTTTGTTGACGAAGCCAAAATCCTGGTGACGGGCGGCGACGGCGGCAATGGCTGCCTCGCGTTTCGCAGGGAAAAGTACGTTCCGCGTGGCGGCCCGTCGGGTGGCGACGGCGGCAACGGCGGCGATGTGTATCTGGAAGCAAATCCGAACGACAATACTCTGCTGCGTTACCGCTACAACCGTGAATTCCACGCCGAACGCGGCCGCCATGGCGAAGGCTCGGATTGCCACGGACGCTCGGGCGTGGACACCATTCTAAAAGTCCCTGTCGGCACGGTGATCTTTGACGATGATTCGGGCGAGCAGCTTTGCGACCTCGCGGAACCCGGGCAACGATTTCTCGTGGCCCGCGGCGGACGCGGCGGGCGCGGCAATGGCAATCCGGCCTTCGTCCGGCCGTGGCATCAAGCTCCGCGCGAACACGAAGACGGCAGGCCCGGCCAAGAACGCCATTTGCGGCTCGAATTAAAGCTGCTGGCGGATGTCGGCCTCGTTGGATTCCCCAACGCGGGAAAATCCACGCTGATCTCACGCATCTCGGCTGCAAAGCCGAAGATCGCGGCATACCCCTTCACCACGCTCGAACCGCACTTGGGCGTCGTTTCCGCGGATCCGGATGCTGCTCCGGGAAACGGCCGCACCTTCGTGGTCGCGGATTTGCCCGGCTTGATCGAGGGCGCGCATGAGGGAGTCGGGCTCGGAATCCGTTTTCTGAAACACGTGGAGCGCACGCGCTTGATCGCGCATCTGGTGGATACAAGCGATGCGAATGAGCGCGACCCGCTGCGCGATTTCGAAATCATCATGAACGAGCTGCGCAAATTCAATCCCGCGCTCGCCGAGGAACCGATGATCGTGGTGGCCACGAAACTTGATGCCACTACCGATCGCAGCCATCTTGAAGAATTGCGCGATTTTTGCGCCAAACGTGGGCTCGAATTTCACGCCATCTCGTCCGCCAGCGGCGAAGGCATCGTCGAACTCGTCCGCGCCATAGCCAATGCCCTCGACCGCATCCCCAAACCGGCTCAGCCTTTTTCGGAAGCGCCGGACCACCTTGCGCATGAGGCCGAAATCGAAAATCACGCGGCGCCCCACGGAGAGAAGAGTTGACGTCGCACGTCGCTGCGAAAGCGGCTGGCACAGGGCATCGCCGTTCGGTGGCGCTTTTCGGCGGCACATTCGATCCCGTTCATGCCGGGCACATCGCGGTGGCGCAAGCGGCACAACGGCGCTTTCACCTGGACGCCATCTACTTCACTCCCTCTTCGCGCCCGCCGCACAAATCGCGCCTCGAATTGCTTCCGTTCGTTCATCGCTATGCGATGGTGGCCCTCGCGTGTATGGAGCATCCTCACTTCGTGCCGTCTCTCGCCGAGGCGCCCCCGGCCGGCGCCCCGCACGTCTTTTATACGATTGACACTGTGCGCCGATTCCACCGCGAACATCCTGAAGACCATCTTTATTTCATTGTCGGCGCGGATCAGTTCCTTGAACTTCCCACCTGGAAGAATTACGAGTCTCTGCTCGACTCCTGCGATTTCATCATTGCCAGCCGTCCCGGCTTCCGTCTGGACGCGCTGCGCCTCGTGATTCCTCCCGAAAAACTGGCAAGGACGGCCGCAGCCGATGGTCACAAGATCGCGCTCCGCAAATCCACGGTGCATATGCTCGCCACCGTGGCCAGCCACGTGTCCTCGACTGAAATACGCGAGCGCCTCCGCCGTAAACAGACGATTCACGGGCTTGTGCCCGCCCGCGTGGAGGAATACATTTTGAAGCAGGCCCTGTACCGGTGAATCTCGATACTCTCCCTGCCGAAATTCGCTCGGCCGTTGAAGCGGCTCAGGAGAAACAGGCCGTGGACGTCGTGGTAATGAAGCTTCCCAGCGCGTTCGCGGAATATTTTCTTCTGGCCTCGGGGCAGAGCGCGCCTCAAATCCTGGCCATCGCCCGGGCCATCGAAGAGCGCCTGGATCGCGAGCGTCTTCGTTTGATTCATCGCGAGGGCAAATCCGGCGCTGAGTGGCTGTTGTTGGATTACGGCTTTTTCGTCGTGCACGTCTTCAGCCAGCCTGCGCGGCAGTACTACGATCTCGAGCGGCTGTGGCGCAACGCAGAGCGCTTCGACTTCCCGCAGCCCGAAGGTTCCGCCGGGCAACGGAACCAATCCGAAAGCGGCGCCATTCAGCCATGAGCCCAACCGGTATCGCCTGGATCGCGGCTGATCCTTCATCTCTTCGCGTTCTCGAGATTGCCGAAAAGCTCGCCGAAACATCCACGACGCTGCTCATCACCGGTGAAAGCGGGACGGGTAAAGACCAGCTTGCACGCTGGATTCATCAGCGCGGGCCGCGCCGCGATTCGCCATTTCTGAAAATCGATTGCGCCAGCCTTCCTTCCGAACTCGTCGAGTCGGAGCTTTTCGGTCACGAGCGCGGCGCCTTCACCGGCGCCGTCGCCCGCAAGTTGGGGCGCCTCGAGATGGCGCAAGGCGGCACGATCGTTCTTGACGAAGTCGCCGCGCTCACTCCGGGCATACAGGCCAAGCTGTTGCGTGTCCTCGAAGAGAAAACCTTCGAGCGTCTGGGCGGCACAGAGCCCTTGCGCATGGATGCACGCCTTATGGCTCTAACGAACACGGACCTCGCCAAAGCCGTCTCCTCCGGGCGGTTTCGCGAGGACCTCTTCTTCCGGCTCAACGTGCTGGCGATTCCCGTGCCGCCGTTGCGCGAACGCCCCGCGGATATTCCTCTGCTTGTCTCACATTTTCTTGCGCGACTCGGGCCGGTTCACGGGCGCGAGTCGGCGGCCTGCGATCCCGCCGCAGCCGCGCTGCTCGAGTCATACGCCTGGCCGGGAAATGTGCGCGAACTGAAGAACGCAATCGAACATGCGCTGGTATTTGGAAAAGCGGCACTGATCACTTCCGAGGATTTCCCCGCAACGATCAGCCTCGCGCACGCGACACACTCAGCGACTCGATGGCTAAGGTCACTCGAGGATTTGGAGCGCGAGGCGGTAAAGGCAACGCTCGAAGCCACTCAGTACAAGATCGCCGAAGCCGCCAAGATTCTCGGAATCAGCCGCAAGACGTTGCTCGAAAAGCGCAAGAAGTACGGGCTCGTCTAGGGAGCAACAGGGACCGCCCGATCCCCACAATCTGCCTGAATCAGGCGCCCCTGGCGTCGCAAAGCACAAAAAAACTACGAAATCGGCAGGCAGACCGATTTCACTTCCGTGTACAGTTCGAGAACTTCGTGTCCCATCTCGCGGCCCCAGCCGGATTGTTTGTATCCGCCGAACGGCAGCGTCGCGTCGAACACGTTGTAGCAATTGATCCAAACCGTTCCCGCGCGAAGCATCGACGCGACGCGATGTGCCTTGGCGACGTCTTTCGTCCAGACGCCGGCTGCCAGACCGTATTCCGTATCGTTGGCCTTGGCGACCAGGTCGTCGATATCCTTAAACGGCGTCGCGGTCACCACCGGCCCGAAGATTTCCTCGCGCACCACCTTCATTTTTTCGTTGGTGTTCACGAGCACCGTCGGTTCGACGAAATACCCCTTTTCTCCGTGCCGCTTCCCGCCAACCGTGGCCTTGGCCCCTTCCGAGTATCCGGAGTCGAGGTAGCCGCAGACGCGGTTCATCTGCTCTTCAGAAACCAGCGGCCCCATATCGGTCGAAGGATCGAGGCCCGGGCCCACGCGAATCTTCGAAGCGATCTGCGATACGCCGTCGACCACCTTGTCGAACTGCTTCTCCTCCACATACAACCGCGAGCCCGCGCAGCAGCACTGGCCGTGGTTGAAGAAAATGGCCATCGCCGCGCCGGGAATGGTGGCTTCGATATCGGCGTCGTCGAAAACCAGATTCGGAGACTTGCCGCCAAGTTCGAGCGAAACCTTCTTCAAGTTGCCCGCGGCGGCCTGCAAAATCAGTTTCCCCACTTCAGTGGAACCGGTGAATGCCACCTTATCCACTTTCGGATGCGCAGAGAGCGCCGCGCCCGCCGTCTCGCCGTATCCGGGCACGATATTCACCACGCCGCCGGGGAATCCCGCCTCCTGAATCAACTCGCCGAGCAGCAGAGCTGTCAGCGGAGTTTGTTCGGCCGGCTTCAAAACCACGCAACAACCCGTCGCAAGTGCCGGCGCTAGTTTCCACGCCGCCATCAGCAGCGGGAAATTCCAGGGAATGATCTGCCCGACCACGCCCACGGGCTCGCGCAGCGTGTAAGCAAAAAACTTCCCTGCTGGCGGACCCGAAAGCGGAATCGTATTGCCTTCGATTTTCGTCGCCCACCCGGCCATGTAGCGGAACATGTCCACCGTCGCGGGAACGTCCGCCACGCGCGCAATCGTCAGCGGCTTGCCGTTGTCGAGCGATTCAAGTTGCGCGAATTCCTCGGCGTGCTTCTCCACGAGGTCCGCCAGCTTCCAGATCATGCGTCCGCGCTCGGAGTTGCTCAGCTTGCGCCACGGACCCTTGTCAAACGCCGCGCGCGCGGCGTCCACGGCGCGGTTGATGTCTTCCCGATCGCCTTCAGCGACTTTCACCAGCACGTCGCCGGTCGCGGGATTGTATGTGGGAAACGTCTTCCCGGAAGCGGCATCAACCCACTTTCCGTTGATCAACATCTGCCGCGTTTTCGCAACGTAACGACTCACATTCTCGGTAAGCGGCACTGCTTGCGTAGCTGTAGCCATCTTTTCCTCCTTCGATTCAAACTTGAAATTTAAACTTGGGATTTCGGCCGGGACGATGCGGGTCCAAACTGGGTTGTCGTTGCCAGTTCATAAGGCTCGGTATCGGGGCTGGCCCACGCATCGTGGGATGCAATTCTGGGGAGCCGAGTGGTTCGGAAAACAGGATTCTCAGTTCCAGCCCGCGCCAGATCAATCGCTGGGCGGGCGTATCATAGGCCAGCCAGCGTCCCTTTGACAATAGCCCCGGCACCCGACGCGCTGAAACCTCATGTGGAGTGCGGGAGCTTGCTCCCGCTGTTTGCCGCACGGGCTTGCCCGGGCGTGCTGCAACCCTGCTCAGCGCCGCTCCTCAACCCGCAGCAAATACTCGAGTTCGTCGCTACATCTGCACCCGCGACAGCCAACTCCTGCCTATCGCTTGAAAAGGCCCACGTACATCGTTCCGCTAAGGACATGCCCATCCATCGCCTTCTCGATCTCGGCGCGGCTCGCTCCGTTGGGCAGGTCGAGCTTCTTGTCAAGCGCGTACAGTTCGAAAACATAATGATGCGCCGCTCCCGGAGGCGCGCACGGCCCTTGATACGCGGCTCGGCCCATCATGTTGTTGCCCTGCGCGGTGCCGTCTGCCATGGGTGCATCCGGCGGAACGCCTTCCGGCAGCGACGTAGCATCCCCCGGAATATTGAAGATCACCCAGTGCGGAATATCGTCATAGGCTTTGGCAATATGCGCGTCCCCATCGTGCAGGATCAGGACAAAGCTCCCCGTTCCCGCCGGCACATTTGACCAGTGCAGCGGCGGTGAAACGCCCAGAGAAACATGCAGGCGCCCGCCGGGCGGCGGTGTCGTCGCCGCGCACGAGTACTTCACTGGAATCGTGCCGCCATCGGCGAATGCGGTAGTCGTAAGCGTCAGCGGCGGCGTCACATTCGGACGCGCAGGCGCATTCCCTTGTTGCGCGGCCGCTGGAATCGCAGCGGACATCAGTAGAACAATCAGAATCGCGAACGGCGTCGTTAAAACGCTTTTGAACATACGGAGCTCCAGTTCATCTATTTTCGGGAAACGTTGGCCTCGCGCGGCACGGGTTTGCCCCACAGTTCGAAGGACGAAACTGCAATCCATCCTCCCGGCGGAGGCGGCGGCATCTTTTCCAGCGGCATGCCTTCTACATGCACGCCGCTGCCCGGAAGTATATCGAAGTAGCCCACCTCGTCCACTTTGCTCAGGTCTGGATTTTCTATCCACGTCCCGCCGAGAGTAGGGTCCGGCGTCTCGATGAGAGTAACGCCTCTCTCCGGATCGAGCTTAAGCCACCGGACCTCGCGAAACGAGATTTCGTATTGGTGCCAGTCGGCCATGGAACCCTCCGCCTGATCGCCGATCAGCAGTGTGCCGTCCGCCAATCGAATCAAGGGCCGCACGCGATGGAAGCCCGAAACGATGGTTGTGAATTTGATATTCGCCCTTCCCCTCAGATCGAAATAATTGTTCTTGTCGCGCAGGGTCAGCCCGCAAGGCCTGTCGCACAATCCATTAAATGTACGAGGAGCGTACGGTCCCTTGCCCACGGCCACCAGAATGTCTTTGCCGTCTCCATAAAGCTGAAGGTCAACATTCGGCGTTGTGACGGTAGCCTGGCTTAGCGGCAATCGCCTATCGTTTTCCAGCGTCATGCGAAACAGCAGCTCGGGTGAAGGCGGCCCTGCGGCTCGCCCCGGTGCAGGTGCGGCAGCGCCCGCCTGCCGCGCATACGTCCATCCAGCCCCGAGTGCCAACACGAACACCGCCATCGCTGCGATCTCTGCTGTCTTACGCATATCTTTTCTTTAATCGCGATCGTCAACTTCGGGGACAACGACTACCCCGCTCACGCGATCGGCGTGCTCACCGACCGTCCAGCCTCTAGCTTCTAGCCTCCAGCTTCTAGCCCCTAGACCAACTGCTGGCCGCCGTCGATATCGTAGGTTGCTCCGGTGACGGCCGTGTTCGTCATCAGGTGGACGGCCAGGGCGGCGATGTCCACCGGGCCGACCACGCGGCCGATTGGCAAAGTCGTCCGCAGTTCCTCGCGCCGCGCTTCTAGCTGATTGCCGAGGAGCGACGCCGACAATGGTGTATCGACAAACCCGGCGGCGATGAGGTTCACGCGAACAGGCGCGAGTTCGAGCGCCAGATTTCTTGTCAAGGCCGGCATCGCGGCCGTGAGCGCCGAGATCAGAGTGAATCCCTTCGCCGTGCGGCGGCCACCCGTGCCGCCAATGAAGAGCAGGGTTCCTCCCGGGCGAACCTTGCCCGCAGCGTGGCGAGCGATCTGCATCGGAAGAAACAGATGGGCCTCAATGTCGCGGCGTGCTCTTTCGAAATCGAATTCGGCCAGCGGCGCGTAGTAAGGACCCGGGCCGGTAACCAGCACGTGGTCGATCGGAGTGGGCAGTTCGTCGAAGAACTGCGCGAGGCGCTCGAAGTCGGTCGCATCGAAGGCCATCGTACGTAGCGCGCCAAGCTCGCTCGCTACGGACTGAAGGCGCTCGGGATTCCGCGCTGCGAGGACAAGCTTCGCTCCCTCAGCACGCGCTAGTCGCGCAGTTTCGAGCCCAATGCCGGCGCTGCCGCCAATCACGACCACCATCTGCCCGGCAAGTTGCGGCTCGTGCTTGAGTGGCGACAGGCTTGCGATGCTCATGATTCCTCCATCAAGTGGTCTCTGGGCTAGCCCACGCATCGTGCGGTGCAATTCTGAGGAGTCGAGTGGACCAGGAAACAGTTCTCGGTTCCAGCCCACGCGCCACGTCAATTCGCTGGACGCGCCGTATCATAGGGCACTCAACGGCGCTTTGACAATGGCCAGCGCCATATCTGGAGGCCGGCGATGCGCTCAGTCCTCGAGAACTGCGCTTCCGAAAATCGGCTGGCCCCCCAGGGAGGTGTAGAAAGCGTAGAACGCCATTGCGGCCATCAGCAGAATCCCGGCCAGACTGATGCCCGCATACCAAGCAGACGCTTGGGTTGTCAGGGGAAAGTTCTCGAGCAAACAGAATTGGAACACGAAACAAGACGCCAGAGCCAGCAAGCCGAGGCGGATTATCAAAAACACAGACACACCATTAAGGATCAGGTCGGTCACGAAGGCAACGGCAGGATACTGGCTCACCCCGCAAGCAAGGCCGACAGGAAAAGCACGAAGGCAACCGCTGCCGCCCACTCCTTGCGCAGCAAGACCCGCATAAGGAACAGGACAAACAGAAACGCAAGCGCCAGAGAAAGCGAAAAGCCCAACCCACTCGATATACTGGCAATCAGTGCCCGCGCGCCCAGAAACTGCGATTGCAAAGTCACTAGATCCGATTGTGGTTGCGCTGGAGGCTTGCCGAGCCAGGAGGGGACAAACCACGTGAGTCTAGCAAGAAGGCTCGCAAACGCCCCCAAGAGACAACCCACAAGCACATCGCGACCCACCAGCGGGTCCCGAAAGCTTCCCGCCAACAAGCGGCTCCAGGAAACCAGCGTAGCGGGCCAGCGGCGGCGCGCGTACGGCTCCAAGGCGATATAGAGGACCCAGAAGAAACAGAACCAGACAACCCCGCCGGCCAAAAAGTCCAGGAAGAGCACGAGTTCGGAGAAATTCGGGACGTGATGCGCGACAAAGTAATTCACCGCAAAAGTTGCAAAAACAACAGCGCCTAGACGAGAAGCCCCACGGCGATCCCCCCGGCCAAGGCGCAGGTTCCGTTGTGCGAGCATGGCACCGCCCACCACCATCGAAAACAACAAAACCATGAGAATCACTTGGGCTACCCGTTCGCCGGTTGTCGGCTGATACGGCTGCAACTGTTCGGCATGCGTCCAAGGGCCAATCAACTCGAAGTAGACGGGCTTGCCCCGGTATGCCGCAGCCTCGATCCGCATCGGGATATCGGGCCGCTCGGCCAGCGATCCTGTCCACGCAGCTCGCGCGTCGCTGGCTACAGGAGGCGCCCAGATCGGCTCCGCGGTCGGCCACTTGGACGGATCAAGCCCCGCGGCAGAGAACAGCGGCGCCCAGTCAGGTGACGACGCTACGCCTGCCGGTTTCTCAACCGGTGGAGGAACTGCGATGAACTGCGTTAGGCGGCCGAGCGGATTGAGGCTGACCAGTGTCATCCCGGACACGTTCAATGGCGGGTCGTCCGTCCATACAAATCCAGGCTCGGGCCCAGCCGAGGAGAAGAGAGAGAAGCGAGCGGCGAGCGGACGGGGGCTGCCGCGATACCAAAACCCAAACGCTCCGGTTTCGAGGTGGTCCCAGCGCGTCTTTGATTTGTCGTGTTCCCCAATATAGCGTAGAAACTCGTTCCCCTCGTAGAACCCGATCGCCGTATCCACTGGCGGCTCGGAATAGCCAACACTTTGTAGAATATCCCGCGCGCGCGCGGCAAGCTCCTCCGGCGGTTTTTCAAGCGGTACGCGCCGGTAGAGCATCGTTTGTGCGCTCAACAAAATCGCCGCGGTGACTGACAAAATGATCCCTGCCAGCAAAATCCAAGCCACCAAGGGACGCAGGCCTTCGGTTTCTCCCGAGGCGGCGACCATCTCGGGCGAAGGCGTCTCGCCTGCCGCAAGCGCGGCGGCCAGCGGATCACCTCCCGGCAGTGCGGCCGCAATCTGCAGCGCTGTTGCCGGCCGTTTCGCAGGGTCTTTTTCCAGGCAGCGCAGGATCACGCGCTCGACGAGCGGGTCCATCTCCTTCACATATTGCAAGGGAGCAGTTGGAGCGCTCTTTTCGCGCAGGCGCGCCATTTCCTCCATAGAAGGCGCGTCGAAGGCGCGCTTGCCGGTGAATATTTCGTAGAGTACAAGGCCGAGCGAGTAAAGATCGCTTTTCGGCGAAACTTCGCCGCCTGCGAATTGCTCGGGCGACATGTAGGCGGGTGTGCCGGCGCGCGCGTCCGCACCTTCGATTTCAGCGGCCAATCCGGCGAGGCCGAAATCCGTGATGCGCACGCGCCCACGTCCATCCAGCATGATGTTCGCGGGTTTCAAGTCCCGATGAATGATGCCGTGCTCGTGCGCGGCCGCGAGACCCGCGCATATCTGTCGCGCGATTTCCACGCCTTTGTCTGGCGGCAACCTTCCGATGCGGCGCATCAGCGAAGCGAGATCTTCGCCGTCCACAAACTCCATCGTCAGGAACGTGTGTTCGCTTGTTTTGCCGCCGCTTCCGACACCGCTGATCTCCCCAACATCGAAAACGCGGCAGACGTTCGGATGAGAAACTTGCCGCGCCAGACGCACTTCACGCCTGAACCGTTCTAACGCCTGTTCTGTCTGCGCAAGCGACCGGGGCAGAAATTTCAGCGCCACCGTTTGGCCGAGCCTTAAGTCCTCGGCGCGATACACTTCACCCATACCGCCTTTGCCAAGCGGTGAAACAATGCGGTAGCGATCGGCGAGGATGGTTCCGGGGACGTAGCGCGCTTCATAGCCGGAGGACGACGAAATTCTGTCACTGGCAGGAGAAACGGGCTTGCGCGGGGGAGTGCCCGGCGCGGCTTCAACCTTCCGCGTGGGCATGGCGTCACTATCCATCGCGCTGCCGCAGGAGGGGCAAAAGCGCGCCGCGCTAGGGGCCTCTTTCCCGCAGGCAGGGCAGCTCATCGCTGGCGCGGCAGTATAGCACTCCCCACCCCCAAGTTCCGGCCGAGGGAGCGTTACTCCCTATCGCCTGAGAAAAACCGATGTAAGCGGTGGTTTGTATGGCACGCAGACACGGATCCAGCCTCAAGCCTCCAGAACTCAGATCGGATAGTGTGAAGGCGAGCGGCGAATGGTCACCCAGCGCAGCTCGGTGAATTCGTCGAGGCCCGCGCGACCGCCAAATTTCCCGTATCCGCTATCCCTCATCCCGCCGAAGGGCATCTGCGGTTCGTCGTGCACGGTCGCGCCGTTGATGTGGCAGATCCCGAAGTGCAGTTTCTCCGCGATCCGCAGCGCCTCGTTCACATCGCGCGTGAAGACGGCGCTCGAAAGACCGTACTCGGTGTCGTTGGCGATCCGGAGAGCGTCTTCCGCATCCTTGGCGATCACCACAGGCTTCGCCGGACCGAAAGATTCCTCGTGGTACATGCGCATTGCGGGCGTCACGCCGTAAACCACGGTCGGCGGATAGCACGGCCCCTCGGCCTTTCCGCCGCAGAGAATCTTCGCGCCTTTCGCGACCGCATCATCCACCAAAGCCTGCACGCGCTCGCACCGCCGCCGAACTAATCATGCAGCCGATCTGCGACTCCGGAGCCATCGGATCGCCCATCTTCAGCGCCTGGCCCTTGGCCGCGAGCTTTTTTGCGAATTCATCCGCGATCGACTTATCCACGACGATGCGCTCAGTGGACATGCAGATCTGGCCCTGGTTCATGAACGCGCCGAAATTTGCCGCCGAAACCGCGGCATCGATGTCCGCGTCAGCCCAGCACCACCATCGGCGCCTTGCCGCCCAGCTCCAACACCACGCGCTTCAGATGCCGCCCCGCGCTTTCCGCGATCAGACGCCCGATTTTCGTCGAGCCGGTGAAGTTGACGCGGCGCGTCTTCGGATTTGAGATGAGTTCATCCACCACTTCGGCGGCGTCCGCTGGAGCATTCGTGATCACGTTGAGCACGCCCTTGGGAAGCCCGGCTTCCTCGAAAACCGACGCGATCGCCAAATGCGTGCCGGGCGATTCTTCCGACGCTTTGAGGACCACGGTATTTCCGTAGGCGATGGGAGCCACCGCGCGCATGCCCAGAATCATCGGCGCGTTCCACGGCGCGATGCCTACGAGCACTCCCACCGGCTGGCGGATCGCCATGGCGGTCGTGTCCGGCAGGTCCGTCGGAATCACTTCGCCGACCATGGCGTAGGGCTGCGCCGCAGCTTCCTTCAGGATTCCCACCGTGTAGATGCAATTGAACATGCCCCAGCCGAAAGTCTGGCCGGTCTCGAGCGCCATGATCTTCGAGATATCCTGCATCTTGCGCTCGAGAATTTCGGCAGCCTTCAGCAGCAGGTTGCGGCGCACGCTGGGAGCAGTCGCGCTCCACGCCGGAAATGCGGCGGCTGCCGCTTCGATGGCGCGCCGCGCATCTTCGCGCTTTCCCGCTGGCACTTGTGACGCGATGCCGCCGGTGTATGGATTCTTCTTCTGATAGGTCTTGCCGTCTACCGCACCGGTCCACTCACCGTTGATGAAAAGTTTTTCTTCACGAGTTGCCACAGCTTGCATAAAAACCTCCCGCCTTCGGAAAAGTCTAGAGAATCATCGAAGAAAAAGCGTAGCCGTATTCTTGATCTCGCGGGGAAACTTTACCCTGTTGCGCCTGGCCCATTCTTCCTCCCCCAAATCCGGAAGTTTACACCACGCCCTGAAGGCCGCCAGGCGGAAGTTTTCGCCGCGCCGTTCCGTCTCTATCTCTTGCGCGCGCCGTAGCGGGAGCGGTGCCGCTTGCCCCACGTGGACATCGAAACCAAAATTGGACGCAGGCTCTGCCCGTGCCTTGTGAGAGAATATTCCACGCGCGGCGGCACCTGTGCAAACACCTTGCGGTGGACCAGGCCATCGCGTTCGAGCTCCCGCAAATGCTTGGTGAGCATTTTCTTGGTCGTGCCGGGTATCAATCGTTGCAATGCGCTGAATCGGTGGGTTCCCCGTTCCAGATAAAACAGAATCAAGGGTTTCCATTTGCCGCCGAGAACTTCGGCAGTGAGCTTGACCGGGCAATCGAAAGCGTCCACGAGATCCTCCGATGATACCAGGTGACCAAAAGGTTCCTTATGAATGAACGTGGCACTTTAGCCTAAAATCGGGCGCTCGGCTAGTGGTGATATTTTAAAAGGCGGAGGTGAGGATGCCCAGTAAGAGACCCGTGGTGCTGTACGGCGCGAGCGGATTCTCAGGACGTTTGACGGCGGAATACCTTCGCGAATACAACGTTCCCTTTATCGCCGCCGGCAGGAATAAAGCCAAAATTCAGGATGTGATGAATCGCGTGCCCGGAATCGAGACCGCTGATTACGAAGTAGTGGAGACGGGCGGCTCGGTCGAGGAACTCACGAAGTTATTCGCGGGAGCGAAAGTTGTATGCAACAACGTTGGCCCGTTCATCTATTTCGGGCCGCCCGTGGTGGAGGCGTGCCTCAAGGCCGGATGCCATTATCTGGATATCGCCGGCGAGCAGGCCTGGCACCGCCAGCTCGAAGAAAACTGGAGCGATAAATTCGCCGAGAAAGGCTTGCTGATCGGCGCAGCAATGGCCTTCATGTCCGCGCCCAGCGATGCGGCCGCGCATCTGTGCCTGGAATCCGGAGGAATCGACAGCCTCGAAATTCTCACCATGTTCGATGGCATTCCCACCTTCGGTTCCACGCAAACGATTTTCGCCGTGATTCAGACCGACGGATATTACCTCGACCAAAATCGCTACAAACCGTGGCAGCGCGCCGTTGCATACGAAACCGTGGTCCCGGGGTACATTCGCACGCAGCTAGCGCTGAGCTGGGGCGGTTTCCCTCATCCAGTTTGGTACAAGGATCATCCCCAAGCCGCCAACGTAAAATCCTTCGGCGGCCTCCTGAACCGCCAGATCATGGAAAACGTCCTTGCCACCGAAAAGCATTTCGAAGAAGCAATCCGCCCGCTGCCCAAAGCCGAGCAAGAAAAGAAGCTGGCCGAAATGGCAAACTCGGTGCAAGCCGGAACCCCGCCCCGCGAAAACAGCCGCGAGCAGCGCACCATCGACGTCGTAGTTGGTCGCGGAAGCCTGGAATCGGCGCAGGTGGTGCTGTTTGGGACCTGTTGCTACAAACAAACGGGTTTGCTTCAAGCTTGGGGAGCCCACAGCCTAATTCATTGCGCGCCCCGGAAGGTCGGATACGCGTCTCCGGCGGCCGCCTTCGGACATCGCGAAATCCTCAAAACTTTGGAGAATCACGGGCTTTCCAGAGCCAAAACGTACAGGTAAATGCTTCTAGTTAGACGCTTCGGATGCTCCAGTCTAGTTGCAAATACGTCCAGGTTTCTGTAGGGTATTGCGTGCACTTTTCGCCATAGCGCTCGCATGACATTGAGCCTAAGTCGGAAGCGAAGCCCTAATAAAGCAGGAGGTGAATCCGATGGTTTCTGTCCCTAGGAGGGAAGCGATGGGTCAGCAGAGTTTGGAGGATGTGCTTAAAACCGCCGGCAATCCGGCGCAAATGTTGCGGAATTCGCAGATCGGCGCCTACGTTTATCCGGTGGTTCCTTCCGAGTTTTCGAATTGGCGAGACGAACAAAAAGCCTGGCGAGAGACGGCCGTTCTCTTCGATCAGTCCCACCACATGGCGAATTTGTACGTGGAAGGTCCCGATGCGCTGAAAATGCTCTCGCATCTAGCAACAAATAGCTTTGCGAATTTTCCGGTGAATCGCGCGAAGCAGTTCGCGCCGTGCACCTACTATGGTTACGTGATTGGCGACGGGATTCTGTTTCACCTGGAACAGGACAAGCTAGTTTACGTGGGGCGCGCGCCAGCGGCGAACTGGCTCGAGTTCCATGGCGCGACGGGAAATTACAACGTGAAGATCACGCGAGACGACCGATCACCATCGAACCCCGGCGGGAAGCCCGTGATCCGGACCCTCTACCGCTACCAGATTCAGGGGCCGAACGCGAAGCAGATCATCGAGAAGCTAAACGGCGGGCCATTCCCGGAAATTAAATTCTTCAACATGGGCGAGATCAAGATCAAGGGAAAGCCGGTACGCGCCCTGCGTCACGGCATGGCGGGCGCTCCAGGACTTGAGATTTGGGGACCGTACGAGCAGAGGGACGAAATTCGCGGATTGATCGTAGAGGCGGGGCGAGAGTTCGGCATGAAGGAAGTCGGCTCGCGGGCGTACGCATCGAATACGTGCGAATCGGGTTGGATTCCTTCGCCGCTTCCAGCGGTGTACACAGGCGAGAAGTTGAAGCCCTATCGCGAGTGGCTCCCGGCAAACAGCTACGAAGCGACGGGGTCGCTGGCCGGCAGCTTCGTTTCGAATAACATCGAGGATTACTACACAACGCCGTACGAATTGGGCTACGGGATCTTCGTCAAATTCGACCACGACTTTATCGGCCGCGAGGCTCTGGAGAAAATCGACCAGAAGACGCAGCGGAAGAAGGTGACGTTTGCGTGGAATTCAGACGATGTGGTGAACATTTACCGGTCGCTATTCGAGCACGGTGATCCGTACAAATTTATCGACCTGCCGATTTCGAACTACGCGTCGTCTTCGTACGACAAAGTGGTGGGGAAGGGCGGGAAGACGGTGGGCCTTTCGATGTTCGCCGGCTACAGCTACAACGAGCGGTCCGTACTTTCACTCGGCGTTGTGGATCACGACGTCGAAATCGGCACGGAGCTCACACTGGTGTGGGGCGAAGAAGGCGGCGGAACGAAGAAGCCGACGGTGGAGCGCCACAAACAAATGGAAGTTCGTGCGGTTGTCAGCCCCGTGCCTTATTCGAAGGTCGCGCGAGAGTCGTACGCGGAAGGTTGGCGGACGCATCAGAAGTAAGCCAAGCTACTTAATCTAAAGTGAGGAAGGGCGGATGCTTGAACATCCGCCCTTTTTTTAACTTCAATGGCGTAGAACCTGAGTAGCACCCAGTCGGCGAAAATTGGCGAACTACTTCGGAGTTCCGGCCACCCTCTCGGAAAGTGAGCTGGCCCAGTGCGAGAATCTCGTACGCTCCGAGCCTCGTCCCCACCGCAATCGCCATTTCTTCAATCCCGCTTGCCAGTTCAGCATCGCAGTGAATGGCGTCGTGTCCCGCCCGAAGGCCGGAGCAGGTTGCGCAAGGCGACAACCGATAGTCCGAAGGTTGGTGACTTCGTTTGGAGGAGGAACGGCATGGCGATTTTCCAATCCGGACGATGGGCGAGAATCGATGCCGGGACTACGAGACGCAGACCTTTTCCGGACTGAGGCCTTATGGAACGCCTGGCAGGCGGCTTCTTCCGTTTGTTCCTCAGTGTTCCTGACCCTTTGCCATGCGGCCCTGCCCGATAGCGACCCGTTACCTGTTTGTGTCACACGCGCATACAAAACGCCTGTTTACTATTTGTTCCACTAAAATTGTGGTTGCCCGCGCGCTAGGCGATTTTCAGGCTCGGTGAGCCCTCTAGGGGTGGGGGTCGCTTGAAATGAGCGTTTCATCATGTTCGAATAAGCTCGGCGTCTTGTCCAACCACGTCCGCGCTGTTCGGGCCCGCTTGTGGCAAGCCGGAAGCGCACTCGCGCTGATTCTTCTGGTTGTTTGTGTCGGTCCGGTCCGTAGGACTAGAGCTGACGCTCCGAGCAATCAGAACCCGCCCGAGGACCTCAAGCAGTTGAGCTTGGAGCAACTGGGCTCGGTCGAGGTCACCACCGCGTCGAAAGAACCCGAAGAAGTCTGGAACACTCCAGCGGCAATCTATGTGATCACCCAAGAGGACATTCGCCGCTCCGGAGCCACCAGCGTGCCGGAAATTCTGCGCATGGTTCCCGGAGTCGAAGTGGCACGCATCGATTCGGACCATTGGTCTGTGGGAATACGCGGATTCGGAAGCGAGTTCTCGAAATCGGTGCTGGTGTTGATCGATGGACGCAGCGTGTACACACCGCTGTTCGCCGGGGTGTACTGGCAGCTTCAGAATGTTTTGCTCGAGGACGTGGAGCGCATCGAGGTGATTCGCGGGCCCGGAGGCACGATCTGGGGAGCGAACGCTGTTAATGGCGTCATCAATATAATCACCAAAACCACAAAAGATACCCATGGCGCGCTCGCCGCCACCTCTGGTGGCAATGTCGATCAGGGGATGGGGAGTTTCCGCTTCGGTGGAGGGAATGGAAAAGATTTGGATTTCCGCGTTTACGGAATGGCCTTCGGCCGCGCCGCAGAGTTTCACCCAGATCATTCCCAATTCGATGAATGGCAAATGGGGCAGGCTGGCTTCCGAACGGACTGGCAGCCCGATACCCGCGATACTTTCACGTTTCAAGGTGATCTCTACAAAGGGTACGACGGCGAGCGGGTGCAGATTGCCCTGTACGTTCCGCCGTCCGTAGAGACGTTCAACGAACCCCATAATGATACGGGCGGAAATCTGGTGGCGCGATGGCGTCGACAGGTGAACGAAAATACGGACTTCCAATTTCAGGCTTATTACGATCGCACGTCGCAGCTGAGCCCACAGCTCGACGAGACGCGCAACACCGTCGACGTCGATTTTCTCTACCATCTGCACCTAAATGATCGCCACGATATTTTGCTGGGCGCTGGTGCCCGCTGGAGTCCCGACAGCATCACCCAGAAATTCGAGACGCTGGATTTTCTGCCTCATCAGGAAACCGACAGCATCTACAGTTGGTTCCTTCAAGATCAGATATCCATTATTCCGAGAAAACTCTCGCTTATCGTCGGGTCCAAGTTTGAACACAATAACTACAGCGGCTTTGAGATCCAGCCCAACGTCCGTGCCATATGGACGCCCACAATTCGTCAATCCCTCTGGGTTGCAGTCACCAGGGCGGTTCGAACCCCTTCCCGGCTGGACACGGACTTACAACTTACGGATTTTCTCGGCCAAGCGCCGGGAGGTCCGCCCTTGTACCTGCGAATTCTCGGTAACACGAAATTCGAATCGGAACAGTTCCTTGGCACTGAAGTTGGCTACCGGACGCTCGTGGTCAAGAAGTTGTACGTGGATGTGGCCTTTTTCCACAACGACTACAACGATCTCTACGGGTATGGCCCCGATTCACTCCTTATCGAGACGCCTCTTCCGCCGGCGCCCACCCGCGTGGTCGTTCAGTTACCCCTGACGAACGCGACTAAGGGCGACACGGATGGGATTGAAATCGCGCCCGATTGGAAGCCTTTCGGCTGGTGGGAACTTAAGGGCTCCTATTCCTTTCTGCACCTGTTCGTGCAAAACAACGCGAAGGCAGGCACGTTCAACTCGCTGGTCACGGCCGCTGACAACGGTTCAAGTCCTCATCACCAGGTCGAGATGCAATCGCTTTTTGATTTGCCGAAGCGCTTCGAGTTTGATGCGACCTATCGATATGTTTCGGCGTTGCCAGCCCAGACATCGATACCGGCGGGGCTGACCGTGGGCGACTACTCGAGTTTCGATGTCCGTTTTGGTTGGCGCGCGAACCAAAATCTTGAGTTTTCATTAGCCGGCCAGAACTTGCTTCAGGATCATCATGCTGAATTCGGGGGCGACGATGGCCCGCTCGTGGGCATCAACAGAAGCTTCTACGGAAAGATAACGTGGAGAACCCAGTCTCGGTGACGGCCAGAAAGTGCGTCAATTGCACCATCCGCATGCGAAAGGCCTCTTTGCGCCGATCTGGATGGCGATCGCGTGGTACTGCAGGGATTTTAGCCGCAGTTTTGTGCTGTTCCCTACTGCTCGTCCCGCGCGAGCAAGCCCAGCAGCCTAAGGCCAGCGAGTTTCAGGTAAAAGCCGCGTATCTCTACAACTTTGGCAGATTTGTTCACTGGCCCGACGAAAACAACGCGGAGCGCACCGAATCGTTCGAGATTTGCGTCTTGGGCGCGGATCCATTCGGCCAGGCTCTCGACGCCACCTTGGCTGGTGGAACGATTTTGGGAAAGAGTGTCGCGGCGAAGCGAATCGCCAAGCCACAGGAAGTCGATAGTTGCCGCATACTGTTCATCAGCTCATCGGAAGAGAGCCGCCTCAAAGAGGATCTGGCAGCGCTCGACAAGACCCGTGTCCTCACGGTCAGTGACATTCCACGCTTCTCAGAACGCGGCGGGATGATCGGCTTCATCCTGGAGGGCAACCGTGTGCGCTTCGACGTAAACCTCGACAGCGCGCAGTTGGCCGGCCTCACTCTGAGTTCCGAATTGCTTAAGGTGGCGACTAACGTCCGAAAGCTCTCTCGCTCGGGAGGTTTTTAGGCGATGCGTAATTTTGCGAACGCGTCGATCGCCAGAAGGCTGACCTGGATGAACATGCTGGTCAGCGCAGCGGCTCTCGTGTTGGCGTGTGCGGCGTTCATCGGCTATGACTTGGTTACGTTCAGGCAGACCATCGTCCGCAATCTTTCCACGCAAGCTCAAATTACCGGCTCCAACAGTGCCTCGGCTCTGCTATTTAACGATCCGCAGGCGTCGGAAACCACTCTTTCGGCGTTGAAGGCCGCGCCAAACATTTTGTCCGCAGTAATCTATATGCCGGATGGTCAGCCCCTCGCCACGTATTCGCGCGACGGGCATGCTGCGATTCCGCCACCTCCCTCGCTGACCTCGGGACAGATCGAAATGCATGTGCTCGGAGGCCACCAAATTGAATTGGTCCGTTCGATCGTGTTCCAGGGAAAACCGATTGGCACCGTCTACATTCGATCCGACTTGCAGGAGCTAAATCAGCGTTTGAATCGTTACATAGGGATCGCCGCCATCGTGCTCCTTGTTTCACTGATGGCAGCGTTGCTGGTATCCGCGGTGTTTCGCAGAGCAGTTGCAAAACCGATTGTCGACCTTGCCGAGATTGCACGAGCGGTTTCGCACGATAAGAACTATTCCGTGCGAGCCGCCCCGATCCCCGGCCAGGGCGAGCTAACAATTCTGATCGATGCATTCAACGAGATGCTCACCCAAATTGGTAAAAGCGAAAACGACTTGCGTAAGGCCCACGATGGCCTCGAGCAGCGCGTCCGTGAACGCACCGCCGAGCTGGAGACGGCCAAGAGAGAAGTGGAGGCTTTTTCCCAATCTGTCCTGCTGGCTAAAGAAGAACTCGAGCGCTCCAGCAAGTTCAAAGACCAGTTCCTTTCCACCATGAGTCACGAGTTGCGCACTCCTCTCAACGCCGTACTGGGCTTTTCCGATTTGCTCGGTGAAGACCGCTACGGCCCGCTCAACGATAAACAGCGCCGTTACGTGAATCACATTTCCACGGGCGGGAAGCATCTGCTTCGACTGATCAATGACATCCTCGATCTATCCCGCATCGAGGCGGGGCGTCTGCAGCTCACGATCGAAACTGTGCGTGTCGACACCAGTCTTTCGGAAGCTTGTGACACCTTGCAACCGCTGGCGAGCAACAAAAACCATCGCCTCATCAAGCACCCGGCGCCGGGCCTCAGCGTTCGTGCGGATGGCACTCGCCTTAGGCAGATCCTGATGAACCTGATCGGAAATGCCGTCAAGTTCACGCCCGAAGGTGGAACTATCGAATTGGCTGCCAAGAAATTGGGCGATCAAGTGCGCCTGGAGGTTCGCGATTCCGGCCCCGGCATTCCTCCCGAGGAGCAGAAACGCATCTTCGAAGCTTTCTACCGGTTGACGCAAAGCGCAAAAGCCGCGGAAGGCTCCGGATTGGGTTTGGCCATCACGCAGCGTCTGGTCGAACTGCATGGCGGCCAACTTGGCCTGGAGAGCGAACCGGGCATGGGCAGCTGCTTCTATTTCACATTGCCCCTGGCACCGCACGCCGAGCCACCTCGGGAGATCGAAGCCGGCAACAAGGATAGCCAGCCTTCGACCGCAAGAATTCTTGTCGTGGAAGACGACCGAACGGCAGCTATTCTTCTGGAGACGCAGCTCATTTCCGCAGGCTACGAAGTCACTCTGTGCACGGAGCCCCGCCGCGCCGTCGAAATGGCCGCGGCACTTCAGCCTTCCGCTGTGACCATGGACATCGTGATGAAACCCATCAACGGCTGGCAAATTTTGACAGCCTTGAAAAGCGACCGCCGCACCGCCCAGATCCCGGTGATCGTGGTCACCATCGTCGATCAGCCGTCAACGGGCGCATTGCTTGGCGCGGACGAATACGTCGTGAAGCCCGTCGAGAAGCTGGTGCTGTTGTCAGCGGTGGACCGTTGCTTGCGGCGCTCGCCGCGCTCCGGAGCGCCTTCAATCCTGGTGGTCGAGGACCATCCGCCCACGCGCGAATTCATTGTTGAATCCCTGATGCACCGCGGATACCTCGTGGAAATCGCGGGCGACGGAGCCGCCGCTCGTCATCAAATCGCCCGAAGATTGCCCCATCTGGTGATCCTGGACCTGCTTCTGCCGGACGTGAGCGGATTCGAATTGCTCGCGGAGTGGCGCGGAAATCCCTCACTCGCCGGTCTCCCCGTTTTCGTGCTGACAAGCAAAGAACTCACCCAAGTCGAAAAGGAATTCCTCCAGTCCAATAGTACGGCGCTCCTTCGCAAGTCCGATCGTTGGCGGGACGTCCTGTTTCAGCACCTGAAGCAAGTCGTGCCGCCGGAGTTGGTGACGAAATCATGAAACGTCGCATTCTCGTCGTGGAAGACAATGCGGCCAATCTCGAGCTACTCGTCGACTGGCTCGAGTCCGAAAATTTTCAGGTCCAAACCGCCACCACACTGGACGAAGCCTTCGCGGTGTTCAAAGGCGACCCACCCGAAACAGTTCTGCTCGACGTCCAATTGGGCGCGCAGGACGGCCTTGAGCTGGCAACATGGATTCGCCGCGACCCAACGCTTCGCGCGATCCCCGTCATTGCCGTCACTGCTCACGCCATGCTTACTGATTACGAGCGCGTGATGCGCGCCGGATGCAGCGCCTGCGTTTCGAAGCCAGTAAACTTTCGCCAACTTCGCGAGCAGCTCGATCGTTGGCTCATAGAGCCCGCGAAATAGCCGTTGAGCAGCTAAGCGCCGACCGATCGACGCCTCGACTCCCATCATGGATCATCAGCGGCGAAGACGACCGTGCGCTTGTGGGGCGCACGTTTGAGGTGGGCGCAGTCCGCTTCGGGGAAGCGCGGACGACAGCAACCTATAGGTGCGGCGAATCTCCTCGAACCCCGTTTATCGGGCATTCCGCGCTTGTCCACCCGATTGCGGGAGCAATTCGGGCCGCATGAACTGAATTGCCCGGCGGCTTTCAGCTTCCAGGGACTCGGCGACCTGCCGCGCATAGCCGATGAAGTGGTGACCGGAGAGCGCAAGCTCGAACCCAAGTCGTCTTTTCTGCGGGTGCAATCCCCAGCGCAACATGAGTCGTGCCACATAACGCCAATACGCCCGGCGATAGCTCGAGAGCACGCCTTGCTTCCAAACAGATCTAAGCAGCACTCTCGATAAATACCCCAAAGAAAGCGCCGGGGCTCTCTGTTCAGGTTGTAGTTGCCAGCGTTCCAGAGAATTGAGCACGCGTCCGTAGAAGCGGCGCGGGTCGTAAAGTGTAAGCAGCATCCGCTTCGTCCCGTCGAGCAGTTCGGGGAGTGGCAGAATTGTCCGGAAGTTCGGAGGATCAAAGTTACTCGGTTCGGGGTTGTTTTGAAGGAGCCGTCCCTCTTTTTTCATGCGTTCATATAGCGGAGTGGTGGGCGGCGCCTGCAGGACACCCGTCATCGCCCAAGGGATGGCGGCACGCTCTACAAACTCGATCTGCCGGTCAAAAATATCCGGTCGATCGCTATCAAAGCCGACGATGAAGCCACCCATGACCCAAAGCCCATGCTGCTGAATCAAGCGGATGCTGTCCAACGGGTCCCGGCGGAGATTCTGAAATTTTTTGGTTTCCTTGAGCGACTCCGCGGAGGGCGATTCGATCCCGATAAACACGCGACAGAAATTTGCTTTGACCATCGCATCCAGTAGTGCCGGCCGTGAAGCAAGATCAATGGAAGCTTCGGTGAAGAACCCGAAAGGATACCGGTTGCGGCGCTGCCACCGTTCCAACTCCTGGGCGAGATCCAAAGCCGCCTTGTGATTTCCAATAAAATTATCGTCGACAACGAATACTTCTTTCCGCCAGCCGAGTTGCAGAAGCGCGTCGAGTTCCGCGATCAATTGCGCCGGCGATTTCGTCCTCGGGCGGCGTCC
Organism: uncultured Acidobacteriota bacterium; assembly: GCA_963709445.1. Taxonomy (GTDB): domain Bacteria; phylum Acidobacteriota; class Terriglobia; order Acidiferrales; family UBA7541; genus Palsa-295. The sequence continues at coordinate 310,636 of CAVPWV010000006.1, forward strand.
GTAGATCGTTATGATGTCGCAAAACTCACAGGTAAACGGGCAGCCTCGCGAAAATTGCACCGACATGAGGGTGTATTTGTTCAGTGCCAACAGGTCAAAACGCGGCACTGGGGTGCGACCGACATCGGGCTTTTCGGTAATTCTGTACAACCTCCGGGCTGAGCCGCGCTCGAGATCTGCGGCGATGTCTGGGAAGATTTCATCCGGCTCACCGACGACTACATGGTCAGCCAGCGGTAGTAGCGCCTCCGGTTCGCTGCTGGCATACGGACCTCCGATCATGGTTCGCCGATTCAGCTTGAAAGCACGCTCGAGCGTTTGGCGCACGCCTTCGCGCTGAACCGCCATCGCACTGACCATCACAAGATCGGCCCAGAGGATGTCCTCATCGCTCAACTCTTCAAATGCAAGGTCGACGAGACGGATTTTCCATCGTTTGGGACAAAGCGCGGCTACGGTAATGAGCCCGAGCGGAGGTACGAGGGAGCGCTCGGGAACGATTTCCATCACCTCCGAAAGGCCCCAAAACGAGGTAGGAAAGCGCGGCCAGACCATTAGAACTTTGATCGTAGGTCCGAGTGGCGGGAAAGACCTAAAGTCTTCGAGATCTCGGTCCATGAATTAAGCTTTCGGCTGAACCGTCCTCGAACTGGGTATCCGAGGATTCGTGAAAGCGAAGTATAGCATGGGCCACAAAATGCAATTGGGCAAGGTACGCGTGCGGTAATTATCATTTCGAGCTCGTCGTCTTCGTACGAGAAACTGATCGCGAAGAGTGGGAAGACAGTGGGCCTTTCGATGTTCGCCGGCTACAGCTACAACGAGCGGTCCATGCTTTCACTCGGCGTGGTGGATCACGACGTCGAAATCGGCCCGGAGCTCACTCTGGTGCGGGCGAAGAGGGCGGCGGAACGAAGAAGCCGACGGTCGAGCGCCACAAACAGATGGAAGTTCGTGCGGTTGTCAGTCCAGTGCCTTATTCGAAGGTCGCGAGGACGACTTTCAAGGGGGCGAAGATTCGAAGGGGTCTGCTTCCATCGTGGGTTTGTGGCATCTGATTTACACCAGTAACACGGATAATAATTTCCCTCCAGGAGGGCCTTTCCCGCCAACACCCTTCACATTCGTGGAATCCTTTAAGACCTGGCATGCGGATGGAACTGAATTTGAAAACGCGTTTCTGCCGCCGGCGGGCGGAAACATCTGCTTCGGGGTCTGGAAGGGCTTGGGCCACGGCGAGGTGAAGCTGCACCATGTCGGTCTGGTGTTTGGCGGCCCAGGAGCCGTCCCACCCCAAGACGTTTCAAACATCTTCACCGTCGACGAAAAAGATACGGTTGCGCCCAACGGCAAAACCTACAGCGGCACCTTCGATTTCAAACTCTACCTCCCGAGCGACTGCGCCAACAGCCCCAACGGGTACGTCTGCACCGGACCGCCAATCTCTGAAGTCACGGGAACAACCTACGGTGTGCGTATCAACGTCGATTGACCAATTCCAACCCGAAGAGATGCGCGCTGCGGAGCGTGATGAAGGGGATCGAAACGCGATCCCCTTTGCCACCATTCCCAGCGATTCCCAAACTGCGATGCGATGACCAAGAAAATTCGACGAACCAAGGTGAGAACAAGGGGGGACGGTTGCCGACCACCGGGGAAACGATCGGTTCGGTCAGCACTGCGGCGTTGCCGGGAAGCAGTCGTGCAAGCACGGCGTCCATGTGTCCATTCGCTTTGGTCCGCCTTCTAGGGTAGAAGATTGGTACGTACTATCAGGCAGCAGGCGCCATCTCTTATCTATGATTCGCTCAAGATGAGGAACCGGACACATGAATAAAGCGGATGGTCAGGACACGGCAGACCGCCTATGTGCAATTGTTGCGAACTCCCTGGACACGCCGGCGAAAACGCAGGATCTAGCGCGGCAAGCGTACCAAAGCCGCACTCAGTTCCACAGGTTGTTTCGGACAGTGGTCGAAGAAACTCCGGGCGCCATGCGACGGCGGCTATTGTTGGAAAGAGCCGCATATCAACTGGCGCACACCGGAATGTCGGTCACGGACGTCGCCCTGGACGCCAACTACGGTTCGCTTGAGGCGTTCACTCGCGCGTTCCGAAAAGCTTTTCGGACTTCTCCCAGCCTCTACCGGCGCATGCGTGATGCGCACTTCCACTTGCCGGCGTCCAACAAAATTCACTTTTTGGCTCTTGGTTCCTCAACAAAAGGAGGAAGAGACATGGACTTGTTCGATCGTTTTGCAGGCAACGACTCTTGGCACACGCGGCGTTTGCTGGAATACGCCGGGACTTTGACGGAGGAACAATTGGATCGGCCGCTGACCACGGTCGTAGAGCTGCTGCCCTGGCGGGAGTCGAATAAGACTCTCAGGCAGCTATTAGAAAACATTGTTTTCACGAAAGAGGTCTGGACCGCCGCGCTGTCGGGAGCCGATATGGATACGAAGGGCTCTCCCAAATCGCAGCGCTCCCCGCAAGCGATGCTGCAAAGGCTCGAAAAGACCGATGCCGAACTCGATCGTATTTTCAGGGGCGTCCGCAACCGCTCCGCCTGGGATGACACGTTCGTCGACGCTCTGTGCGAACCCGCTGAGACCTTCACGTTCGGCGGCGTCTTCGCCCATATCATGACCTTCAACGCGCATCGCCGATTGATGGCCTTGGAGGCTCTTCGCCAACTAGGCGTCCAAACCGAAGGTTTCGGCGATCCCATGGAGTATGAGGAAAGTGTGGCACCCTGGAACCAGCAGGTACCTCTCAAAACGCCATGAGAGAACACTCCCGCTGATTCCAAAGTCGCGACGATGAGAACGGAATTGCTGCGATTTAACGGCGCTGTCGAACGGGCTCCCGCCATCGATGCTTGGATGAGAGAGCATGCTGGTGAATTGGGAGCCATCGCGCATCACTGGTTTGAGGTAATGCGAAAATGCGGGGACGAAGTCCGGGAGCTCTTGCATGACGGCTGTCCGGTTGCCTGTTTAGGAGATGCGCCCTTCGGCTACGTCAATGTCTTCACTTCGCACGTTAACGTGGGTTTCTTTCACGGCGCAGCGCTGCCCGATCCGGCCCGCTTGTTGCAAGGCGCCGGCAAGTTCATGCGCCATGTGAAGCTGAGACCGGAAACGCCCGCAAACGCTGCAGCGCTAACCAGGCTCATCGATGCAGCGTACTCCGATATAAAAGCGCGCGTCGAAAACGGCTAGCTCAGAGAAACGCCTTGGGAAGCCCCCGCGCCCAGCTGAGCTTAGCCCTAAGGCGGAGCGAGGAAGAAACGGTCGGCCCTTCGCTCGGGATGACAACTACTTGGGGCGGTCGCCGTTAGACCATCAGTGCTTTGGGTCTACGGGACAGCCACAGGAGCATGACGCCGAGCAGAACGCTGGCGAGGATGCCGGTGCCGGCATCGATGGCGAGGCTGCCGGTGATTCCTCCGTGGGCAAAGCCGAAGGCGTCAACGTAGAGCATATACGAGATTGGCACGCCATAGGCCGAGCCGACGAAGCAGAAGGTTGTGGAGGCCAGCGGGTTGTCGCGGCCGATGGTTTCGAAAATGACCGCGGTGCTGGTGGTAATGGCCAAGGCTTGGAAGAGATTCTCTGTGATCAAGAGTATGGCGAATGACGTCGGAGTGCGTGGCAGCAGGATGAGCCCTAGCGTGCACAAGCCGCCAACGATCCCCACGGTAAGGTAAAAGGGCCGCAGCGGCATGAGGCGGCCGAGCAGCGGAAAAACGAGACAGCCGACGATCCCTCCAGCAGCCACGCCGACGCCTCCAACTAAGCCAACGAATCCTGGCGAAGCGTGGAAGTCGTTGCCACGGCCACCGAGGAAGTTCGTGAGCGAGAAAGTGGCGGCGGGAGCGGCGAAAAGGACGATGGCGACGAGCACTTCGCGCCGCTTGATGAGCGAGACAATGTCGCCGAAGAATCGAGGGAAAGACTCGCTGGCAAGGCGGCGGTCAGGGCCGGGCGCCTGCATGAAGGGAAAAACGATCGTCGGCAGGAGGATGGATGCCCCGAGTACCAGCGCGAGAGCAAGCGGCGAAAGGAGACGCGCGAGCTGATTACAGCTAATGGCCATGACACTAAAGCCGCCGACGTTGCCGATCGTAACCCAGACGCTGATGGACTTCTCCTCTTCGGCGGAGGTTATGGAAGAGAGCCAACCGCCCACGGCACTTTGATAAAGATAGGCTGCGAAAAACCCGACGGTGAGCGTGGTTTCCAGCAGCACGAGATGATCGAGGCTGAGAAAAGCCACAACAAGTGTCAGCGAGGCGACGATCGCCAGCGCGACTGCATACCAGCGGCGACTGAATCGGACATCGAGGATGGGGCTGATGAGAAACGCGTAGAAGCTGGGCGAAAACGCGACAGCGGTCAGGCCGGCGATTGCTGTCTCAGGAACGTCGCGGCCGCCCAGCAGCTGCGGAACCGCGAATGCAACCACTCCGCCGTAGAGGCCATACGACAGGTTGGTGAGACCCATGAGCCAGAGAGGAACCCGATGGCGACTTGGCACTTTGTAGGGCTTGGCGGAGACACCCTGCACTTTACCGGAGGCGACAAAGGCTCGTCAACACCGACCGAGTAGCAAGCTGCACAATAGAAATGGAACTCGTAAACTAAACAAAGAACCGAATGCTGGATTTCAAAGAAGGAGATTCAAGATGCAGGACAAAGCCGTAGCACTGGTTACCGGTGCCAACAAAGGAATCGGTCTTCAAATCGCGAAGGATCTCGCGGGGCAGGGCTTCACCGCGCTTGTCGGTTCGCGCAACATCAACGATGGTGAGGCGGCCGCAAAGAGCGTCGGAGCCGACGCCCGCGCCATCCAGCTCGACGTTACGAATCAGGCCTCTATCACCGCCGCAGCCGAGCGGATCCGGAAAGAGTTCGGCCGTCTCGACGTGCTCGTGAACAACGCCGGCATCTCGCATACAGGAAAGCCGGGCAAGTCGCTCGCGGAGATCGTGAAAGCGAGCCGCCCGAGCGTCGCGTCTCTCGACGAGGGGCGCGCCATCTTCGAGACGAATGTGTTCGGCGTCATCGCCGTCACGCAGGCGATGCTGCCACTTCTTCGTGAAGCGCCGGCAGCGCGTATCGTCAACGTGTCGAGCTCTACCGGGTCGCTGACGCTGAACTCTGATCCGGCTAACCCGCGTCGCGCGATGTTCGGCGCGTACTCCTGGTCGAAGACGGCGCTAAACGCGATCACGGTCGCCTTCGCCGCAGAGCTCGAGGATGCCGGCATCAAGGTGAACGCTGCATGCCCCGGCTTCACCGCGACGAACCTCAACAATTTCGAGGGTACGCGCACCGTCCAACAGGGCGCACGTGAGCCCGTTCGCCTCGCGCTTCTCGATGCAAACGGTCCCACGGGCACATATTCGAGCGACGACGGCCCACTCCCGTGGTGATGTAGCTGAACTTCGGAAATCGGAAAGTAATCTGTGATTGCTCCCGAATAAATGGGCAAACCGGAAGTTATCTGCGTGCAGACCGCCTGGAGTGGAATTTATGAGAGGTCCTATGCGCGCCGGGCGCTTTGATTTAATCGACGGTTTTATCGAAACCGGTCGACAAAAATTGGCAGAACTACTTCCGAGCTGGCGACCAATCGGGTGCTGGCAGGCAAAAGCAGATTCCTCGAACCTCGGGCCGACCGCTCCGAAAGGTGGAGCGAGGAGGAAACTAGCGCTGCGAATACAAGATTGGGCACATTCCGTTCCTCTAGTACGAGCAGCCTATCGTTATATGAGCCTCGGTCTGCAAGCCTAGTGGAGGGGGAAGATCTCCAATGAGCTTTCGGACTACGGTCACGCTAGCGGCCCTCTTGTTCTTCGCATTGGCTGCCGTTGCGCGAGCACAGGCGCCGGGGCCGACTTCGACTCAAACGGCCGCGCCGCCGGGCACCGAACTCAACTCTCTGCGCACGGCGGCCGCTGCGGGCGATGCACAGGCGCAATTCGCTCTGGGCAATTATTATTTTGGCGCCCGCTATGTAACGCTCAATTACGCGCAGGCCTTAGCCTGGTATCGCAAATCCGCTGCCCAGCACTTTGCCCCTGCGCAAGATCAGATTGGCAGCATGTATGAAAACAAAACCGGTCTGCCTCAGGATGAGAAGCGAGCCGTTAGCTATTACCGTCTCGCGGCAAACCAGGGCTACGCGCTCGCGCAGTACCATCTGGCGGCTATGTTCGAGGACGGCCGGGGCGTCCATCGCGATTACAAGCAAGCCCTCACTTGGTACCGTAAAGCGGCCGAGCAGATTCTCTCGCAGGCCGAAAAGCAAGTGGGCTACTTTTACCAGTGTGGGTATGGCGTGAAGCAGGACTTTGCCCAGGCCCATGCTTGGTATATCCGCGCCGCGGGTCACGGCAACGTCGACGCCGAAAACCAGCTAGGCTACATGGCCGAGGAGGGATGGGGCCAGCCGCAGAATTACGCCGAGGCTCTTTCCTGGTTTGACAAAGCCGCCAAGGATGGCAGCAACAACGCCGAGGAAAACATCGGCTACATATTTCAGCATGGCACTGGCGTCCCTACAGATTACGGCAAGGCCATGTCGTTGTTTGAGCAAGCCGCCGCCCAGGGCAACGGCGACGCGGAGAACCAGATCGGGTGGATGTACCAATTCGGGCAAGGTGTGCAGGAGAACGATGCCAGGGCCTTGAGTTGGTACCAATTGTCTGCGCATCAAGGCAATATCAACGGCGAAAGGAATCTTGAGACTTTTACCGCCGATCTTGAGGAAGATGGGACGTTGCAAAATGCTACGGCGGCTGTCCATGATGCTGCCCTCGACCAGGCTCAGCGCTGGGCGAACATCCAGGATCTCCGGGGTCGCATTGATGCCGTGGAGACCGACGCCCTCTACCAGGACGATCTCGCGGATCAGCTCAAACACATGAACAAGGGCAAAACCGATGCCATCAGCAAGCTTTTCGGAGCGATGGGCAGCGTCGGCGCCGTTAAGTACCAAGTCCAGGCTGCCAAAGATCGCGACGAAGCGGGAAGCCTCCGCGACCAACTGGCCCGAATTGAGAATCCCAATCAGTCCACTGCAGAGGCGCGCATTCCCTAGCTTCATTCAACCCGAAGTTATTTGCGCCGGCGGGCAGACTCCCGAGAGTGGATTTGTGAGAGGTTTAGGCGCGCTGGGCGTTGATCCAGTCCACGGTTTTATTGAAGCCACCGAAGACGAAGAAGTGCACGCCCGCGACGCCGAGGGGCAGCGCAGAACCGTTGGCGGGGCCGAGCGCCTCGGCCACCCCGCGAATTAGCGGCTCGGGGCCTTTGTCGATCAGCAGCTTAGCGAATTGCGGTTTTTCGGTGAGCACTTTCATGGAGGCACCCACCCCGCAGACCAGCGCGTAGCGTGTGAGCGAGATCAGGCTCGCCGGGCCGGCAAATCCCAAGCGGATCGGATTGTCGATCCCCTGCGCGCGAACCTTGCGAAGCCACTCGACCACGGGTTCTGACGCAAAGGCGAATTGGGTCACGATGGTAAGGTTCAGCCCGTTTTCCCGCGCGAACTTTGTCTTCGCCTCAATAGCTTCCCAGAGCAGCGGGTCCGAAATCTTCGGATTGCCCTCCGGAAATCCGCCGACGGAGATACGCGTGATTCCGGCCTTCTGCAAGATGCCGCTCTGCATCACGGCGAGGCTTGAATCGAATGGCCCGGCGGGCTGGTCGCGATCGCCGGCGATGATCAGGACGCGGTCGACTCCCACTCCAACCAGTTGCCTAACAAACTCCTCGAGTTGCGCTGCGCTTTCCACATGGCGCGCGCCGATATGAGGCGTCGGGAAGAGCCCTGCGCTCCGCAGTTTGCCGGCGGGGCCCACGGTGTCCAGCGGATTCTTGCCGGGAATCCAGGTCATGAATACTTGCGTGCCGGGTTCGAGGCGGGTGGGCGCGGCGTCGATGATTTTAGATTCGCCGGGATTCACTTCGATGGAGAAGCCGCGGAGCATGTCCGCGACGATGGGACCCGCTGCAATCTCTGTCATAGAGGTCACATTATATGACGCGGTTCACCGTGAGCCAAGCGGCGGCCACAACTGCGGGTAGCGACTCAGTTTGCTGGTGGCAATTGCCTCGATTTTGCAGAATTGTAGCCCCGTTGTGTCGAGCCGGGAGAAAGCAGTATGATGCGCCACGTATAAAAAGGTGTACGCCGCGGGCAAAATGCTGCGCTTTCCGAGAGAGGAAGACGCGGAATTCGGGGTCTGTGGAGAAACAAAATGAGTAGGGTGCTGAATTGTAGCCTCGTCGCCGTCGTTGCGCTGATGATGGCGAGCTCCGCGTCCGCTCATCACTCGCACGCGATGTTTGATACCGACAAGAAAGTGACGCTGGTCGGCACCGTGAAGGAATTCGAGTGGAACAATCCGCATTGCTGGATTCAGGTGCTCGTGCCTGATCCGAAGGACCCGAAAGCCGCTCCAGTGGAATGGGGTGTTGAGCTAGGAGCGCCAATGCAGCTGATTCGTCACGGCTGGAAGCCGAGTAGCCTGAAGCCCGGAGACAAGATCACAGTGGTGATTAACCCATTGCGCGATGGCCGGCCCGCGGGTCAAATCGTCTCGGCAATCGGACCAGACGGCAAGCCGATCGGCGCGGTGCCGGAAACTCCGGCGCCCTAAAAAACCATGCAACGAATTTTCTGAGTGCGGACGCGAGGAATTTGTGATGATTCGCCGAACAATTGCTCTGGCGGCACTGCTACTGGCAGGCTGCTTCTACTTTTCGCAAGCGCAGTCGCCTTCCAATTCCAAGGCGCGTGTTGAGGCTTTCGCCAAGCTGCCGGATTGGTCTGGACTATGGGAATTTGATATCTGGACCGACGAACTGGACGGACAGCAAATGGGCCCGGAAGGAATGAGCAGGGCCAAAGTTTATGCGGCTGAGATGCAGGCGACATTTACTCCTGCATGGCAGGCCAAGCTTGACCAGCTAAAGAAGACGGCAAATGCGGCCAAGGCCGCCGACGCTAGCGAGCCGCCCGCGTTCGAGGAATTCGGACAATTCGGAGGGTGCGGCTGGACGCCGGGGTTTCCGGCCACAATGCTGCCCGGGACGTATGAGTGGCGAGTGACTCCTGAAGAAGCCACGCTCATCAGCCTTCTTGGTTCGGTGCGACACATCTACACGGACGGGCGGGCCCATCCGCCAAAGGATGAGCTGTGGCCCATGAGCCAGGGCGATTCCATCGGACACTGGGAGGGCGACACGTTGGTGGTTGACACTGTTTCGATCAGGTCGCCGGTTTACTTTCCAGGACTGGCGAGAGGCGTAGGAGTTCCGTTCATTCCGATGAGCAATGAACTGCATACCGTCGAGCGGATTCGCATGGTGAACCACGATCAGATGGAGATTCAGTTCACGGTGGAAGATCCGATCGCGCTGGCCAAGCCCGTTCACGTGACCTTTGATTGGCATCGCGTGAAAGACATTAATCGCATGGAACAAAACGCGGATGACTGCGACAGCGCGGCAAGCGACCGGAATCCCATCGTGAATGGCAGATATCAGACTCTCCCGAAGCCAGTTTCTACGGCGCCAACTAAACCAACCGGACGCTAGCGGCGTACCCTGGATTTCTAGCGGGGCTTCACTTCGTAGCGCGCCATCATTCCTGCGAGCATGTGGTCGCTCACGTGGCAATGGTAAAGCCAGATGCCGGGCGCGTCAGGCACCATGTCCGCCGTGACCATTTGCGCAGACCCTAAGTTAAGGACGTCGGTGCGCTGACCCGCAACGACCACAGTATTTCCGTGCCAGTGCGGCGTGTGAAAGTTATTAAAGTCTCCAAGACTCGCCACGTACCATCTCACGTGGTCGCCCTGCTTCATGGTCATAAGGGGCATGTTTCCGTAGAGGTAGCCGTTGATCGACCATTTAATGTTTGTGTCTCCAAAACCGGTTCCGACAACGGTGCCTGCCATTCCGTCTGGGGTGAGCGGGATAAATTCCCTTCGATTTACGCCCTTGGGATCAGTCGTATGGTCGCGGATGTTGTCGTCCAGATACCAGCTTTCGTTTTCATTGATCGCGATGAAAATGTTGACGAACTCGTGGTCCACGTCCTTCGGACGGCCGTTGGGGAGCGCCATCCCGCGCCGAGTGACCACGATCCCGCCGAAGAGCCCGGAGGCGACATCGCGCAGCTCGTCCGTGTGCGAGTGATAGAGCCAGAAAACGGAACTCGGATCGTTCGGGCCGGGCCCTGAACGCTCTGCAACATCCCAAATATAAATGTGGGTTGCGCCCGGGGGCACGCCGCCATCGCTCTTGTCGGCGCCGCTGGTGCCGTCGTTGTAGTCAGCGCCTTCGGAGTCTTTTTGATAGACGACGCCGTGCGGATGCATGCTGTACGGGTGCGAGGCATTGTTCTTGAAGACGACTTTGATAGTATCGCCGACCTCGGCGCGCAAAATGGGGCCGAGGATGCCGAGATACTGTTCCTCAGGCGGCCGGGGTTTCAAAGTGGAGAAGGACGCGTCCGTATATTCGCGATAGACCGCCTTTTTGTAGACGCTGCCGATGCGGTGGGGTCCGGGTTCGGTGTAGAGTTTCGAGATTTCGTCGAATGGCATTCCCATGGCCTCATCGCGGCCCAACGGAGCGTAATTCCAATTCACTTCGTCCGCAGCAACATAGTAGGTGCGCGTCTTGCCCTGCGGCTTGCCTGCGTTGCTTTGCCCGCCGACGACGGGTGCGAGCGACAGCACCGAAATCAGCAGGAAAAACGCAAAACGTGCCTGCACAGAAATTCGCTGAGACATTCATTCCTCCGGAGTCGATTCGCAGACCTCTAGAGTTCCACAGGGACAGCGCCCTTCGGGTGCGCGACGCGGTTGATGCTAAGAATAAGCCAACGTGTACGATTTGGACCGCTAAGACTGGCGAGATTTTACATCAGGTGCACCAAAGCGCGAGAAGGAATCTCTCCCTCATTGCCTCGGTGAAGCGTCGGACTTGGCCGGGGTTTCCTTCAACTCGGTGGTGATCAGGAGGATCTCGGTCGCGCCAATATTCTCGACGGAATGCGGCGGCAGCGGAGGGGCCCACTGCACCTCCGGCTCGGTGGGCGGAGGGCCGGCGGTGCGGCTATCGAAAAGCAAATTGCCGTGGCCGTCGCGGCGAAGAAAATCGCTCTGTTTCGCAACGTAAATGGCGCTGGGCCAGCGGTGGGTGTGGACGGGAACCAGCTCGCCGGGCGCGATGCGCACTTCGAGAATGCGGACGCGCTCGTTTTCAAACATCAATCTGTGATGCCTTGGCGCAGCGATCACCGCGTCGAGCGAATCCGGCCATGGCCATGCGTTCGTATCTCCACTCACGGTGATTCTCCAGCGTCGCTAATCACAGATTAGGGAGCAATTTACATCGCTCCCCTCGCGAGGAGCGGCGCAGAGCGATGATAGTATACGGCGTCAGGTAAATTCCAAAGGTGCGCTTGCAATCTCTCCGTGAGAATCCGCTTGATCATGCTGGGGAAGACACGGCGCACAGAATCACGGGCGCTTCTCGACGATTATGTCGGCCGTCTTCGCCATTACGCCGAAGTGGATGTGAGTGAGCTGCGCGATTCTTCAGCGGCCGCTCTCCGCAGGCTGAAGATCGAGCCCGGCGCAGCCATCGTTTTGCTCGATGCTGCGGGAAAGCAATTCACTTCACAACAATTCGCGCGGTGGATTGGGCAACTGCGTGACAGCGGCACGCGCGAGATTGCGTTTCTCTGCGGCGACGCTGAGGGTTTTCCGCCGGAACTTCGAACAAGCGCAAGGCACAAGCTTTCGCTTTCGACGCTGACCATGCCACATGAGTTTGCCCGCGTGGTGCTGGCAGAGCAGGTCTACCGGGCCTTCGCCATCCTCGCTGGACATCCTTATCCGAAGTAAAACAACGCGTATCCGGCAGATACAATATTGTATGTAAGCCAAGTCCCCTCAATCATGTACGGGTGGAACCAAGGGCCAATGTAGAGAAGTTATTGCCTAGGACTAGTACACCACAGGGTAAATCGACCGCTGCGTTCTAAGGAGTTAGCGCGGCCGGTTTGGAATGCTTCTTGCGTCTTCTCAACCCTAGCTGAGAGACGAAAGTGAGAGTAGGGCGAGGAGGTGCCTATGTTTAACGAACTTGTTGTTTCTGGCGCGAAGGGAGAGATGGCCCGAACCCACAAGCCATGGTCCATAGGCCTCTCAGTAATTATTCAGGCGGCGATCCTGGGTGCAATGTTGTTGATACCGCTGATCTACACGCAGGTACTGCCCAAGACAATGCTGACCACGTTTCTGGTGGCGCCACCACCCCCGCCGCCACCGCCTCCGCCGCAGCAGGCGGTTGTGAAGCAGGTGCAGCCTGCCAAGGTTCTCGTCGTTAACAAGATGGCGGCGCCGACGGTAATTCCGAAAAAGATCGAAATCGCGAAGGACGAAGCGCCGCCGGCTGTCAACCCGAACGACACACCGGGAGTCGCCGGCGGAACCGGAGATGTGCTCGGGGGAGTTGGCACGGGTGCCGCTCCGGCACCCCCTCCGCCTGCCGCGCCGAAGCGCATCACTGTCGGTGGGAACGTGCAGGCCGCAGCGCTGGTGAATAAGGTTGAGCCGCAGTATCCACCCATAGCAAAGACGGCTCACGTTTCCGGCACGGTGGTCTTGCACGCGATCATCGCCAAGGATGGATCGGTCGAGAAACTGCAGTTTGTCTCCGGGCCGGCACTCCTGATGGCGTCGGCGATGAGCGCGGTAAAAGAGTGGCGCTACCGTCCGACAATGTTAAACGGGCAGCCAGTGGAGGTCGATACGACCGTGCAAGTTGTCTTCTCTCTCGGATAAGAAGACAACACGGTGAAAAGCTGGCGAAGCAAGAGCGGAGCGATGGGCCTGCGAGCCTTGCTGAATCGAGTTTGCAGACCCACTCCGCTAATTTTCACGAGCAGAAGTTTCCCAGCCGTGTCTCGGCTCCATAGGGGAGCGCGACGGAAATTCCTTCGAACTGCCGGATCTCCGCCTTCCATCTTGAAAAATTCGCCCATCAGGACACTCGACGGTCTCTGTGTCACCGGCGGCATGGGAATTTGCCCACGCCGGGCACTCCGCGAATTTCACGTTTCCCGGATGATTGAACATGAACATTCCTACGACGATTCCGATTTTCTGATCGACCACCGACAATGCTCCGCGGATCAATGGAGTGAATGTACGTCCAGAATGTCGCATGTTCATATTCTCCCGGAATTCCCATGGCATCCGGCTTGAAGGAATCCTTGTCGAACCAGCCCTTGGCCGTGGGGTTGTTCGTGTCCTGGGGGCCGTCGAGAATGCGCTTGCATCCGGGATCAAACGGCACCGAATCGCCCGCGGAATAAAGAATGCCGATCGAAATGACTGAATTCGCGATTTTCACCGTTTCTTGCCGCGAAACGCGTTGCGAGGAGTTCAAGCGGTCGAGACCAAACCGCATTCGGGTGGCCGAATTTCTCCAGAGCTGCTAGCGTCTTGCGCGTTCCGGTGAACTAGCATCTCGATCTCGCTGATCCTGCGTTTCACGACCTTCAACCGGAGCAAAAGAATCGCCGGCGTTCCATTTTCGCGAATCGAGGCCTCGATCCCTGCCGTGCCGTCCTGCGGATCGGCGAAATAAAGTTTGTAGGTTCCGAGCCCGCTCATTGTGCCCCACAGGGCGTCTCCAAGTTTCAGTGGAATCGTGTTTTCGGTGAATATTGACGCCGCTCGCAACGGGAATCCGCCCAGGATCGTGCGCGACAAGAGCTTTCAGTGTACTGGTCGACGATCGCTGTCAGGCAGCCGTGGCTCGCAGGCGTCCGGTGGCTAGAGATGGAGCTTCCGCGGCATGAGCCGGCCCGCCAACGTGCGCCGCAATCGCCCCGATCACCCCAAATGTCGATGATCGAGCAATACAAGCCAGAGCGCACGCGTCACCCATTGATTGCGCATATTCGTCTGCTCTCCCCAACAAGCTGGTTTCAGTTACGACGCGAGTATTGTACCAATTTATTCGAGCTCGGCCTCCGAGTACAGCCAAGCGACTCACTACCGCCCTGTCGGGCTGCTTGACGTTTGCCGAGGGTCCAGCGACTATTGTGAGCAGTTTTCGACGAGATGCGATTCGATGCCGGAAGGTAAAGGACTCCTGATTGTTTACACCGGGCCGGGCAAAGGTAAAACGACCTGCGCTCTGGGGACTTCCTTCCGCGCGGTTGGGCAGGGACTGCGGGTGTTGATGGTGCAGTTCATCAAGGGTTCCTGGCATTACGGCGAACTGGACGCCGCCAAAATGCTGGGCGACGACAGGTTTGAAATTTGTCCGATGGGGCGCGGGTTCGTGAAGGTGGGCGGCGCGGAAACGGACCCGGAAGACTTGCGCATGTGCGAAGAGGCCTGGAACTACGGGCGAGAGCAGATTTACGGTGAGAAATACGATCTGGTAGTGCTGGATGAGATCAACTACGTGATCAGTTATAAAATGTTGGACCCGGAGCGTGTGGTCGAATCGCTCACCAAGCGTCCGGAGCGCGTGCATGTGATTTGCACGGGGCGAAACGCGCATCCCCGGCTGGTCGAGGCGGCCGATCTGGTGACGGAAATGAGGGAAGTGAAGCATCCCTACACGAAGGGCATCCTGGCGCAACGCGGGATCGATTATTAGGCTGCGAGCGGCGGAGCTGCACGTCTAACCATGACCTGGTTCAAGCGCGAAAAGAGCGCGATTGAGAATCCGACGCCAGTGGACGAGCGACGCGTCCGCACGGAGGGTCTTTGGATCAAGTGCAACGGCTGCCGCGCCACCATCTGGAAAAAGGATTTGGAGGCAAACTGGGAGGTTTGCCCGAAGTGCGATCACCATTTTCGCCTATCGGCGCGGCGTCGCCTGGAATTGTTGCTCGATGACGCGCAATGGACCGAGCATGACGCCGAACTCGCATCCAGTGATCCACTGCATTTCACCGACACGAAACCGTACTCGCAGCGTCTAGCCGAGGCACAAGAAAAGCTGGGAATGATGGACGCAATTCTGACTGTGCAGGGAATGCTCTGCGGCAGGCCCGTGATCTGCTGCTCGATGGAGTTTGGGTTCATCGGTGGATCGATGGGTGCGGTTGTAGGCGAAAAAGTGGCGCGCGCCATCGAACGTTCCATGGCAGAAAAGCGGCCGCTCATCATCGTGTCCTGCTCGGCAGGCGCGCGAATGATGGAGGGCGCCGTCAGCCTCATGCAGCTTGCCAAAGTGTCGTCCGCACTCGCACGGCTCGATGATTCGGGCGTGCCTTTTATTTCCGTGCTCACCGATCCGACCACTGGAGGCGTGAGCGCCAGCTTCGCGATGCTGGGTGATCTCAACATTGCCGAGCCGGGCGCGATGATCGGCTTCGCCGGGCCGCGAGTGATCGAGCAAACGATCCGGCAAAAGTTGCCCGAAGGTTTTCAGACGGCGGAATTTCTGTTGGAGCACGGTTTTCTCGATGCCATCGTGCCTCGCAAGGAATTGAAGTCTTACATCGCGCGGGCGCTCCGCTTTTTCCTCGATTCCCCATGACGTATGACGAATCCGTCCGCGCGCTGCTGGCTCTGGGGCGCGAGCTGGCATCGCCGCAGCAGGCCCGCGTCCAGAAGTTCGGCTTGGCGAATATAGCGGCGCTCTCCGAAGCGCTGGGCAACCCGCACCTTCGCATTCCCTGCGTTCACATTGCCGGAACGAACGGCAAAGGTTCCACGGCCGCGATACTCGATTCGATCCTTCGTGCATCCGGCATTCGCAGCGGCCTCTACACGTCTCCACACCTTGAACGAATCAACGAGCGCGTTCGAATTGACGGCGCGGATATTTCCGATGAGGCGTTCGCTGCGGCATGGACGCGCGTTCACGCCGCAATCGAAGCCCTCTTGGCCAGCGGCCAGCTCTCCGCCCATCCGACCTATTTCGAGTGCATCACGGCTCTGGCATTCGTAGCGTTTGCCGAAGGCGGGGTGGAATTCGCGGTGTATGAAGTTGGCTTGGGCGGCCGGCTGGATTCGACCAACATTGTTCGGCCAGAAGTTGCGATCATCACTTCGATTGATTTCGACCACGAGAGTTTTCTAGGCCATTCCATACGAGAGATCGCCGGGGAAAAAGCCGGCATCATCAAGGAAGGCGCGCTGGTCGTTAGTTCGGTGGAGAGGCCGGAAGCGCGTGCCGTGATCGCGGAACGCTGCGAGGAAATGCGGGCACGATTAGTGGAGATTGACGGGGCGTGGCGCATCGACTCCGTCGAGGATTCGGGCGGTCTTTACCGCGCAACAGTTACGGCGAAAGAATCTCAAGAGCGTTTCTCAATCGCTCCGCCACTGCCCGGGCGGTTTCAAATACGCAATGCGCTTGCGGCGGCGACGGCCGCGGGTTTGCTTGCGACCCGGGGCTTTTCTATTACGCAGGAAGCCATCGAACGCGGCATCCGGACAGCTCGATGGCCCGGGCGTCTCGAGCGTCTGAGCGAACGGCCCGCCGTCTATCTGGACGGCACGCACAATCCTGCCGGGGCTAAGGAACTCCTGAAATTCTGGGAGGAGAATTTCGCGGGCCGGCGCATTGTGCTGGTTTATGGCGCCATGCGCGACAAAGCCGTGGACGAGATCGCCGGATTACTGTTTCCGGCTGCGGATTTCGTGGTGCTTACCGAGCCCCTGCAGCCCCGGGCGATTTCCGCGCCCGTGCTGGGTGAAATGGCGTCGCATCTTGCGAGGAAGGCGACCGTGATTGCCGATCCCGCCAAGGCGCTGGAGCATGCGATTGAGATGGCGTCTTTCAACGACGCGATTTTCGCGACGGGCTCGCTTTACCTTGTCGGCGATCTGCGCGCCTATTGGGCCACGCGTCGCTAATATTGCTGGGCTAGGATCGCGATGGTACGATTTTGCAAATCATGGATCACAAAAACCAGGCACCTCGTATTGGCGTTCCCTACCGGACACGAGAAGAAGAAGTTGCGAGCGGGACTAATAAGATTGAGAAATACTTGGCGGCCGTGCGGAGAGCGGGTGGGCAGCCTTTGCCGATTTCGCTGGCCACATCACGTGACGGCGTGGCCGGTTTGGCATCCTCTCTTGATGGCATTGTCTTAACTGGGAGCCCAGCGGACGTCGAGCCTTCTCGATATGGCGCCCCGAGGCACATCAAATGCGCTAAGACAGACGATGACCGGGAAAGAATCGATTTTGCGCTCCTGGAAAACTGCTTCGCAGCCCGGAAACCGGTGCTGGCGATCTGTTACGGAATCCAAAGCCTGAACGTTCTTCTGTCCGGCACGTTGATTCAAGATGTGCCGAGCGAGATTGGAACAAAGGTTGTGCACTCGGATGACAAAGAGGGCGCTCCTGATGTGCATCATGTCGTCGCCATCGAGACTGAATCGCGGATCAGCAGGATGGCGGGCGCGCGGGAAACGGTCGTCAACAGCTCCCATCACCAGGCGATCCTGATGCCGGGACGCAACTTGCGGATCACGGCGCGGGCGATGGATGGGGTGATCGAAGCCGTGGAATGGACGGGCGATGAAAACTGGGTGGTAGGAGTGCAGTGGCACCCGGAGCGTATGATGGAATCGGATCCCCTGACGCAGTCGTTGTTTGGCAGCTTGGTGAAAGAAGCGGCGATGCGGAAAGCACCCGCGGCACTGTAGCAAATGGCAAAAGGCAATTGCGAACGGGGTAAGGCCCGTCAAGTGGAGTAGGAGACCCAAAAGCATGGTACGCGCATCGAATCGTTTAAGGCCGATCTGGGCAGGATGGTGAACATAAAGAGACTGGCGGTTTTTGCGCGCCAGCGCGAAGCAATTGATGTCAACGGAGGTTGTTTCCGTGCGGATAAGGAAAGCAGCGATTACGGCGGCGGTCATGCTGGCGATGGCGTGGACCACGGCTCCGCCAAAGGCATCCGCTCAGGATGACCAGTTTTTGATGCCCGAGCAAAGCGCCGCGAAAGCCAAGCAGATTCTGGCGGAAGCCATACAAGCGCTCGGCGGGGATGCGTACCTGAACGTCCGGGACGTGACCTGCACCGGCAGGCTCGGCCAGTTCGATCACTCGGGTGAACTTACGGGCTTCGGGCATTTCATCGACTACCAGCAACCACCTCTTAAGGAGCGCCAGGAGAATTTGCCCAAGCGCAATATCATCTCCGTCTACAACGGCGATCAAGGATGGGAGCTTGACCGCGGCGGCGTTTCCAACGCTCCTCGAGCGGACATGGAGGACTTTAAGGAAGGCATCAAAAGAGACATCGACAACATCCTGCGCCACAGAATTCACGAGGCGGGCATGACTCTGCGGTATGGTGGCTCGGACACCGTGGATCTGAGACAGGCGAAGTGGGTGGAACTGGTCGATAGCGACAATCAAACGATTCGCATTGCGTTCGCGGACAACACTCACTTGCCTATTCGGGAAGTGGCCGAAACGCGCAACCCAAAAACGCAGATGAAGAGCGAAGAGATCGACTACTTTGCGAATTACCATCCGCAGGGAGCCATTCAAACCGCCCTTCAACTAACGCGCGAGCGGAACGGTATAAAGTTGTTCCAAGCATTTTTCGATAAATGCGACTACAACACCAACCTCTCCGATGAGCTCTTCACAAAGGAATCCTTGGATCAGCGCTGGGCTCAAGTAGGAAAGAAAGAAAGAGAGAAGGAAGCAAAACAGAAGAAAAAGGACGAGCAGCAGGACGAAAAGCCAGGCAGAAGTTCGTCCTCGTCTTCTTCCTCAGAATAGATACTCCACGAGCCTACCGAGGCCGATCCCGGCGCGGAGTTCGTTAATTCATTTTCAGTGCGATTCGCCGATTGCACGCGGCGAAGGTATAATCGCCGGATGCGGATACGGAAGAAATCGGCGCAGATACGCAGCACGACGGTGTTGTGTGTGCGCAAGGATACCAAGGTTGTGCTCGCCGCGGATGGACAGGTCACGCTGGGCGAGGGAGTGATCAAGCATAGCGCCAAAAAGACGCGGCGACTCTATAGCGACAAAATCCTGGCGGGATTCGCGGGCAGCACGGCGGATGCTCTGTCGCTTTTTGCGCGCTTCGAAAACAAGCTGCAGGAATACCATGGGAACCTGGCGCGAGCCGCGGTTGAATTGGCGAAGGAATGGCGCACGGACCGTTCCTTGCGCCATCTGGATGCTCTCTTAATCGTGGCGGACGCGAAGGGCACGTTCCTGCTTTCCGGCAACGGCGATGTGATCGAACCGGATGACGGCATCTGCGCGATTGGGTCCGGCGGTCCCTATGCGCTCGCCGCCGCCCGCGCGCTGGCAAAGCATACCAAGATGACCGCGAAAGACATCGCGCAGGAAGCGATGCGCATCGCGAGTGATATCTGCATCTTCACGAACGCCAATTTCAGCATCGAAGAGTTATGAGCGGCGGCAAGCCGGAGAAAGACATGGTGATCTACTTGACCGGAGAACAGCAGCCCGCGGAGACCGAAGCGCTCCCTTCTTTCGACGAGTTAACGCCGCGAGAAATCGTGGTGGAATTGGATAAATACATTGTAGGGCAGAATGCGGCGAAAAAGGCAGTCGCCATTGCGCTGCGCAACCGCGTGCGCCGTCAAAAGCTGCAGCCAGAACTCGCGGAAGAGATCCTTCCCAAGAATATCCTGATGATCGGGCCGACCGGAGTGGGCAAGACTGAAATCGCTCGGCGTCTGGCGCGCCTGGCCGGCTGTCCCTTCGTGAAGGTGGAAGCCTCGAAATATACCGAAGTGGGCTACGTCGGACGGGACGTCGAGTCCATGGTGCGCGATTTGGTGGAAACCTCAATCGATATGGTCCGCGAAGAGAAGCTCGATGAGGTGGCCGAACGTGCAGAGCAATCCGCGGAAGAACGCCTGCTCGACCTCTTGCTGCCATCGTCGCCCATGCCGTCGGATGCAGGCCCAGCCGCGGAAGCACAGCGCCGCGAGCAGACCCAACGCACGCGCGACAAAATGCGCGCGCAGCTCCGCGAAGGGAAGCTCGATCAACGGCTGGTGGAGGTTGAGGTCCGCGAGCGTTCGATGCCTTCGTTTGAAATCATCACCAACCAGGGCGTCGAAGAAATGGATATCAACGTAAAGGACATGCTCTCCGGCATGTTCGGCCAGCAAAAAAAGAAGCGCAAGATGACCGTCTCAGAGGCTTTCGATTACTTGATTCAAGAGGAAGAAAATCGGCTGATCGACATGGATCAGGTGACGCGAATCGCGGTCGACCGCGTCGAACAAATGGGCATCCTTTTCATCGATGAAGTGGACAAAATTGCGGGCCGCGAGTCCGGCCACGGGCCAGACGTCTCTCGCGAAGGCGTGCAGCGCGACATTCTTCCCATCGTCGAAGGAACCACTGTGAACACGCGGTACGGAATGGTGCGCACGGATCACATCCTATTCATAGCGGCCGGGGCGTTTCATACTGCGAAGCCCTCAGACCTGATCCCAGAGTTGCAAGGACGCTTTCCGATTCGCGTGGAGCTGGGCTCCCTTTCCGAGGCTGATTTTGTCCGCATACTGACCGAGCCGAAGAATGCCCTGATCAAGCAATACATCGCCTTGCTGGATACTGAGGGACTTAAACTCTCGTTCACTGAAGACGCAGTGGCCTCGATCGCCCGGTTTGCGGCGCGTGTCAACGAGCAGACGGAGAATATCGGCGCGCGGCGTCTGCACACCATCCTCGAAAAAGTGCTCGAAGAAATTTCTTTCGAGGCGCCGGAAATGAAAAAGAAGACCATCAAGCTCGACGCTCCATATATTCAAAAGCAGCTCGCGGATATCGTCAAAGATCAGGACCTAAGCCGCTACATTTTGTAAAACGCCTAAATGAAAAATAGAAAATGGGCGCGCGCCGCGGAGGCTTCCCGCAGCGCGGCGTCAGACCCATTCCCGACTTTCTGCATTCTCTTCTCGGTTTTTCTATTCTTTTTCTTCATCGCCGGCTGCGCTTCGCCGGGCGAACCGTATGAGCGAAGGCCACCCGTTCCACAACCTGTGAACGATCTCACGGCCACCAGGTCGGGCAATGATGTGTCGCTCTCATTCACGCTACCGAATGAAGCGATGGATCACCGGCCCCTCAGCGCTCCGCTGACGATCGAAATCTACCGTGATTTTGAGCCTCCTCCCGCCGCCGGTCGCGCGCCTTCGCACCCAGCAAATCCAACGCTGCGAATTACAATTCCGGGGTCCGTGACGGACCGCTATTCCGATCAGGGTAGCGTGCGCTACGCAGACGCGCTGACTCCCGAGGATTTTGCGCGGCACACAGGCAGCGCGGCCGTCTACGTGGTTCGCACACTCGCGTCGCCGAGAAAACCGTCGGCGAATTCGAATGCGGCGGCTGTTAGCGTCCAGCCCGCACCCGGGGCGATCGACGACTTGAAAGCCGATGTGACGCCTGCGGCCGTCGTGCTTGCTTGGACGCCCCCAAAACCCCTCATGGACGACACGCCAACAATTGCCGGGTACCGCATCTATCGAGCCGAGGCCGCCACAACCGCAACGCCCGAGAACCCGCTTCTGAAATCATCACTCGCTCGAATCGGAGAAATGCCTCCGGGCTCGCAGTCCTTCCGCGACAGCCAATTCAATTTCGGCGCTACCTACGTTTACTCGGTGCGCAGCTTCGCGCAATATCCCGCCGAAACGCTCGAGTCCACAGACTCGAATCTCGCGATCATCACGCCGCGCGACACCTTTCCCCCTGCGGCTCCGCAGGGACTGATCGCGGCTCTGGTGCCGGTGCACGGCAACGTTCCGGCGCATATCGAACTATCATGGGCCATCAGTCCTGAAACCGACCTCGCGGGATATAACGTCTATAGAACGGAGCAGGCCGGTGTCCCGCCAACGCGGCTCAACACGGAACTGTTGCTTACGCCAGCTTTTCGCGATATGAATGTGCAGTCCGGCCACGTCTACTTCTACACCGTGACTGCCGTTGACAGCTCTGGAAACGAGAGCGCTTCCAGCGCGGCTGTCTCCGGCGACGTGCCCGCCGAAAGACGCTCTACGCCATGAGAGACGCAGCTTTGACCGAAAACGTAGGTTCCGAGCCGGGCGCTCGCGGGCCGATACTCCGAACCGGAATTTACACCGGCGCTTTGCTCGTCATCGTAATGTGGGTGGCGTTGGTCGTCGCGAATCGGATGGCGAGCCTGGAACCGTACGCTCTCGAGCGGAATGCCGCTGCCTACGGCCTGTTCCTGCTTTTTATGCTGGTTCCGATAGCACGCTTCTGGAACCGGCCGATCCGCATGTTTGCGTCGGCCACCATTGCCTGGGTTCTGTTTGCCGCCACGTATGAGGCGGCAGGAATGGTTTTTCACAATCTCTTTGACTCGCTGCGGCACAGTCCTCTCTTGGTGCTCATGGAAGGAATCTTTCTCTACGGGCTCTTCGCCGTCGGATCATGGGTGATGGAAATGGCTATTCATGCGCGTCGTCATCCGATTGCACCGACCCGCAAGCCCGTTCGCGAGGCAGCGCGCCACATTCGATGAAACTCTGCCGATTCCAACCGCTCGATTCCGCGAAGAAGCAGCCGCGCTGGTCCGCCCACGAGGCCTATCTCCAATCGCATGCCGGTATCCTGGAAGGCGAGACAATTCGTGAGATTTCGGGCGAACTATGGGGCCCGCGCGAGCCAACAGGACGCCAGTGGAAGCGAGCCGATGTGAGATTTCTGCCGCCCTCGCACCCCACCAAGATCGTCTGCGTGGGTAGAAATTATCAGGAGCACATCGCTGAGATGGGCAGTGTTGCGCCCAAGGAGCCATTGATTTTCTTGAAGCCGCCATCCGCAATCATCGCTCCAGAAGAGCCCATCGTGCTTCCGCGCATCTCGAAGCGAGTCGATCACGAAGGCGAGATTGCGATCGTCATCGGACGGCGCTGCTCGCACCTCGGCGATGGCGACGATCCACGCCCCTATATCGCCGGCTACACCTGCCTGAATGACGTCACCGCGCGCGATCTGCAAAAACTGGACGTGCAATTCACGCGTGGCAAGGGCTTTGATACCTTTTGCCCGTTTGGTCCCGTGCTGGAAACCGACCGGCCTCCGTCCGACGCGAAAGTCGAAACCTTCGTCAACGATACCGGCAAGCAATCGGCGCGTCTGGATGAAATGATCTTCTCGATGGACGTCGTAACGCGATTTGTCACCCAGGTGATGACGCTCGAGCCGGGCGACGTTATTTCCACTGGCACCCCCGCCGGTGTGGGACCTCTGGCGCCCGGCGATGTGGTGGAAGTCCGAGTAGGCGGTATCGGAACGCTCCGCAACACCGTAACCGGCCCGCAAAATTCGTAGCGTGCCAAGCCTGGCTTGCGCTCCAGAAAGATCTCTGGGGCGGCATGCCGTAACTCTCAGGAAACCAATCGCAGTTTGCTTTCCGAAGCCGAAATCGTTTGCGTATAGATTTGTAGGCGGCAGTGGAACGATTTCGCCGCCAATTCAATTTGGGGCTTTGTCCGGCGGCCTTGAGAGTAATCCCTCTCCTTGAGAGAACTTCTAAGCGACTGGAATAATTTGCTTCCGGCGGCCGGTCTCGCCGTCCTTGCAGGAATACTCGCCGTGTTTTGGGTGCGCCGCAAGCCGGCGACTCCCAACGATCTCGAATATCAGCGTCGCGCTTACCTCAACCGGATCGGACGAATCGTCGAAGGCCAGGTACTCGAGATTGTCGACCATAGCCGCACGGCGAATTCCGGACACCCGAGTGCCGGCAAGGAAAAAACTGGCAGCCGTCAGATCAGCTTTCTAACCAAACGGCAGGACCTCGCGCATGCGGGCAGCCCCGAAAAACTGCTTTATTACACCTACGCGATTTCCGGCGTAACGTACGAAACGGCACAGGATATCACTGGGCTCGAGGAGCGATTGCATCTATCTCGCATCACGTCCGGGCAGACTGCTAGTGTGAAATACGATCCCTCGAATCCCAGCAATTCCATTCTGCTCGCCGACGACTGGTCGGGTTTGCATTAGAACTCTTTTGCACCGAATTTTGACGCCCCCCTCCTTGCTGCAACTTCACAATTCCCCGCCGAAGCGAGGAGTTTCTTGACTCTCGCGGGGTGTCCGGCAAGAATCCCTCCGCTCCCGAAGGGAGGATCCCATGAGGAAAAGGTCCTGGTTCTCGGCGCTCGCTTTCTTCCTGCTTGCCACGGCCGTTCACGCACAAGCTGGAACCCCAGCTGACCAAACGGCCATCCGCCAAATTGAGACGCGCTGGCAGACAGCCTGGAACCACCACGATATCGCCGGGATGGCTTCGTTGTTTGCTCCCGAAGCTGGTGTTGTCAATCTTGCGGGCGAGTGGTTTAAAGGACGCGAAGAGTTTGCGAGGAGCCTCGAATCTCTTCACTCGGGCAAGGTCAAGGAAAGCATCTGGCAAACTCAAGACATTGACATTAAATTCCTCACCCCTGAAATCGCGATCGTTCACGTACACTTCAGTTCCCACGGGGACCGCAATCCCGACGGCAGCCCGATGCCGCCGCGCCGCGGCATTTTCACGCGCGTCGAAGTGAAACGCCGCGGCCATTGGATGATCGTGGCATCGCAAGCCACGAACATTGTGCCTCCGGCGACCGCTACGATTCCGTCCTTGACGAAGCAATATTCCGGGTAAGGGGACCGGGCCTCGCTGCAAAGTCGAATCATTGCCGGCGCCGCGCCTTAGACGCCTGCAATTCCAACGCTCTCCTCCTGATTTCGATTCCGAATGCTGCGTGAGATAATAGTGCTGGCGCGTTCGGTGATTTCAGCGGGAATACCACGCAGCGGTCTTTCCCGGGACGATTTCAGGAGCCCTTTAAATGTGGATTGTTAGACTCGCATTACGCCGCCCCTATACCTTCGTCGTGGCGGCTATTTTGCTGCTGATCGTCGGAGCAGCCGCAATCCTGCGCACTTCCACCGATATTTTCCCGAATATCGATATACCAGTGGTCAGTATTCTCTTTAACTACGGAGGGCTCTCACCCGAGGAAGTGTCGGATCGCATCGTCTATAACTTCGAGCGTTCCCTGACCACCACGGTGAACGATATCGAGCACATTGAATCTCAATCGCTGCCGGGCCGCGCGATTGTGAAGGTGTTCTTTCAACCGGGCGTTCAGATATCGATTGCAGTCGCGCAGGTGACGGCCATCGCTCAGTCCTCGATCCACTCCATGCCGCCGGGGACGCAACCTCCGTTCATCATTCAATACAACGCTTCCACGGTTCCTATTCTGCAATTGGCTCTTTCGGGCCAGGGACTCACCGAACAACAATTGGGTGATCTCGGGCAGAACTTCGTGCGCGTGGGTCTTATCACCGTGCCGGGTGTCGCGATTCCGTACCCCTACGGTGGCAAGCAACGCCAAATTCAAGTGGATTTGAATACGCAGGCAATGCAAGCCAAAGGGCTTTCGCCGCTCGATGTGGTGAACGCCGTCGATAACCAGAATCTGATTTTGCCGGCGGGTACGGCAAAGATCGGCTCTTACGAATATCAAGTCGATATGAATGGCGCTCCCCAAACCATTCAGGAACTCAATGATCTCCCGGTAAGGCAGGTCGGAAACTCCACCATTTACATTCACGACGTAGCAAATGTGCGGGACGGCTATCCCCCGCAGACGAATATCGTGCGCGTGGATGGAGAACGGGCGGCCCTGCTAACCGTTTTGAAATCCGGCGATGTGTCGACGCTCGATATTATTGCCAACGTGAAGAAGATGCTCCCCAAGATCGAAGCTGGGCTGCCACCTCAATTGAGAATTGAGCCGCTCTCCGACCAATCGATCTTCGTAAAAGCATCGATCAATGGAGTCCTGCGCGAAGGCGCGATCGCCGCCTGTCTCACTGGATTGATGATCCTTATTTTCCTCGGAAGCTGGCGCAGCACGTTGATCATCGCTGTCTCGATCCCTCTTTCAGTCCTTACTTCCATTATCGTGCTGAGTGCTCTTGGTCAAACGATCAACATCATGACGCTTGGCGGCTTAGCGCTGGCAGTCGGCATCCTGGTCGATGACGCAACCGTGGAAGTCGAAAACATCAATCGCAATTTGGATCAGGGAAAAGAAATCATCCAAGCGATCCTGGACGGAGCCTCGCAGATCGCGGTCCCAGCTTTGGTTTCGACGCTTTCCATTTGCATAGTATTCGTGCCGATGTTCTTCCTTACGGGCGTGGCGAAGTACCTCTTTGTGCCACTTGCGGAAGCGGTGGTGTTTGCCATGCTGGCTTCATACTTACTATCGCGAACCCTGGTTCCCACCATGGCGCGCTATCTCCTACTCGAGCGGACCGAGGAGCAACGCCTCGAAAATACCCGGAATTCCCGCAATCCATTTGTACGCGTGCAAGCGAAATTCGAAAAGGGGTTCGAGCGTTTCCGGCAAAGCTACCAACGCATTCTCGGGTCGGCGATCCAGCATCGCAAGATCTTCGGCATGGTTTTTTTGGGAGGGTGCGTCTTGTCTTTCGCGCTGCTGCCCCTGGTCGGCGAGGACTTCTTCCCGAACGTGGATAGCGGCGAATTCACTCTCCATATGCGCGCCCCCACTGGCACCCGCATTGAAGAGACGGCGGCTCTCTGTGATCGCGCCGAGAATGACATTCGCTCTCAGATTGCCCCGTCCGAGTTGCAGACGATCATCGATAACATCGGTCTGCCTTACAGCAGCCTCAATCTCTCCTACAGTAACTCGGCGCCAATAGGCGCCGGCGATGCGGACATTTTGGTAGAACTGGCACCGCGGCACCGGCCAACCAACGATTATGTCCGGGAGTTGCGAGTAAAACTCAACCACGATTTCCCGGGAACGGAGTTTTATGCCTTGCCAACCGATATCGTCACCAAAATTCTGAATTTCGGCCTGCCGGCACCCATCGACATTCAGATCTTGGGCAGGAATATTCTCGGCGACCGCCAGTTCGCCGATCGTTTGTTAAATGAGCTCAAATTCGTGCCCGGAACCGTGGATCTCCGCATCCAGCAAAAGTTCGACGAGCCCAAGTTGCACATAGAAATGAACCGCACCAAGGCCGAAGAAATCGGATTCAATGCTCTAACCGTAGCCCAGAACGTTTTGATTTCACTCAGCGGAAGCTTTCAGACTCAGCCGACATTTTGGCTCGATCCGCAAACCGGCGTGAGCTATAACATTACGACCCAGACGCCCGAATACCGCACGGATTCGCTCCAGAAACTCGAGAATATTCCTCTCACCTCTGGGACCAACCAGTCGGATATTCTCAGCAGCCTCGCTTCCTTCAGCCGCAGCTCCGAAATGGCCGTGGTCTCGCACTATAACGTCGAGCCGGCAATTGACATTTATGGTGCTGTGGACGGCCGGGATTTGGGCGGTGTAGCGCGAGACATCCAGCCCATCATCAATCGCAGCCGGAAAGATCTGCCGCGGGGTTCCGAGGTCAACATACTCGGGCAGATTAAGACCATGAACTCGTCGTTCATCGGCCTGCTCTCCGGACTTGGGCTTTCCATCATCCTCGTGTACTTGCTGATCGTGGTGAATTTTCAGTCCTGGCTCGATCCCTTCATCATTTTGATGGCCCTCCCCGCTGCGCTGGCCGGGATTGTGTGGTTTTTGTTTATTACACATACCACCGTCAGCGTTCCCGCTCTTACTGGTGCGATCATGTGTATGGGCGTCGGCACCGCCAACAGCATCCTCTTGGTCAGTTTCGCCAGAGAACGGCTAGAGGCGGGGAAATTGGCGGCCGAAGCAGCTCTCGAAGCGGGGTTTACGCGATTCCGCCCTGTTCTGATGACGGCCCTGGCCATGATCATGGGTATGCTCCCCATGGCGCTCGGGCTTGGCGAAGGCGGCGAGCAGAATGCCCCCTTGGGGCGCGCGGTTATTGGCGGCCTATTATTTGCGACCGTCGCGACTCTGTTTTTTGTCCCCGTGGTTTTTAGCATTGTGCACGGTCGACACGAAAAAGAGCAGCCTGCATCCACCGCATCGTGAAACGGACGCCAGACGCAAACCGTCTATATTGTGATAAATACTGGAGAGCAAAGAGCGGATGATTGAGCGGAATCAAGTCGAACGGCTGTCGCCTCCGGAGCGCTCCCCTGTGCCGGGCTCGGCCAAGCACGGTGTACTGGTTGCGTGTATCGTCCTGCTCATCATTGCCATCGCTGTAGCTGCCGGCGTCGTACCCCGATGGCGGGCCCGGGCGGCGCTACGGACCGAGACCTACGACCTCGCAATTCCGTCGGTTTCCATAATTCATCCCAAGCTCGGCGCGCCCCGCACCGAAATCGTTCTGCCCGGAAATATCCAGGCCTTCACCGATTCACCCATCTATGCCCGCACCAACGGTTACCTCAAGAATTGGTATGCGGATATCGGCACCCGCGTGAAGAAGGGTCAATTGCTGGCCGATATCGAAACTCCTGAAGTGGATCAACAGCTCGATCAAGCTCGCGCTGATTTGAACACGGCCCAAGCCAATTACCGCCTGTCCCAAATCACTGCGTCGCGATACCAGGACCTTTTGAAGACTGATGCGGTGTCCAAGCAGGACGTTGACAATGCCAACGGCGATTTCGAGGCCAAAAAAGCCATGGTAGCTTCGGCTCTCTCCAATGTGAGGCGCCTCGAGCAGTTGCAATCCTTCGAAAAAATCTACGCGCCCTTTGACGGCGTCATTACCGCCCGAAATACAGACGTGGGGCACCTCATCAATTCGGGAGCGGGTGGGCCCGCCACGGAGCTGTTCCACATCGCCGCGCTTGGCAAATTGCGCGTGTACGTCAACGTGCCGCAGCAAGATTCCATCTCCGCGAAGCCCGGGCTCAAGGCCGATCTCACTTTTCAGGAATTTCCCGGACGCAAGTTCAATGGCACTCTGGTTCGAACGGCCGACTCCATCGACCCCGCGTCGCGAACGCTACTCGTGGAAGTGGACGTTGATAACCCGACCCGCGAGCTTCTCCCGGGCTCTTACGCGGAGGTCCACCTGCAAGTGCCCTCTGGCAGTCCCGCTTTCATTCTGCCCGTCAGCACTTTGATCTTTCGCTCCCACGGCCTGCAAGTGGCCACCGTGGCCGCCAACAACCGCGCCGCGCTCAAAGACATCACCCTCGGCCGAGACCTCGGAAACGAGGTCGAAGTCGTATCCGGCATTTCGGCCGCCGATTCCGTCATCGAAACTCCGCCGGACTCTCTGGTTACCGGTGAAACCGTCCGCGTCGTCGCCGCCGCCGCAAGTATTCCGCAACACGAGCCGGCCGGAAATTCTCAGGAATGAATGGGGACCAGCTTCGCGTAGAATTCAAACTTAGGAAGCTTCGAATCTAAGGGGGGAAGAGCAATGAAGCGTTTCTATCAAATCACGCTGATCGCTGTGGGCCTGGCAATCCTATTGTTCATTGTGGCGCGAAGTGAACGCGCAATCGGTCAGCAGTTCGCCCGGCCGCCCGAACATGCGGTAGACCCGAACGCTAAGCCCGGCACTCCGGGCGTGTTCACCGATTTCAAGGGCGAAGCGCCGGGTAACGTTCATCACATTACGGCGGCGGATCTGCCGGACCCCTACGCGACGAAATCCGCCGCCATTTTTTCGCGCCCCGTCCCCAAGCCCGCGGACGCCTGGCCGCAAGCGCCGGCCGGCTTCAAGGTAACGCTCTACGCCGAAAAATTAGCCGATCCGCCGCGAACCATCATCACCGCTCCCAATGGCGATTTTTTTGTCGCCTCCACAAATAAGGGCACAATCCTCGTCTTTCACGGGATGACAGCCAATGGCAAACCTGAGAAAACCGAAGAGTTCGCCACCGGCCTAAAGCTGCCCTTCGGCATCGCTTTCTATCCGCCCGGAAAAAACCCCAAGTACGTCTACATTGGTGACACCGACGCCGTCCTCCGTTATCCCTATGAAAATGGAGACATGAAGGCTCGCGGTCCTGAGGAAGTTGTGGTCCCCAATCTTCCGGCCGGCCCGAACCACTTCGCCCGCGGCGTAGCCTTCTCCCTCGACGGAAAGCACATGTTCATTTCTGTCGGCTCCCATACCAATGTCACCGATATCGACACCGATAAAAGTGAATTCCATCGCGCCGACATTCTCGAGGCCAATCCCGATGGCTCGGACTTGCGCGTTTACGCCACTGGAATTCGCAATGGTTCGGGAATCGCCGTCGATCCTCACACTGGCGAGCTCTGGACCTCCGTAAATGAACGCGACGAAATCGGCGACAATCTCCCGCCCGATTACATCACTCATGTGCAGGAGGGCGGCTTTTACGGTTGGCCCTGGTATTACACCGGCGGCAATCCGGACCCCCGCTTCCCCGGAAAGCACCCTGAGCTGAAAGACAAGGCCATCGTTCCCGATGTGCTCCTCGAGCCGCACGACGCTTCGTTGAACATCACCTTCTACGAAGCCAAGCAATTCCCGAAAGAATACCAGGGACAACTCTTCGCTGCGGAACACGGCTCCTGGAACCGCTCGATCCGTACCGGCTATGAAGTGGTTTTCGTGCCCATGAAGAACGGCAAGGCCACCGGCAGTTACATGGATTTCCTCACCGGGTTTCTCACCCCGTCAGGAGATTGCTGGGGCCGTCCCGTCGGCGTCGCAGTCGCCCCGGATGGTTCCCTTATGGTGACGGATGACGGCTCGAACTCGATCTGGCGCGTCACGTACGAGAAAAAGTAGGCTCGTGGTTTTCGGCGAAAGGTTCGGTAACTTTTGCCGGCTGTGCATCCGCCTGGCGGCGCCAAGCCTAGCGGCGCTTCTGCTCGGCGGATGCACCGTCGGACCCAAATACGTTCGACCCCCAGCGGACGTTCCCCCTCAGTACAAGGAGACGGGCAATTGGATGCCCGCTCAGCCGAACGACGAAATTTCCAAGGGTCAATGGTGGCAAATCTACGGCGATCCGCAGCTCAACGCTCTGGAAGAACAGGTCACCGTCTCCAATGAAACGCTGAAGGCCGCTCAGGCGCAATTTCTCGAGGCTCGTGCCGCCGTCCGCGTGGCGCGCGCCCCTTTTTTCCCCATCGTCACAGGCGGGGCTTCCGTCGCGCGCGCTACTGCGTCTCTGAATAAGCCCCTCGCTTCGACGACAGGGCCCAGAAACTACAACGACATTCAACTGCCGATCGACGCCTCCTACGAACCGGACGTCTGGGGTCGGGTCCGCCGCACCGTTGAAGCAGCTCGTTCCGAAGCGCAGGCCACCGCTGCCGATCTGGCCAGCACAGACCTGAGCCTCCATGCTGAGCTCGCCCTCGACTATTTCCAACTGCGCGGCCTCGATTCAGAGCAGCAGCTCCTGAACTCCACAGTCACGGCTTACGAACGCGCCCTCGAACTGACTCGCAGCCGTTATCAGGGCGGCATCGCTTCTGATGTCGATGTGGCACAGGCTCAAACTCAGCTCGAAACCACTCGCGCGGAGGCCGAGGACGTCGGCGTTCAGCGCGCCGCTTTCGAGCACGCCATCGCCGTTCTGATCGGCAAGACCAGCTACGAATTCAGTCAGGAGCCTCTGCCCCTCTCCTACGCTCCTCCCCCAATTCCGGTCGGTCTGCCCTCCGAATTGCTGGAGCGCCGCCCCGATGTAGCCGCCGCCGAAAGACGCGTTCAGGAGGCTAACGCGGAAATCGGCGTCGCCCGCGCCGCTTATTTTCCATCCATCTCCATCACCGGAACAGGCGGTTTTGAGAGCGCTCGAATCGGCAATCTCCTCGACGGGCCCAGCGGATTCTGGTCCCTTGCGGGGTCGGCCGCCGAGCTGATTTTCGATGGCGGCCAGCGCCGCGGTGTCACCGAGGAAGCCCGCGCCTCTTATGACAAATTCGTCGACAACTACCGGCAGACAACGTTGACCGCCTTCCAAGAGGTCGAGGATAATCTGGCCGCCTTGCGTATTCTCGATAGCGAAACCAAGACCCAGGACGCCGCGGTCGCCGCCGCACAGCACTCTCTCGATCTCTCCAACAGCCGTTACAAAGGAGGCGTCGCCAACTACCTCGAAGTAACCACCGCTCAGAGCGCCGCCCTCGGCGACGAGCGCGCCGCCGTCGACGTTCGCACTCGCAGCCTCGTCGCAAGCGTTCTCCTCATCAAGGCTCTTGGCGGCGGTTGGAGTACGTCCCAGCTCCCCGCCATCTAGCTTGCAATCGCCGCGAAGTTGCCTACGCAGACGCCTGGCCTCCCAGCCCCGCGAAAATGCTCGGGCGGAAGGTCCGTCCGTCTGCGCCGCACGGTTTCCTTTTGATTCCAAGTTCCCTCAATGCTCCTAGCGCCGCCCGCACACCAAAGAACTAGACAGCGTCCCGAAGTTTTCGATACTATGCAGCCGTGATTTTGCTCCTTCCGAGTTCCGCAATCGCCTTGGCGGAAGATGCGTCCGCCGTGCGATCTGTTTCCACCGACGGCACCTCAGAAGCCGAGCGCTGCGAATTTCGTCATGCCACCGCCGCTCCCATTTTGGGCTCGCTCGAAGTCAAGTTCTTAGGTGATCAGGCCTCGAATGGCAGCTTTCAATTCACCTCCTCAATGCGTTTCGCTAACATTTCCCGAATTGGCACCCGGAGATGGCCCCGCCGTTCGTCAAAAGCGGTTTGGCCATTTTCTCGCACACAAATCCAATGAAACCCTTGACAAAGCCCGCCATGGGCGCTACACATGCATCAATTCTAGGTGTCTGAAATCGGCCTGAATGGGTGGGTTTCGCTAATCGATTTGCATGCTTCACTCGAGGGGGATGGCTTATGAGGGGACGTTCGACTCTGCTGGTTTTCCTGGCAATTGCTGTTTTCTTGGGGTGCGCCAATTCTGTCTTCGCACAGGGCGTGGCCACCGCTCAATTGAACGGTACCGTAACGGATCCTAGCGGCGGTGCTGTCTCGGGCGCGACGATTGATCTGCGCAATGTCGCTACGAACACCACGTCCACGGCCACCACGAATGACTCTGGGTACTACGTCTTCGCAAGCGTGACGCCGGGAACCTACGAGTTGAAGACTTCCGTCAGCGGCTTCGCGAATTACACCCAAACCGGCATCGTCCTCACCGTCGGCGAAACCGCTACGGTCAATGCCGCTCTCCAACTAGCGTCCCAAGGCGAACGCGTTGTCGTAACCACCGAAGCGCAGACCATTGAGCCGACCAAGACCGAAATCAGCCAGGTCGTCGGGACGCAGGAGATCCAATCCCTGCCGATCAACGGGCGCCTCTTCACCGATTTCGCGCTACTCACTCCCGGCGTCTCCACCAGCCGCACCAGCCTCGGCACCACATTTACGGAGTACGAAGCCACCCAGATATCGTTCGGCGGCATGCGCTCGTTCAGCAACGAAATCACGGTGGATGGCGCGGATTTCGTTAATACCGCCAGCGGCGTGCAGCGCGCTACGCCTCCGCAGGAATCCGTCCAGGAATTTCGTGTGGTCAATAACAGCTTCGGCGCCGAATCCGGCCGAGCACTCGGTGGAATCGTCAACATTGTAACCAAGAGCGGCACGAACCAGCTTCACGGTTCCCTCTACGAATATTTCCAGAACGCCGCCCTCAACTCTCGCAACCTGCTCCAGAAACCGGAACCGGGGTTACAGTCGGTGCTCCTGCCCAAGGCATACCGGCACAATCAATTCGGCGCGACGCTCGGTGGCCCCATCACCAAGGACAAGACCTTTTTCTTTATCAACTACGAAGGCAAGCGGCATGCCGAGTCTCCTCTGTTTCCACCTGACCTTGTCAACAACATCCTCCTCATCGATCAGGCAAAGGCGCTGATGGGACTTGCTCCCGAGGGTTGCAGCAAAGGTCTTAATACGTGTCTTCCCAATTTCGCCGGTAATCCAGCCAACATCACCCAGACCCAGGCGCTTGGATTTCTCCAACCTTTCTTGAAGACCAGCAACAACGACAATGGATTTGCGAGGCTGGATCATCAATTCAACTCCAACAATCGGCTGGCAATTCGCTACAACGTCGAAGATTCGCGCAACTCCGGCGAACTCGTTGGCCAGACACTCGACGGTGGCGGCATCGGCGTCCCCAGCGGCGGACGCGACCTTTTCGTTCGCGATCAATCCGTCTTCGCCACGCTGGATTCGGTAGTCGCGCCTAACCTGGTGAACACTGTAATCGCGCAATATGCGCGCCGGCATTACAACTTCCTGGGCGAGACCGGACAACCGGATTTCAGTATTCTCAACGATCTCGAAATCGGCCACAACTTTGGAACGAATGACCGGCTCTATGAATCGAGGGTCGAATTAGGTGATTCCGTTTCTTGGGTGAAGGGCAACCACGTAGTCAAATTCGGCTTCGATGGCAACTACCTTTGGAGCTTGGAAAATTTCCCCGGTTTCGATCCCGTTCGCATGCTCGTGCCCGGAGTTACGTGCATGGCGAACCTCGCTGAGTTTTTCAACACAACTGTTGGCGCCAATTATCCGACCGCGGGAACGGGCCTCGATACCGCGGCTGGCGAATGCGCGGTTCCCCAAGATAACGGCGTGGTGTTCACCTACGCCGGCGTGCCACTCCCGCCGGACCCGAACGCGTGCTCAGCCACTCCTTGCACCCCGACTGTCACCACGGCTAATCCGCTCAATGGAGCCGGCTTTCCCAATTCAACCTGGGCCAATGCTTATCCGCCCCAGTTCTTCAATCGGTACAGCCGGCAAATTGACCATGGCTATTGGGGGCCCTTTATACAGGACCAGTGGCGGATCACTCCCAAGTTAACCCTTAATTATGGCTTGCGGTGGGACTATGAATCGGGCTTGGCGAGCTATGTAAATAAGGACTTCAACGAGTGGCAGCCACGGCTTGGGCTTGCCTATTCGCCGGATACCAAGACTGTAATTCGCGCCGGATTTGGAATATTCTTTGACCGCCAAAACCTCACCTTCTTTTTCGTCCCGAGCACTCAGAAGGATGTGGCCGGCTATCAATGCGGTAATCATCCGCCTGCTTCCATCACCGCCATTTGCAGCGGCGCCGGAATTCAGCCCCAAGAGTTTCCCAATCTTCAGTTGAATTTGGCACAAGCTAAGCAGGGCTACCAGATATTCGGATTCCCGGCCAGCCAGGGTGCGGCTGCTTTCGCGTCGGGCATTATCGCGACCGGCGGATATAATGCCGCAGGCTCACCGACCGCCAGTGTCTCGATGGCGGGCACTTGTTTCACTACGAATGCGTGTGGCGTTGGCGAGGGAGGAATGGACCACAATTCCAGGACTCCCTATGCCGAGCAGGCCAGTCTTGAGGTGGACCGTCAATTCGGCGGCGGTTTCGCAGTCAACCTCGGCTATCTTTTCGTGGGTGCCCACAAATTGGTTCGCGGAAACAACATCAACGTACCATGTCCATTGGGTACGACGGATGCCGCACAAGCGGCGAACCCAACCGACCCACTGGTTGAATGGGTCCCAGGGAAGCTCAACGCCAATGGCAGTTTCTCGAACTGCAGCTCAGGTACTCCGACGCTCGGGACCGGCGCGCTCGCCGGCATAGGACCTTGGTTTCAAGGCGCGCTTGGCAGCGGCTTGCAATCGCTTAGTGGAGGGCTCGAGGACTACAACAATGACGTGGCGAATTCCGTGTACCACGGCGGAACCTTGACGGTGATCGAGCGTATCAAGGACTTCAACCTGACTGCCAACTACACCTATTCCCACACCATCGACAACGGAAACTTCACCACGTTCATCAACCTGCCTCCGAACCAGTTCGATTACGCGTCGGAGCGCGCCAACTCCAACCAGGACGCGCGCCACCGCTTGGTAACAAACTTCACGGCCACCGGGCCCGAGGACACCTTCGTCCGGCACTTCACGCTCAGCAGCATCGTTACGCTGCAGTCGGGGCGGCCCTTCACGATTTTCTACGGCGCGAATACTCTGAACGACGTCGCGGGTGGAGCAACGGACCGCGTCGGCGGTGCGCCCCTCACGGGCCACTGCGCTACTACGGCCACCTGCGCTACCATGATTGGAAGGAATACGTATATCGGTGATCCCCTTTACGCGTGGGATTTTCACCTCGGGCGATACTTCCAGATCAAGGAGGGTTTGAAGCTGGACCTGAGCGTCGACGCCTTCAACCTGCTCAATCGCTCGAACGTGGATGAGATTACCCCAGTCTATGGATCGCCGGTCTTCTGCGGCAATGCGATTCCGCGGCACTATAGGGACGCGGTCAGCCGGACTATTCAGGCCGGAGCCGCGGCTTGTCCCTTCGGTGGAATCCCAGTGCCCGGCGGGTCTGTTGCTCTCACGCCGATTGCTACTGCTTTCCCGGCCGTGCCCGGAGCCGCACTGTTTATTCCGACCGATGCGAGTCCCACCTTCGGCTTGCCGAGGACCATGCTCAACCCGCGAGAGTTCCAGTTCGCGGCTAAGTTTTCGTTCTAGCTAGAAACGATTTGTGCGGAAAATGCTTCTAGTTTGCAGCGTCGTTTCCTTCTAACTAGAAACATTAAAGTGCCAAAAAGTGCCACGAAGGCCGGGCGAAAGCCCGGCCTTTCTGCTTTTTCAGCCGCTTGTTACCCGGCCGCACCGTATAGTACTCTCAGCCGTTCGGATTGCTGCTTTTGGCAACTTGACCCTGCCTCGCGTGCTTCGAGAATCCGCTCCCGCCGTGGTGACGACGGCGGGCGAGGTGTCCACAGACGCGAACATGGAGCGCCTAAATAAAGTGTGGGAGAATATTCGTCGATGAACCAGGGAAGATAGTCGGAAAACGGTTCCCGCAGAGCGGCCAGTTGCAAATTTAACGAGAAATAATGATCGACAAAAACCATTCGACTGGAGAGATGGTCCGCGCGCAAGGCGTGAGGCAGGTGCGAATGCGCACCTCGGGGGCTTCGCTGGAGCGCCGCGCCGATGGCGCGCTGTTGATCAAGCCGGATGAAGAGCTGAAACCCTATTCAAAGGTGCTGACGGACCGGCTGGCGCACTGGGCGTCGGCGGCGCCGAATCGAATTTGCATTGCCAAGCGCGACGCGCGTGTCGAGTGGCGCGAGTTGACGTACCGGCAGGCTTTCGAGTCCGTCCTGAGCATTGGGCAGGCGCTGCTGGATCGAAAGCTTTCGATCGAGCGGCCGGTGGCGATTCTTTCCGAGAACGGCCTGGAACATTTTTTGCTGACCATGGCCGGACAGCACGTCGGGATTCCCACCGCGCCGATTTCGCCGCCGTACTCGCTGGTTTCCAGGGATTTTGGGAAGCTGCGGCACACCCTGAATATTCTTACGCCGGGCATGGTGTTTGTGTCGGATGGCGCGCGGTACAGGCGAGCCATCGAAACGGCTTTGGACGGCGACGTGGAAGTTGTCGCTACTACGAACCCTCCGCAGGACCGCAAGGCGGCGCTGTTTGCGGAGCTTTTAGCGACGAAGCCAACGCGCGGGGTGGAAGTGGCGCACCTGGGGATCGATGCTGATAAGGCGGCAAAATTCCTTTTCACGTCCGGCTCGACCGCGATGCCGAAAGGTGTGATCAACACGCACCGGATGATTTGCAGCAACCAGCAGATGATCGCGCAGATCTTTGGGTTTTTGGAGGATGAGCCGCCGGTGATTGTCGATTGGCTGCCGTGGAATCACACTTTCGGAGGAAACCACGACGTCGGAATCGCGGTGTACAACGGCGGGACTTTTTATATTGACGATGGCAAGCCGGGACCTGGCTCAATCGAGAAGACAGTTCGGAATCTGCGCGAGATTTCCACCACCGTTTATTTTAACGTGCCAAAGGGCTACGAGGATTTGCTGCCCTTCTTGCGCGCGGATCGCGAGCTTCGGGTGAACTTCTTTCGCCGCCTGGGGCTGATGTTTTATGCCGGCGCGGGGCTTTCGCAACCGGTATGGGACGCTTACCGGGAACTGGCGCTCGAGACGTGCGGCGAACGCGTGATCATGGCAACCGGCCTGGGCTCGACGGAAACGTCTCCCATGGCGATGCAAACCACGTGGGAGACGGATCAGGCTGGCACCATTGGCATACCCGTTCCGGGAGTGGAGGTAAAACTCATTCCGCATGGCGGCAAGATGGAAGCGCGCGTTCGAGGACCAAATGTCACGCCCGGCTACTGGCGCGAACCTGAATTGACGCGTCGAGTTTTTGATGACGAGGGATTTTACTCGTTTGGCGACGCCGTGCGATTTGTCGATCCGAGTGACGTGAATAAGGGGCTGCTGTTCGACGGGCGTTTGGCCGAAGACTTCAAATTGGGAAATGGAACTTGGGTGAGCGTCGGTCCGTTGCGAGCGAAGATTATCGGCCACTTTGCGCCATTGGTGCGAGACGTGGTGATTGCGGGACTGGATCGCGACTACGTAGCCGCGCTGATCTTTCCCGATCTGGACGCGTGCCGCTCGCTGTGCGCCGATCTGCCGGCCGATGCCGCCGCCGCGGATACTCTGCGCCACGATGCGGTGCGCGGTAAATTTCTATCTCTGCTGAAATCGCTTGCGAGCGAATCGACAGGCAGCTCTAACCGAGTGGCTCGCGCCATCCTGGCGGAGGAACCGCCGTCGCTCGATGCCGGTGAGATCACGGATAAGGGATCGTTCAACCAGCGGGCGGTGCTGGATCGCCGAAAGAATATCGTCGAAAAACTTTATTCGCCGCGGCCGTCCCCTGAAGTTCTTACGATCGAGCCGTGATAGCCCCAATTACATAACGCAAGCTAAAGAGTCCGGGAGACGCATCGATGGATCAGAAAATCCAGGGGAGTTCTCTCCGAATACGAAGCGCGTGCAGCCAAGGAATCCCCACACATCATGCAGATGTCGGAGGAGGAATGGCTGAAGCAGGCGCGATGAGTTCATGCTTTCAGTCGGACACGATACAGGGCGGCTTCTGAACATACTCGCGAAGGGTGCGGGGGCGCGAAGGATCCTCGAGCTCGGAAGTTCGTATGGCTATTCCACTCTTTGGCTCGCGGAGGCAGCCCGCAAGACCGGCGGCACGGTGTTCAGCCTGGAAATCAATTCGTCGAAACAACAATATGCTCGCGCGATGATCGCCAAGGCAGGCCTCGATGGGCAGGTAGAATTTTTCCTCGGAGACGCGCTGACAACGATCGCCTCGCTTGATGGCCCATTCGACTTCGTGCTTCTCGATCTGTGGAAGGACCTTTACGTTTCGTGCTTCGATCTGTTTTATCCGAAACTCAATCCGGGCGCTATCGTAGTGGCCGATAATATGCTCCGCCCAGAAGAGTACTTGCCTGAAGCAATGAAATATCGAAGGCACGCGCGATCTCATTCCAAGATCGATTCGGTGCTCTTGCCGGTCGGCAGTGGCATTGAGTTGAGCCGCTACGGCGACGATCTCGCAAATTCTTGGCCCGAGTTGTCCCCCTAAACCGCAGGCCCCCTTTGAGCTCCGCTTCTAGGCCGAGAAGCGAATCTTGAACCCTATTTGCAGGACGTTCTTGCCTTGGCGCTGAATCTTCGCCACCTGGACATCTTTTGCTTGCACGGCATCAAGGAATGGCAAGGCGTACTGCTCTGGACTGTCTAGTTTCATTGTGGCCACAAACTGCGATGAGTCGATGTGCTTCCACTGAATATTCCACTTTTTGTGTGCCCTTCTGAGAACTTCCATGCGAGGCAAGTCAGTTCCGGCCACGTAATTGTAAAAGGACGGGACGCTCACACCGAGCGCTTTGGCCGCCGCCTGGGCACCCACCTCCCTCTTCTTCTTCTCAAACTCCGACGCAACCTGAGCCATCAGTTGTTTTTCAGCGAAGGTGTGTCTGGAACCCTTAGGCTTCATCGGCTGCTCCTGACGTTAAGTAATAAGCTGGCTGGCCTGATATTCTACTTAAATAGATATTCTATTTAAGTAGAATTTCTATTAAAGTAGACCTCAACGCTGTGGACGCCTATGTTGCAACAGACGTTTATTCACATCCCGGGCATAGGCAAGCAGACAGAGCTAGAGCTCTGGGAGCGGGGCATTCACAACTGGGATGACGCAGACCGTTTTGAAAAACGGTTCGGCGCAGTGGGCGCCCGCTTACAACAGAAGCTCGACGAATACATTCCGCTCTCGCGTGAGGCCATTCGACGCAAAGACGCCGCGTTCTTTGAGCGATTGTCTGCACTGGGCGAAGTGTGGCGCGTGTTTCCCGCCTTTGCTGATCAGTGTGTATACCTTGACATCGAAACTACCGGGCTCTCCTCCGTCTTTGATACTGTAACGATGGTGGGGCTGTATGACGGGCGGAAGTACAAAGTGTTTGTCGAGGGCGACAACCTGCAGGACCTCCCCACTCATTTGCGTAAATATTCGCTCATGGTCACGTTTAACGGAGCCAGCTTCGATCTGAGATTCCTCAGACTCGCATTTCCAACACTTACGCTTCCGCCGCTACACATCGACCTGAGGTGGAGTGCACGTAAGCTGGGGATGAAGGGAGGCCTTAAGGCGATTGAGGGCAAGTTGGGATTGAAGCGGGCCAGTTCAGTCGAGGATATCACTGGCTTCGATGCGACTGTCCTCTGGGCGAGATATCTTCGCGGCGAGACAGGTGCGTTGCAGGAGTTAATCCAATACAACACAGAAGATGTGGTTCATTTGAAAGCGATCATGGAGATGGTCTACGACAGGCTCTGCAAGCGCACGACCGGCTTCCTCAAGAACTCGCTTCGCCCCGTATTCACTGGTGTCGCACAACTACCGCGATCAAACAAGCGAGCAGTCCTCGGCCGCTCTTCGGCGCAATTAGACTCTACGGAATTGGTTCAAGGCCTTCTGAGGAAGTGTTCCGACTTGGGCCACCCTCTTCGGATTGTCGGCATTGATCTCACGGGCAGCGAGAAGCGTGCAACGGGATGGGCCTTGATGACCGGTGATCGTGCCACAACCAAAAGTATCCGAACGGACGACGAACTTCTACAGGAGACACTCGCGGCGAAGCCGGACATTGTGTCGATTGATTCGCCCCTCTCCATTCCGGAGGGATACGGTAGCCCGAACGTCCCGATCTACCGAAAGTGTGAGCTGGCGCTCAAGAGGATGGGCATTTCGGTCTTCTGGTGTCTTCTCCCGAGCATGCAGATGCTCACCCGACGCGGGATGAACCTGGCGCGCGAGCTACGCCAAGCCGATTGCAAAGTGATTGAGAGTTATCCCGGTGCCGCCCAGGACATTCTCGGCATACCTCGGAAAAAAGCCAGTCTGCAGGAGCTAAAATGGGGACTGTCGCGAGCGGGCATCACCGGTGACTTTCTCACTTCGAACATTACCCACGATGAGGTGGATGCCATCACTTCCGCTCTCGTAGGCCTGTTTTACCTTGCGAACGAATACATCGCTCTGGGCACGGCATCGGAGGACTACCTCATCGTGCCGCGGTCGTTGAAATTCAACTACTCCAAGTTGGCCCAGATTGTGGCAGCTAGCGGACTCGACAAGGTTCCCGAAAACTCCGGCCCTGAGGTAGAATCCCTCGTTCATGCTCAGCCACTCTCAGCGGTTGCGGGATGAGCGACTCGTCATCGGCATATCAGGCCGTATCGGCTCAGGCAAGACCTCGGTTGGCCGATATTTAGGTTCGGAGCACGGATTTCAATATCTTCGGTATAGCCAGGTGCTCTCGGAGTGGCTAGCCAATGATCTCGAGAGCAAGGCCCACCTCCAGGAAGTTGGATGGAAAGTGATGGCCGGGGGCATGCAGACCGAACTCAACAATCGTCTTATTGCTCGGGTGAAGCCCGACGCCGATGTCGCTGTAGACGGCCTGCGCCATCCCATCGACTACGAGGTCCACAGGAACTCCTACTTGTCGTCATTCCACTTGCTCTATATAGATAGCCCTCGCGAGTATCGCTGGGAAAGGCTAAGGGCCAACGGTAGATATAGAGACCGTGGCTCGTTCGAGGCGGCGGACTCGCATCCAGTTGAGCAGCAGATTGAAGCGCTCCGGTCAAGGGCTGAGTTGTTGATTAGGAATGATGGTTCCCTAGAGAATCTCTATCTAGTCATCGACGAGGCGATTTCAGGTTTCAGGAGGGTCGGACACGTATGAGTCTTTGGGTCGTAGTTGGCGGACAGTTTGGTTCTGAGGGGAAGGGAAAAGTCTCTGCCTTCATTACCAAGCAGGAAAACATCGACATTTGCGTGCGTTGCGGGGGGCCTAATTCCGGGCACTCCTTCGTCGACGAGAATGGGAGGAGGATCATCCTTCGTCAGCTTCCCACAGGTTTCGTCAATCCTCGCACGCGGCTACTAATCCCGGCGGGAGCGTTGATTGATCCAACCATCCTGAAGAAAGAAATTGAGTTCCTCTCTCTTCCTCCCGGCAGGATCGGGATTGACCGAAATTGTTTCATCATCGAGGAAAGGGACCGTGAGGCAGAGCGAGCCCTTCGTTTGCGCGAGAGACTTAGCTCCACCCTTTGCGGTGTGGGTGCCGCTCTCTCAAGAAGGATACTGAGGGGCGATGATGCGGGGCTGGCGAAAGATGTGGTCGACGAGCACCCCTGGCTAGCCACATACCTGACGAATGTAAGTGATGAAGTCAACTCCGGGTTAGATGACGGACGAAAAGTGTTGATCGAGGGTACGCAAGGCTTTGGCCTGTCTCTTTACCATTCCGATCATTACCCTCGCACGACTTCCCGAGATACCACCGCGGCAGGGTTCTTGAGCGAGGTTGGAGTAAGCCCAAGACTTGTGACGGATATTGTGGTTGTATTCCGAACCTTTCCGATAAGGGTCGCCGGGCAACAAGCCGGGCCTCTGAAGGGTGAAATCACCTGGGAGCAACTTCAGATCGAGAGCGGTTACCGGCGACCGGTTCAAGAATACACCAGCGTTACTCACAAAGTTAGGCGGGTCGCGCGTTTTGATTGGGATTTAGCCAAGAGAGCAGTGGTCGCCAATCGACCCACGCATGTTGCCGTAAATGGGCTCGACTATCTCAACGCGCTGAATCGAGGGGCAAAAGACTGGCGGGACCTCACGCTAGAAGCCACTTCGTTCGTCGGTCGCATGACATTTGAGACTGGAGTGCCGTGTCGCTTCTTGGGAACAGGACCTTCGCTTAACGACGTAGTGATTCCCGGCATCGCTAACGCGCAGTGCGGGCCCGGGTCGGCCTCAACTTTGGTCGCATCGTTGGGAATGTAGGGAGGACACGTGATGGAACCTCAATTCAATGAGCGACTCAAGTATGAGGACCCAAACGAGTCAGACCATGGAATTCTCTTGTCTAACCAGATACATAGGTTTTGCACTGAAGGGCTGCTGATCTCAAAAGAGACCTATGAGCCGAAGAATCTACGGCCAGCCGCCTATACGCTCACGATCGGGGACCCATGCATAGACAGTGATGGCGTTGAGCGTTGCCTTTCGGAAGAACGCGGCTCCATAGTCTTTAAGAAGAACTCGATTATATTCGTAAGCACAAAGGAGTATTTACAGCTTCCCTACTATGTCATCGCTCGATTCAACCTGCGGGTTGACTGGGTATACAGCGGGATTCTGCTGGGGACCGGGCCACAGGTTGACCCCGGTTTCTCCGGTAAGCTTTCGTGCCCACTCTATAACCTTACTGAGACGGACATCATCATCAAGCGTGGAGAAAAGTTCGCAACGATCGACTTCGAAAAGACGACGAAGCTGCTCAGTGGCTTGTCGCTCGACAGGAAGAAAGAGTACATAAACGGGGCAAAGAACAAGGAGCCGCAACCTGTAGACGGGGAAACGTATTCGTTCTACACGGCAGGCCCCCTGGGTGCCCTCGGCTGGCAGAAGTCGCACAAGATTGTCAGTTCACTTTTCGAAATGAGAGAAGAGGTCCGCACTTGGCGCAGATTGGGCGTCGGCGCCGTGATCGCTTTTCTCGGCTTGACCCTATCCCTTCTCGCCTTCGGGGCGAACCTTTACCGCCAGAATGCTGATTTGAATAAGCAGCTAACGGATGACACAAATGAAATTCGGCAAACAAATGACCGAGTCTCGACTTTGGAGAAAGTGCTCGACAGGCTCTCAGGCAGCGGGAAATCGGCTGAGCCACCGGCCGGAGTGGCTGACTTGGGCAAGAGTAAAAAGAATTCCCGGTGAATATCTCGGTCCGGCGTTGTTTGGGGGGGCGCTTTTCTGTCTTTTGGCTTGGTTCTTGTTCCGAGTCGATCTCTGGCGCGGCGCAACCGAGATACCCCGCCTTAGCGGCACGGCGCGGTGGTCAGGTTGGATACTCTGCTTGTCGGTCGTAATGGCGGGCTGGGCGGTTGGAGGGGCGTTCGGACATTTCTTAGGACTGGTCTGGAAATGGCTACGGCTCTACAACGCTGAGTAGAGAGTTATCGAACTCCTCTGAGACTGCCGGGCGACCTCGCAAATTCCTGATGGCCGGTTTCGACCCTGTGCAGTAGTGTGAGCCGAT
Organism: uncultured Acidobacteriota bacterium; assembly: GCA_963709445.1. Taxonomy (GTDB): domain Bacteria; phylum Acidobacteriota; class Terriglobia; order Acidiferrales; family UBA7541; genus Palsa-295. Next base: position 355,112 of record CAVPWV010000006.1, read on the forward strand.
CGTCCTCTTTAGACTGCGGAAACTTCCCTTTGAGCTTTCAAGTGGCGGAGGCGCGACGCTCTGGGCGGCAAGGGCGGCGATGTCGCGATAAAGACTTGCAGCAGAAATAGCAGTGCGTTGGCCGGGATGTGCAGGTTGAAATCCACAAGGCTATGGAACAAAAGGCCGGCTACCGCCGCGATTCCTGCGGCATGAAGCGCCAGGGATAGATGAGCCTGCTGGGCCTGGAAAGCCTTTCGCGACTCGCGATAGAACTCCCACAGGAAAAACACTCCGCATAATCCGCCTAGAAGGCCTGTCTCAGCCAAGCCCTCCATGTAATCGTTGTGGACGTGGTCGACCAGCCGCCCATCATAAACGGTTTCATAGCGCGGGTAGACATCCACCATGGTTCCGAGGCCGCATCCCTTCAGCGGATAGTCGCGGAAAATGTGAGCGGCGCCTCGAGCCATCGACGTGCGGCGGCCGAGCGGGAGGTCGTGCACGCTGAGAAGCGAAAATCTCTGGATTGCCAGCCCCGCTCCTACCCAGGCGACGAGCGCCAGCGCGATCAGCGCTACCACACCTGCGGCGATTATCCGCGGCGCCTTCCAGCGTGCCGCACTTCGGTTCCTTACCAGTAATGCAAGGACGGCAATCTCGAAAACGAACCCGACAATGCCGGAACGTGAACCGGAAAGTACGAGGGCGCTGATCGGAACAATCGATAGCAGCACTACCAGCGGCACGATCTCGCGGCGCACGCAGCGAAATGCCATGACCGCCAATCCGGTCGGCAGCGTCAATTCCACGAAGCCCGCAAAGTGATTGCGGTTTACGTAGGGCCCAAAAAAGGCGGTTTGGATGTTGAAAGCATCCGTCCAATAAATGTCGCCGGAAGATGTGAAGTGCTGCGTGATTCCTTGCAGCGAAACCGCGAAGCACAGCAGCATAAGGAACCAGGCTAGCAGCCAGAAATCCCGGCGAGTTCGAAAGGCCTGCGCCGTCAAAAAAAAGAGCAGAAAGTACGCCGCGAACTTAAGAACTTCAACCCGCGTCAAGAAGGGATTCGCGGTGCCGCGAAACAGGAGTTGCATTAGCCCGATCGAGATCAGTGCCAGCAAAGGCCAATTGAGCGGGCTCCATTGAATCCGCGCCTCGGGATCCCGAATCGCAAGGATAGCCCAGAGAACGAATAGCGCCGCTGCGCCCGCCTCCAGCAGCGATTGGGACCATACGTCGACGGCTCCGAACGCCAGCACAGCGCCGGCAAAGAGAATAAGCAATCCGCCACGCAGCACCTTCATTGCGGTGGCCGCTCCGCTTTGGCGCCGGTCTCCACAAGCGAGACTCCTGCAATCCGCACGGTTCCGCTCAATTGATTATCGAAAAGCCGGCTCGGAGCTCGAAAGAGCCGAACCAGCAGGAAGTGCGTTTGGGCACTTGTGGCCACAACGGCATCCACGAGCCTCCACACATGCGTTCCGGTGAAGTTATCCGTCAGCACTTCTACGGCGTTGGGATGATTTGGATCGATAATCGAAAATCGCAGGCCGCTCTCGGTGGTGACGTCTTCCGTACGCATGTAGGCATGGAAACGGTAGGTGGTTTGGGGCTGAACCGGAACAAACTCCAGAGGCGCTCCCAGGTTGACGTTGCTTCCTCCGCTGAAATCGAGCCGCAATGCGCGCGATCCTTCCGGCGCCGGCTCGGCGTCGAAATCGATTGCCACGCCTTGCACTGGACTCCATCGCCAGCCCAGCCCCCCATTTGCGAAATCTTGTTTGAAGTCTCCGTTCCAAATCAGGGAACGCCCGGGCGGCTCCTCGTGGGGCAGGCCGGCAGCAGCCAATGCCTCACGCCAAACGCGCCGGGCGTCGTCAGCACGATCCTCGCGAATCAGTTCGTCAAGAAACGGAAACGTGCTCGGCAGGCTCACCGATTGGCCGAGCGCGATGAGGTGCTGCCATTCCATCAGAGCCGGCTCCATCTGATGGGTGGACGCGAAAAAATCAACCGCCTGCACGTACGCGTCGCTGGTGGCTGGCAGCATCTGATTCAGTCCATCGACATCGTCAAGCGCGCGCCAAGTGCGCGAAATCGCCAATGGCAGGAGCTTGGGATCGGAGCGGACGGCCTGCTGAAGTTCTTTGTAGGCCTCCGGATAATTCCCATCGCGCATGAGAAAGTTCCCGTAAGAGAAAGCAACTTCCGCGGAAAGAGGAGAGGCCGCCTTGGCATGAGCGTAGGCGTCCTGTGCCTGCGGATTGTCGCCGGCCACTTCGTACGCGGTTGCAAGGTCCAGCCAATAATGCGGAGACCGCGGATCGACCGTGACCGCTTTCCGGTAGGCCGCGACGGCCCTGGCGATATTCAAATTCGCAAAATCCGATTGCCGCAGCTGCCCGATGCGATCCCACCCCGCTCCATCGCCCGGCGTCAACGCTATGCCGCGCATCATCAACGCCAGGTTTCCGGATTCAAGCCGGTGCCGCGCCAGCCAGAGGACACTCGCTTGCCAAATTAAGATTGCCGCGACGGCGATAGACGTCAGCAGCAGGGCGCGCCTTCGCCGGCCGTCGAGAGAAATCTCCATCGAATCGTAATCTGCTATGAGGGTTGGCCCCTCTGCAAGCTTTATCTAGCGCGAGCGTCAAAGAGAACGTGAACGCCAGAGGCCGTGCACATCCCGGCTCAACTTTTCGCCCCGAAATTCCTGTTACAATGAACGCTGCGGAGATGGCCTGCAACGCAGGTGACGTTGCGAAAGCCTATTGAACCAACACTGGATCCCAGGGAGCCCGCGTCGTCCTGCCCTTGTGCACGTCCCCGCCGGTTTACCCCGGCAGGGAAAGCCTGAAAGCAGGCGCTGGGCACCCACCTATTTGTGGGGTTCAGGGCCTAGCAGCGCACGGCGAAGTGGACCCCTCCGTACTAGAAACTAAGGGTTCGACTTGGGAATCTGGAAGAAAAATCTGCATTGAGAATCCTATTTATCGGAGACATTGTCGGCTCGCCCGGGCGTAAGATCGTGCACGACCGCCTTGGGGATATCCTGGCGCAGAGGCAGATCGATCTGTGCATCGCCAACGGCGAAAATTCCGCTTCCGGATTCGGCATAACGCCGCGTATCGTACAGGACCTGCTCTCCTCGGGCATCGAGGTGATTACCGGCGGCAATCACATCTGGGACCGCCGGGAGATTATCGAGTTTTTCCCTCATGAGCCGCGCCTCCTGCGGCCCGCCAATTTTCCAAACGGTTTGCCTGGAAAGGGCCTGTTCGTCGGCTGCGCCAGGAATGGAATTGGATACGCCGTCCTTAATCTGCAAGGCCGCACCTTCATGGCCCCCCTCGACGATCCTTTTCGCAAGGCCGAGGAGGAGCTCGCCAAAATTCCTCCGGACGTAAAGGTCGTCGTCGTCGATATGCACGCCGAAACCACCTCCGAAAAACAGGCCATGGGCTGGTACCTCGATGGAAAAGTTTCCGCCGTTCTCGGCACGCATACGCACGTGCCGACAGCCGATTTTCGCGTCCTCCCCGGCGGCACTGCTTATATCACCGACGTCGGCATGACCGGCCCGCACGATTCCGTGATCGGCATGGAGAAAGAAGGCGTGCTGAAGCGCTTTCTCGATGCGCTGCCCGCACGTTTCGTTGTCGCCGAAGGTGACGTGCAAATGAACACCGTGCTCATCGATGTGGACGAGTCCGCTGGCCGCGCCCGCTCGATCGACCGCCTCAATTTTCGCCTGGACTAGTCGCGGCTTCCGCCGCTTCGTTGGCTTGAGCGGCTAATGAAATGGATGGATGGCACCCCTTGTTGAAACTCGGCCTGTGGAAATTCCAACCAACGCGCTTTGTTGCCTCGAGCTTAAGAAGCCCGTTTCACGCGAGGGCGGCGCAGTCGGCGCATGTTATTCGTTGCCAAACCGTGCTGTGGAAAAGCTGTGAATCTTCTGTTGAGCATGTCCTGAATATTCCCGAAATTTTCTCTTGCTCCTAACGTCGCATTTAGGCAGAATCCCGCTCGCGTATTTGATGTGGTTGCATGTGAACGTAAGGAATCGTGATCCGATCTGGGGCCTGGCGCGTTCCACTAAGTCGAACCTGTTAACTTGATCAACTGAACCCCTTTCCGATTGAAGGAGGGGATTTCCACAGCATTTCCACACCGGTGGAAAATGCTTGAGGACTTATTTTCTCGATGACCCTTTGGGACAAGGTTCTGCAGCACACCGAACGCCGCGTAAACCCCCACAGTTTCGCTACCTGGTTTCGCCCCACTCGCCAGGAGCGCGTGGAAGATACTCGCCTGATCATTCGTGTCCCTACCCGCCTTTTCCGCAAACGCCTGAGCGACACATACGGCGAGATTCTGCAAGCGGTTTTGACGGAAATTGGCCGTCCCGGAATGATCCTGGAATTCGTGTGCGCCGATGCTGAGCCTGTTCTGGCGAACCAGGCCGTCTCGCCGCAGGCCAACCTCGATTTCGATTCATCGAATAATCAGCTCAACCCGCGCTACACGTTCGACAAGTTCATCGTGGGCTCCTCTAATCAATTTGCGCACGCCGCAGCCGTGGCCGTGGCCGAGCAGCCCTCGAAATCCTACAATCCCCTGTTCCTCTATGGCGGTGTGGGACTCGGCAAGACGCATCTGATGCAAGCGATCGGCCATGCGCTCAAACGGCGCAATCCGGCGCTGCGGCTTACCTATGTGAGCGCGGAGAAGTTTACAAACGAGGTGATCGCCTCGATTCGCTTCGAGCGCATGGCCGCGTTTCGCGACCGCTTTCGCAACATGGACGTCCTCATGGTGGACGACATTCAATTCATCGCTCGCGCCGAGCGCACCCAGGAGGAGTTTTTCCATACCTTCAACGCTCTCCACGACCAGCAAAAGCAGATCGTGATCTCCTCCGATTGCCCTCCCAAGGAGATTTCGTCCATCGAGGAGCGGCTGCGCTCGCGCTTCGAATGGGGCTTGATTGCCGATATCCAGATGCCCGATCTTGAAACGAAAATCGCCATCCTGCAGAAGAAGGCGGATAGCGAACACGTCCATCTGCCCGATGACGTCGCGGAATTTATCGCCCGCTCGATCAAATCGAATATTCGCGAGTTGGAAGGCGCGCTGATTCGACTTCTGGCCTATGCTTCCCTTACCGGCGTCGAGATCAATCACTCAACCGCCCAGCAGGTGCTCAAGAACATCATCGAGACTCAGGAAAAGAAAGTCACCATCGAGCAGATTCAAAAATGCGTGGGCGAACATTTCGGAATGCGCGCGCAGGATCTCAAGGTTCGCAGCAACTCGAAAATGATTGCCTTCCCGCGTCAGGTTGCCATGTTCATCGTGAAGCAGCTCACCACTGCTTCGCTTCCCGAGATCGGCAAGCAGTTTGGCGGCAAGCACCACACCACAGTGCTGCATTCGATCAATAAAATTGAATTGCTCCGCCAGACAGACAAAGATTTAAACAAGACAATCAACAGGCTACTCGATTCATTTGGATAGACTTCATAGATAAACGAGGCAGAGTGGCCGTTCTTGACTGTGAATCGGCTGTGCAAGACTTTCGGGGTTGGGGCCATCACAGTCATTGTGTTGTTTCGCTCCACCAATGCGCGCCGCTTTCCACAGGGATCTAGAATGGGAAAAGTCAGCGCGCTTCGCGACTTACAATGTTTTCCGCAGAATCCACAGTTGCGGAGACGGCGACGGTTCTTATAACTTTATTAAAATATAGAAAGGCAGTACAGTAGCCGCAACCGAAAATGAGCCCAGAGACTAGTGCAAGGACCGCACCCGAGATGGAATTCACCGTAAAGAAGTACGACCTACTCGAGGAGCTTGAGCTAACTCAAGGTGTCGTCGAGCGCAAGACCACGATCCCTATCCTCTCAAACCTCCTGTGTGAGACGAAAAATAATCGGCTGACCATCACCGCCACTGACCTCGAACTTAGCATTCGCACATCGTGTGAAGCTAAGATCAAAAAAGAAGGCGCCGGCACCATTCCAGCCAAAAAACTTCTCGATCTCGTCCGGTTGCTGCCCGACGGAGAAATTCGCTTCAAGTTGCTTGAAAACCACTGGGTCCAGATCACCTCCGATCGCAAAACTTACAAGCTGGTCGGGATGTCGAAGGATAATTTTCCCGCGCTCCCCGATTTTCCGCACGCGCTGATAAAAATTCCCGCCAAACTACTGGCGAGCGTGATCGCGAAAACCACATTCGCTATTTCGATGGAGGAGTCGCGCTACACGCTCAATGGCGCGCTGCTGGTCCTAAAGCCAAACTCGATCACTATGGTTGCCACCGACGGCCACCGGCTGGCCATGGTCGAGACGGATCACAAGTTTGAGGGCTTTTCGAACGAGACACGCGTACTCGTCCCCAAGAAAGCCATGAGCGAAGTACAACGGCTTGCTGCACAGGCGAGTGATGAGGCTTCGGTCGAATTTGCCCAGGACGAAAGCCATCTTTTCTTCCAGTTCGATGGCCGTCTGCTTACTTGTCGCAAGCTCACAGGGCAATTCCCGAATTACGAGGCGGTTCTGCCACGCGACGTGAATAAGACTGTCGTAATCGAGCGCGGCGAATTGCAGGATTCGTTGCGCCGCGTTTCGCAACTCGCCGATCAGCGCTCACATGCCGTGAAATTCATGCTCGCCAAAGAAGGCCTGGAAATCTCCGCGTCCAGCCCCGAATACGGAGAAGCTAAGGAAGCCATCGAAAAAGAATTCAACGGCGAACCAATCGCCATCGGCTTCAACGCCCAATACTTGCTCGATTTTCTCGGTGCTGCGGCCGATGGCCCCATCAGTTTCGAGCTGAAAGATGAGCAGTCCGCTGGGCAGCTCCGCCCCCTCGGCGACGAATCCAGCCGCTACCGCTACGTCGTAATGCCGATGCGCATCTGATCGCGGCTCCCCAAATACGTTGGTTCCCAGATTGTGCTTTGGAGCCGCTGGCATCCCCACGGAATCGGCTTAGGAACGTCTTTCCCAACAGTCTCTAACTGCATGAAAATAAATGTGCTATATCCGATATGCGGCACAGAATCACCTTGTGAGTTACTGTCCAATCCGGTAAAATTGAGGTGCTTGCGGATTCCTCTTAAATAGGCTGATTTAGGCCCAATTCGCGCCCGATTTCTGCTCGCCGAGCCAGACGCGGGGGCTCAATCGCGGCGTAAGTTGGTTTGAATAATCCCCCGATTGGGGGAAAAAGAGTTTCGCCGCGTCCGCCCGAAAATTCGGAACCGGACGGGATGAAGCTCCAAAAACACCCTTCGAGTCCCGGCCGGAGCGAGAAATTTCTCGCGGCGGGGACCAATGGGCAAGGCAAGTCTCGGGCTACTCCGCGCGACCGCCTTCCCACGCATCACCCAGCACCACCGCAGCACGCAACATCTGAGGGAGACGCAATAATTCATGGCTGAAAAAGAAATCCCGGCCGCTGGGCACAAGTACGACGCGACTTCGATTAAAGTCCTCGGCGGACTCGAAGCCGTTCGCAAACGCCCCGCCATGTACATAGGCTCAACCGGTGAGCTGGGCCTGCACCACCTCGTCTGGGAAGTTGTCGATAATTCGGTCGACGAGGCCATGGCCGGCTCCTGCGACGAAATCAATGTGCTCGTACATGAAGACGACAGCGTCACCGTAATCGACAACGGCCGCGGCATTCCCGTCGATATGCACGCCACCGAAAAAAAGCCCGCCGCCGAAGTGGTAATGACCGTGCTCCACGCCGGCGGAAAATTCGATAGCGAGACTTACAAGGTTTCCGGCGGCCTTCACGGCGTCGGCGTGTCCGTCGTTAACGCGCTCTCGGACTGGCTCGATCTCGAAATCTGGCGCGAAGGTGAAGTCTGGGAACAGTCCTACGAAAAAGGAATCCCCACTTCGAAGTTGAAGGCTTCGGGCAAAACCAAAAAAACCGGCACGAAAATCACTTTTCATGCCGATCAGTCGATCTTCACTACCACCGCCTATAGCTTTGACACGTTGTCGCAGCGCCTTCGCGAGCTCGCCTTTCTAAATAAGGGCCTCAAAATCACCCTGGATGACGAACGCTCAGGGAAAAAAGCGGAGTTCCGCTTCACCGGCGGCATCTCCGAATTCGTCAAGCACCTGAACCGCGGCAAGGGCACTCTCCACGATTCGCCTATCTACATGGAAGGCAAGCGCGGGCAAGTCGATATCGAGATTGCCGTGCAGTACAACGATAGCTACGCCGAAAATATTTTCGCCTTCGCCAACACGATCAACACTGTCGATGGCGGCACGCACCTCGCCGGCTTCCGTTCCGCGCTCACGCGTACCATCAACTACTACGCCAATTCCTTCGGCCTGCTCAAGGAGCAGAAGGACGAAGTCTCCATCAACGGCGACGACGTCCGCGAGGGTCTCGTCGCCGTCGTTTCAGTGAAGCTGCCGCAGCCTCAGTTCGAGGGCCAGACCAAGGGCAAACTCAATAGCGACATTAAGGGCCTGGTCGAATCACTCGTCAATGAAAAGCTCGGTGAATATTTCGACAAGCACTCCTCTATCGCGCGAAAAATCATCGGCAAGTGCATCGACGCCGCCCGTGCGCGAGAAGCGGCCCGCAAAGCCCGCGAACTTACCCGCCGCAAATCCGCGCTCGATTCCAGCGGCTTGCCCGGAAAGCTCGCCGACTGCCAGGAACGCGATCCCGCTCGCTGTGAACTCTTCCTGGTCGAGGGCGAATCCGCCGGCGGCTCGGCCAAAGGCGGTCGCGATCGCCGCTATCAAGCCATCCTGCCGCTCAAGGGCAAAATCCTCAACGTCGAAAAGGCCCGCTACGACAAAATGCTCGGCCACGAGGAAATTCGCGCCATTATCACCGCGCTTGGCACCGGCATCGGCAAGGACGATTTCGACGCCTCGAAACTCCGCTACCACAAAATCATTCTGATGACCGACGCGGACGTCGACGGCAGCCACATCCGCACCCTTCTGCTCACATTTTTCTTCCGCCACATGCGCGAGCTGATCGAAAAGGGGAATATTTACATCGCTCAGCCGCCGCTCTATCGCGTCAAGCGCGGCAAAATGGATCGCTACATTCGCGATGAACGCGAATTTTCCCGTGAGCTGATGAAGCGCGCCACCGAAGAGCACGTCGTCAAATCCAAGACCGGCAAGTCGCTCGAAGGCGGCGACCTCACGCAGTTTCTTCTGAATATTCAGGAGTACGACCAGGTCTCCGCGAAACTCACTCGCCGCCTGCGCGACGCGAAACTCGTCGAGCTGCTTGCCGAAAGCGACCTCGAAAAGAAAACCGATTTTGCGGATAAGAAGAAGCTCCAGGAATTTGCCAAAGCCATTGAAAAGGCCAAGCTCGATCTCGAAGCCAAGCTCGAGTTTGACGAAGAGCACAGCCTCCACGAGCTGCTTCTAAAAAATGGCGGAGAACGCCGCGTCAATTGGGCGCTCGCCGCTTCGCCGGACTACAAGCGCCTGCGCACCCTGCGCCAGGCCATCGCGGAAAACGATAAGCCGCCCTTCACCATCACCCACAATGGCGACAAAGCCACCAAGGAAAGCGCGCAGCAGCTCCTCAGCTACGTCCTCGAGGACGCCAAGAAAGACTTCACCATCACGCGCTTCAAGGGTCTTGGCGAAATGAATCCCGACCAGCTCTGGGCCACCACCATGAATGCGGAAACACGCACGCTCCTGAAAGTGCGCCTCGAAGACGCCGTCGCCGCCGAGGATATTTTCTCCACGTTGATGGGCGAAAACGTGGAGCAGCGCCGCAAATTCATCGAGGACAACGCCCTCGACGTCGTCAACCTCGATATCTAGCTCGGAGACTAAATGTCCAACCAGGTCTCGCATTTCGCGATTCACGCCGATGATCTCGATCGCGCGCGCAAGTTCTATGGCGGCGTCTTCGGCTGGTCGTTCCAGGGCCTCGATACCATGGGCGTTCCGATGTCCGACTTTTGCCAGATCGTGCCGGACGCGTCGAAAGATCCCGCTCTGCACATCGGCGCCATCCAGTCGCGCAAGTTCAACGTCGCCCCGCAGCCCGTGATCGGCTACGAATGCTCGTTCACGGTCGAAGATGTCGACGCCGTCGCCCGCGCTGTCGAAGCAAATGGCGGAAAAATCGTCATGAAGAAAGCCGCGATTCCTGGCGTGGGTTGGATCGTCAAATTCCTCGATACTGAGGGAAACCTGGCCTGCGCCGTGCAATCCGACGCGGCAGCGCACTAGCCGCGTTCCCGGCACGGACCCTCGATTGAGCTAACACTTAAGGGCTTCTGCGAGCAAACTCGTGCGATAATCCCGGCTTTCACGGAGAGAGAGGAATGTCCACCAAGATCATCGCCGTTCGTGGCCGCGAAATTCTCGATTCGCGCGGCAATCCCACGGTCGAGGCGGATGTTTGCCTCGATGGCGGCATCGTTGGCCGCGCCGCGGTACCTTCCGGCGCCTCCACCGGCGAACACGAAGCCATCGAGCTTCGCGATGGCGATAAATCTCGCTATCTCGGCAAGGGCGTGCAGAAAGCAGCCGCTCACGTGAACGCCGAAATCGCCAAAGCCGTCACTGGCCTCGACGCCTCCGATCAACGCGCCCTCGATCGCCGTATGATCGAAGCCGACGGCACTCCGAATAAGTCCGATCTCGGCGCCAATGCCATCCTCGCCGTATCGATGGCCGCCGCGCGCGCTGCGGCCTCTGCCGCCGGCCAGCCGCTTTACAAATATCTCGCGAAATATTCCACCAACACCTCGACCAACATCCTTCCCCTCCCCATGATGAATATTCTCAATGGCGGCGCGCACGCCGATAATTCCGTGGACGTCCAGGAATTCATGGTGATGCCGCTCGGCGCGCCGAATTTCCGCGAAGCACTCCGCTGGGGGGTCGAAGTCTTCCACAACTTGAAAGCCGTGCTGAAGAAAAACGGCTACTCCACAGCCGTCGGCGACGAAGGCGGCTTCGCGCCCAATCTGAAATCCAACGAGGAAGCGCTTGAGCGCGTCCTCGAAGCCATCACCGCCGCCGGTTACAAGCCCGGCGAGCAAATCGCTGTCGCGCTCGATCCTGCCGCCAGCGAATTCTATGATCGCGCCAGCAAGAAATACATCTTCAAGAAATCGGACAAATCCGCGCGCACCTCCGAGCAGATGGTCGAATTCTGGAGCAATTGGGTCCGCCAGTATCCCATCGTGTCCCTCGAAGACGGCATGTCCGAGGAGGACTGGGACGGCTGGAAACTGCTCACGCGCGATGTCGGCCAGAAAATCCAGTTGGTCGGCGACGATATCTTCGTCACCAATCCCAGAATCTTCGCGCGCGGCATCTCCGAAAAAATCGGCAATTCGATCCTCATCAAGCTGAACCAGATTGGCAGCGTCACCGAAACAGTTGAAGCCGTCGAAATGGCCCGCAAAGCGAACTACACCGCGGTCATCTCGCACCGCTCCGGCGAAACTGAAGACGCCTTCATCGCCGATTTCGCCGTGGCCATGGGCGCGGGTCAGATCAAGACCGGCTCCGCCTCTCGCACTGACCGCATCGCCAAATACAACCAACTCCTGCGTATCGAGGAAGAGCTAGGCTCCGCCGCGCGCTTCCCCGGCCGCTCCGCTCTCGCCCGCCACTAGACGAGTGGACGACAACCGTTAACTCTGCCACGCGTGTTGGGCGATTATTTGTCTCGCGGCATTTACAACGACTCTGCCCTTCCCCAGTTCCAGTGCGATCTGTTCCAGAGATGCCTCAAGCCGATTGACTTCGTTCGGATCAAAAGCTTGAGATGCATAGGCGTCACGGCGCCATGTGCGAAGATTTGCCAAATGAAGACCGGCCATCTGATCGGCGGGCTTTTCTAGAAGAAGTCGCCTGTTTTCCTTCAGCCGCCATCCGCTGTTTTCAAAACACGCTTCCAGAATGCTGCCCACTTCCAGTGTCTGGCCGTAATGCTTTTGAAGCTGCGCTACCATCTCGTAGTAGCGTCTGAGCGACGAGTTCTCCGTCTCCATGGACTCAGTTTCATGAACAAATAGCAGCGCTCCCGGAGCGGCTACGCTCGCCCAGGTGCGAAGCACTTCCGCAACGGTCGTTACGTGCGTCAGCAAGAACCTGCAGAACATCACATCAGGTGTCAGTACCGGAAACGGGGCATGCGCGATATCATGGACCTCGAATTCCAAGCCCAAATGTTGCTTGCGAGCCTCCGCAATATATCGGTCTGACGCATCTAGGCCGACCGTTCTCTCGGGACCCAGCACATCTCGAATCAGTCGCGTGGACCAGCCAGGTCCGCAACCGAGATCGACCGCCAGACGCGGCGCGTGTATCCCGCCCTCCTGAAGTAGCGCGCGTGTCTCGGGCTCGTAAATCTCCGCAAGTCGGCGCAGCCGCAGACTTGCCTGCTCGTTGTCTCCGAACGTGTACTTTGGTCCGTCCATTTGCAGGGGCCCATTATCTCGCCACTACTGAATTACGTATCGCGGAGCCGGGGAGTTACCCGGCAAATCTTCCGGTCTCCGCACCGATAAGCCGCCCGGCGCTTTCCCGTTTACTCTTTTGCAAAAGTCCCATTGCCGCCGCCGAATGCCTCTCACATGCTGCGTCGTAGAGGCAAAACACTCCCATGGCTTCTACTTCAGAGATTTTGCTTGCGAGGGTGCATCCCGACGCGCAGGGCCACTCGGTGCTACTCAATCACGCGAACCAAAGCGTCACGGCCATCGACGGCTGGAAGTCCGCCCTCTTCGGCACGCCGTTCCTGGCGGTGGGAATCTTCATTGAGTGGATCGCGACGAACGGCAATCCCGTAGGCAAGCACGCTCCGAATTGGGTAATCGGAGCCTTCGGCGCGATGTTCTTCCTTGGCGGCCTCTTTTTCTTTGTCCACGGTCTCCTCGGCGTCGCCCGCAAATCCGCCTGGAGGCGCGAAGCAGCGCAATATCCCAACGAACCTTGGCGCTACGATTTTCACTGGCATCGCGAAGGCATCGCCTTCTCGGCCTTCGACGATATGCTCAAACGGCTCCTATCCGCTCTGCTATGGAACGCGTTTCTCGTTCCCTTTGCATGGATTGGAGCGAAGGAGAAAGGCGCCTGGCCGTTTCTTGTCGCCGCTGGAATTTTCGGCTTGCTCGGATTGATTTTCTGGTACCGCTGGGCCGCCAGGCTCTTCGATCTGCTGCGCTACGGCAACAGTTTCCTCGCCTACGATTCCTTTCCGTATTCGCTCGGCGGCGCCCTTCGCGCGCGCCTTCGCTCTCCGCATCACATCTCAGCGATCGACGAACTTACGCTCACTCTCCGCTGCGTCCAGGAAAAATACGTCACAACCGGCATAGGCAGGGACCGCACCACAAATGTTGTTTGCTACGAGCTTTACCAAGATGCCTCGACCTTCACCCGCGACCAGTTGACAGGTCTTGCCGGCAACGACATCTCCGTGGAATTCCGCCTGCCCTCCGATCAGCCAGCCACCACCCTCGCCGCCACGCCTCCCACCTACTGGGAAATCGAAGCCAAGGGCAAAGCCCGCGGCGCGGACTACGAGGCCAGCTTCCTCGTCCCCGTCTACTAAACTTCACGACTCTGCGGTGCTGATGATTTCCCCCCGGCAAGCGCAACTTTGCCCTGCGTGGGGGCACCTGTGCCGCGAGAGACCACGGCCGTCGCCCCCGCGCCGTCATTCCGAGCGGAGTGTCCCGCATCTTTGGTTTTGCGCGAAGCGCCGGGACACGCAGTCGAGGAATCTCCCTTGGATCTCGCTAAGAGTCTGCGTTCCAAACAGCTATGGTCTTTCGCTCCTTGCCTTTCTTACCGGACGGGGAAGCCGTTTTTCTGAAACCCATTCGGCATAATTCAGGTCTATAATTCGCTGGGCCGCAAGGCCGGGGCGAGAGTTTAGATTCGAAAGGGGAAACTGCAATGAAACGCTTCGCGATCATCCTGGTAGCACTCGTAGGTTTGTCGGCTTTCGCTCAAGGCATGATAGGCCAAGTGCCCGTTCACGCCCCGAGCAATGTGGAAGCGATTCAACAGTCGTACAACGCGATCAAAAACAACATCCTCAAGGCTGCGGACAAAATGTCCGACGCGGACTACTCGTTCAAGCCAACTCCGGAAGAGCGCACCTTCGGCGGATGGGTCGCTCACGTCGCCGACGCCCAAACGGGCGGTTGCTCGCGCGCTCTAGGCACGCCGAAAACTCCCAGCGCAAGCTCCAAGACCACTAAGGCTGACCTCGTCGCCGCCCTCAAGGAGTCCTTTGACACCTGCGACGCCGCCTACGCCGCGCTCACCGAAGCCAACGCCAACGAGCCCGTGCAAAGCTTCCGCGGTCCGCTGCCTCGCCTCGCGGCCCTCGCGGGCAACGTGGTGCACGACAACGAGTGCTACGGCTCCATGGCCGTCTATTTGCGCCTCAAGGGCATCGTCCCGCCCTCCAGCGAGCGCATGGGCCCGCCCCGCTAGCCCGCGGCGCCGGAACCACGCTAACTTACAGGTAATCGCGACACACCGCTTCCGGGATTCACAGGCCCGGGCGCGCGGGCATTCGCCCGCTTCACACCCAGAGCTCGCGAACTCCTATCAACGTCAGGACGAGCACCGGCACGATAAGATCGAAATAAAGTATCGCCCCCGCATTTCCTGGTGCGAAGGGTTGTCCAGCATGGATCTGGCGAAGGTGAACGCACGCCGCGCCCAGAATAAACACGCTCCAACCGATTGCCGTCGCCGCCCGGAAACCGCCGCGAACCCACGCGCAGCAAGTTGCCAGAATTCCAAACGCGAGGTTGGCCACCGCCACTTCGTACTGAAACGGATTGTGGGCAGGCCATCCAATGGACACCGCGGTGGAAGCGGCACGAAATGTGTGTCCGAGAAAACCGATCAACCCGCCTAGCCCGATGGGAAATACGAAGAGGTATAGCAGTAGGATGTCCGTTATTTGCAACCGCGTGCGAGGCCCTTTTGTGGCCGCAATGTGAACACAGCCTAGAATCAGGGCCAATGCCGTAAGAACAACGAAGATCATCTCTCGGCGGCCTCCATTCTGCTTCGATCGGCTTATAAAGATATTACGCCTGCCGGTTCCATTTCCTTACCAACGCTAGGCAGCAGTCTCTCGTTACCCTCCTGGTAGGATTGGGATTCTTTACACCAACAACCCCTTGCAACCCTAATCCCGCGTGCTAACGTAATTTGAGATGATTGAATGCTCAAAACTCGAATGGCGTCGCCAAGCGACGCCGGTGGCCGCAACGAAGGCAGAATCGGTGCGTCGTGTCTTCGCCCTTAGCTCCTGCCACCGGCACGCAGGTGCCGACGCTGAAGAGCTGCTGAGATGCCAGCGGGCTGGTTCTGGCGCCATCCTCAGGGCCTTAGGCAGCAGCCGCCAACTGCCCGTCATTGAGTGCCCACAGATTGCTCATGGTCGTCACAGCAGGCGAGTAGAACGCGATGTAACTCATTCAAAACAAAGGATCGGCGCACCCTCTACCCGTCACAGAATCGGAGGGGTGGTTTAACCGTCCATGCCCAAAAGACCCAGGCCCATCGTCCTCACCGTTCTCGACGGCTGGGGTTACCGCGCCGAAACCAAGGGCAACGCTATCGCCCTGGCCCGCAAGCCCAATTACGACCGCCTCCTGAGGGACTTCCCCAACACCCTGATCCACACCTCCGGCCCCTATGTCGGCCTGCCGGAGGGCCAAATGGGCAATAGCGAGGTCGGCCACCTGAATATAGGCGCCGGCCGCATCGTCCAAATGGACATCACCCGTATCGATCAGCTCATCGCCAGCGGCGAATTTGTCCGCCAGCCTCTGCTGCTTGAGGCAATGGATCGTGGCCGCTCGCATCAATTGCACCTGATGGGGCTTCTCAGCGACGGCGGAGTTCACTCGCACATCGAACACCTTTTTTCGCTCCTGCGCATGGCGCGTGAGAACAAAGTAGAAACGGTCTTCGTCCACTGCTTCATGGACGGCCGCGATACACCGCCCGAGAGCGGCATTGATTTCCTCCGCCAGCTCGAACAGAAAATTCGCGAATATGGCGTGGGGCAAATCGCCAGCGTCAGCGGCCGCTACTACGCGATGGACCGCGATAATCGCTGGGAGCGCATCGAAAAGGCCTACCGCGCCATGGTTCACGGCGACGCCGAGGCAAAATTCGCCGATCCTATCGCCGCCATTCGCGCGAGCTACGAAAAAGGAGTGACCGACGAATTTGTTATCCCCGCCGTGATTACCGCGCAGCCTGCGGCAGGGAAACCCGCCGTTCCGCGCGGCATCATTCGGGACGACGACGCGGTGATTTTTTTTAATTTCCGCGCCGACCGGGCGCGCCAGATTACCCGAGCGCTCATCGAGCCTGGATTCACGGGCTTCGCCGATCCTGCCCGGCCGAAAAATCTCGCGTTCGTCGGCATGACCCAGTACGAAAAAACCTGGCCCTGGCTGCGCTACCTCCTTGCCCCTGAAAAGCTGGAGCACATCCTCGCCAACGTCTTCGCCGAGCTTCAATTCAAAAACTTGCGCGTCGCGGAAACCGAGAAATACGCGCACGTCACCTATTTCTTCAACGGCGGCGTCGAGAAACCGTTCGCGGGTGAAGAGCGCGTCCTCGTGCCTTCGCCGAAAGTTCCTACCTACGATCTGAAGCCGGAGATGTCTGCCGCTGGCGTCGCCGATACGGTAATTCACGCCATCGAGAAGGGCGACTTCGACGCCATCATCATGAATTTCGCCAATGCGGACATGGTGGGCCATTCCGGCAAGCTCGAAGCGACTGTGAAAGCCTGCGAAGTCGTGGACGATTGCCTCGGCCGGATCTTTCAGGTCCTGCGCCCGCGCGGCGGCGCGTGGATCATTACCGCCGATCACGGCAACGCCGAAACGATGATCGATCCGGTTACCGGCGGCCCGCACACCTATCACACCACCAATCCCGTGCCATTCATCCTCGCCAGCAACGACGGCCATGCACGCCTTCGCACAGACGGTTCGCTCCGCGACATCGCGCCAACGCTACTGAGCATTTTAGGCGTCGCCGAACCAGGTGAAATGACGGGCCGCGATTTGAAGGGAATTGGAGGAACTTCCTAGCGATGCAAAACCAAATTTACCAGCTTCAGTTACGCGATCGCGACCTGGAACGAATCTGCGTGTTTCTTCGCCCGCTTGGTGATAGATATCCACTTCGGAGGGCCTCGTGAGCGTAGCGAAGATTGAAATGCCGGCCATTGTGCATGGCGAGATGAATGTGTACGAGTCCGCGGAGGATCGCTTCGAAACCGCCGCTCAGAAGTTGGGATTAGAGCAAGGTATCTACCGCTACATGAAATATCCGGAACGCGAAATCACCGTTTACATTCCGGTGGCGCTCGATAACGGCCAGATTGAAGTTTTCACCGGCTACCGCGTCCTGCACTCGACGGTACGCGGCCCCGGAAAAGGTGGCATCCGATTTTCTCCGGACGTTTCGCTGGACGAAGTGCGCGCTCTCGCCGCATGGATGACTTGGAAGTGCGCCGTGGTGGATATTCCTTTCGGCGGCGCCAAGGGCGGCGTGATCTGCGATCCGGCCAAACTCTCGAAGGCCGAACTCGAGCGCGTCACCCGCCGCTACACCGCTTCGTTGGCGGACTGGTTTGGCCCGGAGCGCGACGTCCCCGCTCCGGACATCGGCACCAACGAACAAATCATGGCTTGGGTGATGGACACATATTCGATGCACGTCCGGCAAGCGACCACCGCCGTTGTTACCGGCAAGCCACTTGATCTAGGGGGATCACAAGGGCGCAGGGAAGCCACTGGGCGCGGTTTGATGATGTGCTGCAATAAGGCCGTAGCAAAACTCGGCATGAAACGTGAAGGCTGCCGGGTGATCATCCAGGGCTTTGGCAATGTCGGCTCGCAGGCTTCGCTGCTGATGCATGAAGCGGGATACAAGATCATCGGCGCTGCCGATGTGAATGGCGGCCTCTACAATGACAAGGGCATTGACGCTCCGAAACTCTACGATTGGGTTTATATGCAGCGAAAGCCCCTGCCGCAATTTCCCGGCGGCGAAAAAATGACCGCGCAGGAAGTCCTGTTTCGCCCCTGCGACATTCTCGTCCCCGCCGCGACTGAAAATCAGATTACTTCGCAGAATGCGCATCGGGTCGATTGCCGCATTCTTTGCGAAGGCGCGAACGGTCCCACGACATCGCACGCCGATGCGATCATCGAAAGAAAAGGGATATTCATCATTCCGGATATTCTTGGAAACGCGGGCGGCGTCACCGTCAGCTATTTCGAATGGGTGCAAGACCGGCAGGGTTTTTTCTGGCGGGAGCGCGAGGTAAATGAACGCTTGCAGGATGTGATGGAGCACAGCTTTGATGGAGTGGTCAGATACGCCGAAACCCACAATGTGAACAACCGGATAGCGGCATACATCCTGGCCATTGATCGCGTTTCGCGAGCCTTGAAATTGAGGGGCTTTTACGCGTAAGATGCCGCGCCTAGGCTTGGTTGTGGAGGCAAAGTTGCACCCGGAATCGATATCTCACGGAGCTCTAAAAACGGAAGCGGAACACCGCCGCGATATCTGCGCCGTAGGGCGATGTATTCGCGATCGGGGCTACGTCGCATCCACCGACGGAAACATTTCCGTGCGTCTTGGCCCAGACCGCATTCTCATTACTCCCACGGCAATCAGCAAAGGAATGATGAAGCCGGACGACCTGGTGGTCATCGATTCCGATGGGTGCAGGGTGAGCGGGCTGCGGAAGCAGTCGTCGGAATTTGCGATGCACCTTTTGATCTACCGCCTCCGGCCGGACGTAAACGCGGTTTGCCACGCACATCCTACGACCGCAACTGGCTTCGCAGCGGCGGGAATGCCGCTTGACAAGCCCATCCTTTGCGAACTGGTTATCGGATTGGGAGAAATTCCGCTGGCGCGCTATGGCACTCCCGGCACGCCCGAACTCTCGGCGGCCATGGAGCCGTTCGTTCACGGCCACGACGCCATCCTGATGGCCAATCACGGCGTCGTCACCTACGGTCCCGATCTGCTGACCGCGTTTCTCCGCATGGAAACCACGGAACACTTCGCGCAGGTCGCGCTGGTCACGCAACTCCTTGGCAAGCAGGTGCTGCTTTCCGGAGGAGACGTGGAAAAATTGGCCGCCGCGCGCACCCGATACGCCGCCGGCGCAAAAGCGAGCCATGCTTCCGCTGCCGGCGCCGCCTGCCCCACCGAAAGCGTCACATTGACGCGCCGCGAACTGGAAACCCTCATCGACGAAGGCGTCCGCAGGGACCGCGCCCGCCGCTAGCTTCCGGGAACTCGAGCTACTGCGCAGCAATTCACGATTGCTGCTTGCGTTGACACTCCTGTGGGCCTAACCGATAATCGCTGAAATGATTGGGTCGCTTCGCGGCAAACTCGTCGACAAACGCCCGAATCAAGCTTTGATCGACGTGGGCGGCGTGGGCTATCAGGTGCAGATTCCGCTTTCCACCTTTGCCAGCTTGACCGCACTCCACGATGAAATCACGCTGCTGATTCACACGCACGTGCGCGAGGATCAGCTTTCGCTCTACGGCTTTTTGACGGCGCGCGAAAAGCAGTGCTTCGAGCTATTAATTTCCGCCTCGGGAGTGGGACCTGCTCTGGCGCTGAAAATCCTTTCGGGAATGGGCGTGGAGGATTTGGTTCCGGCGATCCGCAAAGGCGATTTGGCGCAGTTGGTGCTGATTCCGGGTGTGGGCAAGAAAACCGCGGAACGCATTGTGGTGGAGCTGCGCGACAAGCTGGCCGTCGTGGAAGTTCGCGAAACCGGAAAGCCGGCGACGCGCTCGCAGCTGGAATCGGACGTGGCGTCCGCGCTCGCGAATCTTGGCTACGACGCGCGTTCGATTGACCGCGCGATTGAAAAGGCCGATGCTGCCCGAGGAGCCGATTTCGAGACGCTCCTGCGCGCGTCGCTCCAGATTCTCGGCAACTCCGCGATGCGGAAAAGCGCGCGTGAGTAAATTCAGTTTGCCGGCTCTCCAGGAAATGTCCAAGGTTGATTTGATGGGTGCTCAAAATAAATGAGCGACGCGCGAAATCGAATCGTATCCGGGAAGGCGCTCGACGAGGACGCGCGCATCGAGGCCAGCGTTCGTCCGGCCAGCTTCGACGATTACATCGGACAGGACCGCGTGAAGGAAAACCTGCAAATTGCCGTACAGGCTGCGCGGGCGCGAGGCGAAGCGCTCGATCACGTGCTGCTCTATGGACCGCCGGGACTCGGCAAAACCACGCTGGCGCAAATTCTGGCGAATGAGATGGGCTCGTCGATCAAGGTCACTTCGGGACCGCTGCTGGAAAAGAAGGGTGACCTTACGGCGGTGCTGACTTCGCTCGACCCGAGCGATTTTCTTTTTCTCGATGAGATTCATCGCCTGCAACCGGCGCTCGAGGAAATTCTTTATCCGGCGATGGAGGATTTTCGTGTGGACCTGATTATCGGCCAGGGACCGGGCGCGCGCGTGCATCCGTATCAGCTGAATCGCTTCACGCTGATCGGGGCCACTACGCGCGCGGGGCTGATCATGGCGCCGCTGCGTTCACGCTTCGGCATCCTGCACCGGCTGGAATTTTATACTCCGGAAGATTTGCACCGGATCGTGGTCCGCTCGGCCAAAATCCTGGGCATCACGATGGACGAAGGCGGCGCGAGCGAAATTGCCCGGCGCAGCCGCGGGACGCCGCGCGTGGCGAACCGTCTACTGCGGCGCGTTCGTGATTACGCCGAGGTTCGCGCGAAAGGACACATCACGCTGGAAGTGGCTCGCGACGCGCTGGCGATGCTTCGCGTGGATGAGCATGGCCTGGATGAAATCGACCGCAACCTGTTGCTGACGATCATCCAAAAATATTCCGGCGGCCCCGTGGGATTGAGCACGATTGCCGCGTCGCTGAGCGAGGAAGAAGACGCCATCGAGGAAATGTACGAGCCTTACTTGATGCAGCTCGGCCTGCTCGACCGCACACAGCGCGGCCGAGTCGCGACGGCCCTCGCTTACAAGCATTTCGGCATGGATGAACCACGCCGCCAGCCAGGCCTCTTCAGTTAACCTGGCCTGTGCGACGGGGGCTTCTTTCTCCTCCCTACTGGTTCACGGGCAGATGTGGCACAATTTCCAGCATGGGAAACAAGGACGCTCACAGACGCGAAGTTAGGAAAAAGAAGAAGGAAAAGCCTAAACCGCCGGTGATTAGTACCTACACTCCGCCTGTTGTTGTACCGCAGCCGAAGAGCTAGGCAAAGAAGTGGCTTCAGGCCACTGCCTGCTTGGGTTCCGGCCAGATGGCGGTGAGAATCAAGCCAACGGCGAGTCCCACGGAAATCTCGGTGAATCGGTGGATAGCGACGATCCATGGAGGCTGCGTGCGGGCGATCATCATGACAATGACTAGTGTGATTCCCGCATATCGATAGGCGCCTCGCTGGACGTGCAGCAGGGCGAATAGCAATCCCAGCGCGAAAACTCCCGCGCCAAACACGAACACGTTTTCTCCTGTATAGGTTGCCAGCAGCCCTCCCGCGGCGGCACCCATGGCGGTTCCGACCAGGCGATCCTTCGAGACGGCCCATGCCGCACCGAGTGTCGATTGCATTGCGATCAAGGTTGCGATGGCGGACCAATATGCATCCGGCAATCGGAAAGAGCGGGCAATCAGCAAAGAGGCCACTGCGGCAATCGCGGTTCGAGCCGCATGTGCGAATTCTTTCCGTTCCAAGCGCAGCCACATCCATCTCTTCGCATCCGCCATCAACGCCTCCCGGCGCTGCTATTGTCTGGAGTCTGGAAGGCTTAACTGTCAGTCTGGCGTGTGTTGAGATGCAAGACTAAAATGTCCGCTCGCCGATGGACAAAGTTTACTTATCGTTGGGATCGAACATGGGGGATCGCGGGCAAAATATCGCGCGCGCGATTGCGACGCTAGGCGCGCAGGGCGTGCGGGTGACGCGAGAATCCTCACTGTATGAAACGGAGCCGGTGGATGTTCGCGGCGGAGGCTGGTTTCTGAACTGCGTGGTCGAGGCGGAGACGGAGTTGGCGCCCGAGGAGCTGATGCAGGTGCTGCTTTCGATTGAACGCTCGCTGGGACGGCAGCGACGGACAGTTTCAGATGGTCCCAAAGATTCGCGGACGATTGATATGGATATACTGCTTTTCGGTTCGAGGGTGGTCAGCACGCCCGAGCTTAAGATTCCGCATCCGAGAATGGCGGAGCGGAGATTCGTGCTTGTGCCGTTCGCGGAAATTGTGCCAGATGTGAGGCATCCGCTGCTGAAGCAGACCATCGCTGAATTGCTCGCCCGGACGGAGGATCGAAGCGAAGTTCGGCGCGCGGATGTGCGCTAGAAGGCGAGCTGCTCGCGGGTGAGCTTGAAACCGTTGAGATTGCCGACGACGGAAGCGGCGACTTGGCTTGGCTCGAAAAATTCGCGCGCGAGTTGCTGCACTTCCTCGGCAGTGACGCTTTCCAGCATGGCAATCAACTCTTCCGGCGTGAAATACCGGTTGAAATAGAGATGGTAGCGCGCGAGGCTGCTCATGCGGGCGCCGCTGCCTTCGAGCGCCAACAGAGTGGCGCCCTTCAGGTGATCCTTGGCGCGGCGAAGCTCTTCTTCATCGAGAGGCTCCTCTTTCATGCGCCGAAATTCGTCGAGGACAGAACGCACCACCTGCGCCGCAGTGTCGAGAGACGTGCCCGCGTAGACAGAGAGCGCTCCCGTATCGCGATAGGAATTCATCTCGCTGAAAATCGAATACGCCAGGCCCTGCCGCTCGCGAATATTCTGAAATAAACGAGAGGACATTCCCCCGCCGAGAATGTTGTTGAGGACCGACACCGCAAAGCGACGGCGATCGGTGAGCGGCAGCGCGGCAACTCCCAGACAGATGTGAACCTGCTCGAGCTCGCGTTTGGAGCGCAGGGTGATATGCGGCGCCGACTCGGCCTTGGGATCGGGGACGCCGTCTTTCGCGGGCGCGAGCTTCGAGAAGCGCTCCGAGACGAGCTCGACGAGATGCTTGTGGGTGAGATTGCCGGCAGCCGTAATGACCAGGCAATTCGGCGCATAAGATTCCCGGAACCATTTTTGCAGCGTCGGGCGCGTGAACGAGGAAACCGTTTCGGGCGTTCCCAGAATCGGCTTTCCGAGGGCGTGGCTATTCCAGAAATTTTGCGTGAAAAGCTCGTGGACCAAATCCTCTGGATTGTCCTGGGTCATGCGGATTTCTTCGAGGATCACGGATTGTTCGCGCGCGATGTCTTCGGCGGCAAATTTTGGATCGAGGACGATATCGGCAAGGATGTCGAAAGCTTTGGGCAGATGCTCGCCGAGCACGCGGGTGTTGAAGCAGACCATTTCCTTGGCGGTGAACGCGTCCAGCATTCCGCCGAGGCGGTCGACTTCGCGTGCGATGTCCTCGGCGGTACGCCGCCCGGTGCCTTTGAATACCATGTGCTCGATGAAATGGGAGATGCCGTTGAGATCGGCCGGCTCGCGCCGCGATCCAGCGCGCAGCCATACACCGACAGAAACGGAATGGACATGTTCCATCGGCTCGGTGATGACGACAAGGCCGTTTGGCAGAATTTCCTTTTGCACCGCGTGAGATGTATGGGGCATTGGTCGAACTCCATTGTTGCATGCTGATGCGGTGCGTGTCATGCGCGGTTCATGTGTGGCTCGCAGTGCGGCGAGCGATTCCTCAGTGCTATCATCGATCTAAATGGCTGCACAGGACTCGAATACCGGTCGAAATCTGTTGGGGAGATCCAAGGAAGAGCTGCGTGCGCTACTCGAATCGTTGGGCGAGCAGGGGTATCGCGGAGCGCAGATTTATCGCGCGCTGTATGCGGAAAGGCGATTCGATTTCGGCGCAATGACCAATTTGCCGGCGGCGCTCCGCGCGCGGCTGGCTCAAGAAGCGAGCATCGAGCTGCCGCGCGTTGTGCGGAGGCACCGCTCGCTCGACGGCGCGGTGCGCTACGTCCTCGCGATTGGCGACGGCAAAGCGGCGAATATCGAGACCGTGTTCATGCCGGAGGAGAATCGCCAGACGATTTGCATCTCAACGCAGGCGGGCTGCGCGGTTGATTGCAGGTTCTGCCTGACAGCGACGCTGGGGCTGGTGCGCAATCTGAGCGCGGGCGAGATTGTCGGGCAGGTGCTCGTTGCGCTGGACGACAATCGCGGCGCTCTGAAACCTCAAACCAACGTCGTTCTCATGGGCCAGGGCGAGCCGCTGCTCAACTACGACGCTATGACGGCCGCGCTGCGGATCCTGCTGGATCCGGATGGAGCGGCGATTTCCCCGAGGCATGCGGCGCTTTCAACGAGCGGGATCATCCCCGGCATCGAGCGGCTAGCGCAAGAAAAAGTGCGCCCGAACCTGGCCATTTCGCTGAACGCTTCATCGAACGAGCAGCGCGACAAAATCATGCCCATTAATCGGAAGTATCCTCTCGAAAAACTGCTCGATGCCTGCCGCAAATACCCGCTGCGGCCGCGGGAATGGCTGCTGTTCGAGTACGTTTTGCTCGGCGGATTCAATGATTCGCCGGAAGACGCACGGCGCGTCGCAAAACTGCTTTCGAATTTGCGCGCAAAGGTCAACTTGATCCCCTGGAATCCGGGCGAACTGCCGTTTCAAAGACCTGATCCCGCACGCGTGGACGGTTTTCGGAGAATTTTGCTGGATAAAGGCGTGCTCGTCTTCGTCCGAGATTCGCGTGGGCAGGACGTGATGGCTGCGTGCGGGCAGCTTGCGCTGTCGGAATTCCAAGCCAGTCCGGCGAACGTCCCGATTTCCGCATCGTAAGCTAGGCGCGCGGTGTTCACGAAAACGCAGCAGGCTTTGCAGTGTGGTATCCTCGCGGCCAGAGCCACGCGCGTCCAGCTCGGCGTGATAGCGGCAATTATTCAGGAGGTGCGCCATGGCAGCGCCCAAGATTCTGATTTTGACCGGCGATGCAGCAGAGTCGCTCGAAGTAATGTATCCCTACCAGCGATTGCAGGAGGAAGGTTACGAAGTGCGCATCGCTGCGCCTAGCAAAAAGAAGCTGCACTTCGTGGTGCATGATTTCGAGCCGGGCTACGACACGTACACCGAAAAGCCGGGCTATAGTTGGGAAGCTGATCTCGCTTTCAAGGACGTGAATCCAGCCGACTACGCCGCGTTAGTGATTCCCGGCGGCCGAGCGCCCGAATACATTCGCAACAATCCAGATTGCCAGCGGATCATCCAGCACTTCTTTCAGCAGAGTAAGCCTGTGGCGCAGATCTGCCACGCGGCTTTGGCGCTGGCGGCTGCGGGAGTGCTAAGAGGCAAGCGGACGGCGGCCTATCCGGCTCTCGAACCGGATGTGCGAGCGGGGGAGCGGAGTTCGTCAATTCGGAAGCGGTGGTCGATGGCAACATGATTTCCGCACGCGCTTGGCCCGACCATCCTGCGTGGATGCGCGAGTTTATCAAGCTGCTGCGGCAAAAAGCGCCGGTGCAGGAGCAGCGCGCCACCGCGCGATGAGTGACGGAGAGGAAGCCGATGAAGCTTGCATTTAGAACGATTGCCGCATTCGCCGCGTTCTGTTTGTTCACGGCGTTTCTGGCCGTGCGCGCGGACGCGCCAAAGACGGAGACGGTCACTTTCCCAAATGGCGCCGGAACGGTAAGCGGATTTCTCGCCACGCCCGAAAAGCCCGGGCGCTATCCAGCGCTAGTGGTGATCCACGAATGGTGGGGGCTAACCGACTGGGTAAAGGAACAAACCCAAAAGCTGGCCGACCAGGGATACATCGCGCTGGCGGTGGACCTTTACCGCGGTAAAGTGACCTCCGATCCGGAAGAAGCGCACGAGCTGATGCGCGGATTGGCGCAGGACCGTGCCATCAGCGACTTGCAAGCGGCCTTCGCGTATTTGGCTGCGCGGAAGGATGTGGATCGCGACCACATTGGCTCGATCGGGTGGTGCATGGGCGGGGGCTTTTCCTTGCAGCTGGCGATTCATCAACCACGACTCGCCGCGTGCGTGGTGAATTACGGCGCTCTCCCCACCGATCCCAACGACCTCCAGCAGATTTATGCGCCCATTCTGGGAAATTTCGGCGCCGACGACCGGGGAATCACTCCTGCCGACGTCCAGGATTTCGAAAAGAGCATGAAGGGCATGAAGCGCCAGGTTGACATTAAAATCTACGACGGCGCCGGACACGCATTTGAGAATTCCACGAACGCCAACGGATACCGGCCCCAAGCCGCGGCGGACGCATGGGCGCGCACCTTGGCCTTCCTGAACAAAACGATGAAGTAATTTCCGAGAAAGAAGATTGGCGGGGACCGGGACAACAGCACTCGATCAACGATTGAGACGCCGCAGCAATTCCTGCAACCTTGCGCGGTCTCCTGTACCCATGTTCGTGAACTCCACGCCCAGGCCTTTCCCCGAGGCCGCGTAGCGCACCACTCCGTGGATCCGCATCTCTCCCTCTGGCAGCGCGAACAGCATCTCAATGTTCGTGCCGGTCGCAATAGCCAAGGATGTCGCTATGAATACGCCGCCGGTGCTGAGATCGGATACGCGCGAGACGTGACGCTGTTTCTTGGCTAGTTGCCATGCCACCCAAATGCCGCTCGACACGGCGACGCGTGCGGCCTTGCGATTTTCTCGCGTTCCAGTGTGGGTCATCCCAAATCAACCTCGCCCCGTTGCCCTATAGAATGCACCGAGGGTCGGGAATCATCCAGTCCGATGTGTCCTTTGTGTTCGAAGCGAGCAAGCGCATCCTCCTGGCGACAAGTGCGTTTCCTTGGCTATCCTGTCGCTTGTGAATTGAACTCTGCAACCGGGCACCTCCGCACTTTCCCCTACCGTTTTCCGCGATGGCGATGCGCGTCACGTTCGATCCGCCCAGCGTTGCGCTCCGCGGGTAGAGCGCGATCCGATCCGTAACGTTTCCACCCCACCCAATACGCGTCCCCAATGGGCATTATTCGGCGTTGATCGTACTTGACTGAGAACGCGGGAATTATTGCGCGCTGGCGCTGGAGCCGTACATGCAGTAATGGCTGTCGATGAGCGGCTTGAACGGAGCAACGATGGCCATTCGCCTGAGCGTAAGAGTCTGCGACTTGATACAACCGGGATCAGCAAGAAGGCGGAGTAACCGCAATCGAGAATGCGGCTTCTCGATGGTCGAACTGGTGGTTGTCGTCGCACTGATCATAATTATTTCGGCGATGGCTTTATTCGCTCTACAACCTGCCCTTCAGGACGCAAGATTCGATGCTGCCATGCGTGAAGTGGTCGATCAACTGCGACAGGCTAGGGAGTATTCGATTACGACGCACCGATATGTTCAGGTTACTTTCCCTGTGGTTGTGTCAGCCGGGCTCACGAACTACGAGGTACAGATGACCCAGCTGAATGCCGTTCCTTTTGGGCCGGGAGGCGCAAATACGGTCCTAAGCACCGTGTCGATTCAGCGACCGGCCACTTTCTATGTCTTTCCTGCCCCTGCGCCTGACACTCCGGATGGCTATGGAGCTTCCGCTTCGATCGTGTTTGAGGGAACGAACAACGGGCCTCCAGGGGGAATGATGTTCCAAAGTGATGGAGAGTTCGTTGACAAAGCAACCTTTCAACCCATCAACGGGACTGTGTTCTTGGGACAATTCGGAAAAAGCACATCTGCTCGGGCAGTTACAGTTCTGGGTAGCACGGGGCGAGTCCGTGGGTGGAAGGGAACCGGCATGGGATGGTTTCAATTTTGAGGAGATTGGAACAATGCGGTCAATGAAAAATCGGCACGCAAAAAACGGGTTCACTTTGCTTGAGACGATGATCGCTCTGGTCGTATTGGCCGTGGGCGTTCTGGGTTTAGCAGCGATGCTAGGTGATGCATTGTCGTTCATGCAGGGATCGCAGGAGGATTTTATCGCCCAACAGAAGGCAGAAGAAGCTGCCGAGGCAATCTTTACCGCAAAATACAGCAACAATGCCACGTTTGCCCAGATCGCAAACTTCGGCGTTGGAAGTCCAGCGGGATTGTTTTTGCCAGGTCCGCAGCCTCTTCTGCAGCCCAGCCCTACTGGATTGGTAGGTTCGCTAGACGACGTTGGTCAACCCGCCGCATATATCCTCCAGCCGGGGCCAGATCATATTTTGGGCACAGCGGACGACGTAAAACTGCCGCTATCGAATTTCACCCGGACGATAAGCATTATCCCCATCGCGGGAGAGCCGAACCTGCGAGAGGTGGACATAACGGTAAATTACAATACCGGACGTTTTCAACGTAGCTACAAAATGAGCACTTATGTTTCAGCGTTCTAAGACCGTGAGGGAGCACCGCATGAAGTCCGGAAAAGGATTCTCGTTAATTGAATTGATGGTGTCGATGGCCATCCTGGTTACGATCGTGGGTCTTGCAATCACCGCGCTCGTGCAGGCGGAACACGTCACCCAATCGGTGGCCTATGAGGCGAATACACAAGAAAGCCTCCGGGCCGGGATGCGTTTCATGGTTCAGGACTTGGCTCAAGCAGGTGAGGGCATTCCTGAGGGAGGTATCTCGGTACCCAATACCGGAGGCGCCGCCCCGACATCCACGATCATCCGCCCTGGCATGGCAGCAGGCGTTACCTTTCCCAACCCCGCTCCGATTCTTCCGAATTTCCCCGGCGGATTCCTGGCGTTGTCCGCTGTTGTGCCCGGTTCCGGGATTGGCCAGCCCGGCAAATCTATCGATCCTGTAACGAAACTCGTTCTGACTGGCAACAACACAGACGTGGTCAACATCCTGTATGCCGACAATATCCTAGTGGATTCGAGCGCGGCGCAAAATCATCTTTACAGCTACCCGGTTTACCAGCCTACGGGGCCATCGCAGACCTGCAATGCGGGCGCCGCTGCTCCGGGGAATTCCGTTCTTAGTCCAACAGGAGCCTTCGTTAAGCTCGATCCGAATTGCTTCCTGATGCCCGGCGCCACAAACCCTATTTCAGTCGGCAACCTGATCATGTTCCACAACCAGAATGGGACCGCACTGGAATATGTAACGAGTGTCGCCGGCTCCCAAATTAATTTCGCTGCGGGGGACCCCGCGGGCCTTAATGCCACAGGCAAAGCCGCCGGAACAGTTGCGAGCCTACAGAACCCCTTGGGCGGAGGTTTTCCTCCAACTACGATCACGCGTGTGTGGTTAATCAGCTATTACATCGATTCGACCACCGATCCGCGCCACCCCCAACTAATGCGACAGGTAAACTATCCGAACTACCCAACAGTCGCTACTGCGGTTAATCCGCCTCAGGCGATCGCCGACAACATTGAGGCTCTCTCTTTTAGTTACGACATAACCGGTTCGTTGGCCCCCGGGGGAACCTACCCCGCGGGCGCTGGAAATGCACCAACGCCTGTGGCGCCGGATGGCCCGAACCAAATTCGCGCTGCGAATATCTTTCTAGCGGGCCGGTCGGAGGCTTTCAGCCAGTTATCAACAAGCCCTCTGTTCTTGCGGAATAATCTGAGTACTCAGGTCAGCATCCGCAGCTTGGCGTTCCTGAATACTTTCGGAACGGCTTTGTCAGCGACGTCGCCATAAGTTCAGCTCGAGTATTCCCAGGTATCGCGCAAAGGAGATCCGCCGTGAGAATGGAACGAGAAAAGGGAGTCGCCCTGATAACCTCCTTGATGGTCCTGATCCTCATATCCGGGATCGTGGTGGGAATGTGCTGGATGGTGATGACGGACCAGCGCCTCGGCGGCAACAATCACGACCGCGAGACCGCTTTCTACGCCGCTGAAGCAGGAATGGAAAAATTGACTGCCGATGTTGGAACCACGTTCGCCGTGAAAGGGGCCCTCGCTCCCGCGGACATCACGACTATCACGGCGGCTCCGCCGACAACCATTCCTGGTGTTCAGTATGTGAATGGTGTGGGCGTTTCGTCGTACCAGATTACTCCCCTGGTTCCGGTCGCCAACAACGCCACGATTCTTCCCCCCAGTCCTTATGCTGGAATGCAGGGACTAATCACGCCGTTTACGCTCACTGTGGGGGCGCGGACGCCTGACGGAGCGGAGGTGAAGCTGCAGCGCGAAGTACAAATGGTTGCAATTCCGGTCTTCCAGTTTGGAATCTTTTGCCAGACCGATTGCGCATACTTCAATGGCCCGCTTTTTCAATTTGGCGGGCGCGTTCACACCAACGGCAATCTTTGGCTTGCGCCCAATTCTGGCCCGCTGTTTCTGGGCGATAAAGTAACGGCTGTCGGCCAGGTTATCCGCACGAATCTCGAAAATGGCTATGCGGTCAATGGCGCCAACTATACTGGAAACGTCTCGATTGCCACTTCTCCGGATCCAGGGCTCACCAACGAGCCCGCAGGTGCGCCTTATACGAATGCTCAATGGCGCGAATTGGCGCTTACCGAGGGAAGTGTCACGGGAAACAGCGTATTTGGTAACGTCAGCACCACAACGAATCCGGCGTGGCCTGGTGGGTCCACCGCGCCCTATAACGGGCAACTGCAGAATGGAGTGCCTCCTCTTAATCTAACGGCAACCACTCTGAGCGGAATCACGACTCCAATCTCACTTATCCGGCGGGCAGTTCCAGGCGAGCGTGCCGCCAATCTCGCAGAGTTCAACGAACAATATTTCTCCGAGGCTACTCTGCGGATTCTACTCGACGATTATCCAGCCGGTGCTGTTCCCGGTGCCCCAGGCGCGTGCCACACTGCCGACATGATGTCACTTGATACAGTTACGACGGGCACCGATCCAATCGACTTGGCAACACTGGCATTTCCATCAGCTGCCGCTGCTGGTGCTCCCGCTTGGTATACGGGCGCATCCAACGCCCCGGCGGGAGCCAAATTCCCGCTTCCGGTTTCCGGTGCGGCAGGCGCCGCATTTAACGCCACCGATGGATATTGGCTTAAGAGCGCTCCAAGCCCTTACCCCACAATAGGAGGGTGCATCAAGATAGAGTATCAGACCGCCGGCGGAGCCTGGACTGACTACACGTGGCAGATTCTGAATCTCGGATTTACCGGACGGGATATCGCCCCTCCAGGTTCGTATGCTGGATCTGACGGCGCCACTGCTATCACTTATAACAGTCCGGGTGTTGACCAATTACCTACGCTGCCGATCAACACCCCCGCAGGCAACCCAGTGGGCTTCCCCGCACAGGGACCCGTCGTGGCCGGACACGCACCTGCCACAATTCCCGTCGGCTGCACCGATCCAAGCCCCAACGCGATCATTCGCCTCGCCCGCGTGAGAGATAACCCTTCCTATATGACAACGAAATGCACGACAGCGATAACAAAGGTGAATTTCGTCGCATCAGATTTTTGGCCGATGGCTCTTTACGACACGAGAGAAGGGACCTACCGCCAGGTTGATGTTACGCCGGCCTCCATTCACGCGGGTGGTGTTATGTATTACATTGAGCTCGACGCCGCAAACCTGGCAGCGTGGTTCAAGAATAATCAGGGTGCGCTGGGTCTGAACAACAATACCGGTTTCACAGTTTACTTCTCGGACCGCCGGGGCGAGCAGAAGGATACGAATGCCATCGACGCCACTGTCAATACCAAGACAGGGTCCTTTGGATTCAACGACTTTGTGAATTCCGCCGACGTTGCCAATGGTTGTCCGAATGGCCTACTCGACCCGGCCCCAGGCCAGGGAGAAGATCTGGAGGGCGACGGCATTCTCCGCACCTACGGTGGTGTGGAAAATCCGCCGACCCCAGTTGTTGCGAATATTCTCCCGGCTTTATGGAATGCGGCTAATTACATGAACAGGCTTGTCTCGAATCCGAACTGCGGTGCCCATCCGAATCGCCCGGACGTCGTTTATGCAGCTACTCAGGAGGCCCGCGAAAATCCGCCAGTCTTTTTCCGCCGGGCGCTGAAAATCGTCAACGGCGCGACGTTGAATCTCGGGACTTCTTGCTATGGCGTGGCTCCGAACCCGCCCTGCGGCTTGACGGTTGCCGCTGAAAATCCGGTTTACATCCAGGGCGAATACAATGACGGCGGAGTTAACGATGGGACCTGGAGCGGAGCGAGTGTGGCCTCCGCCGTTGCTGGAGATGCCGTAACATTTCTCTCGAACAACTGGAACGACGCTAACTCGTTCATGTATCCCCAACACATCAACGGCGGAACAATTCGCAATGCCGTGCCAACCTCATACCGCGTTGCTGTCATTGGCGGAAAAGGAATTCCATTCCCGCTGGTTGGAGCAACCGCCGACTTTGGGACCGACGGTGGGGTTCACAACTTTCTGCGATTTCTCGAAGTTTGGGGCGTTAACTGCTATTACCGGGGATCGATGGTAAGCTTCTACTATAATCGGCAGGCTGTCGGAACCTATAAGGGCAGCGGCGTATATAGCCCGCCCAGCCGGCAGTACAGTTTCGATCAAAACTTCACTCTAGGGCCGGCCTATCTTCCGCCACAAACGCCGGTATTGCGTTCGGTAAACACGATTGGCTTCTCGCAGCAGATTTTGCCCACGCAGTAGGGCCTAAGGGTCACATCCGGCCAGGTTAGAGCGGCTCTCGGTCTCCGGGAGCCGCTTTTGTTTTTCCGCCTGTACCAAATCGTGCGGTAAGCCGGTCGTGCTTTGTTTCGACGCGATTGCATAGGCGGGCGATACTGCGATGCTCACGCCGCCGGGCGGCCCCAAAAGGAAAATCGTAGCGCTGGCGTTTCGCGATGGATCGGCGTGACTTGCCGCCGTAAGTGTGACGCTTCCGGCGCTGGGCGTGGACGCTGGCGCAAAATAATAGATGGCGCCTGAGACTGGCGTGCTTGCCGCTACGCACGCGCCGGAGCCGCTCGCGCAGATTTGACCCACTGCGACATTCCCGTTTAGGATGCGGTTCACCGACCCTGGGTTCAGCTGGTGCGTGCCAGAATGCTTCGCAATGCTGCATCAAGGTTAGCAAAGGTAAATTTATAGCCGAGTGCGATCAGGCGATCGGGGATGGCGCGCTGGCTGGCTAGCAGAAGAGGGTCTGCCATCTCGCCCAGCGCGATGCGGAGCGCGAATGCGGGAGCGGAGAAAATGGCGGGGCGGTGCAGGGTGGCCGCCGCGATGCGAGTGAACTCTGAATTACGCACTGGATCTGGAGAGACGACGTTCACCGGACCTGAAAATTCGACGCTCGCGATTGCCGAACGCATGATTTCCACCACATCTTCAAGTGCGATCCAAGACATCCACTGATTGCCGCTGCCGAGCCGTCCGCCCACGCCATACTTGAAAGGTGCGAGCATGCGCGGAAGCGCTCCGCCATCCGAGGAAAGAATCACGCCGAATCGCAAACGGACTGTGCGGATGCCCGCTAGTTCAGCACGTCTTGCCTCCGCTTCCCAGTCGCGCGCCAGCAGCGCCAGGAAATCCGTTCCGCCTTCGCTGGATTCGGTGAGCAACTCATCGCCGCGACTCCCGTAATATCCTGTTGCCGAGGCGCAGAGGAAAACGCGCGGTTTTCTTTTGAGGCCCGAAAGCGTGCCCACCAGCACACGCGTGGAATCGATTCGGCTGCTGCGCAGGACCGCTTTGCGTTCTGGCGTCCACCGTCCTCCGGCGATGTTCGCCCCACTCAGATGGACTACGGCATCGAAGCCTTCCATCGCGGGAGCATCCACGGTAGCGGCCATCGGATCCCAGAAAATATCTGCAGGGGATGAGTTGCGGCCACCTGGACGCACCAATCGCGAAATGGTATGCCCGTCTTCCTGTAGCCTGCGCGCCAGCGCCTTGCCCACCAGGCCCGACGCGCCAGAAATTAGGACTTTCATAGTCCCTGCTTTGTGCCTGCCGGCTTCCCGCGAAAGCCGGCGGAATTCAGAGAATATTCACGGCTCGCGATGCAAGCAGGACGACAATCGTCAGAGAAATCAAGGCCTGCAGCATCGTGACCAGTTTCGCCCAGCGCGAAAGAACGGCCGTATCGGTGGGCGAGAATGCCGTGCTCGTATTAAACGCGAGAAATAGGTAGTCAATGAAATGAGGCGACCACGACGAATCGCGGCCTTCAGCCGTCAACATTTGGGGAAAGAGAAAATCGCTATCCAAGCGATCGGTAGCGCGTTCGCGCTTCAACGGCCCCCCTGCGTCCAGCTTCCAGTACCAAAGAGCAAAGACCAGAATGTTGGTGAACCAGAGTATGCTCGCGGCGCGCAAAAGTGCAGTGGCTGCGCTGAGATGATGCGCCATGCCGTAAATCAGGAAAACCAAGGAGGCAATCAGGGCAAGGGTAATCACGCCATTCGCGACAAACGTGAGAATCCGAGCCACGTCGTGATCGCCACGGTGATACGACACCGTCAGCGGAATGAGCAAAACGAGGATGATAGCGAGCAATAGCCAACTGGGACCCACCGAAAGCGGTTCCGGCAGCGCCAAATACACAGAGGCCGCAGCCAACATCGCCACGAGTGCGGGCCACCGGGGCTCCCTTTCGAATCGATCCGCCATTTCGACGTCTCCTCGGACTTCCGCCCTGGTACGCGGGTGCAGTCTAATACGGCGCTACCGCACCTCAAAATGTACTCGCATGTATGCACTGCGGAGAGCGAAACGAATCTATCTTTGCAGAAACTCCACAGGGCGCCGCCCTTGCACTTACCCTTTCATTCGCTAAAGATAGATACGATGAGATCATGGCACAAAAGCGAAACCGATCCTGATCGCTCCGGATCGGGGCCCTATCGTTCCAGGGCAGTGCGATTCTGGTGTTTCCGTGCAGCAGTGTTGCTGGCGATTTCGATTCTCGCGATATTCGCAACCTTGGCGCAGGTACGGGATTCAAATTCCCTCACGGGGTTTCTGCCGTCGCGCGTGGCGGAGGAACGCCAGCTTGAGGCCAAGTTTCGAAGTATCCCCGATCCCGCGCATGCCGAGAGCGACCTCCGCCATCTGACGAGCGAGCCCCATCCGGCGGGGAGCGAGGCGAGCTACCGCGTGGCGAAGTGGCTTCGCGATCAGTTCCGCAGCTTCGGCTTCGACGCAGAAATCGTCAGCTATAGCGCGTGGTTGCCGCAGGCCCGCGAAATAAGCCTCGAGTTGACCAAACCAGAAGCGAAGCGCCTGGGCTCGCCCGAGCAGCCCTACGAGGACGACAAAGCCACCTACGATAAGCGGGCTCTCCCTGGGTTGAGCGATTATTCGCCATCGGGAGACGTTACCGCCCCAGTGGTCTATGTGAACTACGGCACGCAGGATGATTACCGGCAGCTTGCCAATCTCGGCGTAGACGTGACTGGCAAAGTGGTGATCGCGCGCTACGGCGTCGGGTACCGTGGCATAAAAGCCAAGCTAGCCGAGGAGCACAAAGCCGCCGCGTTGATCCTTTACTCCGATCCCCAAGAGGACGGATTTGCGGTTGGCGATCCATACCCGCGCGGCCCGTGGCGGCCCATGAGCGGCATCCAGCGGGGTTCGATCATTTATACGCAGATCTATCCGGGCGATCCACTAACGCCGGGCGTCGCCGCTACGTCAGACGCGCACCGCATCGCACCCTCCGACGCCGCTGACCTGCCGCACATCCCCACCATGCCGATCAACGCTCAAGATGCCGCCGTGATCCTCTCGAAGCTCGGCGGCCAGGAAGTCCCCCGCAGCTGGCAAGGAAGTCTGCCATTCACTTACCATTTGGGCCCGGGCGACGCGGAAGTTCACATGAAGCTGGTGATGGACTACGAGCAGCGGCCAGTTTACGACGTGATCGCCAAACTGCAGGGAACGTCCGACGACCAGTGGGTGATACTCGGCAATCATCACGACGCCTGGGTCTACGGCGCCGCGGATCCTGGCAGCGGCACCGTCGCAATGCTGGAAACGGCTCGCTCGCTCGGCGAACTCGTGAAATCCGGATGGAAGCCGCGACGCACTATCGTGATGTGCGAATGGGATGGCGAGGAGCCGGGTCTGATTGGTTCCACAGAATGGGTGGAAGCGAATCGCGCTGAGTTGCAAGCGAAAGCAGTGGCATACATCAACACAGATGTCGGTGTTACCGGGCCCAATTTCACCGCAGGGGCCACACCTTCGCTCGACCAAGTGATCCGCGACGCCACCAGAGACATACAGGATCCGGCCACGGGACATTCTGTTTACGACGCTTGGTATAGCCGCTCCTCCAACCAACGCGGAGACGCGACTGCGCGTGCAATTCCCCTGGCTGAGGGTTCCGGCGCCCGCGTGGCACGACTCGGTTCGGGATCTGATTTCTCGAGTTTCTTCGATTACGCGGGCATTCCCTCGATTGACGTGTCTTTCGCGGGCGATTACGGCGTTTATCACTCGTTGTACGACGACTTTTACTGGATGAAACACTTCGGCGACCCGACGTTCGCCTATCACGCGACGCTCGCCCGCGTGCTCGGGACGCTCGCGCTGCGGCTGGATGAAGCGGACATTCTGCCGTACGATTATGCTTTTTACGCGTCCGAGATCGAGCATCGGGCCACTGATCGAATCACCCACGCTGCCAGCGCAAGCGACCAAGATATTATGGAGCCAATTTTGGACGCGGCCGCGAAGCTAAGCACTTCGGCTACGAACGCCTCGCACGCCCTCGCAGTTATCTCCGATGCACCCATCGGTGCCGCAAAGTCAGACAAGATTAACCGGGCCCTCGCCACCGTCGAGCAGGGTCTGCTCGATCCGGACGGCCTCGCCGGACGTCCGTGGTTCAAGCACACGATCTACGCTCCCGGTAGCTACACGGGTTACGCCGCCGAGGAGCTTCCCGGCATCACGGAGGCTCTTGCGCATGGCGATTCGGCTAGGTTGAAGCGCGAGTCCGAGGGGCTCGCGGCAGCGCTGCTGCGCGCCTCGGCGCGTCTGGACGAGGTCACGCGTCTTGCTCAGGAGGCTGCGCCCGGACGGGATAAGGGGCAGTGACACGCCGAGTTGCAGGTCAAATTTTTCGCTGCTTCCACAAACCGCGCCTGAATAAGAGGATACTCGCGACTGCGATGGCTCCTTCCGCAATCACGATCGACCAGTAAACGCCGTTCGAGTGGAGGCCGCGGTGGATCGCGAGCCAATATGCCAAGGGAATTTCGAACAGCCAAAAACCAAAAAAGTTCACGATCGTCGGCGTTACGGTGTCCCCAGCTCCATTGAACGCCTGGAGCATCACCATGCCATACGCGTAACCGATGTTGCCGCAGCTCACGATGCGAAGGCATGAGGCAGCCAGCCGTACTACCGCGGGATCGTTCGTGAAGAGGCCGACCACAGGTTCCGCGAATATTATGAAAGCGATTCCGACTGTTCCCAGGAAAAGCATGTTGTAGAACCCGGTGCGCCAAACCGAAGTCTCGGCGCGCTCGGGCTGTTTTGCTCCCAAGTTCTGGCCGACGAGCGTCGCGGCCGCATTACTCAAGCCCCACGACGGCAGGATGATGAATATTACGATTCGAATTGCGATGGTGTACCCGGCGACCGCGGCCGCGCCGAAGAGGCTCACGATGCGCACCAGCCCAATCCAGCTGGTCTGCGCTATTGCGAATTGCAAGATTCCCGTGAGAGAGAGCCGGAGGAGCCGAAAAAGCACTTCCCAATTTGCGCGAATGTGGCGACGGAGCAACCGGATGCGCTCCGTGCCGCGCCAGAGCCGGTAGAACTGGTACATCATGCCGATCCCGCGCCCTGTGAGCGTCGCGAGAGCGGCACCCGTGACGCCGAGGCGTGGAAACGGTCCCCAGCCGAAAATCAAGCAGGGATCCAAAATCAAGTTGATGATGTTGGACACCCAGAGCAGCCGCATGGCAATCGCAGCGTCTCCGGCGCCGCGAAAGATCGCATTGTTGAGAAATAGAAGCAGCACCACCCCGCTGCCGCCGAGGGCGATTCGTGCGTAACTGCTCCCCACCGTGATGATCTCAGGCGTTGCGCCCATCAGACGAAGAAGGTCGGGCGCCAGAAAAATGCAAGGGACTCCGATCACGACCGCGCATACCAGCCCGAGGAAAATCGACTGAACACCAGCGACTGCAGCCCCCTCCGGATCTTTCTCGCCCGTGCGCCGGGCGACCATGGCGGTGGTCGTGAGTCCCAGGCCCATGCTGATTGCAAACACGAGCAGCAGCATGGATTCCGTGAGGCCAACCGTGGCCACGGCATTGGCCCCGAGTCGCCCGACCCAAAAAACATCGACCACGGCGAAGAGCGACTCGAGAACCATCTCAAGCACCATGGGGATCGCCAGGAGCAGGATTGCCCGGTTCAGACTCCCGGTCGTGAAGTCCTGATGCGATCCGCGGACCGCTTCGCGAATGGATTCCCAAAGGCTGGGTTGCGGTACTTCGTTGACGATCACGTTCATTGCTCGCTGAGACTTTCTGCGCCGCGTTGCATTCGGGCGTTTGAATGCAAGCAAACGCTGCTGAGTACCAAAAAAGGGCTTAGAAGGAGACTATGGGCGACCGTGCCGATTTAGGCGAGGCTTACAAGGAGGATCTGCATAATTCTCAAACCGCCAATCCGTTCTGAATTCGTGCCAGTTTCAGAACAAGCGGACACCCAATCAATGGCCGGTATTCTACTTTACGCAGTTCGTTCGCGCAAACGAAACCTGAGAAGGCGGTTCTTCTTGTTCCGGCTGGCACACGCTAGAATATCTGATATGCAAGTTCGCGTTCTTTTCTTCGGGCAGCTCAAGGACATTACCGGCCTCGATCATGACGAGGCCGAGCTTTCCGAAGGCGCTCGAGTAGAGGACCTTTTCGAGCGCTACGGCCGCCGATTTCCGCAGCTCGCGGCCTTCCGCGCATCCATCGCCGCTTCCGTGAACCAGGAATATGCCGGTTGGCGCGCGCCCCTGGCGGCCGGCGATGAAGTTGCGTTTCTTCCGCCCGTAAGCGGAGGCCAGCGGCTCGCCGTCGAGCAAGACATTTTTCAGCTCGTGCGCGATCCGATTCGCCCGCAGGAAGTGATCGAGGGGCTCAAGGCTCCGGAAGATGGCGCGCTGGTGGTCTTCGACGGCTTCGTGCGCAACAATTTCAAGGGCCGCCAGACGCTTTATCTCGACTACGAAGCCTACGAGCCGATGGCTCTGGAGAAAATGCGGGAAATCGCAGCCGAGATGCGCGCCAGGTTTCCCATTCATCGGCTGGCCATTATTCATCGCCTGGGACGGCTTCAGATCGGAGAGACCAGCGTATGGATCGCCGTGAGTTCCCCGCATCGCGCCGCCGCATTTGACGCCTGCCGTTACGCCATCGACACGCTGAAGCGCACCGTTCCCATCTGGAAAAAAGAATACTTTGCTGGAGGCGCCGTGTGGGCCGAAGGCGAGGTCCCCTCTCGGGAAGCCATTTCCGGTCCGGATGAATCTAGTTCCTAGATGATCCGACACATGGCAACTGCTGGAATTCTGCTGGCGGGCACATTTATAACCGGAGCGATCTTGGCGGGGCCGCGACCCGCCCGTTCGCAAAGGCGCTCTACCGAGCTTCGCGTGCAGACCGACATGGTCGGGATCCTGGCCAGCGTCACGGATCAAAATGGGGAGCCGGCCCCTTCCCTCACCCAGGATTCATTTCAGGTTTCCGAGGAAGGCGTGCCGCAGAAAATCGCGCGATTCGAGGCTCAGACCGATCGCCCGCTCGATCTGGCTTTGATGATCGATTCGAGCATGAGTGCGTTCAAGGACCTGCGCTTTGAAGC
Source organism: uncultured Acidobacteriota bacterium (assembly GCA_963709445.1). GTDB lineage: Bacteria > Acidobacteriota > Terriglobia > Acidiferrales > UBA7541 > Palsa-295. Next base: position 394,890 of record CAVPWV010000006.1, read on the forward strand.
GGACGCGTCGGCACGATTCATCCAGCAAGTGGTACGGCCCGGCGACGCGCTAGCCGTTTTCGAGTTCGATGAGTCCGTGACCAAGCTTTCCAATTTCTCCGACAACGTGCCGAGGCTGCAAGCGGCCGTGCGGAAAATCGTGCCGGGATCGGGCACGTCGATTTACGATGCTGTCGAGCTGGCGTCCGATTCGTTGTCGCGCCTACCCCAAGGGCGCCGGCGCGCGATTGTGCTGGTGACGGACGGCGGCGAGACCACCAGCGTCGCAAAATTCGAGGATACGCGCCGGGCGGCGATCAGATCGGGTGCGCTGCTCTACACGATTATCGTCCGCGCCGTGAACAACGAAAATGGCCGCAACACAGCCGGCGAACACGCCTTGATTACGATTACGGATAGCACGGGAGGGGCGCTCTTTATCCTTGAGGATGCGAATCAAATCAGCCAGATGTTTGATCGGATCAATCGCGAACTGCGCACGCAATATCTGCTTGGCTACTATCCGAGCCCTACGCCGCCGCCCGGCAGCGACCGCCACGTGCATGTGCAAGTGAAAGGCGATTACGTGGTCCGCTATCGCAAGGAGTACTTCACGCCGCCGGTGACGCAATGATGCACGCGCATGCGAGGCGCACATGAATCAATTTCTTGAAGTTGCCATCGAAGCGGCTCGCGAGGCGGGCGCGATGCTGCGGGCGGAATTCGATCGTCCCAAGAAAATTTCTTACAAGGGGGAAGTCGATATCGTCACCGAATCGGACCGCCGCTCGGAAACGGCGATTGTCGCGCACCTGCTTCGGCACTTTCCCGCACACGCGATTATCGCGGAGGAAGGCAGCAACAGCGACGCGGCCGGATCGAGATATTGTTGGCACGTAGACCCTCTCGATGGCACCACGAACTTTGCGCACGGGTACCCATGCTTCGCCGTCTCGATTGGCCTGACGGAGGATGGCGAGCCCATCGCGGGCGCGGTATTCAATCCCATCGCAGACGAGCTTTTTAGCGCGGCACGCGGCGAGGGCGCGTATCTGAACGGGAAGCCCATCCGCGTCTCGTCCGTCGAAAAGCTGGCGCACAGCCTGGTCGCCACGGGCTTTCCGACTCATCAGCGGAAGCGAAGCGCGAACATGGAGTACTACTGGGAATTTACGTTGCGCTCGCATGGCGTGCGGCGCGATGGTTCCGCGGCGCTCGATCTCTGCTCGGTGGCGTGCGGGCGCTTCGACGCATTCTGGGAATTCCGGCTAAATTCGTGGGACACCGCTGCGGGAATGCTGCTGGTTCGCGAGGCGGGCGGAACGGTTAGCGATCTCGCCGGCCAACCGTATCGTCCGGGCGGTTTCGATATGCTGGCGTCGAATGGCCGCATCCATGGGGAGATGCGAGAGATTGCCGCCGGAATCGCGGAGCGCGCGGCGCAAGGCGCCTGATCGGTAGCCGCGCGATGAACGTCAACGAATTCGATTTTGATTTGCCCGCCGAGCGAATTGCGCAGCGCCCGCTTGGCGAGCGCGATGCTTCACGGATGCTCCTTCTCGACCGAGTCTCAGGCAGGTGGGAAGACAAGCAATTTCGCGAGTTGCCGAAGCTGCTTCGTGGCGACGAACTTGTCGTCGTCAACAATGTGAAAGTAGTCCCCGCGCGACTGTTCGGGCGGCGCGCGGGCATTCATTCGGAAACACCCGCCCGCAATGAATTTCTGCAAGCGCCTATCGAGGTGTTGCTGGTCCAGCAAATCGGCGCGGACACATGGGAAGCGTTGGTGCGGCCCGGAAGGAAAGTTCCGGCGGGCGAGCGAATTGTATTCGGCGATGGCGAACTTGAAGCTTTGGTCGAAGGGCGCGGCAAATACGGGTTGCGAGTGCTGCGTTTCGCATCGAAGAGCGGCTTTCACGAGGCTCTCGGCAGGCTTGGGCACATCCCGCTGCCGCCATACATCAAGCGGGCGGACGAGCCGCTCGATCGGGAGCGATACCAAACCGTTTACGCAAAACGGGGTTGCGCCATCGCAGCGCCAACCGCGGGCTTGCATTTTACGCCGGAGATCATCGCGGAACTGCACCGCAGCGGTATCGAGATCGCGGAGATTACGCTCGAGGTCGGACTCGGAACCTTCGAGCCTGTGCGCACCGAAAACATCGAGGACCATGCAATACACGCCGAAGCCTATGAAATTCCGGCAGAAACGGCGTCCGCTCTCGGCAGGGCAAAACGCGCAAAGCGCCCGGTGCTCGCGGTTGGAACCACGGTGGTACGCGCGCTGGAGGATGCCGCCGGGAAAAGTATGGAAAGCGAAGAGCCAGTAGCGGCTGGGAAGGCCGAGGCGGCGATACTCCTTTATCCAGGGAAGCCGTTTCGCGTGGTAAATCAATTGTTAACCAATTTTCACTTGCCGCGATCAAGTCTACTGGCGCTGGTGGCGGCCTTCGCCGGCCGCGAAAATATCCTTCGAGCATATCGACACGCGGTCGAATCCCGGTACCGGTTCTACAGTTACGGCGATTCCATGCTGATCCGCTAAAAACATCGGACCTTTGGGTTCTCACTGGGAGGAATGCGATAGCTCTCTTGCAAGCGGCATGCGTTCGTCTATGATGGTTCGGTTTGCTGGAAGGCGGCCGATGCGTTACCTGATCTTAAGCGATATCCACTCCAACTTGACGGCCCTTGACGCCGCCCTCGATGCCGCGAAAGGCCGCTGGCAAGAGGCTGTGTGCCTGGGGGACGTGGTTGGATATGGTCCTGACCCTAACGAGGTAATTGACAGGCTTCGTGAGCTGAAGGTGTTCGCTATACGGGGCAATCACGACAAGGCGGTGGCAGGCCTGGTGGACGCCGAGGAATTCAACCCTGTAGCGCGGGTCGCCGCGCTTTGGACGCGCGAGAGACTCTCTCCCGAGAACCTGGAATATCTGGAAAAACTTCCGACAGGCCCGGTATCACGGGACGGATTTTCCATGATCCACGGGGCCTTTCACGATGAGGACGAATACGTCTTCTCCCCTGCTTTGGCGGTCGATGGCCTGCTGAGCACTCCTACCGATATTTCGTTTTTCGGACACACCCACATTCAGGGTGGATTCGCTCTTCGAGGAGAGGACATACAGGTCCTGCATCTCACACCTGCGGGAGCCAATTCGTTTTCTACTTTCGAGCCGGAGTCGGGCACGAAGTACCTGCTCAACCCAGGCTCGATCGGACAACCGCGTGACGGCGATCCGCGGGCGGGCTTTGCGATTGCCGATATCGAGAGCGGGTCGGTAGAGTTCTGGCGCGTTGGGTATGATATTGAAACGGTGCAGCAGCGAATGAGGATGGCCAAGCTGCCCGAGCCGTTGGTGCTCCGACTATCGTTTGGCCGCTAAGAAAATAGGAAAATGGCAGAGCCCGGAGAGAATCACGCTGGCGAGGAGAGAAGCGGATTTCCCGCAGCGTTCGCCGTAGGAGTTGTGATCATGTTGATTTTGGCCGGGGGACTAGTGCTGCTCAGTCGCGCAACGCGATCGCACCGGCCCGGCGCCGGCCAAAAGCCTCCTTTCGGCCCCACCGAACAAAGCTACGCACCGCAAATACATTTTCAAGCTGGCGGAATGTCGCAGTCTTCAAACCTGCTGAACCAGGAGTTCACTTATGTCGCGGGAACGGTTACCAATGGCGGGAACCGGACAGTGCGAGCTCTGAATGTGAATTTTGAGTTTCACGATCCATTCAAGCAAGTGGTTCTGCGCGATGCCCAGATTTTGATCGATCCGGCGGGCCAACCACTTGGGCCGGGGCAAAGCCGCGCTTTTCAAGTCACGCTGGGCGCCCACCTTCCCACCGAATGGAATCGAGAGTATCCTCTGATTCGCATCACCGGCATGATTCTCGAATAGCTGCGCAACTGTTTTCTAAACGAGTGGCCATTGTCTATGAATGATTGGGCTGAATTGAGCCATGCCTTGGATCGTATTGCTGCTTCTGGGACTGCAGAGATTCGGGAAGATGGCGAATGGCTGGCGGAACTAGCCGCGCCGCATTGCGAATTACGCCTCGAAGGCAAGAATCCCCTCGTACACCTGTGGTCGGATAAACGCAATTTGACGCGGCGTGTGCTGCGGGTTCGCGAACGGTCAGAAAACCGCGTCGTGCTCGAAGTGCAGCGATTTGGTCGCGCAACGCCCAGCCGGCTTGAGGTTATGCGCACGCAGTCGCCTCGTCCTACCAAGCGCGTGACGCGCGAACAATTTTGCGCGGGGTTCACGCGGACGCTGGCCGAGTGCTTCCCTGACGCGACGGTTGAATCGCTTACGGCATCCCCCGATCTCGAAAATTCTTTTTCCGGAGTTTACGCGCGCGGATGCATGCATGAGGGATCGCGCGCCTGGGCGGTGATGGCGGTCGCCCCGGGCGAAAGCACGGCCGCGACGGAAGGCATTCTGGCATTTGGAGTTTTGTGGCTCGATTGGTTGCGAGGCCACGCACAGGTGCGCACGGTCGAGGGCTTGCGGCTATTCCTTCCGGAGGGCGCAAGCAACTGCGTGCGCGACCGTTGCACGGCGCTTTCATCGAATGCAGGCGTTGAAGTGTTTGAGTTCCGAGCGGTGGATGGCCGGACGCTAAAGATGGATTGCGCCGATACCGGAAACCTGAAAAGTTTGCTTGTCCCGCGCGGCGAGGCCGAATCAGCGCGCGGCGCGGCCCGTGATGCCATTCGCGGGATTCACGCGCTTGCGCTGCACATAGCTCCGGCCGGCAACGAGATCGGCCTGCGCCTTGTGCCCGGAACAACTGAGGTTTCGCTCGGTTTTCGAGGGCTCAAATTCGGGAGTTGGTCATCGAGGGACGGGATTTCGTTTGGCCTGGGAGATTCACGCGAAAAACTGACGTCGACGAGCGAACCGGCGCTCGACGAACTGATGCGAACTCTCGATTCGCGGCGCAGCCCGTTCGCCAACGACACTCGGCACAGTTTGTATCGGGCGGCGCCCGAGCGCTGGTTGGAGGCCTTAGTGCTGGATGACCCCACGAGGCTGGACGCCCAGCTCGATACGCGTCACCTTTATTCTCAAGTGCCCGCTGTGACCGCGGGAGACCGAGGCGTGCTCGATCTACTGGGAGTCACCCGGCGAGGGCGTCTCGTGGTAATCGAATTGAAAGCCTCCGAGGACATCCAAATGCCCATCCAGGCGGTGGACTACTGGCTGCGTGTGTGCCGGCATCAGCGCGAAGGCGATTTCCATCGCTACGGCTATTTCGCCGGGATCGAGCTGGATCCAAAGCCTCCGCTCATTTGGATCGCCGCTCCTGCATTGCGGTTCCATTCGGCGACGGACATCCTGTTGAAGTATGTGTCGCCGGAAATTCGGATCACTCGCATTGGACTAAATGAGAATTGGCGTCGAGGGCTGAAGGTGATCTTCCGTCAGTAGGTAGAAAAAAGGGAAGCGGTCCGGCTCTACGCCAGCCCCGCCTCCCGGGGTGTGTTCTAGGAGTTAATTAATTAGACGCGATCGCGCCGTTAAGGTTGCCCGCTATTTCAGTAGAAGAGATATTTACGCCACTTTTCGTCCCGATGCCCGATCAGGCGCATCAACTGCCGCGAAGTATGCAGCGTAAAAGGGCGCGGTCGTCGCTGGAGCTTCAATCCCGCCTCTTCAGGAGTGCGGTCGCCCTTGCGATTGTTGCAGGAATAACACGACGCAACCAAGTTCTCCCACGATGATCGTCCCCCGCGAGATCGGGGCATCACGTGGTCGAGAGTCAATTCGGACGCAGGAAGAGGCGTGCCGCAAAACTGGCAAGTGTTCCGGTCCCGCAGCAAAATATTCTTTCGCGAAAGGGCCCGGCTCTGTTGTGGAATGTGCCGGTAGCTGAGCAGCCGGATCACCGATGGCACTTGTATCGCCTTGGAAGTTGAATGGACTTCGGTATGGCTCGTTTCCTCCGCTTGTGCCACTCCCTTCAGCATTAGGATTAGCGCCCGGCGAACGGCCGTCACGTTGATCGGCTCAAATGTGGCGTTCAAGACCAGCACCGGAGCCTGCATGACCGAAGGTCTGCCCGGCCGAGCGGACTGCGGCTTCGCCGAGACAGAATCAACAGGCGAGCTGCCCAGCCCTATAATGGGCCGAGGCCGCAGACCGAAGTTGTGGCGGCTATCCATCGCATTACCGTCACTCGAACCCTTCACACTATTCCTTTAAAGCTATAGATGCCCAATCGGCCCGTCTGGTTTGCCATTTGGTCTCTTCCGCCCCAAAACCGATGCGGGCGGAGGCAGGCCCGAGCGGACGCGCCCCACGGTTAATCCCAGAACGGTTGCAGCCCCTGCTTTCTTCAGCACTCGCGCGCCGGCATCCAATGTGGCCCCGGTGGTCAATACATCATCTACCAGCAGGACGCGCAAGTTGTCAACTTTTGCGGCTGGCCTGATAGCGTACGCGCCACGCACCGATCTCCAGTGTTCCGTCCGCGAGAGCACCAATTGAGGCGGCCGCGGCTTCATGCGGACCAAAACTCTCGATTCAAACCGGATGCCGAGGCGCTCAGCCAGCGGACGCGCAATCAACTCCGCCTGGTTGTAGCCGCGCTCGCGGCGCCGGTCCACATGCAGCGGGATGGGCACAACGATATCGGCGCCCCACTCTCCGGGCCTGCGCGCGACCACCTCAGCCAAGCCTTTCGCGAACCAATCGCCCAATACCGTGAGTTCTTGATATTTGAGCAGCAGAACGGCTTCGCGAAGCGCCTCGTCGTAAATCGCGAAGCTGCGCGCGCGATCAAAGCCGTAGAAACCGACGCGGCACAGCCGGCAAAGCGGTTGCTCAGCACGCCCCGCCACCGCCGCAGTGAACGGGCGCCCGCAACCTGCGCACATCGGCTCGTCGATTTTCTCGAAGCCTTCCAGGCAATTCTCGCAAATCGGAATGCGGCTAGCGTTGGTCAGCACTTCGCCGCAAATGCAGCACGGGCTGGCAAACACTACCGATGCAAGCGCGCCGAAGGCGTCTTTCAGGAACACGGGGATGCTTCATAACCGCGAAATACGGCGGGACGTTACTCCAAACCTCAAGCGGAGGAAAGGGAACGATCGTCTCTAGGGGAAATGCCCAGAATTGCTGGCCTACCAGACGAGCAAGAGCCGCAAAACAATGCTTACAGCTGCCCGTTCTCTTTCTTTTCCTGGCAGACAATGCAGTAGCGAGTCCAAGGCACGGCTTCCAATCGTTTCTGTTGTAGTTCCTGATGGCAGGAAACGCAGTCACCGAACGAATTCTCACGGATTCGCGCCAGCGCGTCGTCCACCAGTTGCAGCAGCGATCGCTCGTTGTGTGTTTGGCCGAACAGAAACTCCTTGGTATAGGAATTGGCGGCCTTGTCGGCGAGATCCACGGTCGGATCCTCGTCGGCCTCTCGTCCTTCTTGCTGCGTGCGCGCGATCGTGCGCAGCAATTCTTCGCGGCGCGCCGCTAGTTTCTTTTTGTAATAATCCACTCGCTTCTTATCCATGGTCTACGCTCTACTGTATTTCAGATGGCTCACTCAAATCGGGCGATTCTAAACGTCCGCACCGGCCCTTGTCAAACAAGCATCGTCGCAAATCCTTAAATCTCAATGCCTGTGGCCGTTCATACAGCTTCCAGTAGATGCTTCCGGCGTCCAAAAGGATTCCACGCCGCGTTTCTCTTACGCGGGTTGATCTGCCCCGGCTGGTCGCTTGGGGAAAATGTAGTGAATGCCTATCGCGGCCAACACCAGGACAGCGGCCACCAAAATGCTTCCCTCCGGCCCCACCGTTCCGCCGGTCAGCCACACCGGTCCGTGAAATGATGCATTCATCAGATGCCCCTTCAGCACCACGCCGCTATCCGGCACACCGTAAAAGAACGACTCGCCCCAGTCCCACGCTCCATGCATGCCGATCGCGAACCATAGATTTCCAGTCCGCCAAAGTGTAAACGCCGCCAACAGGCCAAAGGCTCCGGCCATCATTGCCCCGAATTTAGCCTCGCCTTTGTTTCCCAAATGCAAAGCGCCGAACACCACCGCCAGCAGCACCGCCGCCGGCCAGAATCCTATTCCCGACGCAAGCGTCGCCTGCATATATCCGCGAAAAGAAAATTCTTCGAAGAACGCCACCAGGATGAAACCGGCCAAATAAAGCAGGCCGTAGCGTATGGCCTCTCCTCCAGTCAGCGCCCGCCCGCCAAATGAAAACGCGCGGCTGGCGGCCATCAGTCCCATCAGGACGCTCAGCATCGCGAATCCGTATGGCGCACCTTGCCAGAATCGTTTTCCGAAGGCCTCATTGCGCGGCAGCCCGTAGTCTGCCCACGACCGATCTTCGATTCGCGCCATCACCCATACCGTGAGCACCAGCGCGAAGGTCTGCACACCCTCGCCCAAAAATAGAGCCGCCGGTCCTCCGCCACGCGCCCACGCGCGAACATGTGGCAGACGCACCAGGGCGAGGCTGACCACCGTCGAGAGCACGAGGAATATCGCAACAGCCACTGCCAAGCGCCAGCCCGCGCGAATGCCGTTCGATCCGATAAGTATGCGGTGTACGTTGCTCTCTGGTGGCGGGCCGTCACCTGTAGACAACGGACTCGAACCCATTTCGGGTGGAACGGAAGTCATGGCCGATCTCCCCATCCGTTCTGATGCTGGTCGTGAAGCGCCACCAAAATACGCCGCATCACCTCGCGCACCAAGTATTTCTCTTGGTCGCCACGCGCTCCCGAGCGGTCGGCCGGTTGCGGCAGCTATCCCCCGCTGCTAAAATCTTGATTCTGCTGCGCCTGGACGAGCTGGTGTCATCAAGCGTCCTTCCAAGCAGGATGAGTGCCCGTTTGCCGTCAATCAACTGCAAAACAAGGGAGAACTTGCTTGGCCAAATATGACCTTGTGATCATCGGGAGCGGTCCCGGCGGATATGTCGCCGCCATTCGCGCGAGCCAGTGGGGGCTCAAGACAGCCGTAATCGAAAAGGATCCCTTTCTCGGCGGTACCTGCCTGCATGTTGGCTGCATTCCCACCAAGGTATTTTTGCACCACGCCGACATTTATGACTACTTCCAGCGCGCCGAGGAATTCGGGTTTGAAGTAAAGGACGTCAAAGTCAACTGGCCCGCCATGCTGGCCCGCAAGGACAAAATCGTCAAGAAACATGCGGGTGGAATCGGAATGCTGTTCAAGAAACACAAGGTCGATTCAATCACTGGCTGGGGACGCGTAGCTGGTCCGGGGCGGGTTTCCGTCGAAAAAGATGGCCAAACCACCGAGCTTGAAACTACCTACACGATGATCGCCACCGGCTCGGAAGCCCGCTCCCTTCCCGGCGTGGAAATCGATGGCAAAACGATCCTGACCAACCGCGAAATTCTCCAATTGCAAGCGATTCCGAAGTCGATGGTGGTTGTCGGCTGCGGCGCCGTGGGGGTCGAGTTTGCCTCTGTATTTCGGACCTTCGGCACGGAGGTTACGCTGCTCGAAGCCCTTCCTCGCCTCGTTCCCCTCGAGGACGAGGATATTTCCCCCGAACTTGAAAAAGCTTTCAAGAAAAAGGGTATCCGCGTCGAGACTAATGCCAACGTCGAGTCCGTCACGAAAGACGCTAAGGGCGCCACTGTTACGTTCAAGGATAAGGCTGGAAAGTCGCAGTCCGTCTCCGCTGAAAAAGTTCTCATCGCCGTAGGACGCCGCCCGCTCACCGAAAACATCGGCCTCGAAAAAACAAAGGTCAAGCTCGAGCGCGGATACATCCATACGAACGCGTACCTGGAGACCGACGAGCCTCGCCTCTATGCTATCGGCGATATCGTGGCCGGACTTCCCCAGCTCGCGCACGCCGCCTCGATGGAAGGAATCATCGCCGTCGGTCGCATGGCCGGAAAAGACGTCCAGCCCTTCGACAAGAGGCGTTGCCCCGCCGCTACCTATTGCGAGCCACAGATCGGCTCGGTCGGCCTGACCGAAAAGCAGGCTCGCGAGGCTGGCTTCGACGTGAAGACTGGAAAGTTTCCGTTCCTCGCTAATAGCAAAGCCACCATCCTCGGCCAGCACGAAGGCTTCATCAAAATTGTGTCGGAAGCGAAATATGGCGAGGTTCTCGGCGTTCACGCAATCGGACCGCTAACCACCGAGATCATCGCCGAGGCCGTTACTGCCTTGGGGTTGGAAGCCACGCTCGACGACATGGCAGCCATGATCCACGCGCATCCAACTGTTTGGGAGGGCATGGGCGACGCCTTCAACGCCGTGCGCGGTCTCTCAATCAACTATTAGTTAGTATGCTGTCTGACGAATTCGCTGCATGCTTTTTAGGAGCCAGGTCTTCAGCTTTGACCAACGGGAGAAGTTCGAGTGACAAACCGTCATCCTGAGCGCAGTGGGCTGGTCTCTCTTCCCTCTTTCCCGAGGCAGCTATGACGCAGAACGGCAAGATTTGCTGGCTCGTCGACCTTGGTCTGATCCCCTACGGCCCGGCCTGTGAATTGCAGCAGAGACTGGTTGAAGCCAGTAAGGCCCGCGCGATTCCAGACGTACTCGTCCTCTGCGCGCATCCTCACGTCATTACGCTCGGCCGCAATGGAAGCCGCGAGCACTTATTGGCAAGCGGTCGCCGACTCGCTGAAATGAACGTCGAGCTCCATTCCGCCGATCGTGGCGGCGACATCACCTATCACGGTCCCGGACAAATCGTCGGCTACCCCATCCTCGCCCTAACAGACCATCGCCGCGACCTTCGCTGGTACGTCGAGCAACTCGAGGAAGTCATGATCCGCGCCACCGCCGATTTCGGTCTCGCCGCGAAGCGCGTCGAAGGTCAGCACGGCGTCTGGATCGATTTGCCTTCAGGCGAGGAAAAGTTGGGGGCACTCGGCGTGCACCTGAGTCGCTGGGTTACTTCGCATGGCTTCGCCTACAATGTCTCGACCGATCTGCGCTACTTCGACTTGATTGTTCCCTGCGGCATCGCTGATAAGCGCGTCACGTCGCTCGAACGCGCCCTCGGCCGCACCATCCCGATTGACGGAGTTCGCGGTCGCATCATCCTGCATTTCTCCCAGGTCTTCAGGCGCGAACTGGTGACGATTAGTCAACAGGTCTTGACGCAGGCTCTCGAAGCTGCGCCGAATTTATCTCAGCCAATCGAATCGACAATGATTTAAGGTTAGAGAGCGGCAAGCCGCCCATCACCGGATTATTGGTCGTAGATCGTCATTCTGAGCGGAGTGTCCCGTGCTTTTGCTTTTGCGCGAAGCGCCAGGACACGCAGTCGAAGAACCTCTCTTCGGCGTCTCCAAGGGAGAAAAGCGTGACACAATCTATCGTTGTTGAACCCGGCCGCCGGGTCGTCAATCTGTCGGCAAAAGAACCTATGAGTTCCAAACTCACTCCCGACCAACACCTCGATCTCTACTACTTCATGCTCCTCAATCGCCGGCTGGAAGACCGCCTCGTAAAACTCTTCCGCCAAAATAAAATCGTCGGCGGCGTCTATTCGAGCCTCGGCCAGGAGGCGATTTCGATTGGCACTGCTTACGCGCTGGAGCCCCGCGATTGGCTGGCGCCCATGATTCGCAATATCGGCTCGCTGCTGGTGAAGGGATTCAAGCCTCGCGACATTTTCACCCAGCACATGGCGAAATACACTTCGCCCACACACGGCAAGGACGGCACCAGCCACTTTGGCGATTTGAAGACGCGTCACGTCGTTTCCCCGATCTCCATGCTGGGCGATCTCATCCCGGTGATGACCGGTGTCGCCATGGCTGGCCGTTACCTCGGTCAGAATATTGTTGCGATGACCTGGATTGGCGATGGTGGCAGCTCCACCGGCGCATTTCACGAAGGCTTAAATCTGGCAGCCCAGCAGCGCGCGCCCTTCGTCCTCATCATCGAAAACAATCAGTGGGCTTATTCGACGCCCGTTGCGCGGCAGGTGCCGCTCAAGAATCTTGCCGACCGCGCCGCGGCCTATGGCATCGCCGCCACAAGCGTGGATGGCAACGACGTGATCGCCGTCTACGACGCCGCCAAGAGCGCGGTGGATCAGTGCCGCGCCGGCCGCGGCCCGCGCGTAATCGAAGTGAAGACCATGCGCATGAAGGGTCACGCGCAGCATGACGCGGCCGAGTACGTCCCCAAAGCCATGATGGATTATTGGAAAATGCAAGACCCGATTGCCCGCTTCGAGCGCTATCTTACGGAGCACCATCTTTTGGATTCGGCGAAGAAATCGGCGCTCGATGTACGTATTGAGCGCGAATTGGACGAGGATCAAAAGTTCGCGGAAGAATCGCCCATGCCGCCGCCCGAACTAGCGGAGAAAGGTGCCTATTGCGAAGGCTGCCACACAATCCAGGCAAACTGGCAGCGCCCCAAGAAAGAAGTGACGCCGCCTGCGTCGAGCGTCGAAGCAGTCTGGAAAGTCGCGGACTTCGGCGCATTCAAGAGCCCGCCCGCACCCGAAGGGGCTACCCAGCATGAAAACCGTGATGGCAACGGTGCCAATTCCTCCTCCGACCTACCATCCGTCGAAACCCAAATCGAGAAGGAAGTTCCGCTTCGGGTCCCGTTCGGCCGCGGCCCTAAAGACCGCTCGGTCGAACTCGAACGCCGCGATAAAGTCGCCGAACGCCCACCGCGACACCACAAACCCCACAAACGGCGGAGGCGCTGATGCCCGAAATCACCATGCTCGAAGCGATCCGCGCCGCCCTCTTCGAAGAAATGGAGCGCGACCCGGCCGTTGTGACTTTGGGAGAGGATATTGGAGTCTATGGCGGCGCATTTAAGGCTACCGAAGGTCTCCTCGCAAAATTTGGACCCGAGCGCGTAATGGATACGCCTATTAGCGAGACGGCGATTGTTGGAGCGGCCTGCGGCATGAGCTATCTGGGGCTGCGCCCGGTGGTGGAAATGCAGTTCATCGACTTCATCGCCTGCTGCTTCAATCAAGTCACGAATTTTGTCGCCAAATCCCATTACCGATGGGGCGCGCCCGTTCCCATGGTCGTGCGCGGACCTTCCGGAGGCGGCGTTCACGGTGGGCCGTTTCATTCCGCGAATCCGGAAATGTATTTCGTGCACACTCCGGGATTGAAGGTCGTCTATCCTTCCACGGCTTACGATGCCAAGGGCCTGCTCAAGTCCGCTATTCGGGATAACAATCCGGTCTTGTTCTTCGAGCACAAATTTCTTTATCGAAGGCTCAAGGAAGAATTGCCGTCCGAGGAATACACCGTTCCGATCGGCAAAGCCGTGGTCCGGCGCGAAGGAAAGGATCTTACCATTCTGAGTTACGCGGCCATGATGCTGCCCACGCTGGATGCGGCCAAGCAGCTATCGAGCGAGGGAATCGAAGCGGAAGTGATCGATCTGCGGACGCTTCTGCCTCTGGATCGCGACGCCATTCTGACTTCGGTGAAAAAGACAAATAAACTATTGATCGTTCACGAAGACACGCGCACCGGCGGCATCGCCGGGGAAATCGCTGCCATTGTATGTGAGAGTGCTTTCACGGATTTGGACGGACCGATTACGCGCGTCACCGCGCTGGATACCCCGGTCCCCTACGCTCCGCCACTCGAGGAGCGCTTTCTGCCCAACGCCGAAAAAGTTGCCGCCGCGGCCCGGGAATTGGCAAAATACTAACTGTAGGATACAACGTTTCGACGCCGTCATTCTGAGCGGAGTGTCCCGTGATTTGGTTTTCGCGCGAAGCGCCGGGACACGCGGTCGAAGAATCTCTCTTCGATCTCGGGAATCAATGTATCCAACTATTGACGCACAGAGTCTAATCGGGAAGAAAGTAGGTATTGCGCCTTGGGAAAAACGAAGGGGTTGAATAAAGCCGAGTTCGAAGTCGGGTCCGAGGTTCGCATCGCGGACCGCGCTTTCCTGGAGAGCTTTCTCGAGGCTGGCCAGTATCACAACGAACTGGAGCCCGAGCAGGTCGAATACGCGGGGCAGGTTGCCAAGGTCAAGAACATCGAGTTCTTCCACGGCGGCGATGAGATTTACACCCTCGAAGGAATACCGGGCGTCTGGCACGAGGAATGTCTGAGTCCCGCCTGAGTCAAAAGTCCACACACCTTCCTACTTGCACTTCTGCCTTCGTGCATTAAGATGGAGCTGAGAAGGTCGGTTTGCATTTAGCGTTCACCGGGTCGTTCTGCCACCTTTATCTGAACCCGAGACGACCCGAAACATTACGGTAACGATGAATCCTGCTCGACGCTGCCGCCGAGTAGAAACCACCGTAACCTATTGAAAACAAAAGATCGGGATACCCGCTACCCGTCACAGTTTCCGGTGCCCCGAAGCTTCAAGGCTTTCGGCTGGCGTTTGCCGAGAGATCGAAGGTTTATCGGAGGATTAGTCATGGCTGTCGATGTCATCATGCCTCAGATGGGTGAAAGCATCTTCGAAGGCACCATCACCAAATGGCTGAAAAAGCCCGGTGACAAAATTGAGCGGGACGAGCCGCTCTTCGAAATCTCAACAGATAAGGTCGATGCTGAAATTCCGTCCCCATCCGCCGGCGTGCTGAAGGAAATTAAGGTTAGCGAAGGCCAAACCGTCCCGATACAAACGGTTGTCGCCTTGATTGACCCAGCGGGTGCGCCGAGCCAACCGGCAGCGGCAGCTCCCCCACCCGCTAAGCCGACTTCGACGGCCAGCGCTTCCGCAAGCGCAGGACCGGCGGCGGCAGAGAAGCCTGGGGCTTCGAAGCCAGCGCCCGCTCCACCCGCTGCCCCTATGCCCGCGAAAGCGTCTGCCCCGGCTGCGGTTCCAAGCCCTGCGCAACCTTCACGGCATAATGGCGGTGACAAGATCCGAAGCTCGCCCCTTGTCCGGCGAATCGCCCGCGAAAACCAAATCGACCTCGCCCAGGTATCGGGAACGGGCGCAGGCGGTCGCGTGAGCAAGCGCGACATATTGGCGGCCGCTGAAGGCGGCGCGACCGCAACTACCGCGCCGGCTCCTGCGCCTGTGGGCGCGCCATCGCGCCCCGCGCTCGAGGTCGGTGTACCGCGCGAGCGAATTTACTTCGGCCAATACGAAGTGCAGCCCATGTCCAACATGCGGCAGAAGATCGCCGAGCACATGGTGCTTTCGAAGCGCGTTTCCCCTCACGTTTACTCGGTGGAGGAAGCGGATGTCACTGGCATTGCCAAGCTGCGCGCGAACGCGAAAGAAAAATTCGAAAAGGAATCGGGAACCAAGCTGACCTTCATGCCGTTTTTCATCCGTGCCGCGGTGGAAGCGCTGCGTGCTTTTCCGACCGTCAACTCGTCGGTGGACGGCACGAACGTCGTCCTGCACAAGGAGTGCAATATCGGCATCGCGGTGGCGCTCGATTGGGGATTGATCGTTCCCGTGATCAAGAATGCCGAAGAGAAAAACTTTTTTGGTCTTGCGCGCGCTGTCACTGACTTGGCCGAGCGCGCCCGCTCGAAAAAACTGAAGCCTGAGGAAGTAACCGAGAGTACCTTTTCAATCACGAATCCAGGTGTCTTCGGTGGTTTGTTCGGCCTTCCAGTAATCAATCAGCCGAACGTCGCAATTCTCGGATTGGGCACGATTGAAAAGCGCCCGGTAGTAATCGACGACGCGATTGCCATCCGCTCGATGGTTTATCTGACGCTTTCTTACGATCATCGCGCGGTCGACGGCGCTATCGCTCACCAGTTCATGGGCCACGTAAAGCACACGCTGCAGGATTGGACGGAAAGTATTTTTTAGGCGAGTGAGAACGAAAGGTTGGCTTTCGACCTTTCCGACTCGAGCTCTGACTCAGAATCTTCCTTGCTGCATCCAACCTCTGCTATGTCCCGCTCGCTCGCGCGCGATCTTTGGGGTGTTCCACCCTGGAAAATTGACTTCACGCCGCCGAAGGTTTCACTTCCTTCCACGGTGGATTTTGCAGTGGTGGGCGCAGGCTTTGCCGGCCTTGCCGCCGCTGCTTGGTTACGCATTTTGGCTCCCAAGAAATCGGTGGCTGTCCTCGAAGCGGGGCGCATTGGAAACGGCGCCAGCGGACGGACCGGAGGTTTGGTCCTCAGCGAATCCGCCGGAGGCGATTTGCCTGGACTTGGCGACGTGCTCGCCGGACTAAAAAAGATTCTCCGCAGACTCCGCGTCGAGTCCGATCTTCTACTCCCCGGGGCGTGGGAAATTGCGCACAGCGATCACGCCAAACAATCGGAAAACGCGCGGCCTCTGAAGGGGCGTTCTCCGATTCACTGGCGCGACTTCGATTCTCGGGAGATCCGCGTAACGGGCACGGTTCCAGGCGGCACGCTCGATCCGGGAAAACAGGTGAGCGGACTCGCACGCGCCGCCGCCCGTTCGGGAGCTTTCATCGCCGAAAATTGCGGGGTTCAAAAGATCGAATGGACCGATCCGCCCACGCTGCATCTTGCCCGCGGCCGCTTGCGCGCCAAGAAAATCCTTCTGGCAACAAACGCGCTTTCGCTCAAGATTTCCGGGCTGGGCAAGTCTGCCGTACAACCCAAACTTACTCTTGCGGCGCGGACTGCTCCGATGACCGAGAAAAACCTGGGGAAAATCGGGCTGGGAGCGCGGAAGCCTTTCTATACGATCGATTTTCCATATTTGTGGGGGCGCGTGTGCGCTGATCGGTCGATTGTCTGGGGAGCGGGGTTGGTGGACGCGCCGAATTCAGGTGAACTTGGGGACGTGGATGTTTCGAAGGGGCGCGCGGCGGAAATGTTTGCGTCATTTGAAAAACGGGTTCACGCGCTGCATCCCACACTTGCCAAAGTGCGTTTCACGCACAAATGGGGAGGCCCCATAGCCTTCCGAGAAAATTTCCGTCCTGTGTTTGCGCATCATCCCGACAGTGCGAATGGTGTGGTTCTCGGCATATTCGCAGGCCACGGCGTGGCCTTATCAGTCTACCTTGGAGCATGGGCCGCCGAGGCGATGCTGGGGCGAAGAACATTGCCGAGCTGGGGCCGAGTCGACTCGAAATAGAAAAGACGCACCCTTCTGAGAAGCGACAAGGGTCTGCCACCCACCCCTCAGTGGGTTTTGTCCTTGTATGCTCCCACATCGAAAGTTGAGATGCGATGCCGCCGGAGCGAAGTAGTCGAGGCCAGCTGTCGCTCTTCCCTGCGAAGAAAGCCGAGGTGCCGGCAATTCCCGCGCACGAGGCGCTTAGCTTCCTGCGGGAAACGCGCGGAGTAACCACTTGGACCGTACGCGATATGGCTGATGCGCTGAAGATCGGCAAGGTGGATGCGAAGCGCGTGATTCCGATTCTCGAACTGCAAGGCTACGTCAAAGCAGTCGGCGCGAACGAATGGCTGGCCACCCTCTCCGGCGAAGACGTTTCTTGATCGAAGCCTCCGCAGTTTACCCGCGAACGTGTCGCGCAGGCCCTGGACGATCTTCGCGGCCGGATCGCTGAAATCAACCGCGATTCCAAAGCGCCTTACAAGATCACTGAGGCAGTCGCGTTTGGCGACTTCATGAGCGATAGGCCACGCGTCCAATCCGCGGAAGTGGGGATTAGGTTGGAACGGCGAGGGACTGGCGCAGATGACGCAGGGGACGGAGTGCAGCGGCGGGATTTTCTCGGGCAGCTACGTGCCAAGGGCGGCACGATTCAAGTGCGTCCATACGAACCCTGGATGCGTGAGCGGGCTCATAGAAGTTTGTTGTGATGAAGATTGCGGCGACTGCCGCGCTGAAGGCCGCGGCGCTATGTTTAAATCTCTCCAACTACGAGGAGCAAGGCTGCGGGGTCGAAAAAAGTCAGCGACTCGCCGCTACAAAATAAGGCATTACTGAATTCTGGACCGGCGAGGCCGGATCGAAAAAGCTCAGGGACCCGCCGCTACGGACGGTACCCCGCCCGGTTTGTACGAGGCGGATGGGACACAAGTTGCCAAGCATGCTGTGCCCCTACGAAGGCAAAGGCCCCACGCTCACAAGGCCGAGCGCGGGGCACCCGCAGGGCTACGTTTAAACCTCTGCAACTGCGAGAAGCAAGGTCGGGCGATTGTAATCAGAGCCAGTTGTTGCGTTCGCGAAGTGCGCTGATATGTGCGACGTGGTGGCGGCCGTGCCAGGCATACAGCTGCAGATTATTTTCGAGAGTCACGGTGCCGCGTTCGGGATGGCGAAATTTGCGCTGCCAGTCGGACGGTGTGAGCGAGTTCAGGAGCAATATCCATCGCTTGTGCAAGTTTTCGACCAGCAGCAGAGATGGCTCGACCGGCGTTATTGCATCAGCCAACTCGGCCCAGCGGGCTTCGTCGGATACCTTGATGGTGGGCTCGTCTTCGGTGAGGGCGAGCTTGAAACGCACGAACGCGTTCATATGGCTGTCGGGGATATGATGGACGACTTGGCGAACTGTCCAGCCGCCAGGACGATAGGGAGTATCGAGTTGGCGTTCGTTTAATCCGGCGATGGCCGCCTTCAGTTTCTCGGGTGTTTCGGCGATTGCAGCGATGAACGCTCGGCGCTGAATATCCGTGACCTCTTGAGCGGGCTGAAACTTACCGATCGGGTATCGCAGATCTGTTTCCACGGCCGTTCCTCCGCTGTGCCTTGATGTTAGAGGCGCGGCGTCTCCTCAACTTCAGACATTATTCACGCGCGAGTCTGGTTCGGCAAGGCGGCATAGACCAAGAGCAAAGAATGCTTGCGGGGCGCAGCGGTGTATGCTGCGCCCGTTGCGAGGCAATAAGGTGGCCCTTAGAAGATCAGCTTCAGGGCGAATTGTATTTGGCGCGAGGTGGTGGATGTGGCCGTGATCAAACCTGCATTCCCCGCGATGAAGGAACCGGCGGCTGCTCCCGCTCCGCCCGCTCCTGAGAAAATGGCGCCGTTCGCCTGTCCGAGATTCGTATGATTGATGATGTTAAAGAATTCCGCCCGGAACTCGCTGTTCAGCTTTTCCGAAATCCTCGTCTGCTTGATTATGGAGAAGTCGAGGTCCAAGAGGCCGGGACCGATCAGCGAATCCCTGCGGACATTGCCGAGCGTAGCGAACGGCTGAACCGTGTAGCACGCTGGGTTGAACCACTGAACGGTTCGTTGCTGAGCATTAATCGTATCCGTTATCTGAGACGGATGGCATCCCGGCGCGCTGGAGTAATTCGGGCGATCGGCCGTTATGCCGCCGGTGTTTGCCACTTGGGGAAGCAGCCCGTTCGTGATGTTGATGGGATAGCCCGTGGAGGCACTCAAAATTTCGCTGAGCTGCCAGCCGGAAACCAACCGATTGCCCGTGAAAGGCAGGTTGTAGACCCCATTGACCCGCAATGCGTGCGTGACATTAAAGAGGCACGGACCCCGGTCAAAGGCCTGATTGTGGGCGTCCAGAATTTCGGCGGAGGCTTGCTCGAGACCCGAACTGGCGGAACCATTGTCAATGCATCGCGAGTAAGTGTATGACACCTGGCCTTGCAAGTTCCGGCTGATCTGGCGCGCCAGGCTCGCCACCAAGCCATTGTAGGTGGAATGGCTGGTGGGAGCGGCGTTGTCCAAGCCGCTGAAGGCAGGGTTTGGCACGGGCCCCTTAAAGAAGCACGAGGGGCTCGTGCAGGCGGGCGAGACAGGAGTCCCCGAGGCATTGACCACCGTCGGGGTGTTCTCATTTCGCGGTGCATACAGGTGGACACCTTGCGCGCCGACATAGCCGAGGGAGGCGACCATACCGCGTCCCACATCACGCTGAACGGTCAGGTTGTACTGCATTTCGTAGGGGGCGGAATCGGACCTATAGTCAAGTCCATAGACCGTGCCAAACGGTGGAGTGAGGCATGCCGAACCCGGAGGTCCACACGCTGCCGGATGCGGGAAGAGTGTAACCGCGGGAGGCCCGGCGAGGACCACGGTCTGGGAAGGAGGATTTTGAGAGTACGCGTTGAGGTACGTGCGCCCGGCAAGTGGCTCGTGGAACATTCCGAAACCGGCTCGGATCGACGTCTTATGATCGGAGAAGGGGTCCCAGGCCAGACCGACTCGGGGATCGAAATTGAGCGTGTCCGGATTCGCCGCAAGAACGTGATGGACCTGCGTAAAGGCGGGCGAAGACAAAGGGTTTAGGATCGCATTGCACGGCTCAGTCACGCAGATCGGGTTGGTCTCAAAGTCATACCGCAGACCGATATTGAGCGTCAGGTTCGGCCTAATTTTCCAATCGTCCTGGATGTAAGGGAAGACCTGGATTTCGCGAGAGTAACGCGTCCTGGTGAAACCCGGATGCGGATTGACTTCGCCCTGGAATTGGACGGGGCTCGCTGCCAGAAAGCCTGGAAGACTGCCAAAAACGAAGATCCCGCCCTCCCGGCCCACGGCGATGTTGTTTTGAACTCTGGTTACGGACAAGCCAATCTTGAGACTGTGGGCGCCGTGGCTCCAAAAGTAATCGTCCCCCCCGGTGAATTTGTTCTGAATCAGGTGCCACCGCGCCGTTGGGCCTGGGCCGACGTTGGAGGTGCCGCCGGCAACGATGAGGTTGCCATCCTCGCGATCCCCTGGAGTGTAATCCGGCGCTCCCAGGTAGAACTGCAAAGGATCAGTGGCTGGATTCGTCAAGAAATTCTGATCCGAGCGTTCATTGGTTCGCGAGAAGCTGAAGCGAATCTCGTTGATTGAGGTAGCCGAAACGATGTGCTTTTCCTCGACAGTGAAAAACTGGTCGCCCCCATGAAAAGCTGCCGGCCAGTTGGCCAAGTTAGAGAAAGGAGCGGGCAGGAGAAGGTAGGCCGTGTCGGAAATGTATCGCCCAAACAAGGAGTCTTTCGAGCCGAGCGTATAGTCCATGCGCCCTAAGATGTAATTCTCGCTGGTAGGTTGATTGGCGATGATTGGGAAGAGTGCGTTCCCGCTGGGATAGCCTGTGAACGGACCAGCAGCCACGATCTGTTCAGGTGCTCCCGGGAGCGGTGCCGGGTAGACGTTGAGATAGGGTGTGATGTTCGGATTGACAGGCACAGTAATCCGCTGGCCGCTAGCGCAGGTGGCTGGCGTCTGCCCTGCAACTGTGTTACACGGAACCATCCCTGTGCGAGACAAAGCATCCGGAACAAACTGATTCCCGGTAATGCCCAGGGCTGATCGAAGACCCTCGTAATTGACGAAAAAGAAGGCCTTGTCCTTCTTGACGGGGCCGCCCACGTCGCCACCAAACTGGTTCCTGCGGAAGGCCGGGATTTTCGTTCCATCAAAGAAATTGCGCGCGTCGAGCTCGCTGTTGCGCAAATATTCGTAAGCGGAACCGTGAAAATCGTTGGTGCCAGACTTGCTTACGGCATTCATCGCCGCGCCGGTCCCCCCGAATTGTGCGCTGTACGTATTGGTGAGCAACTGAAACTCCTGGATGGCGTCGACGCCCAAGGAATTGCCTGTGATTGACGCACCCGCTCCCTTCTCCCAATAGCCCTGGAGGTCTTGATTGTCGAGCAGGAAGACTTGCCCGACGGGCCTGGACCCAGCAACCGAGTAGGTGTCCGAGGGTCCGTAGAATCCCGAAGATATCCCGCCGGCACCCCCAGTTACGAAGGCCTGTTTTACGGTGAGAACACCGGGTGCGAGCGAAAGAAGCTGCTCGAAATTCCGGCCGTTCAAAGGCAACTGACTCATCTGCTCGGACGTTACTAGCGATGAGACGGCGGCAGTCTGCGTCTCGACTCTTGAAACTTCGCCTTCCACGCTGACGGTCTGCGACACTTGCCCGACAGGCAGCGAGAAATCGACGACGAGGTTGGCGCCAACCGTGAGCGTGATGCTCTTGTGCACGACGGTCTGGAAGCCCGCGAGAGAAGCCTGCACGTCGTAGTTGCCGATCGGCAGATCGGGAATTCTGTAGCGGCCTGCGGCGTCCGTAATGCTGGACTGGGTGACGTTCGTTCCCACATTTCTAGCCTCGACGGCCGCGCTGACCAAGGCCGCGCCTGAGCTGTCCGTTGCCGTACCCGAGATCGTCGCGGTCTCGACCTGCGCCGCGAGGCGATTCACGCCCACTACTAGAAGAAGGAATACGCCCAGGACGCAGACGGAGAAATACTTGAAATACTTCGCGAAGTTCATCATGAATATTACCTCCCACCCGCAATCCCACCACCGGACCCTAATTGCCTGCGGAGCAAATACTACAAACTTATCCATGTGTCAAGCTATGTCAGACGGCGCTCCATGGCGGGCGCTAGGCTCGTTCCGCGAACGGAGGAGGATTGGTAGCGCTAACGGGAATCGAACCCGTATTTCAGCCTTGAAAGGGCCGCGTGCTAACCGTTGCACCATAGCGCCGGAGTGCGAAAAGGCTTGGAGGAGATTCGATTATCCGAGAAAGCCTCAGGAATAACAAGCCGCGGAACGTGCGGACGTCGCAGCCAGAAATCGCACACTTTCGCACCAGAGTAGCGAACTCCTGGACTCGCTGCGAAGCATACAGGTGTAAACCACTGGCCGAATGCACTCCTGGCCGAAAGGACAGTCGGCGTTACTGATACAAGGCAACTCGTCGGTATTACAGAAGTATTACAGATGGTTTGTTGCGATCCTGATAGCCTAATCTCGCAAGGCCAAAAGAGAATCAATCCAGATAAATACAAGGGACCGATGACAATCACCGACTTAGGGAAAAGAGCCGCCGCTGACGACAAAATCAATTGGATTACTGCTACTTTCATGACGCTGTTTCATGTCGGCGCAATAGCGGCGCTATTCTTTTTTACTTGGCCGGCTTTGCTTGTCGCGTTGTTTCTTCACTGGGTCACCGGCAGTTTGGGGATCGGCATGGGCTACCACCGGCTGCTGACGCATCGCGGTTACAAAACTCCCAAGTGGGTTGAGTATTTCCTGACAACTTGTGCCGTTCTGGCCCTGGAAGGCGGGCCGATTTTCTGGGTAGCAACGCATCGCATCCACCACCAACACTCCGACAAGGAAGGCGATCCGCACTCGCCAGTGGATGGCAAGTGGTGGGCCCATATGGGTTGGATCCTGATGGGCAAATCGATGCATCACGATACTACGACACTGGCCCGTTACGTCCCCGACCTGGCGAAGGATAAATTTCACGTTTGGATCACGAAATACCACTATGTGCCCATCATCGTGCTGGCAGTGATCTTGTTGGCAATCGGCGGGCTTCCGTTCTTGCTATGGGGCATCTTCCTGCGCACGGTAGTGGGACTGCATTCGACTTGGCTGGTGAATTCGGCGACGCACTCGTGGGGCACGCGCCGTTTCAAGACGCGCGATCTATCCACCAATAGCTGGTGGGTGGCGCTGCTCTCATGGGGCGAAGGCTGGCACAATAATCACCATGCGCACCCGACGTCCGCGCGCCACGGCCTCGCGTGGTACGAAGTGGACCTCAACTGGTACGGCATCTGGACACTCAGCAAGCTTGGCCTGGCACGAGACATATACCGCACCAAATGGCCAGCGAAACAGCGCACGGAAGGCATTTCCGCAACTGAAATCGTTCCGGTGGAAGCTCATCAGAGCGATTTGGTTTCGGTGTAAGAGTTAGCTGTAGCCTCCTAAGACTGTTTATTTGAGGGAAGTCGGATCCGGCCGCGCCGCAAAATTTCTTCGCAAGAATCTGCTCACCTGCCGCTGTACAATCTCCTAAAGGGATATGCGAGTCTCCGGGCGACGAAAAAAGATTGCCTTCTTCCTAATTCTGGGCATTTGTCTGGTAGTGCTGGCGATCGTGCTAAACGTCAGCTGGATAGTGCTCAACTGGCGCGAGGGTGTGTTGTTTTTTTTCGGGGTGATCGTATTTGTGGCAATCATCCTCGGCCTGATCCTCAATACAACTTTCCTGGTGCGTGAGATCCGCAGGAACGAACAACACGACAGCTTCATCAATGCCGTTACGCACGAGCTGAAAACGCCGATTACATCAATCCGACTGTACCTGGAGACCTTGCAGCGGCGGGACGTGGACCAAGTCCAGCGCCAGCAGTTTTACCAATCGATGCTGGAGGACACCGACCGTCTACGCGGAACGGTAGACCAGGTGCTAAAGGCGGGATCGGTTGGGTACAAGCGCGCCTTGAGAACTTCCACGGAAGTTGATTTCAGCCTCTTGGTCCAAGATTGCATTGACTTGGCCAGGACGCGGCATCATCTGGAAAACGGAGCATTGAAATGGCAGGAGTCGAACGACGGCGCCATCCAAATATGCGGCGATCCCGAGGATCTTCGCACCGCGATTTCGAATATCCTCGACAACGCCATCAAATATTCTGGCAAAGATGTCGATGTTTCGGTTCGGCTCGATGTGCCCGACGATAAACGTGTGGTGCTGAGTGTCCGAGACACTGGCATGGGAATTCCGGAAGCCGAACTGAAGCGAATTTTCAAGAGATTTTACCGCGTGCCGCGCCGCCCTATTTCGCAGGTAAAGGGCACGGGCTTGGGGCTGTTTATTGTCCGTGCGATCGCGCGCGCACACGGTGGCAAAGTATTTGCGGAGAGCGCGGGCGAAACACGCGGCACGACGATTACACTCGAATTGCCTCGGAGCCAGGCATGATCCGTGTGCTTGTCGTCGAAGACGAAACCCATTTGGCGGAAGGCCTGCGGTTTAACATCGAAGCGGAAGGACATTCGGTGGAGGTAGTAGGCGATGGCGAGTCCGCGATCGGACGTTTGCTAAAGACGAAGGATAGGTTCGACGCCGTCGTGCTGGATGTGATGCTTCCCGGGATGGACGGATTTGCCGTTGCGACGAAATTGCGCAAGGCGAGGAACTACGTCCCGGTACTCATGCTGACGGCACGAGGGCGCCCCGAGGATGTCCTCGCGGGATTCGCGGCGGGGGCGGACGATTACCTTCCGAAGCCGTTTGAGTTGCCCATATTCCTGGCGCGGCTTCAGGGGCTTCTGCGACGGACTGCTTGGCTTAGGGGCGCGGCCGAGAAAGTTACCGCCGAGAAACGCGATGCGGATGCTGACCTAAGCGCTTCCGAAGACGAGTTCTCGTTTGACGGCCGCACGATCGACTTCGGAACGCTTGAGTTGCGCACGAATGGCACGGCGATTCAACTGACACTGATGGAGGCGAAGCTGCTGAGGCATTTGGTGCGTAATAGCGGACGAACTGTTTCTCGGAAGTCGATTCTTGAAGACGTCTGGGGTTTGCGCGAAGACACAGACACCCGGGCCATCGACAACTTCATCGTCCGCTTGCGGCGTTATCTAGAAAAGGATCCATCGAAACCGCGCCATCTCCTAACAGTGCGCGGGGTGGGCTATCGTTTCGTGACTTAGGCGGCTTCGTCGCCCTATTTGGCGGCCGTGTTCACCATGGGCTGGGGGGAATACGCGCGCGCATCGCCGACCCACGGAACCTTGTCTGGACTAGTCCACGCATTGATGAAGACGGATTTGAAGAGCCAATTGCCATTTCGCTTCACGCAGAAATTGTCCCAGTTTCCAATACCGAAAACGAAGTTTGTGCGGTAATCCACGTTGTACTGAAGGATTGAGAAGAAAGCTTTGACGCGCGCCCCTTCGCCTTCGCGCGTGATAAGGAAATGATTGGCCAGGTGCTGGCGGCCGATCCACCAGCTTGGGCGGTCGTACCACAACTCTTCGAAGGCCCGGCGCAGCTTGTCGTGCCCCTGCAGTTTGCCTTGCCAGAGATGGTCGAGATAGCCATCTTCCGCGAAACAAGCAACTACGGCGTCGATATCGCCCATGTCAATCGCCCAGGCGTATTTCGCGAACAACTCCTGAATGTCGAGTCGATCTTCGACCGGTAGTTTCGACTGAGAATCTGACATGGCCGCATCTCCCTCTTTTTGTCGTGTACATCGCGTCGCGACCGCGTGATTGCTGAACGCCGCGGACGCTGGCAACAGTATGCGCGTGAAGGCGGCAATGCAATACGATCAAGACATGTCCCCAGAGGCTACCAGCATCACTTGGTCCCGACCCCTATGCTAAGATAATCGGCGGTCAGTAGGCCCGTAGCTCAGTTGGCTAGAGCGCCACCTTGACACGGTGGAGGTCTGCGGTTCGAGCCCGCACGGGCCTACCATTCCTTTCCAATCATTTGCAGCGGCACAAGGCGGTTCCCGCCATGGAGGCGGAACTTCGGGCGAAGAGGGGCGAACACGAAATGTGACGTCTCAACCGGCCCGAGATTCTCTGCACGGCGGCGGAGTTTCCATAGCGCCTCGTAAGACTCCGCGTTGAGAGGAATCACGCGCACCCCCGGGGCCCCCGGTGTTGCTCGGGTTGCCCAGGGTGGGCAAAGGCAAAACGAAGTCAGCTCGGGAGGAGCGCCATTTTCGATGCGGATAAAATTTTACAACCAGACGCTCTACACGTTTAGGTCGGCGGTAGACAGAGACTTTTCCTGCTCCGAAGCTGCGGGAAGTGCTGTTTTCGGGTTGCTGACTGCATATAAGACGAGTTCTACGCGACGCGACCGCGCAGGATCACGCGCAGCGGCTTTCACGATCACCTGCATGATGCCGTAGTAATAAAGCAGCGCGAAAAACGCGGCGATAAAAATAATGATCGGAAGCGCCTGAAACGCGAAGAAAAACCCGCGCGGCGAATTGTTTTGCCCCAAGTCGCCAAAGACGAACGACGAGCCGTAGTAAGAAAAATCGAGCAGCCACTTTGCTTCGGCGCCGAGTTTGCTGAAGACAATCTGGCCGACCGACCAGCGCATCAGGGCGGAACCGCAGAACGGACAAATCAACCGCATCGTTCGCTAAATCGCCGGAGGCGCGATGAGTGGCGCCGCAACTTTGCGCTGATAGGCGTGCGCCTTAGCCAGAATCTCCGGCTTGTGGAGCGTGAAGTTTATATGATCTTCCATCACAACTTTCCCGGCGATTACAACCGTCCTCACATCGTGCGCATTCAGCGCATAGACGAGCTGCGAGTAGACGTTGTACATCGGCGTGGAATGCGTGGCGCCAGTGCCGGTGAGGACCAAGTCGGCTTGCTTCCCCGCCTCGAGCGAACCAATTTGCCGGTCGAGATGCAGCGCTCGCGCGCCGCCGATGGTGGCCATCTCAACCACTTGCCAGGCCGGAAGCGCGCGCGGGTCTCTGCGAAACACTTTTTGCAGCTTCGCGGCAATGTTCATTTCCTGGAACAAATCTTGATTGTTGTTGCTCGCGGCGCTGTCGGTCGCGAGCTTAATGTTGCTCGAAGGATTGTGCACGCTTCCCACGCCGTAGCGAACCAGCTTGGCGATGTCCTCGGCGTCCGCCAGATGCAGTGTGCGCCAATCACGTCCGGCCCGAGCACGCCGATCTTTTCGAGGTAACCGATGGGCGAAAGGCCGTATTTCTTGCGGCTCAACTCGCTTTCAAAAGGAATCGGCACGCCTTCGCGCCGCGCCAGCGCGGCCGCTGCGCGCAGATTTTCTTCCGAGAGCGTGTAGATCGAATGGGGAGCAACGGCCGGCGTGATCAGCGGATCGTTTTTCCAGCGGCGGATAAATGTTTCGGTATACGTCAAAGCGGCGGCGACATTTTTATTGTCGGGCGCGGGAAAATCGAGAATGGTTTCCCCGAGGATACCACGCATCCCCGCTTCCTTCGTCACCCGAGCGACGACGTCCTCGAAATAATACATGTCGGCGAAAGTAGTGACGCCGCCGCGCACCATTTCGAGCACGCCCAGCCGAGTGCCCCACAAAACGAAGTCCTCGGTGACGTTTTGCCGCTCGCCTAAAGTAAAATTTAGAAGATGACGCTCAGCGACATCTGAATCTGACGCGAACTCCCGATGGTTTTGTTCGTTACACCCAAACCGCTCAGGCTCGGGCAGACATAGAGGTCAGTGAATGTGTCGTCGCACGGACTGGATGAAGAAGGTTGACCGGCGACCGGATACCCCTGGAAGTTGATGTTCTGGTCCACGTTGTCGATCGGAATGTCAAAGCTGGGCGTGTTGAACACGTTGAAAACGTCGAACGAATATCTTACGTTCACGCGTTCGTTTATACGCGTGGTCTTGATAATGGAGATATCCCCGCGCTTCTGCCACGGCTGCCGGAAAATGTTGCGTTCACGCTGGGGAATGAAGTTTGTCTCGTACGGATCGTTGCTGGGAATAGCTCCAGCTACCCCGTTCACGGTAGCTCCCGGAGCGGAAGCGGCAATGTAAAGCAGGTCGGATCGAGCGCCGGCTAAAGGGGATTTACACCGGAATGACCCGTGTAGCAGCTTTTCGGCGAACGGCCGGCGGCGAGTGGGACCACGGGATTGATGATGCCGTCGTTGACACCGTAGAAGATGCTGCCAACTGCGCCGGTATAGTCGATTACGCTGTAAGGCTGGCCGCTTTGCAGGATAGTTAGACCTGAAACTCCCCATCCATCGACGAACCGTCCTTCCCATGAATTGACTGCGGCGAAGTTCGGCAGGCTATATGTGTATGTGAAATTGATTACATGCGTGCGGTCGAAGTCCGAATTGCCGTAGGCCGAGCGCACGTCTAGCGGGTTGTTGCCGTTGTAGAAGAGGCCCAGGGCGCTCTGATCGTCGAGGGAGTGCGAGTAGGTGTAGGAGAAGCCCACCTGCAATCCGTGACTCAGGCGCTTTTCAACGTGGGCCTGGAGCGCATTGTAGCCAGAGACGCCTTCGGCGTTGTAAGACTCGGACTCCGACGAATAGCCGATGTAGGGAACGCGGAGATCCACGTTGCCGCCTTCGAACGTCTGTTGATATGGCGTGCCATCGGGCAAGTTAACGGATGGGTAGGGAAAAATGCTGTTTTCAGTAACGATGGAATAGCCGTATGTGAAAGTCTGCGGGAACAAGGCTCCTGCGGGACACGTCGGCTGTACCCCGGTTTTCGACAGGCCACCGCCGCAAAGCGGGTGGCTCGCCGACGCGATCCCGGCCTGGTTGAATGGAATCGGGATGACCTCATGGCGACCCAAGTTGCCAACGTAACCAATGTCGATAGCCAAGTCGCTGCGGGGCTGCCACTGAATATCGAGCGATTGATTCATGGTGTAGGGCAGCTTGTTCTTCCGGTTATAGACGGCAAACGAGAACAAAGGTATTCCCGATTCGATGGTCGACGCATTCGGCAACACGATATCTGCCGGATTGCCTGTTGGGGTCACGGGCGGCGTAGTGCCAAACGGGTTTTGAAAGGTGCAGAACGAATACGCGAACGGCGTGCACTGCGTTTCGTTCACGTATGGAGGAGACTGTGCCACACCGAACGGACCGCCGGCAATGACGCCGGCGCGAAGCCGGGCGAGAGATAGGTGAAGAGTTCGCCGCGGTCATAGTAAATGCCCCAGCCGGCGCGAACGACGATTTTATTGTTAAACATCTTCGGGCTCCACGCTAGACCGATTCGCGGCGCAAAACCCCATTGGCGACCGGTTAACGTCGAATCACTCACGCCCTTGGTGGGAAATAACTTATTATTACCGCCAATGATGAAACCATTCCCACCGAAGGTGTCCGTTGTCGGATCGTAGCTGTAGAGCGCCGGATCGAAGTTAAAGATTTCGCCGTTCTTCTCTGTGAGTCCGCCGTGGTAGTCGTAGCGCAAGCCGAGGCTGATACTCAAGTTCGGGCGAACCTGGAACTTGTCCGCAATGTACTCGCCGGTCTCGCGGTTGCGGTAGTGGCGGTTGGCATCGCCGTTCAAGAAGTTGGTCGTGACGAAACCGTTTGCAGAATATGTCACCGGCAGGCCCATCAAGAACATCGAAAAGTCTGAGAATCCGATAACTCCCTTATTCGTTCGCTCGTCACGCGTATTGAGCTGCGTGTAAGAAAAGCTGCCGCCGAAGGTGATAGTGTGGCGACCCTTAACCCAAATCGCCTGGACCGAGGGCTGGAACCGGTTCTGAAACACACCGGTGAACGCGCCCTGCGAGTTGGAACCGTCCGAGATGTTGGTGGCTGCATTGAAAACGCTGTCGGAGTTATAGGCGCCGGAATACGTGTTGTCGTTGGGGTTCCCGAAATCGTCGACGATCGACATACCTGGAAAGAATGTCAATCCGAAGGTGTTGATTAGCGTGTCGCCCGGAGCAAAAGCAATGCCCTGATTCGTGAGGAAGCTTTGGAGCCAGGTCGAGAAGGTCTGCGGCGAGAACGGTTGCTGGATCGTGCTGTAAACCTTTTCGCGAATGAAACCGAAGGACTCCTCGACGTTAAACGTCGGCGTCAGTGTCTGCGTGTTCGTGATCGAGGCCACCTGGCTGCCGGCATCGAGGTGCTGGGTGAAACCGGGCGAGCCGGAATAGGCGTAAGGAGCGATGCTGGGGTCGTGCTGATAATAGTACTTGAGCGCGAGGGTGTCCTTGGATGTGGCGATGAAGTCCAGATTTCCGCTCGCCTGGTTCGCGAGGAAGTACGCAGTGCCGAGTGTGAAAGTGTTCTCCGGAAAATTAATCGTGGGCGTGAACCCGTCGGCCGACGGAATCAGATACTGCCCGTTGGGGAGCTTGTAGTTCAGCAACCCGTAAGCGATAGGATTGATCTGGCCGAAGCCCGTGCCCACGGTTGCGGGAAGGTTGAGGACGCCATACGTCGGCGCGCCCGGCCCGACAAAGTAAGGGCATGGCGCTGACATAGGCGGAACTGGCGGATTTGCGAACGGCAGAGCCGGGCACGTACCCGACGTTTGCTCGGCGGCCGCTGCCAGTCCGGCCGGGCTGCGGTCGTTCGTCAGGAATTCAGGAACCGCGATGCGCGAGCTTCCAATCTCCTGGTCGGAGTCATGAATGTGCTGATAGGAGAGAAACATGAAGAGCTTGTTCTTGATAATCGGAAAGCCAACGTCACCGCCCGGCACTTCGCGATGCAGTCCGGGGACCTTGTCCTCGGCCGGGATATTGCCGTTTAACTTGTAGAAGTAGGGCGAGGCGTCGATCCAGTTGGTGCCCCGGTGCAGATAGCCGCTGCCGTGAATATCGTTGGTGCCGGAAGTGGTGCTGATGTCGATGTGCGCGCCGCTCGTGGAACCTTGCTCCGCGCCGTACATCGAGGTATTCGTACGAAATTCCTGAATCGTTTCTGGCGGAGGGCTAGGCAAGGCCTGGCCGATGGCCAAGTAAGGCGACGCCGTGGTCTGAACGGGCTCCGCCGTACAGCTCGAGATGCTGGCTGCACCTCCTATGCCCGTGTTGTTCACAACGCGGGCTGAGGCGACCGTGCTGGTGCTCTTGCCATTGAAGATGTTGCTCGCATCCACGCCGTTCAAAAGAAAAGTGTTGCTGGTATCCCTTTGACCGTTGGCCCAAATCGGCTGATTGCCCAAACCTTGATTGACGCCCGTGCCGCTGGGAAGTTCGGCGTTCACACCGGGAGAAAGAACAGCCAATCCCGTGAACCCGCCAGTGGGCAGCGGGACGGCTTGCATTTGCACTTTATCGAGCACATACCCGTTGGTCGTATCCACTGCATTGAGAAGAGGTGTTTCCTCCACAGTAACGACCTCGTTGACCTTTCCGATTTGCAGCGTCGCGTTGAGCGTGGCGGTGCGGTTTGCCTGGACCAGAATCGACGGGATATTTTGCGTGTCGAACCCATCATGCGAGAACGTAAGCGTGTAACTGCCAATCGGCAGGTTTACAAATGTATAGCTGCCACTCTCGTCGGTTTTCTGCGTGCGGGTGAGCTTAGTCTGGTCCCCCACGATTGTTACCGTCGTGCCAGTCACGGCGCCGCCGGAAGTGTCCTGCACCGTGCCGGTGATCCCTCCGAGTGTTTGTTGGGAGAGCGTGGGAAGCGCCAAGGCCAGCGCCAAAAGGCACAGCGACGAAATAAGAAATAGAATACGAGTTCTGATAATCATGCCGCGCATCTCCTAAAGTGATCAGATACACCCTAACGACACCCTTGTATGAAATCCGTAGCAGAAGTTGTCGTTTTTTTTCAGCGACGCTCATCGCTTAGCCGAAATTTGCCTCGCGACGCCCTTAATTCTGGACCAGAGCCTATCCCATCTCCCGTCCGAGAGGACAATCAATTGTTTTTGTCACACCGATCAGCAATTTCAATCCGGTTGATCTGCGGCCGCGTTGGTTGATTGTCTGAAAAGTGGCATTTGACACGGTCTGCGGCGGTACGCGTCAGAAGATTTTCGCGGGAGGAAGGACGCGTTTCGGAACCGCCGCGCTTACCGTGAACATCGGCTCGTTCACCACCTGGCTGAGCCGGAGGTTCATGGCCACGCTGCAAAGAATGTAGGCGTGTATCTCGCTGAAATTCCAATGCTCGACGAGCAGATCGATCATCCGCGAAGTGGCCGCGCGGGCGGCATCAATCGCATCGGTTGCCGATTCGACTACGATCCAGGCTTCGGCCTCTTGAGCCGCGTTTCGCGAACTCGCTTCGATAAAGGGCCCGTGCAGCGTTCGTTGGTTATGTACGAAAAAGCGAAGCGTGACGTCCGCCGGACACTCGACGCCGTTGATGCACACTTCGCCATCGCCTTGGGCCGCATGGGCATCGCCAGCGGAAAAAAGTGCACCTGGATTCAGCACCGGCAAGTAGAGGGTTGCGCCAGCGCAGAGTTCGCGCACGTCCATATTCCCCCCGAAGACACCGGGTGGCCGGGTGCGAAATTCGCCACGTTCGGCAGGGGCGACCCCCATCACGCCGCAGAAAGGTCGCAGCGGAACAACCCCCGGCGCAAGTGATCTGCTCAGCTCGCGTTCCAGCTCCCAGTGAAAAAGGGATGGGTTCGCGAAGCGGTGCTGGAGAAAGCCCATGCCGGCGATCACGCTCGTCCATCCCCAGCCCTTATGCGCAATTTCCAGGACGTCGATTTGAAGGACGTCACCGGGCTCGGCGCCCTGAACGAATATCGGTCCGGTAAGCGCGTGGATGCGTTCGCGGTTGATGTCGATGTATTCGCCGAGCGTCATCCCCGGATGCACTTGCGCACCGCTTGAATCCAGGCATTCGAGATGTACCGTGTCACCCGAAGCGATGGTCAGGCGCGGTGGCAGATCCCGATTCCAGCGCGAGTGGATGGGTTCGGCCGAAAGGACGTGGTTGGCCATTTCTGGACTCTATGCCTCCAGTTCGACGGCCATCTGCAACTCGACCAAGGCGTTGCGCGGCAATCCGGAAACGCCAATGGCCGCGCGCACGTGGCGGCCGGAGTCGCCGAAGATCTCCACGAGAAGATCCGATGCGCCGTTGATAACTTTGGGCGAATCTGGAAAGCCTGGAACGGCATTCACGTAGCCGTTGGCGCTAATGATGCTTTTTACGGTGTTGAACGAGCCAAGATGGCGCATCAAAACCGCCAACTGGGTGAGCGCGCACGATCGCGCCGCGGCGTAGCCCTCCTCAATCGTGCGATTCAGGCCCACAGTGCCGCTGATCACGCCTTTGGAGTCCGTCGAGATCACACCTGCAAGATGCACGATGCGCCCCACAGTCTTCGCCGGAATGTAATTCCCTCCCGCGGGAGCGGCCGGCAAACAATGCCGAGCTTCGCGAGCCGCGCTTCCGTTTCCTGAGCCATTCGACGCCTATACCCTCCACTGCGAGTTTCGCAACTCTAGCATAGACGGCTCGTCGCCAGATTCCCGATTGCGACGGCCCATCCGTGCGATAGCATGTGCCATGCAATCACTCTGCATCGCCGTCTCCGCGTGCATTGTCCTTTCACTTGCGGGTGCAGCGCCAGTTCACGCTGCCAACAGGCGAGACGCCAGCGACCCGCCCATCCATGAAAGGCGTTCCGCACCACTGCTGCGCGTACAGCGATCGTCGCCCTTGGATCTTGAAGTCGCTGGCGACCTGCGGGGATTGCCGCCCGGAGCCACGCGTTATCTGACGCGCGACGACCTTCTAGCCTTGCCGCAAGTAAGTTACACGGTGGACGACGATTCCAATTTCGCAGGATCAACCGAAGTAAGCGGCGTGCCGCTCGACGAGGTGGCGCAGCGTCTCGCCGCCAAACCCAAGTCGGATTTGGTGGTCGCCATCTGTGACGACTTGTATCGCGCAAACTATCCGCGCAGCTACATCGAGGCGCATCATCCGTTCTTGGTGCTGAAGGTCAATGGCAAGCCGCCCTCGGGCTGGCCCAAGGATTCCGAGGCTCATCGCTACGATACGGGGCCGTACATGATTTCGCAGCCGAAATTTATGCCGAGCTTCAAGATTCTCGCGCACGCGGACGAGCCGCAAATTCCGTGGGGCGTGGTGCGGATCGAGTTTCGCGATGAAAGGGAGGTCTTCGGGGCGATTGCGCCGCTCGGGCCGCCGGCGAATGACACTGCGGTGCAGGCGGGTTTCAAAATTGCGCAACAGAATTGCTTCCGCTGCCACAACGCTGGCGATGAGGGCGGCCGAAAATCGGGAGTGACCGGACCGTCCTTTCGGCAATGGCCGCCGGCTGACGGTCTTCTTCAAGAACTATGTGCGAAATCCGAAGTCGAAAAGTCCGGACGCGAAAATGCCGGGTAAATCCGCTGTATGACGGAAAACCTTACACGCCTTGACGCTCTATTTTCAGGATTTGCAGTTTTGGGGGCAACCATGAGCTTGCGCATTGCAAAGATCGCGCTCGTGTTCGGTGTCGCAATTTTCTACGCGTTCATGGTTTTCAACAATCTTACCGACTACGCCTCGAACTACCAATTCGTTCGGCACGTGCTGATGATGGATTCCACTTTCCCCGGAAATCACGGCATGTGGCGCGCGCTGAATCAACCAGCCCTGCACACGGCATTCTATGTGGGGATTATCGCGTGGGAAATGGTCACGATGGCGCTTTGCTGGTGGGGTGGCATTCGCCTGCTGAAAACGCTGCACGGATCCGCTGCGGAATTTCATCGGGCGAAAAGCGTCGCGGTTGTGGCGCTCACCCTGAGCGTGCTGATGTGGCTCGTGCCATTTTTGAGCATTGGCGGTGAGTGGTTCCTGATGTGGCAGTCGAACCCCTGGAATGGACAGGACGCGGCTTTCCGGATGTTCACTGTGGTCGGCATTGTCCTGCTTTTGGTGGCGCTGCCGGACCAGGACGGCCAACCCTAATTTAGTTTCCGGCTCGCGCCATTTTGCGGCGGCGGTCGTTCAACAAAAACCACAGCAAGCCCACTGTCAAATAAAGGAGGTAAATGTAGGGCAGCTTGCCGTACGGCCCTTCCGGCACGGGATACAAGTTTCCCGCCAGCGCGAGGAGCATTCCCAGGCAAGCCAGCGCGGCGATCACCGCCGATCTGGGGCGGAAGGCACTGTGCCGGCGCAAATAGGCGGGAAGGGCGGCGGCAACCAGCGCATAGGTGACGATGAAGCCGTACGTTGCCAGGGAGCCCATCCATCCGTAAACGTCGAGCCCGCTCGCGCCGCGCGCCGCCAGCACCGCGACGGGGAGGCCCGCAGCGATACCCGTAACGAGGATGGCGCGGCTCGGCGTTTCGTTGCGCGCATGGGTGATGCGTAGCGAGCGGTGCGCCAAGCCGTCGTGCGCCATCAGCAGCAGAACACGCGCAGCGGCGGTGACGCAAGCAAGCGTGCCGGCAAAAAGACTCACGAGCACACCGATGTTAATCAGAACACCCAGGAGCGGGGCGCCGGCTACTCCCGCCAGAATTTGCATCGGAGCCTGGCTATTGCCAAGATCTTGCCCGGCGATCCGGAAACCGAGCACTTCCGTGTACGCGCAGGCGATGAAAATGGCTCCCGCGAGAATCGAACTTTGAATCACGGCGCGAGGGATGGTCTTCAGCGGATTGCGCGCTTCGGAGCCTAGCGTGGTCGAGCTTTCGAATCCGACGAAACTGAAAAGCGCCAGAACCAAGCCAAGGCGCAGCCCGCCGCCGGTTACGCCTCGCAGCCGGAACTGTTCCGAGTCCAGATGAAAGCCGTGGCGCACCAGCACCAGCGCCACCACGATCAAGATCACGAACAAGGAGACCGCTTCGATCCACAGCATGAGCCGCGCGGAAACTTTCACGTCGCGCCAAATGACCCACATGGCGATGCCGGTCACGAAAATCGTAAGGATCACGGCGGCAAAAGGTGTAGGAACCGAGTGCCATATCGTCAAGCTCGTGTATTGGTAGAATCCGCCGATCACGCTCGCTCCCGTTCCAACGTAAGCGAGGAGAAGGCTCCATGCCACGATCGCGCCGATCCAGCGCGGCAGAATGGTTGAAGCATAGGTGTATAGCGAGCCGGGTGAGGCCGAGTGCCGCGCGAAGCTGGCCACGCACATCGCGACCAGCAGCACGGCGATGGTTGCGAGGATGTAGGCTAGCCACGTGCCGTTGCCCGCCAGCGCGCAAACCAGCGGAATCGTCGCCGCGGGAGTCGTACTTGGCGCCATTGTCGAGACGGATTGCGCCAGCGTCTCCATGGGCGAAAGCACTTCGCGGCGTAATCCGTAGCCCGATGAAGTGCCGTGTTTTCGTGCTTCCGATCCCGTAGGGGCAGAATCGCTATTTTTGGGGAATTGTATCGGCGCGGCCATGGCGTACCATACAGATCCCGCGCCATAGGCGCAAGACACGCGGCGCCTTTGGTGGGGAAAGCCGCCAAGGCTTCCGTTTGCGACAATTCCGCGCTGCCAAAACCGGCCTCGCCAAACATGAATCGCGCTTCTAATCGACACCAGAGCCGAGTAGAACGCGACGCATCTCCAAGAAAACAAAGGGCCGCGACCATTTCTCCTCGACACTTTTGCGAGACCTTTTCTCAAAACTTCCTCTCTAATCGCCAAGCGAAAAGTCGCGGCCAACCGCACTGCCTTTCACTCTTTAATCGCCAAACTCGGCGAATAGAATTCCTTCTAAATCATTGCAAAGAAACGCCCGCCGCTCGCTCTAATCGCCAAAAACGGCACATGCCTCTTCCTGCTTCTTCCGTTGACGCTGATCGCAGCAACCCTATAGTGGCTCATTTTCGTTTCCGGGGATTGCGACTTGTTACAGCGCATCTTTCACATTCGGCAGAACGAGACCACAGTTCGCCGCGAGCTTCTGGCCGGCCTAACCACGTTCATGACCATGGCTTACGTGGTCGTGGTCAATCCCCGCATTCTGTCCGAAGCTGGCATGCCGGTCGATGGCGTGCTCTTCGCCACGTGCGTTTCGGCGGCCCTGGCGACTCTCGTGATGGGCATCTGGGCAAACTATCCCATTGCGCTCGCGCCCGGAATGTCGCTGAACGCCTACTTCACCTACTCGATCGTGATTGGCCGCGGCGTGCCGTGGCAAACGGCGCTGGGAGTCGTGTTCTTGTCGGGCGTTCTTTTCCTGATTTTGACGCTCACGAATGTGCGCGAGCAGATCGTCAACGGCATTCCGGATTGCCTGAAGAATGGAACCGCCGCCGCATCGGTCTGTTTATCGCCTTCGTCGGTTTTCGAAACGCCAACATCATCGTCGCGAACTCATCCACATTCGTGGCGCTGGGCAAGATATCCGACCGCCAAGTGATCCTGGCGTTGCTCGGCGTTCTGCTCATCGCCATCCTGGTGGCGCGGCGGGTCGGCAGTGCGATCTTGATCGGCATCATTGCAATCACGCTCGCGGGGATTCCGCTGGGAGTAAGCCACTGGCCCGCGCACATTTTCTCGCTGCCGCATCCTTCCGGAACTCTTTTCAAGCTGGACCTGCGATCCGCGACAAAGCTGGGGCTCGGCGAGCTTATTTTTGTGTTTTTCTTTGTCGATCTTTTCGACAACGTGGGCACACTCGTTGGAGTTTGCGAAGAAGGAGGGTTCCTGCGCGATGGCAAATTGCCGCGCGCGAGCCGGGCCCTGCTGGCCGACGCCTTCGGCACAATCGTCGGCGCGCTTACAGGCACATCCACGGTGACGAGTTATATCGAGAGCGCGGCCGGAGTTGCCGCAGGCGCTCGAACGGGACTCGGCAACTTGGTGATCGCGGGCTTATTTGTAGGAGCGATGTTTTGTGCGCCGTTGGTGGCGGCGATTCCCTCGTACGCTACCTCGCCAGCCCTGATTTTGGTTGGCGCGCTGATGTGCGGCT
Organism: uncultured Acidobacteriota bacterium; assembly: GCA_963709445.1. GTDB lineage: Bacteria > Acidobacteriota > Terriglobia > Acidiferrales > UBA7541 > Palsa-295. Next base: position 432,847 of record CAVPWV010000006.1, read on the forward strand.
CGGTCGCCAGAGTCAAGTGGGACGACTTCACTGATGCGGTTCCCGCGTTTCTTACTTTGATTGCCACTCCTCTCACGTTCAGCATCGCCACCGGCCTGAGCCTTGGTCTGCTGTCGTTCACTTTTCTGAAGTTGTTTACCGGCCGGCATCGGGAGATCAGCGCGCTGATTTGGGTGCTAAGCGCTCTGTTCCTGCTGCGAAGATCTCCTCGGTGCGGGGTAGGCGCGTTGCCGATCGCTAGTAGGGAAGCTCGTTAGGTTGCCGCTCCCAGGCGCGAAAAGCTTCGAGTGCTTCGTCGTGCATCAGTTGAATCATGGGAAATTTGCGCTGGGCATGTGGCCGGGGAATTTCGAGGTAGATCAGGGAATCGTCGAAGCCGGCCTTGGCCGCATCCGCGGCGGTGTTGCCAAAATAGACGCGATCCGGCCGGCCCAATAGATCGCGCCGAGGCACATGGGGCACGGCTCGCACGAGGTATAAAGTTCGCAACCTCGCAGCTCGAAGAGTTGAAGCTTCCGGCACGCTTCCCGGATGGCGATGACTTCGGCGTGCGCGGTGGGATCATTTGTCGAAGTTACGCAATTCACGCCCTCGGCGATGAGTTCTCCCCTCGCGCGACGACGGCGCCAAAGGGCCCCCCGCGCGCGGTGCGCACGTTCTCAATCGAAAGCTGGATGGCGCGCGCCATGAATGGATTCGTCATTCGACGAGTATAAGCCGCGTTGCAAATCTTCGCGGGGCGAAATGTTGAAACGCTGAAACTACTAGGATACGCTGCTCAATTCACACCGGCAATTTTAGGAATGGTGGTCCTACCTTGAACCTACAAGCCTTCGCCTCGCGCCGCGTTGTCACAGCCGAAGGGATCCGTCCGGCGGCGATTCTGGTCGATGGCGAACGGATCGAGGCCCTTGTTCCTCTCGACCAGGTCCACGGCGACGCGCAAATCCATGATTTTGGCGAGGCCGCAATTCTCCCTGGGCTCGTGGATTCGCACGTTCATATCAATGAACCTGGACGAACGGAGTGGGAGGGATTCGAGACGGCTACGCGCGCCGCGGCTGCAGGTGGCTACACCACGTTGGTGGACATGCCGCTAAATTGCCTTCCGGCGACGTGCACTGTGGCAGCGCTCCACGCGAAACGCGAAGCAGCGCGCGGGAAGTGCCGAGTGGATTGGGCAGCGTGGGGCGGCGTAGTCAGTAACAATCAAGGTGATATCGAATCGCTGGCCACCGCGGGGGTGCGAGGCTTCAAATGTTTTCTCGTCCACCCGGGCATTGACGGCTTCACGATGGTTACGGAGCAGCAACTGCGCGACGCGTTGCCCCACGTTGCGCGGACGGGCCTGCCGCTGCTGGTGCACGCCGAGCTTGCGGGACCTATCGAAGCCGCGACGGCGGCGTTGGCGAAGGCAGACTGGAAATCTTATGCAACGTACCTGCGATCGCGGCCAGACGAGGCGGAGCTATCGGCGATTCGGCTGCTGCTTTCTCTCTGCCGTGAGTATCACTTCCGTTTGCACATCGTGCATCTCGCGACCGATCGCGCGCTCGACGATCTCCGAGCGGCGCGCGCTGAGGGACTCCCAGTGAGCGTTGAAACTTGCCCTCACTATTTGCATCTGACGGCGGAGACAGTCCCCGACGGAGCGACTCTGTGCAAATGTGCGCCTCCGGTTCGAAGCCGCGAAAATCGCGAAAGGCTGTGGGAAGGCCTCGCGGAAGGAGTGATCGACCTGGTGGCCACGGACCACTCGCCTTGTCCTCTGTCGATGAAGCAACTTGAATCGGGCAATTTCAAAACTGCGTGGGGTGGAATCGCGAGTCTTTCGATGGCGCTGCCGGTGATGTGGACCGAAGCCAGCCAGCGAGGGTTCACCCTTGCCGACATTGCGCGTTCGATGTCAGAGGGTCCCGCTCGGCTTGCAGGATGCGACTCTCGCAATGGCCGAATCGCCGCCGGATATGACGCGGACTTTGTGATCTTCGACCCGGAAGCAGAATTCGTGGTCACTGCGGAGCGCCTGCACCACCGGCATGCAGTTTCGCCTTACCTCGGGGAGAAATTGCGCGGCGTGGTCAAAGCAACGTATCTCCGGGGGCAGGCTGTGTTTTCAGACGGAACGTTTCCGGGTGAGCCGATCGGCCGCGAATATCGATCGTAGGCCCGGCGGATCGATCCGAAATCAGGCGTACAAATATCTCGCGTTTTCGTTCACAATACTGGGAACCCGATTTTTTCGGGCTATCCACAGGCTTTCAGAGATCTACGCCGAGTTCGGTGTGACAGGTGAGCGCATCATCGGATTGCCCGCCCCACGCAAGGAAGGGCGCGACAAAGTCACCGGACGAGCACGGTACGTTGACGACATTACTCTGCCGGGCATGCTCTACGGAGCGACGGTACGCAGCAGAATCCCGCGCGGAAAAATCAAAAAAATAACTTTTGGGCCAGGAATCCGGTGGGACGAGTTTGTAATCGTTTGCGCGAAAGATATCCCGGGGAAGAACCACATCGCGCTGATTGAAAACGACCAGCCGTGCCTTGCGGATGGAGTTGTGAACCATCCGGAGGAGCCCATTCTTCTTCTGGCCCATCTCGATCGTTATGCTTTACCGAAAGCCGTTGAAGCGGTCCACATCGAATACGATTCCCTTCCCACCGTGTTCACAATCGAGGAAAGCGAAAAGCGATCCGAGATTGTGTGGGGCACGGACAATACGTTCAAAACATTTTTGATTCAGAAGGGCAATCTCGACGGGATTTGGGAAAAGGCCCATGCCATCGTCGAGGGTGAATACAGGACTGGCGCGCAGGAGCAGCTGTATATCGAAACGAATGGAGTGATCGCGTCTTTTGAAAAAGAAAGCGGCATTACGGTATGGGGATCGTTGCAGTGCCCTTTTTACGTGCACAAGGCTTTGATGGCGCTCTGCGCTTTGCCGGAAGACAAAGTGCGCGTGGTCCAGACTGAAACGGGCGGCGCGTTCGGCGGCAAGGAGGAGTATCCGTCAATGATCGCGGCGCACGCTGCGCTGCTGTCGATGAAGTCGGGACGCCCGGTAAAAATCATCTACGATCGCGCGGAAGACATGGTTGCCACCACGAAACGGCACCCTTCAAGGACACGCCATCGCACGGCCGTGAGCAAGGAAGGAAAAATTCTGGGCGGCGAGATTGATCTGGTGATTGACGGCGGCGCGTACTTGACGTTGTCTCCGGTTGTGTTATCGCGGGCCACGATTCATGCCGGCGGGCCGTATTACTGGCCGAACGTTACGGTGCGAGCGAAGGCCGTCGCCACGAATACGCCTCCTCACGGGGCTTTTCGCGGCTTCGGCGCACCACAAAGCCTGTTTGCAATTGAGCGGCACATGGATCGCATCGCGCGAACCCTCAATCTATCGTCCGTCGAGATCCGGCGGCGGAATTTGCTGAAGCAGGGGGAGACTACGATCACAAACCAAAAGATTGACGAGCCGATCAATCTGGGCAAGCTGCTGGACCGCGCGCTCGAACATTCCGGTTATCACGCAAAAAAAGAACGATTCGCCGAGGAAAACAAGTCTGGCACATTTCGGAAAGGGCTCGGCATCGCTACGTTTCTACATGGCGCCGGATTTACCGGATCCGGGGAGCGCCATCTGAGTTCCGTAGTCGGCGTGGAAGGGCGCGCGGATGGCGGCGTCCGCGTGCTGGTTTCGAGCACGGAATTCGGACAGGGGACGAACACAGTCCTATGCCAGATCGTGTCCGAGACTCTTGGCCTGCCTTATGAGGACGTGGAAATCGCGCAGCCGGATACTAAGGGAGTGCCTAACAGCGGTCCGACCGTTGCATCGCGCACGGCGATGATCGTTGGCAAACTGGTGGCATCTGCCGCACGCGGATTGGAGGAGACGTTGCGCGGTTGTGGCATGCTGCGTGAAAGTCACACGGCTGAAGAGTTCCGGGGCGCATGCCGCGAATACGTTGCCAAGCGAGGGCGACTTCGTTCGCTAGCGCGCTATGAAGAGCCAGCCGGAATTTTCTGGGATGACCAAAACTACCAAGGAGAAGCGTACTCGGCATTTGCGTGGGCGGTGTACATCGCGGAAGTTACGGTTGATCTGGCGACCTATGGAGTGACCGTAGACGATTTCGTGGCGCTTCAGGAAATTGGGAAGGTGCTGAACCCGGTTCTGGCGCGCGGTCAAATCATCGGAGGCGTGGCGCAGGGTATCGGCTTTGCGCTTTACGAAAAAGTGCAGTGGCGCGAGGGGCGCATGCAAAACGGCCAGATGACGAACTACATTATGCCAACTTCTGCGGATATGCCGCCGATACGCGTGTTTTTTGAGGAAATGGGCAACGCTCACGGCGCTTATGGTGCAAAGGGCATCGGTGAATTGCCGATGGATGGTCCCGCGCCGGCGATTGTGAATGCCGTTGAGGACGCGTTGGGCGCCCCGTTCGACTCGATTCCGCTGCTTCCCGAAGATATCTTTGATGCGATGGGTTCGAGGGCGGCTCGTGACACAAGCATTCTTTCGCCGGCCGGAGCGCAATGACGACGAGCCGCGGAGCGAAACAGAAGATTTCTTTCACGGTCAATGGCGAACCGATAACCGTGCATGCGTATCCGATGGAAAGATTGCTGGACGTGTTGCGGCATGAACTCGGATTGACCGGCACAAAGGAAGGCTGTGGGGAAGGCGAATGCGGCGCATGTTCGGTGATGATTGATGGGACGCTGATCAATAGCTGCCTCGTGCCCGTGCTGCAAGCGCGAGGTTCAACCGTGGCTACCATTGAGGGATTTTCCGGAAACGCGCGATTATCTGCGGTGCAGGAAGCGTTTCTGGAGCATGGCGGCGCGCAGTGCGGCATCTGCACTCCCGGAATGATCCTGGCGGCGATTCATTTGTTGAACAAGAAACCTCATCCGACCACGCAGGATATTCAGGAGGGCCTCTCGGGTAATTTGTGCCGCTGCACCGGCTACATCCAGATTTTCGAGTCTGTCGCCGAAGCAGCGCGGCGCGGTGCGGCGAGATGAGGGCCGATCCCGCGGAATACGAGTTGGTGGCGCCGGAGAATTTAGAAGCAGCCGTATCGCTTTTGGCGAGTCAGCCGAATGCGTGGCTTCCCATTGCGGGCGGCACGGATCTGATGGTGCAGTTCGCGGCGGGAACACTGCGAGAGCGGAAGCTGGTCAGCATCTGGAATCTCCCGGAGCTGCGACGCGTCGAGACTTTTCCGAGTGAGATCCGTATCGGAGGGGGTTGCACCTACACGGATTTGCGCGAACACGAAGTGGTGGAGCGCGAATTTCCGATGCTGGCAAAGGCTGCGGGCTGGACAGGCGGAATTGCGAACCAGAATCGAGGAACGCTGGGGGGCAATATTGTTAACGCGTCTCCGGCGGCGGATTCCCTGCCCGCACTTCTCGCCTACGAAGCCGAATTGATTCTTATCTCCGCGCGCGGGGAGCGGCGCGTGCCGTACACAATTTTTCACACAGGCTACAAGACCACTATCCTTGCGCCGGGTGAGTTGATACGGGCCATATGCATCCCCAGAAGTTTTGCGTGGTATGTTTCCTATTCGCGCAAGGTGGGAACGCGCAGCGCGCAGGCTGTTTCCAAGGTGTGCATCGCGGCGCTCGGGTGCGTTGAGAATGGAACGGTTCGAGATGTACGCATCGCTCTCGGGAGCGTGGCGCCGGTGCCGCTTCGGCTGGCCCAAACGGAACGCCTTTTGAACGGGAAGGCGCTCGATCCTGCGCTGGCGCTACTGGCCGCAAAGACGGCCGCAGGCGAGGTTCAGCCGATTGACGACATTCGCTCGACTGCGAAATATCGCGCTGCGGTAGTGGCCAATCTAATTGTAGAGTTCCTGGGGAAGCTAAGCGGCTCTTCAGAAACCGCGAGCGATGCGCTGAGACGCTGGAACGCTTTGCCCGCCGGAGAAGCAGAGAGAGAAATTCTGCGGTGTTGCGGGTCGCGGGCGTGGGCGCGTGGTATGGCGGCGCGGAGGCCGTTCGCGAGTCAGGCTTCCCTGCTGGCGTTTTCCGATGAAACATGGCGCAATTTGGGCGAGGCGGATTGGATGGAAGCGTTTCGAAGTCATCCTCGAATTGGTGAGTCGCAAGCGGAACGGCCCGGCGAGACTCGTGCGGCGGCGTGGTCGGCGCGCGAGCAAAGTGATGCAAGAGCCGCGGGCGACGAAGTCAAACATGCTTTGGTCCAGGCCAATCGCGAATACGAACGCCGCTTTGACCGCATCTTTATCGTGTGCGCTTCGGGCAAAGGCGCCGCTGAAATCCTGCAGATACTGCGGAAGCGGCTGCACAATGATCCTCAGGCGGAGCTTGAAGAATCCGCTGAGCAGCAGCGGCAAATCACACAAATTCGGCTGAAAAGGTGGCTCCAGGAATGAGCCATATTTCCACGCACGTGCTCGACACGTCTCAAGGCACGCCTGCGATCGAAGTGCCGGTGCGGCTCGATAGGCAGGATGCGGCAGGAAACTGGCATTTGCTGGCGTCGGCAAGCACGGATCGGGAAGGGCGATGCCAGCAACTGCTACGGGAGGGTGAAAGTCTGCGAGCGGGACATTACCGCCTGACTTTCGATGCCGCGAGTTATTATGCAAAACAGAAAGTGGACGGATTCTACCCGTTCGTGGAAATCACTTTTGTGGTGCGTGAGGGGGAAACGAATTTTCACATTCCGTTGCTCCTGAGCCCGTACGGATACACGACCTACCGAGGAACTTAGACCGATGGCCGCGCTGGGCGACAATCGATACGGCAAGACCCGCGTCCGGTTGGTGCGAGTGAAACGCCATTCGGAACAGCATGATTTCTGCGAATGGACGGTGCAAATCCTGCTCCGTGGTGATTTCGCGAGCTGTTTTGAAGAGGGGGACAACAGCAAAATTCTGGCCACAGACACGATGAAGAACGCCGTGTACTCGCTGGCGCGCGATTCGTCGGCGGCATGTATGGAGGAATTTGGCAAGGAGTTGATCGATTTCCTGCTGGACCGCAACCCGCAAGTTTCACAGGCGGAAGTCACCATATGGGAAAAAGCCTGGGAGCACATCGTTGCGGGCGGGAAGCCGCACCCCACTGCTTTTGTGCAAACGAGCGGCGAGTGCCAGACTGCCGTTATTTCGCGACTGCAGAACGGCGGTTTTTCGGTGGCATCGGGACTCGAGAATCTCGTAATCATGAAAACGGCGGGATCAGGGTTTGAAGGCTACCTTCAGGACTCGCTGACGACGTTGCCCCAGACCGCCGATCGCCTGTTTGGTACCGCTGTTCGCGCGAACTGGAGGTACAAGACGACTGATCTGGTTTTCGCCAAATTGCGGGCGAAGATTCGCGCGATTCTACTCGCGGTATTTGCCGAGCACGAGAGCAAGTCCGTGCAGCACACGCTTTACGCGATGGGAGAAGCGGTGCTTCAGGGCGTTGCCGAGGTGGACGAGATCGATTTGATCATGCCGAACATGCATTGCCTGTTGGTTGATCTGTCGCGATTCGGGCAGGACAATCCGAATGAAGTATTCGTGCCCGTCAATGAACCGAGCGGCTACATTGAGGCGTGCGTCCGCAGAAATGGATGAGCTCCCGGGCGGGATGAGCGACTACCAAGCAGCTAAACGAGCGATTGACCGCTGCCGGAAGCTGGCGAGTTTCAGCGAGGACCCCGGCGGCACGCGCCGGACATTTCTTTCCGCGCCAATGCGCGATTGCCATCGCGAAATTGCCGGATGGCTTGAGAGCCTGGGAGTCCAAACGAGGATCGACGCCGCGGGAAATCTCCGCGGTTTTTATGCTGGAGAGGATCCGGAAGCGCCGCGGTTGTTGATCGGCTCGCACCTCGATACGGTTCCCGACGCGGGCGCGTTCGACGGCGTACTGGGGGTGGTGCTCGGCGTCGCATTGATCGAAGGGCTGGCCGGTAAGCGCCTTCCCTTTGGAATCGAAGTGGTTGGCTTTTCCGAGGAAGAGGGCGTTCGCTTCGGAGTGCCTTTTATCGGGAGTCGCGCGCTGGTAGGCAGGCTTGACGAGGATCTATTGAGCAGGCAGGACAAAGATGGCGTATCCGTTCGCCAGGCGATTGAAGGATTCGGCCTCGACGCGAGAAAACTTCCGGATGCCAGCCTTGGCGATGACGTTCTCGGCTATGTCGAATTTCATATCGAGCAAGGACCGATTCTCGAGGAGCTAGGCTGTCCGCTTGGCGCGGTGGAAGCCGTCGCCGGGCAGAGCCGGCTCGAATTGATTTTTGTGGGCTACGCGAACCATGCCGGCACCACTCCCATGCACCTGCGTCACGACGCCATCGCCGCGGCCGCCGAGTGGATCACTGAGGTTGAGCGCCAAGCGCACCGCGTTCCGGGACTCTTGGCCACGGTGGGGACAATTGCCGCAATGCCGGGGGCGGCGAATGTGATCGCGGGCCAGACACGAGTCACTCTCGATGTACGTCACCGATCGGACGAAGTTCGGGAGCGCGAAATAAGCGGGCTAATCGTTCTTGCTGAAGAAATCGCGAAACGCAGGATGATGACCGTCCAGCATCGGACGCTCGCGTGTCAATCGTGCGTGCCGCTGAGCGCTTCGCTACTCGATCAAGTCGAAGAAGCAGTCCGGCGAACGGGCGCCGAGTCGCATCGCATGGTAAGCGGCGCGGGCCATGATGCCATGATCCTGGCCGAGAAGGTGCCCGCTGCGCTGATTTTTTTGCGAACGCCCGGCGGCGTCAGCCACAGCCCCTCAGAGAGAGTGCTGATTGACGACGTCGCGAAGGCGATCGAGGCTGGCTCAAACCTGCTCGGTCTGCTGGCGTCCACGCCGGCAATTCAAAGGAGAACGGACCTTGCATAATCTCGGTCGAACGCGAAGCTCGCAGCAACCGAATCATTTATTGCTGACGCCAGACACTTTTGTGCGGGCCCCTTTGCCAGGGATGAGGAATTGCACCGGGATTGTGCATGTGGCTCCCGCCCTGGGCGCAGCTTTCACGCAGTACACGGCCGAATTCGAAAGTGGCGGCGAATTGGGCGAGACCGATTCGCAGCGTTTCGTGTATGTGCTGGAAGGCGCCGTTCAGGCGGAAGCCGAGGGAAAGCACAGCCAACTGGGGCCGCGCGGCTACGCGTATTTTCCGGAGGGTTCGCCGCACCGGATTGTGGCGGCGCAAAAGAGCCGCCTTGCGATCGTCGAAAAACCGTACCAACCGCTCAGTTCCGCAAAACCACCTTGCGCGATTCTTTCAAGCGAAGATGCGGTGACGTCACATTCCCTCGGAGACGATCCGGACCTGCAGGTGAAGTGCCTGATCCCCGATACCATGAGTTTCGATTTCGCTGTAAACACCATGGTCTATCAGCCGGGGGCCGCGCTGAGCATGGTCGAAATGCACCTGATGGAACATGGATTGTTGATGCTGGAAGGCGGCGGAATTTACCGGCTCGGCGATTCGTGGTATCCGGTCACGTCCGGCGATTTTATATGGATGGGACCGTGGTGTCCGCAGTGGTTTGGCGCCATCGGCAAGGTTCCGGCGAAATATCTGATTTACAAAGACTGGAATCGCCATCCGCTGCCGGACAAGCAACCGGGCAAGGGAAAATGACCCTTGCAATCGATTCGCACCGCCTGCTTTCCGAAATTGAAGAGCTGGCGCTGATTTCAGACGCCGAGCCGCCGGCGGTAACGAGAATCCTCTTCACTCCGACGGACCTTAAGGCCCGCGCATGGCTGATTGAGAAATGCCGGGCGGCGGGGCTTACGGTCCGGCAGGACCCCATCGGAAACACATTCGCTCGGTGGACTGGCTCCGATGCAAGTGCCCCGGCGGTTGGCACCGGCTCACACATCGATGCGATTCCGAACGCGGGGAAATACGACGGAGTCGTGGGCGTTCTCGGTGGGCTTGAGGCAATTCGTACGCTGCAACGAAGCGGATTTCGCCCGCGCAATTCAATCGAGCTGCTCGTTCTTACCTCAGAAGAGCCAACGCGTTTCGGAATCGGATGCATCGGCAGCCGACTTCTCTCCGGCAGTATCTCTGCGGACGCCGCTCGAAAGCTGACGGATAACGATGGGCAGTCCATTGAGGAAGTGCGCCGCAAGGCAAACATGAAGGGCGAACTCGAAGAAGTGAAATTGCCGGCCGGCTATTACAAAGCGTTCGTGGAATTGCACATCGAACAAGGTCCGCTGCTTGAACGAGAAAACATTGCCCTGGGAGTGGTGACAAAGATTGCCGCGCCGGCGAGCGCCCGCATTTCGATCAAGGGAGAGGGTGGGCACGCTGGAGGTGTCGTGATGCCGGACCGGGTGGACGCTCTCTGCGCTGCGGCCGAACTGATTCTAGCGGTCGAAAATGTGGCGCGGGCGAGCGGATCGATTGACACTGTGGCAACCGTGGGTATATGCGACGTGTTTCCCGGGGCCGTCAACAGCATCCCGAGCCGCGTTCGCCTGAGCCTCGACGTTCGCGACACAGACCTTGCCCGGCGGGACGCCTCAATGAACGCGATTGCGCGCGCCTCGAAGGAAATTTCCGCGAGGCGGAACGTCACCACTGAAACCGAGATGCTAAACGCAGACCCGCCGGCTAATTGCGCGCCCGAAGTTGTCGAGGCGCTCTCCCGCTCTTGCGAAAAAAATGGGCTAAGCTTTCGGCCAATGATCAGCCGCGCTTATCACGATTCCCTATTCATTTCGGCTGTGGCGCCTGTGGCAATGCTCTTCATTCCTTGCCGAAACGGATACAGCCACCGTCCGGACGAGTATGCGTCTCCCGAGCATATTGCTCAGGGAACCATCGTGCTTGCCGAGACCCTGGCAGGTCTATCCGCCTGAAGGTTTGACGGCCGATAAAATTTCACGACCAGACGCTCTCTACACGTTTAGGTCGGCGGTATTAAGCAGAGACTTTTCTTGCTCCGAAGCCGCGGGCAGTGCCGTTTTCGGGTTGCTAACTGCATATAAGACGAGTTCTACGCGGTTTGAAATTCCCAATTTATCGAAGATGTGGAAGAGATAGTTCTTCACCGTGTGCTCGCTCAGATTCAGCAGATCTGCAATGTCGCGATTTCCCAACCCTTCGGCGACCAAGCGCATAACTTCTTCCTCCCGTCGGCTGAGGAGATTCAACCCGTCCGCATTTACGACGCGCAACGGCCGCGACTGGGTTAGAGCGTCGACCAGGTATTGCAGCTCTGTGTTCCCTATCCAGATTTGCCCCTCGAAAACTCGACGGATACACTTGCGCAATGAGACGAAAGCGAAGTCGCTTCGCGAAAAGACTCCCCGCGCACCCGCACGCATGGCTTCGACCACGAGTTGCGGTTCAGATCGGTCTAATAAGAGAATAGCCCGCAGATCAGGATTTATCTGAAGAATTTCTCGAAGCGCAGCGAGGCCGCTCAACAGCCCGTCTTGTAGGTCAGCGCTGATAATGGCGACGTCTGCCCTGGCTTCCCGCGCTGACTTTAGCAATGAATCTCGATCGACGGCACAGGAGACCACCGCAAAATCAGAATGACGCTTGAATTGATCAGTAAGCAGACGAGCAGCCATCAAATTCACATCTGCTATGGTTACACTGATAGGCACTGCGCCCAAGCTGCACGCTGTTCTCACATGTCACCACGCCGGTTTGCAAGGGCTGGACTTGCTTTTTCAAAAACAAGGTCTGAAGTTAAACAGTACCGATCCTACGGTCCGATGGACTTTCTTGTCAATTCGCGATTTCCGATGAGTTCTATTGATTTCTAACTCATGTTTAATGTTTGGACACATTATTTTGGGAAATGGCGGCATTCAGGCGAAACCTGGAGCCTAGAGTAACCAAGCGCCGAGAGCCTTCTCAAAACAGCGGCCGAAAACCATGGCCGCCCGAGTGTCCTTCTCGCGCCAGCCGTCGAGGTAGCGGTAGCGATAGCTGCGAGGGCAGCGCAGATATTGGCTGATCTGGGTATAGCTATAGACCATGCGCGTTTCCCTGTGTGTCATGAACCTCGCGGCGTTCTGAGCAGGACAGCTCCTCCCAGTTCGCTGCTGGAGCGAAGGCCTCGAGGTTTTGAAAGGTCCGCCCGTTCAAGGTCACGTGTGTGGTCCTGACGACGCCACGGAGGTTGATCAATGCTTTCTCGTCGATCTGATCCTGGCTAAGTAGATCCATGTCATAGCTGAAATCGCGCAAGAACCAATTAAGTTTCCAGAGGGCCCGTTCGGTCGAGTAGAGCCGCCCGGAGAAGAAGCGTTGATCGTAAGTGTCGACATCGTGGAAATCCAAGGCATTTCCGCCGCTACTCATGACGCCGCGAATTAGTGGTTGCACCCTTTGGACAAGGCGCTGTATTATTATGCAGTTGGTTGCATATTCACGCATCGCAGGAACTGTGGGCGTCCAGAAAAGATTTCGGCAAGGACAGATACTGAAGCTCCTTACAGGGCAGGCCGTGGCCAGCCAGGATGAGCTGCGCCGCCAGCTTGGGCACTTAGGTGTGCGCGTGACGCAGGCGACTCTGTCACGCGACCTCCGGGAGCTTAGGCTGGTGAAGACGTCCGCGGGTTACCGGCCGCTGGCATCGGCCGCGGCTGACGAAGCGCCCCCGCTTGCCCCGCTATCGCGCGCCCTTAAAGATTTTCTGCTCGATATTCGCTCGGCGCAAAACATGCTTGTCCTGAAAACGCCGCCCGGCGGCGCGCAGCCGCTTGCCGCTGCGGTGGACTCAGAACACTGGAAGGGCGTGGCCGGCACGCTTGCGGGAGACGATACCGTGCTGGTCATCTGTTCGTCGCGCAGCGCGTGCGGCGCGATTCAGAAACGCGTGGAGGAACTGCTCCGATGAGCGATCGTTGCCGGGTCGCCGTCGTCGGAGTAACGGGCTACGCGGGATTCGAGCTAGCCCGGCTCCTGCTGCGGCACCCACAAATCGAAAAGCCGACTTTCTTTCTGCGCGAAGGCAACGCAAACATGCGTTGTCTGACAGAGTTATTTCCGCAACTTCGCGGCTGGGGAGATGCACCTTGCCGGCCGCTTTCGGTCGAGGCCGTAGCAGCGAGCGGCGCGGAAGTCGTATTTCTTTCGACTCCACACGAGGCTTCGATTGAACTGGTCCCCGCACTGCTCGCTGCGAACCCGGCGTTGCGCGTCGTGGACTTGAGCGGAGTATTTCGTTTTCGTGACCCGGAAACGTTCGCGGCGTGGTACAAACTTCCCGCACCGGATACGGAGACATTGGCTCAGGCGGTATACGGTCTCCCCGAGCTTTACGCGGAGGCCCTGCCAAATGCCCGCATCGTAGGAAATCCGGGATGCTATCCCACTTCTGTGATTTTAGGTCTGCGGCCGCTCGTCGAAGCGGGCTGGATCAACTCGGCACGAGGAATCGTGTGCGATTGTAAATCGGGCGTAACCGGTGCGGGCAAGGAACCGAAGCGCGACACGCAGTTTGTCGAGGTAAATGAGAATTTCCGCGCTTACAACATTTTCACCCATCGCCATACACCCGAAGTTTCCGAGCATCTTGGCCTGGCCTCTGAAAATTTTGTGTTTACCACGCATCTACTGCCGGTCGATCGGGGGATTCTCTCGACGCTTTACGTTTGGCTCGATCGCTCGCGCAAGGCGGACGAAATCGAAGCGCTTTATCGCAGGTTTTACAGGGGGCGGCCGATGGTCCGAGTAATGCCGGCGGGAACGCTGCCTGAATTGCGGCATGTGACGCATACAAATTTCTGCGACATCGGCTTCGCGCTTGACCAATCGGGCGAGCGGCTGGTGGTTGTCTCCTGCCTCGACAATCTGGGCAAAGGAGCAGCGGGGCAGGCCGTACAAAATCTGAATGGGATGCGCGGATATCCGGAAACGGCGGGATTGCTATGAGACTGGTCGTAAAGATTGCAGGTGCACTACTTGAACGCGATGAGGACGTGCAGGCGCTGGCCCGGCAGATCACTGAGCTTGCGCGCGCGGGTCACGAGCTTCTGATCGTTCACGGCGGCGGCAAGATTTTCACGGCAACCCTAGCACGCATGGGAATAACAAGCCGCTTCGTGAGCGGCCTGCGCGTCACCGACCGCGAGACACGCGACGCGGCCGTGATGGTATTTGCCGGCCTCTTGAATAAGAAGCTGGCCGGAGCGATCTCGCTCGCTGGCCAGCCAGCCGTCGGTATTAGCGGCACTGACGCTGCCTGTTTCCTCGCCGAACCGATGCAGCTCGAGGATTCCGAGGGCGCTCTCGGGTTCGTCGGCTATCTCACCGAGGTCAACGTCGACTTCCTGCGCTCTCTATGGCGTGAAGGAGTCGTGCCGGTGGCATCCTGCATGGGCCTCGGCGCCGACGGTGAGCTTTACAACATTAACGCAGATCATATGGCTGCCGCGGCGGCGGAATTCATACGCGCCGACCGGTTGATCTTCCTTACGGATGTGGCGGGCGTGCTCGATGGCGAAAAGGTACTGCGCGCGGTGCGCGGAGCCGAGATCGAGGACTTAATTCGCCGAAATAAGGTTTCCGGCGGCATGATCCTGAAACTGGAAGCCGCGAAGCGCGCATTAGCTGGCGGGGTCGCGGAAGTACGCATCGTGGGCGGGACGCAGCCGCGGGCGCTGGTCGCTGCTGCCGGCGCTATGCGGGGACCAGGCACGCGAGTTCTTCCGGTGCTGCGCCCGAGTGCAAGAGCGGCGCACGGAGCGGCACAATAACATGGCCAAGAAAAAGGCTGGAGCAGCAAAGCAAGTCTCGGCAGCAAAAGTCGTTGCCGAAGAGTCTCGCTACGTGATGAAGACCTACCGGCGGCCGCCGGTGGTTTTCGTGCGAGGGCGCGGCTGCCGCTTGTACGATTCGGAAGGCCGCGGATATCTCGATTTCCTCGGCGGCATCGCCGTCAATGCACTCGGCCACGCGCATCCTCGCATCGTTCGAGTGATTAGGCGCGAGGCGGGCCGCGCAACACACGTTTCGAATTTATTCCATAACCCGTACCAAGCGTCGCTCGCGCGCAAACTATCAGAGTGGTCGGGCCTCGATCGCGCGTTTTTCTCGAATAGCGGCAGCGAAGCGATCGAGGGCGCACTGAAACTCGCGCGTGCATACACGCACGCACGCGCGACAAGCAACGCGGGCCAACCGAAGATCCGCATCTTGGCCCTTGAGAACTCGTTTCACGGCCGCACGATGGGGGCGCTCTCGGTGACTCATACGGCGAAGTACAGAGAGCCTTTTGCGCCCCTTATTCCCGGTGTGGAATTCGTCCGGTTCAACGATATTGCCGATCTGGAGGCAAAGTTTGATGGCACGGTATGCGCCATTGTCATCGAACCCATCCAAGGCGAAGGCGGCGTTTTTTTGGTCAGCGAGGAATTTTGGGAGCGGGCACGTGCGCTCGCAACACGGCACGATGCCGCGCTGATCGCTGACGAAATTCAATGCGGCCTGGGTCGCACCGGCCGCAAGTTTGCTTACCAGAAATTTCCGTCGCTTCCAGACATCGTCACGGTTGCCAAGCCGCTTGCCGGCGGTCTTCCGCTCGGCGCGTTTGTCGCCAGCGAGAAATTCGCCTCCACTTTTATTCCCGGCATGCACGGGTCGACGTTTGGTGGCGGCCCGCTCGTGTGCGCGGCGGCGCTCGAATTTCTAACGATCGTCGAGGACGAAAACCTGCTTGCGAATGTTCGAGCGCGAGGCTCGGAGCTGCGCGCGGGCCTGGACAAGCTCGCCCAGCGCTTTGATTTCATCGAAGAAGTACGAGGCGAAGGATTAATCGTAGGCATTGATCTCGCTGTGGAAGGCGGGTCGTTCGTTCAGGAAGCCCTCCGGCAAAAGCTGCTGATCAATTGTACCCACGAGCACATTCTTCGTCTGCTGCCGCCGTTCATCGTTCGACGGCGGGAGGTCGCCGAATTTCTGAAGAAATTTGCAAACGTGCTTGAGCGCGGTGCCAAGTCCGCGGAAAAATCGCCTTCGCGGGCTCCGAAGCCGGAAGTACACACCCAGCCGATGGCCCTGGCTGCGACGAGGTAAAAAATGGAAGCTGCGATTACAACCCTTTCTCTCAAAAGAGACCTCTTGACGGGCACCGAATGGACTCCCGCTCAGTTGCGGGATTGCTTCCGCGTGGCCTCGGATATGAAGGCTCACCCAGACCGGTACCGCACGGCCTTTGCCGGCAGCGTGTTCGTCCTGATTTTCGAAAAGCCGTCACTGCGCACGCGCGTCACGTTCGAAGTTGGAGTTGCCAATCTCGGCGGCTCATCGATCTTTCTGGATCATACAGCCGCGCGCCTCGGTGAGCGCGAGCCGATCCGCGACATAGCCAAGAATCTTGAGCGGTGGGTGCAAGGTATAGTCGCGCGCGTTTTCGATCAGGAGTCGCTCGAGGAGTTGGCTAAGAACGCGAACGTTCCCGTGATTAACGCGCTTTCGGATCGTTTTCATCCCTGTCAGGCGCTGGCAGATTTCTTTACGCTTGAAGAGCGCTTCGGCGGTTTACGCGGCCTGAAGTTCGCTTACGTCGGCGACGGCAACAACATGTGCCACTCGCTTCTCGTGGCCGGCGCGCGTTGCGGAGCGCACATTCGCGTCGCCACGCCCGCTGGTTACGAGCCGGACGCCGCCATCGTTGCCGAAGCAAAGCGTGTAGCTCGTGAAACGCGCGGCAAAATTGAAGTCCTCCACTCGCCGGAAGAGGCTGTGACGGGTGTTCAGGCTATTTATACCGATGTCTGGGCCAGCATGGGGCAGGAAGACGAAGCCGCGGAGCGCGAGGCTGCTTTCGCCGCATATCAGGTGAACGAAGATCTTTTCGCGCAAGCCGCTCCGGATGCTGTCTTCCTACATTGTTTGCCGGCCCACCGCGGCTTGGAAGTTACTCGCGGCGTCATCGACTCGCCGCGTTCCATCATTTATGACCAGGCAGAAAACCGCCTCCACGTGCAGAAGGCGATTCTGCACACTCTATTGCTCACCTAAGGAGAACCCGTTGCCCAAGAGGGTAGTTTTGGCTTATTCCGGGGGCCTCGACACATCCATCATTATTCCTTGGCTCAAGGAGAATTACGACGGCTGCGAAGTTATCGCTATGATCGGCGATCTGGGCCAGCGCGAAAATCTGGAAGCTGCGCACAAGAAAGCCCTCGCCACGGGAGCGAGCGAAGCATACGTCGAAGATCTCCGCGAGGAATTCATCACCGGGTACATTTGGCCCACGCTGCGCGCCGGAGCCGTTTACGAGCACAAATATTTGCTCGGCACTTCATTCGCCCGCCCGCTGCTCGCAAAAAGGCAGGTCGAGATCGCAAAAAGAGTCGGCGCCGACGCTCTTGCCCATGGCTGCACCGGCAAGGGCAACGATCAGGTTCGCTTTGAACTGGCTGCCAAAGCGCTCGCACCTGAACTCACTATCATCGCCCCGTGGCGTGAATGGAAGATCAACTCCCGCGAAGAGGCAATCGCGTATGCTCGCGAGCACAATATTCCCGTCGAGCAAACCACCGAAAATATTTACAGCCGCGACCGCAATATCTGGCACTTGAGCCATGAGGGGGGTGTCCTCGAGGATCCCGCGAACTCGCCCGAGGAATCCATGTGGCAATGGATTGTTTCGCCAGCAAAAGCCCCTGACCAGCCCACGACAGTTGAGATCGGCTTCGAGGTCGGCACGCCCGTTTCCGTGAATGGCAAGAAACTCGCACCGCTGGCGCTCCTCGATCAACTCAACGAAATCGCCGCAGCCAACGGTGTTGGGCGCATGGACATTGTCGAAAACCGCCTCGTGGGCATGAAGTCCCGGGGCGCGTATGAGACGCCAGGCGGAACCCTTCTTGTTGCCGCGCATCGCGAGCTCGAATCGCTATGCCTTGACCGCGAGACGATGCACTATCAGCAGCTTCTTTCGCTACGTTACGCGGAGATGGTCTACTACGGAATGTGGTTCACACCGCTGCGGGAATCCCTCGACGCGTTCTTTACGCAATCACAGCAGCGCGTCACAGGTTCCGTCGGGCTGTCGCTCCTTAAGGGCAACGTCAACCCTACATCTCGCCGTTCACCGTATTCCTTGTACCGCGCCGGGTTGGCCAGCTTCAGCATGACAGGTTACAACCCGAAGGACGCCGAAGGCTTCATTAATCTCTTCGCTTTGCCCATCACGGTTCCGCTCGAGGCCGCGGTGCGATGACCGTTTCCGAAGGGCAGAAAATGTGGGGTGGCCGCTTCGACCGTGGCCCGGACGCTTCTTTTTACGAATTCGAGCGCTCGTGGAAGTTCGACCGAAGGCTTCTCCCGCACGAACTGGCTCTCGACCGGGCCTGGGCGCGTGCTATTGCCGCTGCTGGAATCCTCACGAGCGAAGAGAGCCAGCGTCTTGTAGGGGCCCTCGATGAAATCGAGACGCGTGCACAGTCGGATTCGGCGTGGCTCGATACCTCAAAGGCCGAAGACGTTCACCATTTTGCCGAAACCGCACTGATCGAGAAACTTGGCCCGCTGGGTGCAAAGCTCCATACTGGCCGCAGCCGCAACGAAATGGTGGCTACTGAGTTCCGGATGTACGTGAAGGACGCGACACGCGAAATCCGGACGGCACTCACTTCGGTCCTGCGTGCAGTTGCCGCGCAGGCCAAAAGCAATCTCGGTATTCCGATGCCGGGTGCCACGCACATGCAGCACGCCCAGCCGCTCCTGCTTTCACACTGGCTGCTAGCGCACGGGGAGGCACTTCACCGTGATTCCGAAAGGCTCAGGGCTGCCGCACTCGCCGCCGATTGGTGCCCAATGGGCTCGGGCGCATTGGCGGGCTGTGCATTCCCGCTGGACCGTAAGGCGCTTGCGCGCGATCTGGGTTTTGCGGGCATCACCGCCAACAGCCTCGATGCCGTTAGCGACCGTGACTTTGCGCTCGAGTTTCTCTTCGCGCTCGCAACCTTGGCGATGCATCTGTCGCGCCTTTCAGAGGACATGATTCTATTCGCCTCGCCTGAGTTCGGATTCATTGAGCTGCCAGACGAATACTCGACTGGCAGCAGCCTGATGCCGCAAAAGAAGAATCCGGACTCTTGGGAGCTGATTCGCGGAAAAACAGGCCGTATCTACGGTTCGCTTTTCGCCCTTTTCACCACCTGCAAGGGCCTGCCTTCGAGTTATCAACGCGACCTGCAGGAGGATAAGGAACCGGTGTTCGCGGCGCACGATCAAACGGTCCCCGTCTTGCGCATCGCGGCCGGTGCGTTGGCGGCGACGCGCTTCCGCGAGGCGCGGCTCCGCGAGGCAGCGCAGGACCCCGCGCTCGTGGCCACGGAAGTAGCGGACTATCTTGTGGCGCAGGGGATTCCATTTCGCGAAGCCCACGAAATCGTCGGCAAGGTGCTCCGCGCGGCGGACCAGGACGGGAAGTCGATCCGCGAAATGCCGCTTGACCGGCTGAGGCAGTTCTCCCCGGTATTCGGTGCGGAGCTAGGAACGGTCCTGACGCTCGAATCGGCGCTGGCGAGGCGCGGCGTTGCCGGCGGTACGGCTCTCGGGGCCGTTCGTGCGGCGCTCGCGGATTTCACATCCCGGCTTGCTAAGCTCGAGGAAAATTCGTGAGGGTGCGCGTCACATGAACGCGCCCCTTTCCGCCTCTGATATCCCTTCGGGATTCACTTTTTCCGCCACTCATTGCGGCCTCAAACGATCGCGGCTCGACCTGGGCATTCTCGTCAGCGACACGCCTGCCAGCGCCGCTGCCGTCTTCACCACAAATCAGGTTGTCGCCGCACCGGTCGTTTTGTCGCGCGAGCACGTGCGCAAATCGCGCGGCCGCATGCGCAGCGTGATTGTCAACTCCGGCAACGCGAACTGCTGCACAAGGCAAGATGGCTATCCCGCATCCGTCGCCACGGCCTCAAAGCTCGCCGACGAGCTGGGCGGCATCGATCCTTCACAGATTCTGGTCTGCTCCACAGGCGTCATCGGCGCGGCGTTGCGCGTCGAAAAAATTCTCGCCGCCGTCCCGCACTTGGCCCTAACGCGTAGCGCCGAGGCAGCGGCCTTCGAAGAATTCGCGCGTTCGATCATGACCACGGACACGCGGCCGAAGTGGGCTGTCGCCCGCTGCCGCATCGGAGGCAAGGAAGTGCGGTTCCTGGGCTGCGCAAAAGGTTCCGGCATGATCCAACCCAATATGGCGACGATGCTCGCCTTCGTCACCACGGACGCCGCGATATCTCCGGCGCTGCTTTCTCGCGGTCTCCGGGACGTGGTCGGCTCGACATTTAATTCAATCACCGTGGATGGCGATACCTCCACAAACGATACAGTGGCGGTTCTCGCGAACGGTGGATCCGGCGCGCCGCGAATTTCCAACGCCCGGGGCGCGGACTACCAAAGCTTCGTTGCCGCCCTCGAAAGCGTTTGCACGTCACTCGCACTTTCTATTGTGGACGATGGCGAAGGTGCTCAGCGCGTCATTGAAATCGAAGTCAAAGGCGCGCCGTCCGATAGCGCCGCGGATCAGGTCGCGCGCGCGATCGCCAATTCGCCCCTTGTGAAGACCGCCTTCGCCGGAGCCGACCCCAATTGGGGCCGGATCCTTGCCGCTGCTGGCCGCTCCGGCGTGCGTTTCAATCCCGGGCGCGCGGACATCTGGATCGCCGGCACAGCCGTCTGCCGCCACGGCCGCGAGCATTCGTTCGACGAACGTCTCGTTCACCGGAAAATGCTGGCGAAGCACGTGCCAGTTCGTGTGCACCTGCGTTCCGGGGCTGGCTCCGCCCGTATCTGGACCTGCGACTTCACCATCGAATACATCCACATCAATTCCAGCTACCGGACATAACGGGCTGCGTGAAGCCACGCCTCTTCGGTGGTTGAAGTTTTAGCCTCGATGTAAATTCCGGAAGGCAGTACACCTTAGCAGTCTGACGCTCCGGTGGACGCGCGCCGGTCGCTCCGAGGCTTTCGCGCGGGGCCAGTGGTTGACTGGGGGGGACAGTTGCAGCAAGATGCTCCTGAGTTGCTGGGGTGCTCGCTTCAGCCCTGAGCCGCGCGTCGATTTGCAAACTGGCCGCGGGCCGAGATCCTGCCTCTTCAGCCTCGCAGTGCGTGCTCGCTCGCGTGAAGGTGGGCATAGGGAGATCGGCCGTGAAGAAACTGTACGTGGGCAATCTGTCGTTCAAGGCAACGGAAGAAGAGGTAGGAGCATTGTTTGCCGAAGTCGGAGTGCAGCCGGATTCCTTAACCCTGCTTCGCGATCGATTTACAGGGCAGCCGCGTGGTTTCGGTTTCGCCGAAATCCGTGATGACGCCGAAGCCGAAAAAGCCATCGCTGCATTGAACGGAAAAGACTTTCTTGGCCGCGCTCTAGTCGTCAATGAAGCCCGCCCGCAACGAGAAAGCGGCGGCGGGGGCGGCGGACGTGGAGGCTATGGCGGTCACGGAGGAGGAGGCGGTGGCCGCGGCGGCGGTGGTGGTCGAGGCGGTCACGGCGGTGGCGGAGGTGGCCGCGGCGGCTATGGTCGTGACCGCTAAATAACTACATTCAGATGGGCACTGCATCATGCGACTACCGCCCGGCGCTGATCCTCCTTGACGATCGGCGCCGGCTCAGTAACTTCCACGTTCCCGCCCGAGTAGCTGAATTTCTCAACGGTGCCACCGCGAAGTCCTTGGGCGACTAGTACCCTCATGTCCAGACCGGCCTCAGCCTGCATCAATTGCTCAGGACTCGCGGAGAGCGCCGGGGCCCGCGGCATGAAAACCGGACAACAGTCGTGGAACGGTTCCGACGAAATATCATATGTCCCAATCTTTCGGGCCGTGCTAAGGATTTCCGCCTTATCCGTGCCGATCAGCGGACGGAGCACCGGCATTCGCGCCGCCTCCTCTACTGCGACTAGGTTCCTCAGGGTTTGAGATGCCACTTGACCTAGGCTATCACCGGTAACGAGCGCCAGTGCGCGCTCGCGCCGTGCGATCACCTCGCTGATCCGCAGCATCATCCGACGGTACAGAAGTATGCGCATACCTTCTGGCGCGTAGCGCACAATCTCGCGCTGGATAGCTTCAAAGGAAATTCGATAGAGCTTTGCCCCAAATTGATATGGCACGAGCGTGCGCACGAGTCCCCTTGCCACGTGCACAGACGATTCTCCGGGGTCCGCGCCGGTTCCGCAAAAATGCACGAAACTCAGATGGGCGCCGCGCTTCATCATGTGATATGCGGCCACGGCGGAGTCATAACCTCCCGATAACAGGCACGTCAAACGTCCGGCGGTATTTGCCGGTAAACCTCCGACACCCGGGATTTTCTGCGCGTACACCAGCAGCGGGCCCGGCGTAATTTCGATGTGGCAAGTAAGTTCCGGATTCTTTAGCTGAACTCGCACGTTCCGTCCGTTTGCGTGCAGCTTTTCCAGCAAATAACGGCCCACGATAGCCTCGATCTCCATCGTCGTCTGCGGAAAAGATTTGTCGCTGCGCTTGGCTCGCACCGCAAACGTCCCGAAGGAGACCTGTTGAACTTCCTCCCAAGCAGCATGGCAAAGGGCGTCAATATTGCGCTCGACGGGACGCGCGACGGCATAGTATGCGATGCCGAGAACCCGTTCGATGCGCCGTTTTGCTTCATCCAGCGGCGCGCCGGGACTTAGACGCACGAGGAATCTGTCCCCCGGCTGTTCAATTCGTTGCACGGGAATCCCCTGCAGCGATTGGCGCAGCGCCCGGAAGAGCTTTCCCAAAAAGAATCGGCGATTGCCGCCTTTCAGCCACAGTTCATGGTAGTGCACCACAATGACGGGATCATTCATTTCGGTTTCTCGCAGCTAGCCTCCGCCGCATTCAGCGCAACAAAGTATAGCAAGCGTTATGGGCGCAATGCAGGCTTCAGCCATTTTGGAGCCCTTTACAGCCTTCTCCTGCGCTGTAGTACGGCACTACTGGCCCGCTGGAACATAGTACGCGGAGCGGTGCATGATTCGTGCTCCCGGCTGATCGGCAATCTCCACGCGCAATGAATGCCAACCCGGCAGAGCTCGATCTTCTCCTGGACCGGCGCTGGGATAAAACCCAATTGTATATTCGGCGCGAATCCGCGCCGCAATCTTTCGGAACGTATCCGCCATGGTATCGGCCTCGCGCAAAAAATAGAGTTGTCCGCCAACGCGCCGGACCAACTCGGCGAGATAAAGCGTATATGCCGGAATACCTAGCGCTCGCACATCAGGCGTCACAAGTGTCTCGTTTTCGTGCGCCGCGAGCCACTCGGGCGTCATCACCCTGGGCCGGTTTTCAGTCGAGACCGCGAAAACCTGGATATCCTGCTGCGCAAGAAGCCGCACCACATCATCAAACGTCAGTCTGTCGGCAGCCCGGCCCGGCCCCGAGGCGGCGCTGGCGGGGTTGAGCGTTAAGCCTAGGCCGCTATCCTGACCGTCAGTAAGCAGCAGGATAGCCTTGCGGCCCGTGCGTCCCCGAAATAGCCGCGCGGCTAGGTAGGCGGCCTCGTAGACGTTTGATCCTCCCGTGTCGCCCAAGAGCGCTCGTACGTCTATTCGCGTCACGGCGCGCCGTATCACTTCACGAACATCTGAAAACGACGCCTGAAGGTATGTGTGCTCCGAGAAATCGACCACCGCCGATTCATCGAGCGGTGCCAGCGCGTCCACGAACGCATCGGCCGCCTGTTTCATCTCCTGTGAATCCCGAAGAACGCTGGGGCTGGCATCAATCACAAGCGCGACACTAGCAGGCTGGGCAGACGCGTCGAAGTAGGATATGGGCTGCTCCACGCCGTCGGTGAACACATGAAACTCCTCGTGACGGAGCCCCGGCAAAGCGCTGCCATCCGCTGTCGATACGATGCAGGTCACCGGGACCATCTGGGTGCGGACTAGCATCGCGTGAGCATCTGTGCTGCCGGGCGCCACCTCGGCAGCACGATCCGCGGCAGTGAACCCGCGAATCTCACCGGTGACGGGATCGCGGTACCACCGCAGGCCCCGGTCGAGTTCAACGGGCAGTTTGGTTGCCTTTTTGCGCTGGGCCTGCGGAAAAACAGGAGCGGAGGAGAGGAAAATCGCAGACGTGGCAAGCGTCATTAGAACCGCTGCCAGAACAGAAAAGCGGCGCTCGCCGCCCATCCTGTTTCGATCGAGCCGCAGGCAGTCCAACCGTGGCATCCGAAGATTTTAGTCGAGATCGAAATCGCGAATCGGTTTTTCGATGGGGGCATCTTTGGCCTTCTTCAGGCCTTCCGCGAACTTGCGGGCGAGCACGTCTTCCTTCGTCTTCTCCGCTTCCACGGATGCTCGAAATTTTGCTTCGACGGCCTCGGACTGTCTCCGTAGAAGCTGCGCGGTGTCATCCAGATCGATCGAAGGTGGTCTGACGGGTGCAACGTGCGCCAGTACCACTCCGAGTGCTCGGTCCACTGTCATCTTCGCGCCGCAGCACGGGCAATCAATTTCGAACACTTCGTGCGGGTGATTCCGCATGTCGATATTTTACGCCAACTCTTGCGAGA
The DNA here is from genome assembly GCA_963709445.1 of uncultured Acidobacteriota bacterium. Lineage (GTDB taxonomy): Bacteria > Acidobacteriota > Terriglobia > Acidiferrales > UBA7541 > Palsa-295. Next base: position 457,372 of record CAVPWV010000006.1, read on the forward strand.
GGAGGTGTTCTGAACTCTCTAGAGGCCGGAACCCTCGCTTCCAAAAAGAAAGAGGCTCGCCACGGAAGAAGTTAGCCAGCGAGAAACGATTTATGCAGGTGCCGGCTTTTCACCCTTGGCAAGGCCGGGGATAGGCCGTGGGTCAGGACGTCGCGCCAACTGGGGCTCCTTCGCCGGCACGGGAGGCGCAGCCGGGGGTGGCGGAGGCACCTTTTCTGGGAGCGGTTTGCCTTCCATGAGGAGTTTTAGTTCCACCGCGTCGAGCACCTCGCGTTCGAGCAAAGCCCGTGCAATGCGTTCTAGAGTGTCGCCGTGAGTCTCCAAAATGTTCCGCGCCCGCGTGTACCCAGAGTTAACGATGACACGGACTTCCACGTCGATCTTGATCGCGGTGTCTTCGGAATAGTCGCGATGTTGCGCGATTTCTCGGCCCAAGAAAATCGCCTCTTCCTTCTTGCCGAATGTCAGCGGCCCCAGCGAACTCATTCCCCACTCGCACACCATTTGGCGCGCGATTTCAGTGGCGCGTTCGATATCGTTTCCGGCGCCGGTGGTGATGTGATTCAGGAAAATTTCCTCGGCGGCGCGTCCGCCCATTAGCACGGCCAGCTGCGATTCCAGGAATTCCTTGGTATATGTGTGCTTGTCGTCAATTGGCAATTGCATCGTGACGCCGAGTGCCATGCCGCGTGGGATGATCGTCACTTTATGCAGTGGATCGGCGCCCGGGGTCATCGCTGCCACCAGCGCATGTCCGGCTTCGTGATAAGCCGTATTTTTCTTTTCCTCATCGGACAAGATCATAGACCGGCGCTCGGCGCCCATCAGGACTTTGTCCTTCGACATCTCGAAGTCCACCATCGTCACGAACTTGCGGTTTTGTCGCGCCGCCCATAATGCCGCTTCGTTCACGAGGTTTGCCATGTCCGCGCCGGAGAATCCCGGCGTGCCGCGCGCAATAACGGAAAGATCGACGTCGTCGGAGAGAGGAACTTTTCGCGTGTGCACTCGCAGAATTTCTTCTCGCCCCTTCACGTCAGGTCGGGGCACCACCACACGCCTGTCAAAGCGGCCTGGCCGCAGCAGCGCCGGATCCAGCACGTCCGGACGGTTCGTGGCCGCAATCAGAATCACGCCTTCATTCGATTCGAAACCGTCCATTTCGACCAACAGCGCATTCAAGGTTTGCTCGCGCTCATCATGTCCGCCGCCGAGGCCGGCGCCCCGATGGCGCCCCACCGCGTCGATTTCATCGATGAAAATGATGCAGGGCGCGTTCTTCTTACCTTGTTCGAAAAGGTCGCGGACGCGGCTCGCGCCCACGCCAACGAACATTTCCACGAAATCCGATCCAGATATAGAGAAAAATGGCACATTCGCTTCGCCGGCAATCGCGCGTGCCAGCAACGTCTTGCCAGTTCCCGGAGGGCCTACGAGCAGCACGCCTTTGGGAATTCGCCCGCCAAGTTTCTGGAACTTCTGCGGATCCTTCAAGAAGTCGATGATTTCGTAGAGCTCTTCCTTGGCCTCATCGATTCCGGCAACATCTTTGAACGTCGCCTTCTTTTGCTGCGCCGTTAGCAGACGCGCGCGAGACTTTCCAAAGCTGAGCGCCTTGTTTCCCCCTGCCTGCATCTGCCGAATCATGAATATCCAAATGGCGATGATCACTAGAAAGGGCGAAAGTGTGATGAGGATACTGAGCCAGTTGGCCTCTTTTACTTCCTTGTAGTTGAAAGGGACTCCCTTGTCCTGGAGCGCTTTCGTCACATCGGGAATGGCGGCATTCGCGACCGTCACGCCGCGGAATTTGCTGTTATCGCGATACTCGCCTTGAAGTTCTGCGCTATTCGGCGAGAGATAGACAGTTACGTCCTTGACGTTGCCACTGTCCACTTTGTTAATGAAACTGGTGTAGTTGGGCTCATCCTCATGCGTTGTCGGGCCTCCTTTGGAAGCCATTTGCCAAAGAACCGCCGCCAGCGCGATCATCATTACCCAGAACAACACAGTGCGTACCGTTGAGTTCACGTATTACCTCGCCCCGGGCCCTTGAATATCGTCCTTTGTCCCTGTCCCGTGAAGACCATACCCGCCGCCTATTCCTTCCCCTCAGTTAGATGCCGTAACGAAGCTCTTAGACTGTCGCTTGCCTGGCTTCTTCGATCAGCAGTGCTAACTGAGTTTGTTCTCCAGTACTGAACTCATGGGCCACCGGCATCCCCTGTGTCCAGATCACATCCCCGGCACTCTCAAGCACCGGCCAGAGTGGGCGTTCGCCATTCGGAATCTTCCGAACCCGAAACATCTCCTTCAGCTTGGCTCTGTGCCGTCGGCCCAAGGGACGATAAGTCATCCCCGGACCGCCAGTTCCGTAGGATCAAGGGCGAGCGAAGAAGATCGGCATCCAGAGCCACCCAGTCCCTTTTAGTGTCGCGCTCTGCGATTGACCAGTCAATCATTTTCAAGTTAAAGCGTCGCTTCAGTACCGGGACCAAAATGCTCGTCGTCCCCTCGATGGGAAGATTGATCGGGTACTCGTAGCCGGCCAACGCGGCTGGGAGATTCGCGCGCCGCGCGACTCTTGCTTTGTCTGTCGCCCGGGAAAAGACCAGCTCATCGGAATTTCGCTCGACGGCAACGCGTCCCGGAAGCTCCACTCGGCTTCCGCTCGGGGATTCACCGGCAAGGTGAATCACCTGCTCCACATGGCGCAGGCCAAGTCCAACGCGGGTTCCGCAGACGTCCTCATAAAGCCGCCGGACCAGTCGCTCCGTCAGCGCGCGCTGCCAGAGCACCTTCTGACCGCCCGTCTCCTCGCTCCTTTGCAAGAGGGCTTGGATTGGAGCTAGCAGATCCCCGATTCCGATTGATAACTTCCCATCATCCCGGTGAACGAATGTCCCCAGGCGATCCTCCACTAACACGTTCCAAAAAACCTGCTCTTCGCGAGCAAGCCCCGCCAAGGTGGCAAGCCGCTTCGTGACGTGACTCGTAAAATCGCGTTCGAGCATGGGCAGCAGGCGCTCTCGCACACGCGCCCGCACGCGCCGCACGTCGCGGTTGGTCAAGTCCTCGCGCCAGGGTTGGTCGATTTCCCGCAAATATTGGCGTACGCCCTCGCGCCGTTCGCCAAGCAGCGGCCGCACGATCGGGCCCATCTTCGGGATGAATGCCGGAAAGTCCGGTCGGACCGGTCCCGCGAAGCAAGTGCGCGAGCACTGTCTCCGCCTGATCGTTCTCCGTATGCGCCACGGCGACTCGGGTGGCTTTCCCCTTCGCAACCAGCCGCTCAAAAAAGGCGTATCGCAACCGACGTCCTGCGTCTTCTAGGTTCCACTTGTGTTTAGAGGCTGCCCGCAAGACGTCGCCGCGCTCCATCACGCATTCAAGTTCCAGGTGGCGCGCTAGTTCAACCACAAACTCAGCGTCCGCATCCGACTCCGCGCCTCGCAGACCGTGATCGAAGTGGACAACCAGGAGCCCAATACCGAGTCGGCTACGCAGCCTCTCCAGCAGCCGCAAAAGTCCCACTGAATCCGCCCCACCGGAAACAGCCACTCCGACCCGGTCCCCGGGATTCAGCATTTTCCTGCGGCGAATGTTTGCGAGCACACGCTGCTCTAGCGGAATAAACATGATGCAAGCCTTGGCCCAGACGGGGTGACGAATTCCATGGTAGCAGCCGGAGAGGAAGCGGTCGAGCGCGCAAGGGCGCGGATTGTGACGTCTCTGCCGCTGCGACGTCGAAAACGATCTGCGAGGTTTAGTCCAGATACTTCACGAATACGACTTCGTTCTGGGCCTCGTTGTAAAGAAGCTCATCGGCATTCGCCTTGACCAGAACCAATCCGAAACCCCCCGGCCGCAGTCCTTTTCGCTCGCGAATTCGCCCGTGGCGCGTCGGCTCGTCCGTGTGCGCGACCGCCGCATGGCTCAATCCGGCAAATTTGAATCCCCGCCCCGGGTCGGCGATGCGATACAGCAGCATACGCTTCCCGCGCAGGTACGAAACGCGCACCCGGCGCTTCGGGTTCAGCTTGCCGCCCCATTCGATAGCGTTCAGCAGCAGCTCATGAAACGCCTGTGCGGCCGATCCTCGCACCTCATCCCTAAGTCCGATATTGAGCTGGGTCATGAAAGCCTCGAGCAAGCCGGCAGCCTCCAACGAGCACGGGACGAGAAGCTCGACCCACTCGGAGCGCGCCGACAGCACTTCGATCGGAGGCACGCTGGTTTTTTTCTCCAGATATTCGCGCACCAGCTTGACCAGTGTTTCGCGGTCGATCGACTTTGAAACACATTGATCAGCATGCTCGTGGACCGTGCCCGGCCGCCCATCCTCCGTGATCACCAGCACCCTGGGCAGCGACTTCTTTCCGCGTAACGCTTTCAGAACGTCGAACCCGCTCATTTGCGGCATCCCGACGTCCAGTAGGGCGAGATCGAAGTGCATCTTTCGAAGCTTGTTAAGCGCAGTTCGTGCGTCTCCGGCGGTTGATACCGCGAATTTTTCGTCGCGCAAGATTTCGGTTAGCGACTTTCTCGTCTCCGGATCATCATCAGCCACCAGGATGTGTTTCATCTCTTTTCTCGTGGTGCCATATCGCGGCCGAACGGTATCATTCCCCGCCTCTCTATTTGCATCAGCCGCGCCAGTGAGTCGCAGTCGTCGAAGTCTTTTCTGAAAGTGTACCGCGCCTTCCGTCTTCGCTGTGATGGTCTCTTCCCGCGACGCGCAGGCGTAAAGTGAAGCGGGCGCGCGAACTGAGCACCTCTCGGCCCAGTAGGCTTCAGCTGGCCCGCAGCGACGCTCCGAGCTTCGTTTCCAGTGCGGCCACGATTCGCGACGAAAATTCCGCGACTTGCGCTTCCGTCAGTGTCGTATCTCCGCTCTGAAACACCACTCGAATCATCAACGAGTACTTTCCGGCAGGAACTTGCCCGCCACGGAAAAGGTCGGCGCCTTCGATGTTGCGAAGTTCCGGTGTCCCCAGCGCGCGAATTGTTTCTGCGACTTGCGCGAACGTCACGCCATCCGCCAGCACGAGAGAAAAATCTCTCTCCACCGCCGGGAACCGCGGGATCGGTGCGAATTTGAGCGCCGCGCTCGCGCGTTCGATCCCCGCCAGCAGCGGTTCCAGACGCAACTCAGCCACGAAGATCTCCTGGCGCAACTTGAGCTGATCGGCAATCCTGCGCGCAAGCTGCCCGGCCACACCGAGGGCCACGCTTGCGCCGGCTTGCTCGGCTGAAATTTGCGCCGCGCGCCCGCCCGCAAGCCATTTGGGGCCGCCAAAACGCCACGCGAATGCCCCGGCCAGTTCGCCGATGCCGTCGAGGTCGCCCTTCAAATCCGCAAATCCAAATTCCCGCGCGTCCTCGTAAATCGACTTTTCTCGCGCGAGTCCAGTTGCTCCCAGCGTCAGCACCGGCGTCTCTGTCGGCTCGCCATCGCGCAGCGCGTACGCCTTGCCAATTTCAAATAGCCGCAAATCTCGTTGCCCGTGATTCAAATTCCATTCCAGTGCGCCGATCATGCTCACAACGCCGTTCGATCGCATCGCCGAAGCATCCTCCGCCAGCGGGTTCCCAATCACCGCCGGTGCCACCCCAATCGCACGAAAAATCTCATCGCGCCGGGCATCCACCAACGGAATCGCCACAATTTCCCGATACCCGAGCGCAATCACGCGCTCACGCAAGCGGTCCAGCGCCTCTGCGTGAGGCAACCGGTGAGCGGGCCGTTTTGCCGGCGGCAGCCGCGGCGGGAACTTGTCGTAGCCGTAGTGCCGCGCCGCTTCCTCGATCAAATCGATTCCGCGCGTCACATCCCTTCTCCACGACGGCTGCTCGCACCGCCAAACCGCATCGCGCGATTCCGCGCCCGCCGAATTGCCGTTCTTCCTCGACGGCTGAAATCCAAGCGCGCCCAAAACTTCCTCAATGTCGCGATCCGGAATGTCCGCGCCCATCACCCGCAGCAGTTCTCGCCTAGATAATTCGATCGCGATCGGCGCTTCCCGGAGCGGGTAGGCATCCACCACGCCGGCCAGAATCTCGCCCCCGCCCAGTTGCTGGATCAGCTCCGCCGCGCGACGCGAAGCCATCTCCGCCATTTCCGGATCGGCCCCGCGCTCAAATCGATAGGACGCCTCCGTCCGCAGCCCCAGCGCCTTCGACGTCCGCCGCACCGAAATCGGATCGAACCAAGCGGACTCCAGTAAAATATTTCGGCTGCTGAAACCGATTTCGCTGTCCGCGCCGCCCATCACGCCGGCAATCGCCACCGCGCGAGCTGCATCCGCAATCACGCACATATCTTTCGTCAGCGTGCGTTCCGCGCCGTCGAGCGTACGAATCTTTTCCCCCGGCCGCGCGCGCCGCACCACGATGCGCTTCCCGCCCAGCTTGTCCAGATCGAACGCATGCATCGGATGGCCCAGCTCGAACATCACGTAGTTGGTCACGTCCACCACATTGTTGATCGACTTCTGTCCGATAGCTTCGAGTCGCTGGTGCAACCAGCTCGGGCGAAGGCTGCACTTTCACGCCGCGCAGCACGCGGGCCGTGTACCGCCCGCAAAGTTCCGGCGTTTCGATGTCTGCGCGCGTCGCGTCGGAGGCTTTTTCGCTGGATTCCTTGAGTTTCGGCTGCAGCGCTTTCACCGGCACGCGGTAAATCGCCGCCACTTCGCGCGCAATGCCGTAGTGCCCCAGGCAATCCGGACGGTTCGCCGTGATCTCCGCATCCAGCACCGGCCCCGCTGCCGTCTCTTCAACCGAATCGATGGCCACGCCCGCAAGCGACAGCCGCGACCGTAGCTCCGCCGCCGGCGCCGTCACCTCCACAAATTCCTTCAGCCAGTTGTAAACGACCTTCATAGCGAATCGATTCCAGCTACGCCGTCACTTAGGGGGTCGGAGCGTCAGCTCCGACATAAAAGTCGTGGCGCGAAGCGCTTCCTTTGCGCTGCTTCTGTCGCAGCAAGTATTCCGGTCGCCGCGAGGTTACTGAGCCTGCAACCGCCCGTAATAAATGTGCGTCTCGTATTCGAAACGCACTGCGCCGTTTTCGGCGTGAGCCTCAAAAAGTTTCTTCAGCGTAGCCAGCATCGGCTGGTGCTGCGGATGATCCGGCGGCGGCGAATAGGACGAACTCAGGAGCCGGCCGCGCAATCCTTCGAAGTCGAAAATCTGTTCATTCACGAAAGCGGAATGGTGTAACCGGCTCGCACCGAAGAATTCGGCCATTTGGCGCTCGCGGGGATAAGTCTCCGACACTTTCGCGTAGTCGGTTCCGTAGGTTCGCAGGAATAGCTCGTACTCTCGCAGGAAATTCGACGAGTCGGTTTTGCGCTCGTTCCAAATCACGGCAACCCAACCTTTGGATTTCAAGATGCGCTCGAATTCCAAGCGCGTACTCTTCCTATCGAACCAGTGGAACGCTTGACCCGCGAGAATGAAGTCCGCGGTGTCATCCGGCAGCGTCGTGGATTCGGCTGATCCCGCAACGCCGCAGAAGTGCGGATATTTTTCGAGCAGCTGCTCGCCGGCATTGCGCATCGGCGCATTGGGCTCGACGCCGTAGACCAGGTTGCCATTTTCGAGAAACAGTCGCGCCAGAAACCCTGTGCCCGAGCCAACATCCACAATTACCGATTCCGGCGTCAGTCCGCATTTGTCGCGCAGCAAATCTACAATCGCGCCCGGATATCCCGGCCTGTAACGAATGTAGTTCTCCACGCGATCTGTAAATCGCTGCTTTGGGTCCATCGTCAGCAATTGTTTTGCCCGCCTATGGAAACTGCCGCAGAAACCGCACATCGTTCTGAAACAGCAGCGGCAATTCCGTGATGCCGTACTTCATCATCGCCAGCCTGTCCACACCCATCCCAAACGCGAACCCTGAAAGTTTTTCAGCATCGTATTTCACGAAGCCGTAGACCGCCGGATTCACCATCCCCGCGCCGAAAAGCTCGATCCACCCCGAAAACTTGCACACGCGGCAGCCGCTCCCGCCGCACACGTGGCAGGTCGCATCCACTTCTGCCGAAGGCTCGGTGAACGGAAAGTAGCTGGGTCGCAGCCGCGTCTTCGCCTTCGGTCCCAGAAATTCCCGCACGAAATATTCCACCGTGCCTTTGAAATCGCAAAACGTGATGTCCGTATCGACCGCCAGTCCTTCGATCTGATGGAACACGTAGCCGTGCGTGGAATCTGGATTATCGCGGCGATACACTTTTCCAGGAACGATTATGCGCACTGGCGGCGGCTGCTTCTCCATGGTGCGAATTTGCATCGGCGAAGTGTGCGTTCGCAGCAAATGTTCGCTGCGTGTCCCTTCGATGTAGAACGTATCCATGTTGTCCCGCGCGGGATGGTATTCCGGGATGTTCAGCGCCTCAAAATTGTAGTAGGGCGTCTCGATCTCCGGCCCTTCCACTACGCTGAATCCGATCGAGAGAAAGATTCGCTCGAGCTCTTCGTACGTCTGCCGGATGATGTGCCGCGTGCCGATCCCGCGCTCCACACCCGGCAGCGAAAGATCGATTCGATCTCGCGCCGTCGCAGCCTCATCAGCCGCAGCCTCGATCTCGCGCCACTTCTCTTCGAGCGCCGCTTCCACGTGCGCCTTGAACTTGTTCAGCTCTTGGCCAACGATCGGCTTCAGCTCTTTCGGCGCAGACTTCAGCCAATTCTCACCTATGAGCGAGAGAATTCCTGACTTCCGCCCTGTCCACTTCACGAGAAAGCTCTTCCAGCTCTCCGCGGCCGCAGACTGGCGCGCCGTCTCCAGATCGAAGGACGAACACAATTCGGCGAAGCGAATTGCAACCATCTCAGGAGTTGTGTCGCCTAACTCGTTGAGGGTTTTCTCAATAATGGGTGTATCAGGCATGGTTTGTGTGGCACAGGCACGTGGCACAGGCACTCTTGCCTGTGCATCATTTAGGCTGCGGGCTGCGGCGGCGCGGGCGCCGTCTTCATGTGCTGCTTCGCCGACGCCACCAGCGCCGAAAATCCCTCGGCGTCGCGCACCGCCATGTCCGCCAGAATCTTTCTGTCCAGATCGATCCCGCCCGCCTTTAGGCCATGAATCAACTGGCTGTAGGTGGTGCCGTTCGCTCGCGCAGCAGCGCCGATGCGCTGGATCCATAGCGTGCGGTAATCGCGCTTGCGCGTCCGCCGGTCGCGGTAGGTGTACCGCAACGAGCGGTTCACCGCCTCCTTGGCCGACCGGAACAGCTTTCCTTTGGTGAGAAAAAATCCCTTCGCGTGCTTTAGAAGCTTCTTACGCCGCGCGCGACGCTTCGTACCTCGTTTTACTCGAGCCATGGTTCTATTCTCCTCGTGCGCGCCTCGCGGCCGCTCTCAATAATTTCGGATTCAGTAAAACAAACGGGGAGACAAACGCAGCTTCGCCGCCCGCGAAATTCCACACGGGCTCGAAGACGGGTTTGTCTCGCGGACTATAAATGCCCCTCGGTAATTCAAGGCAACCGGCCGGCAGGCACCCGTAACGCTCTGCCTGGCTCGAAAAAATTCCGTGCTACTCGATTCCGTAGGGAAGCGCCAGACGCACGTTGTGCACGTCCGCGGGATTCACCTCGACCTTGTTCAGCAGTTTGCGCTGCCGTCGCGGCTTCTTCGTGCCCAGCAGGTGGCGCTTGCCCGAATGCCACCGCATCACTTTTCCGGTCGACGTAATCTTGAAGCGCTTGGCCGCGCCCCGATGCGTCTTCAATTTCATTTTCTTATTCTTCTTCACAATCCCCTCTTCGGCTTTCTCAAGCTTGGCCGCCCGCTGTGGATTGCGCCGGACGAGACGGCTGCGGCGCGGGTGCGCCTTTTTTGGGCGCCAACAGCGCCAGCAGGATATTCGCTTCCATCCGCGGCCCGAATTCCACCAGAGCGTGATCGTTGATATCTTTAAGCAGCCGTTCCATCTTGGCGCGGCCCACACTTTGGTGAGCCATTTCGCGCCCGCGATGAAAGATCATCGCTTTTACTTTGTGCCCTTCGCCCAGGAACCGTATGATCTGGTTCTTGCGCACCTGATAATCGTGCTCCGCGGTCGCGGGCCGAAACTTCACTTCCTTGATGTGCGAGCTTTTTTGGTGCTTCTTGGCTTCGTGCGCCTTCTTGCTCTGCTCGTAAAGGAATTTTCCATAATCGACGATCTTGCAGACAGGCGGCACGGCGCTGGGAGAAATTTCGACAAGGTCGAGACCCGCCTCGCGCGACGCTTTCATCGCGTCGAACAGGGTCATCACACCCAGTTGGTTCCCCGCATCATCCACTACACGCACTTCGCGAGCGCGAATGCGCTCATTGACCCGAAGGCCGGGACTTCCACTACGCTCAGCGATAAACCCACCTCCCGGACGGATCCGATTATCCACCCGCCCGATTTACCCGCCGCCTCTGAAAACCCCGACAGAGTGACAGGGCAAAAAGTATAGCATGTCCGCGCGCGCCGTTTTCAATAAGGTTCATCACCGACGCCGGTCCGCTTTCGCCACCAATCCTTCCCGCGTCTCACGGTTAGCCGCCAAGTCAATGCAAGTCCACGCCATAGCGAGGGCGCCGTCCTCGAGCGCTTTGTCCGCGTCCGCAGTGATGCAGTGCGCGGTGAATTCCGGCTGGTGGTTGACAGCCGGCAAGGAATTGATGCCGATCATGGGATGGATGGACGGCACCGCCAGCGAAACGTTGCCCATGTCGGTGGAACCGGTGGGGCGGGTTTCCCACTCGCCAAGATTGGGGAACGGCCGACCCAGCGCTTCGGAATTCTTGCGGTAAAACCCCGCCATCGATGCGTCGTGCAGCATCTCGGCGTAAGGTTTGTCGCCGCCGGTGATCTCGATTTTCGCTCCCGTCGCCAGTCCTCCTGCCTCGAAACACCGGTAAACCTTGGGCCGCAATTCAGCAAGCTGCTCCAGCGTGTCGGAGCGAACGATGAACTTGGCCGAAGTGTGCGCGGGGACCACATTCGGAGCGGAGCCGCCATTTGTCACAATGCCGTGGATTCGATCCGTGGAGCGAATGTGCTGGCGCAGCAGGCCCAACGCGGTTTGCGCGATGGTCAATGCATCTGCCGCGTTCACGCCCAACTCCGGAAAAGCCGACGCGTGAGATTCCTTGCCGGTGCAATGCACTTCAAACATGGAAGCGGCGATGATCTTTGCATGGAGCATGTCAAAGGGCGCCGGGTGCACCATCATGGCGGCATGAAGGCCCTCAAACGCGCCGCGCTCGAGCAGCAGGATTTTTCCGCCGGCATTGCCCACTTCTTCGGCTGGTGTGCCGATGACGGCGATCGTGAGACCAACCTCATCGGCGACTTTGGCTGCGGCCAGCGCTGCGCCAACGGCTGACGCGGCGATGATGTTGTGGCCGCAAGCGTGACCGATACCCGGCAGGCAATCGTATTCGGCGCAAATCCCAATGTGCAAAGGGCCCGACCCTGCGCGAGCGCGAAACGCCGTGGGAAGATTGCAAATACCTTTTTCCACCGCGAAGCCGGCGTCAGCCAGCGATTCACAGAGCCACGAAGAAGCTTTCTCCTCTTCGAAGCCCAGTTCGGGATGGGCATGGATGCGATGGCTGAGGGCGATCAGCCCGTCGCGGGCGGATTCAAAATGTTTTCGGGCTGCGGATTTGATGTCCATGGTCACTTTCCCGGTACAGACGCGGCGCAGGCGTCCAGCGCTTTGTGCGTTTCGTTGGCCCATTTCGGAAACGCACGCGTCTCCACAAACTCGGTGACTTCGGAATCGCCTCCGCCCACCGATTCGTGAAACTGATAAAGGATAGGATGCTCGTCGACGGGATCGTCGTCGCGGGGCCGGACGAATTGTATGTTGTTGAAGGCTTTGAGTTGAGCCCCAATGGCCGGGCACTGATCGGCGGTGAGATTCCAGGTTTGAACTTTCAAGTCAGGCCTCAGCTCTGGGTAGGATTTCGCGGGGTCCTTGGCATGCAGCGCCGTCAACTGCTGATAGAGCGAGGAGCCTTGCGCCTCCCGCAGCGTTGCGTGAATCGCGCGAGCGTTTTGCGTATCCTCGAGCACGATGGAAAACTCCGGCAAATCATTCGTGCCATCTCGATGGGCGCGCACCGCGATGAAATCTCCTTCGCCATGCTGGATGGGAAAGAATTCGTCAAAGGCGGCCGCAAAAGCTTTGCCCATCCAGTTGGAATCGGGCTGCTCCTGAGGAACGGCAGGAGAACTCAGAGCGAGGCCGAGGCACAGAACTGCGAAAGAGAAAAGCAGATCCTTCGCTGTGCTCGGGATGACATTCATATAGATTTATCGCTCATATGAATTATCGTGCGCTACTGCACGGCGCGCGAGTCCACCTCCTGCCTCAGATCGGCGACGAACTGATCGAGCGGGCGCGGACCCAAGTCGCCTTTGGCGCGATGCCTCACCGACACGGTGCCGGCTTCCGCCTCTTTTCCGCCGATGATCAGCATGTAGGGAACTTTCTGAAGCTGCGCGTCACGGATTTTGGCTTGCAGCTTTTCGTTGCGATCATCCAGGTGGACGCGAAAGCCGGCGTCCTTAATCTGCTGCGTAACTCTTTTTGCGTACTCCTCGAATTTCCCGCTGACAGGAAGCACCGCCGCTTGCACAGGAGCGAGCCACGCCGGGAAAGCGCCCGCATAATGTTCGATCAGCACGCCGAAAAATCGTTCGATCGAGCCGAAGAGTGCGCGATGGACCATCAGCGGTTGGTGGCGCGCGCCGTCTTCGCCGACGTACTCGAGCTCGAAGCGCCGCGGGAGATTGAAATCGAATTGTACGGTGGTGAGCTGCCACGGGCGGCCAATCGCGTCGACGAGTTTCACGTCGATTTTCGGGCCGTAGAACGCGGCCTCGCCCGGAATATATTTGTAAGGCACGTTCATGCGCTTCAAAGTGTTGGCGAGCGCATCTTCGGCGCGTTTCCAATGTTCGGGAGTGCCGACGTAGGTTTCCGGATGCGATGCGTCGCCGCCCGAGAGATCCACTTCGTATTTGTCAAAACCAAAAACGCGCAACACCTCCCAGGCGAACTCAATGCAGTCTTGAATTTCCTTTTCGATCTGTTCGGGCATGCAGAAGATGTGCGCGTCGTCCTGGGTGAACCCTCGGACACGCAGCAGGCCGTGAAGGACACCGGAGCGTTCGTAGCGATAGACGGTGCCAAGCTCGGCAAGCCGGACGGGAAGCTCGCGATAACTTCGCAGGTGCGATTTGAAAATCAAGATGTGGCCCGGGCAGTTCATGGGCTTTAGCTGGTAATCGGCTTTTTCCACTTCCACCGGACCGAACATATTTTCGCGATAGAAATTCGCGTGGCCGCTGGTCTTCCAGAGATCAAGCCGCATGATGTGGGGGGTGTAGACCAGATCGTAGCCGCGGCGGGTAAGCTCCGCGCGCAGCCAGTCTTCCATTTGCGTCCGGATGATGGCGCCCTTGGGATGCCAGAAGATCAGGCCGGGGCCGGCTTCGTCCTGAATGCTGAAAAGATCGAGCTCCTGGCCGAGCTTGCGATGGTCGCGGCGCTTGGCTTCCTCAAGTTTGTGAAGATATTCGTCGAGTTCTTTTTGTTCGACGAAACACGCGCCGTAAATCCGCTGCATTTGCGGATTCTTTTCGTCACCTTTCCAGTAGGCGCCGGCGACATTCATCAATTTGAAAGCTTTTATGCGCCCGGTGGAAGGGATGTGGGGGCCGCGGCAGAAATCGATAAACTTTCCGGTGGTGTAAAAAGAAACCATCGGCTCGACCGCTTTTTCCTCGACCAATTCGCACTTAAATTGCTGGTTCGACTTGCGATAGAGATCAAGCGCCTCGGGCTTGGGAATCAGCTTGCGCTCGTTGGGAACGTCTTTCGCGGCCAGCTCGTGCATCTTGGCCTCGATTTTTGCGAGGTCTTCGGGAGTGAACGGCCGCTCGCGTACAAATTCGTAGAAGAATCCGGTGTCAATCGGAGGGCCGACGCCGAGCTTCACGTCCGGGTAGAGTTCGAGGACGGCGGCGGCGAGCAGATGGGCGGCCGAGTGGCGGAAGACTTGGACGGCGTCCGGATCTTTGGCGGTGAGGATCGAGAGCTTGGTGCTATGTTCCAGCGGCCGCGATAGATCGATCAAGTCGCCATTGGCGCGCGCGACCAAAGCCTCCTTCGCTAGGCGAGGCGAGATTTGGCCCGCGATCTGCGCGGCGGTGGTGCCTTGCGGCACTTCGCGCGTCGCTCCATCAGGCAGCGTGATTTGAATGTTGTCCATATCTAATTTTGAGCTAAGACCAAGTTTGAAAGAAGCCAAAGACCGCGGAATGGCACCTCCCGCTTTTGTGACGGGTAGGAGTGACGCCGAACCTTTATTTTCATGTACTTACGTGTGTTTCTACTCGACACGTGTGACGGGTAGAATTTGCGGCGGCTGGCCTGGGTCGGGGAGGTTTTCCGGGAATTTCGGCTGACGGCTCTCCCTTCGAGGGTGAAAAAGCCACCACCAGAGAGGGCTCGTTCGCGCCGCGGAGGCGAGTGGCGCCGATCCCTACTGAACTCCTGTTTCCCGCACTCTGCCGTCTTCGTTTCCATTTTTCCCTTCACCTTGCTCAAGAACCTTGGGCGCGAGCGTGGCTCGCGGCCGGCGATAACCGTAGCATGATTTGTCAAACGATTTCATCCGCTTGTTGGTGTAAAGAATTGTGCGGTGGGTGTGGCGCTGGCCCGCGGGGAGTAGGGGCTACATCAAAGAGAGGTTCTTCAACTGCGCGTCCCGACGCTTCGCGCAAAAGCAAAAACGCGGGACGCTTCGCTCAGAATGACGGCGATAAATTAGCTGGGGGCGCCGTCGATGGTGAGGATCGTGCCGGAAGTATAGGCGGAGCGCGGCGATGCGAGGAAAGCTACGGCGCTGGCAATTTCCTCTGGGGTGGCGGCGCGGCCGAAGGACATGGTGCTGAGAAATTCTTGCCAGCGCGACTCATCACCGAATTGGGCTTTGGCACGACCTCGCATCATCGTCTGCAGTCGATCAGTGGCTACCGGACCGGGATTGATGCCGATGACGCGTATGCCATCCTTTACGGCTCCTTTGGCCAGAGACTTCGTAAAAGCCATGAGCGCTGCATTTCCGGTGCTACCAGCAATGTAGCCGGGATCGAGACGTTCGCCGGCGGAGCCGATGACGTTGATGATGACACCCTTACGTTTTTCCAGGCTCGGGTACATCGCGCGACACATACTTATATATCCGAAAACTTTCAGATCCCATGCTGCGCGCCAAGCCGCGTTGTCGACGGCGAGGAGGTTACCGGGAGGAATGGCGCCAGCGTTGTTGACGAGGATATCTAGTTCGGAAAATTCCGTGGCCACGCGTTCGATTTGGTCCTGCTTTGAGAGATCGGCGGGGAGGACACGCACTGAAGACGGGAATCGGAAACTTATCGCTTCGGCCGCTTTGTTCAGGGACGCTAGATCGCGAGAGACCAGAACGAGATTGCAGCCTTCTTCGGCCAAAGCGATGGCCGTTGCGCGGCCAATTCCTTTGGAAGCGCCTGTGACGAGCGCGAGCTTGCCTGACAATTGTAGATCCATGAGCGATTCCCTCCGGGGGCGCTTGTTCCCGATCCGGCTAGCCGAGAATCGAAGAGGTTATACCTCAAATAGCGTCATTTCAATTTGCGCGCACTGCAAGAAGCAAGATGCCACCCTGAAGGGGTGGCGCTACAGGTCGTCCGAGAGCGCCGGGAGGACGAGGCTTGACGTTGGAACGTTAGGTAAAGAATTTCTTCGCAGTGCGTGAGATACTCTCGGTGCGGCTGAAGGGAGAAAAACGAAAAATGGCGAAAAAGAACAGGCTCACGAACGCGGCCATGAAGATCGGTGCAGCAATGGGCAAGGCAGATCGCACGGCACACAAGGTAGCGAAGGCTGGAGTGCTGGCCAAGAGCGAACTCGAAGATATTTCGAAGCAGATTGACGCGCTAAAGCGGCAGTTATTGAAAACCACGAAGCGGCTGAAGAAAGCGCTAAGCTAAGCTTTCTCCAACCAGTTCCGCGTTTTGTAATTGCCGGGCTCGCTCACGGGATGACAACGGCGGGGAGGCCACGGAAGCGGGTGTTGGCCGTGACGAGCTGGGCCTGGCAGACGCGGGCGGTGGCATAGACGATTGCGTCGGCCCCGGAGAGGCGGTGCTCGAGGCTGACATTGGCGGCGGCGAGCGCGATCATCTCATCTAGGGGAATTACCTTGCGCACTAGCGCCTGCGATGCGAAGCGGTCAGCAACGGACTTGCCGCGGTGCTTAGAGAGATGTTTGTATACTTCGAAGATCACGACCGTGGGAACGAGGACAGCGGCATCGCCCTCCAAGTAGTTTCCGAAGAAGGCCGCCTTCGAATCTTCGGTAAGATATTCAAGCCAGCCCGAGGAATCCACGAGGTACAGCTCAGAACCGCTCCGAGTGGTCACGATAGTCTTCTTTCCAGCGCATCCCCTTGGCGATGCCTTTAAGTTCCTTGACGCAGCGATGAGGCACGAGCCGCAGCGAGCCATCGATTGAGTACATCATGAGTTCCTGTCCCGGCTCGATGTTGAGCTCCTCGCGAATTAACTTCGGGATTACGACCTGGAATTTGGGCGAGACTTTGACCGTAGCTTTTTCCATTTGAGGAAATTCCCCCCGCGAATGCTATCGATCGGCGTAGCGTATGTCAACAGGCCTATCGATCAAGAGTTCGTAATACCCTTTTAATTTCGGACTCAATTCAAGGGTGTTAGCGAAGAGAGAATTCTCTGAAGTTGAATTGGAGAAATTCTTGCGCGCTGGACGGCCCATAAAATTTACGCGAGATTAGAGCGCGAGATCTTTTTCGGTCGGCGGGTCGACATCCAAAACGAAATAGCGTGAAAAGAATTTGCGTCCAAAATTATCACGATGCGGAGGCGCACGAAGCTAGCATTTGACCGTGAAACGGATCGGCGCCAATGGTGCCGACGAGTTCATCGAGGAATGCTGGTGAAGAGACGTGCGCTAGTTGCGTGCGGGCAAGAGACAGGCGGGCTTCAAGATCCATAACATCTTTGGCGAGATCGCGCCCCGCCAAACGGCAGCTCTCGAGGGAGCGGAGGTGGCGCTGCCAGAGCGCAACGTCGCGCGCTTGCTTCACTTGAAGGCGTTCGCGATACCAATCGCTTGCGAGCAGGGTTTCGCGCGTGAAGGCGGCACGAATTCCAGGATGATCCACGCCCATGCCACGGTAGGAGCCGTGTGCCATGATTTCGAGCAGCGCTCGCAGAGGAGGACACGCAGCTTCGATGCTGCCGTCCTCGAAATAGTTCATCGCCACGCGGCGCTGGGATTCGACAATGGCGTCAACACCCGCAGCAAACATTTCAAGATCCTGCAGTTCCGGGCGGAGCATTTCGAGAGGGAACACCGAATCGGGCGTCTCAAAGATGCGGCCGAGGAACCTATCGACGAACAACGTGGTGACGCGATAGCCGAGACGGCTGGCGAGAACCGTGCGACCGCTCACGACCATATCTTCCATCTTCTCAAGGTAACCGTGGCTGATGAAGAGGCGGGGATCGCGCTCCGCTGGCCTCATGCGGCACCAGATCTCCGGGACGAGGAGGCTGACGTCGTGATCCACACGAAAGTGCGGGCCGATGTACCCGGCCGAAGTGGTAAAGCCCATGTCGCCGGTAAGGATCGCGTCCACGATGGCGTTGTTGAGGTCCACGACGGGCCAGAGCGAGTTGAAGGGGCCCTTGGTTAGCGCGCCCTCGCTGCCAAAGCCCGTGGTGGCCGGGGACTTGCCAGTAAGGCTAGAAATCAGCTCCATGAAGAGTTCGGGCAATTCCTGATAATGGATCGGCCCGTAGACGGCCAGGGGTGGGATGCCGTGTGCAGCGTCGGGCGGGCTGTTGCGGCGTCCGGAAAGCACGGCGTTGACGGGAAAGTGGACTGGCCGACAGGCGGGAATCTCGCGCTCGAGGCGGGTGGCGATCTCAGCAAGATACGAATCGCGCGGAGCCACGAGGTCAGGCCGCTTCTGGAGATAGCGCGGATTCTGCGAAGGCTTGCCATTCACAATGCGTGGATGTGCGGAGGAAACGACATAGGCCTTCCCATCAGCTTCTGCTTCACCGAGTTGGAGGGAGACAAAGCCTTCGAGAAGCTGCTTCATGGGATCTGTATAGCGGTCAAATTCGACCACGTGATCGACGAGGCCGCGCGCCTGCTCGACGGTAAGAGGTTCGAAATTGGAGAGAAATGTGCCGGGGCTCGCGATATCGGCTTCCGCCTGCGAGTCCGAGCCAGGATGGATGGCTTCGTCGGGGCGCTGAAAGAGGAAATTTTCGCAATTGGAGACGAGCTTGACACTCTGGTTCTTGAGCTCGCGATCAAGGTCGTTGAGGCTACTCCGGGGCAGGACGACCGACGCGGTGATGTCGTCCTCGACCTGCACCTTTTCGGCCGGGAAGAAGTCCGGGCGCAGCTTGTAGATGCGCCATGCGCGGTCGCGATCGTATCCGACACGCAGATAGTTGCTGACGAGCGGCTGATTCTCGAATTTCAGCTCGTGGCCAAGAAAGCCATTGATGCGATCCACGGTGAAGTGTTCGCGCCAGTTGTCTCCCCATTCGGGGCGATAGTAGCGCTTGATGGTGAACAAAAGCTGGCGGGTGGTTTGCGGGAGGCGGCGAACCCAGTCATTGTGCTGATCCGTGTACTCGGGGGACGGCGTGAAGAGTTGAATGACCGATCCTAGAGTGCGCTCCGAGCTGAGGATGGGCCGGCGGGAGCGGTCGTCCGGCGGACGAGACTGGTAAACGGCGGAGAAGTCGCGTTTGAAGATCGTAGCCACCTTTTCCATATCCTCGCGGTAGTCCCGAACGTAGACAGGGCCTTTTAGAAGTGCGTTGGCGATGGATTTGGAGATCTCAGATTTGCCGCCACCGGAGACGGTACAGGGTTTGTGGCAAAGTGTGCCGCGCGGCCGCGAACCGATGAGTCTCCATGCCGCGCCGTGAAGCTGCTTTTCCAAGCGGACACGAAAACCAGAGGGCAGAACGTAAACAGAAGTAGGACGGAGGGTCAAGCGGTGTGCGCGGCCCTCGCTTTCCCAGCCGACGAAACCGTCTCGAAGAGTAAAAACCGAGTCCTCGGGGACGTAGAAAATCTCGGGATAGCGGCGATCGACGGCATAGCCCTCCGGCTTTCGCTCGACCAAGCCGCCGAGCAATTGCATCGCGTGCTCGAAGTTGGTTTTCTTGAGGCTGACGGTGCGGCCGGCGTAAAACTCCTGGCCTAGAACGTATGTGGCAAAGGCGATGGCGCCGCCCGCATGCTCCTCTTGGCAGAGGCCGAAGAGATTTGCGGCGTAGCTGATCTGCGCCTTCACTTCCTTTTTGCAATAGCCGTAATAATTGTCCGCGATGATGGTGACGATAACTCCGCGATGATCGCGGCAGGTGATTTTGAATGGAGCGGCGTCATTATACGGTTCATCCGGATCGCGCCAGTACATGCGATCGCGCTTCTGGCGCTCGGTGGCGTCGCTTTCGTGCGGGAGGCCCAGAGCTGCCTTCTTCATGCCGACCAAATGAGGCGCGAGAATTACGCAGCCGGTGTGGCCGGTCCAATGGGCGACGTCTAGCGCGGCGTCATTCTCGGGGAGATGCGGATCGCCGCCATTGCCGAAAATTGACTCGACGAAATCCAGATTGCTTACCAAGCTTCCGGGAGCGAAGAAGCGAGTCTCAATGGTTTTGTGCGGGTCGGCGCCGGTGGTGGGGCAGACTAGAGGCCGAAGCAACAACGAAACGAACAGGCGAGCCTGTTCATCCTGTCCGGCGGTGAAAGGAAGAGTGAGGACGCCGGGGGGCGGACGGAGGGCGGCGGCGAGGAGAGCGGCAAAGGTTTTCAGGGGAACTGCCTGCTTGTCCGCGGGAATCGGGAAGCCGCCCTCAGCGATGTGGAACACTCCGCTGGTGGTTCGGCGGTCGCTATGAGGATTATGGAGCACGCCCTGCGGGACCCGGTAGGAGCGGAGATATGGAGAAGCGAAGCTGTTCGCGTCCGGCGGCAAGGACATGGTGCGAGCCAGTCCAGCGCGGTCGAGAACGAAAGTGGTCGTCGGCAGGCGAGGTACGCCGCCGGGACAGCAATCGCGCAGATGCTCGTCGAGAAACGATTGGATCCGTGCATCGGCCGGACACAAGTAGCTACCAAGGATGCGTTCTTTTTCGTAGTGGTTGCGGAGCAGAGGCTGGGCTATTTGTAGGAGGCCAGAATCGTTCGGATTCTTTCCTGCGGGCTGGCCAAGCGCGGCAAGCTTCAAATGGAGGTACTGAATTAGTTCACCAGCACTTTGGGGCGTGGCCATGCCACCATCCTGGCCCCCACCCTAAAGTTTTTCGAACTCGTTCGCCAACCGCTTGGCCTGGAGTTTACCAAAAAAAGTCCTGACGGGGCGTAAACTGTCGTGCGATTCTTGGTGGGTCCTGGTGGCCCGGTACAGGCACCGAAGGAGGCAAGGTCGATGGAGAAGTTTGTTGGCGGTATCATCGTGGGGCTGATTCTCGTTCCGCTGGTGGTCGCTGTCTATCTTTTCTCCGGATTGGCGCCGGCGGCCGTCTCCGATCACCCATTTCCCTTCGAACGGTTAATTGCGGGAGCGGCGCTCGCGGCACGAATTCACCGTGAGGCGCCCAAGCGGGACCTGGCGACTTTCACGACCGCCGATTTGATGGCCGGAGCGCAAACCTACCGGAGAGGTTGCGGTTGCCACGGTATGCTTGAGAAAGATACGCACCCAGAGCCGGAGATGTACCCTTCGCCACCCCACCTTTTGTTGCCGGACGGGTACGTGACGGACGATCCGGTGGGCGAGACGTACTGGAAGATCAAGAACGGCATTCGGATGACGGCAATGCCGAGCTTCAAGACCGTGCTGAGCGACGATCAGATGTGGCAAACAGCGGCACTCGTGGCGCAGGCCGACAAGCTGCCGCCCGAAGTGCTCGATATTCTGAAGCAGCCGCTTTTCCCACCGCCCGCGGCTCCGCCGCCCGGACGCCAAGGGGAGTCGAATTCCAACCCGAACCCGGTGCCGCCAGGTCCTACGCACGGTGTTGCTCCGGGATCAGGAATCACACCGAAAAACGTGCGGCCGATGAGCGGTGCCCACACGCCGAAAACACCACAATAGGCGCGAACAGATGGGAATGGGCATTTGAATCAGAAATCGACGTGGAAGCGCAGGCCCGGAACGGTGACGGGGCCGCGATCCTGGTTGTAGCCGGGATTATTGATGTGCTGAAGATCGAAGGACGCGAAAAAGCCTCGCCAAAGATGCGCGGTGTAGAATCCCTCCACGATTTTCTCGGGACCATAAGTAAGGCCGCCATCTCCTAGCAGGAAGCCGAGCCCGCCGAGCGCGAGATACTGCTGATGGGCGGCAACGACTCCGTTTGCTACGAATGCGAGGCCCGCGCGGTCATTGCGGCGATGCCACCAATCGCCCTTGGTGAACGGGCCGAGTTCGAGAGTGCGATCGTCCTCGGTGTAGGCGAAAGACTCATTGTGACCGTCGCTCCAGCCGAGGCGGCCGAAAATGCCTATTTGTGAAGTGATTTCCTGCTCGAAATTCAACTCGAAGCCGTATTTATGGCGTCCCTGGCGGCGGGTTGCGACTATATCCGGGGGAGAGGTTCTCGGTCCCGCGAGATACTCGTCGATCGCCTCGCGGTAGTTCCCCATATTGGCGTGGTTGAGATAACTGAGCAGGCGCAGCGTGCCAGCGCGATGAACGATTAGCTTTCCGCCGACCTCGAATTCGAGATTCTCCGATCGCGCCCGCGCGACATCGGCGTCGAGATGGATACCATTTGCCACTTTGGGCATTGAAGCTTCGGCGAAGCGGACGGTCCACCAACGGTCGGCGTATTCGATGAGGACTCCATCCGTATAACCGCGGGTATTGGCGGCGTAATCGTAGGTCCCATTGTTATCGACCGTCCAATTGAGGAACTGCAGATGACTGTCGGAGCCGTAGGTATTGGCGTCGACGAAGTCTGCCAGGTCGAATTTCCCAACGCGGAATTCGATTCGCCGCGCCGGCAGCGACGTGGCGAGGTGCAGCTCATCGCGATCGGATTCGATGCGCTCGTCCGTAAGCGGAATAATTTGGCGCAGCATTAGCCTCGCGACGTAAGGATCTTGGCTGAGAGTGGTGTTGCGCACGACATCGAGATTTGTGACACCGGCAAGCCCCAGGGTATTACTGATGCCGTGGCCGCCGGCGCTTTCGATATCGAGGAAGACTTCGGTAGTGGGAGTGAGTTCGTACCCTAAATACAATGTGTAGACCTTCGAAGTAGCGTTTTCGGGCTGCGAATGGAGGCTGTTTGGGCCGCTGTATTTCGCCGGAAACGCCCCGTGCCATTGGAGAACGACGTTGGCCTGACCGGAAATCCAGTAGCGAGCGGTGTTCGAGTGGGGAAAAAGCGTCACTGAATCGGCCGCGGGCTGCTGGGGCGAGGCTTCAGGATTGGAATCAGGCGTCTGCTGGTTGCCCGGTTCCGTGCCAATCTGTTCGACCTGGATATTCTGCGGAGGCGTCTGAGCAGATGCCAAACGAACTACGGCGAAACACAAAACGAGAAGCGACAAAGACCGCGACACGAATTTGGAAAAAGAGCGCTTACCGCATTTTGCAAGGAACATTTGTGAGGGCCGCCGATTTGGAAATTGGAAGTGAACCACAGGTCGCCGGTGGGCCGCGTTAAGGCACCGTTACAAGAGTTCTGACTTTACCCTGCGTTGATGCCAGGGAGGATCGCGAGATCGTGAAGGCTTGCGCGGCGATGGCCAAAAATGCGGGGAAACAAACGATCACGTAGCGCGGTTCGATGGATACTTGGCTGGTCAAAAACGCGCTGCGAATCAATACAAACGCGATCAACATGGCCATCGCGGAGCGCGCGCGGCAATGCCATGCTCCAGCTATTGCAAAGCCGAAATACGCAAGGTTCAGGAGTCCAAACGCGGCGGTGATGTCGAAATCCCACGGATTTTCGCGCCATTTCTCTGTGGGCGGCCACAACGCGCCTGAATAGCGGAGGGAACGCACACGCGGCGCGAACCACATGGCCCCGACGCGTTCAATGGGGATGACGAGATAAGTGCGCAGAGGGTGGCGCGCGGTTCTCTCACGAGCGAGAAGCTCGAATTCGCGATCGAGTAGAGGGGACATTTTCAGGCCGGCGTTGTACGTGGTTAACAGCGTGGCTACACGATTGCGCTCGGTCACGGAATCGAAGGCGGAAGCGGGCAAACTCTCGATCGGAATGGAGGCGTTGCCCAGCTTCCAAGGCACGAGGTAGTTTTCTTCAGGCCGCGCCATCCAAGTTCGCGTCCAGTTGAAGAATCCATACGGAATGAAGTCGCCCTGCGTCTCGGCGTAGCGGGGGGCAAGAAACTGGATGCGTCCCAGTACACGCGCGTTTCGCGCGGCCCACGGCAGCAAAGGCAGGAGCAGACCGGCGGCCATCCAGGAAATTGTCAGAATCAACTTCGGCCAGTCTTCGCGATGGCGCAAGCGAATCGTGAATATGGCACCCGCGGCTGCCAGGACAAGTGGCGTCTCCGGGCGAATGAGAGTACCGACGCCGACCAAGACGCCCCCGCATGCAACCCATCCCGCGAACGAGAGAATGCTTCGCGTCGATGCCAAGTTGGAGCGCGCAATGAAGGGATGGTCGAGGAGCGAGATAAAAATCAGCAGGGCGAAGGTGGTAAAAAAAATGGCCAGTGCTTCGGTGAGCAACATCGAGTCGTAATTTGCCGTGAACGGACAAAGCGCCGCAATCCACATAGCTGCCGTTGCGGCTTTTCTTCGCAGGGCCGCGGGCGCGAGGCGGGCCGCGATTGCTGCGATGCCGAGACAAGTGACCAAACCGACGATTGCCTGAGCGATGAGAACCGCCTGGTGGCTAGGTCCGAAGAGAGAGTAAACGGCGGCCAGAAATGCCGGGTATCCGGGGACGCGCATGTCGGTGGGCGCCAATTGGCCTCCGACGAAGAGGCCGTAGACACCGTGGTAGAGCCAGTTGCGCGCGAGCGCGTCGTAGAATTTGGTGTCACCCGCGGAGAATGGAAAGCGGATCACGAAAAAGAGACGCAGCGCGAGCCCGGCGAAGAGAGCGGCGGCGAGGTTTGTCCAAGTAACCGGCAGGCGAAATACACCGGAGGCGAAACGTTCCGGAATTATGCGGCCTTCGTCTCCATCGGCGGGGACGGCCAGCACGGGATTCCCGTTCGTTATCAGGTCAGACACATCAGCTCCAAGCTTAGGCTGGCATGCGGCGGGGGTGATTGCAAACGGTTGTTGATATGGACCGAAGGACGAATGCAGCAACTTCACTGCGGGAACGTAAAAACCGGCTTCACGACTTTGCCGCTGGCTTGGTCTGCGATGGCTTGATTGATTTGATCGAAGGGATATTTGGCGATCAGCTTGTCAAAAGGGAAGCGGCCGCTCAAGTGCAGGTCGATCAGGTAGGGGATGAAAGTGTCCGGGACGCTATCGCCTTGGACGATTCCGCGAACGCTGTGGCCGCCGATCATCACTGCGGAGAGATTCAAGCCTGGACTTCCCGTCGGCGCAGTGACGAAGCCGAAAGAGCCTTTTGTGGCGAGCGATGCGATGGCTTGCTCGAAGATGACGGCGCGCCCCGTGGTGTCCAGGGCGTAGTTCACGCCGCCGGGAACGGCGCGCCAAATTTCCTCCGCGATCTTCAGTTTTCCAGTTGCCTGCACAACGTGGGTGGCGCCGAGCTGTTTGGCCGTTTCGAGGCGCTGCTCGAGAACGTCGACCGCGATGATTTCCGCACAGCCGCGTATGACGGCGCCCATCACCGCGCTGAGTCCCACGGGACCAACGCCGAAGATCGCGATGGAGCTGCCGGGCGGAGGTTGAAGAGAATTCATCACGGCTCCGGCGCCAGTCTGAACGCCGCAGCCGAGCACTCCTAGAATTTCTAGCGGAGCATCTTTTCGCACGGGAATCGTGTTGCGCGAGGTTGTGACCGCGTAGTTTGCAAAAGACGACTGACCGAAGAAATGTCCGTGAATCGCTTCGCTTCCATCGTGGAAAGAGCCGGGCGCGCCCTCTCGCGCGTCCCGGAAGTTGAGGGCCATGTTCTGCGCGCAGTATGCGGGATATCCGGTGCTGCACGGGCGGCAAATACCGCAGGAATCGAAAGTGAGCACAACATGATCCCCAGATTTGACCTTGGTGACGCGTTCGCCGGTGCGTTCGACGACGCCGGCGCCTTCGTGGCCGAGCACGACCGGCTTCGGCACAGCCATCTCTCCCTGGAGGGCTTTCACGTCAGTGTGGCACAGGCCCACGCCAACGATGCGGACGAGAATATCTTCCGGGCCGGGGTCGCTGAGGTCGAGTTCTTTGAAAGAGAGCTGCTTTCTGCCCTCGTAGGCAACGGATGCCTTCACCTTCATCATTTACCTTGTGACCGGACGCGTGAAATTCCTCGCCTGTCCTCACACTGAGCACCAACCATTTTTGCATGGTTCTGCCGACGCCAAAACCCCGGACCTTAACTATATGTAGGAAGGACGACAGTCGTTAGGCAGGGGCAAGAGCGGCGAGGACTCGCTTTGGAGTTAGCGGGAATTCGCGCATGTGGACGCCGGTGGCGTCGAAGAAGGCGCTGGCGATGGCGCCCGCGGCCGCGGCCATTACTTCTTCACCCGCGCCCGTTGATTTTTGGTCGGTGCGCTGCACCACGACAGGCGTCACCTCGGGGCATTCCTCGAAACGTAGGATGGGATAGCTGTTCCAATCGAGGCTGGTGACATTCGTCTTATTGAATGTAACTTCCTCGTGGAGCATGCGGCTGGTGGCCTGGACCAATTGGCCGCTGATCTGATTCTCGATAAACGCGGGATTTACGGCGAGGCCGGCGTCGATCGCGCCGTACATATGCTTCACAATGACTTGGCCAGTTTCTTTATTTACGTCGATTTCGGCGACTGCGGCGCCGTACGACGCGAGATGAGTGCCCAGGCCAATTCCCCGACCGCTGAGCGATTTGGCATCTGCCGGAGTCGCTGAAACTTTCGAGGCGGGAGGACGCGACTCCCACTTTGCAGCTTTCGCTACGGCGTCAAGCACACCCAACCATCGTTCGTTGGCGATGTTCCGCTTGCGAAATTCGTAGGCGTCAATTCCTAGCTGGTGGGCGAGATCGTCAATTGTTTGCTCGGATGCAAAGGAGAAAGATAAATCAAGCGGCGAGCGGAGCCATGCTCCGCGCAGATATCCAAGCGCTGGAACTTCGTGATTGATGAGTCGCACGTTGGGGATCGCATACATTCCGCCGCAATCGTTGGGATTTACTTGTTGGGCCGCGCCGAACCGCCACGGGGCGGCGGGGGTTCCGAGTGCGAGCTGCGCGGAGGTTTCGACAGCGCTCCAGTTGTGATGCCAGCCGTCATACTGATAGGCGACGATTTTGCCGTTGGCATCGGCTGCGGCGCGGATCTCGCCAACGTGGGCGGGGCCGTAGAGGTCCCAACCATGCTCGTCCCAGCGCATGAATTGGAGGCGCACAGGTTTGCCCGCGAGTTGCGAGAGGATTGCAGCGGCTTGCGCGACGTCGTCATAACAGCTATGGCCGTAAGTGCCCGAACCTTCGTAATACTGGACGCGAACCTTGGCCTGCGGCAATCCCAGCACGCCCGCCAGGGTATTGCGCGTGGCATAGACATCCTGCGTCGAGCAGATCACCAGCGCCGAATCCCGAGTTACATCCGCGAGAGCGCCGTTGGGTCCAAAGGGTGCGTGCGCCTGGTACGGGCCGTGATACGTGCCGGAGGCAACGTGTGCCGCTCCGGCGAAAGCGGATGCTACATTCCCTTTTTCCAGAACCGCACGATCGGAAGTTTTTTCGGCGCGCATTGCATCATACACACCGTCGCTGCCGGGCAGGGTGGCGGGCATGTCCCATGTAATTTTCAGTTGTTGGGCCGCACGAACGGCGTCCCATTCGCGATCGGCCACAACACCAACGAAATCGCCTTTGCGCACGACGCGCGCACCGGGGAGATGGGCGATGGAAGCTTCGTCGAGGCTCGAAACTCTCGCGCCCGCGCCATACGCGCCCTGGCCGCGCGGACGAACGACGCGTCCGTGCAGCATTCCGGGCAGACGAACATGCTGGAGATAAACGTATTTGCCGCTGACCTTGTCCGGAATGTCGTTTCGCGTAGGGCTGGCGCCAACCAATTTGTAGTCAGCCACGGGTTTCAATGGCGCCGTGCCGGTGAACGCCAGATTGAAACGCTTGTCGCCTATCAACTCACCATAGGTGACTGACTTTTGTGGGCTGCCGCCGTTTGACGCTGCGGCGGAGACGATGCCCTTCGATACCGTCAGTTGATCGATGGGGGCGTCCAATTTTTTGGACGCAAGCTGGAGCAAAGCTTGCCGGGCTTCGGCCGCGGCCGTGCGAATCGCCGGGCTGCCTCGAGCGATGGAAGAGCTTGAATACGTGCCGCCCTGGTTGGGTGTGACGTTGGTGTCCAGACGGATGGTGCTCACTTGATTCATGCCGAGGTCGAGTTCTTCGGCGGCTACTTGCAGCAGGGATGTTGTGGAGCCTTGGCCGAGTTCGACGTAGCCGATGAAGATGGTAGCAGTATTGTCAGAATGGACGGCAAGCCAAGTGTCGATTTGCTTGGGATTGGGCGGACCTGCAACCGAGCCGCGTGCGGCAGAGTCTGTGACGCCTTGCGCTGCTAGCTCATCGCCAATGAAGCCGGCGCTGCTGAATCCGATGATGAGCGCTCCGCCTGCCTTCAGGAATTCGCGACGGTCGAAGCTGGGTCGCGGAGTTGCGGGCGATTTCATCGCGCCATCTCCGCACCCGCCTCTGCAATCAAGGCCCCATGCATGGCTTTGGAGGCGCGTTGGATTGCTTTGATAACGCGCGGATAACTTCCGCAGCGGCACAGATGGCCGTTCATGGCGGTGCGAATTTCCGCTTCAGTGGGCTGCGGCGTTTTTGAAAGCAACTCGGCGGCTTGAATAATCATGCCGTTGAAGCAATAGCCGCACTGCACGGCCTGTTCGTCGATGATGGCTTGTTGCACGGGGTGCAGAGCAGGCGCTTTGGCGAGTTTTTTTTGCTTCGCGTACCATTCCGGCAAACCTTCGAGCGTGGTGACGGACTTGCCGCGGACGGCCGACACAGGCGTGACGCAGGAGCGCGTTTCGGCGCCATTCACGAGGACCGAGCAAGAGCCGCATTGGGAAAGGCCGCAGCCAAATCGAGGCCCTTGCAGGTGCAGATCGCCGGAGAGGACGTACAGCAGAGGAGTGTCCGGCTCGGCAGCGACGCTATGCGTCCGCCCATTGACTCGTATCTGGATCTCATCCGCCATTCAGACCTCCGACTGCGACGAGATTATCACGGAAATGGCGGTGGCTAACTGGCGGCTAGCCTGTGGAAGTGTGGCGACCGCCAGGACATTGCAGTTCAGCGAGCAATAGCCGACAATGGCGCGATCAGGCTTCCCTGGAGCGAGGGCACAACGTGAAAATCGACATTTACGATCAGAGTTACAACGTCAGCACGGATCAAAACGAGGAATATCTGCGCGAACTGGCGGCGTACGTGGACGGCAAGATGCGAGAGGTTGCCGAGGCAACGCGCATCGTGGACTCGTTGAAGGTTGCGGTGCTGGCGGCCCTCAACATCGCCGATGAACTATTTTCGTCGCGGGCGCGGCATCAAGAAATTGATGGGCCTCTACGCGAGCGCGTGCAGAAATGCGTCGCACTGGTTGAGGAAGCGCTTGAACATTCCAATTGATCTGCGCGCCCGTTGAGGCTGGGAATCCTTCAAGTTTGCCGCATGCAATCTTTCTAGCTAGAAGCAATTCAGCGCCTAAAACGGCGCGCCGGGCGCCCCTCATGGCCCAAACCGATCAATCGCGCGGAGCCATTGCGTTCATTCGAGGGGCCACCCGATTGTGACGTGTACGCTCGCGTAACGGTCGCGACGCAACCGATTTGAGTTGCAGAACATCTGCTATATGATCTTGGAGTAAGCCTGCTTTCGAGCAGCGATGCAGAAACCAAAACAAGTCCGGTATCTGATTCTTCCTGTTGCGCTGCTGGCGCTGCTCTTGGTCGCGATGACTACAGGGAGCGTTTGGCATCATCACACTGGCTCCTCCGAGTCCACTTGTCCCATTTGCCATCTCAGCCATCAGCCGATCGACCGTCCTCTCGCAACCGACCAAGCTCCGGCTTTTGCCCTGATAGCCCCTACGCCGGAGCCTAGAGCCTTTGGGTTGGCGCCGAATCCCGTCTATC
Source organism: uncultured Acidobacteriota bacterium (assembly GCA_963709445.1). Taxonomy (GTDB): domain Bacteria; phylum Acidobacteriota; class Terriglobia; order Acidiferrales; family UBA7541; genus Palsa-295. The sequence continues at coordinate 486,791 of CAVPWV010000006.1, forward strand.
AGGCGCGTTCCCGCACGGGCCCCTCCTATCTCGTAAGATCCCCGCTCTAAACCCGTGCCGACTGCGGCACGCCAATTCACGTCCCATTTCGGCTACTGAGGGCTGAAGACTATGTGTACAGAACGTGTGCGATTTGCAAGTGTGGCATTGGTGGTGTGCCTTGGCGCGGCCGCCCTCGCGATTCCGGCCTCCGCGCAAGCCCCTGTTGGCGTTCAAGGTCCGGTGAAAATCACGCTCGACGACGCGATCCAAATGGCGCTGAGGCACAACCATAATTTGCTGGCCGCGCGCACAACAATCCAGCAGAGCGAGGACGAGGAAATTACCGCGAACCTGCGCCCCAATCCCGTGCTGATCGGCGACGCGCAGTTCATCCCTATTTTCCAGCCGGACCAGTTTAGCTCGGCTTATATCGACAATTCGGCGCAGTTTGATCTGGGCATCAGCTATTTGTTCGAGCGCGGAAAGAAACGGCAGCACCGGTTGCAAGCCGCGAAAGACCAGACGGCGGTCACTCGGTCGCAGGTGGCGGACAACGAGCGCACGTTGACGTTTCAGGTGGCGACGCAGTTCATTAATGTGCAACTCGCCGAATCAGCGCTGGACTTGGCGCAGGAAGATTTGAAGAGCTTCCAAAATAGCGTGGATATTAGCCAGGCGCGATACAAGGCCGGCGATATCAGCGAAGATGACTTCTTGAAGATCAAGTTGCAATTGTTGCAATTCCAGACGGATGCCTCGCAGGCAGACCTTGCGAAGGTGCAGGCGCTTTCGGATTTGCGGCAACTGCTCGGGTACGAATCCGTGCCGGCCGGCTACGATGTGGCCGGCTCGCTCGACTATCAGCCGCTCAACGCGCATCTCGAGGATTTACAAGCCAAGGCGCTGGCCATGCGCCCGGACCTCCGAGCGGCGCAGCAGGGTGTGACGTCCGCGACCAGTCAATACGAACTGGCGAAGGCGCAGGGCAAACACGATGTTACAGCCCAGGTGAATTACACCCACGTGGCCGACGTCAGCACAGCTTCGCTCTTCGGTCAGATACAGCTTCCAATTTTTGACCGCAACCAGGGAGAAATCGCGCGCGCGCAAGTGGCCATAACCCAGGCGCAAGAGCAGGAAAAGGCGGCGAACGAGCAGGTGCTGACGGACGTCGAGGATGCCTACGAAGGCCTGCGTACCAACGACAAGATCGTCCAGATTTACCGCTCCGGTTATCTGGACGAGGCGAAGCAGGACCGCGATATCAGCGAGTATTCATACAGGCGCGGCGCGGCGAGCCTGCTGGATTTTCTGGATGCGGAGCGGAGTTACCGTGCGACGCAACTCGCGTACCGGCAATCGCTGGCAGCCTATCTGCTAGCGCTCGAGCAACTTCGCGAAGCCGTGGGGACGAGGAGCCTGCCATGAACCATTCAAGGATTTCAGGACGCAATCAGTGGCTGGGAATTGCGGCGGCGCTGGCTTGCGCGTGGGCGCTGGCGGGATGCAGTTCCAATCGCGGAGAGAGCGCCAGCCAGATGACTTCATTCTCGTCGAAGGAGTCCAAAGCCGCGACGCCGGAGCTTTTCACGATTCCGCCGGATCAGATGTCTCACGTGCAGGTGGTCACCATTGAGCCCGTGAAGCTGACGCGCACATTGCGACTAACAGGCGCGGTAGCCTACAACGCGTTCAAAACAACGCCCGTGATCACGCAGGTAGGCGGGCCGGTAAGCAGGATTCTGGTCGTTCCGGGCCAGCATGTGCGCGCGGGCCAGCCGATGCTGGAAGTGACAAGTCCGGACTACTCACAACTGCTCGATACATACATCAAGGCGCGCGAAGCGTTTCGCGTGGCGGACAAGAACTACGCGCGCGCGCAAGATCTCTACCAGCACCAGGCGATTGCCGAGCGCGACCTGCTGCAAGCCGAATCGGACCGCAATCAGGCGCAGGCCGATCTGAATGCGTCCGAGCAGAGCATGAAAATTCTGGGGATCAAGAACCCGGAAGACGTGGCGAAGGCATCGTCCTCGGCCGAAATCCCCGTGATCGCACCCATCAGCGGAGAGGTGGTGGAACGGATGGTGTCACCGGGACAGGTGATGCAGGCCGGACAGACGCAGGCGTTCACGATTTCGGATATGAGCACGGTGTGGGTGCTGGCCAACGTGTATCAGGCCGACCTCGCGTATATCAAGACGGGCGACGATGTGACGGTCCAAACGGACGCCTACCCCCAAAGCTTCCACGGAAGAATTTCGTACGTGTCGCCGGCGCTCGATCCTAGTACGCGAACGTTGCAGGCGCGCATTGTGGTCGATAACCCCGGCGAAAAGCTGAAAAAGGATATGTATTGCACTGTCACCGTTACCGCCGGCTCGATTCGAAACGCGATTGCCGCGCCTGACGCTGCCGTGCTGCGGGATGACGAGAACCAGCCCTTCGTTTATGTAGCGACCGGGGCAAACCAATTCTCCCGGCGGGCTGTGGAAATCGGGCAGAGCGAGAACGGGCAAACGCAAATTCTGAGCGGGCTTTCGCGCGGGAGAGAAAGTAGTCGGCGACGGCGGCCTGTTCGTGCAATTCGCGAATTCGATTCAGCACTGAGAGTCTTCGGGAGTCAACTAGGGCACACGAATGATCCATCGCATCGTCCGATTCGCGTTACGGCAGCGGTTTTTGATTCTGATGCTGGTGGTGTTTCTGGCCATTGGAGGGGCCGTCTCATTCACCCACATGCCAGTGGACGCTTACCCCGATGTTTCTCCACCCATGGTGGAAATCATCACGCAGTGGCCCGGACACGCGGCGGAAGAGGTGGAGCGGCTCATCACGCTGCCCACCGAAGTAGAAATGAACGGCGTGCCGAAGCTGGACGTGATGCGGTCGATTTCCCTCTATAGCTTGTCGGACGTAATCCTGACGTTTGATGAAGACACGGATGATTATTTTGCACGGCAACTTGTCTTTCAGCGATTGAGCGACGTCAGCTATCCGTCTGGGGTGACGCCCACGCTTGCGCCGCTGTCCAGCCCCTCGGGTCTCGTCTATCGCTACGTGCTTGAAAGTCCGGACCGCCCTGCTCAGGAACTGAAGACCTACGAAGATTGGGTGGTCGAGCGCGAGTACAAGCAAGTTCGTGGAGTGGCGGACGACTCCGGTTTCGGCGGCACAGTGATGCAGTATCAAGTGCTGCTCGATCCAGCGCGGCTGTATGGGTATCACATCACTGTGCCCCAGGTGGTCCAGCAGCTTTCGGTGAACAATGCCAATGCCGGCGGCGGATTCTATTCGCAAGGCGGCCAATTTTATTACGTGCGCGGAATCGGTTTGCTGCGCGACGAAGCGGATATCGGGGATGTGGTTGTGGGCGCGCAGAATGGCGTGCCGGTGCGCGTGCGCGACGTGGGCGAGGTAACCATCGGCCACGCTCCACGCCTTGGCGAATTCGGTTTCAATAAGAACGACGATGCGGTCGAGGGCGTCATCCTGATGCTGCGGGGAGACCAGACCCAGAACGTCCTGAAAGGCGTGGAGGCCAAGACAAAAGAACTGAACGAAAGCATCCTGCCGCCGGACGTGAAAGTGCATCCGTTTTACGACCGCAGCGATTTAGTGAGGCTGACCACGGATACCGTCGAGAACAATTTGCTGCGGGGGATGCTGCTTGTTCTGGTTGTGCTGGTTTTCTTTCTGGTGAGCTTCCGCGCTGCCGTGATTGTTGCGCTTACGATTCCGCTGGCCTTGCTCTTTGCGTTCATTTTCATGCACGCCAGGGGCGCTGCAGCCAATTTGCTTTCGATCGGTGCAATTGATTTTGGGATCATCATCGACGGCACGCTGGTGATGGTCGAGAACATCTTTCGTGAGCTTGGCCTGCGCCAGGGACAGCAATACGACTTGCACGATGTGATCCTAGCCGCGGCGAAGGATGTGGATCGCCCGATTTTTTATTCCGTTGCGGTGATTATCGCCGGGTACATTCCGATCTACGCACTCACGGGGCCTTCTGGGAAGCTCTTCCATCCAATGGCGGACACGATGGCCATCGCCCTCGTGGGCGCGCTGCTGCTCACACTCACGCTGGTGCCCATCCTGTGCTCCTACTGGTTTCGCAACGGAGTGCGAGAGCGTGTGAACAAGCCGTTTGAATGGGTTCGCCGGAAATACGCGGTGCAACTCGACCGGTGCCTCGATCACCCGAAAACCACTCTAGTCATAGCGCTCTGTGTTTTCGGTGGTGCGCTGCTGCTGGTTCCGTTCATCGGCGCTGAATTTATGCCTCACCTTGATGAAGGCGCGCTGTGGGTGCGGGCCACAATGCCCTACACGATTTCGTACGAAGAGGCCGCGAAATTCGTCCGCAGGTCCGCAATATTCTGATGAAGTATTCGATGGTCACCGACGTAGGCTCAGAACTGGGGCGCCCGGACGACGGCACGGACGCCACAGGATTCTTCAACGATGAGTTTTACGTTGGTTTGAAGCCGTATGGCGATTCCTCCTGGAAGTCCAGTTCGATTCACAACAAAGCCGAGCTGACCGAGGACATTCAGAAACAACTGAAGGCTTTTCCGGGTGTGATTTTCAATTACACGCAGCCGGCCGAAGATGCGGTGGATGAGGCTTTGACGGGACTTAAGAGCGCGTTAGCGGTCAAGGTTTACGGCCCCGATTTGAAGGTGTTGCAGGAGAAAGCGCTGGAGATCAAGCGCCGCCTGTCGCAAGTCCCCGGTTTCACGGAGCTGACGGTGGTACGTGAACTCGGGCAGCCCAGCCTTCTGATTGACACCGACCGCGACAAGATCGCGCGTTACGGCGTTAACGTGGCGGACGTAGAAGCTGTAATACAAGCGGCCGTGGGAGGCCAAGCGGCGACGCAAGTAATCCAAGGCGAGAAGCTATTCGATCTAGTGGTGCGCATGAAGCCGCAATTCCGCGAGAGCGCGCAGCAGATTGGGGCTTTGCTGGTCGGCACGTCTTCGGGCCAGCAGATTCCGCTGAGCGAGTTGGCGAACATCCACGAAGCGAGCGGGGCTTCGTTCATTTATCGCGAGAACAATTCGCGTTACATCGGCGTGCAGTACAGCGTGGAAGGGCGCGACCTTCAGGGGGCGGTTGCGGATGGCCAACGCGCTATCGCCGACATCCAAAAGTCGCTGCCGGCTGGATACCGGCTTACGTGGGGCGGCGAGTACAGCGAGTTGCTTGAAGCAAAGCACCAGATGGAAATTATCGGTCCGCTCGCGCTGCTGTTGATTTTCATGATCCGATTCGCGCTGTATGGCAATTTCAAATTCCCCATGGCAATCGCTTTCGGCGTTGTGATTACGGAACCTGTCGGCGCCTTGATCGCGCTGAAACTCACCGGCACTCCCTTCAGCGTTTCGTCGGTCCTCGGGCTGCTGGCGCTGATGGGAGTTTCGGTTGAGACGGCGGTGATCCTGGTGTCGTTCATTAATAAGCTGAGGCAGGAGGGCAAGGACATCCGCACCGCGACTCGCGAGGCGGCCCTTCTAATTGCGTCCCATCATGATGACGGCTCTCGTCGCGTGTCTTGGGTTGCTGCCGGCCGCGCTTTCAACGGGCATTGGCTCTGACACACAAAAGCCATTCGCGATCGTGATTGTGGCAGGTCTAATTTCGCGGCAGTTCATCGCGATATTCGTCGATCCGGTCTTATATCGTACGGTCGCCCGCGAGGGCGAATTCTTGCGGGTCTGAGGTGCGGCATACCTTTGCGCTGAGTTGGACATGGCAAAACGAATAACAATACGACTGCTGGCGGCGACGCTGATCCTGACTGTGGCTATGCTGGGTGTGCACGCAGCCGCTCACTGGCATACTCAGGCGTCAGATGGCCACAATTGTCAGGCCTGCCACATCGGTCACGCCGCAATTCCGCAACCGGCGGCACCAGGGGCTGGGTTAGAGCCAGTCACAGTCGCAATATTGTCCGCCGCCGCAAGATCCCCGGATTCACTGCCAAGGTAAACGTCACCAATCTCCACGGATTCACAGCATACGTGGTGATGTTGAGCGTTGCGGCGAGGTTTTTCACCCCTCAGATCGGCGGGGCGGCGCTGTTCCGGTTGTTTCCGTGCCGGGAGAATTCACGCCATTCCGAATCGACCACGACGAAAGATTCAACCAGACGACCCATTTGCAATATCAACCGTGGAAGCGGGGACCGTGGGTTAGCTTCAATTGGCGCTATGACAGTGGTCTCGTGGCCGGTGCCGTGCCGTTTTCAGCGGACGGCTCGGCTGTGGATGCATCCGCCCTCAGCGCAGATCAGCAATTCGAGGCTGGTCTCTTTTGCGGAGCGGTTCACGCAACCCCGGCAACGCCGATTAGTCCCAATTCCATCTGCCCCGCGGCGCAGTTCGGGTCCACTCTCATATGTGTTCCCGGCGCGGGGACCGAAAACGACGACACAAACCCGCCGCGAATCTCTCCACGGAACTTGTCGATCTCGCCATAGGGGATGACGATCTCTTCCATGGCGACCGATACAAGTGGAGCGCGCGGTTGACGGTCATCAATCTGTCGAATAAATACGCTCTGTACAACTTCCTCTCAACCTTCAGCGGCACCCACTATGTCACGCCACGCACAGTGACAGGGGAGATCGGCTTCCACTTCTAATTTTAAGTCGTCTGCCGCAATCGGAACGGGAGGACCTCAAATCGGTCGCTTTCCCGTTCTTGGTGCAATTCCAGCAGCACATCTTGTTGTCCAGGCACCTTCATTAGTCCCCATTCAGTTGACACTCGATATCAAAAGCTAGTTGACATTTACTATCATCTTCAATACTCTCGGAACCGTATTGATACCAGTTATCAACTGAGAAGTATCATGAGATTCGAAAAGCGCCGCCGGATTCGTCGCGTCGTGGCGTGGGCAGCAGCTTCGCTCTGTCTGGCCAGTGCGGCGCTAGTGATTTCTTCCAGCGTGGCCGCCCAGGAGACTCCCTATTTCGTGACTTATTCCCATCACTTGGAGGAGCCGGGCAATCTGGAGATCGAGTTCTCCACGAACTACGCAACCCAAAAGGGCGGCAACGACTTCGTCGCGCCTTGGGTTGAATTCGAATATGGAGTAAAGGCGTGGTGGACATCCGAGTTCTATCTCGATTCGCAGTCCACGTTCCGCGATAGCGCGCTCTTCACTGGCTTTCGCTGGGAAAACCCCTTCCGCCCGCTAATGGGTGAGCACTGGATTAATCCGGTTATCTACGTCGAATATAAGAAATACGAGCGGCGCTGACAAAACCATGATCGAAGTAGTGGGCTTCGACACTCAGTTCGATCATGCCGTCCGTAACTTCAGAACGCAGAACAACACGAGCACGAACTTGAAACCAAGCTGATTCTTTCTAGCGATTACAAAAGCTGGAATTTTTCGGAGAATTTCATAGGGGAAAAAAATCTCGGGCACGAGCCCTGGGAATTTGGCTACGCGGTGGGGGCACTCCGGCCGCTCCGATCCGCCGCGACGGCACGGCAATGCAGCTTTTGCCGGGAGAACTTTCTTGCTGGGGCGGAATTCTACGGAGGCCTGGCCACGGCGGCTTCGTTTCGGCTGGCTGGCACTGCTCACTATGCCGCGCCGATCATTGCGTGGCAAATGCCGGACGGTGTCACGCTCCGTATCACCCAGGCTTCGGTTTGAATGACAACGGCCACCGCTTCCTCCTGCGCTGGGGCATTTCGTACTGGCTCGCAGCCTTCAGCCGCAAGATGAGGAGCTTATTTCAATGAGACGCTCGCTGATCTCAGCCGCACTCGCGCTTATTTCGGTGGGAGCAGCCGAGGCACCGCAACCGAGGCGTCGATCGCCGTGGTGTTCTGAATGCAATTGCACACGCGCCCGCAAAGGCTCGGGCGTGGAACAATCCTTACGACAATCAGGCAAGCGCTATCGCCGCGGGCGCCAAGCTCTACCGCCAGCATTGTGCTGAGTGTCACGGCGACGATGCGCGGGGTATCGGTCGTGCTGCGGATTTGCACTCCACCGGTGTGCAGAATGCCACGCCGGCGAGCTCGCGTGGTTCTTGCGGAATGGCAACCTTGCGTCTGGGATGCCCTCGTGGTCCGGGTTGCCGGGGCAACGCCGCTGGCAGATT
>CAVPWV010000007.1:0-48689 GCA_963709445.1 uncultured Acidobacteriota bacterium
ATCCCACCCTCTCCGCCACTCCTATCGGCGAAAAATTCTTCGACGCCGTGAATTCGAGCCCATGGAACCTATCTCACACTTCTTCTATTCCGATCGCCTCAAGCTGCAATTCTGGGACTATGGCGACGATGACAAGCCCTCTCTGGTGCTTGTGCACGGAGGGCTTGATCATGCTCGGAACTGGGATTGGGTCGCGCGGTCGCTGCGCGAGCACTACCACGTCTACGCGCTCGATCTCCGCGGTCACGGGAACAGCACCTGGGCCCCGGGTGCAATGTATAGCATCGCCGAACACGTGCTCGACCTATCCGCCCTGTTGGATATCATCAACGATTTTCCCATCCGGCTGATTGGCCATTCGCTCGGCGGTAGCATTGCCCTGCACTACTGCGGCGTATATCCGGAGCGGGTTCTCAAAGCCGTATCAATCGAAGGCTTGGGCGCGCCGCTGGAAAGTCGCATTCACGGTCCCGCGTCGGAACAGCTGCGCTATTGGATCGAGTCCATTCGCAAAATATAGAAGTGTGAGCCGAAAACGTACCCGAGCCTCGAAGCCGCGATCGCGCGCATGAAGGAAGCGAATCCCCATCTCTCGGATGAGGTGGCGCAACATTTGACTCTGCACGGGACGAACTGGGAACCCGATGGCTCGCTCATCTGGAAATTCGATAACTATGCGCGTCTGTTTCCACCCTATGGCCACGGAGTAGAAGATTGCGCTGAAGTTTACGGTCGCATCACCTGCCCAATACTGTTTTTCTGGGGCTTGGAAAGCTTTCTTCCCGTGCCGGAGAAGGATCCGAGAAGAGTAGCGATCCGCAATGCGCGGCTGTTGAAAGTGCCAAACGCGGGGCACTGGGTGCACCACGACCAATTAGATCTGTTCCTGCGCGAGACCACGACATTTCTCAGCGAATGACACGGCAGGCGTCGCGATTAGTGAATTTCTCCGGCCAGTGATTCTTCGTCGACAATCGCGACTCCCGGCGGCGGCTGAAAGTGGAATTTCGCTTCGGGAATCGGCAGATTTTCCGCTGAATTCCCGAAGCGAAATTCCGTTTGAGCATTACCCGCCTCGTGAATCACAATCCGCGCAAGCCAACCTTTAGGGTCCACTTCCAACAGCACGTCCGGAGCGGCAGCTCCTTCGTCAGAACCTCTTGGCACGCAACGCAGCACGGCATCACCAGCGGCCGGTTGCAAATCCGAATCCTTGCCAAATGGGGAATCGCCAGCGAGTTCAATTTGGCGGCAGAGCTTAGACAAATCGGTTTTGGCGGCAAGCAGCGCCAACGGCGTACGCCAATCGGAGCTTTCCCTGATCTTGGCGCGGCTAGCTGTGTGATCGGCGGGGACGTAGAACCACGCGTTCTTGCCATCAACAAGAAAAAGCTTTTGTTCCGGCGATTCGTACTCCCAGCGCATTCGCCCCGGCCGCGAGAAGTAGACAACCCCGGATTCAGCCGCTACGCCGCCGCTTCCGTCCGAGTAGCGCTCGTAAAACTCCGCCTTGAGTGTCCGAGCATGCTGATAGCGCGATTCCACCGCACGCCGGATTGCGTTTGCGTCGGCCGTCCAGTTCACCATCATGGCGGCAGCGATGATATACGACGTGAGTCGCAGCATCATGGATCGAGTCTAGTGCAAGCGCAGCGGAAATTTCTACCAGGTAGGCACTATTGAAAGGTCCTCAAGGCGTCGCAGGCGGCTGCGGACGCCGCAGTATTGCCGGTAGGGTCGAGGCGCATGATGCCGGCGGTCGCGGCAAGGGCGCTGCCCGTAACACCCAGGTAATGGCGTGGCGTTACAGTAAGCCGTTGAAGCCTGGCGCGCCGCACCCAGCGGGCGCGATAACAGTTCCGTTGTTGCCCGTATAACCGAAGGTGTAGCCGCCTTTCTGAGATGGGCGTAAGCGATTATCGGATCGATCAGGTTAGCCTGATCGCAGTTGGCCGGCAGCGGACCGCCCAGCACTTGCATGTCTGGCGGAAAGCCGTTGTTGTACATGGTCGAATATACGATATTGGCGGTAACGAGTGTCCGGATGTTTGCGCATGCCGCGGACTCTTGGGCCGCCATTCGGGAGCGGAGAAGACCCGGGATGGCGATCGCGGCAATGATCAAAATGATGGCGACGACGATCAGCAGTTCGATGAGCGAGAAGCCTCTTTTTCTTCTGCCTGCCTGTTTGTCGCCGCTTTGGTTGTGAGTCATGAGTTGAATCCGTCCGATTTTCTGATGCAAAAGGCCGCTGCAAAAAAAGGGGGGAGGGCATTTGTCTCCCTCCCCCTTTTTCCTGCGGTACGCTTACTGCAATGACGCGAACGTCTGGCAAATCGCGTCGGTCTGGCGCCGTCATGGCAACGATGGTAGGATCCCGACAGTCCACGCCGCTTCCGCCGCGCAGAAAGCGCTTTGGCCGGTTGTGCCGACATTGATCGGCAGCGCGGTAAACGCGAACGTATTGCCACCAGCAGCGCCGCAACCCGGAGCTGCTGCGCCGTTCACGCCTCCCATGTTGTAGCTGAATTTATAGCCGCTCTTCTGATTCGGTGCGGCGGACAGCAAGGGGTCAACCAACTGGGCGGCGTCGCACGTGGCGGCCGCACCCAGAACACCACCTAGGGTGCCGATCGTCGGAGCAAAGCCGTTGCCCCACGTCGAGGAATATGCCACGTTGGAGGTTACCAAGGTGCGGACCGATCCGACGGCCGATGATTCGTTGGCCGCCATACGTGCGCGAAGCAGGTTCGGAATTGCGATGGCCGCGATGATCAGGATGATCGCCACGACGATCAGCAACTCGATAAGCGAAAAACCCTTCTGTTTCTTTGTCATTCTTTTCTCCGAGGAGCAGTTAGCTCCGGAATCCGTGTTTGTACTCCCTGGCGGGGTACGCGGTGATGTACTGCAACGGGAGTACCAGAAGGGACAGTTGTGTACCCTCAAGGCACAGGTATATGGCCTATTTTCTGTAATATACAGCTCCATATGCTCCGGTCCGCTACGCCGTCGCCAAACAAAATACCTCAGGTCGTGAAAATTGACAAATTTTGACGGGCGAGAGTGACATACAGCGCGGCGAAAGATCCGTTTTGGCACCCTCCTGAACGGGTTTCTGGTGCGATGCGCCGCAGTGCTCCCGTCGGCCGTGAGCCAGCCGGGCCTCGGGCTGGCTGTGGGGGGGTAGGCAGATCGCGCAGGCACATTTTGGGCGTAGCTGGACCCGTCAGACTGGACCCTCTTGGTGGGCCGTATTTTTAGGGGCGAGATTCGGAACCGCAAGCGGAGCAATAGCTGGGGTGCGGGATCACAACGGGAAGTTCAAGAAACCGCGCCGGAAGGTCACCTCGCGGTTTGTTTGGCGGTAGGGCGCTGTGGACGGGTTTGCCCTTAGAGTAGATCCTTCTCCGAGGCCAAAAAAAAGGGAGGAAGACATGCTCCCTCCCCTGACGAGCAAACCAGATTACTGAAGGACCTGAGTCGCTGGCAATGCCGCGCAAGCTCCGGCTGCCGTTCCCATAACAGCACCTGTAACGTCGTAGCGAATCACGCTGGTTGGTCCGAGCAAAATGAGCGCTGTCCAGTGGTGCCGACAGTGAGGGGATTGGTGGCCACTTCAAATCCCGTGAAAGGGCTGACCGTTGTGCTGGGCGCTGCCGTTTGGTAGAGCCTTAAAGGTGTAGCCGCTCTTGGTTCCGAGCGTTAAGACTGGGTCGATAAGGCAGGCGTTCGCAGCGGCCGCGACGCACGAAGCGGGTCCGCCAAGGGCATTAAGCGTTGGCGCAAAGCCCGTACCGTAGGTGGTCGAGTACTGCACTTCGGTAGTCACAATCGTACGCGTAGAACCGACCGCTGAGGATTCGTTTGCGGACATTCTAGCGCGAAGCAAGTTCGGAATTGCGATGGCCGCGATGATCAGGATGATCGCCACGACGATCAGCAACTCGATAAGCGAAAAACCCTTCTGTCTCTTTGTCATTCTTTTCTCCTAGGAGCATTGCTCCAGAATTCCAATCGGTTCCTGTACGCCCTGGCGGGGTACGTGGGGATGTATTGCAAGAGCGATGCCACCGAGGCGGCGGGCAGGTGTTCCTTTTTGGTACACTACATAGTTGATGTACTATGTAGTATATATGAGGAGTTCTCAGGGTGCTGGTTCACAGTGAAACTGCAAGCAAAATACCGCGATCTGGAAAGTCGACAAATTGTGACGAGGGAGAGTGACATCTAGCGCGGTAGACGAGGCTTTCGCGCTGTCCACCGCAGTGCGTCTAATCGGCAGTGAGGGAGACTTTGCTGGCCTGGAGGCGCGCCGATCGCTCGGGAAGACTCTTGGTGGAATTGGTGGGATCAACGGCTCGATCGAGATTTGCCTGTCGAATGATGGTCACCACCACGGTAGCGGTGGCAGCAGCTACGGCAAGAGCGGTGAAGTCCAAAAGAACTTTGGCTCGTATCGAAGCATGATAAGCCAGGCAAGGGTGCATAGAAGTCCGAAAAGAAACGCTGCCGCGCGCCGACCGTCTTTCCATGGAAGGGGATAAGCGGCGATCGCCTGAATCAAAAGGGCGAAAGGAAATGCAACGATCAGATCCACAAACCAATGTTCCCCTGTTCCCAATGTGGCAAATATGGTGAATACCAGGAAAATTAGGGCGATTAGGCGCTCGACCCACGTGAGTCCCCGCGAATACCACCAAGCTAGCAGAACCCAGGCCATGTGCAGGGAGGGGATGGCATTGCGTGGGCCGGCGACGACCATCGATTCCAAATGAAGCCTCGGTGCGGCGTCCATCGGAAAGGGATGGAGCGGGAAACCCTGCTGGAACAGGGCCCCCGGGCCGCAGGCGGGAAACAAATTATAAAACAGAATTCCCAGAGGGCCGGTAATCAGGAAAGCCAGCATGGCTGGAAAGGCCTTCTTTTTGAAGCGGACCAGGAGCCCGGCGTAGACCACCGAAATGGGGATCGCCAGCCCAACGTAAACCAGCAAGCTCGCGTTATGAAGCCAAGGATGCGACTGGTATATTCGGCCCGCGATAAACACTATCGGAACACGCAGGCTGTAGTCGAAGGAGAGCAGGTAGAGGTCCAACGTTTTGGGATGGGCGGTAGAAGTCCATTCGAGCATTGTCGAAGCGAAATAGTCGGAAATGACGAACAGGGCCGCGGGCACCCACGCACACAGTAATGCCTTGGACGCGCCCGCTTCTTTGGCCCAGACCGTACGGACCGCCAGGACCAGGCAACTGCTCAATCCAACAAACGAAAGCCATGCCATCAACTTCGGCGCGTAGTGCAGCAAGCGGAAATCGACGCCCCCTAGGGCAAAAGTGATGGCTATTACGAGCAGAACATCCGGCCATTTGGGGCGGATTCTCAGGTGGATAATCAGCACGCTCGCGAGCGCAAAGGCAAAGAATGCGTCCACCAACGCCTGGCTGTAGAAGCTCGCACTGGAAGCGAGCATGGCGCTGGCTAAAATAAGCAACAGCGTCAGGATGATTCGAGCTGCGCGCCGCGTGGCAGCCGTCACGATGCTTGCACGCTCATTTCCTTTACGGGGTTTTTTCGGAAGGGGTCCTTAATCATCGCACCGGCTGGTGGAAGATTGCCAACTTAAACGGGGAGCGATTGTCCAAAGAAGAATTTATCCATGCAGGCGCGATACTCCAAATCCTGCACGAGCTAGACGCCATACTTTTTGGCGTAATGTCGGAAGGAACGGTAGGACATTTTCAGGATATTCGCCGCCTGTGTTCGCACGCCGCCTGACCGCTCGAGCGCCGCCAGCAAGTAGGACCGCTCAATTTTCTGGATGTGCTCTTCGAGGTTCAGGCCGTCCTCCGGCAGAGCCGGACCGTTTCCATTGTGAGCCGCTCCCAGAATCGATTCCTGATGATGATTGCGGATTTTATCTGGCAGGGCATCGGAAGAAATCCGGCGGCCTGCTTCCAGGGCGACGGCGCGTTCGATGGTGTTTTCCAGTTCGCGGACATTTCCGGGCCAGTCATATACTTCAAGACGGCGCATGGCCTCCGGCTCGATGCCTTCGATGCTCTTGGACATGGACTTCGCAAAGCGCCCCAAAAACTCCCGCGCGAGCAGGGGAATATCATCGCGACGTTCGCGAAGCGGCGGAAGGTGAATGGGAATTACGCTCAGGCGATAATATAAGTCCTCGCGAAAGCGTCCCTCGGCAATCTCCTTCTCAAAGTCCTTATTCGTGGCGGCAATCACCCGGACATCCACGTCGGTTTCGTCGGTGCTGCCGATGGGTCTTACTTTTCCCTCTTGCAGCACGCGATAGAGCTTTACCTGCATGGTGACACTCATATTGCCGATCTCGTCCATAAAAAGCGTGCCAGTATGAGCGGCATGGAAAAGCCCGCGCCGGTTGTCGTTCGCGCCGGTGAACGCGCCCTTGACATAGCCGAACAGCTCCGATTCCAGCAGGGTTTCGGGGAAGGCGCCGCAATTGATGGTGATGAACGGGCTTTTGGCGCGGGCGCTATTCTCGTGGATGGCGCGTGCGACGAGCTCCTTTCCCGTTCACTTTCGCCGGTGATTAGAACCCGGCTCGACTGCGGCGCAATGTTCTGAATCAACTCGAAAATCGAGCGCATCTTAGGGCTGGTGCCAATCATGTGATCCAGTCCGGTGAGGCGCCTGAGTTCGCGGCGCAAATAGCCGGCTTCCTTCCGGAGCGCCAGGCTCTCAGCAACATGCTGAACGGCGGGCCGCAACTCATCCAGCAGGCGGTCGCCTTTTATCACGTAACGATCGGCGCCGAAATTCACAGCATCGATGGCCGTGCCTATCGTGGGAACTCCGGTGATCAAAATGAAGACGGTAGAGGGAGAAACCTCTTTGCAATAGCGCAGAAGTTCGACGCCATCCATATCAGGCATGCAAATGTCGGAGACGACAATGTCGAACATTTGAGACGCCACATGGCGCTTCGCCGCCTCGCCACTGGCCGCGACTTCCACTTTGTGGCCTTCTTTTCGGAAGCTAATTTCGAGCAGCTCGCGGATGGAGGGTTCGTCATCGACGATCAGTAGATGAGCCATGTCGGTGTTTACCGTTTTCCCGCTGCTTGCAGGGCGGTGCCGCGCATGAGTGGTACGCGCGTTACGGCGCTCGCGGCCGGAGGCAGGTCCACGATAAATTCCGCTCCGCTTCCGAGCCCTGTTTCCACGTGGATGCGTCCTCGATGCGCCTGCAAAATCTGATAAACAATGGCGAGTCCCAGGCCCGTTCCTCCGGGAAACCCCGACTGAAAGGGCTCAAAGATCCGAGCGGATGCGCCAGGCTCCATTCCCGGTCCCGTATCGCGGATGGAGATTCGGACAAAGTTCTGAACTGCTTCCGCGCGAACCGAGAGGACGCCGCCATCAGGCATCGCTCGCAGGGCATTGTTGCAGAGATTCCAAAAGACCTGTTTCATCGCATCACGATCCGCGCGGACTCGAAGCGGACGCTGCGCGAAGTGGCGTTCGATCCGAACCTTTCCGGATGCAACCACGTTGCGCTCGATGACGACGAGAGTCTCTTCGATAAGGCTCAGGATGTCCACGTCCGTGAAGGCGTAGGACTTTTCGCGGGAATAATCTAGGAACTCGGTAATAATTTGGTTCAAGCGCTGCGATTCGCGGCTCACGATTTGAACAAGCTTCTTGTCGTCATCCTCGAGCGGCGCGAACCGCGCCAGCTCCTTCAGCGCACCGGTCATCGCCGTTAGAGGCTGGCGAATTTCGTGGGCGATGGCCGCTGAAAGGCGCCCCAGGGCGGCCATGCGTTCCTTTGTAAAAACCTCACGCTCCAGCCGCTTGAGTTCCGTCAGGTCCTGGAAGTTAAAAACGAATCCGCTGGTTTGATTTTGTCCGGTGCGTAGCGGAGAGATCGAAATTCCGAGAAACCGCGTGGCTCCACCTGGAGTTCGGAACTCCATCTCCTTGCGAAGCGCCCGCGGGTTTCCCCCTTCGTCCACTTCCACCGGCCAGAAGCCCGGGAAAACCTCGGCGACATTTTCTCCACGAAGCAGTCCGAATCCGTGTCCGGTGATCTCGGCTCCCGCGCGATTAATCAGTAAAATGCGTCCGTCCAGGTCGACGGTAAGCAACCCGCCGCGCATCGACTCGATGATGTCGTTGTTGAAGGCCTGCAAATCCTTCAACGCCTCGCTTTTTTGCTCGAGTTCGACGCCCTTGGTTTGAATCGTCTGTGCCAGCAAACTCCCCAGATACGCCACGGCAAAAAAGGCAAACAGGTTGCTTCCCAGCCAGGATTCAAGCGCTCGCGGACTCGGGTTCGAAATTGCTGTGCGCGGGATGATTCCGTAGTAAGTGATCTCCGTGATGCACCCGAGGAGCACGAAACTGAATCCCGCCACCAAGAAAGTGCCGCGGCGGGAGAACAGGATGCTGCCCATCAGAATCGCAAGCAGGTACAGCGAGATGAAATAGCTATCCTGCGCGCCACTGGCGTAAACGACGCCCGTGATGATCCCCAGGTCCAGAGCGATTTGAATCGGTGCATGCCATCTGCTCTGCGGAAGGGCGCGCTGTATGAGCAAATACAACGCCGCAAAGAGATACCACAGGACGGATAAACCGAGGAGCGTCCGCACAGGAAACGGGCTCGATGTCCATTGGCGAACAGCGATGATCCCTGCTACCAGGAAGGTGATTACGAGAAAACGAACGCGGCCCAGCCAAGGCAACCATTCATTTATGCTGGGTGTAGGCTCCATGCAGGATCCAATAGTTGCTCTCCCGCTTGATCGAGTTCTTCCGCGATCTCGCAGTTCGATTTGGTGCGGCCACGAAAGTAGCCCGCTTCGAGATTTCGCAATCGCGGTAATACGCCAGTGAGTTAGTGTCCCGCCAGTTTGCCGATCAGCGAGAATAGCGGCAAATACATCGAAATAACCACGCCGCCCACGACCACGCCCAACACAACGATCATAATCGGCTCAATAGCTGTCAACATGTCCTTCACAGCTGCGTCGACTTCGTCCTCATAGAAGTCGGCGATCTTCGAAAGCATCGCGTCCATCGCGCCCGTTTGTTCGCCGACGCCGATCATTTGGGTCACCATCCCCGGGAAAACGTCCGTTTCCTTCAGAGGATCGACCAAGGAGCGCCCGGCTTCAACCGCTTTTCGTGTCTGCGAAATGGCTCTTTCCACGACTGCATTGCCCGACGTGCGCGCGGTGATGTCAAGGCCTTCGAGGATCGGCACGCCGCTTGAGATAAGCGTACCGAGCGTTCGGGTGAATCGGGCAACCGCAATCTTGCGCATAACGATGCCAACGACCGGCAGTTTTAGGATCAGGGAATCTACGGCCATCCGGCCTGTGGGGGTTCCGTACCAAAATTTGACTGCGAAACCGCTGGCGATCGCCAATATCAGAATCAGCAATCCGTAGATGCTGCCGACGAAATGGCTGAGCCCGATTACGATCCGCGTGGGAAGCGGAAGGTCAACCTGCAACCCGTTAAACAAAGTGATGAAAATCGGCACGACCTTCCACAGCAACAGGATGATCACCCCGGCGGCGATGCCCAAAACCGAAATCGGATAGATCATCGCGGACTTGACTGCCCGCTTCAGTTTTACGTTTTTCTCAATGTACGTCGACAGACGCTGCAGAATGGTGTCCAGGATACCGCCGGTTTCGCCTGCCTCGACCATGTTGTAGTAGAGGGGATCGAAGACCTTCTCGTGCGCCTTCATCGAAGTCGAAAGCGTCGCTCCGCCTTCGACGGACGCTCGCACCGTGTTCAGGATCTTTTGAAATGTTTTATTTTCCTGCTGCCCGGCGAGAATCTCGAGGCACTGTACCAACGGCAAGCCCGCATCGATCATCACGGAAAACTGGCGAGTAAATATCGCGAGTTCCTTGGAATCGACGCCGGTGCCGAATGTCGGGATGTTGAATTCCTTGCCCTTCTCGGAAAGCTTGCTGACGTTGATATTTTCCCGGCGTAACGCCGCCGCAAGCTGGGCTTTGTTTTCCGATTGGCGTTCTCCGGTGACCGCCGTGCCCATCCGATTGGTTCCCCGATATGTGTAAACCGGCATGATGTGTTACCTCCCTCGTCGATCTCTTCGATTACCGTCGGACCGGAGTCCGACCGCCCGCGGGCGGCGAAGTCACCCCACGGTTAATTAAATCCTGTAATTCGTCTGGATTCGACGATCTTGCAAGCGCGGTTTCCAAAGTAATCAACTTCTGGGAATGGGCGTTCGCCAGGCTCTGATTGAAAGTCTGCATCCCGCTTGCACCCGTTCCTGTCTGCATCGCCGAATAAATCTGGTGAATCTTGTCTTCGCGAATCAGGTTGCGGATGGCTGCATTGGGAATCAATATCTCCATGACCATTGCTCGGCCGCGTCCGTCGATCTTCGGGAGTAGCGATTGGCAAAGTATTCCTTCTAACACCATCGAAAGCTGCGCTCGGATTTGCGGCTGTTGATGGGAGGGGAAAACATCGACGATACGGTTGATCGTCGAGACAGCCGAATTTGTGTGCAGAGTAGCGAAGGTTAGGTGTCCCGTTTCGGCGATGCGCAGCGCGGACTCGATTGTTTCTAAATCGCGCATTTCGCCGATCAGAACGATGTCCGGGTCTTCGCGCAGGGCAGCGCGAAGGGAATTCGCGAACGAGTGCGTATCCGAATGTACCTCGCGCTGATTCACCAGGCATTTTTTGTGGTTGTGAAGAAACTCGATCGGGTCCTCGATGGTGATCATGTGCTCGTCGCGTTCATTGTTGATCTTGTCGAGCATCGCTGCGAGCGTCGTGGACTTTCCTGAGCCTGTTGGGCCCGTCACCAGCACCAACCCGCGCGGTTTGTCGCAAAGGCCGCGTACGATCGGTGGCAGTCCGAGCGCGTCGAAACTCTTAATTTCCCAGGGTATCGTCCTGAAAACGGCGGCCACGGCGCCCCGCTGATGGAAAATGTTGCCCCGGAACCGGGCCAGGCTCTTCAATCCAAACGAAAAGTCGAGTTCCAGGTTCTCTTCCAGACGGTGCTTCTGCACGTCCGTCAGCACGCTATAGGCCAGCGCCTTTGTATCGGCGGCCGTGAGAGGCGGCATGTCCAAGGGACGAAGCTTCCCATGTACGCGCACCCGCGGGGCGCTGTTGGTCGAGAGATGCAAATCGCTCCCGGACATCTCGATCATTTTTTTCAAGAGTTCGCTCAATGTGATGCCAGCCATTTTCTCCTCCGATTACAGAACCGTCTCGCGTAAAACCTCTTCCATGGTCGTCAATCCTGAGGCAACTTTCTGCAAGCCGCTCCGACGCAACGTGATCATTCCCTGTTCCATCGCCTTTTTCTTCAGTTCCAGTGCCGACGCTCCCACTAGAATCAATTCGCGCAATTCGTCGTTGATTTCCATGACCTCGTAGAGTCCTACGCGGCCTTTGTATCCCGTGTTGCCGCAAGTTGCGCATCCTTTGCCATGTTGCACGGTGGTTTTCATCGCCTCTTCGGGAGAAAAACCAGCCTCCGTCAGCGCCTCCGACTGGATCTGCAGCGGTTCCTTGCATTGGACGCAGATGCGGCGTACCAGCCGCTGCGCGCAGATGAGGTTTACCGACGTAGCCACCAGGAACGGTTCGATTCCCATGTTCATCAACCGGCTGATCGTGGACGGTGCATCATTCGTATGGAGCGTGGAAAGGACCAGGTGGCCGGTGAGCGCTGCCTTCACGGCGATTTCAGCCGTCTCGAAGTCTCGAATTTCTCCTACCAGGATGATGTTGGGGTCCTGCCTGAGGAATGCGCGCAGCGCCGAGGCAAAGTTCAACCCGATCTGCTCCTTCATTTGCACCTGGTTGATCCCCGGAAGCTGAAATTCGACCGGGTCCTCGGCCGTCATAATGTTCGTTTCCGGCGTATTCAACCGCGCCACCGATGAATAGAGAGTATTTGTCTTGCCCGATCCGGTGGGGCCGGTCACGAGCACCATGCCGTACGGCTTCAGTATTTGTCGTTCGAATTTGGCCAGCGCTTCCGGCTCGAAACCGAGTTTGGTCATGTCCAGCCGCAGGTTTTCCTTGTCCAACAACCGCAAAACGATTTTTTCTCCGAACAGCGTCGGCACGGTCGAAACGCGGAAGTCCAGCTCCTTTTTCTTTCCGTCTCTCAGGTACTTGATCATGATGCGGCCGTCTTGCGGCAGCCGCTTTTCGCTGATGTCCAGTTTGGACATGATCTTGATGCGGCTGGTCATCGCATCTTTTAACTTCATCGGGGGTGCCATCACGTTCTGCAGGATTCCATCGATGCGGAACCGCACGCGGTATTCCTTTTCGTAGGGCTCCACGTGAATATCGCTCGCGCCGCGCTTCACCGCGTCGGTCAGGATCAGATTGCAGAGCTTGATGATCGGCGCTTCCTCGGCCGCTTTTGACAGCGACGCAAGGTCCATCTCCGTTTCTTCTGCCGCGAGCTCGAGAGCGTCCGCTTCGTCTCCCGTCAGATCCTTCATCACCTTGTCGAGTTCTTCGACGCTCTCCACTTCCCCGTAGAACTTGTGAATGGCCTCGCTAATCGCCGTTTCCGACGCAACCACCGGTTCCACGTTAAATCCCGTCATGAACTTGATGTCGTCCATGGCGAAGACATTCGTCGGATCGGTCATCGCAATCGTCAGCGTCGATCCCACGCGCGAGAGCGGCACAATCTGGTACCGGACCGCCGTCTCCTGCGGCACGAGCTTGATCACCGCCGGGTCCACTTCGTAAAATTTTAAATTGATGGACGGAACGCCGTACTGCCGGGAGAGAACCGCTGTGATGTCGTCGTCGCTTACCAACCCCATCTTCACCAGGCAGGTGCCGAGGCGGCCGCCATTTTTCTTTTGGTAGTCGAGCGCCTGCTTCAACTGATCTCCGGAGATCAGGCTGTCCTTGACTAGAATTTCGCCGAGACGAGAAGACATGGTTGTGCGCCCGCAGTACTAGAACCGCGGTATTGGGGAGAGTAGCATGTGATTCGCAGCGACGCTGGCGCTGGCTTCGCACCTCGTAGTGAATCAGCTAACATCCAGTCCGCCGCATCGACATGCTGTACTCTCGTACAGGCCTTTTCTTCGCCTGTACTTAGGTACAGGTGGCTTCCAGTACCTTATCGGGCGCCGGGCCAGTTCACTTCAGCACCTCTACCTTTAAGGGGTCGAGGAGGACAAGCACGTGCAAACGACAGTCGGCGAAAAGCCTGCTGGTCCTGAGTAAAGAGGGGAAGTCTTGGCGGATTGGAGCCGTTATCGTACGTACAGTACGCCATGGGGGATCCAAATCTTATATAGCCGAATTCTAGCCGGTCCCGTTGATTACGGAGCCATCCGGCGTGCGCATCTCGTTGGGACGTTCGTCGGTGATGGGATGTTTTGCCGCCAGCGCTTCGTCAACCTCGATACCCCAGCCTGGTTTTTCGCTGATCCACGCGTAGCCATCCTTCACTTCAAGGCAGCCCTGAAAAATGTCCCGGACCAGCGGCGTGTAGTCGAAATGCTCGTGAATGCCGAAATTAGGATTGGTCAGATCGAGCGTGAGATTGGTCATATGGCCCACAGGGGAGTTGGGAGCGCCGTGCCAGGCGAATTTCACCTCATAATTCGCGGCAAATGCCGCCACCTTCCGAGCGGCCGTAAAGCCGCCGATATGGGAAACATGATGGCGGATGTAATCAATCAGGCGTTGTTCGACGAGTGGCTGCCACTCATGCGGGTTGTTCCATAGCTCGCCGATCGCGAGCGGCGTTGTGCACATCTGCCGGACGATTTTGTAGTGGCCAGACTCTTCCGGAGGGAACAGGTCTTCGCAATAGAACAATTTGAAGGGTTCTACATCTTTGCAGAACTCGACAGCTCGTACGCTATCGAGCAGCGAATGTACATCGATGCCCAGGCCGATTTCCGGCGGCATCTCCTTCCGGAAAGCCTCGCACGCCGCTAGAACCTTGCGAGTTTCCTTGTCGCGATCAAAAGGCACGGACCCGTCGTCGAACTTCGACTGTCCGTGCAAATTGTTTACGGCCCCGTCTCGAATGAACATCGCGATCAGCAGGTTCCGGCAGCCCTGATCGACGAGCTTCATTGAATTTTCAATCAGCTTCTTGTTCGTATCCTGCGCGGCCAGGAACACGTGCAGGTAAATGTCCGCCGCATCGCGGCATTTTCCGCCAACCAGTTGGTAGACGGGCATTCCCGCTTGCCGGCCCTTGATGTCCCACAGCGCGTCGCAGAGGCCGCCAATGGCGCAGTTCTGAACCACATCATTCTTATAGTAGGAACTCATGTAGCAGAGTTCCCAAATCTGCTCGAGTCGGTCGGTTGTTCTGCCCATCACCAGAGGTTTCAGATATTGCTCCACGGCCGTCTTCACAAGTTTGGAGCGGCCTCCGGGAAAAGTAGCCGTGGCGCAGCCGTAGCCGTGAAGTCCCGCCTGATCGGTCGTAACCTTGACGATCGTTGAGTCATTGTTGCCGCCGCCTCCAACCTCAATCACACGCACGTCTTGGATGAGCGGCGTTGGCATCCCGCGCGTGGCTCGATCTGCTTTCTCTTGCGCCTCGCGCGTGGGAGCGGCCTCCGCGAGTGAACCCCCGAAAAGGCTAGCTACAGCCGCCCCGCCGCCTAATAGCGCCGATTTCAGCATCGCGCGCCGATCTTGAATCCCAGCCCGCAACTTACTGTCCGCGCTACCAGACTTCGTATCGGTCATGCCCGCCTCACCGTCCTCACATCAAATAGAAAGGATTGCAACTCCAACTTCTGATTCAGCCTCAGCCCCGCGCATCGTACGCCTCTCCCAAGCGAGACACAACGGAGTTGCCTTCGCGCACAATGGGCGCCGCAAAACGGGTTGGTGCAAGGAGAAGCGGCCAGAACGATGGGAATTCCGCTAGTGCGAATTCGCGTAACTAGTTAGAATAGGGAGGCAGGGCGGTTAGCTCAGCGGTTAGAGCATCCGGTTTACACCCGGAAGGTCCAGCGTTCAAATCGCTGACCGCCCACCACTGTGCTTCATCTCGCGGGGACGTAGTTCAGTTGGTTAGAACGCCGCCCTGTCACGGCGGAGGTCGCGAGTTCGAGTCTCGTCGTCCCCGCCATTCTTCCAGAGAAGTTGAACGAATTCTGCTGCAACCAAAAACCAGACTTAGTCTGCAGTAGAAAGTGCGTCGGCGTGTTCGCGTTGTCGCAGGTCTGGCAGGAAACCGGCTAGCAACCCGATTGCCGGCAGGAATGCGCAGATCCGGTAGACGGTATAAATCCCGTAAGCATCGGCGACGCGGCCCAACACGGCGGCGCCTAGTCCGGCCACGCCGAAAGCGAAACCGAAGAACAGGCCGGAGATCATCCCTACCTTGCCGGGCACGAGTTCCTGGCCGAACACTACGATGGCGGGAAAAGCGGAAGCGAGCACCATGCCGATGATCACACTGAGCACTCCGGTCCAGAAAAGGTTGACGTGTGGTAGCAGCAACGTGAACGGCAGCACGCCGAGGATCGACACCCAGATCACAGATTTACGCCCGATACGATCGCCGACCGGGCCGCCCAGAAACGTGCCGAGGGCGACCGCCCCCAGAAAGACGGATAGGTGCAGTTGGGCCCCGCGAACGGACACACCGAAGTGCCGGATCAGGTAGAAGGTGAAGTAGGTGGTGAGGCTCGTCAAATAGACGTATTTCGAGAAAATGAGCGCCAGCAGGATGGCGACGCCGCGCTTGGCAACGCTCTGCGGCAAGGTGACCCGTTCGAGACTCTTGCGATCTTCCTCGAGACGAGCCAGACCGTGGTCGCGATACCAAACGGCGACGTTCCACAAGACGGCGAAAGACAGCAACGCCAACAAGCCGAAGAAAGCGAGACTCGACTGTCCGAAGCGCACGACAACCAGCGCGGCCGCGATCGGTCCTATCGCGGATCCGACGTTCCCGCCCACCTGAAATAGTGACTGTGCCATGCCGTGGCGTTTGCCCGCCGCCATGCGCGCGACACGCGAAGATTCCGGATGAAAGATCGACGATCCCACGCCGAGCAGAGATGACCCGGCCAGCAGCGCCCCGTAGCTTCGCGCCATCGATATAGCCACTAGCCCGGCGAGTGAGAAGATCGTTCCACCGGGAAGCGCAAACGGCGCAGGCCGCCTGTCCGCCTGAAGGCCGACCAGAGGCTGAAGGAGCGACGCCGTAACCTGATAGACCATGGTGATGGCGCCGACCTGCCCGAACGTGAGCCCCAATCCCGATGCCAAATTTGGATATATGGAGGGAAGGAGTATCTGCATCATGTCGTTCAGCAGATGGCAGAAGCTTATGGCGAGAATCACGCTGAATACGGTTATGTCGGCGGACGATGGCGTGGCGACGCCAAGCTGAGCTTCCGGCGCGAGTATTTTCTCTTGCTTCATCGGGTCCCGGCACGATACCACAGCGACGGAAGACACACGCTCCACGTCGGGAGACTATATTTCGTAAGCTGTGAAAACCGGATGCCCAGCTAACCGAGAGTCAGTGCCAAAGCCTTGAGAGAATTGTCACGGCAGAGGTTGCGAGTTCGAGTCTCGTCGTCCCCCCCATTTTGTCCAGAGAAGTTGAACGAATTCTGCCGCAACCGAAGACTGGACTCGGGCCCGTTCCGTCACTTGCAAACCATCTGCTTTGTCGTCATGCTGACAATTGTTTTCTCGGAGACGCCGGGCTGGTAGCGTTCATAGGCTGTGCTACTTACCCTTGCGATCCCATCCGCAGTGCCTGATTGGGAACTCACAATGACCACTATCGTTCCGTCCGGTTTGTAAAAGATGGTTCGCGAGCGGTTGCTTGTTTCGACCTTTTTGAAGCCCGACAAATGAGAGGTGTACCAGGTGAGAGCATCGGTCATCTTGATGTTGTCTTTAGCGAAGTAATCGTAGAGTTTGTAGAAATTGCCCTGCATCTTGCTTTTGCAAACTGCTCCATCCGGCATATTGACCGGTTCATTTCCAAATTTCTTTGCTGAATCATTCGGCGGCATCAGCGGAAGTCCGGTCAGGGGATCGCTTGTAAGAATCTTTGCTTGACCTGAAGCGATCGATGCGCAAACAAACAGAGAGGCTGTCAGTAGGAGAAGCGTTTTCATAGGGATGCCTCCAAATTCTCACGAATTCTATCTATGCGCGTACGCAGTGAAAACGTAATCTCTTGTCTTCACGGCCGTGTGGCACGCGAACCCGCACTTGGCGTCGTTCCCCTGCGGCGGCTTGCCAGCCAAGGTGCCGGGCGTGAACGTATTGGACGCGGCGTCATAGTCGAACACGCCCCATCCCCACCCGCCGCTCTCCGCGAACCTCTTGCTGTCCTTCTCCATGAAGTCAACGTCATGCTGGGTGCCTGTCACCGTTGCTGTGGGGAACGTGTCCATCTTTTTCGGGTTCCAATGGATCTTCGCCATCTTGGCGCCGTCGGGGAAAGGCTTGCCGTTGTCCGGAATGCCTTCCTCGTACGCTTTGATCATCACAGGATTAGCGAGGATCGCAGCAACAAGAGGTCAGTCGTGGCTGATGGAGACAACCTGCCAGCTCTCGTATCCTCTGAATTCAGAGAACGCGAGCCCGCCCGGCACTTTCAGACTGTACTTGTCCTGCGCGGAGACAGCCCTGCTGCCCAATACGGCGAGCGCTAGCGCGATGATCACCATCACCCCGGATAGCATTGTCTTCATGGTTCATTCCTCCCCTGCTGTTTGACGGACGGTGATTTCAAGTCCTGATTGGCTTGCCTGAAGCTAGTAGACGGTTACCCGCTAATGTTGTTGCTTCTACGGGAAAGTGGAATTTCGATTGGACATCGACTTGGTCGCCACCGAGAACTTTCATCGTCAGGTCGATGGGCCGCCGATTGCGATGCACCTGACGTATCTCGCCGCGCCAATTGCGGCGAATTGTAGTCTTCACGCAGCTCTTCCGTCAATGTGGGACCCGGACCCTATATACCTTGACACGTATATGCTCTTTGGAGTATACGAAAGAAATGGAATCTGTTTTCGGAATTATCGCGGAGCCGAACCGCCGCGCCATACTGAGCCTCCTGGTCTCATCACAACAGTCGGTCGGAGAGATCGAGCGTCGGCTTCGTATGCCGCAGCCGACCGTGTCAAAGCACCTGCGAGTGCTGCGCGACGCCGGCTTCGTGGAATCCACCGTGGACGCACAGCGCCGTCTCTACAGGCTGAAACCGGAACCACTTCGGGAGCTCGATGTCTGGCTGGCTCAGTTCCGTCGGTTTTGGTCCGCTCACGTGGATGCTCTCGAACGCCACCTCGACCGCATGGATCAATCAACACAAGACGAAAAGGGCAACTCGAACGAAAAGGAAGAAGTAGTAACGCGGCACTGTCCGCGAATGTGACAATACGAGGAAACCGATGAAGATCAAACTGACCAGCGTGTACGTCGACGACCAGGAGAAGGCCCTGCGCTTCTATACCGAAGTGCTGGGCTTCGTGAAGAAGGCCGACTTCAGTCAGGGGCCGTTTCGCTGGCTGACGGTGGCCTCACCAGAGGACCCGGACGGCACGGAGCTGCAGTTGGCGCTGAACAACAGCCCGGCCGCCAAAGCCTACCAGCAGGCCCTATTCCAGCAGGGCCAGCCCGCGGCCATGTTCTTCACCGACGACGTGCAGGCCGATTACGAGCACATGAAAGCGCGCGGCGCCGAGTTCACCATGCCGCCAAAGGACGTGACCGCCTCCAAGATCGCCATGCTGAACGACACCTGCGGCAATCTCATTCAGGTCACGCAGCTGATGCGCTGGCAGGGCTGACGTTCAGCAGAAGTTGATCAGCAGTATGGCTCTTCTCTGCGTTCTCTGCGTCTCAGCGGTGCAGCCTTGGACTTAGCCTATGACCGATCGCGAGCACTACGCGCCGGGTCCCGCCGCCGGGGCGCAGATACGAAAGGACGGAGAGAAGTGGACGCTCATTCTCGTCAGAGAACTGCGTCACTCGCCGGAAAAAGTCTGGCAGGCGCTAACCGACCCGGCGCATCTGCGCGAGTGGGCGCCCTTCGACGCCGATAGGAGCCTGGGTACGGTTGGCGCCACGGTGAAGCTCACCACGGCGGGAGCTCCCACGCCGCATATTTCCGAAGCAAAAGTGACGCGAGCCGACGCTCCCAAGGCGCTTGAGTACAACTGGGCTAATTTCGATATGCGCTGGGAGCTCGAAGCCTTTGCTGGCGGCACGCGCCTCACGCTGTGGACCAACATCGGTCGCCGCTTCATCTCAATGGGTGCTGCCGGGTGGCACATCTGTTTCGATGTTCTGGACCACCTTCTCAGCGGAACTCCCATCGGCCGCATCGTCGGCCCTGACGCCATGAAGTTCGGCGGCTGGCAGCGATTGAACGCCGAATACGCAAAACAGTTCGGTGTTGAATCCCCGGCTGGAAATGACAACACTCTTTTCCGATCATCCCACTGGGACTTAGCCAAAAACTTCGATAGTTTTCAGACCCGTTTGGATCGCTCTTGCATCGAATGTTAGCTGCGGTTCAGGCAGGTCGATAATACCCAGGAGGGACAGACATGTGGAAAGAATAATGGTTTTGAAAGAGGCCGCTCGGGGCACATATGAGGCGCCAACAACGGCGCGGGAGCCAATATTTCGCGTCGCTCTGTAGTGGGGCGCTTGGCATTCTTCGGAGCGGTTATGTCCGCACTTAGCGGCAAGCTACTCGCGGATCAAGGTGCCTCGGGCAGCTACAGCAATTCAGCCATCGCTATGCTGCCGTCAGATGAGTCTGCACCAAAATCGAGTGAAGAAATGATTCGCGCGGTGAAGATCGCACGTGCGATGCGCTCAGGGCCGCCGGAGGTCACCCGCGACGCGACCGTGGCCGAGATGGACCACACCGGAAACGCTACGGAAGTATTGCGAAAGGGTACGAATGAATGGATCTGCACGCCCGGCGATGAGAACAAGATCGGTGACCCGCCAATGTGCGTCGATCAGCTAGGAATGCAGTGGTTCAAGGACGCCCTAGCGGGTCAACAACGGCCGACGAATAAAGCGCCAGGGCTCTGCTACATGCTGTGTGGCGCAACGCAGCATAGCAATACACATATTTCCGACAGGACGAGCCCTGCAATTCCGATCGGCCCGCATTGGATGATTCTTTGGCCCTTCGACTGGAAGCACTCGGGCCTTCCTACCACCGTACGCGACGCGGGTGCGTGGATCATGTTCGCCGACACGCCATACGCGTACTTGCACATTTGTGGCACCCCATGGGATGGAAAAGAATACTCACCACAGGACGAAGCCGTATGGACGATGCAATACTCGAAGCGCCGCTCCGGCTAGGACGCAGATTAGATTCCAACTCGACTTAATTCATTAACATAAGAGCTATGTCAAACGTAACCCTTTCCAAAGAGCAACGTAAAGAACTACTCGGAACATTGAAAGCCCGTTTTGAGAAAAACGTGAACCGCCATAAAGGTCTTGAGTGGGCCAAAGTACAAGCAAGGCTGGAAGCTCATGCTGAAAAGCTGTGGTCACTCCATGAAATGGAAAGGACCGACGGTGAACCGGATGTTGTTAGTCTTGATAAAAAGACGGGCGAATATATTTTTTATGATTGTTCAGAGCAAAGCCCTGAAGGGCGCAGAAATGTTTGCTACGATCGTGAAGCGCTGGATTCTAGGAAAGAACATAAACCGAAAAATAGCGCTGTTGATATGGCAGCGGCCGTGGGCATCGAACTTTTAACGGAAGAACAATATCGAGAGTTGCAGAAACTCGGAAGCTTCGATACGAAAACGTCGAGCTGGGTGAAAACACCTCCCGACATCAGAAAACTCGGCGGCGCCCTCTTTTGTGATCGCCGCTTCGACACTGTTTTCGTGTATCACAACGGCGCGGAATCTTATTATGCCGGTAGGGCGTTCCGTGCCTCGCTAAGGGTTTAAGTCTCGAGAGATGAAAGGGCTCGTACCCGTGAAGTCTGCCTCTGCCTTAATCGACGAGAAGATCAAGCAACTTGGGGACTGGCGCGGTAAGACCCTCGCTCGTCTCCGTCAGCTCATCCACGATGCCGACCCCGAGATCGAGGAGGAGTGGAAATGGGTAAAGCCAACCAACCCAGGAACCCCCGTCTGGTCCCATAACGGCGGCGTCTGCACGGGGGAATCGTACAAGCAGGTCGTGAAGCTTACCTTCTTTCGCGGAGCCTCCATCAAAGATCCGAAGAAACTCTTCAATTCCAGCCTGGAAGGGAACCTGCGGCGTGCAATCGACTTCCGCGAAGGAGAAAAGATCGACGAAGCTGCCTTCAGGCAACTTATCCGCACCGCGGTGGCTGCCAACTCCGCAGCGCGCGCTCAACGGGCGGCCAAGAAGAAGTAAGCACCGCTCTCAGAAGTACGTGCCGTTCAGAGCTCAAGGTTCACCACCGTTGGTTGCGGGGCGGCCTGCGGCAGTTCATATTTCCGCGGAGCGCAGCATGCGGAGCTGAGCCGCGAACTATCCTTCCGCATTTCGGGCTTCTGCTTCAAATGTTTCAGCGTCTCGCGAAGGATGCTCGCGGCCGCCCGATCTTGCGGCATCGACAGCCGGTAGTGCATCCACTTGCCGTCGCGCCTCGCCTCGATCAGTCCCGCCCGGCGCAGGTACGCGAGATGACGCGAAATCTTCGGCTGGCTGATCCGCAAAATTTCCACAAAATAGCAGACGCAGATCTCCCGGTCCGCGATCAGGTTCAAGAGCCGCAGCCGCGTCGCGTCTGCCAGCGCCCGGAAAAGCGTGTCCATGGATGGCCCAGCCCGTCCTTTTCGCATGCCGCTAGTATACAATACATTTGCCTTGACATATATGTGCTTCGCCGACCTAGCCTCAGACGTATGCGGATAAGCAAATATATCCAGCGCCAAGGGACGAACTTCATGCCACCGAGCTATAACGTCCTCTTTCTATGCACCGGGAATTCCTCCCGCTCCATCATGGCCGAAGCCATCCTTAGCCAAAAAGGACGGCCCGCGTTCACCGCATATAGCGCAGGCAGCCACCCTGCAGGATTCATCCATCCCGGAGCCCTGCGCCAGCTCGAACTCGCTCATTTGCCCGCCGACGGATTGCGCAGCAAAAGTTGGAGCGAATTCGCAAAATCCGATGCGCCCAAAATGAACTTCGTCTTCACCGTCTGCGACAACGCCGCAAAAGAAATCTGCCCCGTCTGGCCCGGCCAGCCCATGACGGCGCATTGGGGCATCCCGGATCCCGGATACACTCGCGGCACTCCCGAGCAAGTGGAACGCGCCTTCCGCGACGCGTTCACCGTTCTCGACCGTCGAATCAGCCTCTTCCTGTTGTTGCCGATCGCGAGCCTTGACGCGCTCGCCATCAAGCGCGAAATCGATCGCATAGGTTTGCAATGACGGTCTCCCTGGCGCGTCGTCTCATCGCGGAATTTGTCGGCACCGCATTTCTCGTGGCGGCGGTCGTCGGATCCGGCGTCATGGCCGAAAGGCTTTCCGGCGGCAATGTCGCTCTGGCACTTCTCGCGAATACCATCGCTACTGGCGCCGTTTTGGTCGCGCTAATTTTGGCGTTTGGTCCCATCTCCGGCGCACATTTCAATCCCGCCGTCACCCTG
Source organism: uncultured Acidobacteriota bacterium (assembly GCA_963709445.1). Taxonomy (GTDB): domain Bacteria; phylum Acidobacteriota; class Terriglobia; order Acidiferrales; family UBA7541; genus Palsa-295. The sequence continues at coordinate 22,666 of CAVPWV010000007.1, forward strand.
GCGGACGCGCTCGAGCGCGGCCTCACCTGGAAGCAGGGCTCGCAGTACATCGCATTTCAAATTCTCGGCGGACTCACCGGAACCGTCGCAGCAAACCTGATGTTCGGCCTTCCGCTAATTTCGATCTCGCGCCACGTTCGCAGCGGCGGCGCTCAGTTCTTCAGCGAATTCGTGGCGACATTCGGCTTATTATCGGTTATCTGGGGATGCTCGCGCGTCCGGTCGACGGCCGTGCCCTTTGCAGTCGGAGCTTACATTACCGCCGCGTACTGGTTCACGGCTTCCACGTCCTTCGCAAATCCCGCCGTCACCATCGCGAGGTCGCTGAGCGACACCTTTGCAGGCATCCGGCCCATCGACGCGCCTCTGTTCATCCTCGCGCAGCTTTTGGGAGCCCTGGCCGCAACATTTCTTTTTCGTTGGCTGGCTCCCGATCTGCTTCGCGAAGCCAAAAACGTCGTCTTCGCGCATGGTGCTAAAATGTTCGCCACACAAGAAAAGGAGTAACCAATGTCTTCCGAAAATATCCGTGAAATAGTCAGGGAGAAGTACGGTGAAGCCGCGAAACGTGTCTCCGCGGGCCAGGGTTCAGCCTGTTGCGGGACGAGCCCCTCGTCCTCAATCGCTGGCTGCGACCCGATCACCTCGAATCTCTACGGAGACGAGGCGTCAGTTGTGCCTGCGGCCGCGTTGCAAGCTTCCCTCGGTTGCGGCAATCCCACCTTGCTCGCGAATTTGCAGCCCGGCGAAACGGTTCTCGATCTCGGTTCCGGCGGTGGCATCGACGTGCTTCTATCCGCGCGCCGCGTCGGCCCCGCTGGAAAAGCCTTCGGCCTTGATATGACGGACGAGATGCTCGCCCTCGCCGAGGAAAACAAGCGCAAATCCGGCTTGGCCAACGTCGAATTCCTGAAGGGTGAAATCGAAAATATTCCGCTGCCGGAAAATTCGGTGGACGTCATCGTCTCCAATTGCGTCATTAATCTTTCCGGCGATAAAGACCGCGTCCTTCGCGAGGCCTTTCGCGTCCTCAAGCCGGGCGGCCGCCTCGCAATTTCCGATGTGGTGGTGCGTGGGGAAGTGCCGCCGGAGATTCGCCGAAGCATTGAGCTGTGGGTCGGCTGCGTTGCGGGCGCGCTTACGGAAAATGGGTACCGCCAAAAGCTTCAGGCCGCGCGTTTTGAATCCATTGAAATCGAGGCTACGCGCATCTACAAAGTTGACGACGCAAGAGAATTTCTCGCCGCGGCGGGCCTGGATTTAAACTCCATCGCCGCCCAAGTTGACGGCAAATTCATCAGCGCCTTCGTCCGTGCAAGGAAGCCGGCGAGACCCGCAATCTAGCGATTTAGCGCGACTCTCCGAGCACAGGATGCAGCGTGAGCTGGCTGTCCTTCAGAACTTCGAGGTCGCGCTCCCACTCTCGTCTTCCTTCGGACCTTACCTCGATATGATGAGTGCCGCTCGCAAGCTGCAGCGTCGATGGAGTTTGGCCCACGAATTTCCCGTCCACATAAACCTCCGCGTCGGCCACCTCGCAAGATATCACCACCTCACCATGTCCTATAGGTGGCGAAGGCGCAGTAGCCACAGGATCGGAAGCGTCGCTCGCGCGCGTGGCCGTCCTTTTCACTCTGCCCGTGAATGCCGTCGAGGCCGGCTCCAGCGTTGCCTCGATATGATCGGCCTTTAGCAGCCAATAATGGCTTCGCGTCCGCCCATTTACGGAAACCCATTCGAAAGGGCCCTCCGTCAGTCTCAGGTCCTGCGAGGTGTAGCCATCCTTATATATGCGCAGCGTCATTTGGTGCTGAAGGGTCTGGCCGAATACGGTTCTGGTTTTATGGAAGTAGCCGCCGGGAACCTCCATGTGAAATGGAGTCGTACCCACGATAACGCCGTCGATTTCGACGGTCGCGCCCGCCGGCGAACTCGTGATGGTCAGGGTGTTGGCGCGCGCTTGTGGAGCGCAGAGCGGCGGAAATGCCAGCAGCGCAAGCAATGCCCATAGACAGTTGCGCCTCGATGGCTGCATCGGAGCCCTCCGAGGAATTTAGGCGCACACCATGTCACCAATCGCCTCTCCCTGTCAATTGTGGTTCCTACTTACGTCTGGCTTTGCTCGGACGATGTGACTTAGGCTCTCCCTTTCGCGCTTTGCCCCTCGGTCGCGGGCTTCAGGATCACGATTTTTCAGTGATTCTTTCCTCGTCGCTATTCGAAAAACCTGCATCTAATAACAGTGAACGCCGAAATTCGGCATTAACAAACGGCGCTCTTCCCGCCGGTTCGGTATCCCGTTCCGCGAAAGGGAAGTCATAATTCAATCAGGAGGCCACTTACGAAATGTCTCTTAAACCGAAATTCTTCGGCGCTGTAGTAGCGACAGTGATTCTCACCGCCCCAGTCTGGGCCGCTTCAGCTTCATCTCACAAGGACTCAGCGCGATTCGACACCGCACAGGCAACGACCATCGGAAACACCCAACTGCAGCCGGGGCACTACACCTTGGAAGCGAGGGAAGATCAGAGCCAGTTGAACGTGCTAAAGAACGGCAAGGTGATTGCTTCCGTTCCCTGCCATTGGGTCCAACTTCAAAAGAAGCCGAGCGCTTCTGAAATTCTCTCGAACAACAACCAGGTGAATGAGGTCAGGTTCGGAGGCCGAACGGAAGCCGTGCAAGTGGGATAACGGACGACTAGCCTGGATACAAAAGGGGCGGATTAATCCGCCCCTTTATTTTCATTGAGTGGGCTTTGTGCTTTGGCTCATTCTGCTCTTCCGCGCGCCGGCGAAAACTAGTGCGACGCCGGCCACGATCACAATCCCGCTCAATACAGCCGGCACCGTCACGATCCGCCTGGTGTTTATAATTAATTTCTGTCCCTCCACGTTCACTTCCCGCTGCTCGGCAGGCATCTTCAATTCCGGATGGATCAAGGTCGCTGCGCCGATCAACATCAGCGCTACTCCCAGTATTACAAAGAGCTTCTTCATGGTTGATCTCCAAAAGTGCCGGGCCCGGTCGCATCCTTTCTCACTTGGCCGCTAACGGACGGAAAATTTCTTCAAGGTAATTCGGCCGGCTCTCGTCCCGCTCCAGGTGCGGATACCGGATGCCGTCATGGTAGTCCACCGAGTACGTCTGCACCTCGGTCCCATTCGCAATGATCAACCGGATAGGCGCCGTCGTTGCTTGAGCGGCTTCGATCGCGTCTTTCAAAACCGTCGGCGAATATACGCTGCCATTCACCGCCGTGATTCTCATTCCGGGGCCGATTCCGGCTTTATACGACGGGCCATTGTAAATCACATCGTATATCCGGCCATTTTCCCCGAGCGAAATGCCGATGGACTGCGTTAGGTCTATCGTTTTTCGCACCACTTCGCGGACGCTCCCGATCTCATTGGGATTGTCGTTGTACACGAGTTTCCATCCGCTGTTTTCGATGGCCTCGATCGGCGTCGAAGGCGCGGTGGAATCCAGTCGCGTGCGCAGGAAACTGTGCCAGTCGTACGGCGCCAGCCTGTTCAGCGTTGCCACGATGTCGTCGAATGTATAGGTTTTCAGTTCCGGTTTGCCGCCGGGTCCGCCGTGAAAATCGCGGCAGAAATCGTCGATGGACTTTTTGTCCTTCGTCAAGCGGCGCAGAGTCGTGTCAACATCCAGCCACAGCAATTCTCCTTCTTCGTAAAAATCCGTGCTGCGGCGCCAGTTCGCCCACTCCGTGTCGGCGCTATATAGGAACACCGCCGAATCCGCCGTGTCCTGTAGTGGCCGCCAATCCCGGCCCGGGCGCGTCGAGAATATAGACGCCAACCTCGCCAGCTCGTCGCGCCCCTGCTGCGCGTTCCAAAGCCCGCTGCGCGTCGTCAGCACCTCACCCAGATACTCGGTCAGCCCTTCGTACACCCAAAGCAAATCGTCCCGCATGGGTTGCTGGTAATCGGTGCTTACGAGATCGGCCGGCCGCCGGTACTTCCCATTCCACGAATGAACGTATTCATGCGGCAGAAGATCGGAAAAATAGATCAGCTCGTCGCTGTCGATCAGGCTTTTCTCGTTCGTGCGGTCGTCGCTCGATTCGTGGTGTTCCAAACCAAAATGCGCCACCTGGTCGCTCAAGGTCAGCAGGAAGTGATAGTCGCGATAGTGCCGTGATCCAAAGAGTACGCCCGCTTGTTCTACAAGGTCGTGAAAATGCATCTCGGTTTCGGGAGTCATCGCCAGCGCCGCTTGGTTGTCCGACGCGATATCGATTTCGTTTGAGGGGGTTTCTCCCGGCGTAAGCTGAATCGCGCGAAAATAACGCCCCGTCAGCACCGGCGAGTCCACCAGGGTGTTCAGCGGGACGGGTGCGAAATTAATTGCGTCGCCCTTCTGTTTCGGACCGGGCAGCGCCGTCCCAAATTTCCACCCGTCCGGAATGCGCAGGCCCGGCTCAAATGTCAATTGATCCGCCGCGTAGCCCCCCGGATAGAGCAGCACCTGGTTCCAGCTGAGAACGTCCAAGTCGGCCGTCGCCGACGCGCCCGCCGAATATCCCGATGCCGGCGCGGATAGCAAAAAATCAAAATCCGCATCCAGCGATGCCACGTCCGCAGGAATATCCAGGTGAAACGCAAACATATTCACCAGGTCGCGTCGCCAGGGAATCGTTTTGCCGTTCGCCGTGAATTTCAATCCAGCCACATTGCCAATTGGGCCGTCCGGCATGTGCTCGCCGGGAATCCACTTCGCGTAATAAAGGACCAGCGGCCCCGGTCGCACCGGTATTTCCTCGTGGCTGTGCAGAATTCTTTGCGGCGCGCGCGATGCGTCCACTTCCAGATGGATTGGTCCAACGGGTGTCTGCGCCCCGGCAGGTGCGCTCGATCCCAAAATTATCAAGATTGTAATGGTTGCAAGTACCGCGGCACTGCGGAATGAATGCTTCATCTCGTTCCTTCGTAGCCTGATGTGAAAAACTTCAGCTGCTCACCAAACTGTAAATCAGCACCCCGAGCACCACCAAGGTAATTCCCACGTAAAGCCAGTCGCGCTCAGACGCAAATCCGGCCACCGAGAACGCAACCCGTGCGATCGGCGTGGCGATCAGCAGCAGCAAGCCAAGCTGGATGATCCCGCGCGAATGCAGCGAAATCGCATCCCCAACAACTCCTTCAATCGAACGCAAGTCGCTCGGCTCCCCCCGGAAAATTCTGTAGTCGGGTTTTACGCCGCCATATTTCGTCAAATAAAAAACGCCCCCGGCCAGCACCACCATCGCCGCCAGCACAACGCCCGTGCGAAGCAACATTCCAATCAGCGCCTCAAACCTCTTTTCGCTCAAGCCATGAACTTCAGTCATCTTTGCCTCGCATGCGGTCGTCATTCTGAGCCAAGCGTCCCGCGACTTTGCCCTTGCGCGAAGCGCCGGGACGCGCAGTCGAAGAATCTCTCTTCGATCTGCAAGCCGTCCCGTTGCCTGCTACATCGCAGCGCGAATTTTCTTCGCGAAACGCTGCTACAGATTCCCGCGAACGCCTTTAACAATCATCTCAATCGCCACGGCTGCAATCGCCACACCAAATACAATCCGCAGCGTCTTTACTTTGGCCTCCGGCAAAATTCGCGCACCCACCAACGCCCCCAGCAACACGCCTAACATTACGGGCATCGCCAGACCGGGGTCGATGTAGCCCCGATGCAAATAAATCCCCGCGCTGGCCGCCGCCGTCACCCCAATCATGAAATTGCTCGTGGTCGTCGAAACCTTGAACGGAATTTTCATCGCGCGATCCATGGCCAGCACCTTCACCGCTCCGGAACCAATTCCGAGCAGCCCCGAGAGAACTCCCGCCACATACATCAACGAAAATCCCAGCGGCACTCCGGTCACGTGATACGTCATCGTGCCTTCGGGCGTCGGATAACTGCCGTCCAGCCTCAGCATCCGCGCGAAAGATCCGGGTTGTTCATGAATGTGTACTTTGTCCTCCGGCTTGACGGAAATCCACGCGGAGTACAACAATACGACTCCGAAGACGATCGCAATTGCCGCCGTCGGCACGCGCGTCGCCAGATACGCGCCGCACACTGCCCCGATTGTCGTCGCAACTTCGAGAAACATGCCGACACGAATATTTGAAAATCCTTCTTTCAAATAAGCCGCCGCGGCCCCGGACGAAGTTGCAATCACGGAGACCAGCGAAGCGCCAATGGCGTAACGAATGTCGACGCCGAAGGCCAGCGTGAGCAGCGGCACGATGATCACCCCGCCACCGAGGCCGGTTAGCGAGCCTAGCAGGCCAGCTAGAAATGATCCTGCCGCGATAAGCAACGTGAATTCGAGCGTTCCACACACGTCCGGATTCTAATCGAAGTAAAAGCGAAAAAAAGCCGCGCTTTTTACTTCTAGTCTGACGCAGAAGATCCTTCTAACTGGAAGCATAAAAGGAGCCGAAAGCGTCCTCGCGGGAGCCAGATCCGCCGGTTAGGCGTGCGTTTCCGCCAGGGCTAGCGGGTCGCCAGCCGCCGCCTCATCTCGGGCTCAAAATTGGGAAAATAGCGCCCGATGAGCGGCAGATCAAATCGCCCCAAAATCGATTCCTTGGGCTCGTTCTCGAGCAAAAACTCAAACGCCATTCTGACAAGTTCGGCCGGTTCGAGTTTGCCGCGCGCGATTCGGTCGCAGTCGGCCGGTTTCAGCGTCACAACGTGAGACGTTTCGCTCTTGCCTTCGATTACGCGGACGCGAAACGTCCCCTCGCTCACAATCTCCACTTCAATTTTCTGCGTCATCGTCGGCTCCGAATATTTCAAACTACGCTACCACGGTAGCGAGCGGCATTGAATTTGCGCAAGTGAAAGTGGCATCATCCCACGTTGAGATTGCGTGGGAAATGGCAGAGAGCGACCAAGAACAGCGCCGGGTTGACGAATTCGTCCTCGAGAAGATCGACAGCGTTTCTCATCTCGAGGCCCTTCTCCTTCTGTGGAACAGCCAGCCTAAGCAATGGTCTCCGGAAGAACTGGCGCGCCGGCTTTATGTGGACGCGAAAATTGCGCGGGAGCTTTTAGCCGACTTGCAACGAAGCGATTTGATCGTTGCGGTTTCAAATTCCAATGAGAGCTACTGCTACGAGACCAGGTCCGAGGAGAGAGACCGCCTGATCGAATCCGTCGATGCGACGTACCGGTATCAAATTGTCAGAATTTCGAATCTGATTCACTCGAAGGGGTCGTCCGCGGTCAGGGATTTCGCGCGCGCTTTTCGATTTACAAAGGAGCCGGAATAAAATGGCAGAAGTCGTGTATCTTCTTGGCGCCCTCACCAGTTTCCTGTGCGCCGTCTTGCTTCTCCGCGGATATGCAGCGGGCAAAAGAAAGCTGCTGCTGTGGAGCGGGTTGTGCTTCGCAGGCCTGGGAGTGTCCAACGGAATTACGTTTATCGATCTGATCCTGCTGCCGCAGGTGGACTTATATTCATACCGGCTGGCCGCCACCGCCATCTCGACGGCGCTGCTGCTATACGGATTGATCTGGACAAGCCAATGACTCGAATCCAGGCGTTCTTACTGGGAATTACGGTGATGATGTCGACCACAGCCGGTGTGTTCTTTCTGAAATTCTGGAGGAGCACACGCGACGTTCTCTTCCTGGCCTTCGCCGCATTTTTCTTGCTGGAGGCACTGGACCGGACCACGCTCTTCTTTTTTGCGCGGGACAACGAAGGAAGTCCTTGGGTGTACTTTATCCGGCTCCTGGCCACGCTGGCGATCTTGGCGGCCATCCTGAAAAAGAATTACGGCGGCGGCCGCTCACGAACCCTCTGAGCTCGAATGAACAGATTCAAATAGGAGTCACTTCGGAATCATCCCGATCGTACCTAGCCACGTCTCCACCAACTGAGGCCATCGTGTTATCGGAAGGTCCGTGCGGCGCAGCCCAAATGCATGGCCGCCATGCGCGTACAAATGCATCTCCACGGGAACTCCAGCGTTCTTCAGCGCAACGTAGTAAGCCAGCGAGTCGTCCACGCTGTCCACGTGGTCATCCTCAGCCTGCAGCAAAAACGTGGGCGGCGTCTGGCTGGTGACATGAATATCGGGATTCAAGCTGAGTTCTTTATCGGCGTTTGCCGAATGGTGGATCACAAACTTTCTGGCGCCCTGGTTAGCGTCCCATTCCGCCCCGGCAAGCGACAGATGTCCCGGATAGATAGCCACGGCAAAGTCCGGGCGGCAGCTTTCTTTGTCGGCCGCATCTACAGACGGGTACAAACGCTCCTCAAAATGAGTACTCATCGCTGCCACCAGGTGTCCGCCTGACGAAAACCCGAGCACTCCGATTTTGTGAGGGTCAATATGCCATTCGGCTGCGTGAAAACGCACCAGCCCCACCGTTCTCTGCGCGTCTTCCAGCGCCATCGGTGATTCCGGATAAGGTCCCGATTTCGGGTACGGCGCCGATTTTGGATATAGTCCGTTGCCCGGCACGCGGTATTTCAGCAGCACACACGTGATCCCTTTCGGTGTCAGCCAGTCACAGACCTCCGTTCCTTCCAGATCGATAGCCAGAATCTGATAGCCTCCGCCAGGAAATACGACGACCGCAGCGCCTGTATTTCTTCCTTTTGGTGAATAGATCGTCATCGTAGGCTGCGAAACATTACTTATCTCCACATCCGGCCTGCCGGCAATCAACGCTCCTTCCCGGCCGTCGTAAAGATCTCCGGCCCCGCGTTAGGCTGCGCATCAGGCACTGCTCCCGGCCATATCGGCACTTGCGTATGTCCCGGCGATGGCTGCCAGCCGGTGTCTGCGCGCTCACGCCGCCAAACGCAAACACAACACAGAGAGCAAAAATCAAAGGCTTCATCACATCCCCCCCAGGAATCCTAGCGGCCATCCGCGGATTTATTGTCGCAAAACCCGGCTTGGGTCCGTGTTTGCGGCTTGCAAAGCTGGAACGACGCACGCAATGAACGAAACGATAAGAATGACGGCACAACCGCCGCAAATGGAAAGCAGGTCGATGGGATTCACCCCAAACAGTGTCGAGCGAATGGCAATTGTTGAGACTGCGGCGGCCACGATGCCGATGATCTCGCCTAAGAAAATCCAAAGGAGGGCAGATCGCAGAACGTGACTGACGATCCCCGCCGGCAGGGCTCCCAGCGCCATCCGAATCCCGATTTCTTTTCTTCGTGTGACGACGAAATCGGAAACCACGCCGTACACGCCGACGGCGGCGAGGAAAAGGGCAGTCGCACCAAATAACACGAGCATCCTGCTGTGGAAACGATCCTGCGCGAGAGCCACATCCACGATCTCTTGCATGGTGCTTTCCTCGCCTTCGGATTGAGAGGGGTCAATCTGCGAGATCTCGTGGCGCACGATCGACGCAACTGCCGAAGGATCGACCCTAGTCCGCACCACAACATAACGAAGCACGGCTGGATATTGTTTGTAGGAGATGAAAATACCGCCGCTGACCTGATTCAATCGCCTGTAGCGGGCGTCGGCGACGATTCCAACTATGGTCCAATCTCCGTTCCCGCGATTTCCAAGCGTGAAATGCCGGCCAAGCGCCTTTGACGGCGTGCCAGCGATGGCTCGCGCGATGCTCTCGCTAACAACCGCCGCGAGAGGCTTCGATTCGTCCTCGTCTTCGCCGAATGTACGGCCCGCTAGCAAGGGCGTGCCGATCGCCTTGAAATATGACGGAGTAACCACCTCAAAGTTGGCGCGAGGATTCTGGCGCGCCTCGTCCGGTGTTTCGCCAGGCAAAATATAACCCGAATACCATCCAACCAAACCTTCCAGCGGCCTCAGGACCAGCGCTCCAGCCGCTATCACTTCAGGCCTCGACTGAAGTCTCTCCATCAGGTCTTGGAAGAACCGGCGGCGAGCGGGGACATTCGGATAGTGAATCGGGTTCAAGAACACGGCACAGGTAAACACGTGATCGGGTTCGTAGCCGAGATTCACATTCCGAAGGTTGCGGAAACTCTTGGCGAAAGTGCCGGTTAAGACCACAAGCGCCAAGGTCGCGGATATTTCCGCCATCAGAAATACTCGTCCAACTCGGCGACCACGCACGGAACCTGAAATGCTGCTACCGCCATCGCGAATGACCGTCTGCAATCCGCGCTCGCGGATGAGCACCAGCGGCGTTAGGCCAAAGAGCAGTGCAGTGAGGATGAGACAGGCAATTGCGAAGGAGAGAGCCCAGCCGTTGATAGCGACCGATGCAAGACGCGGAATTTGCGGCGGCGCCAGATGCGCGATTACGCGAATTAGAGGAAAGGCCACAGCAATGCCGGCTGCGGCGCCGATTACGGAAAGTATTAGACCTTCCGTGAGGAATTGTCTAAGCAGACGCTTCTTGCCCGCGCCCAAGGCAGCTCGGACAGCGATCTCGGCGCTGCGGCCGGAAACTCGCGTGGCAAGCAGGCTTGCCAAGTTTATCGAAGCAACCAGAAGCAAAATTACGGAACCGGAGAAGAGTAGATAGATCAGGGTCCGATTCGTGCCGGTGATATAGTCCGGCAAAGTTTGTATTGCAGCGATTTGCCCGTCACTCCTGGTTTCAGGATGCTCTGCAGCAACTCTTGCGACGATGGCATTCAACTCGGCATTCGCGGCCTTCAGGGAAACTCCCGGCTTCAATCGCCCGACAATCTGAAGAAAGACCGCGCCGCGGTTTTCGAGGATCGTCCGAGCGGAGGCTTGGTAGCTGGAAGTCGTGAGAAGCGTAAAAACGTCCACTCCCTGAGGGAAAACAAATTGGCGGGGCAAAACCCCGATGACTGTGAATGCCGTATCGTTGAGCGCAAGGCCCGTGCCTATGATGCGTGGATTCGATGCGAACTGAGTTCTCCAAAACTGATAGGTGAGAACCACGACCGGATTGGCGCCAAAGTGATCGTCCTGCGGCCTGAATGCGCGGCCTAAAAGGGGCGTAACGCCGAGCACGGAAAAATAATTTGCCGTCACGCGCGAACTTTCAATCTGCCTCGGTTCGCCCTTGCCGGTCATGGTGTAGCTGTAGCCGTTGGTGGTAGTCGGCATGGCGGCCATATCTTCGAAACTCTTGGACCGGCTGCGCCAGTCTTTCCAGTCGAGATACGAAAGCTCGACCAGATCCTTTTCGGCGTCATTGACGCCTCTCGCGGGGTCGGTCTTCCATCCCACGACGATTCGGTTCGCCTGCGGAAAGGGAAAGGGTTTCAGAACCACGGAATAGAGCACGCTGAACATCGCGGTGTTTACGCCAATACCGAATGCCAGCGCGACCACGCAAACTGCGAGGAAGCCGGGAGATTTGCGCAGCATACGTAGGCCGAAGCGGACGTCTTGGAGGAGAGTTTCGAGCCAAGGGAGGCCGCGGAGGTCGTGCTGCGTTTCGCGGAGTTGCGCGGCGCCTCCGAGGCGGAGGCGAGCTTGGCGGCGGGCTTCGTCGGGCGGGAGGCCGCGGCGGATGTTTTCCTCGGTGAGCATGTCGAGGTGAGAGGCAAGCTCGCGCTGGAAATCTTCGTCGAGGCGATGGCCCGCGAAGAAGCCGCGTATGCGGGAAGCTAGAATTCCCAGCCAGGAAAACATTGAGCTAGCTCCTCTCCGCGAAAGTCATTCGTGGCGCAGGGCGACCATGGGATCGACGCGCATCGCTCGGCGCGCCGGAACGTAACAGGCGAGGAGCGCGACGCCGAGCAGGATCACGACGACGCTCGCGAAGGTCAGCGGGTCGGTGGCGCTGACGCCGAAGAGCATTGACGCCATCAAGCGGGTTAATGCGAACGACGCGGCAAGTCCCATTACGATGCCGGGCAGGGCCATTTTGCCTCCTTCGCGGAACACCATGCGAAGGATATCCTGCCGTTGGGCGCCGAGGGCCATGCGAATGCCGATTTCGTGAGTGCGTTGGCCGACCAAATAGGAAACCACGCCATAAATTCCAATCGTCGCGAGCAATAGTGCAATGCCAGCAAAGATGCCGAGCAAGATCACGGAGAAACGCCGCGCAGCCAGGGAGTCCGCAACCGTGTCGTCCATCGTCCGAGCGTTGTAGATGACCTGATCGCTGTCGAGGGCATGTATCGCTTCGCGAATGGTTCCAACCAAGGCTAGCGGCGATACTCCAGAGCGCAGGACCACTGAAGTGGAATGCGCGGCCTGGGGCAAAAAGGCATCGGGAATCTGCATATAGGGCAAGTACAGTTCGTAGTGGACGCGCACTTTTGCCTCGCCGTCGAGGCCCCACTGTTTAACGTGTCCCACGACGCCGACGATCTCCGCAGGTTGAGAAAATGGACCTATGTCGAGCCGCTTCCCTAGAGGGTCCTGGCCGGGGAAGATGCTGTTGGCCAGAGTTTCGTCAACGATAACAACGGTCGGAGCGGAGTTGTCGTCGCGTTGTGTGAAGACTCGCCCACGGATGAGAGGAATTCGCAAGGAGCGAAATAGTCCGGGCCGACGAGATAGTCTTGGGCCCTGTAAAGATCCTGGGGATTTCGTGGCTGCGGCTTGCCGTGCGGCCAAAACCCGACCACGCTATCTCCGGCGAGAGGTAGAGTTCCCATCGCGAGACTCGCCGACTCCACCCCCGGAGTTGTTGTGAGTCTGTCAGTCAATTCTCGCAGCGCAACACGAATTTTGCCGGGACCGGAGGCCTTTGCCGGGGAAAGCTCAGTGCTGAATGTCAGCACATGACGAGGATCAAATCCGGGATCGACTGCCGAGACGCTGATGAAGCTGCGAATCAAAAGTCCGGCGCCGGCGAGAAGGATCAAAGCGAGGCCGGTCTCCGCCACAACAAATACGCTTTGTGTTCGAGAGCGGCTGCCCGCGATCCCACGACCTCCTTCTTTGAGCGTCCCTTGAAGATTAGCTTTCGACGTCGTGAGGGCCGGGACCAGGCCGAAGAGAATGCCGGTTAGAACAGAGGCGGCCACAGCGAAAACGAGAACGACGGAATTGATCTCCACGCGGACGGTGCCGGGCAGGCTCGATGGAAAGAGGCTGAGAATGGGCTGCACGCAACTGCCCGCCATGACGACACCCAGCACGCCGCCGATTGTGGCGAGCACTGCGCTCTCGACCAGGAGTTGGCGCGCGAGGCGACCGCGGCTCGCGCCAAGCGCGGTCCGAATGGCGAATTCCTGCGTTCGGCCCGCCGAGCGCGCGAGCAACAGGTTTGCAACATTAGCGCAAGCAATCAGGAGCATGAAACCTACGGCTCCCCAAAGCATCAGCAGAGCGGGTTGAACATCTCCCGCGACATCTTCTTTCAACGGGATAATGTTGACGGTCACGCCGCTATCGTCTTTCGGGTACGCCGCTGCGAGCTCGCGTGCAACGTGGTCTAAATCAGCGCGGGCTTGCGCAAGCGCCACGCCGGCCCTGAGACGGGCGATCGCCTGCAAACCAAGATAGTCCTGGCGGTCCTGGAAAGGTTTGTAGTCCCATTGACCGACGGGAACGAACACCTCATCGAAGCTGCGATCCTGAGCGAAGACATCCGAAAAGCGCATCAGCGGAAAGCGGGACGGAATTACTCCAATGACGGCATAATCTTTTCCATTCAGAGTGAGGCTTTTTCCAAGGATGTCCGGACTTGAACCAAAGCGGCGCTTCCACAACCCCTCGCTGATAAGCGCCACCGGCCCGGCTCCGAGATGATCTTCCTCGGGCCGGAACTCGCGTCCAAGAATGGGGCGCACGCCGAGTAACGAGAAGAAATTGCTGGAAACCATTTCACCTTTGAGCATTTCCGGCTCGCCCGATCCTGTTAAGGCAAAGTCATCCATTCTCCAAGCGGCCATTTGTTCGAGGCTACGGTTTTCCCGCTGCCAGTCTAGAAAATTCGGATAGGAAACCCCCAGGTGCGGAAACAGCGCCATTCTCGAGTGCACGCTCATAATCCGATCGGGTTCTCGAAACGGAACCGGATTGAATAAAACACCGTCGATCACGCTGAAGATGGCGGTGTTGGCGCCGATGCCGAGGGCGAGGGTGAGGACAGCGACGGCGGTGAAGCCGGGATTCTTGCGGAGCATGCGGAGGCCGAAGCGGACGTCTTGCAGGAGAGTTTCGAGCCAGGGAAGGCCGCGCAGGTCGTGCTGCGTTTCGCGGAGTTGCGGGGCGCCACCGAGGCGGAGGCGCGCTTGGCGGCGGGCTTCGTCGGGCGGGAGGCCGCGGCGGATGTTTTCCTCGGTGAGCATGTCGAGGTGAGAGGCAAGCTCGCGCTGAAAATCTTCGTCGAGGCGATGGCCCGCGAAGAAGCCGCGTATGCGGGAAGCCAAGACGCGCAACCGGGAAAACATGAGCTAGCTCCTGGAACTGACAGTCTTCGGCGTACAACCAAGAGAGGTTCTTCGACTGCGTGTCCCGGCGCTCCGCGCAACACCAAAAACGCGGGACACTCCGCTCAGAATGACGTCCAAGGGCTAGCTCCTTTACGAAAGCTGGAGGACGCGTCCGATGACGCCGGCGATGCGCTTCCAGTTTTGCGTTTCGGCGGTGAGCTGCTTGCGGCCGGCCCTGGTGATGGAGTAGAACCGCGCCTTGCGATTGTTTTCCGATGCGCCCCAGGCTGCCGAAATCCACCCACGTTGCAGCAGGCGCGCGAGCGCTGCATAAATCGTGCCCTGGTTGAGCTGCAAGACGTCTTCGCTGATCTGTTCGAGGCGGCGCGCGATGCCGTAGCCGTGAAGCGGGCCGATGGCATGGAGGGTTTTCAGAACCATCAGATCGAGGGTGCCTTGCAGGATTTCGGATTTCGTTTCAGCCACAGGCCCTCCTGTGTGTTGGCCACAGGAGGATGGCACATGACCTGTAGAATGTCAACAGGAGCGTGGAGCTTGGCAGCTATATAGCTTGCGCTATCTGCACGCTTCTTTTTAAGGGTGCGAGTCATCGAATAGTTTGAGGCTGTGTAAGGAGCTTCATGGCACTCGTTTCCGTCACCCGCTTGCGCGTGCGTTCGGCGCGGTACCTTCTCGCGTTTTTGTGGAAAGCGCTGAAGACCGCACGCCAGGCGCAGCGCACCTCGGGATTTCTCGGCGGCAGGTTGCTCCGCGAATCAAACGGCGCGTTTTGGACGGTGACGGCCTGGGAAGATGGAGCGGCAATGAACGTGTTTCGCACGCAGGGCGCGCATGGCGGCGTGATGCCGAAGCTGCTTGACTGGTGCGACGAAGCGGCGGTGGTGCATTGGACGCAGCTAACGGACACGCTTCCTTCCTGGCAGGAAGCTCACTACCGCATGATGAAAGAAGGCAAGCCTTCGAAAGTGAAACATCCCTCTTCCGCTCAGATGGCGTACGAAATTCCGGCACCGCGCGTGGGGCGGATCGAACTGACCCTACACCCCGCACAGCTTGTTAATGGAGCGTGACGTTCAGCCGCCGTGCTGCAAGAGGGAAATTGGCTCGACCCTCGGCGTCGGTTGGGGCTTGGCCGGTGAGCTGGTTGTCGGAGAAGTCTCAGCGTTGGGCGAGGGTTGGGCGGCCGGAGGCTGATCGTTCTCTGGCGTTGGCGGCGTCGAGTAGTCATTGGAATTTGAGTCCGGCGCCGCATAGGGTGGTCCGTAAGAGTAGTAGTCTCCATAATCGGAATCGTCGGGAGGTGGCGCATACGGAGGGCCGTATTGGTAGCCGTCTGCCGGGTACCCGATGTAGCCGTCAGGATCCCACCACGGGTCATACGAGCCGGGCCAGCCGGGTCCCCAGTAACCGGGCCAGCCCCATCCGGCGTCCCATCCAAGTCCCCAATACGGCCATCCCCAACCGAAACCGCCCCAGCCAAAGCCCAATCCCCAACCCCAGCCGCAGCCCCAGCAACCGCCAAATCCTCCGAATCCGCGTCCGCGGAAACTCCCGCCGCCAAACCCACGATTGCCGAATCCCCGATTGCCCACACTCGACCCGAAGGAGCGGAAGCCGCCGCTCCCGTTTAATCCTCGGGCTAGACCCGCGTTCGAGCCTCCAAACGAGTGCCATCGGCCATCCGCAATTGCGGCATTGCGAAATCCTGTCGAAGCTCTTGCATTCGAGGAGCCTCGAGCGCCACCGAAAGAATGCCAGTTGCCGTCAGCGATCGCATTGGGGGCTCGGTATCCGTTGCGGCCGCCATATCCGCGACCTGCAGCATTGGAGCCGCGTGCGAATCCGCCGGGTCCACGAGATCCAAGGCTCCTGCTACCCATGAACGAGCCACCTCGGTAGGCACCTCGACCCAGAGATCGCGCGCCCCCGAAGTTGCCACCGCGGTATCCTCCACCGAACCCGCCGCCACCGCGAAACGCGCCACCGCGAAACGCACCGCCGCCGCCGTGGAAGCCGCCGCCACCCCCGTGGAATCCACCTCCACCGCCGCCATGAAAACCGCCGCCACCGCCGTGTCCTCCGCCGCGCTGCGCAAACGCGGGATTGGGGGCTAGCGCGAGCGCAAGCATGGCGATCAATGGGATGAATGCTTTTGAAAGGAAGGACTTTGACATCTCGGCACCTCCGCACGATGCGATAGGCCCGGCGCGGCCTGAGCAGTCGTCGCTATTCTACTCCGTTAGATTGCCTCGCGCGCGTTTTGGGTTTTCCAGAGCGCACGAAATTCCCGCGCCGCGCGTGGCCCGCAAGAATTAGGAATTAGAAGTGAGTTCGGCTGCGTTGCGTGCGGAGGCCGCTCGGTTTCTCCCGAACGGAAGTGCCAGCAAACGCGCGGCATTCAAGTTGCTGCCGTCGGCCACATCCGCCAGACCCCACCGCGCCTTTGCCTCGTCCGCGGCAAGACTTGGCACATACGTGCCGAAGAGTCGGTCCCAGAAGGAAAAGATTGTGGCGAAATTGCCATTGTGCTCTTCCACTCGCTCGGAATGATGGAGGCGATGCATCGCCGGAGTAACGATGAGCCAGCGCAGGAGCCGGTCGGCTGTCTCCGGCAGGCGTAAATTTGCGTGGGTGAAAAAATCCTGCACGACCACTGCTATGGAGACAAGTAGCACTGCGCTGGGCGGCACTCCTATAAGAGCGATCACCGCCAATTGGCAGGCCTGCGAGAGAATTCCCTCTACAGGATGAAAGCGAAACCCCGTGGTGAGATCCAGATCGGTTTCCGTGTGATGAACCTTGTGGATGCGCCAGAGGGGCCCGATCGAATGGAAAATTCGGTGAGAGACGTAGTTTGTAAGGTCCAGCGCTGCGAATCCAATGGCGAAAGAGATGGGGAAGGGAATTCTATTCAGCACCCCGTGGCGCGTGGCTTGAACGGCGGCGGCGAGCGCAATGCCAGTTAACTGGAATGCACCCGCCATTACCACGCTTGACGCGACCTGCAGGATGGCATTGCTCGTCCAGCGGCGGCGCGTGGAACTCGGCAAGACCCGATAGGGCCAAAGCGTCTCGATCAGGGCGGTGACGACAAACGACAGCCCAAAGACATACCACCACTCTTGGCCATGCATGCGGGCCACCCGGAAGAAGTCGGTTCGCTCCTAGCCCTTTCGGAACTTGCGAAAACCGATCACAGTAGCCAGTCCCCCGACCAGCAACACGATCGTACCCGGCTCCGGCATAGCTTTCGGAGCTGTGAACACGCCGGCCAGCGTCGGGAGCGCCAAAGCGAGTACACCTGCGGCCAGGGTCAACGTGCACTTCAGAGCGTTCTTCATCTGGACTTCTCCTGCGGGGACAAGTGGGCGATTCTATACCTCGTGCGTTTTTCGGAAGTCAAGCCACTCTTATTTATGGTGGAGAGTCATTTGGCGAGCAACCACCCTGGGCCAGCGTCCTTGGCGTCCGCGCTCCGGAACGGGCGTATAATGGTGTTCCACGGGTTCGTCATGCGCGACCTCACAACCCTCCAAAAGACGGCAGCACTTCACGAGGCTCAGTGGTGGGAACCTGAAGCCACTGGCAAAGTCCACTGTTATCTGTGTCCTCGGCACTGCCACATTGGGGAAGGGCAAGCGGGGTTCTGTTTCATCCGCGCGAATCAGGGCGGAAAACTTTACAGCCTCGGCTACGCGCACCCAGCTGCGCTGCAGATCGATCCCATCGAGAAAAAGCCGCTGAATCATTTTCTTCCCGGCACGCGTGTTTTTTCGATGGGCACGGCTGGCTGCAATATGGGCTGCTTTTTCTGCCAGAATTGGGACATTTCGAAATCCCGGGCCGATCAGGTGCGATCGTCGCACGTGCCACCGGAAGATGTAGTTGCGCTGGCGATTGGCAACGGATGCCCTTCGATCGCATTTACGTACAACGAGCCCACAATCTGGGGCGAATACGTGATCGACATCTGCCGCGCGGCGAAGGAACACGGCCTCAAGACAGTGATGGTCTCGAATGGCTACATTACCCGTGAGGCTTTTCACGACATTTACGACCACATTGACGCCGCGAATATCGACCTGAAAGCTTTCACCGAAAATTTCTACGGCCGCATCACGCTGACGCATCTGCAGCCCGTTCTCGATACGCTTCAGTGGCTCAAGAACGAAACGAATGTGTGGTTCGAGATCACGAACCTGATGATTCCGGGCCTCAATGACGCACCGAGCGAAACGCGCGCGCTAGTAGATTGGGTGCTGGAGCATCTCGGTCCGGATGTTCCGCTGCACTTCACGGCGTTTCATCCAGATTTCAAATTGCGCGACCGGGAAAGCACGCCGCCGGAAACGCTGCACGCGGCCCGCGCCATCGCCCTGGAAGCCGGCCTGCACTACGTTTACGAGGGGAATATCTATAGCGACGGCGGGAACACGTCGTGTCCTTCATGCAAAACGACGCTGATCCGGCGCTCGTGGCATGATGTCCGGAAGAATAATCTGAAAAATGGCCGTTGCCCGAACTGCGGGCTCGCGATTCCGGGGCGGTGGGCGAGCGGCACTGCACACACGGATGGAATGCGGATTGCCGAAGCCCGGGTCGGCCTCGGTGAACGTCATGGAGATCTGAACTTGTGATGGAGAGAGCGCGATGAAGCTCAAGGCTGCGGCGTCGTATCTGATCGAGCAGAAATATGACGAGTACACGCCGGAACAGCACGCGGTGTGGGCGGAACTCGTCCGGCGGCGGCTCCCGCAGATCGAAAGCTTCGCGTGCCGAGCCTACCTTGAAGGATATGAAATCATCGGACTCGAGAGCGACAAGCTTCCCAATCTCGCCGCGATCAGCGCGCGATTGAAACCGCGCACCGGATGGAGCGCAACCCCGGTGAGCGGTTTTCTGCCCAGCGACGCTTTTTTCGAAATGCTGGCGGCGCGCATGTTTCCCACGACCACGAAGCCGCGGAGCCGCAGCTCGCTCGAATACACTCCCGAGCCCGATATCTTTCACGATGTCTTCGGCCATGTTCCGATGCACTCGCATCGCGTGTTCGCGGATTTCCTGCAGCACTACGGCAGCGTTTGCGCGGGAATTAAGGACAAGGAAACTCTGGAACGCCTGGGACGCCTTTTCTGGTACACCGTGGAATTCGGGCTGATTCGAGAGGACGGCCGGCTGAAAATGTACGGCAGTGGTGTGATCAGTTCTCAGGGCGAGTGCAGCAACGTGTTCGAGGGAGGCTGCGAGGTGAGAGACTTCAGCCTCGATGAAGTTCTGAACACTCCGGTAAAAGTGGACAGCATCCACCACCTGCTTTTTGCCATCGAAAGTTTCGATCAAATCTACGAAGCCATGCACGAAGCAGAGCGCCGCGTGCTGACGACGTCTCCCCCATCGAGATAATTTGTTTTGGCCGCCCGGCAAATCCCGCAAGCTACAAATTCATTGACTGAAAAAATCCCGCGTGCTATCCACGCATTCGCGCCGCGAATTTGCCTTCACGCCATACTGAGCTCACCGGGCGCATGCAAGGGAGATTGATCGCCAATGTCCATCGTTCTGCCGCCAAACGTATCCGAGAAATCCTTCCAGAAGGCGCTGGACGCGTTCGCCGGAGTGGTGGGCAAGCAGTGGGTGCTGGCGACCGACGAAGATCGCCACGCGTACATGGACATCTATGCCGCGGGCGACGCCGACCAGCATCTTCCGAGCGCGGCGGTGGGTCCGCAATCGCCCGAGGAAGTGCAGGCCATCATTCGCATCGCCAACGAACATAAGGTGCCGCTCTGGCCGATCTCGCGCGGCAAGAATTTAGGATATGGAGCGGCGGCGCCATGCATGAGCGGCACCGTGGTGCTGGATTTAGGGCGGATGAGGCGGATTCTGGAAGTGAACGAGCGCTTCGGCTACTGCTTGATCGAGCCGGGCGTGGGCTTCTTCGACCTGTTCAACTATTTGCAGACGAACAAAATTCCGTTGTGGATGTCTGTGCCGGCGAACTCCTGGGGCAGCGTGGTGGGCAATGCGCTCGAGCGCGGCTACGGCTACACACCGTACGGCGACAACACCACCCACATATGCGGGATGGAGGTCGTGCTTCCGAATGGTGAGATGGTTCGCACCGGCACGGGCGCGATGTCCAACAGCCCTTGCTGGCAGTTATTCAAGTATGGGTTCGGGCCGGCGTGGGACCAATTGTTCGTGCAATCGAATTTCGGCGTGGTAACGAAAATGGGGCTGTGGCTGATGCCGGAGCCCGAAGCCACGCTAGGACTCGCCATGCAGCTGCAAGAGCCGGACGACGTCGGTTGGGCGGTGGACGAGCTCGCGCCGCTGCGACTGGACGGTGTGCTGCTGCAAAGCCCGAGCATCGGCAACTCGCTGCGTATCGCCGCGACGCAGTCGCAACGCAGCCAATGGTATGACGGCGATGGGGCCATGCCGGACGACGTGCTCAGGCAGGTGCTGCAGAAATTTGGGCTGGGCTGGTGGAACATCGACCTGCGGCTATACGGATACGATGATGTGAACGAAGCTCACGCGCGCATCATCAAGAATGCCTTCGCCAAACACACCAAGCAGGAATTCAAAGTGACGAAGTGGCATCGCGGCGATCCCATCGCCAATTCAGGCGCGGGTATTCCCAGCACCAACGCGCTGCAGATCGTGAATTGGCGCGGCGGCCGCGGCGGGCACCTCGGATTTTCGCCGGTGATGCCGCCGACCAGCGAGCACGTGTTGAAGCAGTTTCATAGCACCAAGAAACGCTACGAAGAAATCGGGGTGGACTATTACGGCTCGTTCACGCTGATGGAGCGCTACACGACGAATGTCAACTTGATGGTTTACGATCAGAACGATGCGGCGCTGACGGCCAAGGTGCGCGCTTTATTCAAGGTCCTCGTGGCTGATGCGGCGAAGGAAGGCTACTCCGAATACCGGACGCACCTTTCCTACATGGACGACGTGGCCCTCACCTTCGATTACAATAATCATGCCTTGCGCCGGCTGAACGAAACCGTGAAGGACGCGCTCGATCCCAACGGCATTTTGGCTCCCGGCAAGCAGGGAATCTGGCCGAAAACATATCGGAGCGAGAAGACATAATATGGAAATATTTCCCGAAACAGGATGTCTTGCAAGACTGGCGATCGTGATCGCACTGGGCGGGTTGCTCGCCGCTTTCGGAATAGCGGACCTGCGCGCCCAAGAGAAAGCGTCGGACGCTTCCGCGCGCAAAATGGTGGAGGGGAAGGCGCTATTTGAAGCTCGCTGCGGGTATTGCCATCTCGCAGGCGGGACGGGCACGTTGATGCTCGGGCGGCGTCTCGGCAAAGATAAAGCGCTGCTCGCGTCGCGCACGGATTTGAGCGTCGAGTACATCAAGAAGATTACTCGCGTGGGAATCAATAGCACGCCGCCCTATACGCGGATCGAAGTTCCCGATAGCGAGCTGGATTTAATCGCGGCGTATCTCACCCGCCCGGAATCCGAGCGCGGCGCTTCCGAACCCAAAGCTGACAGTTTGCCCGGCAGCGAGCCTATCCGTGAATAGACGACATCTTTTGAAACGAGCAGGCGCCGCGATTATTCCCGCGGCAATCCTGGGAGTATAATGGTGTTCCACGGGTTCGTCATGCGCGACCTCACAACCCTCCAAAAGACGGCGGCACTTCACGAGGCTCAGTGGTGGAACCTGAAGCCACTGGCAAAGTCCACTGTTATCTGTGTCCTCGGCACTGCCACATTGGGGAAGGGCAAGCGGGGGTCTGTTTCATCCGCGCGAATCAGGGCGGAAAACTTTACGCCTCGGCTACGCGCACCCAGCTGCGCTGCAGATCGATCCCATCGAGAAAAAGCCGCTGAATCATTTTCTTCCCGGCACGCGTGTTTTTCGATGGGCACGGCTGGCTGCAATATGGGCTGCTTTTTCTGCCAGAATTGGGACATTTCGAAATCCCGGGCCGATCAGGTGCGATCGTCGCACGTGCCACCGGAAGATGTAGTTGCGCTGGCGATTGGCAACGGATGCCCTTCGATCGCATTTACGTAACGAGCCACAATCTGGGGCGAATACGTGATCGACATCTGCCGCGCGGCGAAGGAACACGGCCTCAAGACAGTGATGGTCTCGAATGGCTACATTACCCGTGAGGCTTTTCACGACATTTACGACCACATTGACGCCGCGAATATCGACCTGAAAGCTTTCACCGAAAATTTCTACGGCCGCATCACGCTGACGCATCTGCAGCCCGTTCTCGATACGCTTCAGTGGCTCAAGAACGAAACGAATGTGTGGTTCGAGATCACGAACCTGATGATTCCGGGCCTCAATGACGCACCGAGCGAAACGCGCGCGCTAGTAGATTGGGTGCTGGAGCATCTCGGTCCGGATGTTCCGCTGCACTTCACGGCGTTTCATCCAGATTTCAAATTGCGCGACCTGGAAACACGCCGCCGGAAAACCTGCACGCGGCCCGCGCCATCGCCCTGCAAGCCGGCCTGCACTACGTTTACGAGGGGAATATCTATAGCGACGGCGGGAACACGCCGCGTCCTTCATGCAAAACGACGCTGATCCGGCGCTGGTGGCATGACGTCCGGAGAATAACCGGAAAAACGGCCGATGACCGATGAGGGCCGCGATTCGGGGCGGTGGGCGAGCGGCACTGCACACACGGATGGAATGCGGATTGCCGAAGCCCGGGTCGGCCTCGGTGAACGTCATGGAGATCTGAACTTGTGATGGAGAGAGCGCGATGAAGCTCAAGGCTGCGGCGTCGTATCTGATCGAGCAGAAATATGACGAGTACACGCCGGAACAGCACGCGGCGCGGGCGGAGCTCGTCCGGCGGCGGCTCCCGCAGATCGAAAGCTTCGCGCGCCGAGCCACCTTGAAGGATACGAAATCATCGGACTCGAGAGCGACAAGCTTCCCAATCTCGCCGCGATCAGCGCGCCATCTAAACTGCGCACCGGATGGAGCGCAACCCCGGTGAGCGGTTTTCTGCCCAGCGACGCTTTTTTCGAAATGCTGGCGCGCGCATGTTTCCCACGACCACGAAGCCGCGAGCCGCAGCTCGCTCGAATACACTCCCGAGCCCCATATCTTTCACGATGTCTTGGATGTTCCGATGCACTCGCATCGCGTGTTCGCGGATTTCCTGCAGCACTACGGCAGCATTTGCGCGAATCAAGGACAAGGAAACTCTGGAACGCCTGGGACGCCTTTTCTGGTACACCGTGGAATTCGGGCTGATTCGAGAGGACTGACGGCTTAAAATGTACGGCAGTGGTGTGATCAGTTCTCAGGGCGAGTGCAGCAACGTGTTCGAGGGAGGCTGCGAGGTGAGAGACTTCAGCCTCGATGAAGTTCTGAACACTCCGGTAAAAGTGGACAGCATCCACCACCTGCTTTTTGCCATCGAAAGTTTCGATCAAATCTACGAAGCCACGCACCAAGCAGAGCGCCGCGTGCTGACGACGTCTCCCCCATCGAGATAATTTGTTTTGGCCGCCCGGCAAATCCCCGCAAGCTACAAATTCATTGACTGAAAAAATCCCGCGTGCTATCCACGCATTCGCGCCGCGAATTTGCCTTCACGCCATACTGAGCTCACCGGGCGCATGCAAGGGAGATTGATCGCCAATGTCCATCGTTCTGCCGCCAAACGTATCCGAGAAATCCTTCCAGAAGGCGCTGGACGCGTTCGCCGGAGTGGTGGGCAAGCAGTGGGTGCTGGCGACCGACGAAGATCGCCACGCGTACATGGACATCTATGCCGCGGGCGACGCCGACCAGCATCTTCCGAGCGCGGCGGTGGGTCCGCAATCGCCCGAGGAAGTGCAGGCCATCATTCGCATCGCCAACGAACATAAGGTGCCGCTCTGGCCGATCTCGCGCGGCAAGAATTTAGGATATGGAGCGGCGGCGCCATGCATGAGCGGCACCGTGGTGCTGGATTTAGGGCGGATGAGGCGGATTCTGGAAGTGAACGAGCGCTTCGGCTACTGCTTGATCGAGCCGGGCGTGGGCTTCTTCGACCTGTTCAACTATTTGCAGACGAACAAAATTCCGTTGTGGATGTCTGTGCCGGCGAACTCCTGGGGCAGCGTGGTGGGCAATGCGCTCGAGCGCGGCTACGGCTACACACCGTACGGCGACAACACCACCCACATATGCGGGATGGAGGTCGTGCTTCCGAATGGTGAGATGGTTCGCACCGGCACGGGCGCGATGTCCAACAGCCCTTGCTGGCAGTTATTCAAGTATGGGTTCGGGCCGGCGTGGGACCAATTGTTCGTGCAATCGAATTTCGGCGTGGTAACGAAAATGGGGCTGTGGCTGATGCCGGAGCCCGAAGCCACGCTAGGACTCGCCATGCAGCTGCAAGAGCCGGACGACGTCGGTTGGGCGGTGGACGAGCTCGCGCCGCTGCGACTGAACGGTGTGCTGCTGCAAAGCCCGAGCATCGGCAACTCGCTGCGTATCGCCGCGACGCAGTCGCAACGCAGCCAATGGTATGACGGCGATGGGGCCATGCCGGACGACGTGCTCAGGCAGGTGCTGCAGAAATTTGGGCTGGGCTGGTGGAACATCGACCTGCGGCTATACGGATACGATGATGTGAACGAAGCTCACGCGCGCATCATCAAGAATGCCTTCGCCAAACACACCAAGCAGGAATTCAAAGTGACGAAGTGGCATCGCGGCGATCCCATCGCCAATTCAGGCGCGGGTATTCCCAGCACCAACGCGCTGCAGATCGTGAATTGGCGCGGCGGCCGCGGCGGGCACCTCGGATTTTCGCCGGTGATGCCGCCGACCAGCGAGCACGTGTTGAAGCAGTTTCATAGCACCAAGAAACGCTACGAAGAAATCGGGGTGGACTATTACGGCTCGTTCACGCTGATGGAGCGCTACACGACGAATGTCAACTTGATGGTTTACGATCAGAACGATGCGGCGCTGACGGCCAAGGTGCGCGCTTTATTCAAGGTCCTCGTGGCTGATGCGGCGAAGGAAGGCTACTCCGAATACCGGACGCACCTTTCCTACATGGACGACGTGGCCCTCACCTTCGATTACAATAATCATGCCTTCCGCCTGCTCAACGAAACCGTGAAGGACGCGCTCAATACCAACGGCATTTTGGCTCCCGGCAAGCAGGGAATCTGGCCGAAAACATATCGGAAAGACGACGTGATCTGGAAATATTTCCCGAAACAGGATGTCTTGCAAGACTGGCGATCGTAATCGCGCTGGGCGGGTTGCTCGCCGCTTTCGGAATAGCGGACCTGCGCGCCCAAGAGAAAGCGTCGGACGCTTCCGCGCGCAAAATGGTGGAGGGGAAGGCGCTATTTGAAGCTGGCTGCGGGTATTGCCATCTCGCAGGCGGGACGGGCACGTTGATGCTCGGGCGGCGTCTCGGCAAAGATAAAGCGCTGCTCGCGTCGCGCACGGATTTGAGCGTCGAGTACATCAAGAAGATTACTCGCGTGGGAATCAATAGCATGCCGCCCCATACGCGGATCGAAGTTCCCGATAGCGAGCTGGATTTAATCGCGGCGTATCTCACCCGCCCGGAATCCGAACGCGGCGCTTCCGAACCCAAAGCTGACAGTTTGCCCGGCAGCGAGCCCTATCCGTGAATAGACGCGATCTTTTGAAACGAGCGGGCGCCGCGATTATTCCCGCGGCAATCCTGG
>CAVPWV010000008.1:0-433704 GCA_963709445.1 uncultured Acidobacteriota bacterium
CGATTCTTCCACTCTCAAGGACGATAATTCGATCCGCCATTCGAACGGTGGAGAAACGGTGGGAAATCAAAAGGGCCATCTTGCCCTTGGTGAGTTCACCAAATCGCTCGAACACCTCATGCTCGGATTTCGCATCCAGCGCGGCTGTCGGTTCATCCAGGATCAGCAACTGGGCATCACGCAAATAGGCCCGGGCCAGCGCCACTTTCTGCCACTCTCCGCCGGACAGATCGACGGCGCCTTCGAATCGGCAGCCTAGGGGCTGTTCATAACGCTTGGGTAGCTTTCGAATAAATAGCTCTGCCAGGCTCTTATGGGCGGCGGTGCGGATGTGAAATGTGTTATCTCGCCGGTCGATTTGACCAATGGCGATGTTTTCAGAGACGGTCATCTCGTAGCGTGTAAAGTCCTGGAAGATGACGCCGATCTCCTTCCACAGATCTTCCAGGTCGTACTCACGCAGATCTACACCGTCCAGAAGGATCTGCCCTCCAGTAGGGTCGTACAAACGCGTGAGCAGCTTCACGATGGTTGTCTTCCCCTGCCCATTCTCCCCGACCAGAGCGATTCGCGAAAATGGTTCCAAGTGAAAACTGACGTTGTCGAGTACGAGCCTTGGATTCGCTGGGTAAGAAAACGAAACATTCTTGAATTCAAATCCTCGCCGAATGGGTCGCGGAGCGGGCAGTGCGCCAGGTTTCGAGAAAATCCTGGGCTGTATGGAGAAGAATTTCAGCAAATCGTTCATGAACATCGCCTGGTCGGCAATGACGGAAAAAGTTGAAAAGAACGCTTGGATGTTCGTGCTGGCCCCGGCAATAGCTCCAACCAAGAGAGTCATGGTTCCGAGGGTCAATGCGCCTGTGACCGTCCGATAGATGACGAAGGCATAGGTCCCGTAGTACCCGACCGTGCCCAAGAGCGTCAAGAATGATCCGAAGAGTAGTTTACGTTTTGCCAGCCTTACTGTCTGACGATGGAGCTCGTCCGAAAGCGCTGTGTAACGGCCCACGAGGTACGGCCCCAGTCCAAATAGTTTTAACTCTTTGGCGCTTTCCTTACTCCCGCCCAAGGTTCTCAGGTAGTCCATCTGGCGGCGAGCTGTCGTCTGGCGGAAGCTTAGCGAATAACCAAGGAATGCGAAGTGGGTCTCGCCGAGGAAAGCCGGAACCACGCAAATGATGAGAGCGAAAAGAAGCCATGGAGAAAAGAAAAAAATGCTAGCCGCTAAGCTAGCCGCTGTGATGGCCTCTTGGAATAAGCGTCCGGCCGATTGAATCATTATCAAGCGGTCTGTGCCTTGTACCCTGGCGCGCTCCATCATGTCGTAAAAGAGCGGGTCCTCGTAAGACGTTAGGTCAAGGCGCGAAGCGTGCTTCACAATTCGTGTGCTGATGTGGCGAGTGAATTTATCGGCGAGCACGCTGTCACAGAAATCGAGGACGCGAAGCAAGATTGTTGCCAAGCTCGCGAGGACAAATTCCAGCACAACCAACCACCAAAAATACGGAGGGAGCGCCTTGTGGTGCGATAGGAGGAGATAGATCGCATTGATGATTAACCGGGTTACCGCCAACATGGCGAGCGGGATCAGAGCGGCGACTAGTCTCGCCGAGAGGCTTGCCACCACGACTTTCGAAGACGATTCCCACACCATGCGAACGATCGCGGGAGTGTTCAGGCGTAGCGCCTTCAGTCGTTCACGCCACTTGGGACTTGGCTCTTTGGTGCCTTGGCCAATCGCCGTGTCCACGGAATTCATCTTAGGTCCCTTTCATTTAGCGGTCGGGCAACGGACAGAGGCGACGGGTGGAATATCGATGCGCATTGGGAAGCAAACCAAACCGAGAAGCACGGTGCTCAGATAGGCGAATACACCATTCGATGTTTAGGCGAAAGAAATTCAGCCGACGTGAGTTTAAGTGACTGATGGGAATGAAATCTGTCCGAAATGGCACCGTTATCGGAAAAGGTCTATTACGAGGAGGTTTCGTATTCTTTCGTGCGCGGCGCTTCACCGGCGATTTGCTTGCAACGCAATTCGTTCAAAATGCGTTCGAACTCGCCGCGGAGAATTCACTAGTGGGGAGCGGTAAAGCATGCTATGTTTGGCCTGCGTTTGTTGCTCTTGTAACACCTTTAGATTCGTTTGAAGGGGCTGCAAGTTCCAACTTGCGGCCTCTTTCGCTTTACGGCTGGAGGCGGTCGAGAAGCACAAATAGCTTAAAAAGAAAAGTGAGTACATCAGTGAGAGAACAAGGAACAGTGAAGTGGTTCAATGCCAGCAAGGGATTCGGGTTCATCCAGCGCCAGTCCGGCGAGGATGTTTTCGTTCATTTCTCCGCGATTCAAGCGGAGGGATACAAGTCGCTGAACGAAGGCCAGGCGGTTGAATTCGAAGTTACCCGTGGACCGAAGGGTCTGCAGGCTGCGAACGTCACTAGCCTCTAGTCGAAAAAGGGCGGGCCGGCTCATCGCTAGCCCGCCCTTTTTTTGTGAGCAGTTGCAAGCAGTCGCCATCGCAGTGATAAAGAAGTTGTAGTGAGGGAGATAGTTCCAGAGTTCCCGTGAACGATAACATCATCGTCCAATTCGTCGGTTTCCAATCAAAGCCGCGGGCCCGCGAGTACACCTTTACCGTTCGAGAGCGTGAGGAAGAACCGCGCGAATACACAATCACGATTACCAACGAAGCGTTCGATTCCCGCCGCGTCCGCTACCAGGATGCGCCGGATGTTTGTTCCCATAAGCTGCACCGCGAGCTTGCCGGCGCGGAAAATCATCCGGCCGAAAATCATTTTTTTCTGACCAACCAGGAATTGGACGAATACCGCGTGGCCCACACGAGCAAGACTTTGAAGTATCCCTACGCTCCCAAACCCGACCCCGAAGCGTAGCTATTCCGTTCCAAATCGCCCGAAAATCCTTCTAGTTTGCCGCTTGCCTTCCTTCTAACTCGAAACTTTTGAGGAGCAAAAAACGGCAAGTTTGGCTATGATGGCGCCACTTGGATGACCGTAAATTGCCCCGGGCAGGGAGACCCGATGACCCCAGAGGAACGCGAAGCCCTTTTGAAGAGTTTGACCGAATCCCGCGAACAACTACACCGGATGGGAGCGGGCCTCTCGCGCGAGCAATGGCATTATCGCGCTGAGCCGGGCCGCTGGTCGGTCGCCGAATGCGTGGAGCACATCACGACCGTGGAAGGGCGCGTACTAAGCCTTGTTGAAAAGACACTCGAGAGCGGGCCCGATCCCTCGAAGAGCAGCGCGATGGAGGACGACGCACTGGTTGCCGACGTGGCGGGCCGCGTGACCCGTTTCCAGGCTCCGGAAATGCTCGTGCCGACAGGCCGATGGCGGCACGAAGAACTATTGAACGAATTCGACCGAGTGCGGCAGCGGACGCACGAGTTTGCGGCAACCACCACTGTGGATTTGAGGCAGCACTTCTTCCCGCATCGCGTATTCGGGGAACTGGACCTGTATCAGTGGCTGCTCCTGGTTGCGGCACATTGCGACCGCCACCGGGCGCAGAGCGAAGAAGTAATGGCTAGCGCGGGGTATCCGCGCGCGGCACAAACGAGCGCGTCCGCCTGAGGCGATTATCGCTTTGCGCTAGCGGTTGTTGCGGCCTTGGCCCGCCGCTACCGCAACCTTGGGCTTTTTCGGCCTCGACTGCCGGCTTTTTGTCGTCGTGGGACGTTCGCGTGCGAGCCGAGACCGAGCGCCTTGCGAAGGTCGTGCTCAATTTTGTCGCGGACGTCAGTATGCTCGCGCAAAAAGAGGCGCGCGTTTTCACGGCCCTGGCCCAAGCGTTCGCCCTTGTAAGAAATCCACGTGCCGGATTTTTCCAGCACATTCTTCATTACGCCTAGATCGAGCAAATCGCCTTCGCGCGAAACACCTTCGCCGTAGATGATGTCGAATTCCGCTTCGCGGAAGGGCGCGGCAACTTTGTTCTTCACCACTTTGGCGCGGGTGCGCGAGCCGACCACGCGGTCGCCTTCTTTGATGGATTGAATGCGCCGGATATCGACGCGAATCGAGGAATAGAATTTCAGCGCGCGGCCGCCGGTAGTGGTTTCGGGGTTGCCGAACATCACGCCGATTTTTTCGCGAATCTGGTTGATGAAAATCAGGCAGGTGCGGGATTTCGAAACGATCGCGGTGAGTTTGCGCAGCGCCTGCGACATCAGGCGCGCCTGCAAACCCATCTGCGGCTCGCCCATTTCACCTTCGAGCTCGGCTTTGGGCACCAGCGCGGCGACCGAATCCACGACAACCACGTCAACCCCGCCGGAGCGAATCAGGGCCTCGGCAATTTCCAGAGCCTGCTCGCCGTTATCGGGCTGCGAGACAAGCAGGTTGTCCACATCCACACCGAGCTTCCGCGCGTAGATCGGATCGAGGGCGTGCTCGGCGTCGATGAACGCAGCGATGCCGCCGGTCTTTTGCGCTTCGGCAATCACGTGCAGGGTGAGAGTGGTCTTGCCGCCGGATTCGGGGCCGTACACTTCAATGACGCGGCCGCGCGGGAATCCGCCGACGCCGAGAGCGGCGTCAATCGAGATCGAGCCGGTGGAAATCACGCTGACGGGAACGAGAACGTCGCGATTCCCGAGCCGCATGATCGAGCCCTTGCCGTATTGCTTTTCAATTTGCGAAATTGCCAAATCCAAGTTTTTAGACTTTTCGTCGTTCATGATTTACCTCGAAGGGGTGTTTCGTTTAGGTCCCGCCTACGGCGGGCGGCCCGATTCTAACAGAGTGACGCGGGACCGCACGGCTCATTTATCGGAGAGGATTATAGCAGCAGGCGAACAAAAAGCAAAGACGGAATTATTCGTGCGGGGGTTGTAGAGGAAATACACCTGCGAGAAATATGCGTCGGCCAACGCGTTCCACTGCGCCTGGACGTCATCAGCGCGGCGCGCGACCAGCGAACTCACCGCCATAAGCGCAACTGCACAAAGCACGCCCGCACCTGCAGCAAGAATCGCCCACTGCTTCCTGTTCATCCTCGCTTCACTGACTTGCGAGCGCTGCCGTACTGGGGGACATGTGACGCTTGCGATTACCGCAGAGCGAATAGCTGGTTGCAGATTCCGCCGAGTTTCTTCGCCAGCGCTTCGCCAGCGAGTTTCGGTTGTTCGTCGATAGCCAGCAGCATCAGGCCGCAGGCGCGGTCGCCATTCTTCCAGGCGTAAACAACATCGGGGTTTTCCGTCCGTACCGCTTTGTCGCCCACTCCTGCGAGGGGTACCGCCGTGGGACGATACTGCTTGTTGTACCGTTCCCAACCCTCTCGCGTGACGTGGTCGGAAAGTTCGATCTTGAGGGTGGTGAGTCCGCTATTGGCGCTGTAACTGCAACTCTGCCCGTCGCCCCCCGGTTCGATCTCGCCGGCAGGATGAGCCAGGATGGCCCTGAGGAAATCTGGCGTCAGCAATTTCTTGCAGGCCGATGCGCCATTTTTGCTCCAACCGCTGGCCTGCGCTGCGGCTGCAGTCGTAGCGCCGCTTGTCTTCCTTTGCGGCCATCCGGCAATGGCGAAAAGGGCGGCACACACAGCAATCGCGGTCGGCATGCGCATCGGGGTCCTCGATTCTGCGCCAGGCGAAGGCGGCGGGCGCAGGGCGTAGTCCTAGGATACGGAGAAAATCTTTACACCACCGCCCGAATCGGTGCAAGTGGTTGTTGGTGTAAAGAAGAATCGTCCACGGTGAGGATCGGTTGGGACCGTGGTTTTGGGCCGGGTGAGGAGCACGCCCAGGCAAGCTTGGGCGGCAGACAGCGGGAGCAAGCTCCCGCACTCCACATGATGTCGGGGAGGCGCTTTAGTAGGCCCAGCGCATTAGGACGGAGCCGGCAGTGTAGCCGGCGCCGACGGCGACGAGGAGGACGAGGTCGCCTTTGCGCAAGCGCTTCTGCTCGACGGCATCGACCAAACCCAGCGGAATCGTGGCGGCGGTGGTGTTGCCGTAGCGGTCGATATTGACGAGGACTTTCGAGTCATCCACGCCAAGGCGTTCCTGCATCGCGCGGATGATGCGCAGATTGGCCTGATGGGGGACAACGAGGGCGAGGTCGCGGCTCGAAAGGCCGTTGCGCTCCAGCATCTGGCAGGCGAGTTCGGCCTGACGCTTGACCGCATATTTGAAGACCTGCTGGCCTTCCTGATGAACGTAGTGCATGCGTTTCTCGACGGTTTCACACGATGGCGGATGCAGCGAGCCGCCGGCGGGCATGTAGAGATTGCCGCCGCCGGAACCGTCGATATCATGCGAGAAATCGATAATTCCCTCCGTATCGTTTGACGCCGGTTCCAAGAGCACGGCTCCGGCGCCATCGCCGAAAAGGACGCAGGTGGCGCGGTCCTTGAAATCGAGGATGGAGGTCATTACGTCGGTGCCGATGACGAGGACTTTCTTATGCGATCCCGCGCCGACGAACTGCGCGCCGACTGTGAGCGCGTAAGCGAATCCGGAACATGCGGCGGAGAGATCGAATCCCCAGGCTTTGGTCGCGCCCAGGCGGTCTTGGATCAGACAAGCGGTGGCCGGGAAAAGCATGTCGGGCGTCACGGTTGCGACCACGATCATGTCTATTTCCTCGGGGCGCAGGCCTTTCGCCACCAGCAGTTTCTTGGCGGCCTCTGTCCCAAGGTGCGAGGAAGCGACGCCGGGCTCGGCATAATGCCTTTCGCGGATGCCTGTGCGCGTGCGAATCCATTCGTCGGTTGTATCCACGATCTTTTCGAGATCGGCGTTGGTGACGACGCGGGGTGGAACGTAACCGGCTACGGCGGTGATTTTCGCGGCAATCCGCTGGCTCATTCAATTCTCCCGTGGAGTTACAAGCGTCCGCGATTGTATGCAATACAGCGGCGCGGTTACAAGCAAAACGCGTTTCGTGCGGCGATGCAAGAGCACTGTGCCAGCGTGCTCGCGCATGCTACGGTACTGCGCGTGAAAGAGAACCAACGGGATGCCGGGCTGGTGCGAGCCGTCGGATCCTGGGCTCTGGCAGCGAGTATCGTCAACATCGTTATCGGCGCCGGCATTTTTGCGGTGCCCAGCGAGCTCGCCGCTTCAATGGGCGTGTATGCCGCTGCGGCCTTTCTGGTCTGCGGGGTGGCGATCGGAGCGGTGGCCATTTGCTTTGCCGAGGGCGGCAGCCGGATGCCGACCAGCGGCGGAGCCTACGGCTATATCGAAGCTGCTTTTGGGCCCCTGGCGGGCTATATCGCCGGCACAATGCTGTGGCTGGGCAATGCTCTTGCTTGCGGCGGTGTGGCTGCGGCCCTTGCCGACGTGGCTGTAAGCGTGGTGCCGCCGCGATTCGTGGTGCCGGTTCATGCGGCGGTGATCATCGGCGTGATCGGCGGCATCGCGCTGGTGAATACCGGCGGCGTGGCGCGCGGGGCGCGGATGGTGGATGCGGCAACTGCGCTGAAATTGATTCCGATCGCGATTTTTGTGATCGCCGGCGCCGGCGCGATGCATCGCGCCAATTTTGTGCCGACGATACATCTGAGCACTTCGGGACTCGGCCGTGCTGTGATTCTCGCGCTCTTCGTATGCTCCGGCATGGAGACGCCCTTGGCCGCGAGCGGCGAGATAGCGGAACCGTCGCGCAGCATTCCGCGGGGGCTGGCGATGGGGATGACGTTCGTTATAGGGCTGTACATCGCAATTCAAGTTATCGCGCAGGGGATTCTTGGTCCTGCATTGTCGCATTCGACAGTGCCGCTGGCCGATGCGATGGCGCGGATTAATCCCACGCTGCGCCTGCTGATGCTGGCGGGTGCGGGATTATCAATGTTCGGCTGGATTGGCAGCGACATCCTAGGTACGCCGCGAATGCTCTTCGCTTTCGCACGCGACGGATTGCTGCCGCGCGCTCTCGGGCGCGTCCACCCGCGCACGCATGCGCCGCATATCGCGATTTTGTGCTACGCCGCGCTGACGGCCGGACTCGCGTTGAGTGGAACCTTTGCAGAATTGGCTGTGCTCTCAACACTGGCCACGGCGGTCTTCTACATGGGCGGCTGCGCGGCAGCTTGGCGGCTCGCGCGCCGTGGCGTGGCCGTAGCCGGCGCGCCATTGAACTTCCGTTGGCTCGGAGCCGCGGCTGCGATTGGCATCGGCAGCATGCTGCTTCTGATTGCGCTGGCGTCGCGCGCAGAAATCGTGGGGCTGCTGGTGGTTACCGGTGGCAGCGCCGTCATCTATTTGTTGCAGACTCGGGGCACGCAGGCGCGGCTGCGAATCCGGTCACAATGATCACAGTGAAAACACCTTCTCGGCGTTGGTCTGGAAGAGTTTCTTTTTGTCGGCGTCGCTCAGCGGCAGGTTGTCCGTCATCGTAACTTCCTCGATTTGAAACTGGTAGGGGTAATCCATTGCATAGAGCACGCGATCCATTCCCAGCACGGATTGCGCCAACAGGATCGCGGGCCCCCACGGGACGCCGCTGGTGGTGACGTAGATATTACGCTGCATGTATTCGCTGGGGAGCATCTTCAATTTTGGCATGAACGGCTTTTTGTGGACCTGAAAGTAGTCGATGCGATATAGCAGGTACGGAAGAGCCTCGCCTGCATGGCCGATGACAATCTTGAGGTTCGGGAAACGATCGAACGTTCCGCTGGTGATGAGCGCGAGTGTGTGCAGGCCGACCTCGACACCAAAGCCGTAGAGCGCCCGCTCCATTCCACGTTGGAGGAACGGCTGAAGCATTTGCGGGGAAGGCTCGCGAGGATGAATGTAAATTGGTGCGTTGAGGGCTTCGGCGGCCTCGAAGATTTCCCAGAATTTAGGGTCGTCCAGATATTCGCCTTCGGTATGTGAGTTGACCACAGCTCCTTTCAGGCCGAGGCGCTTCGTGGCGCGCTCGATTTCCTTGGCGGCGGCTTTCGGGTCCTGCGGAGCAATGGCGGCGAGACCAGCGAAGCGAGCGGGATACTTGCGAATTGCCTCGGCGAGCTGATCGTTGGTCGACGCCGCAAGAGAGCTTCCGGTTGCGGCATCGAAGACCTGCACGCCGGGCGCGGTGAGTAGAAGGAGCGCGACGTCGATGCCGCTGGCATCCATGTCATTGATGCGGCGCTCGCCCATATCGACCAACCTGGTAACGAGCGGATTGCCGCCGCTGCCGCCTGCCGTCGTTGCGGCTGCTGCCGCTGTCTCCCCACATGCTGGCTAGACCGGGGTGGGCGTAGGGATTTTCGTCGAGCAATTTGCGGTACATGGCGAACATTTCCGCCGGGCCCCAGGCTTCTTCGGTCGCAATCCGCTTGTAGGGCACTTTGCGAGGCTTTGCGGCATCCTCATTGCGTACGGGCATGGTGATTTGGGCGGGGCTCGCTTGTGCGGCGCCGGCTGTTAGCTGAGCGGAAAGGGCGGCGTAGGACGCGGCTGCACCTTTGAAGAAAGATCGTCTGTCCATGGGTATGAGTTCTCCGGCTCATACAAATACCGCGAATGGTCCGTAACGGCAATCGCCAAACATCAAGATGCCCGTGGGTGACTGACGGCGCTCCGTTGGTGCATGATCGGAATATGACGCCGGCTGAAAGAACGCAATGGATCAATGATCGTGCGCGCGCTGCGGGATTTGATTTGTGCGGCGTCGCGCCGGTGAACGGGGAACTGATCGCTTCGGCAAACTCGGCTGAGCCGGAAGCATTCGAGGAACTTCGCCACTTGCCGGAATGGCTGGCGCGAGGATACGCGGGAGAGATGAAGTATCTGCATGACTCGCGGCGTGGCGATCCGCGGCTGGTGATGGAAGGGGCGCGGAGCCTGATCGTCGTAGCGTTGAATTACAATGCGCCGCAGCCACTCTCGACAACTCGATCTTCACTTCGATCTCGCGAGGAAGGGCGAGGCACGGCCGACGAATCGCCGCGCGGATGGATTTCACGCTACGCGTGGGGCGACGACTACCACGAAGTGATTCAGGAAAAGCTGAAGGGACTCATCGCGGAAATGCGCGCCGAGTTTCCGGAACCTTTCGAGGCGCGCTCTTATGTCGACACCGGGCCGATCATCGAACGAGTGGCGGCGAAATACGCGGGCCTTGGCTGGCTCGCGAAAAACACCTGCCTGATCAATTCGCGGCTGGGATCGTGGCTTTTTCTCGGCGTGATCATTACCACGATGGAGCTTGGAGCGTCGCTGGAAGGCGGCCAAGGGCCACCAGCCGATCTGTGCGGAAGCTGCACGCGTTGTCTGGATGCGTGCCCGACGCAGGCGTTTCCGGAACCGTACGTGCTGGATGCACGCCGCTGCATTTCGTACTTGACGATTGAACTGCGTGGCGCGATTCCGGAAGAGTTTCGTCCGCAGATGGGTGCGGCGGTGGTCGGATGCGACATTTGCCAGGATGTGTGTCCATGGAATCGGAACGCGCCCGTGACGAGGGTGTTTGCTTTTCAGCCACGAGAAGTTTCAGGGCTGAAATCGATGCGTCTGTGCTGGACGATCGAGCGGGCGCGAATGCTGGAACTAGATTCTCGCTGTTTTGGCCCGAACTCGAGTGGTTGGCGGGACTCTCGCAGCAGGAATTCAGCGCGATTTTTCGCCGGAGCGCCGTCAAGCGCGCCAAGTGGCGAGGCTTGGTTCGAAATGCCTGCGTGGCGTTGGGAAATTCGGGACTGGAGAAGAGCGCAGCAGCGTATCCGCCTGTGATTCGAATGCTCGACCGGCTGGCTTCCTCGGATGATTCGCTGATTGCCGAACATGCGAAGTGGGCGCTAGCACGATTGTGCGAGGACTCAGTGACGCAATCTTCGGGCTTGGGTATGCGTAAAGCGTGAGATTCTAGGGCGCGATGGGCCAGAACACTTCCGTTTTCCAATCCTTCGGATCGGGATAATCGGCAGGATCATTGACGTACGACTCCCAGGGCGCTCCAGCCGAAGTGAAACCCTGCGATTCGATCCACTGCTGAATTGCGGCGTGGGCTTCGGTGAGCTTGTCATATGCGCCAGTGTGCATCGTGGTGGCGACCGGGCCGCCCGGGAGTGTGTCCACCTTGATTGGCTTCTGCGCGGGACTGCTGCCGCCGGGAGGCTGGCCTTGGCCGGACGTTGCGATACGCATTCCCGGGCTCAATGGTCACCAAGCCTGGTCCCCACTCGACGTAGCGCGTGAGTGGCAGGCCGGCGAGAGCGATCCCGTTCTGTTGGGCGAATAGGAAGACTTGAGGCAATGCTTCCCCTATGGCTTTGGCAATTTCCGTTGGCTTTACGCGGCGCCGCATCACGAGCACAGGTTGCGGGGAAATTTCCTTCTTTGCGATGGTATAGGTCATGTCCCTTGTCTGTAACCTCCCGCCTTCGTTGAAGTGATACAGCCCGATGCACGGACCCACTTGCTTGACAAGTGTGGCGTGCTCTCTAGCCTGCGCCGCGTTTACCGGCGGTGCGAGGCCGCGGACGCGGTAGGCGCTCGGCGTGATCCCGAAGCGGCGGCGAAAAGCGCGAATCAACACTTCGTGGCTCTGAAAGCCGCAAGATAGCGCCACGTCCAGAACGGAATCGCCGCTGGTGAGGAGCAACGTCGCGGCATGCTCAAGCCGGAGCCGTAAGGTGAGTTGCTTGGGAGTCTCTCCAATGGTGGCGGAGAAGACCCGCTGCAAATGAAACGCGGAAAGGCCGGTTTGGCGGGAGAGAGCCGCTAACGACACGTCCTCATCCAGGTGCTTGGCCGCGTAGGCGAGGATGGGCTGCATCTTCTTGAGCGAACGTCGTGGTGATCTGATCATGCGATTGCTCGTTGAGGAACTTGCCGAGGTGCGTCTTTCTTTGCGATTTGCTTTGCGCGAAGCAGGCCTCCGCACCAAGCCGCTGGGATAGTGAATACCAGTGCGCCGATCCAATTGCGCAAGGGTGCCTCGTTGCGAAGCGACACCGACGTCATCGCCAAGACCGTGAGCGCGACCTGGACCGCGCCCATCAGCAGAGAATGGAGCACGGCGGAGCGTCGCGCGAGCCATGCCGTAACGTAGCCGCCGGCCGCGACGCACAAGGCCGTGTAGGCGAATAGAAAGATCGTGGCAGGCAAATTATGGCTGATGGCGGCTCGGTTGGGCAGCGCGTGAGGAAAGAGGCGCGTCATCAAGGGATCGGCGGCGGCCTCAATCGCGAACGAGGTGATCGTCAGGGTGACGATGCCTGCCAATACCGCGAGGGCGCTTCGAATCATGGTGGCTTAGTCTACTGAAACGGGCGGGCGGCGTCTTGACGATTCTTGCTGTGGCGCCCATTTTTAGCCAGCGTGCCAGTTCCCTTGAAAAACGGAGCCGAAAAACCTAATGGACAGGGAAACGCTGTTTTTGGGATACTTTCGCGTGCAAGCGGCGATGAACGATCGAGCGAAACCTGCCGCATCTCTTAATTCAGGACTAAAAATCTTATGAAATCAATGCGCCGATTGGGTCTCATGTTTGTCCGTGTTGTTAGTGGTGGGACTGGGGGCATCGCGTTTGTCGTCGGGCGAGAGTCCCAAAACATCTTTACAGCAGGCCGCCGCGCAGAAGACTGCGCAGAAGACGCCTTCCACTGCCGAGCAGGGTGGCAGCGTCGAACGAGGGCGGTATTTGGTCGAGAACGTGGCGATGTGCGAGGAGTGCCACACGCCGCGGGATGGCGGCGGCAATCTGGACGAGTCCCGGCGGCTGCAAGGCGCGCCGATCTGGATCATGCCTGTTCACCACAACACGAACTGGGCCATGAATGCGCCGAGTTTAGCGGGATTCGAACAGTTCACCGAAGAACAGGGCGAGCAGATTCTCGAGCAGGGAGTTGGTCCGAACGGCCTGCCGATCCAACCACCGATGCACATCTACCACATGAATCACGCGGACGCTCAAGCTATCATCGCTTACCTGCGCTCGCTGCCGGGCGGCTTTCCGCAGCGATAACGCAAGGCCGTCCCGCCGCAGTCGAACGCCAGTATAATCGCGGACGATGGAAGAGCGATTAAGGGCATGGGTGGAATGGCTGCTTGGCCCGGAAATTTCCGACGAAAAACATCCGGGGCATCTCTGGCCGCGATGGATTTTCCTACGGGCGCTCGGCCTCATCTATCTTTCCGCATTTTATTCGCTGATTTTTCAGATTAAGGGCCTGCTCGGTCCCAGCGGGATTCTGCCTGCGGGAGATTACTTGCAGGCGGTTTCCTCAGCACTTCACTCAGCGCGCTTCTGGTTTGCGCCCACCCTTTTTTGGATTAGCTCGAGCGACCGCGCGCTGATGCTGGTCTGCTGGGTTGGGCTGGCGGCGTCCGTACTGCTGGCGCTGAACATTTGGCCGCGGGCGGCGCTGGCGATTTGCTTCGTCTGCTTCCTCTCCTTCATTGGCGCCGCACAGGATTTTGCAAGCTATCAATCGGACGGAATGCTTCTGGGGGCGGGTTTCATCGGTCTGTTTTTCGCGCCGCCGGGATTTTTGCCGGGCCTGGGCCGCGCGAATCCGCCATCGCGGGCAAGCTTGTTTCTGCTGCGATGGGAGTGGTTCCGGATTTATTTCGAATCAGGTTTCGCCAAAATGGCCAGCGGCGATACTTCGTGGCGACACTTCACGGCCATGGACGATTACTACCAGAATGGGCCGCTGCCTACGTGGATTGGATGGTTCGTGGGGCATTTCCCGCATTGGTTCCACGCTTCGGCGGTTTTTTACACGCTGGCGACCGAACTCGTGCTGGTGTGGATGGTGTTTTTGCCGCGCCGGTTTCGGATCGCATGCTTCTGGATTGTTGCACCGTTTGAAATCAGCATCATTCTCACCGGTAATTATGCGTTCCTGAACTATCTGGTTTTTTCGCTCGGCTTCCTCCTGCTCGACGATCGCTTCGTGGAATGGACGGTCTCGCAGCGGATTCGAGGTGCGCTTGAACGCAAGCGAGACGGAGGTTCGGCACCGGGAACGCCGCCGGATAATTGGCGCGCCGATTGGCGTAGACGACTCAAGCCCTTACGTATGACGGTGGCGGGCATCTGCTTGGGTCTCGTCTTTTACGCGACGACCGCGATTTTCATCTGGACGCTGGCGCCGAGCGTTCCGCTGCCACAGAAGCCTGTGAGCATGCTCGAACCATTTCGCATCGCGAATCGGTATGCGCTGTTTGCCAACATGACGCACCAGCGGTACGAAATCGAGTTCCAAGGGTCGCTGGATGGAAAGACCTGGATCCCATATCCATTTCGGTACAAGCCACAGGATCCGAGTAAACCGCCGGGAATCTACGCGCCGTATCAGCCGCGTTTCGAATGGAACTTGTGGTTTGCGTCGCTGGGAAACTGGCGCGAGTATCGCTTCGTGTTGTGGACCGAAGAGCGACTGCTAGCGAACGACCCGGACGTACTGGAGCTGTTTGCGCGCAATCCATTCCCCGGCACGCCTCCGAAGGAAGTACGCAGCGTCGTCTATCAGTATTGGTTCACGAGCGAGCAAACCAGACGGGAGCACGGACTATGGTGGCGGCGAGAAATGCTGGGCGAATACGCGCCGACGCTCGAACGCGAGCCCGATGGCAAGATCGTGATACTGGATTTTCCGGGGGCTGAGGCGCCAAAACCGTAGCAAGCCGAGAAATCTAGTGGGCGTTGCCCGAAGATTTGTTCGCGGCGTTCAACTGAGCCTGCAAATCAGCAACTTTCTTTTCGGCGTCGGCGATTTCCTGCTGCTTCGACGCGATTTGATTCTTCTCGCTGGCCAACGCAGCGGCGCCCGCCTTATCCGAGGAAAATTCGGGCTTGCCATAGTACGTCTGCTGATCGAGCGAGTACTTGCGCTGAAGCAGATCGAGATCGGCCTTTAGGGTCTGGAGATTGGCTTTGGCCGCATTCAGGTCCGATTCGATTGAAGTGTTTGTTTCCGCGGCGGGCGGACTACCTGCTGTGGAGTTGGTCTCATCCGCAGGCGCAGAATTATCGGTTGAGGCAGCGGGCTGGCCGACAACGCTTATGACGCCGGGTGCAGAAGCCAGACTCTCGTTATCCCAAACCTTTGCAGGTTTTACCTCGTCTTTCTTAGTTTCGCGCGCGCGCCGTGCGGCAGCGGCGAGCGAATCCTGCTGATGGTCCGATGGGGGCGGAGTTTGAGTTTGCGATTGTTGCGCAGCGGTAAGCCCCGGCAATGAAAGCAGCAGAATCAAGGGTGCCCATTTCGCGATTAACATCCTGTCCTTGCCTCCGACACGAGCGTTCCGCCCTTCTATGGTATCGCAGCGGCGAGCGGGCGGGAAGTTGCGTCCGCGGCGGCGTCTAAAGAGGCAACTGCAAGAGCAGCGTGCCGCCGAACTGTCCGCTTGACCAGTTGTGCCTTGCCGTACACAGGTGGAAAATACATGGGTAATTTAGTTGCGCAGGCGCGCCGCAGTTACTTAGACTGAGCCTCGGCTCGACGAATCAAGGCTTCGCCGCATCTAATTTTTGGCATATGAAGACAATCCCAGCCCTTAAACAAGCCGTCTCGATCTTGTGCCTTACCCTTATCGGCATTCCCCCAGCTGCATTTGGGAAAGCTCCCGTGCGTCATCATTACAAACGCCGAGCAAGAGTCGTCCAGTACGTCGATCCCGCGAAGGACGACGTCGTCGCTAACGATGATCCCGTGGTCCGCAACATTGCCGTGGATGCCTTGGGGCATGAAAAGGGCTCCGTGCTCGCCGTCGATCCGACCAACGGCCGCATCCTTTCCATCGTGAACCAGAAAATGGCCTTCTCCGCCGGTTTCGAGCCGTGCTCGACGATCAAGCCATTCGTGGCGCTGGCCGCCCTGAAGGAAGGGGTCATCACGCGCGACACC
The DNA here is from genome assembly GCA_963709445.1 of uncultured Acidobacteriota bacterium. GTDB lineage: Bacteria > Acidobacteriota > Terriglobia > Acidiferrales > UBA7541 > Palsa-295. Next base: position 15,823 of record CAVPWV010000008.1, read on the forward strand.
ATGATACGAGTTGCGCCGCGCCGCTACATCAATTTGACGGAGGCGATGGCGCATTCCAATAACAAGTTCTTCGAGGAAGTGGGAACGCGGCTGGGTTTCGATCGTGTGCTGAAATACGATGCTCTGCTTGGCCTGGGGCAACGCGTGGGCTACAACATTCCTGAAGAGCAGCCCGGATCGCTGCCTCCATCGGCGCCGCTTTTCGGAGGGGTGGCGCGCATGTCCAGCTTCGGCGAAGGCATCCGCATCACGCCCTTTCAGCTTGCATCGCTGGTGGGAATGCTGGCTAATGGCGGCACGCAATATTATCTGCAATACCCGCGAACGGAAGCCGCGCGCCAGGACTTCGAGCCTCGGATTCGCGAGCGGTTCGATATCGCTCCGTTGCTTCCGGACCTGCGAGAGGGAATGCTCGCTGCCGTTCTTTACGGGACGGCCAAGCGCAGCTACGACCCGGATGGCGAACAGGACCTTGGGAAGACGGGTACGTGCAACGACGAAGGAGTGGGCGGACGACTCGGCTGGTTTGTTTCCTACGCCGACCAAGCGCATCCGAAAATCGTAATTGTGGTTTTGCTCCACGGAGGCAGCCGCATTATCAGCGGACCCCACGCTTCGGAAATTGCCGGCAGGATCTATCGCGGGCTGTACGAGCGGAATTACTTCGCCCGGGAGGATTCTAGCTCTCAATACGCCTCATCCCCGGCGGCGTCCACCCACACGTCTTCTCCCTGAACAGGCCGTGAGGCCATCGTCAGTGCCTCGACTAACAGGCTACGATGCAGTGGTTATCGGCTCGGGGCCGAACGGTCTTGCTGCCGCAATCGTGATGGCGAGAGCCGGCCGGTCGGTCCTTGTTTTGGAGGCTGATGATTCTATTGGCGGCGGTACGCGTTCGGCCCAGCTGACCCTTCCCGGTTACGTCCACGATGTCTGTTCTGCCGTGCATCCGATGGCATTGGCGTCACCGTTCTTTCGATCGCTTCCTCTGCAGGAACACGGGCTGGAATGGATTCATCCTCCGCTTCCGCTGGCGCACCCACGTGATGACGGAACTGCGGTGGTGCTGGATCGTTCTCTCGACGCCACATGCAGATCTCTTGGTGCGGACGGACGGAGCTATCGCAATCTCGTGGGCCCAGTTGTGCAAAATTGGAGCGCCATCGAAAGCGCTATTCTGGGACCCCTCGGTATCCCACGAAATCCGATCGCGATGTCCCGGTTTGGCATGCATGCAATCCAGCCCGCGTCCCGTCTTGCGCGCAATAAGTTTCAGACCGAGGCGGCGCGGGCGCTGTTCGCCGGTTTAGCCGGCCACTCGATCGTTCCCCTGGAGAAGTGGGGAACAGCGGCAATCGGCCTTGTGCTGGCCGCGGTGGGACACGTTTATGGTTGGCCCATTCCCAAGGGCGGCTCCCAGCGTATCGGAGACGCGCTTGCGTCATATCTGCAGTCCTTGGGAGGAGAGATTCAATCCGGCGTTCGCGTGAACTCGATCCGCTATTTACCGTCCGCGCGCACGATTTTCTGCGATTTAACCCCTCGAGGGCTTCTGAATATCGCTGCGCCGGTTCTTCCAGCCAATTATCAGAAGGCGTTGAGAAGCTATAAATATGGTCCGGCTGCATTTAAGATTGATTGGGCGCTGTCGGATCCGATTCCCTGGACGGCAAAGGAATGCTCGAGAGCCGGCACCATTCACATTGGGTCTTCCCTCGAAGAAATAGAACGCTCCGAGCGCGCCGCGTGGAACGGGTCTCAAAACGACAAGCCTTTTGTGCTCGTGACGCAACCGAGCCTGTTCGATTCGACGCGGGCTCCGAAGGGTCGTCACACGGCCTGGGCATATTGCCATGTGCCAAACAACAGCGATTGCGACATGACGAGCCGAATCGAATCGCAAATCGAAAACGTCGCGCCGGGTTTTGGAGAAACCATTCTTGCACGCAGCGTCAGGACGCCAGCCGAGCTACAACAGCACAATGCAAATCTGGTAGGTGGTGATATTTCTGGCGGAGCGAACAACTTGATGCAACTTTTTCTTCGTCCAACACGCCACGCGTACGCGACCCCGTATCCCGGATTGTACCTTTGCTCGTCCTCCACGCCGCCGGGGGGCGGAGTGCATGGGATGTGTGGTTATCACGCCGCCATGCGCGCGTTAGCTGCTGGAGGATAGGCGAACGGCGCCTCAATCAAAGGGGTCACGCGCTCCAAAATGCACTTAACCAGGACTCTTGCGCGCAAGCGCGCCGCGGTGTATACGTCACTCGCAAGGATTCCGAAACTGACATCTGGGGAGGCAAAGGCATGAGCGCGGCGCACGCTCTTTTTCTGTTTGGTTTGCCTGGTGGTGTTTGGGATGGTACCGGAATGGGTTGCCGCACAGCAGTCCTGCGACAGTCTGACTTCTCTTAAGATTCCCAACGCGACCGTGACCTCCGCCACGGCAATCAATCCGCCCCCGGACCTGGTGATCCCAATTCCCGCCGGGCCGGTCGGGCCAGGACGCGATCTTAGTATCTCCCAGCCTTTTTGCCGCGTAATTGCGTTTTCCGCGCCCACGAGCGATTCGCATATCAGCTTTGAAGTGTGGCTTCCTCCGGCTGCGAGCTGGAACGGAAAGTTCGAGGCCGTCGGCAATGGCGGCTTTATCGGCCAAATTGGTTATACAGCGCTTGAAACGGCCCTGAAGCGGGGCTATGCCACTGCTGGCACCGATACCGGCCACGCATCCGGGAATGACGAAAGCTGGGCCATGGGTCATCCCGAAAAACTTGTCGATTGGTCGTATCGCGCCGTGCATGAAATGACTGCGGATTCCAAGCTGATCATCCAGGCGTTTTACGGCTCTGCCGCGAAACTCTCCTATTGGAACGGCTGCTCCACTGGCGGCAAGCAAGGCCTCACGGAGGCGCAGCGCTACCCGGACGATTACGATGGCATCATCGCCGGCGCGCCGGCAAACTACATCACCCATCTCCAGGCGGGTTCGGAGTACATCAGCTGGGTCGCGCTGAAGGACGGAATAAGCGCGCCGGGTTATATCCCGCCATCGAAGTATGCGGTGCTGCACGCGGGCGCAATCGCCGCCTGCGATTCCAAGGACGGCGTAACAGATGGCATTATCGAAGATCCCACGCGCTGCCCTTTCGATCCCAAGAGCATTCAGTGCGAGGGCCCGGACGCTCCCACGTGTCTTACCGCGCCGCAAGTAAAGACGGCGCAGATGATTTACGCCGGCGCGAAGTATTCCGATGGGAAGCAGATATTTCCGGGCTTCGAGCCGGGAAGCGAATTGGCATGGAGCGGGATGGCTGCCGGTCCCGAGCCGATCAGCATCGGCACAGGTTTTTTCACATACATGGTTTTCGCGAATCCTGGTTGGGATTTCCGCACCTTTGACGTGGATCGCGACACGCGTCTTGCGGATTCGCGCCTCGGTTCAATCGTGAATGCCATCGACCCGAACTTGAAAGCCTTCAAATCGCACGGTGGAAAAATCATCATGTACCACGGCTGGGCCGATCAAGCCATCATGCCGCGGAACAGCCTCAATTATTACGAGAGTGTCGAGCATGCGATGGGTAGTCAGCAGGCGACGCAGGGTTTTCTGCGGTTGTTTTTTGTGCCGGGCATGCAGCATTGCCAAGGCGGGCCCTCTCCGAACACTTTTGATTCGCTCACCGCGCTGGAGCAGTGGCGGGAGCACGGCGCGGCTCCCGAAAAAATCGTTGCATCACATTCGACGAAGGGCGTGATCGATGAGACGCGGCCGCTCTGCCCGCATCCTCAGGTGGCCATCTACAAGGGCAGCGGCAGCACCAGCGATGCTTCGAACTTCGTCTGCGGTAATCCAAACTGGTAGATGGATCGGGCTGCGTGGCGGCTGGCTAGTTTTTCTTTTTGGACTTTTTGCGCTGTGGGGAAGGCAGTTTCGCTACGGCGGTCTCCACGGCCTGCTGGACCTTGGCGTCCAACTGTGCGGCTGCGGCAATGCGCTCTTCGCGCGCCTCGTCCGCAATTGACTTGGCGAGCTGCGCCACCGCCGCCTTCACGGCGTTTTCGATTGCCGAGCAAATCTCAGCATTTGCCCCGGTGTTGCCGGAGACAATTTCCACTTCCACGGTATTCACTTCTCGGGCCGCGGTTGCGGTTCCAGCCTTTACTTGGGTGGTTTTGGATGCGGATGCGATTTCGCTTTCGTCCCACGAAGCTGTCGCTTCGATGGATCGCTTGTCCGATCGCGCGGCCCTTTCGTCGTTTTCGGGAGTTGAAGGCTCTGGATCGCCTGGAACCGGAAACCAATCTCCAGGGGGAGACGGAATGCCCCACACATTCCCGGGCACCTCGAAATCCACCGCAATGTGAAAAACTTCCCGGGTATTGCGCGGCCTCTGAACCCAAATCACCTTTCCGGAAACTTGGCGTGGCGCGCCTTGCCGGCTCCGGGGAATTTCGAGCTCGACGACCGAGCCCCGCGGCACGTAATGCTTGGATTGGTATTTGCAACCATGGCAGCTGACCATAACGGTGTTCGTATTTTCCCTGAACGGCTCATGCAGCGCATCGACGCCCTTCACGACTATCGGCAAAGCCAGCACCGCGCGAGTACTGCGGCGGTGCTCGATCGCAATCTCGGCTGGTGTTGAAGACTGGGTCAAGTCTGCCCCCTGAAGCGAATCCTGCCTGCGAAGAAAATAATATCATTCAGGTGGGCAGCCGCTCCGCTCTCATCGACGGACATCGCCCAAAAGTTACTGTTGATCCGGTAGCACCGGAAGAACTACCGCGTCCACGGTTGACGGATCGTCGCGGAGCTTGATGTACAACAGCGTGCCGTTTGGGCGGGGAACCGTCAGCGAACTGTCGGCGAAACCTAGCGGTACAGGTGTCGTGTGCGTGAATTGCGAATCCGAGGCAACAGAGTCAATCAGAAAGAGATTCGTGCCGCTGAGCTTGCAAGGTTTATCAGGGCTGTCGGGGCAGCGAATCTCCTTGAGTGATGGGACTCGTACTAGATCCGCAAGCGGCTGCCAATCTCCCTTGGCTCCATCCTCGCTGATGGCGCGGAAGCGCAGCGCTCCAAATGCAGAAGGCCCGAAATTCTTAAGAGGATCTACGATACCAAGTAGCGTCTGTGAATCCTGCAAGACGATGTTGCCATCGCTGATGCTGAGCAACGTGCTGAACGACTCGTCCTCGTTGGCCACCTCGATCTTTTCCGTCCTCGGAAACTTATCGGGGATTTCAGTTTTCACGAAAAAAGACATCCGGCCGTCTTGCGGAAGTTGATCTTGGTTCGCGAAGCGAATCGCCGAACCGCTGGCGCCGGTCTGAATGCTCTTCCCGATCAAATCCACCTTGGGACGGGCGGGCTCAACGGTCGTTTGCAAATTGAGGATGCGGCCATCCTTAAGGGAAACGTACGCGACCAACTTCTGATCGGGTGGCGCCGCTAGCGGCATATCGGAATTCGAAGCCAAGAGCGGCAACTCGTCCTTCTGGTCGGCGCGCGACAGTTTCCCAGGCACAAACTCCATTCCACCCAGCTTCAGCTTCTGCACTTCGTCCAGCCGCGTTCCTGTCAGGACGCCCTGGCGGTCGCCGGTATTGATCGCGAAGTTATCGAGATGGGCGGCCTCGGAATACGCAACCAACTGAAGTTCCACGGGATCGGCTATCCCAAATTGTTTCACCTTCACTTTGACCGGGCCCGCCGCTTCGCCCTTTAGTGGTGCTCGTACCTCCAGTTCATCCGGCTTCGCAATCTTCCATGTGGCATTCAGATTTTTCCCGCGAGCGTTTTCAATCGTCACTTGATCGACGCACACGGCGCATTCCGATTTGAGGTGAAGGATGTCTTCTCGGTCCGCGATGAGTGCGCTACGGTCCTCCGGAGAAATCGTCCACTCTCCGGCGTGCGCCGCACGCAGATTGAAACTCGGGCCCTCATACGCATCGAAGCCCCAGAAGCCGCGCAGCGTCCCCTTGACTTGCAATTTTGGCATTCCCGGCGGCAAGGCATGCGCGTCGATTGCAAAGCCGCCGCGCGCGGCGTCCGCTGTTGCCGGGAGATCAATCGTCTGCCCTGTCGCTATCGGTACGCGCAGCACAAAGTCATGCGCAATCGTAGTTGAAAACACTAAGGGTGCGCCCTGGACGGCCAACACGAGTTGCGTTTTCTGTAGACACAAAACTTCATCCGGATTCACCGAGCGCAGCGGAGGAAGCTGGGGCGCTTCCACCGCCGGCAACCCAATCACCAGGACGGATTTCGGATTCCGAAACGAAGGCGGGCTATTCAGTCGAAGATTCAAATGGCTTTGCTGGGGCAGCGCGAGCGCCGGAATATACTGGTACTCGGCGGTATGCAAAGTCGCCATGATTCTGGCCATGTCGACAATTGCTCCCACGTATGGGCTGAAGGATCCTCCTCCGGCAAGAGGCGTCGCGCTCATGGCTCCGATTAAATCTGACGACGGACCGGCCGTCAGGGCAGCCACCATGGACTGCGTGTGCCCATCATCCAGCACAAGCTGATCGGTATTCTGCATCAGGCAGGGAGCTTGCTGCTCCTCTGGCTTGTAAAAGCATCCTTGATCGACTTTGATGTTCAGCGTGCGGGCCAATACTTCCGACCTCTGCTGCAGCACCTTGGGTTCGTTTTCGGAAGTTTGTTTAACCTCGCTCAAGTATTTGTCGAGCCGTGAACGTTCCAGGCTTGCTTCATTCAAATCCTGCGAGGCTCTCACGAAGCTGCCCGGCCGCCCGCGAACAGCGGAACGCAGCGTGGAATAATCGCCGCCCGTCTCGGGTGCCAGAAACATCAGAACCTGCTGAGCCGTAGGGGGCACCGTCACCACGATTCCTTCAGTCCGAACTTTCTTATTCCAAGTTTCCGCTCGCGTAAACCAATCTTCCGGAGGCGGGTTCGTCGTGCCGCGCAGAAAAGCGACGATAAGCAGGTAATGAACCGATTGGCTTTCGGGAAAATCCGGATGAATCCAAAGCCGGTCGCCCGATTGGAGGCTCGCGACATCGGCGATCGGAAGTGTTTTGCCGGCCCGCGTCACATTCACTTCCAGGCTCGGCCCCGCCAAGTCGAACGCCGCCGGATCCGCTTGAGCCGCTCGGGCGCTCAGCAACAACCCTGCGCACACCAAGCAGCACATCAGGTATCCAGGAATTCTGCGGTAAGAGAGCTTCCGCAAAATCATCTAACGCGCTCCTCGACTACGTAGTTGTGGACCAACGAAAATAAGGCTCGCAACGTAAGAATAGGCCGGGGTCATCGATTCTAATCCATCCACGGTCTCGTATTCGCAATAAATCTCCAGGTGCGCTCAATATGCACCCGCTGAAAGTGTTCCTGTTAGGCGGAGCGTCGCAGACGGTCAAGAGCTGCGAAAATGAGCACACCTACACCAGCCGTGACCAAGGAATCGCGCAGCAGCGGCATCGTGAAGAAAGGGGCAGGATGATTCAGCAGAACGCGCTCCGATATTGCAAAAACAACTTGATGAAAATGAAAAAATACGAAAATCAGGGCAAAGCGGCTGGCCGGATGTTCGGTGTCAATGCGAGCTCCCACGGAGGATGCAAGATATCCCACGAGCGTCTTGGCGATCCCGTAGAGGCCGATCGGATTGTCGTGGCTAAGGGCATCCTGAAGAATACCCACGGCCGCTCCCAGAAACATGCCGCTCACGGGATTGCGCCGGCTCACACCGAAATAGATGGTCACCAACAGCGGCAAATCGACCAGCTCTGACCAGTGGCCGAACTTGTGAAAGACACCCTGGAAAACCAGGGCCAGGAAAACCGCAAGGACCACGGCGCCGCCGTAGTACTTGTGTACCTCGATGCTCGATTGCGCCTGCGCTCCGGAATTTAATGTGTACTCCATATTAGTTATGCGGGGCGGCCGGCGCTTGCGGTGGTGCCGGAGTCGCCGCGTGCTCGCCGCTTGGCGCCGCCGGTTTCACGGCGTTTGAAGGAACAGGATTCTTCAACGCTCGCTCGGCGGCCAGCGGCGGTGTCACGGGATGCACCACTCCTTGCGAATTCGCCTGGTTCTCCTTCGCGCCGCCCGATTCGGCCGTCTTTTTCGGAACAAGTTCCTGTTGTGAGAGCAGGATCAGCACGTCTTCCAGACGGTCAAGCCGCGCGGCCGTCTGGACGCGAATCACTTGAAACGGATTTCCCGGTTTCGCGCTGCTCACCGATCCGATCAGCAATCCCTTCGGGAAAATGCGGTCTTCGCCGGAAGTGAGAATCACCTCGCCAGCATGGACTTTTTCGTCGTTCACCACATAGTCCAGGCGCGGCTCGGGATCACCGCTGCCTTTCACCACGCCGTGAGTGCGGGAATCCTCGAGAAGAGCGCCCACGCCGCTGTCTCTGTCGTTAATGAGCAATACCTGCGCAGTAGCGGGAAAAACCTCGACGATTTTTCCGACGATACCCTCGGGCGTGATCACCGGCATGTTGGGGCGCACTCGGTCGCGCTGCCCTCGGTTGACGAAAAGCGTATTCGAGGACGCGTCAGAACTGGCGCCGATCACCTGTGCGGCAACCATCGGAGCTTCCACATGAGCCTCTCGGAAACCCAAAATCGCGCTCAAGCGCTGAGCTTCCGCGGCCTCGCTTTCCAGCTGCCGGTTGAGAATTTGCAGCTGATCGACTCGCGCATGCAAGCTTGTGTTTTCGGCGCGCGTGCCCCGCAGCGCGACATATCCGTCCCAAATGTCTCCTACCTTCGAAAAGGACCAGGTGCCTCCGCGCTCGAAAGGCATCAAGGCTTCCACAGTCCAATACCGGATCAGTCGCACCTCGTGGTCGCGCTTGATCTGGAAAGCCAGCAGCAATACTTGCGCGAGGATTAGGCCCGCCAGCATGGCCAGCGGACGATGGCGGGAAATGGATGCGTCCAGCATTCTAAAGGTCCACAGTTCGCGGAGCGCCTAAAGTAACTGAAGTCCGGAGGTCAACGATCCAACTTTCATCCTGAATCTTAGCCCCTAATCCTCAACCCGTTCAGCCGCTTCAATCGATCGAAACCAGCCGCAGCAGCCTGAAATCGCTGAGCATTTTTCCGGTGCCCAGCACCACCGAAGCCAGCGGATCGTCGGCGATCGAAACCGGCAGGCCCGTTTCCTCACGGATGCGTTTATCGAGATTCTTGATCAGTGCGCCGCCGCCGGTCAGCACGATGCCACGGTCGCTTATATCGGCGGAGAGTTCCGGAGGAGTGCGCTCCAGGGCGACCCGGATCGCGTTCACGATGGTCGAAATATTCTCGGAAAGCGCCTCGCGGATTTCGCTGTCGTCGATGGTCACCGTGCGCGGTACGCCCTCGATCAGATTGCGGCCTTTCACCTCGAGTGTCATCGGCTTCTCAAGAGGATAGGCGGATCCAATCTCTATCTTGATCTGCTCGGCAGTCCGCTCGCCAACCAGCAAATTGTATTTGCGTTTCAAGTAGTGCATCACGGATTCGTCCATTTCGTTTCCGGCCACCCGCACCGAACGCGAATAGACGATGCCGCTCATCGAGATCACCGCGATATCCGTGGTGCCGCCGCCGATATCCACTACCATATTTCCCGAGGGCTCCTCGATAGGCAATCCTGCGCCGATCGCCGCAGCCATCGCTTGCTCCACCAGGTACACCTCGCTCGCCCGAGCGCGATAGGCGGAGTCCTGCACCGCGCGCTTTTCCACCGGCGTGATTTCGCTGGGCACGCCGATTACGATGCGCGGATGGACCAGTACGCGCCGGTTGTGGGCCTTCTGGATGAAATAGGTGAGCATCTTTTCTGTCACCTTGAAGTCCGCGATCACTCCGTCCTTCATCGGCTTGATAGCGACCACATTGCCCGGAGTGCGTCCCAGCATTTCCTTGGCCTCGCGGCCAACGGCTACTACTTCTCCAGTGGTTTTATTGATGGCCACGATCGAAGGCTCGTTCACCACCACACCTTTGCCTCGCGCAAACACCAGAGTGTTTGCCGTCCCCAGATCGATGGCTAGGTCGGAGGAAAAGAGGCTGAAGACCGACCTCATGCTATAGCCGTTTTTGTTCACCGATTGCTTCCCCCCGGATTTCGCCTGAGCGCCCTGCAGCGGGCGTTCGCTTTCTAATACCGTCCTTAAATCGCTTACGGAATCACTACATCCACGCGCTTGATCGCCGTTCCCCCGCGCCGATTTTGTCCCGTAATCACGATGGTATGGCTTCCGTGCGTCATCGGTTCGGTGAAATAACGGAAATGGCCGTCCGAAGTGATGTCCGCAACTTGTTCGCCATTGATAATCAGGGCGGCTCCAGGTTCGGTGCGACCGATCACTTCCACCACACTGCCGTGCAGTTCGGTATCGTCCACGTCCAGCCGCATGTCCTGTTCCTTGCCCTGTACTGCCAGCGTGAACTTGTACGAATCGCTCGCGTCGCTTACGTTATTTTTTTCATCGATCGCGCGGACTCTCCAGAAATAGACGCCAGGATCCATGCCGGCGATGTCTATGCTTGTCGCCGAGGTCTTCTTGTCGATTACGATGTGATTGAACATCGTCGCCGTGCTGGCCTGGAATTCATAGAGCTTCGCTGTAGCCGCCGGCTTCCACGAAAAATGGATGGCATCACGTTTCGGATCGGCCACAATTACCGGCTGCAGGTTTAGCGGCGCGATCAGTTCTGGCGGCGCCAACACCTGGCTCATGGTAATGGGCCCTCCACCGGTCGGCACTACGGCGCGCTCGTATTGCCCGATGTCCACGTGCTCGTTGCCTCGGCTCAATTCGGCGCTTCCGGCATCCACGGTGATATCCTGCTGGTTGCTTGCCGGGTCGCTGCGGACTGCTGCCCGGCTGTTGGATCGCAGGGAGGCCACGGCGTTTTCAAATGACACCTGGGCCTTTGATCCCGGAATTTGCCATGAGCCCGTCGCCAAATCCACCTGGCCCGAACTGATGTGCACTGCAACCTGCGAGGCGCGGTCTTGACCTACGATATTTTCTTCCACCGTCACGAGCGTGTCGCCCTTCACGGTGTACGTCGTGCCGTCGCCAAATGCGATGCGGGCCACACCTTCGGAGCCCGTCTGGATTAGATCGCCCTTGTCTAGCGTGGTCTGGTAGTCGGCATTCATCCACTGGACGGAGTTTACCTTCTTCACCTGCACCCTCCCGTCCAGATTCACAAAGCGCGCTTGCCGTGCCGAAATGCTCGCGGCCACTCCTTTGTCGGTGTGTCCGACCGCGTCTGAAACCTTGTGCAGAATATCGGCTGAGAACTCCGGGAATACAAGGTAAACGAACGTCAGGCCGATCGTGGCGAGTACAATCGCGTAGAGAAGCACGGTGCGATACTTCACCGTGTGCCAATAGACCTCTACACGAGAGACCGGTGGCTTCGCAGTCGCGGCTGATTTTTCGCTAATCATCGCCAAGAGGGGTCAATTTGAAAATCTAGCATAGGGGTATGGGCCTTTCAACAAACCGAAAACGCAGTTTGCGAAATCGCCAACCCCTCTCGCACCAGATTTTCGGCTGCCCGATACCGGCAACAGGCAAAAACCCGTCCATTTTGGAGGTTGACCTCAGCGGCCAGATTTAGCGAGACTGGTACCGACATAGCTGCCTAATTTCAACGCCTTATCCGCCCCCGCAAGCTTCAGCCGATGCTGAAGGATTAAAAAGGCAGCGAGTGCAAATAGAGGTCAATTATCATGAGTGATAGACAAGATATCATCGGCGAGCTTCTCCCGCCCGACAGACTGATGCTTACGCCCGGCCCCTCCTGTGTGGATCCGCGCGTGTACCGCGCGATGGCTGCGCCGCTTGTTGGCCACATGGACCCGTGGTTCACCGGCATGATGGACGATGTCCAAATGCTTTTGCGCCAGGTCTTTCGCACCCAGAATCGCATCACCTTTCCGATTTCCGCTTCGGGTTCCGGGGGGATCGAAGCCGCTGTCATGAATCCGCTGGAAACTGCCGACGAGTGCATCGTGTGTGTGAACGGCGCGTTTTCCGAGCGCATGGCCATCATTGCCGAGCGCATACCCGCCAAGGTTACGCGCGTGGAGGCGCCCTACGGTCGCACCGTCGATCCGGTGGACGTTCTTCGAGCTGGCAAGGGCAGGAAAATCAAATTCGTCGGCCTCACGCACGGCGAAACCTCCTCCGGCATCGTTCAGCGCATCGAAGACTATCGCAAAGTAGCCGACGAACTCGGCGCATTGCTCGTCGTCGATGCCGTCGCCACCCTCGCCGGCGTTCCCTTGGACGTTGACAGACAACGAATAGACATCTGCTTCAGCGGAACCCAGAAGGCCCTCAGCGCCCCGCCCGGAATGGCGCCTATCACCGTGAGCACGCGCATGGAAGAGGTTATGCACGCACGCAAGGAGCCGGTGCGCAGTTGGTACTTCGACCTCACGCCAGCCATGAGCTATTGGGGCAAGGAGCGGCTCTATCATCACACCCCGCCCATCACCTTGATTTACGGCCTGCGCGAAGCCCTCCGCGCCGTTCTCGACGAAGGGCTTGAGGCTCGATGGGAGCGTCACCACCTGAACCAGCAGGCGCTCATCGCCGGCCTGGAAGCCATGGGCCTTGAACTCTTCGTTTCCAATCCTGCTGACCGGCTCGTCACCGTAACAGCCGTTAAAATTCCCGATGGCATCGACGATGGAAGCGTGCGGCGGCAATTGCTTGATGAATTTAGTATCGAAATCGCCGGCGGGCTCGGGCCCTTGAAGGCCAAAATCTGGCGAATCGGCCTGATGGGCTACTCCAGCCAGCGTACCAACGTCCTCCTTTTCCTCGCGGCGCTGGAAAAGACGTTGTCCGATCAAGGCTTCCGCCTGCCGGCCGGCGCAGCGACGGCCGCGGCGATCCACAATTATCAGCAGTTAGCCCAGCCGGCCGTTGTGGCCGGCGGAAAGTAGCCCGATCAGTGGCCAAAGCCGCTCCCTATCCAACCATTCCCAACGCGGGCGCGATGAGCGAATTTATCGGCGCCTTCGACGTGCCGTCGAAAGTAACCGATTACGTTTACCATTGCCGCTTCTCGCATTGCTGGAACGCCATCGCCACGCGCCACAGCGACACTATGGATTGCAAATTCATCGTCGACGGAAAAGGGGTAATCCTTGGTCTCGCTCACCCTGCTTTCGTCACATTTCGCGATCGTGCCAGCAGAAATTTGAGCGATCGCGAAGCAAGTTACATCGCCGCCGAATACCTGCGCGGCCGCCTCGAGCAAGAAGACGAGCATTCGCTCTACGACGTCTCTGCTGCGGACGTCCTCCGCATCATCGAGAAACTCGGCCTCCACTGAGCCTTACCTTCATTCGTCGCATTCACAGCCGGTACAACGCACGCATTCGCGGTGGGCAAGTTGCATGCTAGTCTTCTTCTAGCCCAGATGAACCATATCCTCTCGCTCATCCTCCATCATGGATATCTCGTCATCTTCCTGATCGTTCTTGCGGAAGCGGTCGGGATGCCGGTGCCGTCCGCACTGGCGCTGATTGCCGGCGGAGCCGCGATGGCGTCGGGGTCCCTGCGCGGACCCACGGTGGCGATGCTCGCGATCGCGGCAATGCTCCTCGGCGACACGCTGTTCTACCTTCTCGGCAACCTTATGGGATGGCATTTGTTGGGGATTCTCTGCCGGGTTTCTCTCAACCCCGAAACATGCATCCTTCGCGCCGCGGAATCGTTTTATAAACGCGGCCGAGCCGCCTTGTTGTTCGCCAAGTTCATTCCGGGCGTCAACACAATGGCTGCGCCGCTGGCGGGCAGCATGGAAATGCCCCTCGTGCAGTTCCTCGGACTGGATTTCCTAGGTGCCACCGCATATACGTTCGCGTATCTCGCGGTCGGATACTTTTTCCGCGATTTCATTGCGAGTATCACGCGCGGATTTCAAGCCGCGGGGCACGTTGTCGAGATCGTCGTCATCCTCGCCGCGGTCGCTTTCATTGCGTACCGCACCTCGCTTTACTGGAAGCATCGCGGTGACCGTATTGTGCCCAGAGTGCAGGTTGCGGAGCTGGCGAGGAAGCTGCAGTCGGTTGGCCCGGGAAACGTCCTGCTGGTCGATGTGCGCAGTCATGGTTACTACGACCCCGGCGCTGCGCGAATCCCAGGGTCGATTCGCCTCGAACCCAATAACCTCTCCGACGAAATCAAAAATCTTCCGAAGGACAAAGACATTTACCTCTACTGTACTTGACGGCGCGAAGCCACCAGCGCCCGTGTGGCGCATCTGCTGCGCGAACAGGGATTCAACGCGTTTGTCATCGTTGGCGGCCTCGCAGCCTGGCGTAAGGCTGGTGAACCCGTTGAGCCTGTCCCGCAGTCCGACCTCGTGCACCTCCCCACTTTCAGTCGTCCGCGCCCCCACTGAACGTGCAATTCCCCGCGCTTTTCTGTTGGACGCATGCTGCGTTTGCGATCGGAAGTATTTCTTGGTAGGATTCCGCGTCCCCACCCACTTGCAATGCGCAAACTCGCTCTTTTGACGGTTTCGGTTTTGGTGATACTTCTGTCTGGCACACCCGCTGCCGCGGATTCCTCCCACGAAGCCACCACGTCGCCCGTCATCGTGATTGGCTTCGTAGGCGGCTACGTCCACGGCGACAATATGATCCACAGCGAAGTCCAGTTGGCTGCGAAGCTCCGCTCGATGTATCCAGACGGCGTCTACGCCGAGTCGCTCGGGAATCATCGTGCGAAGAAGGCGTATCCCGAAATCGTTCGCCTGCTGGACACCGATCACAATGGTGTCCTAACCGACGGCGAAAAGCGCGGCGCGCGCATCATTCTCTACGGACATAGCTGGGGCGCCTCGCAAGCGCTCACCCTCGCGCGACGTTTGCAGAAGAGCGGCATCCCCGTGCTGCTCACCATTCAGGTGGATAGCGTCAGAAAGCGCCATCAAAATGACGGGCTCATCCCCACCAACGTCGCCGAAGCCGTCAATTTCTACCAGCCGCATGGTCTTCTGCACGGCCGTCCGCGGATTCGCGCCGCCGATCCGGAGCGCACCAGAATTCTGGGGAATTTTCGCTTCGACTACAGCAAGGCGCCAGTGAGCTGCGACGGCCAATATCCCTGGTGGGACCGCTTCATCGCCAAAGCACACACCGAAATCGAATGTGATCCCAGCGTCTGGAGCCGGGTGGAAATCCTCATCCGCGATAAGCTCCCGCCGCCCACCTCAAGCGCAAGCGTGCTGCCCGCTGCGGGCATATCATCCGCGGTCCAATCTCGCCAGTAATTCGCGCCCCCATCGCCACGATCTGACTACAGTGTTTTTCGGCCGGGAATCGGCGTTTGCACGGGTTCACCCAGCCAGCGCGGTGCCTTATATTTTGCGTGGAGGGCGACTCCTATGCGCTTGCTCAAGTACCTCGCTCCACTGGTTCTCAGCGCGTCGATCGTCGTGCCGGCGATGATCGCTGGCTGTGCGGCTCACGTCGAAGGCGGCCGCGTCTACGATTCCCGCTACCACGACTATCACACCTGGGATAACAACGAGGTCGTCTACTACAATCGTTGGGAAACCGATAACCACAAAGACCATCGCGACTTCGATAAGCGCAGCAAGAAGGATCAGCAGGACTATTTCAAGTGGCGCCACGATCAAGATCAGAAGAACCACGGCGACCACGATCACGACCAACACTAATTCTCGGCTACCTGATTCCTCGCCCGGACGATCCTATCGAGCTTCGCCAGCGGGCGGAGCCGCGCCGGTAGCGGGAGCGGAAGGCGGCGGAGGGACGGGAACGTTTCCGTCGAGTGCGAACGTATAGAGGCGGCCCTTGCCGCCGCGTCCGGCGAGAACGGAAACGTACTGCTTCCCATCGAGCATGTAGGAAACCGGATTCGCAAACCCCGGCACGAGCTTCACGCCCCAGAGCCTTTCACCTTTATCCGCGCTGAATGCTTCGAAATCTCCCGCATTGGACTCCGCGAACACCAAATTGCCGGCCGTAGTCATCGTTCCGCCGCCACCCGTCGCGGGAACGCGCCAGCGCGCCGTTTCGGTCACAGGATCCCAAGCGACGAGGAAATTTCCCGCCGGCGGCGTGCGAGGTTGGGGTGGCGGAGGCGGAGCGCCGTTGGCACCGGCTGCGCGCGGGCCCGTGCCTCTGCCTGCCGCATCCCTGAAAACGATTCCCCAGTTGTACTCTCCCAACTCGGGTTTGAATTCATTGGCCTGGACATAATTGAAGCTGCTGGCCATTCCGGGTGTGACGTAGACAAGCTGAGTCTGCGGGTTGTAAGACATTGCCTGCCACACGTGCCCGCCACCGGGGCCGGGCCAGATGATCGTGCCGCTGGTGCCGTAATGCGCCTCCGGATTGACGATGGGGCGCCCGGTCTTGGGATCGAGGCCCTTCGCCCAAGTAATTTTCTGCAGCGCCGCGCCGGAGATAAATTTTCCAGTCTTGCGATCGATGACGTAGAAATATCCGTTCTTCGGCGCCTGCATGATCACGTGGCGCACTTTCCCGTCGATTTTCAAATCCGCGAGGACCAAATCTGCAATCGCGTCGTAGTCCCACTCGTCGCCCGGCGTCGTCTGGAAGTACCAGACGAATTTTCCCGTTTCCGGCTTCACAGCGATGATCGAGCAGATATACAAATTGTCCTGACCCAGCTTGCTGCGATATTTCTGAACCCACGGGCCTGCTTGTCCCGTTCCGAAGTAGAGCAGGTCGAGCTGCGGATCGTAGGAAATCGCGTTCCACGGATTTCCGCCGCCGCCGAGTTTCCACCACGGAATATCCGTCGACCACGTTTTCGCGGCGACCTCCATCGCTTTATTCTCGAACGGCTTCGATGGATCACCCGGCACCGTGTAGAAACGCCAGTCGAGCTTGCCGGTTTCCGCGTCGTACGCCGAAATGTAGCCGCGAACCGCAAATTCTCCGCCGCCGTTTCCGATAATCACCTTGCCTTTGACGATCAGCGGCGCGCCCGTGATGCTGTAGTCCGTGTTTTTCTCGGCGGTCGCGACATCCCAATCTACTTTGCCTGTTTCCGCATCCAGCGCGACCAGCCTTGCGTCCAGCGTGCCGACGTACACTTTTCCGTCGTACACCGCGACGCCGCGATTTCCCGGCCCGCAGCACAGACTCGGTCCGGTTCGAACCTTGTCAGGATTCCCCTCGGATCCCGGAGGAAAATTGTGATGGCCCTCGTGCGGATCCCACGTCCACTTTTCTTTTCCTGTGCGCGCGTCCACCGCGAACACCGCGCCCCAGGTCAACGTTCCGTAGAGAGTCCCATTTGAAATCACCGGAGTCGCTTCAAGCGTGCCGGGGAGAGAATCGGTGTCGTAATACCAGGCGAGCCCAAGGCGGCTCACATTCGAGGAATCAATCTGCGTCAACGGACTGTAGCGCGTCGCTTCATAGTTGCCGCCAGCCATCAGCCATTGGTCGCCCGTCTTGCCGGCGTTCAGCAGATCCGTGTTGTCCACACCGTGCGCTTCCTGCGCTGGCACAGTCCAAGCTGCAAGACAGGCCAACAACGCTAGCGAAGTCCACTTGCTTCCATTTCGCGTCCTCATATCTCGCCATTCCCCCTGACGCTCTTTGCGTCATCCTGAGCGAAGGTTCGTGTGTCTTGTCCTCCGCGCGTTGTGTGCGTGCGCGAAACGTAGTCGAAGGACCTCTCTTCGAATTCGGCCCTCCCGCGCCCGTGACGAGTAGACTGTACCACCGTCTCTTGTTTTCAGTGACTTGCGTCATGTTCTACTCGCCTCTTGTGTCGATTAGAGCGCTAGAATAGCGGCCCGCTCTCCAGAATGTCGCGTTGCCGTTCCAGCCTCCAGCGTCCAGCATCTAGCCTCCAGACTGCCTTCGTAGCGGCCACCTCGACTTTCAGGCGGGCGCCTTTGCTTTCGGTCTTTCGCTGTCTCCAGCTTCCAGCCTCTAGCATCAAGCCTCCAGAATGTAGCGCCCGACGGCTTCAGCCCGCCATCTTCTGACGTCGCCGTTCCAGCCTCTAGCGTCCGGCATCTAGCCTCCAGAACGCATCAAGCTTCCAGAACCCACGCTAGCACTTTGCACGAACGATTTGTCAAGGTAGGTGGTGTAATGAATTTGTGGAGGTTTTTCAGCCGCGGAGCGGCGACCGTAATTAGCCCGGCACGGAGCGAAGCGAAGTGCCGGGACATCGAAGCGAAAATTTCAAAGTCCCGGAGGGACGGTTGACTCAGCGCTCGTCGGGAGAGAATCCGTTTTTCAGAAGGAAAAGCGCCACTCCTCCGCGAAGCCACGCCGTCGGTGATGTTGCGGCTGATTTCGAATGTACGCTTTGGTTCTGTCAAGCAGCGATGTACTGACGCTGGTAGCGCAATAGCCCGCCTGCCATTCAAATCGCCCGCTGCCGAAATTCTGGTTGCACCACTTCGACGATCCACCCTTGATGAGCTGCATGGCTTTAGCCAACTCCATCGTCGCAGGCACCGCAATCAGGACGTGCGCGTGATCGTCGAAGCCGCCGACTGCAATCGGCGTGATGCCGTTTTGTCGCGCGATACCGGCGATGAATGACCACAGACGCGGTTGCAATCGCGGCGGAATTATCTGGGCACGATTCTTTGTACTAAAAATGCAATGCACGCGGTTGGCAACGAAGGAGTCCGGCACGGGTGGCACGATAGCATGTTCAATCGTCCCTCCGGGACTTTGAATTTTACTTCCTGTGTCCCGGCACTCTGCTTCGCTGCGTGCCGGGCTAATTACAATCGCGCCTCCGGCGCTGCCCAGCGAGAAGGTGCTGGCAAGATGGCCTCGGTGCGGGCTTCAGCGCGTCGAGATGCAGAGCCTGCTGGTCACGCTCTATCGTCGTGTACCCAGGAATTCAAATGAACGAATGATGACGGGCAGCAGTTACGCGCTCTGGGCCCGAGCTACTTCTGGCTCGACGACCAACTCTTCGAAGAGCGTCCGGTAGTGAATCATGGCTTTGCGCAGCTCTTCAGTGCTGGCTTTCCCCTCAACTTGGCGACGAGCTACTTCATGGGCGGCACGGTAGTTTTCCAGAACCAGAGGATGATCCACGGAAATGTCCGCTGCTCGCTGTTCAAAGTCGCTCACCGGATAGCCGCGTGTGGACATCACGTCTCCCAGCAGTTTGTCGGCGTCCGTCACTGCGCCTCCGGGGCCGTCAACGAACCGTGACTGGATTTTGTCCCAGGATTCGATAAACCGCGCACGATCACCAGGCCCCAGCGGCCGGATGTGCATCGCCTCGACTCGCTCTGCGCGCTTGCCGAGTGCCGCTTCTGCTTTTCTCTGGCTTCCGCCTTCTTCCACGGTGCGGGCATATTCAACGGCGCCAAACTGCGTGCGCAGTTTTTTCGTCCGGCGTTTACGCATTGAAAAATAAATGGCCATCCCCGCGGCCACGACTATAAGGACCACAGCGATAGCTACAACGATTTGCGTCGTGCTGAAATCTGATAAATTCACAGTCCGCCTCCAGTGCTTCGTCGATATGCTTGTCCCACATCCTTGGCCTGAATCCGAAATGCGTGGTTAGGTTTTGAGAAGATGAGCCGCCCTACGGTTTTGCGACGGCCTTTTGCACTCGACCGATTTTCTTTTGGATCTTGCCGGCTATTTTCTCGGTCACGCCTTCGGTTTCCAAGCCGGGATCATTGGTCACTTGGCCTACCTTATGTTTAATGCCGCCCTTGAGTTCGTGGACTTTGCCTTCAATCTCGTTCTGAGTGCCTGACTTCATGTTGTCGACTCCTTTGGGAAATTTAAATGTCGGGACATCGCGTACCGCGTGGGTTTCCAGGTGAATAACGCTTCCATCGCCGCGGCAGCAACTACATCCTGAGCGCAGCGAAATCCGTTTTCTGTTCTGTTCGGGACAGGTTTGCGAGACGCAGCGCTTGCGCGAGCCTGTGCCAAATGGAACATACATCGCGAGTCCGGCGGTGCAGACTGGTTGCATCGGGATACTGAATCCGAGCTTGGGTTCGGAGGAGGCTACAATGTTAGGATACGGACTGATCGGAACCTTGGTAGTTATTGTCTTAATTGTTTGGATCGTCAGAAGTGTGTAAGGGGTTCACATTTCGCGTCAAATCTATCTGGGCCGAAGTCCATGTTGCCGTTTGAATGGGTCGCCCTGTTTCGCTGCGGGGTGTTCTATGCAGGCATGGGGTGTAAACTCTTCGTCGCGCTCGAAAACAAATCGCTTCATTGGATCCAACGATTTTCCAATAAGCACATCCCCAGTTCTTGAATCGCGCGGCCCACTCGATTTCTAAAATTTATCGACAGCATGCGCTTGACTTTCTGTGGGAGTCGCGTAAACTCGGTGATTGTCGCTGTTCCTTCCAGCTGGCCTGGGAGTACCTGCTCTTTGACAATCGAATGAAACAAGCCAGAACCCGTTTTCTGTCACTGCCCTATGGGCAGCGGCAGAGCTGCCACCACAACTCCTTCGGAGTAGCGGTGGCGGTGGTTTTCGGTTTCTGTTCCGGGTGTACCGGAATGGAAGCCATTTGAGAAGATCGAGCGATTAACAGTTCGTCTTGATCGTGAGGATGAAAATCTTCACGGTTGAGAGACAGGTTTCAAATGAGAGTTTGATCCTGGCTCAGAGCGAACGCTGGCGGCGTGCTTAACACATGCAAGTCGAACGCGCAGCATTCTGTAGCAATACAGGATGTGGGCGCGTGGCGAACGGGTGCGTAACACGTGGATAACCTTCCTTCAGGTGGGGAATAACCCAGCGAAAGTTGGGCTAATACCGCATCACATTACGAGGGCACATGCTCTTGTACTCAAAGCCGCAAGGCGCCAGAAGAGGGATCCGCGGCCGATTAGCTAGTTGGCGAGGTAATGGCTCACCAAGGCAATGATCGGTAGCCGGACTGAGAGGTTGGCCGGCCACACTGGAACTGAGACACGGTCCAGACTCCTACGGGAGGCAGCAGTGGGGAATCTTGCGCAATGGGCGAAAGCCTGACGCAGCAACGCCGCGTGGGGGATGAAGCTTCTCGGAGTGTAAACCCCTTTCGACCCGGAAGAATGCCCGCAAGGGTTTGACGGTACGGGTATAAGAAGCCCCGGCTAACTACGTGCCAGCAGCCGCGGTAATACGTAGGGGGCCAGCGTTGCTCGGAATTACTGGGCGTAAAGGGTCCGTAGGCGGTGTGGCAAGTCGGGAGTGAAATCTCTGGGCTTAACTCAGAGGCTGCTTCCGAAACTGCCGTGCTAGAGTGTGAGAGAGGCGAGTGGAATTGCGGGTGTAGCGGTGAAATGCGTAGATATCCGCAGGAACATCCGAGGCGAAAGCGGCTCGCTGGATCACAACTGACGCTGAGGGACGAAAGCTAGGGGAGCAAACAGGATTAGATACCCTGGTAGTCCTAGCCCTAAACCATCAGGACTTGGGGTTTGCCCTGTACGGGGCAAGTCCCGTAGCTAACGCGTTAAGTCCTGCGCCTGGGGAGTACGGTCGCAAGACTGAAACTCAAAGGAATTGACGGGGGCCCGCACAAGCGGTGGAACATGTGGTTCAATTCGACGCAACGCGAAGAACCTTACCTGGGCTTGAACCGCACAGGACCATCTTTGGAAACAGAGACTTCCCGCAAGGGACCTGTGTAGAGGTGCTGCATGGCTGTCGTCAGCTCGTGCCGTGAGGTGTTGGGTTAAGTCCCGCAACGAGCGCAACCCTTACTCTTAGTTGCCACCCGCAAGGGGGAACTCTAAGAGGACTGCTCCGGATAACGGAGAGGAAGGTGGGGATGAGGTCAAGTCAGCATGGCCTTTATGTCCAGGGCAACACACGTGTTACAATGCGCGCCACAAAGCGTTGCAAACCCGCGAGGGGGAGCTAATCGCAAAAAAGCGCGCTCAGTTCGGATTGCAGTCTGCAACTCGACTGCATGAAGCCGGAATCGCTAGTAATGGCGCATCAGAACGGCGCCGTGAATACGTTCCCGGGCCTTGTACACACCGCCCGTCACATCACGAAAGTGGGCTGTACTAGAAATCACCGTGCCAACCGCAAGGAGGCAGGTGCTCAAGGTATGACTCATGATTGGGGTGAAGTCGTAACAAGGTAGCCGTAGGAGAACCTGCGGCTGGATCACCTCCTTTCTAAAAGAAAAGGGAGCACGACTCGCCTTTGGCGAGTACGGCTCTCCATCCCGGATCTCACGACCCGGGACGCTCGGCTTCTCAGCCGAACGGGTTCTGGCCTGCTTCATTCGATGTCGTAAGAGCAATCAGACAAACGCAAAAGCCCCGACTCGATTAAAAATCGAGCCGGGGCTTTTATTTTGGTGGTTTTTTCCGCCCTAAATTCCTTCTAGTTTGCCGCATTGACTATGTCTAACTGGAAGCTTTTAGGCGTCTCAAAGCGTCGAAAACGGTACGCTTCGGCCCTTCAGCAACGCATTTTTAAGTGGTGGATCGCTCCGGAGGCACCCGGATTATTTTGTGTGCGAGAATGTTGACGAGGTGACCGCGTGGCGCCTGCGACGGACGAGCCTGCCGACTCCCAAGGCTTGCGCAAGGATCTCGGGAATTTCAAGGGCCCTTCTTATTCGGGGCTGGCGGCGCATTTCCGCGCGGGCGGCTCGAATTACTCGCAGACAACGTACGATCCGCTGAATGCGTTCCTGCCGGGGCATATGTGGACGTGGATTTCGCATGTTGCGAAATTCTGGTTCAAGAGGAAACACAATTTCAGGGATTACACGGCTCATGGGAAAGGCAACGGCATTTACGAAATTGCGGAACGGTGCACGATCGACTTGATTGGAGACTGGGGAACGGGAACGGATGAGGCGCAGATGGTGGCGAGCCTGGTGGCGAAGTCGCGGCCCGATTTCACGATTCACCTGGGGGACGTGTATTTCGTGGGCGACGGCACCGAGGTGAAGGAGAACTTTCTTGGAGAGAAAACCAGCGGATACAGCCCAGTGAAATGGCCGATGGGCACGAAGGGGAGCTTTGCGCTGACCGGAAATCACGAAATGTACGCGCACGGCAGCGGATATTTCGGGTACGTGCTGCCGAAAATGGGATTGAGGGACGGCGACAGCGAATGGGGCCGGGGCCAGTGGGCGAGTTTTTTCTGCCTGCAGAACGAACATTGGCGCATCCTGGCGATCGATACGGGTTACAACTCGGCGGCATTCGACTGGGGGCGAGTCCCGATCATCCAGAAGACCAAGTTCATTCGGACGTCGCTGCGTTTCAAGCCTCAGTGTACGATTCCGCCCGCGCTGATGAAGTGGATCGAGTCCACCGTGAATCCCGATGGAGACAATCGCGGGCTGATCGTGCTATCGCATCACGGCAGCCATTCGTCCTTTGGCGAGTGGTATCAAATTCCGGCGAAGCAATTAGCCCAGGTAATTCACCGGCCGGTGATCTGGTTTTGGGGACACGAACACAAGCTCGCCATCTACGACAAATATGCGGTGGAGGGCGGGATCCCGACATATGGACGCTGCATCGGCCATGGCGGCATGCCCGTGGAACGTGGAGCGCTGCCCGACATCCACGAGTGCCGCTGGCTCGCGTGGGACAACCGCCGCTACGACAATGGGGAAAAGATCAACGCGGGCTACAACGGTTGGGCGAAGGTGATTCTGGAGGGGCCGCGGATGGGCGTCGAATATTACGACTTGCACGGCGCGCTGCTCTTCACGGAGAAATGGCGGGTGGATTTGAAGTCGGGCGCGCTCGAAGGGCCGAATCTAAAGAAGACTCTGGACGATCGGTCGCTGCATTTTCGTGAGCCGATCGGTATATAAAAGGCGAAAGAGCAGCCGGGTAAGAGTGGGGTTTGCGGAAAAGAAAGGCCGAGCCATTCAGGCCCGGCCCTTATTAAAGGAACCGAATTTTCCTAGCGGTGGAGGTAGATGCCGATGTCAAATTTGCTGTGATCCCAATCGGCGTGATGGTCGCGGCACCATTGTCTGTCCGCCTGGAGCTTATCGACGGCCTGATCGACTTGGCGGCTGTGTTCACCGTGCTTCGCGGCTGCGCGATCCACTCTGGCCTTATCTGCTTCGAGTCGGCGATGGCAATCGTTGTTGTAGTCGTGGTCGGCAAAAGTCATCTGGGCCGTGGGTAGCATAAAGGTCACAGCTAATGCTAAGCCGAAAGTGACACGAGCGATTTTCCCTTTCATCAGTCTTCCTCCTAAGTTACACAGTCTATCTGGGCCCCTTCGGTGCTGTCACAGGCTAAAGCATTTGCTTCCAATCACCCATACGTTGAAGCCCGTACTACGATGTGTGGGTTGCTGTAGCCGCAAAGCGTTGTTGCGCGGCGCGAAGGTTCAAAGAAACCTGCGCGCCGACTGCAAACAACTCAAATCGGCCGAAAAGTTTGCGAGTTTAGGGTAGCTTAAAGACGTAGACCGTATCGGCGGCGACGACGGCGACGCGCTGCTTGCCGTCTTTGCCTTCGTAGGTCATGGGATTGGCGTTGGCGTTTTTGGCTAGCTTGGCGACCCAAAGTTGCCTGCCGGTTTTCGAATCGAAGGCGCGGAAGCGCTGGTCGGAAGTGGAGCCGATAAAGACGAGATCGCCAGCGGTAGCGATGGGACCTGCGCTGCCGGAATTGCCGGTGAGCTGCTTGTCTTCGGGGAGACCCTCGGTAATGCCCAAGCGCACTTGCCAGGCGATGTCCCCGGTATTGGCATTCACGGCGATCAATTGGCCCCACGGCGGTTTCTGACAAGGCCAACTGCCGAGCGGCTTGCCGGCAGCGTCCTTCATCATGGCGCTGAAGCTGAAGTAGGGGCCGGGGCCGGCAACGTTGGCGCGGTCATAGAGCTGCTTCGACTCCGCAGTGCCTCGGCCGTAGTTCAGTCCTTCCTTTTTCTTTTCGATCCAGCCCATGAGAGAGACGTCATGCGTCTGAACGAAGATGTAATGCATGTGAGGATCGGTGGCAGTGCCGCCCCAGTTGGAACCGCCGGTGCCGCCGGGGAACTGAATGGTGGTCTTGGGCGGCGTGCCGTCCTCGTGAAGGAGCCAACCGGTGAACGGGCCAGCGTTGTAGAGCTTGCCGCCATTTTTTTCCAAAACCTCCTGGCATGCCTTCGCATGTTCAGGACTGGTGTCTTCGGCGGTGACCATGTCTTCCGGCTTGTAAGTGTTGCGGGCGAGCGGCGGAGGCTTCAGCGGGAATGGCTCCGTGGGTGAATACCATTCACCGGGAACGTCGCCTTTCGGAACCGGGCGTTCTTCGACGCCGAAGACCGGCTTGCCGGTGTCGCGATTGAGGATGAACATCAAGCCGGTTTTACCGATGGCCACGAGCGCGGGAATCTTTTGACCATCTTTATCGACCTCGACAAAACCGGGCCCCGGCGGCAAATCGGCATCCCATAAATCGTGATGGATGGTCTGGAAGTACCACTTCAGCTTTCCGGTGTCCGCATTTACGGCGACGATGGAATTGCCGAAGAGGTCATCGCCCGGACGATCGCCGCCGTAATAGTTGGGCGAAGGACCGCCGACGGGCATGAAGAGGGTATCGGTTTTTGGATCGACCGTCATATACCAGCCCCAGACGTTGGTGCCGGAGCGGCCCTTCCAGCCGTCGTTGAGCCATGTATCATGGCCGACTTCGCCGGGCTGCGGGACAGTATGGAAAGTCCAAATCAATTTTCCGGTGACCGCGTCGTACGCGCGGGTATCGCCCGCGGGGCCGATGGGCAGCTCGCCAACGCTGGCGCCGAGGAACGCGAGATTTTTGTAGATTGTGGGGACGCCGTCATATCCGACGGTCATCTCGACTATTCCATTGTTGCCAAAGGTGGGGACGAGCCTTCCAGTAGCAGCATCGAGGGCGATCATCTTGCGATCGAAGGTGGTGAAAATAATCCGGGGCTTGTTGTCCTTGTCGCCGGGCCAGTAAGCGACGCCGCGAGTGGGACCCGCCTGGACGTCGTAATGCCAGATTTCCTTTCCGGTATCGCCGTCGAAGGCGATCACCTTGTTGCCGCCTGCAAGATACATGACACCGTCGACGGCAATGGGAGTGGCTTCCAGGCTGCCGCGAGTGGTCAACTGCTGGCTCCAAGACTGAGTGAGCTTGTCCACGTTATGGGTGTTGATTTGCTTGAGCGGCGAATAGCCCATGCCTTCGAGGTCGCCCCGATACATCGGCCAATCTTTCGTGGGATTCTGCGCGGCGGCGCCGGTTACAAAGGCGAACGGCAAGATAGCAAGGCCAGCTAGAATCGATATCCATTTCTGCTGCATTCGTTAGTCCCCCTCGATCTATAAGTCGCGCAGATACTATCAGAAAGTGGGTGAGACGCGCGAAATTTTGCGATGGTTGCGTTCTGGAGGCTAGAGGCCGGATGCTGGAGACTAGAGAGCACCGAACACGCCACTCTGGGCGAGAGGCGTGACATGTCGACTACGGAAGGCCTCACGAGGGGAGTGGTGATTGTGCGTGGATCGAAGAGAGATTCTTCGACTGCGTGTCCCGGCGCTTCGCGCAAAACCAAAGGCGCGGGACACTCCGCTCAGAATGACGACGCTGCCGGGCGAGCCCGCGACAAACAGTGGGAGTCCTTCGAAGCTCAGGGCAAGCAAGCTCCCGCACTTCACAGCGGGTACCCAAGTGCGCGAGGAGATTGGCGTTCGCAGAGAAAGGCAAAGACGCCGGCAAGATGCCGGCGCTACA
The DNA here is from genome assembly GCA_963709445.1 of uncultured Acidobacteriota bacterium. Classification (GTDB taxonomy): domain Bacteria; phylum Acidobacteriota; class Terriglobia; order Acidiferrales; family UBA7541; genus Palsa-295. The sequence goes on from CAVPWV010000008.1 coordinate 42,549, forward strand.
AGAGCACCGCGGCGGATGGCGACACGTAGCCAAGCATGTACGCCGGGCACAGCATGCTGTGCCCCTACGAAAGCAAAGCAGAGCCCTCACACCCGCCTGAAAGGCGGCCGGATTCGGGATGACAACGTAACCTAACCCACACTGTCGATAAGTCTCAATGTAGGCGGCAAGGAGTGACGACTACGCGTGGTTGGGCGGGTGAGAAGTGAATGAGGTTGCGAAAAACGGGGCGACACGGTATATTCTGGAAGTAAGGCAAGCGCATTCAATCGAATGACATCGGAGGTAGTGATCCATGGAATGGACCGCACCGCGTCACGAAGAGATTGATCTGAATTGCGAAATCAGCTCGTACGCTAACGCCGAACTGTAGTTTCTAGATGCGCGTGAAAATCCTCGGCTCCGCGGCCGGGGGTGGATTCCCTCAGTGGAATTGCGGCTGCGCGAATTGCAGCCGTCTTCGCGATGGTTCGCTTCGAGGCAAGGCCCGCACGCAAGCGCAAGTTGCAGTCTCTCCGAATAATTCCTCTTGGATTTTACTGAACGCTTCTCCCGATCTCAGGCAGCAGTTCATGGAGAACCGCGAATTCGCGCCAGCAGGGCCGGGGCGCAGCACACCTGCTTCCGCGATCATCTTGACCAGCGCCGACGTGGATTGCGTTTTGGGGCTTCTGCACCTGCGCGAGTTTCAGCCTCTGCGCATTTATGCGACTGCGAGCGTGCGACGCGTGCTGACCGAAGAGAATTCGTTGTTCCGAACGCTCGAACGATCGCGCCCTCCGGTTCAGTGGGAATCGCTGGCCGTGAATGAGGCGGTTTCAATTCTGGCGCAACCTACTTCACCGAATAAAACAGGGATATGTTGCCGGGCAGTGCCGCTCGATGGAGATTTCCCGGATTATGTGAGCGAACGATTGCGGCGGAGCCTACCTCGGGAGGAAGCGCTCGTTGGCTTGGAACTGGAGCAAAACGGGAAGAGAATGTTTTATGCTCCGAGCATTCCAGGGAGCAGCGACGGTTGGAAACGATGCGCCGCGGAAACCGATCTTTCGCTGCTGGATGGAACTTTTTGGACGAATGACGAACTCGTTCGCGTGATGGGCAGCGGGAAAACGGCGCGGGAGATGGGGCATATGCCGCTTTCCGAAGAAGACGGACTGCTCAAGCAGATGGGAAACGTCCGCAGTGGGCGGCGCATCCTTATCCACATGAACAATACAAATCCGCTGCTGGACGAAGAGAGCGAAGCGAACCGCGTGGCGCGCGAGGCGGGGTGGGAAATTGCGTACGATGGGCTGGAGTGTGAGCTTTGAGCGAGCCCGAGCGCGAGACAATTCTGCCCGAGACGGAATTCATCGCGCGGTTTCAGGCGATCGGCGAAGAACGCTATCATCACAAGCATCCCTTTCACCTGCTGATGCACGAAGGAAAACTCACGCGCGGCCAACTGCAGGCGTGGGCGCTGAACCGGTACACCTACCAAAGCCAGATTCCAATCAAGGACGCGTCCATTTTGGCGCGGAGCGACGATTCGGATTTTCGCCGGGCGTGGCGGAAGCGAATTCTCGATCACGACGGCGACGGCGTGAAGGCTGGCGGCATCGAGAAATGGCTACGGTTGGTGGAAGCCACGGGCCTTCCTGCCGAGCAGGCGATTCGGGGCGAGGGGATTTTGCCGGCCACGCGATACGCGGTGGAATCGTACGTCCATTTTGTTCGTTCGCGGACGTTTCTGGAGGCGGTGGCGTCTTCGCTGACGGAGCTCTTTTCGGGCAAGCTGATTACGCTGCGAATGGACCGGCTGCGGCACCACTATCCCTGGCTTTCGAGCGGGCTGGACTATTTTGAGGCGCGAATCACGCAGGCACCGGAAGACGCGAATTTCGCGCTGGCGTGGGTGGTGAAGCATGCGCGAACCCGGCAAGAACAGGAGCTAGCGCTGGGGGCGCTTCGCGCCAAGTGCGATATTCTGTGGGCGATGCTGGACGCGCTCTATTTTGCGTACGTGTTGCCGGGGTGGCCGCCGCCGGGCGCGTTTCAACCGGATGGGAACGCCGCGTGAAACCGGAGATGAACAGCCGTCCCCACCTTGCGCCAGGCTGCCGGCTGAATGAGAAGGACAAGCCGCCGCGGATGCTGCTGATGCCGGAGCGCGCGCTGCGGCTAAACGGGCCAAGCCTGGAAATTGTGGAGCGTTGCGACGGATCGCATACCGTTCAGCAAATTATTTCGGAATTGCAGCAAATATATTCGAAGGCCGAGCCCGGGAAAGTGGAACAGGACATTCTGGGGTATCTGGACCTACTGAACACGCAGCGCGCGCTGGACTTTGAGTGAATCTTCGGTACGCGTTGGTGGCAGTGACCTGTTTTTTCAGATGAGCGAATCCATACCTTCGCCGCTTGCGCTGATCGCCGAGCTAACGCACCGGTGTCCGCTGCATTGCGTCTACTGCTCGAATCCCGTTTCGCTGGCGGCGCGAGATCGCGAACTTTCAACCGAAATCTGGAGCCGGGTGCTTGGAGAGGCGGCAGAGCTTGGCGTGCTGCAAGCGGATTTCACGGGAGGCGAACCACTGGCGCGTCCCGATCTTGCGGAAATCATTCGTGCGGCGCGCGGCGCCGGTCTTTACGTGAATTTGATTACATCGGGAATTCCGCTCGATGAGAAGCGGCTAGGGGATTTGGTGCAAGCGGGGCTGGATCACATACAGATCAGCTTTCAAGGAGCGCGGGAGGAAAGCTCGATTGAATTCGCGGGAATGGACGCGCAGGCGCGAAAGCTGCGCGCGATCGAGTGGATCAAGCGGCAGCGGATTGCGCTTACGCTGAATTTCGTGATTCACCGGCAGAATGTGGATCAACTGGAGGAAATGCTGGCACTCGCGGAGAAGATTGGTCCCGGGCGCGTGGAATTCGCGCACGTACAATATTACGGTTGGGCATTCAGGAATGTAAGAAACCTGCTGCCAACGCGCGCGCAACTCGAACGCTCGCTGGAGGTTATTAAGCGGGCCGAGGAGCGCCTGCGAGGGAAAATCCGAGTGGAGTACGTGGTGCCGGACTACTACGCGAAGTATCCGAAGCCGTGCATGGGAGGCTGGGGACGCAAGCTGATACTTATTACCCCGGCCGGAGACGTGCTGCCGTGCCACGCGGCGGGCATGCTGCCGGGCATGACATTTGAAAACGTGCAAGCGCAACCGCTTCGGAAGATTTGGGAGGAGTCCGGAGCGTTTCAAGAATTCCGCGGCGAGGAATGGATGCCGGAGCCTTGCCGAAGTTGCGAGCGTCGCGAGCGTGATTTCGGCGGCTGCCGGTGCCAAGCCTTTCTGCTGGCGAAAGATGCCGGCGTTACGGACCCAGTTTGCTCGCTTTCGCCTCAAAGAGGGATCGTGGACGAGATATTGAAGGACGTGAACGGCGCGTCCGCAGCAGGGCCTTCGAGTAAGGGTGATTGGATCTACCGTTCCAATCCGGCGTGAGCCCGGTCTTTCCGCTGGTGTCTTAGGGCAAAGCGGGGTGAATGACAACCGGTCATTGCGAAATCGAAGAAAGGTCCTTCGACTGCGCCCGGCGCCGCGCACACTCCGCGCGAAGGAAAAAACGGCGCCGGACTGCGCTCGGGATGACAACGAAAGACAAAAGCGCCCACCTAAAAATCAAGGTGGCCGCTACGAATGCAACCCTCTCCATGTTTCGAGCGCAACTTAGCTTCACCCTTGTGCGTCGAACATCGCATGAAAAGGCTCAGCCATTGAGGACATCCGCCGGGAAGTTCCGCGCGTGCCGCGCGGCGCATTTCATTTTCACCGTTATTTTGATGCTGGGCGTTTCCTGGAATGTTCGCGCGCAGGGGACGCAAGTGGAGGGAAGTGTCCACGACGCTACAGGCGCGCCCGTGCAGGGAGCCAAGGCTCAACTGAGCGCCGGTTCTTACTCCGCGGAGACTACGACGGATGCAGCGGGGATGTTTGTGTTCAACGGCGTACCGGCCGCGTCCGGGCAGGTGGAGGTGACGGCGGATGGGTTCCAGCCTTTGACGCAATCGTGGACGGCGGCGGGCGCGGCGCCGCAAATGAGTTTTGTCTTGCAGCCGCTGACGGTAAGCCAACGAGTAGTGGTTACAGCGGCGAGGACCCCCACGGTGCTGGGAGAATCGCCGGTCAGCACGATTCAACTCACGCGAGAGACTTTGCAGCAGACGCCGAATCTGACGCTGGACGACGCGCTGCGGCAGGTTCCGGGATTTAGTCTTTTTCGACGATCGAGCAGCCGGATTGCGAATCCGACGACGCTGGGAGTGTCACTGCGAGGGCTGGGCAGCGGAAGCGGACCGAGCCGCGTGCTGGTGCTGGAAGACGGCCTGCCCCTGAACGATCCTTTTGGATCTTGGATTTATTGGGATCGCGTGCCGAACGAGTCGGTTGCCAGCGTGGAAGTGGATGAGGAGGGCGGATCGAGCCTCTATGGAAGCGACGCGTTGGCAGGAGTGGTGCAATTTCTCACGCGGCGTCCGAATCCGGGCGGGATTTCGATTGAGACTTCCTACGGCAACCAGAATACGCCGGACCTTTCACTGTGGGCAGGCGGGGAGAAAGGCAAATGGGAGTCCACGTTCAGCGGCGACGTGTTTCACACGGACGGGTATATTTTGGTGCCGCAGGACCAGCGGGGAAGCGTGGACACGAAGGCAGGCTCCGAGCACGGGACCGCCGACCTGATGATTGGGCGGAAGATCGGGTCCGACAGCGAAGTTTTTGCACGCGGGTGGTATTTCGATGACCGGCGCCAGAACGGCACTCCCGATCAGACGAATGATATACGGCTCGGCGAGGGCGCGCTCGGAGCGAACCTGCATCTGGGCGCGATCGGATCACTTACGCTGCGCTTTTACGGCGATGCGCAGACCTATCATCAAGGATTTTCGTCGGTGGCGGGGGATCGCAATTCGGAGACTTTAGTCGACACGCAAACGGTACCGGCACAGGAGGTTGGAGGATCGGCGGTGTGGTCGCGAGGTCTGGGCAACCGGCAAACACTGGTGGCGGGATTCGACGATCACGAAGACATCGGCCACAGCAATGAGATTCAGTTTTCCGGCGTGACGGGAAAGCACACGTTCGACACTTTTTCCGGCGGACATCAGCGGATGGCAGGAGTGTTTGGCGAAGACTTGATTCAAATTGCGCCGGGATGGACGCTGGCGGCGAGTGCGAGGTTCGACGACTGGCGGAATTTCGATGCCTTCAAAGTTCAACAGCCCGTGGATGCTTTGGGAGCGCCATCGGGACCGCCGACAAATAGTTTTTTCGCAGTGCGGAGTTACAGCGCCTTCAGCCCGCGGTTGAGCGTGATGCATGCGATTGGCTCACACGTTTCCTGGTCGGCCTCGGTCTATCGCGCGTTTCGGGCTCCGACGCTGAACGAACTGTATCGCTCGTTCCGCGCGGGAACGGTGACAACCGACGCAAATCCCAATTTGCGGGCGGAGCGGTTGACGGGCGGCGAAACAGGCGTGGACGTGACCGGATTTCAGCGGCGGCTGGAGGTGAGAGGGATATTTTTCTTCAATGAGGTGATCGATCCCGTGACGAATGTTCCATGTCCGGTGGCAATGCCGCTGCCGACTTGCCCGATGGCGTCAACAGGGACCACACAGCTGCGGCAGAATCTCGGGCGCACGACTGCGCCGGGATTCGATTTGAACGGCGTCGTCAGTATTACTCATCGCTTACAGCTTATCGGGGGCTATGAATATGTGGATGCGAAGATCGATAGCGCGCCGGGGCTTGGGCTCGCGGGATTGTGGGTGGCGCAAGTCCCGCACAGCGTGCTCACGTTTCAGGCGCGCTACGACGATCCCAAGCACATAGTTTTTTCGGTGGACGGCCGCATGGTGGGCATGCAATTTGACGATGCGAACAATACATTTCCGATGGGCCGGTTTTTCGTGATGGACGCAATGGCGTCGCGCAACATTCGCGGCGGGGCCGAAGTTTTTGCGGCCGTCGAGAACCTGACGAACGAAGAATACCTGATCTCCTCACAGGGTGGACAGGAAACAGGCTTGCCAATTTCGGCTCGAATGGGATTCCGCTTCAACTTCCCAAAGCGATAGGGGCGCAACAACGCGACTGGTTGGTTAGCGGAGCGCGGGGGCCATCTCTTTTCAGACAGTTCGTTGCACGTTGCAACTCAACTATCCTAGATCAACCGACGAGACCGATTTTCCAAGCTTCTGCTGGCGCTCATAGGGAGCCTTCTCGAGGAATGCTATGGCGACGATTCCGCAAACGGCCGCAATGCCGGCGATCACACAGGCAGGTCCGACAGATAAGTGAGGAATCAGCAGAGCGACGATTCCAAACAGCACTGCCACGGCGTAAAGCGCAAGGACGGCGCCACGGTGGCCAAGCCCTAGGTTCGACAGGCGATGCGCCGTGTGGTCCTTGCCGGGCGAAGTGAAGGGGAGCAACCTGCGGCGAGCGCGGGATATCGAGACGAGAGTGGTATCGAAGATCGGCACACCCAAAATAAGGACGGGAACCAGCCAGCTAACCGAACCGTGAATTCCTTCCGGCCGAATTTTGAGACCCAGAGCGGCCATCAAGAAGCCCAAGAACATGGCCCCTCCGTCGCCCATGAAAATTCGTGCTGGATTAAAATTCCAAAGCAAAAAGCCGAGCGCGGCTCCGAGGGCGGCGGCAGCCAGCGTGCGGACCATGGTTTGACCGTTCAAAGTCGCGGACAAGAAGAAAAAGGTCGCGCCGACAGCCGATATGCCGGCACAAAGACCGTCCATGTGATCGAGGATGCTGAAGGACGCCGTAATGCCAACGACCCAAAACATGGTGAGACACCCGTCGAGGATTAAGCCGGCAACGCCCGGAACAAAACGGGCAAAAATGTCGGCGCGGATACCGGATGCCAGCAGAAACAAAGCTGCCGCCGGCATGCCCACGAAAAGTTTAACCTGGTGATGCAGCAAGCGGCCGTCGTCCATTCCGCCGACTATAGCCAGCAGTGTGGCGCCGGCCAGAATGCTCGTCATTTGCTGTTCTGGCACAGCATGAAGCGTCAAAAGAATTGCGAGTACGAACCCAAGATAAATGGCGATTCCCCCGAGAAGGGGAACAGGACGCAAGTGGACTTTGCGCGGACCGGGATGATCCACCATCCCATACTGGAGGGCGAAGCGCCGAATGGGAACTGTCAAACATAGCGAACCTACCAGTGCTACTGCAAAGACGACCAGATCGGAATGAACGTTCATCGAATTTCAAATGCTCGTCATGTATGCCGGTGAACTGCTCGTTTCCTGGAGAGGCTCGGCTCAAGCACGCGGCAGAACATTCTGCCGATGAGCCGTACCGGCCTCAAGCCCGACTTGGTCCACGATTTCGGAAAAACGCTGCAATTCTTTCAATTTAGCATACTTCCGGGCCACTTCCAGAGCTCGGCGTCCCATCAGAGCGAGACGCGCAGGATCGGCGCGCAGTTCGCGAATGGCGGCCGCCACGGCGATTGGGTCATCGGGATCGGCAGCGAGTCCGCAACCAGATTCCACGACAATGCGGGCTGCGTCGCTGGATGGAGATGCGACAGCGAGGACCGGGCGTCCCATAGCCAAAGTCGAATAGAGCTTGCTCGGCACCACCACCCCTTCAAGTCCGCGGCGGATGGTCACGACTTGCACGTCGCCAGCCATCATCACATGGGGAATCTGCTCGGCCGGACGAAATGGCAGAAAGCGAACGTTGGAAGAATTTGAGGCAGAAGCTTCGAGCGCCGCGCGGTTTGCACCGTCCCCGACAAACACAAGTCCGACATTTTCGTTGCGTATGAGCTCCGCGGCCCCAAGAAGCGTATTCAAGGCGCCGTAGAAGCCTAGATTGCCGGCATGAAGTACGACGAAGGAGAAACCGCAGCGGATTTCATCTACGATTTTCGAGACACTTGGATCGTCCAGGTCCGGCATGACCGACGGCAAGGATGCGCCACTGCGAACGACAGTTACTCGCTGTGGGGCGACACCTTTGGCAACGATGCGCTCGCGCATGTCGTCACCCAAAACGATTACGCGAGCGGCTCGCTTGAGCGCCCGACGATGCATCTTTTCCCAGCGACGGGTCCAAATGCTGGGCTTCAGGATGTTTCCTGAGACGGCCATTTCTGGGTAGAGATCGCAAATGCTGTAAACAAACGGGCAGCGCGTGATCCTCGCAATGAATGCCCCGGCAATCCCAGCAATTGGCGGGTCCGTCATCGCGAGGACAACATCCGGATGAATCGCCAGGGAGCGGGGCACCGCTAAGGCGAGATACGACAAGTAATTCGAGACGCGCCGACGCATCTGGTGGCGCGGGTATGTTGTGGATCCGACACGCTCGACGCGCACACCGTTACATAAGTCCGAGCGGAGCAATGCCCACGGATAGAACTCGTCGGGGTCGTAGGACGGGCGCCCCGCCACGACCGTCACCTTGTGACGTTGCGCCAGGGTCTCGGCGACCTGTGCCGCCATTTTCGCAGTTGCAGACGTATCCGGGGGGTAATACTCGTTGAAAAGCAAAATGTGCATGCGGGTCTATTTTGCACGATTCGCCAGGCGCCCACCGGATTCCTCTGGGGCGATGGCTTCGGATCTTCTTTCCAGAACGAGATTTCCCATCACCAGAATGTCCATCCGAGTCCGGCGAAAGCAGTCGAGCGCTTCCTCGGGACGGCAGACGATTGGCTCATTATCGTTGAACGAAGTATTCAGGACGGCGGGCATGCCGGTCAAGTCGCCCACGGCGCGAAGGAGCTTCCAGTACAAGGGATTGGCCGATCGGCTGACCGTTTGTAGGCGCGCTGTGCCATCCACGTGAGTTGGCGCGGGAATCGCGGAGCGCTTTTCCGGACGCACGGGGTAGGCGAAGGTCATAAAAGGCGAGGGATGCGCCTTCTCAAAAAACTCTCCGACAGCCTCTTCTATGATTGAGGGTGCAAACGGACGAAATGCTTCTCGATGTTTGATACGCCGATTCAGCGTGTCCTTCATTTCGGGGCGTCTGGGATCGGCGAGTATGCTGCGGTTGCCCAGAGCTCTGGGACCCCATTCGGCTGCTCCCTGAAACCAACCTACAATTTTTCCATCAGCGATGTGCCGTGCGGTTGATTGAACAAGCGCGGCGTCGGCGAGTTCTGAGATATCCGCCTCGCCCGACGAGAAAGTGCGATCCACAGCCGTCCGAATATTGGAAGGAGAGTATCGCGGGCCCCAATACGCGTGGTCCATAGTGAATTCGCGGGCGCCTCCGATGCCGTGATGCACGGCGAACGCAGCGCCGACGGAAAGCCCCGCGTCGCCCGCCGCAGGCTGGACATAGACATGCTCGAACGGGGTGGAGTCAAAAATCTTTCCGTTGGCGACGCAGTTGAAGGCCACCCCGCCAGCCAAGCACAGCGCCGTCTGTCCGCTGCGCTTCGCGAGGCCGTTCCAGCAAGCCACCAGAACTTCTTCTAAAGCAGCCTGTATGCTGGCCGCCAGATCGTAATGCCGCTGATCGAGCGGTTCATCAGGGCGTCGCGCTGGTCCGAGCCTTTTTTCGAGATAGGCGGAAAAGAGCCGGCCGATTACTGGAGTGCGGGCCGCATCGCGCCAAGTCATGTCCGCGCCATTATTCTGATGCGTAAAATATTCAAGTCCCAAGCGAAAGGAAAGCGGTGAATCCGCCCGAACGATGCGCTGAAATTCGTCGAGAAACGTAGGCTCGCCGTAGGCGGCCAGGCCCATCACCTTGTATTCGTCGCCAAATTTCCAGAAGCCGAGATATTGGGTGAGCGCCGTGTAATACATTCCGAGCGAATGAGGGAACGCTACTTCGCCAAGCGTGCTGATTTTTGGTCCTTCGCCCACGCCGCACATGAAACTTGCGAAGTCGCCCAAACCGTCCGCGGAGAGCACGGCTGCCCGATCGAATGGCGATACAAGAAATGCGCTCGCGAGATGGGCGCGGTGGTGCTCGACGCGGTGAAATTGAGCCCGGATCTTACTCGGGTCAGTTCCAAATGCAACGGCGATGTCTTCGCGAATGCCTGCAAAGCGACGGATCACGCGGGCGCGATCGAAAGCGAACGACGGCATGCGCACGGCGTAGCGCAGCTTTGTGCCCAAGCGAGCCCACGGATCGCGCGGGACTGCGATGTGATCCACTTCGGAAAGTTTTGCGCCAGCCCGATCGAGGCAAAACTGGATCGCGCGAACGGGCAACCCAGCGGCGTATTTCACTCGATTGAGCCGCTCTTCTTCGACAGCCGCGACGAGTTGGCCATCGACGACGATTGCCGCGGCGGCGTTCGCATGGTAGGCATTAATGCCCAGAATGATCATTGGGTTTTAGATGCGGCGCTGTTCAGGCGCGCGTCAGTCAGCGATTAAGCTACAGCCGCGGGTTCGCGCAATCCGGCTGCGTCCGTCCGATCGCTTCGAAGGTTCCGCTTTACCCATTCGTTCAAGACGTAAAGGCTCCACGGACGCGACCATGTCGTGCGACCGTTCAGGAAATCACGCCATACGCCGCTGGCAAAGCTTCCGCCAAGCTCCGGCTCAAGACTCGGGGACCAGTCCGCTAGGCCAGCGGCGACACGTTTCCTCAGTGCGCCGCGTAGCCAATTTTGCCAGGGGAATGTAAAGGTTCGCTTTCGTTGCGATAAAACCTGGGCGGGCAAAATGTCCTTGAGCGTCTCGATGAGAAGGCTCTTGGGATGCTTCGAAGGTGTCTTCGCCGACTGTGAAAGCGACAAGACGTACTCTACAAGCGGACCATCCAGGAATGGCACGCGCACCTCAAGAGAATTGCTCATGCTCATGGCGTCAGTATCCCGCAGAAGAATATTTAGCAGGTAGGAGCGCAGCTCCAGCCATGAGACGCGTGTGAAACCGTCCATTGATTTGGCTTGGCGGGTGGCATCACGGAGCCAGCGCCACCAAGGCAACGTTTCCCAGGAAGCAGAGCCGCGAGGCTGCCGCTCGGCGAGTATGCCCGGCGTGAAGAGCAAACGTGTAAAAAAGTACGAGTCTGGGAACAGATCGGGATACTGAAATGCGGCTAAGGCTTTTCGCAAACGATCGGGTGGGAGCAACATCTCCCCTGTAAGGCTCATCGCCCCCCCGCTCGCCCGACGGAGAGAACGCGGTAACAGACGGCCGGCCACTGACGCGTAGGCAAGTGCGGATCGGGCGCGAAACGAGGCGTACCCGCCAAATGTTTCATCGCTGCCTACGCCGGAGAGAGCGACTTTCAGCCCTGCTTGATGAGCTGCCCACGAAACAAAAAAAGTGTTGATGCCATCCATGCTGGGTTGATCGAATGCGCCAAGCGCATCATCAAACTGCGCAATCATATCGTGATCGGAGAGAATGAGTTCGCGATGTTCCGTTCCAAGGAGCCGCGCGGTACGGCGCGCCTGCTCGGCCTCGCTAAATTCGGCATCGGGAAAGGCCACCGTGAATGTGTGGATTCCGACTTGCGATTTACTCGCGAGGGCCGCAATCGCCGTTGAATCAATTCCGCCGCTGAGAAATACGCCAACGGGAACATCGGCCACCAGATGGCTGGTGACGGCATCCCCTAGGAGCCTGCGTACTTCTTGCGTCGAAGAAACGCCCTCTCTGGAGCCTCTCGCGATGGCGATTGTCTCGTTCGCGCTCTCGGCATTCCAATACTGGGTCGGCGCCACAGAGTGCGGCATCTCGTCCAGCGAAATGCGGAGCGAATGCCCGGGAGGGAGGGAAGCAACGCCTTCGACTAGCGTGCTCGGCTCGCAAACGGAACCAAATAGCAGATAAGCGGGAATCGCGTCGGGGGCGAGATGGGCTCGAACGCTGCCACTCGCCAAGAGGGCACGCACTTCCGAAGCAAAGAATAGTTTGCGATCAACGAGTGCGTAATAGAGCGGCTTAATGCCTAAGCGGTCTCTTGCCAGAAAGACGTGAGTGGCAGGAGCGGGTGGGACCTGCGCCACTTCCACAACCGCAAACGCGAACATGCCGCGGAGGCGTCGAACGCAACGCTCTCCCCATTCCTCGTACGCATGAACGATTACTTCGGTGTCGGAACGAGTGCGAAACCGGTGGCCCGCGTTTTCCAGCTCTTTGCGAAGCTCGCGAAAGTTATAAATTTCGCCGTTAAAAATGGTCGCCACCGTTTGCGTTTCATTCCATACGGGCTGGCTGCCACCAGGAAGATCGATAATGCTGAGGCGCCGCATGCCTACTGCGACCGGTGGCGAGAACAACACACCGTCGCCATCCGGGCCGCGGTGGGCCATAGCGTCCATCATCCGGCGGACAGCCGCCTCGCCTGCTTCTCTTGATTCGACTCCGACGACGCCACATATTCCGCACACAGCAGTCTAATCCTTGGAAACGGGCGCTAGTTTCTTTTCGTCTGGGGATTTCTTTTGGCGGGCGGAAGTCTTTTTTCTCATCGCGGACTTTTGGGCGGACCTGTTCCCGCGGCGACCGATCACTGTGGCAACAGCGTGCCCGATCTCTGCCGGGCTCTCTACCGTGTGAATTCCGGCGGCGCGCAGAGCCGCATATTTTTCAGCAGCAGTGCCTTGCCCGCCGCTGATAATTGCACCGGCATGACCCATGCGGCGGCCGGGCGGCGCGGTCTGTCCAGCAATAAAACCGACCACCGGCTTTTTCACGTGCTTTTTGATGAAGTCAGCCGCGGCCTCTTCGGCATTCCCGCCGATTTCGCCGATCATCACGATCGCGTGCGTTTCGGGATCGTCGTTGAACATTTGAATCACGTCGACGAAGCTCGTGCCGATAATCGGGTCGCCGCCAATGCCGATGCAAGTGGATTGCCCGATGCCAAGGCCCGAAAGCTGCCCAACAGCTTCGTACGTTAGCGTGCCGCTGCGGCTCACAACTCCGACATGGCCTTGTTTGTGGATGAATCCGGGCATGATTCCGAGCTTGCATTGACCGGGAGAGATGACGCCGGGGCAATTCGGGCCAATGAGCCGCGACTTCGAGCCCCTTAACGCGGCGGCGACTCGAACCATGTCAAGTACGGGTATTCCTTCGGCGATGCAGATGACCAGCGGCAAGCTCGCGTCCGCTGCCTCAAGAATTGCGTCAGCGGCAAAAGGCGGCGGGACGAATGCCATCACAGCGTTTGCCCCGGTTTCGCGAACGGCATCCACCACGGTGTTGAACACAGGCACACCGAGATGCTTGGTGCCACCTTTGCCGGGAGTCACGCCGGCTACGATTCGGGTACCGTAGTCGATCATTTGCTGTGAGTGAAAGCTGCCTTCGCGGCCGGTAAGGCCTTGCACGATAACCCGTGTGGCTTTGTCGACAAGAATGCTCATCGCGCCTCGCCCGCTAGCGCAACAGCCTTCTCGGCACCATCTTTCATTCCGTTGGCCACAGTGAAATTCAGACCGGAGTTCCGCAAGATTTCCTGTCCTCGCTTAACGTTCGTGCCTTCCATCCTGACGATAACGGGCGTTTTAATCTTCAGTTCTTTTGCGGCGCTTACGATGCCGCTTGCCAGCATGTCGCACCGCAGAATGCCGCCGAAGACGTTGATGAAGACAGCTTTTACGTGAGGATCACTCAACAGTATGCAAAACGCGTTTTTCACGCGCTCCTCGGAGGCGTCGCCGCCTACATCGAGAAAATTCGCCGGCCTGCCGCCGCTCAGTTTGATGATGTCCATAGTCGCCATAGCAAGGCCAGCGCCATTTACCATACATGCAATCGTGCCGTCGAGCTTGATGTAGTTGAGTTTGAATTTCGAGGCTTCGACCTCCAGGGGCGTTTCTTCATCCAGATCGCGCAGCTCCCTTAACTCAGGATGACGATAGAGCGCGTTGTCGTCGAAATTCACTTTTGCGTCTAGCGCCACCAGTCGCCCGTCGCCGGTAATGACGCATGGATTGACCTCCAAGAGAGAAGCATCCGTTTCGAGGAACGCGCGATAAAGCGATTGGAGGAAAGGCGCCGCAGCGTTAACCATTTCGGCCGGAAACCCCAGGCCGAACGCAAGCTTCCGTGCGTGATAAGGCTGGAAACCCGTCTCTGGATAAATCGGCTCGCGCAGAATTGATTCGGGACGATCCTTCGCGACTTCCTCGATTTCCATGCCGCCAGCCATGCTGGCCATAAAAAGAGGTGCGCGCGCCGCGCGATCCACCAAAAGGCTCAGATACAGTTCGCGCCGGATATCGAGCGCCTCTTCAACCAGCAAGCACCGGACCATCCGCCCCTCCGGTCCGGTCTGCGGGGTAACGAGGTTCGTGCCCAGGATGTGCTCGGCGAACGATGCAGCCTCATCGACCGACTTGGCGACTTTCACGCCTCCGCCCTTGCCGCGCCCGCCGGCGTGAATCTGAGCCTTGACAACCACCGGCAGTCCCAAGTCCTCTGCCGCTGCGCGCGCCTCGTCCCCGTTGCGGGCAACCTTTCCGCGAGGCACGGGAACGCCGAATTTGGCGAGAATTGCCTTGGCCTGATATTCGTGAATCTTCATGCGGCTTCGACGCCGACAAAATCTGGGCCGGGAAATGCTAGAATTTACGAACCGATAAAGCACTTTAGTGTACTTGTAAGCTGCGAGACGGGCAAGGCGGTAAAAACAATGCTGCACGAAACGCTTCGAAAAATCACCGCGAAAACCGATCTGTCGCGAGCCGAGGCTGAAGAGGTGATGGAGGACGTTCTCTACGGGCGCGCCACAGACGCGCAGATTTTTGCTCTCCTCAGTGGTCTTCGGGAGAAAACCGAGACGCTGGATGAAATTGTGGGTTTCGCTAAAGCGATGCGGCGCCACGCCAAACCGATTTTCCTGCCAAGCCAGCCAACCGTGGACAAAGCCCTAGTCGATACCTGTGGCACCGGCGGCGATGGCTCCGGGACATTCAACGTTTCCACGGTCGCCGCATTCGTGGTCGCGGGCGCAGGGGTTCGCGTGGCGAAGCACGGCAACCGCTCGATTAGCTCGCGCTGTGGTTCGGCGGATGTCCTCGAGCAGCTTGGCGCGCGCATCGATCTTGCACCGGAGAGCGTTGGCCGTTCCATAGAGAGTGTTGGCATTGGGTTTCTTTTCGCTCCCGCCGTTCACACGGCCACCCGGTTTGCAATGCTGGCGCGCCGCAAACTCAAGGCGCGGACCGTCTTCAATTTGCTCGGCCCCCTCACGAATCCGGCCGGAGCATCCGCGCAGCTTGTTGGCGTGTACGATAAGGGTGTAACCGAGCTTATGGCTCAGGCGCTCGGTGAACTGGGTGTCCGCCGCGCCTTTGTGGTTCATGGCGATGACGGGCTGGACGAAATTTCGATCTCGGGTGTTACCCACGTTGCAGAGATGCAGGACGGGCGGGTCCGCAGCTTTACAGTCACTCCCGCAGATTTTGGATTGCGCGGTGCCCCTCTCGAAGAGATTCGCGGCGGCGACGCGAAACAAAACGCCGAGATCGTTCACAAAATTCTCGGCCGATCGATGCTCTATCGCGACTTTGGCCCGCACCGCGAAATCGTGCTTGCCAATGCGGCAGCGGCGCTGGTCGCAGCGGGCCGGTCGCCGAATTTCCTTGAAGGCGCACGTCTTGCGGCCCATTCGATCGATTCGGGTGCGGCGCGCGAGCGCCTGGACGCCTTCGTCGCCTTCTCGCAAATTGAAAGCAGCCCTGCTTTCTCATAGTGTCCATAGGGTCGGCTCTTTCCCAATGGGCTCAGCCGAATCGCATCAGTGGGATCTTAAATGCTTAGAAAATTCTGGAGCAATTGAAAACCGGCCTCCGTAAGCACCGACTCGGGATGGAATTGCACCCCCTCCACTTTGAGTTTCCGGTGGCGTAGGCCCATGATTGTGCCGTCGGCCGTCTCAGCCGAGATTTCAAGCGTCCGGGGCAGCGATTCCCGTTCTACGATCAGAGAGTGGTAGCGCGTAGCGGGAAAATCCTGCGGTAGATCACGAAACACCGTCTTGCCGTCATGATGAATCTCACTCGTCTTGCCATGCATCACGCGTGCTGCTCGGACTATGCGCCCTCCGAACGCCGCCCCGATCGCCTGGTGCCCCAGGCACACACCGAGAATCGGAATTTTCCCTGCAAAGCGCTCGATCAACGGAACGCTGATGCCAGCTTCGGCTGGTGTGCACGGTCCGGGTGAAATCACGATCCGCTCGGGCTGGAGAGACTCAATCTCATCCAGCGTAATTTGATCGTTACGGCGCACTTCGAGCGTCTGGCCCATCTGCCCGAGATACTGTGCCAGGTTGTATGTAAACGAGTCGTAATTGTCGAGAAGCAGAAGCATGGTGGCCTTGCCAGAATAGCGCGAAATCAAATTCGTCGCCTGAAGCGAACCCTATTCTTTGCTGCTTCCGCGATGTGCAATTTCGAGCGCCTTGAGCACAGCCCGCGCCTTGTTTCCTGATTCCTCATATTCGCGCTCGGGCACCGAATCCGCCACGATTCCTGCCCCTGCCTGGACATACGCTCGTCCGTTCTTTGCAATCAACGTACGAAGCCCGATACAGGAATCGAGATTGCCGGAGAAATCGAGATAGAGGATCGCGCCCCCGTAGACTCCCCGCCGCGTAGGCTCGAGTTCGTCGATGATCTGCATGGCGCGGACCTTCGGGGCACCCGAAAGCGTCCCCGCCGGAAAACAAGCCATTAGCGCGTCGAAGCAATCGACGTCTTCCCGCAAGCGTCCACGAAGACTCGATGCTAAGTGCATTACGTGGGAGTAGCGCTCGACGAACATCAGCCGCTCCGCCTTAACGGAGCCGTATTCGCAAACCCGCCCGAGATCGTTGCGGCCCAGATCGACCAGCATTACGTGTTCGGCTCGTTCCTTTGGATCGGCGAGGAGCTTTTCTTCCAACTCCCGGTCTTCCTCTTCATTGCGTCCGCGCGGCTGCGTGCCGGCCAGAGGGCGATAAAAGGCGTCGCGTCCTTGCACTTTCACAAGCATCTCTGGCGAGCTTCCCACCACGGACATATCGCCCAGCTGTAGATAATAGAGGTATGGCGAAGGGTTCACGACTCGCAGCGCGCGATAGATATCGAGCGGATTTGCGTTTGTTCGCGCCTCGAACCGCTGACTCACCACGATTTGAAACGCATCGCCCGCTCGAATATATTCCTTGGCCCTCTTCACAGCGTTGGTGAAACGTGACTTTGTCATATTCGAGCGGACCCGCAGGGAACTGCCTCTTCGCGCACGACCGCTCGGTGCCAGGGGTTTTTCGAGCAAGTTCTGCGTGCGGCGTATCTCTCGAATCGCCGCATCGTACTTGCTTCGCAGGCTTCCAGGCCCTTCGGTAAACACGTTTCGGATCACCCATACCCGGTGCTTTACATGGTCGAACGCCAAGAGGCCTAAATAAAACATCATCACGCAGTCGTCTGCGGCAACGTCGTCGCGGCCTGTGTCTGGAATTCGTTCGACCAGGCGCACCATATCGTACGAAAAATACCCGATTACGCCTGCGACGAGCGGGGGAAGGCCTGGCAAGCGCACGGCACGATACCGGGCCGTGAGCCGCCGCAGTCGCTCAACCGGATTTTCGTCGAACTGAACTTTTTTACCGCCGGTTTCGAGCGTGCAGTGCCGACCGCGGGCCCGGAATACTTCTTCCGGGTTCACAGCCGCGAACGTATAACGCCCAATCGTCTCGCCACCTTCCACGCTTTCGAGTAAAAAGGAGTATTTTGCGGCGCGAGCGATGCGCAGGTAAGCGCCGACAGGGGTCAGGAGGTCCGCAGTATAGGTTTCGTAAACTGGCACCAGATTCCCTTGCTGCGCCAGACGGCGGAACGTTTTGAAGTCGGGTTGAATCATTTCTATCTAAGGCCGCCTGTCAGCGCGGTGCCCGAAATCGCGCGAATTACTCTCACGGGATAGCATGCGGAGGACCGCACGGCGCATGGCCCCCACAGGGGCTTGATCGGCCGTCCAGATTTTCCATTGCGCCGCGCCCTGGGCCACAAACATTTCCACGCCGGAAACGGTTTGAATGCCGCGACGAGCCGCCATTCGGAGAAGCGTCGTGGTCTGCGGACGATAGATGATGTCAAATAGCAGTCTGCAATTCAATTCGCCCGCTTCTAACGGAGAACTCGCTACGGAAGGGTGCATTCCCACTGGCGTCGCGTTCACGATTGCATCAAAAGCCGTGTGGCGCAACGCGGCTCTCTCGATCGCTTCACCACCCGCTGCGCGCGCGAGATGCTTCGCCCGTTCGTACCGCCGGGCGCTCACGAAAACCGCGGCGCCTGCCTGCCCGAGCGCGTAAGCTACCGCGCGTGCCGCCCCTCCGGCTCCCACGATCAGCACTCGACTGCCGCGAAGTTTAATCCGCCGTTCTAAAGTCTGGAGTACACCCACATAATCTGTGTTGTAGCCATGCAGCCTTCCGCCGCTCCGCACGACAACGGTATTCACTGCCCCGATTTTTTCGGCGAGTGGGTCGCATCGGTGAAGGAATCGTAAAATGCGCTCTTTATGAGGCAGAGTCACGCTGAAACCTTTGATACCCAACGGCTCGACCGAATCAACAAAGTCTCGAAGGTCGCGGGTAAGGAATGGCAAGTAGACAGCGTTCACCCGTCGCGCGGCGAAGCCGGCATTCTGCATCGCGGGGGAAAGCGAGTGGGCAATCGGATCGCCGATCACGCCGTAGACGCGAGTTCTGGCATCAATTCGGTCCGCCCGATAGATCCGTTTCATTTCGTCGAGCGAGATTTGTCCAGCGGCCGTTGAATTTTCCACGGGCGCATATGCAAACTTATTTTTTCTCCGAAGGGCCAAAAAACGCATCGGGAGCGCGACGTCGCCCATCGGCACGGCAACGATGTTTCGTTGGGTCTCCGCAAATTTCAGTAGCTTTCGGCTTTCGGTCAGAGAGTTACATTGCGCCGCGATCTTGATCGCGTCCGATTGGGCACCAGCAAGTTCGGCGCCTACCGCCGTCAAATCCGCTGGCGGTCTCTGGAAAAAATGTGCTGACGTCAGCCGCCGGCCGGGCCACAGAAGCGCGTCACGCAACTCCGGGGGACCCTTGCGCACTGTCTCGATCTCTAGGTCGTACCATTCACAGCCGGCTTGAATCGCCTCGGCCAAATGCGCTAACTGTCCGGCAATTGTCCCGCCGTACTGCCCCCCTGCCTCCTCGCGGCGGCATGTGACGATCAGGGTTGCTCGGGGCCTGCTGGTGGCTAAGTGGCGAAGAAAAATCCTAATCTGGCGGTCGTCCAAAAGCCAATCCAAACGAAGTTCCGCCATGCGCGTCAGGCGTAAAGCCTTGCTGAGCTGCTTGCGCATGGCTTCCGCGTTAGGAGCAGCTATCACTGCGCAGATTTTGCTCGGCCATAACACCTTCATTTTCAATCCGTTCTGGACCAGTCCAGCGAGCCGTCAGCCGGTGATTTTGGGGAGCCTTCGCTTCTACCATGCCGTGCACAATGTGTAAAGTCCACCCGACCATTGCCTTGACGCCCGCTGAATGCCTCTGCTACGTTCGATTTACCGAGAGAAGCCACTTTCAGGGTTGGATTCGATAAGGAGCGAGCATCAATGCGCGGAAAAACTGTTCTTGCGATACTAGTCTTGGCTGTTTCCGCAGTGGCTGTGGCAGCGCAGGATCAGGCATCGCTGGTAACACCCGGCGTCTTATATTGTTCTGGCGTCGTCACGAATGAGAAGGTGCCGCAGGACACCTACCTCATCACCGGAGAGCAGTCGAACTCTAAACTGACTTTCGACGAAGGCGACTACGTATACGTCAACAAGGGCACTAAGCAGGGCGCGAAGGTAGGCGACGAATTTCTGGTAATTCGGCCTGTCGTCGACACGGGCGGAATTGATTGGACAAAGTGGCAATCCTCCATTCTTCACAAAATGGGTACCGTATGGGCAGACGAAGGCCGCCTCAAGGTAATCGTTGCCCAGTCCGATGTCTCGATCGCGCAGGTGGAGGACACTTGCGACCCAATGCAGCGTGGCGACTATGTCGTTCCGTTTACTGAGCGCCCCGTGCCTCCGCTGAAACCCGCCAATAACTTCGACCGATTCGCTCCCCCGAATGGGAAGCCTCTAGCGATGATTATTACTGGGAAGAGGTTTCAGCAGCAGGTCGGCACGCAAGATGTTATCTACGTAAATCTTGGAAGTCAGCAAGGTGTAAAAGTTGGGGATTATTTCCGAATATTCCGCTACCAGGGAACCGAACACGAGACTGCATATACCCCGCATCGTACCGCTTTTGACGTCGAGGGTGTCCAGGGACCGAACTGGGGCTTCGGCCGTGCGCCATCGAAGTACAACTGGAGCAACGTGCCCAGAGAGGATGTCGGCGAGGGAATCGTGCTACGCACCGGGCCGAACTCAGCCACTGTTCTTATCACCTTCGCCTTACGCGAGGTTTTTCCCGGGGATTACGTGGAGATCGAGTAGCCAGGTTTCAGGCGATCGGGCGAATTGCGCGCTTCTTCAGTCTGTGAGTCCGATTCGCCGAAAGTCTCAGCGGTGAAAGTTTCGATCACAACTCCACTGGTTCTCCAGGCTTCGCGCTCCAGTCCAGCTTTGACACACGCCTCTTCCAAGAAACGCCGGGCGCCCCATCCGCGCTCCACTGCTACTTCGGGAAGCAGCACGCCGCGCCGGTAGCCTCGGCTCACGATCACTCCGTGCTTTCCCGGTTCAATCTCTTCCGCTTTGCTCCCCCGGGGTGGTGAAAGAATCGAAACGTTGATCTTGATCTCCGCAAGCTCGTCTGGTCGAACGGGTCTAAAACGCGGATCTTCCAGCGCGGCAGCTCGCGCGCAACGAGCTATCACCTTTGCGAGAGGCTCTCTTGAATTAATTTCACCGATGCATCCGCGCAGCTGGCCGTGGCGTTGCAGCGTGACAAAAGCCCCGGTTAACTCCGCGGAATGCACATCGCAAGGCGCACTTGCGGCCGGTTCGGTGCCTTTAACCGCCGATATCACCGCACCGCGGGCCAAATCCAAAAGCAAGCGCCTCTCCAGGCTATCGAGTGAGCGCATCCTGAGGCTTTTCTTTCGACTCGACGAGCACGACGCTGCTTCGCCGCCGTTCTTGAACCCGGAAATTAATCTGGCTCCAAAACACCTGGAAATAATGCATCGCTGAGAGTACAGCGCTTACCACCACTAGCCATAAGAGGACCGTGCCGACTGTCTTGAGTGCTGGATGATTTGCCGTCAAAATGACGGCACACCCGGCTAGCACCTGCAAAACCATCTTCGTTTTTCCCAGCGGCGAGGCCGGAATAACTAGCCCTTCGACGGAAGCAATTTCCCGCAGTCCCACAACAATGAATTCGCGGCCGATGATGATCACCACCATCCAAGCCTGCACCAGCCCCATGGAGACCAGTGATATGAATGCAGCCGAAATCAAAAGTTTATCCGCGATCGGATCGAGCAAGATTCCCAAAGTCGTAATCTCGCGTCTGGTCCGCGCGAAATAGCCATCCATCGCATCGGTGGCAGCCGCCACCAGCAGGATAAGTACTCCCCAAACTTCAAAATGGATCGGTAAGCCCCAGAAATTCCAATTCGGCTGGCGAGTTAGCAAGACTACAACCAGAAGAGGAACAAAAAAGATCCGAAGAATCGTTAGACTATTCGGTAGGTTCATCTCGTTCTTAGGTGAAAGCAATCGGCACCGTTAACCGCTAGGCACTTTGATGGGCTCTCCGAATATAGTCCCCACATCCGGTTGAGTCAACGATTCAAGGCTAACAGCTCGCTCAGACTTGAAAGGAGGGGCGCCCTTCCGCAGACACAACTCCTTGATCTGGTAGCCTCTTACACGCGAAAATGCCACATTTCTGTGCAAATTCTATCGCGACCTCTCTTGTCGGCGGCACCGCTCAGGGTCGAAACAGATCTCCTGCTAAGGAATGTAAAATCAGTGACATGCACGAAGCAGCTCGTGTAGGACGCGCAGGTGCCGACAATTCCCCTCGTTCGTCCGAGCTTTTTCCGCTTTGTTTTCCACAAGGTTTTCCACACTGCCCGCCTCAAAACCGCAGCACAAAGGGCGGTTCCTTTGGCGCTTTCCTTCTACGGGATACAGCTTATTTATTGAGGTGACGACGTTCGGTCTGGCTTCTTCGGGTGGGCGATTTGGCACCGGATCCACCCCATAAGTGCGCCCCGATGCCGGCAGACATCCTGCCGGTTCGTGGGTGGAGGCACCGCCGCAGTTGTCTGGTTCGACGGTATGCTCTGAACACCATCCAGGACCGCCGTCACTTGATAACAGTAGGCGGCTCCTATCGCCACGTTCGTGTCGAGGTACGAGGTGCCTGACAGGGGCGCCGAATTCAGTTTCGAAAATTGGCCAGGGCAAGAATCGGCTCGATACACATTGTAAGTCAGCGAAGGATTTCCTACGGCGTCCGAGCTTTGTGTCCAACTCACTCGCACGCTATTTTGCGCGTGAGCGGGCACTGCATCCAGCGCGAAAACCAGCGCTAGCACTAAGGCAACTCGTTTCATTTTGAGCCTCCCTTTGTTGCCCGCGAACTGCGCGAGCGAAGCGATCAACACGACAATGCGTGCACACGAAATCGTATCGCCCCATTCTTTGCTGCGGATTCCGAGTTCCTGTGGACTATTTCGGGGAAGGAGAAATCGCGGGGCGCGGCGCCTCAATCCAGGGCGAATTGCTGTAACCGTCTGGCGGCTGATTGGGGTAGCTCAGCCTCAAGAAAGAAATGGCCGTCAGCGAATTCCGACCGAAGCACCCGACCCCGCGCCTCGACCAGCGAAAGATTTCGTCCGTCGGACGCCGGCATTCGCAGCTTGAGACGCACTAGGGGATCGACCTCCATGGCCCGGTCAATCCGTACTAACAAATCCGGTAGTCCGGCCCCGCGCGCGGCTGAAGTCAGAATTTTCGCGGACCCACGTCGACTGGCCTCGATTAGCGCCGTCAAATCTTCTTCACCCAGCCGGTCGATCTTATTCAGAACGTGCAGGCGCGTGCGGTCCGCGACGCCAAGATCTTCGAGGACTTTGCGAACCTGCATGTCGTGTTCCGCATGATGAGGATTCGAAACGTCCGTGACATGGACGATTAGAGCTGCTTCCTGCACTTCTTCAAGTGTCGCGCGGAACGCGGCGATCAATCCGGGAGGCAAGTTCCTGATAAATCCGACCGTATCCGATAGCAGAACGCGGCGCCGAGAAGGCAATCGGATCGCGCGAATCGTCGGATCGAGCGTGGCGAACATTCTCTCCGAGGTAAGCACCTCTGAACCGGTTAGCGCATTAAACAGAGTCGATTTTCCAGCATTTGTGTAGCCAACCAAGGCAACCATGCCCAGCGGCACGCCTTGTCGCGCCCGCCGCCGGTTGGCGCGTTGCGAGCGTACCGTTTGAATCGCCTTCTGGATGTTGGCCACCCTGTCCCGAACTCGCCGGCGATCCGTTTCCAGCTTTTGCTCGCCAGGGCCACGAGTACCGATGCCGCCTCCAAGCCGGGAGAGATCGTCGCTGCCTCCCGCCAACCGAGGAAGTAGATAATTGAGCTGCGCAAGCTCCACTTGGAGTTGTCCTTCACGTGTGCGTGCGTGAGTGGCAAAGATGTCGAGGATAAGCTGGGTGCGGTCAATGACCCGGCAACCGATACCCTTCTCCATATTGCGAAGCTGCACGGGAGTCAGATCGTGATCCACGATCACCAAGGGAACACGGTGCAGGCTCGCCTCGGCCCCGATTTCTTCGAGTTTACCGCGCCCGACGAGAGTCGCCGGATCGAGGGAATCACGCACTTGCAAAAGGCTCCCCGCGACGGCTGCGCCAGCGCTCTCGACCAATTCGCGTAATTCGTCGAGAGAATCACTGTTGGAGGCGGAATTCGAGCTCCTCAGAGCCTCAGCCCGCGCGTGTTTTTTCAAGGAGACGCCTACAAGCAGCACCCGCTCCCGCTGAATGACAGGTTGAGGTTTCTTCATTCGGATACCGGAAGGTGGGACTGGGCGGCCGCTCGATGATGGGTCACGACAGTTCGGATTATACGCCCATACGCCGCCCGATTACCGGCGAGGTCCAATCAGTTTCCGAGTTCTTCGCGGATTGCCTGAGGGGGTCCGATGTCGTAGGCTGTACCGGGTCTCCGGAGAGCGGTCAGCGGCCGGAAGCCACATCCTCCGAGGATGACATGAATAAGTCACGATTACTCCTACGTGGAATCCGTCTGCAACAGGAAGCAATGCTGCTATTGCCCATCGACTCCCGCGATCTTGATCTGCCGAAGAAAATGGGATCCCGCTTCATGGAATCGTGGCGTTGAGCGACCTCATTCAGCCCCGGAATCCTGGGAAGACGAGAATTCTTCGCCTCTTGGGTTATGGACTGGCCATCATCGGGCTTTACAG
This sequence comes from uncultured Acidobacteriota bacterium, assembly GCA_963709445.1. Classification (GTDB taxonomy): domain Bacteria; phylum Acidobacteriota; class Terriglobia; order Acidiferrales; family UBA7541; genus Palsa-295. Next base: position 66,982 of record CAVPWV010000008.1, read on the forward strand.
GGTTCTCTACTATTTCCACATTGTGCAGTTTCTGCATGAGCTGGCCAATGTCAGCTGGCGCTGGGTTCTCCTCGGTATGATTTTCGATGTGGTCAGCTATGCTGTCCAAGGTTTGCGTTGGAAACTGCTTCTGACACCTTTTGGAAAAGTGCGGCTTACGCACGCGGTTCGAGCCGTGTATGCGGGACTGTTCACGAATCTGATTTTCCCGCTGAGACCGGGTGAAATTCTGCGCAGTTACCTGCTTTCAGCCTCCGAAGACATTGGTTTGGGACGCGTCTTGGGTTCCGTGGGAGTGGAACGCTTTGTGGACCTGGTTATCGCCACCGCGCTTCTCGCAATGGTTTCACTGTTCGTCGAGTTGCCGCGGCGCTTTCAGCGCGTCGCGGATACGCTCGGCATCGCAACGCTCCTCGTCCTCGGCGTCGTGGTGCTCGTCATTCTCTATATCGAAATCAAGCTAGGCACTACGCCGGGGCCCGGGGCTGCCCGTCGCCGCCTGCCGGGTAAAGTTATGGCTGTGCTAACAGACTTGCATGCTATGGGTACAGCACCGAGCTTCTATCTTGCCGTAGTGACCTCCCTGCTGATGCCGCTTTTTCAAGTCCTGGGCCTGTGGGCGATGATGCACTCTTATGGTCTCCATTTATCGTTTCTGGCCGCGGTGGTCGTCCTGCTGGTTATCAATCTTGGTGTTTCTCTTCCCAATGCGCCCGCGAACTTCGGTTCGTACCAACTCTTTTGCGTCGTCGGATTGAGCGTGTTCCAAGTCGAAAAATCGACGGCGACTGGCTTTTCCTTCTTTGCTTTCGTCGCGCTTACCCTCCCGCTGGCACTTGTCGGCTTCCCGGCATTGCTGCGCAGCGGCCTTTCTCTTCGATCCATGCGCGAGAAGGTGGGCAGCCTGTCCAGACAGGCCCTGAGCGGGCCAGCTTAAGGAACGTTGCAATAGCCTCATGGCACATACACTTGAATTCGATTGAGGCCCAACCAGCCAGGCGTTATATAGTTTATGTTTCAGCCTGCTTGCCCTTGAGAAGCCGAGGGACGCGTCTAGGATTAGAAATACCGCGAACGCTTGCAACCCTCTCAGGGACATAGAGGGGCAGCTCCCGCCGGGCAGGCAAAAAGGGATTGTTATCTTCATGGCCGCGGACTTCAACAAACATCTCGATCGCGCGCGGCGCAGCCTCGAACGCAACAAGTTGCGAGAAGCTGTCACAGAGTATCAGCTGGTATTGAACGAAGCACCTTCGAACCAGGAGTCGCTGCAGGCCCTGGCGGACATCTACACTCGTCTCAACGAGCCCTCCCTTGCCGCACAGTACTATGGAATGCAGTTCGATCGCCTTCTTGATACCGGCGACTCCGCCAAAGCGGCGGCTGTCTTTTCGCGGTTTCTGCGCTCGTTCCAGCAGCCGCCGGATCGGCTCATGCGTTATGCCCACCTGCTGCAAAAGCAGAACCATCCTGCGGAAGCTCTCGAACAATTCGGAGTCGCTGCCGAACAGTTCGTCGGTCAGCAGCGCGCTATCGAGGCCCTTGCGTGTTATGAAAGTATGGCGGCTCTCGACCCGGAAAATTCTGCCCGGCACGTCGCGCTAGCGGAACTCGCCGAAGGCCTTCGGCACGCAGACCTCGCCGGGCGCAGCTTCCTTCGCGCGGGACAATTGACGCAGGCAGCCGGCAGCCTCGACCAAGCTTTGGAATTCTTTGGAAAGGCTCACAGTCTTCTGCCCAATGACCGGACGGGAGCACTACTGTTCGCGGAGGCTAAACTTCGAAAAGGTGACGCGCAGGGTGCTGCGACCCTGCTTGAGCCCTTCGCTCCAAATGAAAAGGACACTGCCTTCCTGGCCCTTTTCGGGGAAAGTCTTTTGCGCTCGGGCCGTCTGGATCACGCTCGAGAAGTTCTTGAGGCTTACTACAAACAAAATCCGCACAATTTCGAAAAATGGTTCCAACTCATAGGAGCATATGCGCGGGCCGCTGAGGACACAAAAGCCGCCGCTTTGCTCGCCGAGGCTAAAGACTGGATGCGGGCTGGTCGGAAGGATAGCGAACTCGCCGCTCAGTTAGACCGGCTGGCTTCCGCGTATCCCGCATCGCTGCCGCTGGCTCAGACGATCGCACGGATTTACGAAGAGATGAATCGCGAGAGCAAGTATTTTGACGCTCTCGTCCGGCTCTTCGACCTCTATCTAGTAGCCGGGCGGATGAAAGAAGCCTGCGACGCGCTCGACCGCCTTGTCGATATCGATCCCTACGATTACCGGAACCAGGAGCGCATTGCGAAAATAGAAGGTAATGTGGACCCCGCTTTTTTGCAGAATATTCTTTCTCGCGCGGCCAAGGCCGCCACCGTATCATCGCACGCGGGGGGATTTTCGGGCGCCGGGTCCGAAACCGCCGCCGGGCCTGTTTCCGAGGAGGCGCGCGCACAGCAAACCCTGGAAGATTTGATCGTGCAGGTGGAAATATTTCTTCAATATTCCCTGCAGGCCAAGGCGGTGGAAAGGCTCGAACGGATCGGAGAGCTCTTTGCCGGAGAGGAAGACAAAAATGAGCGATTGCGCGCCCTATACGAGCGCGCCAACTGGTGGCCCAAAGGACTGCCCCGCAAATCGGTTATCCCACCGTCGCCCGCGCAGGTCCGGCCTCCTGAGCCCTCGGGAACTTCCGTGACGCCTATGGCGTCGGCGACGACGGCGGTGGACACCCGCCGCGACCTAGCCGCGATTGCGGAAATCAACCGGCTGATGTATCGCCAGTCGACGCCGCGCGAACTTCTCTCCGCAACCGCTGCCGAGATTGGAAAGTATCTGCGTGTAACGCGCTGCCTCATTGCTTTCGGAGCGACGGGCGAAGCGCCACAAATTACCGCTGAATATTTCGCGCCCGGGAATCTGGCAGCCGGCGCGTCCCGCGTTCCTTCGATGCTTGCGATGATTTCGAAGGTTACGCCGGATCCGTTGGGCAGCATCGAGCTTCAGGCGTCGAGCACTCCCGATCTGCGCGATCTGGGGTTCGAATCCGCTCTGGCGGTCGTGCTCACAGATAAGGAGACTCAGGCCCAGTCCGGAGCCCTGCTTGTCGGAGATGCAGCGGCGCGGAAGTGGAAACCTAACGAAAGTTTTTTCCTGCAGGCGGTGGGCGACCAACTCGTGCTTTCCGTGAGTCATACCCGGCTGCGCTCCTTGGTTCGTTCGCTGGCTGTCGCGGATGAAAGGACGGGTCTGCTTAGCCGGAGTTCTTATATCGATTGTCTGCTGATGGAATCCAATCGCGCCCGCTCGCACGGCACGCCGCTTTCGCTTATCATCGTGCAGGCCGATCGAGGCGGCGACCTCCTTCGCCAGCATGGCGATGCCGCCGTCGAAAAGTATGTCGAGCAGCTCGCACATGCCCTTTCTTCGGCCGTTCGCCAAACCGATATCGCCGTCAAGTACACGGCGTGGTCGCTGGTTTTCGTCTTGCCCAACACCCCCCTTGAAAATGCCAGCGCGCTCGCCGAAAAACTCCGCCAAACAGCGGCCGCGGTGCGGCCTTCTTGGGGACCCCAGGACTTGACCGTCAGTGCCATTGTGGCCGAAGCTTCGTCGCGGCCGGGGGACGAAAACGAGGACCGGGTCACGGAATGGATCAATCGCGCCGAAGCAGGACTCGACGAGGCGCGCCAGCGCGGTGGCAACGCGCTCGTGCCTCTCGCAACTCCCTAGAACATGGTGACTCTCTAATGACGCGGCAAAGCGGCCGCGAATTGCGCGGCGACCTGAACGCAGCGGGCTTGCGCTTCGGCATCGTCGTAAGTCAGTTCAACGCCTTCATCACGGACCGGTTGCTCACGGGCGCGCTCGATGCCTTCGCGCGTGCCGGGGCGGGCGAAGGTCAAATCGAGATCGTGCGCGTCCCGGGATCGTTCGAGATACCTCTGACGGCCAAGAAGATGGCAGGAAATGGGAGATTCGATGCGATTGTTTGCATCGGATGCGTGCTGCGCGGCGAGACGTCTCATTACGATTATGTCGCCTCGGAAACAGCGCGTGGCATCCAGCTCGCTCAGCTCGATACCGGAGTGCCCATGGGATTTTGCGTGCTCACTTGCGACACGCTTGAACAAGCGATCGATCGTGCCGGCTTGAAAGGCGGCAACAAAGGTTATGAGGCCGGACTCGCCGCAATTGAGATGGCCCGCCTCTTGCGCAATCTTTCGCCTCGTTCCGCACTGCTTGCGGCATCCAAGCCGCGGAGCCGCCGGCGTTGATGAGCCTCCGCCACAAATCCCGCGAGTTCGCCCTCCAAATGCTTTTCGAATGGGACATGACGCATCAGGATCCCGCACGCGTCCAAAAACTCTTTTGGAAATCAGCGCGGGCGTCGGATACCACTCGCCAGTTTGCCGGGGAATTGTTTGAAGGGGCCGCAGCCCAAGTCGCCGCCCTTGACCACATCGTTGGCGAGCTAGCGGATAACTGGCGCCTCGAACGCCTGGCCGCCATCGATCGCAGCATCTTGCGGCTGGCGGTTTACGAACTGCGCCTCGGCGCCACTCCGCCAAAGGTCGTGATAGACGAAGCACTCGAACTTGCGAAGAAATTCTCCTCTGCCGAATCGCCGGCGTTTCTGAACGGTATCCTCGACGCTGCTTTCAAGAGCCTCGCTACGTAAATCTGAGTCGTTCTTCCCTCTCCAGTCCTTACAAACTTCCCTCCCACAATTGCGCCGCACCCGAAAACTTTTCCGCGTGGGCCGTGTTGAATCAAATGCGGGAAACCAGGGGCAAGTTCAGATCAGGTTGAGGCTACAGCTTACGGACGAATGCCGTCACTTCGTCGAGCACACGCTTGGTGGTTTTCACGCCAGTCGTCTCTGCATAGATTCGCAGCATCGGTTCGGTGCCGGAAGCACGCACCATGGCCCAGCCCACATCGCCAAGGTAAACTTTCACCCCATCCATATCTTCGCGGCGAGCGATCGGCCAATCCAGGAACCGCGTGAATTTCGTGTCGGCGAAGCGTTCGATGGCCTTTTCCTTTTGGCCGTCTTTCACGGTCAGATCAACTCGTCCGTAGTGATGCTCACCAAATTCGTGATGCAGCATTCCAACCAAATCGCCCAGGCGCTTGCCGTGCCAGGCCATCACTTCCGCAACCAGCAGTGCGCTCACTGTTGCATCGCGCTCAGGAAGATGCAATTTGGTTGCAATCCCACCGCTTTCCTCGCCGCCTAACAACACATCGCTTTCCAGCATGCGGTCGCAAACATATTTGAAGCCGACGGGCGTTTCCCAAACCTGCCGCCCGAACTTTGCAGAAATCTTGTCGATCATTTTGGTGGTTGAAAACGTCTTCACCACTCCGCCGCTGAGCTTCCGTGTTCCCGCGAGATGCCAGAGAAGGATTGAAAATATCTCGTGGGGCGTGATGAACGTGCCATCGCGATCGATAGCCCCGATACGGTCGGCGTCTCCGTCAAACGCAAACCCGGCGTCGTAATCGCCCGTGCGAACGGCTTGCCGGAGCGCCTCCACGTGCGGCTCGATCGGCTCCGGGTTCACCCCGCCGAAGAGCGGATCACGGTTGCCGCGAATCTCGCCGGCCTCGATACCGTGACGGCGAAACAGGTCGCGAAGGAGACCTCGGCCCGCTCCGTGCATTGGGTCAATCAGAAAGCGATACTTCGAAGAGCGCAGCCGTTCCCAATCCACTAAACGATCGAGCGCCTCGAGGTAAGGCGCTCGCACATCGAGCGAATGAATCAAATCCTTTCGCGGCGGCAATCGCGGCACCCCGTCGCGCAGAACTTTTTCGAGTTCTGTTTCCACTTGGGCTACGATGGCCGCCGAAGCGGAACTTCCGTAGCTTGCCTTTAGTTTCACGCCGCTCCATCGGTAGGGATTGTGGCTCGCCGTAATCTGAATCCCGGCCGCCGCCCCGCGCAACCTCACCAGTAAGGAAATCGCCGGTGTGGGACACGCATCGGCCGATAGCCAAACCGGGGCTCCTGCGGCCGCCACGGTTTCGGCTGCCACCCGCGCGAAACGCTCGGACCCGAATCGCGTGTCGAATCCCACCAAAATCCCGCTGCCCGGCTTTTCGGCGCGAGCTGCGTAACGCACAATCGCATGTACCACGATTCGGAGGTTATCGTCCGTGAAGTCCTCGGCGATTACACCCCGCCAGCCATCCGTGCCGAACTTGATCTCGTCGGACGGATCTTTGCCAACTCCAGTTTTGCGGTGACCGGATAACCGCACGCCCTGTTGTTTTCTTGTTCGACTAGGCTTCATACTTTCTCATCCCGTATATTCCCTTCGTCGCTAAAATCAGCACGTTTCACAACAGACGCGACAGCCGCTTCGCCTCCAGCCATTCTACGATTTTTCTGACATCCTGCGAGCGCTCGCGCGGACATAGCAGCAGTGCGTTCTCGGTTTCCACTAGAACAAGATTGCGGACGCCAACGGCGGCAACAAACTTCTTGGGGCTCCAAAAATAGTTACCGCTCGCGTCGAATGTGAACGAAAGTGCAGCGGTAACGTTCGCGCCGGGCTTTGCCGCCAGCAAATCGTATACGGCGGCCCATGAACCGATGTCGCTCCAGCCGACGTTGGCTGGAATTACGAAAACGCGCGAACCTCCTGAGGCGGCCTTAGAACTTCGTTCTCGCTCCGTTACTCGCGCGGCGGGCTCCATAATTGCGTAGTCGACCGAAATGTTTTCCAGGTGGGGATAAATTCGCCGGAGAACTGAGGCGTAACCTCGTGTCCCAATGGTTTTTCTAATCTTGATGAGCGCCTCGTGCGTGGCAGGCAGAAATCGCCGCAAATTTTCCAGGAATGTGGAAACTCGCCAGAAGAACATCCCAGCGTTCCAAAAGTACTTTCCCGATGCCACGTATTTTCGCGCATGGGCAAGTTGCGGCTTTTCGGTGAAGCGCCGGACTGCGTATGCGGCAGCACCGCGCGGCTGTCCCGTCGCGTCTGCTCGTTCAATGTAGCCGTACCCCGTCTCCGGCCGGGAAGGCGGTACACCGAGTACCACGAGATTCCCGGGAACACGGGCTAAATCGAGCGCCGCTCGAACCAGCACGCGATATCGCCGCGCATCAGCAATGTAAGTATCTGCGGGCAGCACTGCCATCAGGGCGTCGCCATATTCGGATGCCAGATGAATCGCCGCCAAGCCGATGGCTGCAGCAGTGTTGCGCCCCACGGGCTCTGCCAAAATATGCGACGCTGGAACGCCCACCAGCTCTCGGCGGACGCCAACTGCATGCTCGACGTTCGTAACGGCCCAGATGCTGCGCGGCGGGATCAGAGGCGCGAGCCGCGCCATCGTTTGGCGCAACATCGTCTCGCGGCCGACGATGTTTAGCAGTTGCTTCGGTGTGCGTATGCGGCTGCGTGGCCAGAAACGCGTCCCGCGGCCTCCGGCAAGCAGCACGGCACACGACGGGAGTCTGTCGCTTTTCCCACCCCTCCGCTCGTGAGTTTTCATGCGCGCTATAGTAGCGGACTCCTCCCCGCGATAGAAGGAGCTCTGAAGCCACGGCTCAAACAGCAAGGTAGCACGCCGCCGAAGTCCTGATTAATGCAACAATAAATTTCAGCACAAAGTTGAGATAGAATCAGCTCACGTGGCTCGAGACATTTCGAGCAGAACCATCTAGGGGCGAGTGCGGATTGCGGGAGGGAAGCGATGAAGCTTCTGAATTGGACGCGAAGATTTTCCCGGCGCGGTTTTCTCGCCGGCAGCGCCACGGCGGTCGCCGCCGTTGCCGCAACCGGCGGCTCAGTCCTCCTTGAGGCGCAAGCGGAAACGCCCGGCACCGCCGGCCTGCGCCCAGAAGAAGTTCGCACGCTGCTGAAATTCACGCGCGACCTCTTCCCCCACGACCGCCTCGACGATTCCTTCTACGCGAGAGCGGTCGCTACTTTGCAGCAGGAAGCCGCAAAGGACGCATCCACAAGAAGGATGCTCTCCGGCGGCATCGATCAACTCAATCGCCTCGCCATGGCTGCCTCGGGCAAGCCCTACGCCGATGTTGCCGACGAAAAAGCGCGCGTAGCGATCGTAAAGAAAATCGAAACCGGCGCATTTTTCAACAAGGTCTACAACGACACAATCGTCGGACTCTACAACCAGCCCGAAGTCTGGCCCAAGTTCGGCTACGAAGGGCCTTCATCCGCAAAAGGTGGTTACCTCCATCGCGGATTCAGCGATATCGATTGGCCGGGAAAGGCCTGAGGATGCCATGCCCGCGAAATTCGATCTGAACGATTCATCCGTCGTTGTAATTATCGGTTCCGGCGCCGGCGGCGGTACGCTGGCGAACGAACTCGCGCAAAAGGGCATCTCTTCGGTAGTGCTCGAGGCCGGCAAACGCATCGAGATCACCGACTTCAAGAATGACGAAGACGCCATGTTCGCACTTTTCACCTGGCTCGACCCCCGCACCACCTCAGGCTCATGGTACGTCGCGAAAACATCCCCCGATCTCCCCGCGTGGACTTGCAAACTTGTCGGCGGCACCACCGTGCACTGGGGCGCCTGCGCGCTGCGCATGAAAGAATACGAGTTCAAGCCGCGCACTCGTTACGGCGCGATTTCCGGCGCCAATCTGCTCGATTGGCCCATCGATCTCCACGAGATGGAGCCGTATTACGATCGCGCCGAACTGAAAATGGGCGTCACCGGCACGCACGGAATTCCGCGCTTGCCCGTCAGCGATCACGGCAAAGTCCTTTTTGCGGGTGCGAAGAAAATCGGCTACACGAGATTTGAAACCACCAACATGGCCATCAATCCCGTTCCTCGCGATGGCCGCGCCTCTTGCCAGCAGACTGGCTTTTGCGTTCAGGGATGCACCTTCGGCGCGAAGTGGTCCACGCTGTACACCGAAATTCCCAGAGCCGAGGCCACTGGCAAAACGGAAGTACGTTCCGAATCACAGGTTCTCCGCATCGAGCACGATGCTTCAGGGAAAGTTACCAGCGTGATTTACGCCGACAGTAAAGGCGCGGTGCAACGCCAGAAAGCGCGCATCGTCGCGGTCGCCGCAAATTCAATCGAGAGTCCGCGTCTTCTGCTCAACTCCTCTTCCAGCAAATTCCCGCAAGGCTTGGCGAACTCCTCAGGGCAAGTCGGAAAGAACTACATGCGCCACATGACCTCTACGGTATTCGCGATTTTCGATGAGCCCGTCCACATGTATCGGGGCACGGCCCAATCCGGAATCGTGATGGACGAGGCGCGCCTCGATACCAAGCGCGGTTTCGTTGGCGGCTATCAGATGGAATTGCTGCCGCAGGGGCTGCCCAGCTTCGCGCAGAACATCGTCCCCGGCGGATGGGGGCGCGACCGCGCTTCGATTATCGATAGCTACTCGAATATTGCCGGCGTCTGGCTAATCGGTGAAGACTTGCCGCAGGAGACCAATCGAATCACGCTGCATTCTTCGCGCAAAGATAAATTCGGCATACCGATTCCCAACGTGCACGTGGACGATCATCCCAACGATCTCGCCATGCAGAAGCACGCCATCGGTCAGGCGGACGCGCTGTATAAATCCATCGGTGCCAAGCGCACCGTTCACCGCCTGCCCTTTCCCTCCACCCATAATATGGGCACCAATCGCATGTCCGAAAAGCCGAGCGATGGCGTCCTGAACCGCTACGGCCAGGCACACGACGTTCCCAACCTGTTCGTATCCGACGGAAGCCAGTTCACATCCAGCAGCGGAGAAAACCCGACGCTGACCATCGTTGCTCTCGCCATCCGCCAGGCGGAATTCATCGCCGGCGAAATGTCCAAGCGCTCGATTTAGAGGGAACTGTTTGGTGCTTAGGACGGCCCGTGGGTACCGCTCTTCAAGTAGGGCGCAACGCGATTCGCCAGAGGTTGGCTGGGATCTTGCCCACGCTTGGGCACAGCGAAAAATGCCAGAATAGTACCGATGGGATATGTGCTCCGGGAGGCATCTACTCGTGGCGCTACCTCTTGCAAGCCAAGCTGCCCCCTCCTTCACGCACGATTTGACATCGCGCGCGCGCCGGTGCTAACGTGCTGCGCGTAAGCCAAGACCTCGTTTCCCGGGAGGTGACTCCATGCCGTACAAACTAACCGTAAATGGACGCCCTGCTACTGTCGATGTGCATGAGGACACGCCCTTGCTATGGGTAATTCGCGACGTCCTCAATCTTCACGGCACGAAATACGGTTGCGGAATGGCGCTCTGCGGCTGCTGCACCGTGCACCTCAACGGCGAGGCTGTGCGCTCCTGTACCACCCCGATCACCCATGCGGCCGGCAAGCACATCACCACGCTCGAAGGTCTTTCTGAGGATGGCACTCATCCCGTGCAGGTCGCGTGGAAGGAAATTGATGTGCCTCAGTGCGGCTACTGCCAGGCTGGCCAAATGATGTCCGCCTCCGCGCTCCTCGCGAAAAATCCGAAGCCCACTGACGCGGATATCGACGCTGCCATGGATGGCAACATCTGCCGCTGCGGCACCTATCTGCGTATTCGCAAGGCAATCCACACCGCGGCCGAAATCGCCGAAAAACGCACCAAAAAGCCAGCCGCTGTCGGGGTCTGAAGCGCCGACGGAATGTAACAAGGAGGTCTTATGGAAACCACGCTCGTCAGCCGTCGATCCTTTCTTCGCGTGACAGCCTTGGCCGGAGGCGGCATGTTGTTGGCCTCCTATCTGGAGCCTATTACAGAGGTGCTCGCTGCTCAATTTGGCCCGCCGGTTACGCTTGTGCCGGCTTCGTTCATCCGCATCGCGCCGGATGGCGTCGTCACCATCATGGCTAAGAATCCGGAGATCGGGCAGGGTGTGAAGACCATGCTGCCCATGCTGATCGCGGAGGAGCTCGATGTCGATTGGAAGGACGTCCGAGTCGAGCAGGCTGATCTCAACCCGAAGTACGGTTTGCAGATCGCCGGCGGCAGCACCGCCACGCCGATGAACTGGGAACCCCTGCGCCAAGTGGGTGCCGGTGGCCGGCAGATGCTCATCGCCGCCGCCGCTCAGAAGTGGGGAGTGCCGGAATCGGAATGCACCACTACTCCCGGTCGCGTGCATCACACCGGCAGCAAACGCTCCGCAGGTTACGGCGAACTCGCCGCAACCGCAGCCACGCTGATGCCTCCCGATCCGAAATCGCTGAAAATGAAGGACCCGAAGGACTACCGAATCATCGGTAAGACCACGCCCAACGTGGACATCGAAAAGATCGTCACCGGCAAGCCGATTTTTGGAATCGACTTCACCACGCCGGACATGCTTTTCGCCAACTTTCAGAAGTGTCCCGTGTACGGTGGCAAAGTTGCCAGCGCCAATGTCGACGAGCTCAAGACCGAGCCGGGCGTAAGGCACGCGTTTGTCATCGAGCCTGTGGGCGATTCGAGCGTATTGGCTGGCGGCGTCGCGGTCGTCGCGGACACCTGGTGGCAGGCACGCGCCGCGATGGGCAAACTGAAAGTTACGTGGGATGAAGGCCCCACCGCCAAGCAGAGCAGCAAACTCTATGCAACCACCTCGGTAGAGTTGTCCAAGAACGAGCCCGGCCAAGTTCTGCGCAAGGATGGTGACGCGGATGCCGCCTTTGGCAACGCCGCACACGTTGTCGAATCCGCGTACTCTTACCCATTCCTTTCCCATGTGCCTCTCGAACCGCAAAACTGCTCCGCATCTTTCAAGGACGGCAAGCTCGAAGTTTGGGCGCCTAGCCAAACACCGGCGAATGGCTTGGGACAAACTGCAAAGATCTGCGGCATCGACCCCAAGGACATTACCGTTCACCTCACCCGCATCGGCGGCGGCTTCGGCCGGCGGCTCACCGACGATTACATGGTCGAGGCGGCGTACATCGCCAAGCAGGTTGGCGTGCCCGTGAAGCTGCTGTGGACCCGTGAACAGGATATGGCCCACGATTATTACCGTCCTGCCGGTTTCCACTTCCTCAAAGGCGCAGTCGGTTCGGATGGAAAAATAGTCGCGTGGCGCAATCACTTCGTCACCTTCGGCGAAAATGACCGCTTCGCGCAGAGTGCCGGCCTTTCTGGCGAGGAATTTCCGTCGCGCTTCATCCCCAATTTCTCGCAACTCGCGTCGATGATGCCCAGCGGCGTTCCCATGGGCGCCATGCGCGCTCCCGGCAGCAACGCCATCGCGTTCGTGATGCAATCGTTTATTGACGAGCTCGCTCATGCGGCGGGCAAAGATCCGGTTCAGTTCCGTCTTGATTTGCTCGCTGCCACGCCTCTGCCCTCAGCGCCCCCGCCGAAAGGCACGCCAATCGCCTTCGCGCCGGTCCCGTTTGACGCAGCGCGCATGAAGGGCGTGCTTGAGACGGTCGCTGAAAAGTCCCGCTGGGGCGGTCGCAAGCTGCCCGGAGACACCGCAATGGGCGTCGCTTTCCACTTCAGCCACCGCGGGTATTTCGCTGAGGTCGCGGAGGTTCGCGTCACCGGTGGGTCCAACGTGCGCGTCAATAAGGTTTGGGTGGCGGCCGACATCGGAAGCCACATCATCAACCCCGGTCCGGCGGTGAACATTTCCCAGGGCGCGGTGATCGAAGCCATGAGTCACGCCATGGGCTACGAGATCACCATCGATGCTGGCCGCGCGGTGCAAAGTAATTTCAATAATTATCCGCCCGTGCGCCTCACGCAGGCGCCCCCGGAAATCGACATCGAATTCGTCAAAACCGATAATTCACCCACAGGGTTGGGCGAACCGGCCCTGCCGCCGATGATTCCGGCTCTCACGAACGCGATTTTCACCCTCACCGGCAAGCGCGTGCGTTCGTTGCCGCTCCAGAGCCAGGGTTTCAACTGGGCCTAGTCGGGCGAAAACTAGGGGGCCGCAGAGTCAACGGAAAATTCTTCCGCCAGGATGCAAGCGTACGACTAGGTCTGCGCGTCGTGCTGCGACTTGGTCTCGATTCTCCGAAACAAGCAGATTCCTTGAGGTTTGTTCTCCTCTCTGCTAAAACCTTGAATTCCTGATGACCAACCCCCCGTATCTCAGAATCGCAACCGAAGAGGCCTACGCCCCGCCGGAATTGTTCGAGCGATACAGAAAGCTTCTCGAAGATGGCTCGCATAACGATCCCGGCTTCGCGAGCTTCATGGGCTTTTACCTCAATAATTCAGGGTCGCGCCTCACCGAGATTCGCGCGCAGATTCAAGACCTGGGCGAGCGCCGCATCCGCGACATGGACGCAACTGGAATCGCGAAGCAGATTCTTTCGCTCACATCTCCGGGTGTTCAAGTTTTTGACGCGCCAACCGCCGTCCCGCTGGCCACATCGTTCAACGATCAGCTTGCTGAGGCGATTCGAAAGCATCCCGACCGCTTTGCGGGACTTGCCGCGATTGCACCGCAAGATCCCTCCGCCGCGGCGAAGGAATTCGAGCGAGCCGTGAAATCGCTCCACCTCAAAGGCGCGATTGTCAATTCCCACACCCGCGGCGAATATCTTGACGAGCCGAAGTTCTGGGAAATTTTCGAGGCCGCTGAATCGCTCGGCGTCCCGATTTATCTGCATCCAACTACGCCCTCGCCTCGAATGGTCGGCCCATTCCTCGACCGCGGCCTGGACGGTGCGGTTTTCGGATTCGCCGTCGAAACCAGCCTCCACATTCTCCGAATTGTTTTCAGCGGCGTCTTCGACCGCTTTCCAAAATTGCGCATGGTTGCCGGCCACCTCGGTGAAGGCCTTCCTTACTGGCTCTTTCGGATTGATTTCATGCATCAGCGGCTCACTGCGAACAACCGTTACGCAAACGTCCCCAAGCTGAAAAAAAAGCCCAGCGATTATTTGAAAGAAAACTTCTACGTCACCACCAGCGGAATGGCTTGGCAGCCGCCCATTTTGTACGCGCAGTCAGTACTCGGCGTCGATCGCGTCCTCTACGCCATGGATTATCCCTACCAATTCGTGCCGGACGAAGTGAAGGTCACCGATGATCTGCCCATCAGCGACGCCGACAAAAAGAAGCTCTACCAGACCAACGCCGAAAAAGTGTTCGCACTGTAACTCGCTCGGTCAAAGCCAATCCTCTGGGTTTTTGGGTTAGAATGCGGCCCGCGAAACCGCATCCGTAAGTTAGGAGAGAACCCATGCGAAGGCGCGAATTTCTCGCGGTTCCTGTTGCAGTCGGAGGTCTCATGGCTTTGTCGAGCGCGGAAGCGGGGGGTTCGGACCCAGCGCCAGTGCGCTCGAATTCTCTCGGTGTGAAAGCGCTCATCTTCGACGTGTTCGGCACCGTCGTGGATTGGCGCGGCTCGATCATTCGCGAGGGTGCCCAATGGGGCAAAGAGAAGGGACTGGACATCAACTGGGGCAAGTTCGCCGACGAGTGGCGTGCGGGCTACGCTCCGTCAATGAACAAAGTGCGCAAGGGCGAGCTGCCGTGGACCAAACTCGACGTGCTGCATCGCATGATCCTCGAAGATCTGCTGAAGCAGTACAACATCGTCGGTCTGGCGGAAGAAGAGAAGGACCACTGGAATCGAGTGTGGCACCGGTTGACGCCGTGGCCGGATTCAGTCGAAGGCCTCGGGCGTCTCAAGAAAAAATTCGTCATCGCCACGCTTTCAAACGGCAACGTCTCGTTGCTGGTCGATATGGCCAAACACGCCGGACTGCCGTGGGACACCGTCTTCTCGGCGGAGCTCTTTCACCATTACAAACCGGATCGCGAGGCTTATCTTGGCGCGGTGGAACTTCTCAGCTGCAAGGCCGGCGAGGTCATGATGGTGGCCGCGCATCCGCTGGATCTGAAAGCCGCGCAATCGTGCGGCCTGAAGGCTGGTTATGTGCCGCGTCCTTTGGAGCATGGCTCAGCGCACAGCGCAGCAGCCGCAGGAAAAGCCGCTGCTTCTGCAAACGAATCGTTTGACGTCACAGCCCGCAACTTCATCGAGCTTGCCGCGAAGCTGGCTTAGCGACGCCTCGGAACCAGGCGAAAGCGGCTAAGCCCGGTACCTTTTCTTGGCGAGTTCTTCTAGGCTCGGATACGACTGCGCCTCCACAAATGTCTTTTCCGGCGGCTGCGAACCCTCCTTCATTCCCCGCACCAGCATTTCCAGCGCGATATCCATCGTCAGGGAGGTCAGCACCGCCGCGCGAAACACTCCTTGATCCACCAGCGGCTTGATCTGCTTTGGAATCCCCACGCCCGCGCACGGCAGCGCGAGCCATTTCTTCCGTTCCGCGTCCTTTGCTGTCTCGAACGCCTTTCTGGCTCCAAAAATGAAGTCCGCATTTTGCGACGCGATCACCCGCGTTCCCTCGGGCTTCACCGTCGAGAGATTCAGCCACGAACACACTGCGGTGTAAGCGCTTTCCGCTGACGAGCCTTGCACCTTCACGCTCTTCACGTCCACATTCTTGGGTTTAGCACTGTCCAGGCCTTCGAATCGCCTTGACGCGATCGAGCTCATCGACGGTCCTCGCAGGTACAGCACCGTGCCACCTTCCGGCAAGATCGCTCCCATCTGCCGCCCTTGAATCCGTCCCACTTCCACGTGGTCCTGCGACACCTGGAATACTGGAGCCTTCGCGTTCCTGCGGAGCGTGCCAAGGTAATCCACCTGCGCGTTGCTCACCAGCCACCCAATTCCCGCGGCAACTGCGGCTTCGGCCACGCGCGGCAGTCCCGCGGCGCTCACCGGTTCCAGGAGGATGCCCTGCGGCCGTTCCGCAGCCGGCGCCTGGACGAATTTCAGGAGTTGTTGGCCCTGATTCACGGGGTCCATTTCTGCGTCTACCACTTGCAGTTCCACTCCCAGTCGATCCGCTGTGGTTTTCGCAATCGCCACTTGTTCGCGCAAGTAGATGGCGTCGCCGGGAATTGACAGCACACAGTTCAATTTTTTCACGAGTGTTCCCAAGGGTTGGATTTGATGGTGGCGACGATTTTCATTTTCGCTTCGTGGTTACTGCCGCGATCTCGACGGCAATCTCTGTTTCGCATCTCAATCTCGCGCATCCTACGCTGCTCGCGTCCTCGATTCAACGAATTTGCCGCGTGCGCGATCCACAATGAAGCAGCATACACTCGCTGCACATTCCATTTGGATGATCTTGCACGGGGGAGAGTCGGCTGGTACCCTCGCGTCCTCTGTAGCGCCGCGCCTTCAGGCCGGCAGCTTTGCTTATATGGGAGGCATCCGAAATGAAAATTCCGATTTTGCAAATCCTTCTTGTCGTTTCTCTGATTTGTCCCATGCTGGCGGTTGCCGCCCCGGGCGGCGATTCCAAGGACCTTGCCGCGGAGGTCGCGGCGCTGAAGGCTCAGGTGGCGCAGCTCTCGCATCAGGTGCAGCGCTCGCAGGACTACATCGACATCTGCAATCTCCAGGACGCCTACGGCTACTACGTTGACAAAGCCAAGTGGGACGAGGTTGCCGATCTTTTCACCAAAGACGGCACCCTCGAAATCGGTCTGCGCGGCGTTTACAAGGGACAAGACCACGTCCGCGCGTATCTCCACAAGCTGCCCGACCTTACCTACGGCACGGTTTTCAATCATATTCAGTTGCAGCCCATGGTCACCGTTGCTCCCGATGGCAAAACCGCCAATGGACGCTGGCGCGCGTTCATGCAGGTGGGCCAACTCCACAAGAGAGCGCAGTGGGGAGATGCCGTTTACGAGAATGAATACGTGAAAGAGGACGGCGTGTGGAAGATCAAGAAGCTCCACGCCTATTTCACCTACTACGTTCCGTTCAACAAGGGTTGGGACCAGGGCGGCGATCCTCCGCCAGCCGCGATTCCCGGCCTCCCTCCGGACGAGCCTCCCACGGAAACCTACAAGCTCTACCCGGACGTCTACGTTCCACCCTACCACTACAAGAACCCCGTCACGGGGAAGTGATGATTCGATCAGGATTGTTCCTCTCGGATTTTGTGACGGGTAGAACGAGGCACCGTCTTTTGTTTTCAGTGGGTTACGCCGGATTCTACTCGGCAGTAGTGTCGAGTAGAAATGCCATCCGGAGGCCAATCTGCTTGCCCGCCCCAGGTGCCGAAGTGCGCGGTCAAAGGGCGTCGTGCATCCCGCCCGCGGAGGTGAACGTGTCCATGCCCTCTCCTTTCCGTCACAAAAAGCGCGCGCGAGTCAGGCTAGCACGGAGGAGATTTGCACGTGTCAAGTGGCGGCGCCTGTGGACTTTACTGGAGGCTCGATGCTGGACGCTAGAGGCTGGAAGCAGGTCCCCGTTTGGCGTCACCTGATCGGAGAGTGGCGACCTTTGCGAGAAACCGCGATCAGCTTGACGCCGCGCGGGCCGTGGAGAGAGTGGTCGAGCTGGCGGCGCTTTTCTTCTCTTCGATTTGCTGATGCGTGGGTTGCGGCTCGAAGCAGCGGCGGCAGCGCGCCTCGTACATTTCGCCCGCGCCGACGACAATCAGTTCTTCCGAGGAGACGATACGCTGGGTGTGCACGGCCGGATTTCCGCAGCGCACGCAGATGGCAAGAAGTTTGTTGATTTCTTCGGCCACAGCAAGCAACCGGGGCATCGGTTCGAACGGGCGCCCCATGAAATCGGTGTCGAGCCCGGCGACAATCACGCGCTTGCCGAGTTCGGCGAGACGCGCGCAGGCCGCCACGATGCCTTCGCCGAGAAACTGAGCCTCGTCGATGCCGACAACTTCCGTGCGCGGCGTGACTTTCTCCAAAATCTCGCTTCCCGTACCGACAAGCTCGGAGGCGATCTCGAGCCCGGAATGGGAGACGATCCCGTTCTTCGAATAGCGCTGATCGATCATTGGCTTGAAAATTTGGACGCGCTGCTTGCCAATTTCGGCGCGGCGCAATCGCCGGATCAACTCCTCGCTCTTGCCCGAAAACATCGGCCCGACAATTACTTCGATCCAGCCCATGTTGCCCTTTACGATGTCCACGTCTTCGCGCCTCCTCGCGTAAGGTATCACGGGCCCAGCGCAGCAGGATGACAATCCCGATCGCGGCGTCAAATCTTGCAGGACGATACCTTGCTGGTGCTGGATGCCGGCGTGAGTGAGGGCGCTACACGATCTACCTGATTGAGGCGGCTTAGGCACGCCGTACGATGAATGGGTTCGGGGGGTGGGGCCATGTCTCCTTCTGGGGAGTGACTGCACACGGCGACCCCAGGCAGGCCTTTGCAGTTTGACTGCCGCGGAAGTTGCCCTTGGCCAACCCTCCTGCCGCCGTGCGGGGCAGCAGAACGGCAGATTTCTGGCCCGCCAAGGCCGTGAGCCCCAGAAACCTCGGTCAGCGGACGGGTCGAAGCATCGTAACTCACTGCAAACATGGGAATAGTGGCATGTTCGATCGGCTGCACCAGCGAAGGGCTGCCCCTTTGGACTCAGGTAACTTACCGATTGCCTCGACTTAGCGCGTAGGTAAGAATGCCTGCGCCACGAAGGATCGTGACAGGCAACCTGGGTGACTACCCGCAAGGCGCGGAAATTGACAGCCCGGACCCGACTGTACATAATGCTGCGGCGCTGCTTCACAACATAGAACATCCTGCTAGCGGCTTGAAAAACCACCCTGCAATCGAGGACGACCAAGTGACTTCCCCCCAGACGGCCTTTGAGAACGAGAGCGGAGTTAGTTTGGAATCCGTCATCTCGACCGATGAGCTGAAGCGGCGGCCGGCGCGCCCCGCCGATTACCTGGCTGAGAACCAAGCCTTGATTGCGTTGGCGCGGGAAATCGTGTCGTCCCCCCAAAACATCTTGCAGAAGCTGGCGGAGACCGCGTTGACGTTGTGCCACGCAGGCTCGGCCGGGATCAGTTTATTGGAGCCGGACGGCGCGCATTTTCATTGGCCGGCCCTAGCAGGCGAATGGTCCGCCTATGTGGGAGGCGGCACACCGCGCGAGTACGGGCCTTGCGGCACGGTTCTGGACCGCAACGCACCGCAGCTGATGTCCCACCCTGAGCGCCACTTCAGATATTTGGAGTCGGTGACCCCCGGCATCGAAGAAGCCCTGCTCATCCCTTTTTACATCGAAGGAAAGGCCGTGGGCACAATCTGGGTGATCGCCCATGACACGGCGTACCGATTCGACGTCGAAGACCTACGGGTGATGACAAACCTCGGCGCCTTCGCGTCTGCCGCCTACCAAATGCTGGCGGGCACGGCCCGGGTCGAGTCGGCACAGTCGGAGTTGCAGCGCAGCATCGGGACCAATGAATCCTTGCTGAGGGACATCCAGGAACACACCCAGGCGGAAGCCATGTTGACCGAGCTTTCCGGACGGGTAATCCAAGCCCAGGATGATGAGCGAAGACGCATCGCCCGGGACCTTCACGATACCACCGGCCAAGCGTTAGCTGCGTTGGGCATGAATCTGGCCCAGATGGAGGGCAATTCTTCTCCCGCAAACGCAGACAAATTCGCAGAGTGCATGCAATTGATCTCTTCAGCTTCGGCGGAAATACGAAACCTTTCCTACTTGCTGCATCCGCCTCTGATGGACGAGTTGGGATTGGGCTCGGCGATCGAGGAGTATGCAACAGGCTTCGAAAGGCGCAGCGGGCTAAAAATTACAGTCGAGGTTTCGGGAGATGTCGGCAGACTTCAGGGTAACCGTGAAATCGCTCTCTTCCGCATCATTCAGGAAAGCATTGGCAACATTCACAAGCATTCGGGCAGTTCTACGGCAAGTATCAGACTTTTCCGGGATGGGCAAAGCGTGGTATTGGAAATTATCGATCAAGGCCGTGGCATCGAGCACCGCGAAGGTGCCGGATTTAAATACGGCGTAGGTCTCAGAAGCATGCAGGAACGGCTTCGCCCGTTCAGCGGCACGTTGGACATAGAATCGAGCGCCGCCGGAACAAAATTGACCGTTATTTTGCCCCAAACTCCCGCAATGATACCGGAGCAAATTGACGAGACCTAACGCGATCCGCAGGCAACCCCGTCGAATTCCGGGCCGTCTGAAATTTCAGTCTCGCCGATTTGGTGCGGGCCTTTTGCGGTGGACTGTTGGTTCGGACAGGCGTAACATGCCCGTTCGTCGGGAACTCCTCCCCATAAGTAAAGGAGGCCCAGTTCAATGAGTGGTAAATCTGAGAAACCTTCTATTACGCTTCCTGGAACTGTTGAGAAAGTAATTCCAGCCCGGTCTCCGATCGAACCTGAGAAAGCACAGATTACTGTCAAAGATGCGGAAGAGCTTTACCAAGAGATTCGCGTGGAGAATACCCTCCAGGATGCCGACGGCAATCCTGTGGCGCTGAAGCCTGGCGCCCAGGTCGAAGTCACAATTGAGGCTGAAAAAATCGCAACAACCCCGAAGAAACCTGCTGAGCCGGCAAAGTCCAACCAAGACGAGTAATCGGTTTGTCAGATTTTTGGCAGTACGATGCCTTGCTGGGACTGGTACTTTCCCTTCTTGTCCTTGTACGAGACTTCGCACTGCTCGTCGGATTCGAAAAACACGACTTGGGCGAGACCTTCGTTGGCGTAAATTTTGGCGGGCAGCGGCGTAGTGTTACTGATTTCGAGCGTGACGAAGCCTTCCCACTCCGGCTCGAACGGGGTGACGTTGACGATGATGCCGCAGCGCGCGTAGGTGGATTTACCGACACAAATGGTCAGCACGTTGCGCGGAATGCGGAAAAATTCGATGGAGCGCGCCAATGCAAAGGAATTTGGCGGCACGATGCAGACGGCTCCCTTGAATTCGACGAAAGAGTTCGGGTCGAAATGTTTGGGATCCACGATGGTGGAGTTGACGTTGGTGAAGATGCGGAACTCGTCCGCGACGCGCATGTCGTAGCCGTAAGAGGAGACGCCGTAGCTGATCACGCCGTCGCGCACCTGGCGGTCCTCAAAAGGCTCGATCATTTTATAGTCGCGCGCCATCCTGCGAATCCACTTATCTGACTTCACCGACATGGATCATTCCTCCCGGGGAATGGAAATTGTAACGTGGGTGAGACCGCGCAGTGTATTACACAGAGGTGCGCTTGACAACCTGCAAACCTCTGACTAGCATGGAGTTCCGGCCACAAGTAGAGGTTTGCGGAGGAAGTTGTGATCAAGCTCGACATCGTAAACGCCATCGTGCAGAAAACAAACGTCAGCCGGGCCAAGGCCGAACAAGCGGTGGAAGCGGTTTTCGAGGCGATGAAAAATTCGCTGGGCCGCGGACGGCGCATCGAACTGCGGCGCTTCGGCGTGTTCAACGTGAAGCCACGGAAGACCGGCATCGGACGCAACCCGCGCACCGGACAGCAGGTGAGCATCCCGCCCGGCAAGGCCGTGCGCTTCAAACCCGGCAAAGAACTTCAGGCACTACCAGCTCCCGCCAACAAGTCCTGACCTTCGCGTGGAGTTCTTCGTTGGTATCGCGCCAGTTCGAGTGACGCAGACGCGGTCCTCCGCGATTTCTTGGACATGCGAGCTTTCGCGGGTGGCATCCAATTCACATGAGCAGCTTTCAGAGGACGAGCCGATGAGTGCGCGCCAGTGAGCGTGGCCGACGGCAACGGGCACAACCGCTTTGCAGTGGAGGTGCTCGACGCGCGGTACGCGCCCGGGGCGGAGTTTCCTTCGCGTCCGCTGAAGCGGAGGCCACTTTGGCCGGCACTGATTCTATTTTTGCTGACGGTGCTTTCCACGCTGGCAGTTGGCGCGGAATTCGGGCGAGCGTACACGGAAAATCGCCAGCCCTTTTCCGGTGGGCAAGACCCTCTGTCGCTGATGGTGCTGACCTTCGAGCATCCCACGGTGCTGACAGAGGGAATTCCATTTTCGTTCACACTGCTGATCATATTGTTCGCGCACGAAATGGGGCACTACGTGGCATGCAAAATTTACGGCATCGACGTGAGCTATCCGTATTTCATTCCCGCGCCGACACTGTTTGGAACTTTTGGTGCGGTAATTCGCATACGTTCACCGATCACCACGCGCAAGGCACTCTTTGACGTGGGACTCGCGGGCCCAGTGGCGGGATTTGTATTCGCGCTACCGGCCATGGCGTACGGAGTGGCAACGTCGAAAATCATTCCGGGCACGGAGCGGAGCGCCGCGATCATCTTCGGGCATCCTCTGCTGATGCGTTTTCTTAACGGCCTATTTCATCCTCATATGGATGTGACCTGGCTGCTATTGAATCCCGTGGGCCGCGCCGCGTGGGTGGGACTGTTTGTGACGGCGCTGAACTTGTTGCCGGCATGGCAATTGGATGGCGGGCATATCATGTTAGCTGTAGCCAGCAGGCGACATTGGAGGATTTCGATCGCGGTGGCTCTAGGGCTGCTGGCGATCGGGCACTTCAGCTATTTGTGGTACCTGTGGGGCGGTTTGCTGCTCGTGCTGACCCTGCGATTCCGACATCCTCCGATTGCGGACGAGTGGAAGCCACTCGATCCGGCGAGGCGTGTGTGGGCGCTGATTGCTCTGGCGATTTTTGTGTTGTGCTTCACTCCGTGGGCGGCCGTGATTGGTTCGGGATAGGTGCCTTTGGCGGTCAAGACAGATTCGTGGGATCGACGTCCACTATGACGGCGGTAGCTGGAAGTTCTTTTGCGGCGCAGAAAGCGAGCGCGCCGGAAAGAGCTTTCGCCAGCGCGGATCGGTGAGGAGACTTCAAAACAAATTGGAAGCGGTAATCGCGGCGCAAGCGCGCAAGAGGCGCGGCGGCGGGCCCGAGAATTTTCACTCCGAGTTCCTCGAACGGCGCGAAATATTCGGCGAGGGCGCGAGACCAGCGAATCGCGTTCTCGACTTTGCGGTCGCGCACCAGAACGGTGGCGAGTGCAGTGAACGGCGGATAACGCAGGATGCGCCGGAAGTGCGCTTCTTTTTCGTAGAAGGAAATGTAGTCCTGCTGCGCGGCATATTGAATCGCGTAGTGTTCGGGATAATAGGTCTCGACGAGAACTTCTCCGGAGAGTTCGCCGCGCCCCGCGCGTCCTGCAACCTGTGTGAGCAACTGAAAGGTGCGCTCGGCGGCGCGGAAGTCCGGGCGACCCAGCGCGAGATCGGCGGCGACCACGCCGACCAAAGTTACGCGCTGGAAGTCGTGGCCCTTGGCAACCATTTGCGTGCCAACCAGAATATCGATTTCGCCGTTCGCGAACGCGCCTAGCACCTCCTGGTATTCGCGCTTCGTGCGAACGGTGTCGCGATCGAGGCGCGCGATGCGTGCGACGGGGAATTGCTCGCGAAGGTATTCGTCAACGCGCTCGGCACCGTCGCCGACGAAGTACATGTACTCGGCATGGCACTTCGGACATTGCTTGGGCGGGCGAATCGAAAAACCGCAGTAGTGGCATTCGAGACGCTGACGGCTTTTGTGATACGTGAGCGCGATACTGCAATTTTGGCATTGCACGAATGCGCCGCAGCTGCGGCAGAGTTGAGACCACGAGTACCCGCGGCGGTTGATGAGCACCATAGTCTGAGTGCGCTCTTCCAGGCGCAGGGCAATGGCCGCGCGAAGCGTCTCCGAAACCGGAGGGGCGCGATGCTGGCGTCGAAATTCCTGGCGTAAATCCACGATGCGAACTTGCGCGAGCGGCCGGTTTTCGACGCGTGACGTAAGGTTGAGCAGCTGATACTTTCCGGCGCGAGCGTTGTGGTAGGTTTCAAGCGAAGGAGTGGCCGAGCCAAGCAGCGCGACTGCGCCTTCAAGACGTGCGCGGTAGACAGCAGTGTCGCGTCCATTGTAGCGGGGCGTTTCTTCCTGCTTGTAACTTGATTCTTGCTCTTCGTCGACGATGATGAGGCCGAGATTTTCGAGCGGTGCGAAAACCGCGGAGCGCGTCCCCACAACCACGCGAGCCTCGCCGTGGCGAACACGCCACCATTCGCGGGCGCGTTCGATATCCGGGAGGCCGCTGTGCAGGATGGCGACGATCGCGCCGAAGCGGGCGCGGACCAGCCTGCCGAGCCATAGCGTGAGCGCGATTTCAGGCACCAGGACAATCGCGGTTTTTCCGCGTGAGAGCGCTGCTTCGATCGCCCCGAGATAGACCTCCGTTTTGCCGCTGCCAGTTACGCCGTGAAGCAAACCAGCCGAGAATTTTCCGGCTACGATCCAGCACCAGATTTCCTCGAGTGCTTCCTTCTGCTCGGCGTTCAAGACGTTAGCCGGAGGGACGAAGTCCGTGTCCCATGGGTCTTCGCCGAGCGTGAGCGGCTCTTCCCAGGTGAGCAGGGAGCCTGATTTTTCGAGGCGTTGCACCGCGGCGCGGCAGACATTTGCCTTCGCCAAAAGCAATGGGAGCGGTAGCGGGCCGCGCGTGGAGGCGAGCACTTCGCGGATTCTGGCTTCGGCCTCGCGGGCGGAGGGGCTGGGTTTTGCGCGATGATCCGCGACGCGGGGTTCGTTGGGCGGGTTCGGATTCCAGGCGACGATTTTTTGAGTGCGAGTTTTTCGCAGGCTGACGACGTCGCGCGCCGATAGATAGCCGCGGCGAAGGAGTTTTTCGGCGGCGGCTTCGCCTCCGGGCCAGCGGCGCACGCGCGAGATCGGCACTGCGGACTTTTCGTTGTCAAAATGGCGCAGCAGACCGAGTTCCGCATTCTCAAAGCCGACGATTTCTTTGGTCGCGGCCGATTCATTTAGATAAGTTCGGCCCGGTTCGGTAAGCGAGAAAGCGCGGTTATGGCGAAGCTCGATTTCAGGCGGCAACATCGCGCGAAAAGCTTCACCGACCGGAGCAAGATAATAGCGGCTGATCCAGTGGCCCAACTCGATCAATTTCGGCGGCAGCGCCGGAAGCTGATCCATCAGTTCGGCGATTTCTTTTATCTGAACGACGTTGGGAGGTCGATCGGACTCAGCGATGCCGACGCCGATCATGGCGCGTTTTCCAAAGGGCACGACCGCGCGACGGCCCACCAGGGATTGCCCGTCGAACGAGGCGGGGACGGCGTAGGTGAAGGTCGAGTGCAGCGGCACCGGGAGTGCGACTTCGCAATAGCGAGGGGACATGGCAGCGCAATAGTGTAGCAGCCCGCGCGGGCGGGCGTGGAAGCGAGAGCTGATTCAACCGTTCCTCCGGGATTTTTCGATTTGCTTCTTGTATCCCGGCACTGCGCTTCGCTCCTTGCCGGGGTTGTTACGGTCGCCGCTCCGCGGCTTATAGTCCGATCTTCCGGTTGGAACTCCGGCTACGCGGAAAGCAGGGAAGGCGCATTCGACTTATCAAAGGCTGACAAGGACGACGCCGACGAAGATGAGGAAGATGCCGAACCACTGAGTGCGCTCGATGCGCTCGCGAAGGAAAAGCCAGGAGAGCAACACGGTGACCGCGCCGTAGAGCGACGCAAGCACGCTGACGACGGCAACATGCCCCGTGCCCATTCCAGCGTTATTGGCAACGAAGGCGCACGTGTCCATCAGGCCGACAACCAGCAGCACCCACCAGATGTTGCCGCGCGGAAGCGGGAGCGATTTGCCGGTGGGAATGCCAACCAGGACGAGCACCGCGAGCGTGGTGATGCGCACAACCCAAACCGAAACAGCACTGCCTACCAGCGGCACGACGTGAAATCCGAGCCACCAGAACATTACGCCGTAGCCAATCGAAGCGAAAATCGCCATGGCTGCGCCCCTGGAAAGATGCGGGTCGGACGCGTGGCCGCTTGCCGAAGCGGTTCTCGGTTTATCGGATGCGAATGAAAGTGCGGCGAAGACCACGCCGACGAAGGTGACTGCAAGGCCCGAGGCGCGAAGGGCGTGAATGCGTTCGCCACTTAGCAGAGCTAGCGCGACCGTGAGAGCCGGGTACGCCGAGGAAACGGGTCCGGCAATGCTCATCACACCAATTTCAAAGGAGCGATAGAGCGCCAGAGAAGAAACCGTGTTGATCAGACCCGCAACGATGGCGAAAACCCATGGCTTCCATCCCGAAGCCATGCCGCGCGAAAAAACGCCGGCTTGCCACAAGTAAATGGAGAGCGCCAGGAAGCCGAAGAACTGCATGATCATCAGCGTGCGGTAGGCTCCGATGCGCCGCGAAGGAAAGCGCGCGGAAAAATCCGCCACACCCCAGCCGAGAGCCGCCGATATTCCGAGGAGGATGTCCAAGAAAGTTTCCGGGAGCGAGCGCTAACGCTTCTTTGGCGCGAGGCCGAGGATGGCCATCACCTTCTGCAAATCCTTCCAGACTTCACCTTTTGCGTTCGGATTGCGCAATAGATACGCTGGATGGTATGTCGCGATCAGCTTTGATCCGCGAAAGTCGAACCATTCGCCGCGAAAGCGCGAGATACCTTGGTTCGTTTGGAGCAGCGTTTGCGCGGAGCAGGCGCCGAGACAGCAGATTACTTTTGGCTGGATCACACCCAGCTGGCGGAGCAAAAAGGGGGAGCAGGTGGCAATCTCGTCATTTTCTGGGAGGCGATTTTCGGGCGGGCGGCATTTGACGACGTTGCAGATGTAAACGTCGGAGCGGCGGAGGCCCATTGCTTCGATCATTTGCGTGAGCAGTTTACCGGCGCGGCCCACAAACGGCTCGCCCTGAATGTCCTCGTCGCGTCCGGGGCCTTCGCCGACGAAGACGAGTTGCGCTTTCGGATCGCCGACGCCGAAGACGATCTGCGTACGAGCTTTGTGTAGCTTGCAACGCGTGCAATTTGGGCCGATATCTTCACGGATGCGCTCAAGGCTGTCGTTTTCGATGCGTTCCTCGAAGAGGGAGGCGGCGGCTACCGGTGGAACGAAACCGGAAGCGGGTCGCGGCGCCAACACCGGGGCCGACGCGGAGAGCGAAGCTGTGGCAGCGACCGCCAATCGCGAATTGGATGCTGCTGCAGCCGGGGGCCCGGCGGAAGTTCCCGCAGCTTCCGATTTGCTTGGTGAGCTGCTTGACGTAACGGCCAGCGGTGCAGTGGGGCTGAGGTAATAGGGGCCGAGGCCAAGATCGTCAGCATAGCGGAGCCAAGCTTCCGCACGAACGCGGCTCGATTCATCCATGACCGCGAATTATCTGCGAGAGCGTGCTGATTCACAAGGGCACATTTGAGTTGTGAAGAGCCGATTTGCGCCCGTGCGTGTGAGTTTGATGGCTCACACGTAGCCAAGTATGTGCACCGGCGACGAGATGGCGCCCCCCTACAAACGCTGCTGCAAATTGACCGGGCGGTTTCGTCGCGCCTATACTGAAGTTGTCGCAGAACTAGAGAGAAGGAACAGCGTGGAAAAACCTGTCATCTTGGGAGCGGTGCGGACGCCCATTGGGAAATTCATGGGCGGACTGTCGCCGCTCACGGCGCCGGAGCTGGGCGCGAAGGTGATTGCGGAATCCGTGAGGCGCGCTGGAATCGACCCGAAACTGGTTGACGAGGTCATCATGGGCAACGTCCTGCAGGCGGGTCTGGGGCAAAATCCGGCACGCCAGGCTGCGTTGAAGGGCGGTCTGGACCCGCGCGTGGCGGCGATGACGATCAATAAAGTCTGCGGGTCGGGACTCAAGTCGGTGGCGCTCGCGGCGCAGGCGGTGGCGCTGGGCGAGTCCGAAATTGTGGTTGCGGGCGGCATGGAATCGATGACCAACGCGCCGTATTTGATGAAAGGCGCGCGGACCGGTTTTCGGCTGGGCAATTCCGAGCTGCTGGACTCCATGATCGTGGACGGCCTGTGGGACGCGTGCGAAAATTTCCACATGGGGATGACGGCCGAATTGGTGGCCGAAAAGTACGGAATCTCGCGACAGGAGCAGGATGAATTTGCTCTGGAAAGCCATCGCAAAGCAGTGCGCGCGACTAAATCCTGTTTCGTGAGCGAGCAAATTGTTCCCATCGAGTTGCCGCAACGAAAAGGGCCGCCGGTGGTGATTAAGGCGGATGAATCGCCGCGCGAAGATACTTCGCTCGAAGCGCTAGGGAAGTTGAAGCCGGCATTCAAGAAAGAAGGCGGCACGGTGACCGCGGGGAATGCGCCCGGCACGAATGATGGAGCGGCAGCGGTGGTCGTGACGGGAGAAAAAACCGCAGAGCGACTTGGCAGGCCGGTGATGGCGCGGATCGTCGCGCAGGCCGTGAGCGGCGTCGAGCCGAAGTGGGTGATGATGGCGCCGGTGGACGCGGTGGAAAAGCTGCTGGCGAAAACCGGATGGGATCGCGACAAGGACGTGGATCTCTACGAGCTGAATGAGGCTTTCGCGGTGGCTGCGATTGCCGTTACGCGGCAACTGAAGCTCGATCCAGAGAAAGTGAACGTCAACGGCGGTGCAGTCGCGCTGGGACACCCGATTGGCGCGTCCGGCGCGCGGATATTGGTGGCGCTGCTTTATGAATTGCAGCGGCGGAATTTGAAGCGCGGGATTGCGGCGCTCTGCCTCGGTGGAGGGAATGCGGTGGCACTGGCGGTCGAGCGTCCTTAACAGCAGAATTCTGTGGCTCTAAAAATATGATCTGCCCAAAATGCAAAGTGGAGTACCGCGACGGTTTTACGAAATGCTCGGATTGCGACGTCGACCTCGTCGACAGGCTCGATTCGTCTTCGAAGCGGAAGGGCCCATCGAAAGAGGATCGTCCGGCGCTGGCGTGGCGCGGAGACGATCCGGTCGTGTTTAGCGCCGTATTGGCCGCACTAGGCGATGAGGAAATTCCGAATTACGAAATGTCCGATCACGAGCAACTGCCCTTTGAGCCGGCCATTCCGAGGCCACAATACGCTATTTTTGTGCGGCAGGACGATTTGTCGCGCGCCAAAAAGGCGATTCAGGATGTAATCGGAAGTGACGCGGGCGAATGAGTTGCTCGCTATCGTGAACGCCTGATGTCCGCTGAGCCGATCAAGACAATCGCGGTGCTGGGTGCGGGGACGATGGGGAACGGCATTGCGCACGCGTTCGCCCGCGCGGGCTATGCCGTAATTCTGCGGGACGTTGAAACGCGATTTCTCGATCGCGGCATCGCAACGATTGCCAAGAATCTGGATCGCGAAATCAAGAAAGAGAAAATCACCGAGGCGGAGAGAACCGCGGTGCTGGCGCGGCTCCGACCAACAACCGAAATCGCGACTCTGGCGGCTGCGGATTTTGCGGTCGAGGCCGTTCCCGAACAGCGCGATCTGAAAATACGCGTGCTGCAGGAAGTGGACGCAGTATTGCGTTCCACCGCGATTCTTGCCAGCAACACCTCCTCGATTTCAATCACCGAACTGGCAGGGCAAACCCGGCGACCGGATCGGTTCATTGGCATGCACTTTATGAACCCGGTGCCGATGATGGTCCTGGTGGAAGTGATTCGCGGGCGCACGACCAGCGATGCGACGTTTCAAACGACGATGGGGCTGTGCGAGAAGCTTGGGAAAAAACCGGTGGCGGTGAATGACGCGCCGGGCTTCGTCGCCAACCGCGTGCTCATGCCGATGATTAATGAAGCAGCGTATGCGGTGATGGAAGGCGTGGCCACGCCGGAGGCTGTGGACGCGGTGATGAAGCTGGGGATGAACCATCCCATGGGTCCGCTTGAGCTAGCCGACCTGATCGGACTCGACGTGTGCGTGGAAATTCTCGGTGTGATGGCGAAAGGATTCGATGACGCAAAGTACCGTCCCTGCCCGCTACTGCAGGAATACGTTGATGCCGGGCGATTAGGACGCAAGTCCGGCCAGGGCTTTTACAAGTATTGACGCGAACGCCGGTCGCGGGTTGCGAACGCTGGTCCAGCCTGAACTAGTCTTCTCCACAAGTAGTTTCGCAATTTCCCAAGAACAGCAGGACTGGGTTCGCATTGCTGGGAGTCGTCGACAACACCAGGATTTTCGTAGGTGAGACGACGAGGAAGTCCCCGGTGAAAGCTGCAGGTGCGGTCAGCGCAAGCGTGCCATTTCCGGTGGTCGAGCTAAGGGCGGCGTAGGTTCCGGTTACGGTTTGCGCCGAGGAGTTGCCGCCGGAGGTGCCTTGGTCCTGCGTGCCGGCGATCGTCCCGGCTGTGGAGGACGTGTTCGCCAAAGCTACCAAGCCGGAAATGTCGGTAACGGGAGACGTGGCCGGCCCCGAAGTTCCGAGGACAAATGTGGAATTGAGGTCTGTAGCATTGAGATTGAACGGAGAGGGTGACTGAGGCTCGAGAATCCCGAAAAACGGAACGGGCGTGCTGCTGCTGAGAGATTCACCAATGGCGAAGGCTTCGTTTTGATTGATGATGTAGAAGACCAGCGATATCGGAGTGGAAATTCCTGAATCCACTCGACCGTACTGATCGGACGTAACGAAATTGAGGCTCCCTGGGTTGAAAGGAGGCATCACTGTCCCCGCCCGATTTTCGAGTATGGAAATGTTGTAGGTGCTGCTGCTGGTGCCGGTGAGCGAGACAAGCGCGAGATCCGGCACGTAAGCGCCGCTTCCCGAAGGGAACTGCCCGACCATACCGGCTACGCTCGTCGCTGTGAACGTGCTTCCCGCCACGCCCGAAAATGGTGATCCAGTTTGCGCGAGCATCTTGCCGGCAGTGAGAAAAGGAGTTGTCGAACTCACGGTATCCGTTTCAACAAGGAACGCTTCTTCGCTGGATACCGGATAGACGCTGAAGGTCATGCTGCTCACGTTGATGTTTACGGGTGAAAGCGTCAGCGTGCATCGGGTGTTTTGCGGAGCGGACGCAAAGGCCGTGAAGTTCCCGGAGAGACCTCCAATTCCAGTGCCGCCCGTGACGCCGCTCGGATCGCTGGAGTCCGCTTCGCCGGCAGAAATCGCGCCTTGCCCCGACTGTGAGGCTGCCGGGGCTGCCAAAAAACTGCCCACAACTACGGAGGGTCCCGCCGTAAAGCCTCCGACCGCCGTTTTTTCACCGGTGACGCCGAAGGCATAGTTTCCAGTGAGCGTGTTGAAGGCGCAGGTATTGACGGTGCGCTGTTCGAGCTGGCCCGATCCGCGAATGCCGCTCGAATCGAATTCGATCAGGCGGCCGTGCGCGCCAGCGGAATCGATTGCGAAAGCATAGGTGGGCGATCCAGTGAGCGAGCCGAAAACCAGTTGGCCGCGATTATCACCGCCGAGCGTGTAGGTGCCGGTGAAAGTCTGATTCTTGGGCGGGCCAGCCATGGTGTTGAAGTCTTCCACGCCGTTTGTTATGTTGCCCGCGCCGTCGGCTGTGAAGCTGCCGGCGACGACCACTTGGCCAGCGGAATTGAATCCGCGGAACTCAAAAACATAGTCGCCACTTAGCACACCGAGGTTGCCCACCGTGATGCTCAGGTTTGCAGTGGCGGTCATGGGAGTTGCTTCAGAGTCGGCGACTTGAACGGTGAAGTTGAAAGTGCCAATGGTGGTGGGCGTTCCGCTGATGACTCCTGTGGAGGCCAGGGACAGTCCGGCAGGCAGGCTCCCCGAAGTTATTGTCCACGTGAAAGGAGGAACGCCGCCAGAAGCCTGCAAAGTAGTAGCTGCATACGCTTGGTTCGGGATGCCACCCGGCAGAGTGCTTGTTGCTACGGCTAGAGGCAACGGCGCGCCGATAGCAATCGTCAACGCCTGCGTGGCGGAAGTGCCTTTTGAGTCCGTCACCTGGATGGCGAAGCTGGAATTGACCTGCGCGGTGGGCGTGCCGGAAATTGTTACGGAGCGTGTCGTGCTGCTACCGAGCGAGAGCCCGGCTGTGAGCGAGCCCGACGAGATGGACCACATGAAGGGCGGGACGCCGCCTGTGGCGTTCACAGTGGCTGTGTAAGCGCTGCCGAAATTTCCGGCGGGCAGGCTGGTGGACGTAACCTTCAGCGGCCCCGGTGTGCTGCTGCATCCGTTTATCCCGATGCATGCCACAAGCAGGCCAAAGAATAGAAATAAGAACCCAGCGCACTTCACCATGGCCACCCCTTAAAGCCTCTCTAGGAGCGTATGAATTGTCTACCCATTTAGAACATAAGATAGCTTGAATCTGGCCTGAAAATGGCCTCGGCAATGACCTATCAGGTAACTGAGCGCGGCAAATCGGAGAGGGAAAGTACATCTGAAGAAACGGACGCGTTTGGGACTTCCGCAATCCAGCGCAACGGCCGACGGTGTGCTATTTTAGTCTTCGCACTCCTGTCGGCTTGTAAGTACGGGTCGAATCCATGTCTCCAAAAGCCACCGCCAAATCCGAAGAAATCACCATTGAGGGCGTATTTGGTCCAGGCGGAGTGCTCGAAAAACGGCATCCGGGATACGAATTCCGGCCGTCGCAGCTCGCCATGGCCAAGCTGGCCGAGGAAGCTTTCGAGAAGCGCCAGCACACGGTGATCGAAGCCGGCACGGGGACCGGCAAGACACTGGCTTATCTCATCCCGGCGATTCGCAGCGGGCGGCGCGTGGTAGTTTCAACGGCAACTAAATCGCTACAAGAGCAGTTATTCCAAAAGGATGTTCCCTTCCTGCAAAAGCATTTCGCGCCCAATCTCAAAGCCGCAATGATGAAGGGCCGCGCGAATTTTTTGTGTCGGCAAAAAGTGCACCAGATGGACGGCCAGCCGGTGCTGAAGGGCATCGACGAAATCGACTGGTTCTCCCAGATACGTGATTGGTCCAAGCTCACGGAGACCGGCGACCGCAGCGAACTGACCTTCCTCCCGGACGACGCCGAGCTCTGGAATCGCATCGACGCGCGCAGCGACCTCTGCACTGGCCAGAAGTGCGCGGAATTTCAACGCTGCTTCATCACGGCGATGCATCAGCGTGCGCAGGAAGCGGATTTAATCATCGTCAATCACCATCTTTTTTTCGCTGACCTCGCGATTCGTCAGGATGATTTCGGTTCGATTCTGCCGGAATATTCCGCTGTGGTGTTCGATGAGGCCCATGAAATAGAGGATGTGGCCAGCGATTATTTCGGACGCCAGCTTTCCAGTTATCGCTTCGAGGAGCTGGCGCGCGACACGGACAATATGTTGCGCGTCTTGCAAATCGATGCAGCACCGTTGCGCCGGCATCTGGCGCGGCTGCGCGAACGTGCCCGCAGTTTCTTCGAGCGTTTCCCGGAACGCGAAGGGCGGTATCCCTTCGGTCCGGCCGAACGGCATGCGTTTCTCGATAGCAGTCGCGAGGAATATTGCGAGTTGGCGTCCGCCGTGAAACGGGTTGAAGCCGAGCTTTCCGCTCTTACGCCGAAGCCGGAAGAAGTGATTGCAATGGCCCGGCGCGCCGCGGAAATGCGCCGCGAGCTCGCGTTCCTGATGGAGAGCGAGGAAAAGGCTTACGTCTACTGGTACGAGCGGCGAGGGCGAGGTGTGTTTTTGGCCGCGACGCCCATCGACGTGAGCGAAATCCTACGTGAAAAGCTTTTTGAACAATTCGATACCGTGGTGCTCACTTCGGCGACGTTGGCGGTCGGCGGCAGATTCGATTATTTGAAGCAGCGCCTCGGTGTGATGCCGGCGAATGAGACGGTGCTTCCGCAGGAGTTCGATTATCCGGAGCAGGCGCTGCTCTATATACCCCGCGCGCTTCCGGACGTGCGCAACCCGGCATTCGCGGCCAGCGCCGCAGAGGAAATCGCGCGCCTGCTCGAAATTTCGAACGGGCGGGCTTTCTGCCTGTTCACAAGCTACGTGCAAATGCGCGATATTTACGAGCGTGTGTCGTCGCGAGTGAAATTCCCGCTAATGCTGCAAGGGACAGCGCCGCGCTCGATCCTGCTCGACCGCTTCCGCTCGACGCCACATGCCGTGCTTTTTGCCACTTCGAGCTTTTGGCAGGGAGTGGACGTTCCTGGCGCGCAGCTTTCGTGCGTGATTATCGATAAGTTGCCGTTTGCGGTGCCGAGCGACCCGATCGTTGCGGCCCGTGTGCGCGCTCTCGAAGAAGACGGCCGCAACGCGTTTGCCGAGTATCAGATACCCGAAGCGGTCCTTGCGCTGAAGCAGGGGTTTGGCCGGTTGATCCGGTCGAAGACGGATCGCGGCATTCTCTCGATTCTCGATAACCGTATCCGGCGCATGCAATATGGTAAAATTTTCCTCGAGTCCCTGCCCGAATACTCGACCACGCAGGACCTCGCGGAAGTCGCGCGCTTCATGGAAAATCATTCGCAATAGCGCCCTTCTTCGGCGCGAAGGACATTCATGTACGAAGTCAGCGTTGATGAGACATTTGCTGCCGCGCACAATCTGCGCGATTACCATGGCAAGTGCGAGGACCTGCATGGGCACAACTACAAGGTCCGCGTGGTATTGGCCGGGAAGGAACTCGATCCAACCGGTCTGCTGTACGATTTCGTCCACCTCAAACGCGTGATTCAGGGCGTGATTCGCGAGCTGGACCACAAGTATTTGAATGAGCTTGCGCCTTTCGATAAGCTCAATCCGTCCGCCGAAAATATCGCGCGGCATATCCACGACCAGGCGGCTAAGCAGCTTCACGAGATGCCGAATGGCGCCGCGCTATCAAGCGTTACGGTCTGGGAGACCGAAACATCGGCGGCCACGTTTCGGCCTTAGCGGGCCTGCTTGCTCACTGGCCTCCACGACGTTTCATGGCTGGTTTTTCATGGTTATCACCGAGATATTCAAGTCCATCCAAGGCGAAGGCACCCGCGCAGGTCTGCCCTGCATTTTTATTCGCCTAACCGGTTGCAACCTGCGTTGCACTTGGTGCGACACGGCGTATGCATTTCACGGCGGGACAAAGTACAGCGTTAACGAAATCGTCGATAAGATACATTCGCTTGCCGGAGATACTCCGTCCGCCACTCGCCTGGTGGAAATCACGGGAGGCGAGCCGTTGTTGCAGCCCGAGACACCCGAGCTTGCCGAGAAGCTGCTCGCGGCCGGATATACCGTGATGATCGAGACGAGCGGCGAAAGGTTTATCGGCAATTTGCCGCGAGAGGTCATCAAAATCGTGGACGTCAAGTGCCCCGATTCGGGCGAACCCGATACATTCAACGCCGCCAATCTGGACGCCGTGGGACAGGATGACGAAATCAAGTTTGTGATTGCCAGCCGCCGGGATTATGATTTTGCGCGCAATTTCACGCGGGAACACCGTTTGGTGGGGCGTGTTCGCGAAGTATTATTCTCGCCCGTCTTCCCCGATGCGGAGGGCCGGTGGCCTGGATTGAATGCGCGCGAGCTGGTTGATTGGATTCTCGCTGACGGACTCCCTGTGCGTCTGGGATTGCAGTTGCACAAATTCGTCTGGGATCCGGCAACGAAAGGTGTCTAACCGCGATGATCGTGAAAAAGCCTAAAGCCGTGGTGCTACTCAGCGGAGGAATGGATTCGTGTGTCACGGCTGCGATCGCGAGGCAGTCGCATCACCTTGCCTTTTTGCACGCGAGCTACGGCCAGCGGACGGAAGAACGCGAGCGCCGAGCCTTCGATGAAATCGCGGAGTTCTTCGGCGTGCGCGACCGGCTGGCCGTGCGATTTGACGTGTTCGCGCAAATCGGCGGCTCGGCCTTGACCGACCAGCGGACCGCTGTGCCGGAATCGGGCGAAGCGCTTGCGCCCGGAGCTCGGATTCCGGTCACCTACGTGCCCTTTCGCAACGCCCATTTCCTTGCTGCCGCGGTAAGCTGGGCCGAAGTGATTGGCGCGAGCGCGATCTACATTGGAGCTGTGGCGGAAGATAGCTCCGGTTATCCCGATTGCCGTCCCGAATATTATCGCGCCTTCGAAGCGCTCATCCGCGAGGGGACGCGCCCTGAAACGAGCATCGAAATCGTCACGCCGGTGATCGGCATGCGAAAGAGTGAAATCGTTCGCCGTGGCTCAGAACTTGCTGCGCCACTGGAGCGAACCTGGTCCTGCTATCAATCGGATGACGAAGCCTGCGGGATGTGCGATAGTTGCCGGCTTCGACTGCAAGCTTTTGCCGAGGCGGGGCTGCGCGATCCTATCGCTTACCGGGTGCAAGTTGCGCGATAATAAGTCTGTGGAATGAGTCCATCGTTTTGGGGGGAAGCCGCATTTCGTGATTCTGGGGAGAGGAAAATGATCAGACGACTGATTCCTGTTTGGATTGTCTTGGCCATCGCACTCCTTTTGCCTTCGATTGCCGCCGCGCAGGACGTACGCGTGACCGGTCAGGTGTTGGACCGCGACGGGAAGCCGTGGGCCGGTCTCACGGTGGTTATTAAGAGCGATGCGGGTCGCAGCTTCACACTTAAGACTGACAACAATGGCAGCTTTAGTCAGATCGGGCTAACGCCCGGGCTGTATACCGTCACCGTGATAAGCCAAGCTAACAACCTGAACTATGCCGAAAAGCACCAATTCTCTTCCGGAGAAGACAACAACGTAACGATCAATTTCAAAGCCATTCTCGCGCAGCAAGGGGCAAACCCAGAGCAGGAAAAAAAGCAGCAGGAAGCGGCCAGCCAGTTCAAAAACATGAAGGGTCATGTTGACGCCGGCGTAGCAGCGCTCAGCAGCGCTGAAGATCTCCGCAAACAGCTAAAAACCGCCTCCGCCGATCAGAAACCCACTCTCGAAGGCCAGATGAAGACTGACTACCAGACCGCCGTTACTGAGCTTCAGCAAGCCGAACAAGCCGCTGCCGCCAACCCCAAAGACACTAAAAACCATGCCATCATCTTGTCCGATCTCGGCGTTGCCTACAGCAATTCGGGGCAGTATGATCAGGCCGTCAGCTCTTATCAAAAAGCTATCGAGTTGAATCCTCAAGCTGGTTACTACAACGGTCTGAGCTCTTCCTTGGCAAATGCAGCGGGATCGCAGACCGATCCTGCTGCCGTCACTTCCAAAATCAACGACGCCGGCGCGGCTTGCGAC
Organism: uncultured Acidobacteriota bacterium; assembly: GCA_963709445.1. Classification (GTDB taxonomy): domain Bacteria; phylum Acidobacteriota; class Terriglobia; order Acidiferrales; family UBA7541; genus Palsa-295. The sequence continues at coordinate 103,686 of CAVPWV010000008.1, forward strand.
AAAGCCAGCGCCCTCCAAACGCCGCCCAATCCAGTCGATACGGCTCGCTGCTGGAAAAACATCGGCATTGTCCTCAGCAACAAGGGAGATTTGAAGGACGCCATTGCTCCTTTGCAGAAAGCCACTCAAGCTGATCCTAAAGACGCCCAGGGATGGTATTTGCTCGGGAGCGCTTTCACGGGCACGATTGACTCAAAGCAAGAAGGCGACAAGATGACTTACATCATCCCTCCGGGGACCAACGACGCGTATCAAAAGTGTATTGACGCCGACCCCAATGGGCCATACGCGGCGCAGTGCAAAACAATGCTGGATTCGCTGGCCCAGATGAGTGGGGGTGCAAGCACAATGGTGGGCGAGCGCAAGAAGACCACCAAGAAATCGCACTGAAACCAACTGGAGTATTCTCCCTGCGTAGGGGCGGCTCTGGTTTGATACGACGTTGGTTTTGCTATTTTTCCGTCTTGATCTTCTGCTGCCGCAACAGGGAGTAGATTTGCGCAATGATCTGCCCGCAGTGCCGCAGCAGCGATTGCTATCGGTCACGCCGCGCTGGTGCGATCGATACTCTCTGCAGGCTGATCGGACTCAAACCGTGGCGATGCTACACATGCAGTTTTCGGTTTTATGCTCGCCGAGTGGCCGCCGTTTTCTGTCATTACGCTCATTGCTCGCGCTGCGGCAACTTCGATTTGCAGCGCATCGCGCCTGACCGCGTCCCGCTCGACATCTTGACATCCATCGAGCGACTCCTTGGGCTGCCCGCGTACCGTTGCAGCCCCTGCCGGGCCAAATTCTTCAGCATCCTGCCCCATCGCCGCATTCTTCCCTCGAGGATGCCGGCACGCGATCCTGAGAGCAGCGAATCCTAAGGGATGCGAAGAGGGCGGGGGAAAATCTTGCGTCTCGTGGGAGCCTTGCGCGAGGCGGCTTACTGCCGCTCCGCGGGCAAACCTATTTGATTTCAATCAGCGATGTCTTGGCTCGGCTCCGGGCCTCCGAGCGAAAGCAGCAAGCGTCGCAGTTTTGAGCGGTCCTCGATCGCCATGCCGACCGTTTCGAAGCCCGCTTGGCGCGACCGCACGAATCGCACCACGGTCTGCATGCTAATCGAACGCAGCCCTGCTGGAATCTTTAGCGTCGCTTCGGTTCCCACCGCGAGCTGGATGTCGCCGCTCAAAAGGCCCCCCTCTAGGCTGAGGACGCTGATTGCCGACGAATATTTTCCACGCGGAGACGTAATCACCGCCGGTACATTCCGCGGCAATCGAATGCGCCGGTACCGCCGGTGCCTCACTACGTCGCGCTCCGGCGCCGGGTCAAGCGGCGCGAGTGCCATCACTTTGGCGTCGAGCCCCGACTGCGGCAGAAACGCTTGCATCCATTGCTCGTCGAGCTTCATCAGCGATTGGGCCGCAGCCGTGCGAATTTCCTCCGGGTACGCCCAGCCGAATGCCTTGCGCGATTCGACAAACCGCCGCAAGCCGTCAATGGCGACGGTCGCGCGCATCCGGCCGAGCGCTTCAATAGCTTTTACCCGCAGGTACTCCGGGCCTCCCGTCACGATTTCTCCCTCGGCGAGCTGTAGCAGCTTGTCAGCAGTCTCCGGATCGCCGCACATCCCGATTTCGTCAAGCGCGAGCGGCAGCACCATCTCATCGAATTTTTCTATCAAATTTGCGAGTATGCGGCCGCGCTCCGGTGCTCCTGCGATAGAAAGCTGCCGCACCGCGGCGTCATGGAAACTGCGGCCGCCTTGACGAAGTCGTCGAGCCAGCAGTTCGTCAACAGCCACCGTGTCGAGGCGGCTCAGGAGTCCCACCACCGTGGCGGATTTGGCGGGTGGTTCGGACTTGAGTACCTCCTTCAGGTGTCTCGCGCAAGCGCCGCCAATAGCCTTCGCTAGTTGGACGATATTTTCCCGCTCGCTTTTTCGCCACGACCGCGCTAGACGTACTGCGAGATGTTCGCTCGCGCTCTGTGGCAAGCGCATCAGCACGGCGATCAGCCCATCAGGCATCGCCTCAGCGGTCAGAGCTTCTTCGATGAATTCCGGAATCCTGTTCGCCACTCCGATGCGGGGACGAAGGCTCTCTGCCCAAGTGGGACGCACTTCCTCGAGGTCCGCCAGCGAATCCAGCGACTGCTGCATAGCGCGATAGTAGCGGCGAGAGGCAGACTCCTGACTTAACCTTACGAACGCGGCACTCAGTAGCGTCTGGAGTTCCTGGTCCGGTTCCGCGGAAAGCTGTTGTCCGATTTGTCCCAAGGCATCCTGCAAACGCCGGCTCGCCCCTTTGCTATAGAGTTCCGCCAGCTGGCCCAGCCCGATCGCCGCTTTCTTGCGTGCTTCTGCGTCCTTGTTGCGCACGCACGACGCATACTTCAGCAGCACGTCGGCCGCGGCATCCGCCTCGCCTCGCCCCAGCAGTTCTTCCACGTATTGCTGCACATTGCGCGGCGGGATGCACCATGCTTCCTCCGATGTCAGCACCGCTCGCTTGCCCGACTCGGGCACGGCCGCCCAGAACTGCCGGTCCAGCACGTCCGCATGGGATTCCACCGACATTCCGGCGCTGGCCATTTTTTCTTCGCGCGCCGTGAGCAGTTTGCGCAGCGTTTTCAGCTCATGCCCCATTTTCTCCAGCATTTGCCGGACAGCATTCACGCGCACTTCGCCGCGCTGGAAGCGGTCGAGCGCGAACCGAATCGCCAGGCTCTCCGCCAACTGCAGCAGCGTGTTTTCGTCGACTTTTGCCGAAGGTGTCTGCGCCGCCACGGTAGCGAGCGCCTGCCGCAGCGTTACCTGTGCATTCTGTGGCAGAGCACTCAGTTTCCGCTGCCACGCCATCTGGTCCAACTGTTCCGGTTTACCCGTCTGTGCGGCCTCACCGAACTGGCCAAGCAGCCTCAGCAGGTTGTGCATCTCGGCTTCGCCAAGCGGCGGAAGCCCGCCGGCGACGCCGCTCGGCATCGCAGAAACGTTTCCTCCGCTCCCGCAGGGGCCGCCAGACGCCGAAGCGCCTGTACCGGGACCCGCCACGCCCGTTCCTGCCGGTCCTCCGTGAGCGCCTTCCGCAGCCGCAATCAACTGAATCATCTTCTCCGGATTTCGGAACCAGTCCTGCACGCGCTCCGCATCGGCGCCGAGGGTTCTTGCGGTGAGCTGCGCGGCCACTCGCGCTTCGGAAAACCCGGCATCTTCGGCCACAAATCGAATCTCGTTCACGCGAATTCCTGACCGCGTACCCTTGCCGAAATAATGTTCCAGCCGGTCGCCGAGCGAGCCTGCTTTCGAGCTCATCTCCGTGAACGCCTTCGTGAGGCGCAAGAATTCATCGCGCTCCACTTCTGGTAGGAAGCAGATGCTAGCCACACCCGCGGCGTTCAGTAGGTCCGCGAAGCTGCGCTCCGCGGGCGTCGATTCCGTAGGCATTCCATCTAGCAGAAGTTGTGAGCCAGAGGCCCCCAGCAGCAACCCATCAGTCCCCGCCGAACGCACCGCTTCTCCAAGCTCTTTCCAGCTCGTTTCAAACTGGCCGACCGAGCGCGCATGCTCTAATCCATACAATCTTGAGTACTTAAGCAGGATGTTCAGGCTTCGGACGAAGGCGCGGGCATTTGCCGCAGAAGGCTCGTTGCTGGGTACACTCAACCCACCTGTTACCAATGGCATCGGTTAATTCTCGGTACAAGTGTACTAGAGCCCCCTTCTGGTGAAATGGTACCGATGTACCATTTTTCTCAACTGACAATCGGCCTTCTCACACCGGCAGGCGAACCTCCACCTTCAAGTCCTTTATCACCGGCCGTACTCGCCCGATGACCTCGCTAGCCCTGAGCTTCTCGCTCAGCACGACCAGCGAGCCATCTTCAAACCCGCAAATGGCGCAGAAATGGTAGTTCGAGAACGCCTGGTGGTAAGCGTCGGCTCCGCGCCGCGCAAGGTCGCCTTCGAGCACGGGATCGGCGCCCTCGCCCGTGGCTAATGCACCTCCAGCGCGCACCCCGAACGTCTCGCTCTGGAAACGTCCTATCAACGCTTCCAGAGAAGCCGGCTCCGGAGCCGGAATCACAAGCGACCTCTTGTTTGCCTCGCGGTACTGGATCCCACGCCCCTCGCAAAAATCGCGCACTCGATCCAGGTGACTGAAAAAGTCCAGCGCCCATGGTTCGCTTCCAGCGGTCGCGCGAATCACGCGGCTCCAGATTCGAGCGGCGTCCTCTCCGCGTACCGGCTCCCGGTTTTCGTCCGCTTCCACCAGGTCCAGGCCCACGGCACGCACCTCGGGACCAAGGTCCAGCGCCTCGATATCCAGCAAGTACATTTACGCCTCGTCGTCTGCGCCGGCGGGAAACTGCCTTTGGAATTCGGGGGATTGCTTTCGTATTTCGAGCCAGTCGAAGAAAGCGCCGGGAGTTTCAAGCCAAATTGCGAACCAGTGAGCGACCTCTTCTTTTTCCGCCCGTTTCTGGGCATCCACTTTGTTATTCCTCGCGATCATTTCGGCCCGGCGCCGGCCCAGAAGCGCAACCTCGCGAACGCGTTCGCCCGCCGCACGTTCGCCTTCGGCCGTGAATTTTCGCAGCAGCTCGTCGAGCCGCACCAGGCACATCTCCGCCTCGTCGAGCGTTGAAAAGTGCAGCAGGTCCTCAAACTCCTCTTCATAACGCCCTTCGGTATCCGATCGTGTCGACGACGCTACGCGCAAACCCGCCTCCTTCAGAACGCTCACAATGTAATCGGCCCCCGTTTTTCCTCGGGCGCCCAGACGCGCCATCAATTGGCGGCGGATTTGCTCGATCTCGGCCGGCGTGAAGCGCGGCTTGCTCATCGCTCGCGCGGCTTCAAGAATCAGCGCTTTTTTTGTAGCCGGATCGCTCGCAGGCTTCTTGTTGGAATCGTTCGCGCTCAAGGTTTCCTCAATGTGGGAGTCTTCCTTGACGCGGGATCGGATTTCGCGCCGACTGCCAGCAAGCGCCGCAAACGCGCCACGTTGCGATTGTGTTCGGCGAGGGTACGGCTGAAGAAGTGCCCGCCCTTGTCATTGGCCACAAAATAGAGGTAGTCAGTGCTCGCGGGCGATAGCGCGGCGCGAAGGGACGCCTCGCCGGGATTTGCGATCGGCCCGGGCGGTAGTCCCGGGTGCTCGTAGGTGTTGTAGAGCGAATCGATTCGAAGATCCTGCGGTCGTACTTCCTTTTCTGATTGCCCCGCCAGCCCCATCGCATACTGCACTGTGGGATCGCATTGCAGCGGGACTTTCAGTCGCAATCGGTTGTAGAACACTCCCGCCACCAACGGCCGCTCCTCCCTGTTGGGCGTTTCGCGCTCCACCAGCGAAGCCAGTGTGACGATTTGCTCCGGCGTAAATCCAAGGGACAAAGCCTGCGAACTTTGCGTATCCATCACGTCCCACACCGCGCGAAAATTCTGCACCATCCGTTTCACCACCTGCTCGCACGTGCTGTGGCGCGTGAACTCGTAGGTCGACGGGAACAGGAATCCTTCCAGGCTCTGCGCCTGCGGATCGAGGTCGGATATCAGGGAGGTATCGTGCGCCGCCGCAAGGAATTGCTGGTGGCTGCAGATCTTTTGCTGTTCGATTGCCGCGGCGATGTCAAACATCGTCCAGCCTTCAGGTATCAGAATCGTGCGGACGAAAATTCGGCCGTGCGAGATCTTCCAGAAAACCTCGCGGGAGTTCACCGGTTGATCGAAGAAGTATTCGCCTGCTTGCAGCGGCCGTCGGTAATGCCAGTCGCTGAAGAGCGCGAAGGCCAGCCGGCTCCGTATCACATCATCGTGTCGTAGTATTCTCGCCACGCCCCACCGCGAGGTGCCTTTGGGAACGTCTACGAAAACCTGTTGGGGACGGTGGCCGCGGTACGGCCGGCTGATTTGAGAATCCAGCCACGCGGCGCCCGCGCCCAATGCGGAGATAGCGAGCAGGGCCAGCAAGCCAAGTTTCCGCATGCTGCGCTAATCCTTCTCCACGAAACCGCTGCGTCCGTGGTCCCGTTTTTGCTCCAGGTAATCGCGCAGAAGAATCGCGGCGGCCACGTCGTCAAGTGGACCTTCCCTGGGGCGTCCCCTCCTTGTTTCCCTCACCGTCCGCTGCGCCTCCCAGCTCGTCAGCCGCTCGTCCCGCAATTCCACTTCAATGTCCGTGGCCTTCTGGAGGCGGAGAGCAAAGCCCGAGGTCTCCTCTGCCATCGCCCCAGCCTCGCCCGTCAAGTGCAGCGGATGGCCCACAAGTATGCGGCAGACTCCGTTTCGGCGGCAGATTTCGCGCAACCGTTTCATGTCGTTTTGGCGATTTGTGCGTCGCATCGTCGTCAATGGCCGCGCAATCAGGCCTAGCTCATCCGATATTGCCAGCCCGATCCGCTTCCGGCCATAGTCCACCGCCAGAATCCTCCGAGGCTTCCCGTCATTCTTTTCGCTCGCTGCCGTATTTCTGCCGCTTGGATTCGTCCGGATCAACTTATCTTCTCATTATACGCAAGGTGCATGGCCAGAATCATGCCCAGCCTGGACGTTTTCTTTGGACATCGCGCCTAAGTTAGATAAATCTCCGCGCATCGCGGTTACTGCTCGCGGCCGCGCTTGCCGGCTTTCCACGCCGGCCAGAGTCCTTCGCTCTTGATCTGCTCGCTCAGGCCGGTTTTCTTCAGCAGTTGCTCGATCTGGGCGCGCGACTGGCGGGTCGCAATCGGCTCACTCGTGTCTGCAAGCGCATACGCGGTGATCGCGGCGATCCCCGCCTGCCTCTTGAGCGCGGCAATATCTGCTTTGTCGAACGTATCCGGTGTGGGGCGCTCGTTCAGCGCCTCGTTTGCAGTCTTTTGATTCGGATCGAGCGTCAAAATTCCTTCGAGGATGAAATCGAATTTGTCAGCATTGGTTCTCGCATCGAGCGTGAAACCTCTCACGCCCAGCGGCGCGAGTGGCGCCAGCGCTTCGCGCACCGGAGCCAGCGCATCCTGGCGGCCCTCGAGTGAATATCCGCTCACGGCGCCAATCCCGCCATCAAAGAGAATGGCCGCGCTCGTCCGATCGAGTTCGGCGTGATGCGCGCGTGTGTACGCCCGTGACCCTAGCATCCGCCGTTCTTCACCTGTGAACAGCACGAAACGGATCGAGCGCCGCGGTACTGACCCCGAGGAACGAATCACGAGCGCCGCATCGATCACTAGCGCCGCGTCGGAACTGTCGTTGAGGTGCGCACCCAGCAGGACAAATTCGTCCGGCTCTTCCCGTCCGCGAATTTCCGCCACCACGTTCTCGGACTCAACCGCGCCGGCCAGCGCCTTCGTGTGCTTCTCGCTGCGTCCGGCAGGAGCGCTGAACTTCTCCGTGTGCACTTCATCCACGCCCGCCTGGCGAAACGCTTCCACCGCCCAATCAACTGCACGCTTTGCTTCTGGCGAACCAGTCACTCGTCTTCCCACGATGTTCGTCAGATCACGCAGATTTTTTTCGACCGGCGATGCGCCGAGCGCGCTCTGCATCATCGCGGGCGCTAAATCCGCGCACGATTTGCCCACCGAGCACGTGCCAGCTCCATTCGGAACCTTCCAGCCGCTTGGCGGATTGATCGGAGAAACTTGCGCGGAGCAAATCGAGGTAAGCAACGCGACCCCAGCCAGTACTACTGGAACCCACATTCGCCGGGCCATAATCCTCGAGCGCGTGCGTATCGCGTAGAACGCGGCACGATCGGAACGTTCGCTAGTCCCGCGAGCAATGGTCTTCATCATCGTGCGTGGAGATGATAGCGAACACTAAGCCACGCGGCCACATCGATTGCACGAGGATTTTTCTGTGGAAAACACGTGCCGCTTCGGGAATAAAGTGCCTACTACCGGAAACTTCTACACGGAATACAGTGTTCTCTGTATTGGCCCCTGAATACATCTCTTTTCCCGCGTGCAAGTTACGAAGACGGACAAACATTGGCCATATAGCTGCCACCGAACTTTCACCAGCCGCGTTGAAATGCGCGTTACGTCCCGGAGGTTTGCGGGTTTTGGATCATCTCCGGGAATCTCGGTAGTTCCCGTTTGGAAACATTTCAGTCGTTTCATTGAGAGAGTTCAATAAATTCCCTTGTTACTCTCGTGGCGGGGGACGGGAAGGTTCTATTGAAGAAAGTACGTGACGTCTCAAAACTGTTAGGCAACAAACGGAAACTCGAACGAAACCAATCCAACCACTTCGTATTCTGTGAAAAACGAAGCGGCCTTGCGCAATTCCAAGCCACCTCGGAGTCGAACATGGACTCCACCATCGAGCGCATGGCCAGCATGCTTGCCATGCAATGCCTGGTTCGCGGTTCCGAGCCGAACGACTTCGCGATCCTGGTCCCGATGGATACAATGCTTGCTGGTCGGCTGGAATCGCGTGCGAAGGAACTCCTTGACGAAGGCCGCTCTATCGCCAATCCCGCTTCGCTCAGTCCCCGTCAGCAGGAAATTTTGCACTCCATCCTGTGCAATCACGCCAACAAGGAGATTGCCAGCAAGCTCAACATCACCGTGCGCACCGTGAAATTCCATATTTCCACCCTACTCACCAAATTCGGCGCGGAAAACCGGTCGGAGTTGGCGCGTAGGGCGTCAGGTTTCCTGCGCACCTCAATGCATGTCGAAGATGGTTTCCCGAATCAATCCGCGGGAACCAGACGCGACGATTTGCGTCCCATTCCCGTTGATTCTCCGGAACACTCGCGGCCGAAAGCCGGGAACCTCCGGGTTTCACACCAGCGAATCCTCACCGCATAAATAGCCGCCAATCGCTCCACCCCGAACCTAGCCTCGGGCTGGCGGCCTCCCCCAAACGCCCCTTGTCATTCCTCCTGCCGTCTCCAGCTTGCTGATTTAGCGCCAGCCGAGCCCGGGGGCAACAGTCGTCAGAATCGCCTCCATGGCGTGCGCATTGTAGGCAACACCCAGTTGGTTTGGAACGGTCAGCAATAGCGTGTCGGCTTCCGCGATCGCATCGTCCTTTCTGAGCTGGTCGATCAGGACATCCGGCTCGGCAGCATAGCTACGGCCGAAGATCGCCTGTCTGGATTCCTCAAGGAAGCCGATCTGGTCCACTTCCTGACCTCCTCGCCCGAAATAGGCACGATCACGGTCGTCGATCAACGCAAAGATACTGCGGCTTACCGAAACACGCGGAGTGCGAGTGTGGCCGGCTTCCTTCCAAGCTGCGCGAAAGGCGCGTATCTGGGCAGCTTGCTGGACGTGGAAAGCTTCGCCGGTCTCGTCAAATTTCAGGGTTGAGGATTGCAAGTTCATTCCGAGCTTCGCGGCCCAGACGGCTGTGGCATTGGAAGCTGCGCCCCACCAGATACGATCGCGCAATCCTTCCGAGTACGGCTCAAGACGCAGCAGCCCAGGCGGATTAGGAAACATGGGACGTGGGTTCGGCTTAGCGAAGCCCTTACCGCCGAGTAGCTCCAAAAATTCTTGAGCGTGGCGCCGGCCCATCTCTTCATCGGTCTCGTGTTCAACCGGCTGGTATCCGAAATGGCGCCATCCATCGATCACCTGCTCGGGGGAACCGCGGCTGATTCCCAACTGCAAGCGCCCGCCGGCGATCAGATCCGCCGCGCCAGCGTCCTCCGCCGTGTAATGAGGGTTCTCATACCGCATGTCGATCACTGCGGTGCCAATTTCAATCTTTCGCGTCTTCGCGCCGACCGCCGCGAGCAATGGAAACGGTGATGCCAATTGCCGCGCGAAGTGATGAACGCGAAAGTAAGCTCCGTCCATTCCCAAGCGCTCGGCTTCCACGGCGAGGTCAATGGATTGCAGGAGTGCGTCCGCCGCCGACCGCGTTGCTGACTGCGGCGAAGCTGTCCAATGGCCGAATGAGAGGAAGCCAATTTTCTTCATGCAGCTTAGTCCTGTCCTCTGTCCTTGATCTCGGGCGGGTGGCAGGCCCTTTCGCTCCGAATTCTTCGCCCCTTGAGATTCGAGAGGAAACGGATGACAGCGCCCCATCTCGGTTTGTGAGCGTGGGCTTTGCCCTTCTCCAGCGTCCAGCCTCTAGCCCCCAGCCCCCAAGAATGGCGTCGCCCGAACTTCAGATTCGAAAGAGACGCTCGGCGTTTACGTGCGCAATCCGCTCCCTATCGGAAGAGCTGATGGGCAGCTGATCGAGGAACGAGCGCGCTCGGGACATCGACGCGTACGGATGGTCCGCCGAGAACATGATCCGATCGACGCCGACTTCGAGAAACAAATCCAGAAATGTGGGAGTGAAATTGAAGCCACTGAACGTGTAGTGGACGTTCTCGCGAAGATAGAAGCTAACGGGATGCTTCAGCTTCGTCAGAGACACGGACATGTTGTCCAGTCGCGGCAACATGAAGGGTAGCCCCTCGCCCATGTGCCCGACCACGACTTGGAGTTTCGGAAACGCATCGAACACCCCGCCAAGAATCATGCGAATCACATGGACCGCCGTTTCGATGTGCCAGCCCCAGCCCGCACCGGCCAGCATTTCCGTCACCGGCCGGGGGAATCGGCCGTAGGATGCGTCGATCACGGGTTGCGGGGGTGGCGTTGGATGAACGTAAATCGGCACATCCAGTGCTTCGGCGCGCGCCAGGATCGGCCAGAAAAATTTGTCATCAAGATAGCGGCCGCGAATGTGGCCGTTGATCATCGCTCCTTTAAAACTATAGTCGCGGACCGTGCGTTCCAGTTCCGCGGCGGCTTGATCGGGCGCGGCGGTAGGCACGGTTGCAAATCCCGCCAAGCGAGCCGGATGGTTTCGTATCCCGTTCGCAAGATAATCGTTCGTTTCCCTGGCTAGCCTAATCGCGTCGGAGGCTTCGAGCTGCTCCACGCCGGGAGATGTGAGCGATAAAACCTGAACGCTGATGTCTGCCGCATCCATCTCTGCGATTCTTTTTTCGCCGATATCGCAAAGTTTATCGAGGATGCCGGCAACAGGGCTGCCCGGCATCGCCGCGCTTTCCTTAACCTTTCGCCCCGGCCCTTCGAGAAACGCGGGAGTTGCGAAGTGTTCTTCTAGTGTAATGGTTCGCATAATCGGACCCACAGTCTACCCGCGAAATGGTTCTAGCATCTAGCCTCCAACTTCCATCCTCTGGAACACAGCGCTAGCAAGGTTTAAACGTAGCGCCATCCCTTTTTACCCTGACGAAGGAAGGGCAGCGCGGCATCTTGCCTCGCCGTGTCCAGCATCCAGCCTCTACCCCCGCCTCTAGAACGCCAGCACCGGCTCGCCCTGAGGAACGAAGGGGACACTGAAACGAAAATTGAAAAGTCCCGGAGGGACGATTGAACCTTGATGCAGGTCCCGGTTCGAACGGCGGGGCTTCAGTCCCGCCGAAAGACGTCACGCGAAGCGCCTACCTTTCGCGCTGCCTCACCCGCGCGAGCCTTCCGCCCTGCCCGTGTCCGACGGAAGTTGCGAGTAGAGTGTACCGCGATCCTTTGTTTTCAATGGGTTGCGTCACTTTCTAATCGTCCAGTGTGTCGATTAGAGCCGAGATATTGCCGCCCGTTCTGGTCGTTCGATGATTACGCCCATCACTGTGTTAGGATTGCTGGATGATGCATAGATTCGTGTTCGATTTAGCGATTCAGGTTGCGATATGGCTCCCGATCTTGATCGCCATCTTCATGGTGTTATTCGTGCAGAAGTCTACGCGGAAGGAGCATTACCTTAAGCGCGTTGCCGGGAAGTACAGCCTCTCGCCCTTGTTCGGTCAGTCAAGGCTAACGCTACTGAGGCAAGCCCAGAAGCGTTCCCTGTAGCGCCATCCCTTTTTACCGTGACGAAGGAAGGGCAGGGTGGCATCTGCCTGCCGTTTCCAGCGTCTAGCCAGGTTTAAACGTAGCGCCGCGTCCTTCAGCGCGGCATCTTGTTTCGCCGTGTCAGCATCCAGCCTCTAGCCTCCAGCCTCCAGAATATTCAATTGTCAAAGAGCGATACTTCCGGCCCTGGTCAAGAGGGCGGATTCCTTCAACATCGTAATTAGGCTGACAGTTTGCGGCAGGGTGTGCAAGCGGTTGTGGTGTGGATTCTTGGCGAGGGGTCCCCTCGCTTTGTGAGCGTGTTTTTTTCTTTTGTCTCGAGGCCCAAACTACCCAGGGCCGTAGCTCGCACCAAGGTTCATCTGTAGCGCCATCCCTTTTTACCGTGAAGAAGGAAGGGCAGGGTGGCATCTTGGACAGAGCGTTTATTGAATCGAAAAATCGTAAATGTAAGGTGCCAGGCCCTCGCCGCGCGCGAGATATAGCCCATATTCACCCCGGCCAAGTTCACCTATCGGAACGATCTTGAAAACTCCGGGTGCAATCTCAGAACGGTCCAACTGGACCTGATGAGTTAGGGTAATACCCTTGCTGGCTCGCCAGTCACCAACCGCCTCAACTTCAAACTGTCTACGCTCTGGCTTCTCTTCGAGCCGAATCAAAATCAGGTCTCCGGCGTTTACTCCCGCGTCTCCTTCCTGCTTGGCCGGAACAAAGTAGAACGTAGGGCTTGCAGGCACAACCGTGGCGGCGTGCGCTCCCAACAACTGGGCATTGCCCTTTGCCGATTTGATGCCAAGTGTCACGTGCGATACAAGCAGACTTCCGGAGCGTTCGAACTCCACGATCTGGCCCAGAATTTTCGTGTATCCACTGCTTCCCTCCACGTACATTCCCGGCTCCGTCGGAAATACGCTAGGTATCGCTGTGCGCTTTAGTGCCGCCGGATCGCTCGCATCTCGGAGATGAACTACCTGAGTTGGAGGACCACCAGCATCGCTCTGCCTATGATCTTTCGCTGCTGGTGCTTCTACCATCGCCAGAATCACGCCGTCGGCCATGCCGGATGACTTCAAGCGACTAAGCTCTCCTGGCGAAGTGTCAGAATCGCACTGGCTCGACTTAATCTTCGCAACAAGCACCTGCTCTGGGAGTCCCGCTTTCTGCATTTCAAGGATGTCTTTGTTCGTGAGCACGGCCGAACTCGTTGTTGATTCCGGGGCAAGTCTCGTGGCGACAACCGGTGCCACTTCCCCGGGCGCGGCACGATGGCTCTGCCTCGATACCGACGGAACTTTGCCCAAGTTTAGGCAGAGTACAAAACCAAGTGGTTGCGACACTTTGTCGCGCGCTACCCGACACCAATCTGTTCCAGATGCGTTTACCTCGAAGATCACGTCGACGACGTCACCCCGTATGAGGGTGCTGGTGATACTCGACTCGGTTGAATTGGTGTCGTAAACGGCGATCCGCTCGGGCTGTACATACGCTTCCCAGATGACCCTGTTCTGCGAGGATACGGGAACGACAACCGACACAACGAGGCATGTAATGAGAGCCGTCCGAAAGACGTCCATCGCAGCTCCTCCGCTGTTTCCTGGGTTCTATTTGCTAAAAGCGAACGGTGCCGATAAGGTCTGGTGCCCGGCGGCGCAAGGACGAAATAGAGCTGGGCGCCGCTTTCCAACATGGCGCCAGCAACAGACTTGCCAAACCGGATTCCCTAGAGGACGGTTTTCTACCACATTGCACTGTAATCAGTCCAGTAACGGCCACAAATGGTTACATCCTGGCTCGCGTGGCCTCAACAAAACGGTGACAGTTTGGGTCTGACGTGTTCGGGTCTTGCATCTTCACCCGATGTAGCTCTCACGGCACGTTGCGCGTGCCTGCGGTCGTAGGTGACCGGGAATGTTGGACCGTGTATCGCCTTCTGAATAGCTTGGGCTTTAGCCTCTGGGCGGGTAGCGCACCGTTCTCTCCGTACTTTCCAGCATTGACATCAACGCGCGGCGGATAATACCACACCAGAATTGGCCACAGCCTCGGTACAAAGGCGCGGATGCCGCACCCTTCGCGGCGTTTGCGAAGGGTGCCAGCCTTTAAATGAAACACCGACTCGAACGCCGCTACGGATTGGGTCACCTGCACTTTATCACCTGCGGTTGCTATCGGCGATGCTATTTATCCGTCGAGCGGACGTGCGGCAACGCTGGTTTTTCGTTGTGTCAGTCAGGTATGATTGATAGTCGTTGAAAGCGTTCTCGGGCAAGTTTTGAAGCCGCAAAATACGCCCAATCAAACTTTTCCCTCTGTTTCTCACCTGCTTCATAGCCTGAAAAGGTTAAAGCCTTGGAAAAGTCCTGCTCTATGTGTCTGATTTCCAGCATCCCCGCCTTCATGCATATTTCGAATTGCTCATAGATTTCCTCGGGCACGAATGGATAGACGCTCTGGACGGTATCGACAAGGGGTACGAATCGTTCCTTGAAGTGATTCAATCGGCTTACCATCAACTTAACCTTCTCGTCTAAGTCGCCTGGAATTCCAAAATCAAGGTTTGGTCGAAGGCCGTTAAAACTAAGGCGCAGCTTTCCGAGGGCAGCGAAGCAGTCTTTCAATGCGTTGTATTCCGTTTCAAATTGGGTTTTGCTGATATATGTGCGGTGCCCAAGCTCAGCTTCAATCTGTTTCCGCTTACGCTCAAGCGCGTCCTTATACGCCTCCAATTCCTGGTCGAGCTGCGACTTATACCGCGCCATCCAGCGATCACCGAGGTATTTCGTGAGACCCGCGACAACGCCGACTGACAACAGTCCACTTGCCGCCAACGACGCCAGCAGCGTTTTCCAATCAAGCATGGCGTGGAGTATATCAAATCGTATCTAGCGAGCAGGGGCATACCATCGTTGTTACACGCACTAGGCGGCGGGTTGCAAACGCCTTCCGAATTTTTCGTTGTGACCCTTTCAAGTGTATTTGTTGTACTGGGCTAGCCGGTCCAATTTCCTCAGCAGAGGAGCGTACAGGTAGACGAACGAGGTTTCGTGCTCCGTTCTTTGGCCAGGAGTTCCGATGACGGTATCAGCGTATTTGATCTTTACGCAGAACGCGCCAGCAGTCCCCCAGCTGGAATCGTTGATGCCAGGAAACTGTTCGTCCATATCAATACCATCTTCAAGAGCTTGCTCCACGTTGCTTCCAATGAAAATGTGAAGGCTCCGTGTGTACTGCGAGGAAAGTTGGCCAGGGTCGAAGGGGTGCCCCTCGTTAAGTGGTCCAGTGCTAATTTGATAGCTGCGGATTTGTCCGGAGTTTTTCAAGATTCGTAACCTTCAGTGTGTAGCGATAAACGCCCAATCCGCTTACGTCGCTGCTGACCATCCTCCGCCATCGACCCAAGCTCGCTCGCTGGCAATCAAGGCGTTAACGTTGTTGCGCAGAATAGTGGTTTGCCGTCTCATGCTGCGGGCCTGACGGCGAATCGCCCGCAACGTTCTCAGAGCAGCCCAGATACCGCCCACGCCAACGAGCACAAGTGCCCAATTGGACCAACTCTGTGGTGCGATGGCTTCGTGCCAATCCCACAGCATGCCCTCTCCAATCCAGACTCCCGTGGAATTTTCGACTCGCGATCCCCAGCGTCCAGCCCTGGCCCCGAGCCTCTAGAACGCGATTCGCTTACATTCCGGCCGGGGCGGCCTTGCGCTGAAACTCTGCGAAGGTTTTTCCCGATTCAGCCAACTCCTTCAGCAGCGGAGCAGGCTCCCACAGCATTCCGTGTTTCCGATGCAAATCGCGGATGTCCTCGTAGACTTTTTTCAGCCCCACGGAATCCGCATACCACATAGGACCACCGCGGAACGCCGGAAAACCGTAACCATTCACGTAAATCGTATCGATATCCCCGGCGCGCTGCGCGTAGCCTTCCTCTAAAATGAGAGCGCCTTCGTTCACCAGGGAATAGATTTCCCGCTCGATAATCTCTTCCACCGGAATCTGCCGCTGGGGGATTTTGGATTCCTCTCTCCATTTTTGGACCAGCATTGCAACCTCCGGGTCGGGAGTCGCCCGTCGCTCGGCATCATACTTGTACCAACCTGACCCGGACTTCTGGCCCAGCCGCCCCATTTCCACCAGACGATCTTCCAGGAATGGCCGGCGCGAGCCGGGTTTTTCCAGGTGCCGGTATTGTTTGCGGATGTGATAGGCGATATCGAGCCCGCCTAGGTCTCCCACTGCAAGCGGCCCCATGGCCATGCCCCAATCCATCATGGTTTTATCGACGACTTCGGGCGCCGCTCCCTCTTCCACCAGAAATTGCGCCTCGCGAATGTATTGCAGGAACATCCGGTTTCCGACAAAGCCGCGGCAGTTGCCGACCAGCACACCAATTTTCCCGATTTTCTTGGAAAGCTGCATGCACGTGGCAATCACGTCCTTGCCGCTCTTCGCTCCGCGCACTACCTCGAGCAGCCGCATCACGTTCGCCGGACTGAAGAAGTGCATGCCGATCACGGATTCCGGACGCGAAGTGCTCGCCGCGATTTCGTCAATGTTGAGCGTCGAAGTGTTGGTCGATAGAATCGCGCCGCGCTTGCACACCCGGTCCAGTTCGGCGAACACTTCCTTCTTCAGCGGCATGCTTTCAAACACCGCCTCGATCACCATATCCGCGCCTGCGAAATCGTCATAGCTCAGCGTGGTCTTGATAAGTTTCATCCGCTCATCCACGTAATCTTGCGTGAAGCGGCCGCGCTTTACGGATGTTGCGTAATTCTTTTGAATTGTCGAAAGCCCCCGATCGAGCGCGCCCTGGTCCGTGTCTTTCAACGTCGCGGAAATTCCGGCGTTCGCGAAAACCATGGCGATGCCGCTTCCCATCGTTCCCGCGCCCACGATCGCGACGGAATTCACCGGTATCGTCGGCGTATCTTTCGGAACGTCTGGAATTTTGGAAACTTCGCGCTCTGCGAAAAAGACATGAATCAGCGCCTTCGACTCATCGGAGTAAAGGCACTTGTCGAAGAGCCGCGCCTCCTCCTCGCATCCTTTTTCGAATGGCAACTTCGTGGCGGCTTCGATCGCGTCGATAGCCGCAAGTGGCGCGGGCAAGCCGCGCTGTTTCTTGCGAACCACTTCCCGCGCGGCCGAAAAAATCGGGGCATTTTCCTCTGGCGATCCCAGCTTCTCGTCGCGCTCCCGCGTTTTCGGCGCCGGTTTGCCGACAACGGACCGCGCAAAGGATTTTGCGCCCGCAAGTAAGTCGCCTTCGATGAGCTTGTCGAGAATTCCCACCTCGAGTGCTTCCGGCGCCTTCAGCGGCTTCCCGTTCGTGCACATCTCGATCGCTTTTGCGACGCCCGCAAGCCGCGGCAAGCGCTGCGTACCTCCCGCGCCCGGAATAATTCCAAGATTTACTTCCGGCTGCCCGACTCTGGTGTCCGGAGCGGCCACGCGGTAGTGGCACGCCTGCGCAACCTCCAACCCGCCCCCCAAAGCGTTGCCGTGCAGCGCCACAATTACGGGTTTGCTGCAATTTTCAATTCGTAACAGTAATGGAAGAAGATTGATGCGTCCGCCTTTGCCGGAGGTCATCTGCACGAACATGTTTATGTCCGCGCCAGCGATGAAAGTTTTTCCCGCGCCGATCAGGACGGCGGCTTTTACCGCGGAATCTTTTTCGACGGCTTCGATGGCGGAGGCAAGGCCTTCGGGTACACCCGCCCCGATCGCGTTCACGGGCGGATTATCAATGGTGATGACGGCGATGTCGCCGTCTTTGCTATATCGAACCAAGTCGGTCATGGGGTCGGTTTCTCCGGGCCGGATAGTATGGGCGTTTGGTGCGCATTGCAACGATTTTGGGGGCCGCTAGGGCGCGTGGCTGGCCGCGCCAGAGCCGCGAAATGTTTCGAGTTACAAGGAATTCCTGCAAAATCTTGCTTCGAGTTAGAAACTTTTCCCGCCGCACAAAGGCAGTGCCTCGGCCCTCTTTGCCGCGCATTTTGGTTCCGCAAAGTCACCTGAAGATATTAGTACGGGGCGGAGCGATTGCAAGCGGACCTTCGCCCAGGGAAGCCGCGCCTCGGGGAGGCGGGCGTCGTTGACGGGTGGTTGGGCGACGACTATAGTGGCCGGAAGATGCGGCGGCGGGAGACTTGCGGTCCGCTGCGCCATGCTGCGTGATCTCAATGGATTCGCGACTCCTTCACGATTTTAAGAAACTACTTGGCCCCGGCGGAGTACTGCACGAGCCTGAGGATTTGCTGCTCTACGAGTACGACGGCTCGGTGGAAGTGGCGCGGCCGGATTGCGTGGTGTTTCCACGCGGCACAGCGCACGTGGTGGAAATCGTGCGGCGGGCCAAAAAATTTGGCGTGCCCATCGTGGGACGCGGTGCGGGAACCGGGCTTTCGGGCGGGGCGCTGGCGCGGCATGGCGGGATTATCGTGTCATTTGCGCGGATGAACCGCATCATCAAAATTGATGTGGAAAATCAGCGAGCGGTCGTGCAGCCGGGCGTGGTGAATTCAGATTTGAGTCTGGCCGTGGCGCACACGGGATTGCATTTTGCTCCCGATCCTTCGAGCCAGAAGGCCTGCACGATCGGCGGAAACGTTTCTGAAAATTCGGGCGGGCCGCACACGCTGGCTTACGGCGTGACGACAAACCACGTAGTTGGGTTAAAGGTTGTGCTGCCCAGCGGCGAACTTGTGCGGCTGGGCGGCGAGGCGCTGGATTCGCCCGGCTACGATCTGACCGGACTTTTCGTCGGGTCAGAAGGGACATTCGGACTGGTGACGGAAATCACTGTGAAGCTCACGCGCCTGCCGGAAGCCGTGAAAACTTTGCTCGCGGTATACGACTCGATCAACGACGCGACCGAAACAGTGGCCGAAATTACGGCACGCGGAATCACACCGGCAGCGTGCGAAATGCTGGATGGTTGGACGATCCGAGCGGTGGAAGATTACGTTCACGCGGGATTTCCGCTAGATGCAGCTGCGGTGTTGCTGATCGATGTGGATGGGTTGCGCGAAGTGACGGAAGCAGAGGCCTTGGAAGTGGCCGACGTGTGCCGGGTCCACCACGCTCGCGAAGTGCGCGTGGCTCGCGACGCGCACGAACGCGACTTGCTCTGGAAAGGCCGCAAAAACGCGTTTGGCGCCGCCGGGCGGTTCGCGCCGAGCTACTACACGCAAGACGGCGTGATTCCACGCACGAAGCTTCCGGCCACGCTGCGTCACATCACCGAGATCGCCCAAAAATACGGCCTGCAGATCGGGAACGTGTTTCATGCGGGCGACGGCAACTTACATCCGATCATTCTTTTCGACGAGCGAAATGAAAAGCAGTTTCGCGATACGGTCCGCGCCGCCGACGAAATCATCGAGTTCTGCATACAGATGGGCGGGACGATCACAGGCGAGCATGGCGTCGGGATGGAAAAAGACCGGCTGATGCCGCTGCTTTTCAGCGAGGCCGATCTGAGCTTGATGAAACGCGTCCACGACGTGTTCAATCCTGATTCGCTGCTGAATCCCGGGAAGATTTTTCCAAACTCCAAAGGCTGCGGAGAGATATACGTGCGCCCCAAGACGACGGTGTCCGCCCCAACGGCATGAGCACCAGAACCACCACCCCGATATTTTCCCGACTGAGTGAAATTGTTGGAAATTCGAATGTAATCGCCGATCCCGCGTTGTTTTCCGCTTACGAAATTGACGGGCAGAGGCCCGGCGCCATCGCGCGGCCCGTGTCGAGCAGGGAAGTGGCCGAGGTGGTGAAATTCGCGGCTTTAGAAAAACTCGCAATCGTGCCGGTGGGCGCACGGACGAAGATGGGGATCGGAATGCCGCCCCGGCAGTACGACATCGCGCTGGAAATGACGCGGCTCGATCGAGTAGTGGCATACGATCCGGGGGACTTGACGCTGGGCGTGGAACCGGGAATTCCGCTGCAACGGCTGGAGGGAGTGCTGGCGGGGCACAGGCAATTTCTTCCACTCGCAGTGCCGTTCATGAACGAGGGCACGGTGGGTGGCACGATCGCGTCGGGCACCGATTCCTCGCTGCGTCAGCTTTATGGAACGGCACGGGATTTTGTGCTGGGCATGGAGTTCGTAACCGGCGATGGCGAACTGGTGAAGAGCGGCGGACACGTGGTGAAAAACGTGAGCGGCTACGACATACACAAGTTGATGATCGGAGCGCTGGGCACGCTCGGCGTGATTACGCGAATCAACTTTCGAACGTTTCCGCTGCCGGCGGAGACGCGGACGTATGTGACGGCGTTCAGCGGGGTGGACGGTGCGTGCGAATTCCGCGATGCGATTGCGGGCTCCCACCTGCGGCCGCAGAACGTGGAAATCATTGGCGCGCGGCGGGGCAGTCATTTGCCAGGCGGCGAAAGCCTCCGGGACCTGCTTGGCGATGGCGAATGGTCGGTTGTGGTTTCAGTGGCGGGAAATGGGCCTGTACTGGAACGTTACCATCGGGATATGGAAGCACTCGCGCGGCGAGCCGACGGAAACCTAATCGAGTCTTTTGGCGAACTGAGCGAAGCCGATCAGGGAACGGTCGTTGCTTACGTCCGAGAGTTTGCGGCGACGACTCACGGGCAGACACCCCCGGCGGCGATTTTCAAAATCAGCACGTTGCCCGGAAGGCTCGCGGGGCTGGCGGAAAGCCTGGTTTCCTGCGCCGAGCGACACGATGTTCCGTGGAGCATGATGATGCGCGGAGTGGGGGTTACATACTTCAAGCTGAGCGCGACGGATGGGACGGCGGAGTCTCTGGGGCGGCTCAAGGATGTGTCCTCGCTGGTTTTTCGCGGTTCTGACGAGGGCGACTGGGGCCGTGCCGTGCTGCTTGCATGCCCGGTGGAATTGAAGAGGGAGATGAACGTGTGGGGCAAGGCGCCTGGCGATTTGCCGCTGATGCAAGGATTGAAAAAAGTGTTCGATCCGGGGAACGTGCTTGCGCCGGGGCGATTTGTGGGAGGGATTTAGGGCGATTTGGTTCGCAAACGCATTCGCGCGAACAGCAAAAGCAGATCCCTCACGCAATCCGCGAAAAACGCGGGTCGGTTCGGGATGACAAGTGGAGGAGCGGGCCACTCCACTCGGAATGACGCTGCGTTTAACAGCCCGGCTTCCCGCTGGAGTGCGGCTTGCTCGCGTTTTCACTTCGCCGAGGCAAGGCTGAGCCGTGCCTCTTGGCTGAATGCGGGGAGCACGTCCGGGCAAGCCCGGACGGCAAACAGCGGGAGCAAGCTCCCGCACTCCACACGAGGCGCCCGTGTGGACGAGGCGGATGGTGGGCAAGTAGCCAAGCAGGTTTGCCGGGCGCAGCATGCTGTGCCCCTACGAGAGAAACCGCGGACGAGGGCACTCTAGAAAGAAGGCAGCGTAGAAAATGGCAGTGGGGGCTAGCGGATTCACGGCGGTGGACAAACCGGAATATGCCGATTACTCGAGGTGCGTTCATTGCGGGCTTTGCCTGAATCATTGCCCGACGTACCGGCTGTGGGGGCAGGAAGCGGACTCGCCGCGCGGGCGGATTCGTCAGATGCAGCTTGTGGATGAGGGGCGGCTCGAACTGGGCGATGCGTTCGTGAGGCACATCGACCGGTGCCTGGATTGCCGGGCGTGCGAGACGGCGTGTCCCTCGGGGGTGGAGTACGGAAAACTGGTGGAGATGGCGCGTGCGCAGATTGCGGCGCAATATCGGCGTCCGATTCTTTCGCGGCTGGCGCGCGATTTCGTATACCGGCGGCTGCTTCCTTACCCCGGAAGGATTCGGGCGACGGCGCGAGCGCTGCGCGTCTATCAGCGCTCTGGATTGGCTGCGCTCGCGCGGGGGAGCGGAATTTTACGGCTGCTGAGGTTGCAGGACCGCGAACGGCTTCTGCCAAAGATCGATTCGAACTTTTTCTTTGGTGAACTGGGCAAGACATTTCCGGCAGTGGGAGAACGGCGCGCACGAGTGGCTTTTTTTGCAGGCTGCGTGGCGCAGGTGACGTTCAGCGAATTGAATCGAGCGACAATTCGTGTGTTGCAAGCGAATGGCTGCGAAGTAGTGGTGCCAGCGGAGCAGGTGTGTTGCGGGGCGCTTCCGGCGCATGCGGGCGAGCGAGAGGTGGCGCGAAAACTGGCGCGCGCGAATTTGAGCGCTTTCGACACTGGGGATTTCGATGCGATTGTGACCAATGCGGCTGGATGCGGTTCGACGTTGAAGGAATATACGCACCTTTTTTCAACGAGTGATTCACTGCAAGAGCAGGCTGCCGGATTTGCCGGCAAGGTTCGCGACGTGACGGAATTTTTGGCCGAACTGGGTCTGATTGCGCCAATGCGAACGTTGCCGCTGCGGGTGACGTACCAGGATTCGTGCCATCTGGCACATGGGCAGAAAATACGAGAGGCTCCGCGCGAGCTGATTCGCGCAGTGCCCGGCGTGGAACTGGCGGAAATGCAGCTTGCCGATCAGTGCTGCGGGTCGGCGGGAGTTTATAACGTGACGGAAACGGAAGCGTCGCTGGAACTGTTGGCGCTGAAGATGGAGTGCGCGCGCGAGACGAAGGCGCAGGTGATCGTCACCGCAAATCCGGGCTGCATTTTGCAGGTTCGGGCCGGAGCGTCGATTCATGACACGGGGCAGGAAGTGTTGCATGTGGTGGAGCTGCTGGACCGCGCGATCTAATGCTGGTCCCTGGCGCTGCAACAGAACCACCTGTACGTTGCAAGAGTGAATGGGGTGCCCGGGCTGCATGCTTGCAGCACGTCCGGGCGAGCCCGGACGGCAAACAGCGGGAGCAAGCTCCCGCACTCCACATGTGGCGCGCCCGTGGGGATGAGGCGGATGGTGAACAGGTAGCCAAGTATGTTTGCCGGGCACGATGTATCGTGCCCCTACGAAAGACGGCGCGCGTTGGGCGTTCGCGCGGGCCGCATTGGCGATCGAAGAGAGATTCCTCGACTGCGTGTCGCGCGCGTACACCGCGCGAAAGACAAAACGCGCGACACTCCGCTCGGAATGACGTTGCGTCTAGCAGACTGACTTCGGCGTAAGCCGCCGCACTCCAGATGAGGCGCGCCCGTGAAAAACGAGGCGGATGGTGAACAGGTAGGCAAGTATGTTTGTCGGGCACGATGTATCGTGCCCCTACGAAAAACGGCGGGCGTTGGGCGTTCGCGCGGGCTGCGTTGGCGACAGAAGAGAGATTCCTCGACTGCGTGTCGCGCGCGCAAAAGATTCAAGCCGCACTCGGTATGATTATTTTTCGCCGACGAGGTAGCGGCACCCGCGCGGGCCCATGCGTGCGGAGTGGGTGGCTCCGGCGGGGACGTCGCAGCGCTGGCCTACCGCGTAGGTATGGGATTCTCCATCCATGGTCAGCGTCATTTCGCCATCGAGAATGATGTGGGCGGTGAGGCCGGCGTGGGTGTGGTCGGGATAGAACGCGTTGGGACGATCTTGCCAGACGAAAGTGTCCAAGAAGCCTTCGGCTTCGAGCTGCTTCTTCAGCCGGCTTTCGTCTAGGTCAGGCATGATAGGGGCGGATGGCGAGCTGGTAGCCAAGTATGTTTGCCGGGCACAGGATGCTGTGCCCCTACGAATGCAAAATAAAAAGCGACCGGCCGCTATCGGCAAAGCGCTAATCCATAACGGCTGAACGATTGTAGCAAGGGCGCTGAATTGGGGGGAGGGCCTGCGGGCGGAGCGTGGTGGGTTCCGCTCGCAAGCCGGTGGTGTTGGGGGAAGAGCTTAATTTTGTGGCGGCGCGGGCGCAGCGTCGGGACCGGCATCCGGAGGCGGCGGTGGCAGCGGAGCCTGTCCTGCTCCCTTGAACCTTCGAATCCTGATGGCCGGCCCGCCTGTTTTCACGGTGTAATCAGAGGGCACTTGGAATAGCGTCGGATCAGGCTCGCCGCGCTGAATATCGGTGAATTGAGTGACGCTATTTCCGTTCATGGGATCGGTGCGCTTGTTCATCACCACCATTTGCAGATCGGGCGAATACCATCGCTCGGTGACAATCGTGATTGGCTTGGAATTACCAATTTGACCGGCAGGAATGGTCCGAGTGTACCGTGTGCCCTGCGCTTCGACACCGTTAACGGTCTGCGTGCCGAGCGATGCGGTGGTTACTTCATTTTGGTCGTTTGGACCCGGCTGCACGGCAATGGCTACCCCGGCACTTTGATCATCTGGAACCGACATGGGACCGGAGGTGGTGATGTTGGCGTGTTTGCCACGCCCGCGCCGCTCCATTTTGTGAGCGATTTTGAGGGACGGATCGAGGATGTAGTGCACGCCGGCGACCGCATCGTTTATCTCAACCATGTGTGGGGGCGTCTCACCGGAAGCAGCGAACGGGCCGATGGCGGGGAGGGTCATGTCTCGACGCGTGCGACCCTGGCTATCGCGAGCAAACGTGCCGGTGGTGGAGTGCTGAATAGTATTGCCGTCGGCGAGCGTCTGGGTGGTTTGGGTGGTCACGTTTGCGCTGAAGGGGGCGCCGGTGACCGTCTTGCCGCCGATGCCCGCCTCGAAGCCGACGAAACCAATCCCCACCTCAGCGGTCACCGGACCGGGGCCGATCCTCTGGTAGAAAATATTGTCGACAGGAGGCGGGGGCGCTCCAGTTTGCGATTGAGCGCGCGCGGGCAGGGCGATGGCGATGAATGCCAGCGCCAGCACCGAGATGCCTGCCGCGATGCGATTGGTTCTTGGGCTGAGGTTGAAGTTCATTTCCGTTCCTCCGTTACCTTGCTATTCGCTTTCCTGCTTTCCATGGCCGCCAACGACTCGATCAAAATTCCTGGTTGGAGCGAGTTCCTGAGACCAATCGAACTGCCTGAGGCATTCCGTCCTGGCTGACAGCGAGATCGGCTTGGACCGGTTCGCCGCTGCCTATCCCGGTGACCGGCAAACCGAAAGAAGCGAGCGTCGCGGGGGTGAGCACGATACGGACGACAGCGTCGTTATCGAGGCTGCCGGGATCGTCGGAGTAAGGCAAGCGAATGAACGCGGCGTCGTTCTGGGATTCGGCTTCGAGGCTCGCGCGCTGAATATTGGCGGGCGAGCTTGGCACCGTGGATGGGGAAACGGCTGCTGGTTGCGCGGCGGCTAGCTGCACGGAGTTCGCACTCTCGGGAACCGGGGCCGGCGCTTGGGACGGTGCGACGGGAGCGCTGGGATGTCCGTTGATCGCGATTGGAGGTGTTTGCGAATGCGAAAAGTGCAACCAAAATCCTAGCGCTAACAGCACCGCCGCCGTCGCGCCTAGCGCCGCGATTTGCCGCGTCACTTTGCGGCTTAGCAAAGCGAACTTTTGGTGCTGGAATTCTTCCATCAGCATTGCCGCTACGGGAGGGGAAGCGTGGCGGCCGGATTCGCGCCTGGCGAGTGCTCGCAAGGCCACGTCGAGAGATTCCGACTGCATTACGAGGATTGCGCAGCGGCTGCAGGATTCGGCGTGCGTGAGGGCAGCTTCGCGGCGGGCGAAGCCCTCGGTGCCGGGGCGATCGAGATCGTGAAGGAGTTCTTCGAATTGGGCGCAATCCATTGAACGTACCTCCTGCATCATTGCCCCACCGCCGAGCGGCGAGCCGGGTGCGCGTCGCGAAGTTTTTCCAACAAGAGGGCGCGCCCGCGGTGAAGGCGCGACCTGACTGTTCCAACGGGGCAGCCGAGCGCTAAGGCCGCTTCGTCGTAGGTCATTTCCTCGAGCTCGCAAAGAACGACGGCCTCGCGGTAGTTTTCTGGCAAGGTGGAAATGGCTTGGCGGACGCGGCTGATGGCCTCGATGGAGGCAAACTCGTCTTGGGCGCGCCCGGGCATGGCGCTAGAGGCGTGGCCATTGCCATTGGCGCCGCGGCCATTCGTGGTTGGAGCGGCGAGTAAGAGATCGTCCAAGTCATCCGCATTGCCGGCAAAGGGAACGAGGCGACGATCCGCTTCCCAGCGCTTGCGGAGATGATTCCGGGCGATGCCAAAGAGGAATCCGTTGAGGTTGCCGCGGCTGGGATCGAACCGTTCAGGTTGGCGGATCAAGGCCATGAAAACCTCTTGGGTTACGTCTTCGGCGACGGTTGCGCTGCCGCTCATGTGCAAAGCGAAGCGATAAATCGCGGGATGCTTCTCGCGATAGAGATGCCCGAAGGCATCTTCGTCTCCCGCCCGCATCCGGCGGAGCAGGCGATCATCCGTTGGGTTGCTGGTCTGCGTCATCATTTAGTGATCGTCGACCGCCCGCTCGGTGTTTCGCTATGTATTCCGCGCGGGGCGGGAAATAGTTCCTAAATTATAGCGGGGCCCGGCATGGCAGGGGGGAACTTGCGCGTCCCTGCTTGTGCGTTCCCTTGACCCCCTTCGGCCCAGCCGCTATTCTGGCTATACGACATAACTATATGCGCGTTTATCTCGACTACAATGCGACGACTCCTGTGGACTCGGCGGTGCTGGAAGCCATGCTGCCGTACCTGCGGGATAATTTCGGCAACGCGGGGTCCGTCCACACGCCGGGGCAGCGAGCGCGCGCTGGAGTGGACGCAGCGCGTGAATCGGTGGCGGCGCTGATCGGCGCGAAGCCCAGCGAGATCGTTTTCACGAGCGGTGGCACTGAGGCAGACAACCTTGCCGTCTTTGGCGTGGTGGCTGCTTCGACGGGCCCCCGCAAGCATGTGATTACCACGTCTATTGAACACCACGCGGTGCTGCATAGTTGCGAGGAACTCGCACGGCGGGGGATCGAGGTTACGGTTGTCCCGGTTTCGCAGAGGCGCGGATTGGAGGGCGTGGTTGATCCCGAGGACATTCGGCGCGCGCTGCGACCCGAGACGGTGCTGATCAGTGTGATGCACGCGAACAACGAACTCGGCACCATTCAACCGATTGAGGAAATTGGGCGGATCGCTTCGGAAGCGGGCGTGCGATTTCACTGCGACGCGGTTCAGTCGGCAGGGAAAATTCCCGTGGATGTGCGCGCGCTTGGTCCGGACTTGCTTTCAATTTCCGCGCACAAGTTTTGCGGCCCGAAGGGAGTGGGCGCACTTTATGTTCGCTCCGGAACGGCGCTGGCCCCGCGCTTTTATGGCGGGCATGCGGAGCGCGACCGGCGTCCGGGGACGGAGAATGTGCCGGGAATCGTTGGATTCGGAAAAGCTGCCGAGTTGGCGCGGAAGCTTTTGGCGGAAGATGGCGTTCGCATTCGCGAGTTGCGCGACCGGCTGGAATCGGCGCTGCTGGAGCGAATTCCCACTGCGCGAGTGAATGGCGATCGCGTGCGAAGAGTTCCCAATACGACCAACATGACGTTTTCGAATGCGGGAGGCGAAGCGCTCCTGATCGCGCTGGACTTGCAGGGAATCGCGTGTTCGACAGGCGCGGCTTGCTCTTCCGGTTCGACGGAGCCTTCCCATGTGCTGCTGGCGGCCGGAGTCGCGCACGATGATGCGCGATCGAGCCTGCGATTCAGCCTCGGGCGCGCAACGACACGCGAGGAAATCGAGCGAACAATCGAGATCGTTCCAGAGGTGGTGGAACGCATTCGCAGCCTTTCGCCAAGAGCGCCGGTCGCGGCGCATTCGGGGGCAGCGGTTCCTATCCGTTAGTTCGAGCATGAATTCAATTTCACAATTTGAAATTGCGAGCGACAGTCCCGCGGGGACTTCCGCGAACCTTGCGCCGCCTGTGGAAACGGTAGCGGTAGCAATGTCTGGCGGCGTGGACAGCTCAACCGTTGCGGCAATTTTGCGCGAGCGTGGGCAGCCGGTCATCGGCCTAACAATGCAGCTATGGAACCAGCGCCGGCTGCCGCAGCTTCAAGGCGAAGGACCTGCGCCGCACCGTTGCTGTTCGCTCGACGACGTGCATGACGCGCGGCGCGTGGCCGAGCATCTCAACATCCCATTCTACGTGATCAATTTTGAAAGAGAATTTGAGAATACTGTGGTGCGACCGTTCGTCGAGGAATATCTCTTAGGGCGCACGCCGGTTCCCTGCACGCGCTGTAACAACGATGTGAAGTTTGAGCATCTACACGCGACGGCGCGGCAAATCGGCGCCGAACGGATCGCCACAGGCCACTACGCGCGAGTGCGCCACAATGTTGAAACCGGGCGTTACGAGTTGCTGCGCGCGGTGGACGATACGAAGGATCAATCCTATTTTCTTTTTGGGCTAACGCAGGAGCAGTTGGCGCGAGCCGAATTTCCCCTCGGGGAACTGACGAAGCAGGAGGTGCGCGAAATCGCGCGACGCCTGGCCGTGCCCGTTGCCGAAAAGCCGGAGAGCCAGGAGATCTGCTTCGTGCCGTCAGGGAGCTATGCGCGATTTATCGAGAGCTATATTCAGGAACAAGAAGGCGTGTCCCGCGGCGCGGGCGACGAAATCAGGAAGCTCGGCGAATCCGGAGAGATCGTTTCTACATCCGGCGACGTGATCGGGCGGCACAACGGTTTGCATCATTACACAGTAGGACAGCGGCGTGGTCTGGGCTTCGCGGTGGGGCGTCCCGTTTTTGTTGTAGCGCTGGATCGGGCCAACAATCGGCTCATTGTGGGAGAAGATAGCGACCTGCGCCGGTCAGTTTGCGAAGTGCGCGACGTGAATTGGATTCCGTTTGCCGCACCCGACGCGCCGGTGCGGGCCGCGGTGCGAATCCGTAATCGCCATGAACCCGCCGAGGCCGAAATTGCGCCGCTGAGCGAGAATACGGTTCGCGTGTCGTTTGTTGAACCTCAGCGGGCGATTACTCCCGGGCAGGCGGCGGTGTTTTATCGTGGAGAAAGCGTTCTAGGTGGGGGCTGGATCGCGCGATAGGAGCAGTCCGCGAGGCAGAACAGCGCGCGAGCTAGAGAACTCAGATGAAAAGTTCCTCGTCCTCGGTCGCAGTTTCCCCTTCAGGGCGCCGGCGCTGGCGAAGGAAATCTAGTCCGGCCTTTACGCCCTTGAGAACCGCCGATGCCTGGTGCACCGGTTGCCATACCTTGGAGCGAAAGGCGGTCCCCGTTTCCTCGATTACCTCGAGAGTTCCGGTAAGGATGCGGTCGGCGCGAATCACTTGGAGCCGCAGGCGCTCGGCGATATCGGTGACGACGCGATCAACTTTCTGAGCCTGGCCTCGGGCAAGGCGGGTAAGTTCGCTGGCATCTTCCATCACGCTCGCAATGCGAGCTTCGGAATCCTCCAGGATGCGGTTCGTCCGGATCAGGATGGGATCGATTCGCGCCTGGAGCTGCGAAGCGATACGAGTGAGGTTGCGAACGGCTGTGCGAGTCTCAAAGAATAGCCCGGCCAGGATAGCGGTCTGCAGAACGATCGCGATCGCGGCGACAATGATGAAAGCGTCAACCCAACCAGGCATGACCAAAGCCTCCACGCTACGAAATCTTTGCTTCCCGTTTGTAGGTTTCCTTGCCGGCGTCCACGGCAGATGAGATAGCGTCTTTCTGACGAGACATTATTTCCTTGCTGCGTTCGAGCAAGTCTTCGCCGCGTTCGCGAAGCTCGCGCGCCTTTTTCTGGGCGTATTCCTTGCCTTCGTCGGCTCTCGAGGAAAGGTATTCGCGCGTCTCTTCGCCAGATTTTGGCGCAAAAAGAACTCCGATAAGCGCTCCAATGCCCATGCCCACGAGGAAAAGACCGACCTTCGAGCCAGCATTATCCGCCATGTTGCACCTCCTACTTTGACACTAGCATAGCCCCGAAGTGGCGGCAAGGAAAGTACCACGCGGCGGTGGGTCAGTTTCCGGTTACCCCGTTAATCGGGCACTTTCCACCGCGGAAGCACGCGAACTCCTAAAACGTGACGGCGCCCGAAATCTGCAGTGTGTATCCCTGGTAGGTAGATCTACAGTCGAACTCATGAAAGTACTTAACGCCAGTGCTCACCTTCTGCTGAGGTAACATCGCGTTTGCCGCGAATCCGAGAGCGTAGACCCTGTAGCGTGCCGCTGCTTCTTCCGAAGTGATGCGTGGACCCTCTTTGTCGGTTGTTTGCTATTGTCCGTAGCCCGCTCACCCAAATCGAAGGCGTAAGTTTTCTTGCAATGGAAATGCCTGCGTTAAGGTAATCCTGCATGTCAAGGTCAAGACAGACAATGGAGAGGTAGTTCTGAAAGGCCCAACGTTCAATTGCACGGTGCTAAGAGAGCTGCGCGCTCTCAAAGCCGACGGAATTGAGTCTTCTTCCTCTGAGTGGTTCTGGTATGACAGCAACTCTTGCAGCGATGATCCGCACGAGCTTTACAACTTCTTCGTAGTATCTGGCGACAGGATCGTCCGAGAAATGTCTCGTTCGGCGACTACCATGACAGCGGATTTGATCCAGCTATTTTCGAGTCGTTTGATAATTCCGATTTCATTTGGTTGAACGACTCGGACTGGCGCGAAGCAACGACAAGATTTTGGTATCACAAGTTCTAAAATCGGCATTTTTTGCTGTTAGCTATCGTCCATGGCCAAACGACTATCGCGCGCGCGTGTCGAGGCGCCGGTTCTCAGCGTCGGGGAAGCCCCCGGCCTGTGCCGGGGGCTCTTGCTCATACTACAAATTCCCGCCCGCTTACCGGCTGACCTTGACGCTGGTTCCTCCGGCGCCAGGGCCGCTAATGCGGGCGCCTTCACCGTTGGAGACAACCTTGACCCACAGCGCGTCCTTGCCCTTGTAGTACGAGGTGACGCTGGCGTTGCGCAGCGCATCGAGGCTCTCCTGCGGCGTACCCGAGGCTGCCGTGGCGAATCCCGGCAGCTCGAAGATCACCCACGAGCCGCTATCCAGTTCGCTGAGCTGCAGCGCCACGGACGGCCTTTCGGTAGTCACCTTGATCTCGGTGCCGGCGCGTATGTTGGTTGCGCCGGTTAGGGTGAACTCCTTGCCATTGCGGCTGAGAACGACCGGCGGCTGAGGAGGCCCGCTGGGCCGGCCAAACACTGAGCCGGGATCGCGACGAGTTGCCGCTAGGCCAGGACCGGCGGGGCCGGGACCGGCAGCTGGGTAGGCCCCGGCAGTTGGGCCAGCACCGGCGGGTGCGCCTGCGGTAGGACCCGTGCCTGGGCTAGGACTCATGGCTGCGGCGGGTGCCGTTCTGGCAGGATATGCGCCAGGGGCGCCGCCGGCACCGGGGATAGCGGGGAAACCGCCGCCGGGGCCACCAACAGCCAAGCGTCCGACATCGCCCTTGCA
Source organism: uncultured Acidobacteriota bacterium (assembly GCA_963709445.1). Classification (GTDB taxonomy): domain Bacteria; phylum Acidobacteriota; class Terriglobia; order Acidiferrales; family UBA7541; genus Palsa-295. The sequence goes on from CAVPWV010000008.1 coordinate 134,685, forward strand.
GACGGCGGCATTCCAGGTCGGCTTGATCTCACATGCGTCGTCGATGGCCATTCCGTCATCCGCGTCATTGATCAGAATGTAGGAGTCCGGTACGCCGCTGACCGAGCCGTCCACGTCGTGGAACACCGAGGTCTTGTAGCTCCCATTCCCGTAATCATCGTTGGTCCACTTGTTCTCCATCGGTGGGAAATACACCGGCTTGGCGTTAATGAATTTGGCGCGCTGTACGGTGTTGTTGGAGCTCATTCCGAAGCTGGTAAACAGCAGATAAGAGATCGCTCCGGTCTTGCGAGTGGCATTGTCCTGGAAATTCACGAAGGTGTCATTGTCCAGTTCATGGCGGTAATCGTAGAACTCGTAGCCGCGGATCGGGAAATCCGGAAGTCCGGGCTCCGGCAAGCTGCGGCCGTACGCCATTTCCGCCGGCGTGCTGGGGTTGCCGATGTTCTCGGTTTCGCCCACGAACAGCGAGTCGACCACCCGTGACGTGAAGTCGGAGCGGCCGAAGTTGCCGGACGCATGCGTGTAGCCGATGGCGTTGTCGGCCAGCTTCAAGTTCTTGAAGGTGTCCATCTCGCCGCGGGCCCACATTCCGCTGTTCCGGTTCTTGTAGCTGGTGAAATCCTCGATGACCGTCTCCACGATGGGGCTGTTCCCGTCAGCCGGATTGGCAAGGGCCATATGGCCGCCGGGGCTGATATGGCCATTGGGCTGAGGGCCGCGGTCGAACATGAACCCGTCAAAGTTCGAATGAGCGGTGTTGCCCTTGAACTCTCGTAGCCGGGTTCGACGTGGCCAGGTTGCCTTGCCGACTTCCGTGTTTTCGAACGCGCCCGTCCCATGCTGCGGCAATGCCAGCCAGAAACCCGTCGCCTCGGACCCCGCGGCCACGTTGTCCCGGAAAATATTGTCCGGATTGGTGATCCAGAAAGTCGACGCGGTGTTGTCGGAAGGGATCAGGATATCCTTGGCGCTCTGGCCAGTCGGATCGAAGACCCGTTTACCCTCCGATCCGATCGGGCCGAGGTTTGTCGGAACACAAGGTTTGCCGTCAGGGTGACACTTGGTCATCATTCCCAGGTTGTGAATGAACTGGTTGCCCGTTTCGACGGCGTCTTCCAGGAAGTAGCAGTGACCCACGGTGTTGTAGGCCACGTTGTTTTCCACTCGCACGTCGTTGGTGCCATGCACCGTCACGCAGCGGCTGTAGGTGTCGTGAATCGATGAATTTTCGATGTACTGCCCTTTGCCTTCGCCCACCAGATGCCAGTGGATCGGATACCGCGCCAGATGCATGTTCTGACCCATGCGATTCAATTCGATGCCGGAGACATACATTTTCGACCCGGCCATCGCCATGATATGCCCCCCGAAGTAGGAGCGTTCTGCGTCCTCCGAAGCCTGGATAAGAATATTTCGCGTCAGCAAGCCGACTTCACCACGCTCGTCGACGCCGAACGTGATTTTGCCGAAATGCATGTACTTCAGCGGCTGATCGAGCCGGATCACGTTCCCGGCGATGGCCGCAATGGTTCGCTTCTCCGCCTGCTTGGAATCGTAGTCGGTCGACGCAAGGACGATCACGTCGCCTTTTCGCCAGCCGCTGGCATTCAACACTTCGATCTTGGCGCTGCCGGCCTGCGCGGTTTGTGCGAGCTTCGTCCAGGAATTCGTCCGGTCACCATGCAGGTTCAGGGTTCCGCCCGCGATCACGATCCCGCGGTCGTTGCCCGGGACGTTGTTGGTGAGGGTGATGGTCGCCTTGCGCGTGTGGGGCTTGGCTTCGGTGCCGATTTCCAGTTCCCCGTGCACGACGATCGACTCGGTGGTCAGCTCGATGTCGGCTTTGTCCGAGAAGCTGAGTTTGCCCTTGATTTGCAAGCCGCCCAGCGACGGCGGACTGACGTCGAGCAGCACATCCTTGCCTTTTTCAATGGTGACCGTGTCCCCGGCGCCGGGCACCTTCCGGTCTGGCCACGTGGCGGGATTGGACCAGAGCTCCGGCTTGGCCGCCTGCAATCCGTGTCCCTGAGCCGCCACAACGATGCCGAATGCGCTGACGACGAAGACTGCTGGAACGACCAACGCAAAAAGGAACGAGCGATTTCGTCTTCTCATGTCATCAATCCCTCGTATGCAAAGGTGACCCCGCATCTTCCCGGCGCGCGGACCTTCGCGCGATTCCGCTCTCCTCGGGGCTCATGAGGTGGCATTATAGCTCGCGTGTGACTACTGAGCGAAGGCCGTTTTAGGTCGATATGCCCTGTGGCGTCTTAACAATTGTAAGTGGATTATTTCTTGTGGCGCCATTAGCAAGGAAGTTCGGTTTATATATCGATGATCGTGCGCGGAGCAAGGTGTAGGTTGAATCTGATTTCTCCGTAAAGATCCGCAGTCGACGTAGCACTTTAACAGTAACGCCTGGTAAGTCAGCTAACCGGAAACTGACCCGCGACCGCCACGCGGCAGGGTTGTCTGTTGGCGAAGGGCGTCGAAAATGCGTTGGGCCTGGGCGCGAGGGAGTTCGGCAGTCAGTTCATCGAGGGTCAGCTGGCGCAGACGGGTAACGCTGCCGAAGCGCCTCAGCAGTTTTTGCGCGGTACGATCGCCCACTCCGGGAATTTCGACGAGGGCGGTTCGAATGCGGCGGCTGGAGCGACGCTGGCGATGAAATGTGATCGCGAAGCGATGCGACTCGTCGCGAATCTGCTGGATGAGGTGCAGAACGGGAGAATGGCGGTCCAGGATGCAAGGCTCATCCTCACGGCCGAGGATGTACAGAATCTCTTCTTTTTTGGCGATGCTGGCCATGGGCTGGTTGATGATTTCGAGTTTCTCCAAGGCCTGCGCGGCAGCATGCAATTGGCCGATTCCACCGTCGATCAAGATCAGGCTTGGCATGGGCTTGTTCTCATCGCGCATGCGCCGATACCTTCGTTCGACAACTTCCCGCATGCTAGCGAAATCGTCACGCAGAACGCCCTCGGACTTTTCCGATCCCTCCGGCATGGCGTCCCCGTGGATGATGAATTTCCTGTAGTCGGATTTTTTCATGCGGCCATCGTCCCAGACAACCATTGAGGCAACCGTATCGGAACCTTGAATGTGCGAGATATCGAAGCACTCGATCCGTTTCGGCGTTTCGGGAAGGGCCAGGGCGGATTCGAGCGCCTCGGCAATCGCCCTAGAGCTAGGTTTCAAAACGCGGAATCTTTGCACGAAAGAGTGCTTGGCGTTTTTCTCGACCAATTCCAAGAAGGCGTGTTTCTGGCCGCGTTGCGGATTCAGGATTTCCACGCGATGCCCCGCGGCATCGGTGAGGACTTCCTCGAGCAGCGCGCAATCCTCAAAGTCCATGGGCACGTGAATGAAGCGCGGCATGTAGGCGGCGTCGAGATAAAGCTGCTTGAGCAGCGACGGCAAGAATTCCGCCGGCTCAAATTCGTCGAGATTTTCCCAATAGATGTCCCGGCGGTCGACCACGCGTCCGCCGCGAAGATGGAAAAGATTCACCGCTACCTGCGGTGGTTCGGCATACCAGGCAATGACATCCGTATCATCACCCTGCGTAGCGGCGATTTTTTGGCGCTCTTCCATTTCGCTGAGAGTATGGAGAAGGTCGCGATAGCCGGCGGCCTCCTCGTAACGCTCCTCACTCGCAGCCGTCGCCATACGCTGATTTAAACTGCGAGAAAGGTCGCTGCGGCGCCCCTCCAAGAATAGCCGGACGTCGCGCGCCGCTTCTTCGTAACGCTCGTCCGGCACAAGACCGGCGCAGGGGCCGAGACAGCGATGGATGTAATACTGAAGGCAGGGGCGAGGGTGGAGGCGAGTTAAATCGACCGTGCAAGAGGGCACCAGAAAATGTTTGTGAACCAGATGCACGAGCCGGTAGGCGAGGCTGGCAGGGAAATACGGGCCGAAGTAAAGCGAGCCGTCTTTGAGAAGGCGGCGCGTCACGTAGACCCGAGGATATTTCTCGAATGCGGTGTAGCGGATATAGGGATAAGTTTTGTCGTCCCGCAGCAGAACGTTGAATTTGGGCTGGTGCCGCTTGATGAGATTGTTTTCGAGCGCGAGGGCCTCGCGTTCGTTGTCCACCACGATATATTCTAGATCGGCGATTTCACGGACGAGCGAACCCGTCTTCGCGTCTTGCCAGCGGGATTCGAGGAAGTAGGACTTGACGCGTCCTCGCAACGAGCGCGCTTTTCCGACGTAGAGAATCGCGCCGCCGGCATCCTGAAATAGATACACGCCCGGCTGTGCGGGAAGCTGGTCGGCCTTTTCGCGGAGGTCCATTTGGCTGAAGCTATAGCGATCGAAATTCGGACGATGCGGCTTGCGTGAGCCCTTTGGGGCAACTTCTATGATAGCAAACGCATTCCAAGGAACGGAAAGCCCGATGACCCGAGCGCGCGCACTATTGGTGTTGATGGTTTTTCTAGCGACCTTGCCGGGATGGGCCGGACAGCAGAAACAGAAGCCCGCAGGCCCAGCGCGGTCCGAGCAACAACAGAATGGCGCCAGTAATCAAGCCTCTGCGGAAGAAGACATCGAAGTGGGCACTTTCTATATGCACAAGGGAGACACCGACGCAGCGATCCCGCGCTTTCAAGACGCCATTCGACAGCAACCGAGGTTAGGCAAGCCTCGCATTCTGCTGGCGGAAGCCTACGAGAAAAAAGGCGATAAACTCAATGCAGCGAAATCCTACAGGGAATATCTTCAGGCCTTCCCCAACGCAGCGGACAAGAAGAAAATCGAAAAGAAAATCGAGAAGCTGAGCGGCCGCTGAGTTTCTCCGGCGGAGGTGGCGGTTATTTGCCTTGCAGCACCCACTCGGACGTCGTCTCGATGAACTGAAATCCATAACGCTGCCAAGGCGAGCCTGGTGCGTCCTTGCGCACCACTTGCGCCTTGCCCGCGTAGCGTTCGTGGCCGCCGGAAGTGAGAAAAACTTCGACTGCAGCGCCCTTGATCAGAGTTGCGGAGCAGTTGCATAGAAAACCACCGGCGCTGACGTTTTCCGTTGTGGTGGCCTCGCTGAATTGCTTGCCACCGGCGTCCGAGCCGCGCAGACTCAGGACAACACGCATCTGAACCCGCTTGTGAGCCCGCCGCTCCGGTATCTTCCCCTTCAATTCCTCCGCAAGTGTTGCCTTGAGCGCTACAAAGTCCACCGGTTTGTGGAAATAGCCCTTCGCACCAAGGCTCTCGCAGTGCTCCTTGTATTTGGTTCCCGCCTCGCCGGTGATTACGAAGATCGGAATGCGCGACGTGTAGCTCAAACTATGAAAGCTCTGGCAAAGCTCGAAGCCTGAGAATCCGGGCATCATTAAGTCGAGCAGAATCGCGTCGGGTTTGTGCTCAAGGGCGAGCCCGAGAGCCTGCTCGGGGTCGCCGGTTTCCACTACCTGATAACTGTCGGAGAGACGCATCCGAAGCAATCCGCGCACGGCCTCGTCGTCGTCCACGATCAAAATCTTTGGCATCCTTAGGACTCCGTCCTCTGTTCTCGGGAAGGTTCGCTTGCCAGCACGTTCACTTCGATTCAGCAACCATATGCCGATCCAACGCCTCTCGGACCTTGCGCGTCAAAACGGCTCGGGTAAAGGGTTTGGGCAGGAAGTCGCTGCCGGGGTCGATCGGTCCCTGCGAGCCAACTGCTTGTCCAGTATAACCGGACATGTAGACCACCCTGATCTCCGGGCGCCGCCGGGTCAGTTCCTGTGCGAGCGCGCGGCCGCCCATTCCGGGCATCACGATGTCGGTCAGCAGCAGGTCAATCGACCGATCGTGGGCTTCGCTCACGGCGAGCGCTTCGATGCCGTCTTTTGCTTCTAGCACTTTATAACCACACTGCTCAAGCGTGGTGCGGGTCAGCGTTCGCAACGATTCTTCGTCTTCCGCGAGCAAGATGGTCTCTTTTCCTTCGAACGATTTGGCCTCGCCCTGTACGGGAGCCTGTACACTGACGGCCTCCTCAATCCGAGGCAAATAGATCTTGAACGTGGTGCCCGCGCCGGGCGCGCTAAAGACGTCGATGTAGCCACCGCTCTGCTTCACCACTCCGTAAACAGTCGACAGGCCGAGTCCCGTGCCTTTCCCCTTTTCCTTTGTGGTGAAGAAAGGCTCGAACGCGCGCGCCTTGGTTTCGGCATCCATACCCGTGCCGCTGTCGGTCACGGTGAGGCACACGTACGGGCCCGGCTGCACCGGGTAGGGATAGCGGCGGACGAAGGCTTGGTCCATTACCATGTTTTCGGTTGCGATGACTAGCTTGCCGCCTTGCGGCATGGCGTCCCGGGCGTTGACGGCGAGGTTCAGCACGACTTGCTCGAATTGTCCTTGATCGGCCTTCACCCGGCCCAGGTCAGGCGCCAATGAAGTGGACAGCTCAACATCCTCGCCGATCAGCCGGCGAAGCAGTTTTTCCATATCGGAGACGGCGCCATTCAAGTCGATAACCTTGGGATCTAAAACCTGCTGACGGCTGAAGGCGAGCAGCTGGCGGGTGAGGGAGGCAGCGCGCTTTCCTGCTTTCAGAATTTCGTCCGCGCTTGCGCGTAGCGGGTTTTCCGGTTGGAGCTGTTCCTCCAAGAATTCGGCATAGCCGATGATCACGCCGAGAAGGTTGTTGAAATCGTGGGCCACGCCGCCTGACAGCCTGCCGACAGCTTCCATCTTCTGTGCTTGACGGAACTGCTCTTCCAAGTTCCTGCGCGCGGTGACGTCGCGGTTCACGATGATGAGTTTTTCCAGATGCCCGTGAGAATCGAGCACCGCGCTGGCACCGGATTCCAGGATGTGCCAGGAGCCGTCCTTGTGACGCATCCGGTACTGAATGGTGCGGCCTACTCCCCCAGTCCGAGCTTCCTTGTCTGCCTCCTCCACCAGGTGGCGATCGTCGGGGTGAATCTGTTCGAACGAGGACGTACTTTGGAGCTCCTCGCTTGTGTACCCGAGAATTCGCTCATAAGCGGGGCTGTTATAGAGACGTTTTCCCTCCGAATCAACGACAGCAATCATGTCGGCTGCATTCTCGCTGATTAAACGGAATAATTCCTCGCGGCGGACGAGCTCGTGACGAATGTGAAAGATCTGAAGCTGCTGGTAAATGGCGTAGATGTCGAAGAGTAAAACGAGGCCAACGAGACCTCTGATCGCCAGATTCAGGTGCAGGCTGTCGGATTGTGCGGCCTGCTCATGCAGCATGGGGAAGATAAATGAGACGAGGCCGACAGTTAAAAGCAGGGTGACCATGATGGCAAAGGACCAAAGCACCCACTCACGCCGCTCAATCTTTCGTAGGAGCGATTCAGGACTGCGAGATGACCGTAATTTCATAATCGTGCTGTGCCACTTTGGCACGCTCACCGCTGACCACGTCATCGTTGCCGCCTTTGCTTATAATCCCGCGCAGACCGTAACCCGCTCATCCCGAGACGGTTACGGGCCAATTGCTCTTAGAGTTATCGGCAGAAATCGCGCGAACTGTAGTGATACGAGAATCAACGTGCGGGACTTGTGGGGAAATGCGCCAGGAACTTCATGGCGGGATTGTATTCGGTGAAGCGCTTCTCTTCCTTGCGGAAACGGACCGAATGGGACTCCCGGCGGCAGTGGGCAAACCGGACTGGATGCTTCACATGAAGCATTTCGTGGTAAAGGACATAGCCGACAACATATTCCGGAACACTAGGTCGATCGAGACGGCGATTCATAACGATCTGGTTGAGTGCCGGATCGAAGCAGCCCAGCTGTGTCCGCCATGCCCGACCACTCCAGGCAAGGCGAGGCATCACCAGGGCGCCGTTGAAATACTGGCGGTTCAGGCGACCAAACAACACAAGCAGGTTGTGGTGCTTGCCAGCGGGCTGGTGCTCCAACCGCCGCGCCCGAAGCCGGCGAAGTTGCAGAAGTCGCTGACGCGTGGAGGGGGCATAGGAAAAATGGCGGTAACTCTCGAGTAGTTCGGTCGGCGCGCGTCGCCGATAGAGCCGGCTGAGTAGAACCGCAGCCACAGCCTCGACGATAGCACGTGGGGCGTCCCCCAAGGCATCCGACAGTCTGACGTAGGCGGTATCGTCCCTCAACCTGATTGTGTGAGTGAGATTCGAATACGGGTGATATTCAACGACAAAACGTGGCGGGCGCCCTTGACATCCGAGGCGAGTGTAAATTCGCTGGAAAAGCCGCTCGGCGCCAGGAACGGCAGCGGGTGCACGGGGGAGCGGCCTCACGGCTTCCGTCGCACTGGCGCCGGAAGCATCTTTTTCTCGGCGTCCTGCACGTCGGATAAGGCATCTTTTGTTCCATCGATCGCGTCTTCGAGCGTGTCTCGGTAGGTATCGATTTCCGGCCCGCCTTTATCGTACGTTTCAAGTTGATCGAGGAAGGCTTTGTATTTCGTCTGCATCAACTTCAGGGCATCATGAATGTCTTCTTGCTTCTCCTTCGCCAGATCGATCTGGTCCGAACCATCGTCCACGCAGCCGGAATATCCATTTAGGAGGCTATTAAGGATTTCACCGCGCCGCGCTTCCGGCACTTTGCGGTTTAATTCGTAGTCGAACTTTTTCAATCTGTCTTCCGCGAAGGATACATAAAGCTTTATGCGCTGCGACGGAGTGTCCGCACCACGAATTTGGTCCGCTTCGGCGTCGCTGAGATAATCCGGTCGCTGTCGTTGAGCGGTCGCTGCCGGTGCGAGAATCAGCGAGCTCAGCGCCACGGTTGCCAAAGCGACGAAGATTGCCGCGCTGCGCCTCATGGATGTTCCTCATGGCCGGAGGGCGACGACGCGGTAGGAGGCTGTTTTGGGCGAGGGAACAACTCCTCGATTAGATGCCTGTTCATTTCATTGAGGCCGGCGCGCACTTCGATGAATCCGGGTTGAGCTTCCGGTGAAATGACAGGAATCATGGTATCGAGGCGGCGCAGCGATTCTCGAAGGGAAATCTGCAGTTGCCGGAAGCCCGACGAGTGCTTTTCCGCATTGGCGCCGGTGGCGTCCAGGCCTTGCAAGCAGGATTGTACCTCACTGCGATATTGGCGAAGCAGGGCTAGCGCCTCGGCAAACCGCTCGCTCGCGACGTCTTTCTGAATCTGTCGGAACTCTGCCTCGCCGAGTTGCGGCATTTTCTTAGCTTTTCGTACGGGGTCGGATTCCTGAGCAAAATGTTGCCGCAGATCCTCTATGCGGGTTTGACTAAAACCGGGGCTGGCCAAAGCCAGCGCGACAAGTATGATCCCGCACACGCGACGTGCGCTACGCAGAGTGTTACCTTTTCTTTTTCTGTTTCTTGTTTTGTAGTTCACGCGCCAGAACTCGAGACCGGGCGGTGGCGATAAAGTACATGTCGCTGTTCTCGTCCTTATTTAACTGCAGAAACCTCTGATAGGCGTCCAAGGCGTCGGCCGCCTCTCCTAGATTATCGTAACAGGCCGCCCGCATAAACCAGCTTCCGAGGGGAAGTTCCTCGCGCTTGGCAAGGGCATCAAGCGCCGCTAGCGCTTCTGTGTAGTTTTTGTTCAGATATTCCGCCTCGATGGCATCGGCCAGCAAATCGTTTGCGCTGGGGTTCATATTGTACGCAGCGGTCAGGCAGCGCAAGGCATTGGGGTAGTCTTTCTTCTGCAAGTAAACCCGTCCGAGCCGGGCGAGAAGGTCGGGATCGCGTGGCGCCAGAGCGACAGCCTTCTGCAGAACGGGCAGCGCGTCATCGTATCGTTTTTTCTCCCAGTATATTTGGGACCGCAGTTTCAGAGCGCGCAATTGTTCCTCTCCACGCTCAGCCGCTCGATCCAGTTCCGCCAGCGCTTCATCCTCCCTGCCCAGATCGACGAGAGCCGAGGCACGGTCGATCCGAGCGCCGGCGTCACTCGGCTCCATTTGTAAGTAAGCCGCCAGTTCAGACACGCCTTCCTCGAGTTGTTTTTGGGTGATCGCCGCACGGCCCAGCCCAAGATGTGCGGCGGCAAGCACGCGGCCCTTCGGCTGCAACGCCAGGGCATCTTGGAATGCCGCAAGCGCTTCCTTGTCGCGTCCCACCCTCAAGAGAGCCTGTCCTAGCGATACTCGGATTTCAGCATCCTTCGCGTCCAAATTCTTGGCAGCTTCGAATTGGTCGATCGCCGGCGCGAAGTTCCCATTGTCTTGTAGCGCGGTGCCTAGCAGCCATTTCGTTCGCGCGTCGGCGGGTAGGAGTTCCGAGGCCTTTTGGAGTGCCGCCACGGCACCTGCAGGGTCATCGGGCAGGAGGGTGATTCCAAGGTTCTGATATGCCGGACCCAACTTCGGATTTAGAGCAATGGCCTTCTCGTATTCAGACTTCGCGTCAGCCGGCTTGTGCAGTGCCGTGTATGCGTAGCCCAGATCGTAATGGACCGTTGCATCGTCGGGATTCTTGGCGAGGTAATCCTTATAGTTTTGGGCGGCGCTTGCATAATCCTGCTTGTCGATCGCTTGCTGGGCGGCATCAAGCAGATGATTCAACGCCTGGGCTTCGGCATTGGCAACTCCATGCTTCGGCGTGGCGCTGGGTTTCTGCGCCACCGATTCGGATAAATTTCCGGCGGCTATGCAGAGTGCGCAACCGACTAGGACTCGCGAAAACCGACTCATTACTTCTCCCGCTGGACACAACTCAGGGGTCCTTAGAATCCGGACGAGGCCGCCTCCTTACCCTCGTCGTGGGTCGCCGGCTCCGTTGCTCGACCACGATGATTGTGATTCCCACCGCTGCGAGAGTTTAGGACTCGCTCCAAGAACTTTCCGGTATGCGATTGCGGATTCCGCGACACCTGCTCCGGCGTGCCCGCGGCTATGATCCGGCCGCCTGCCTCTCCACCCTCCGGCCCGAGATCGATTATCCAGTCGGCCGATTTAATCACGTCCAGGTTGTGCTCGATAATAAGGATCGAAGCTCCCCCTTCGATCAGCTTTCGAAACGCAGTCAACAGTTTCTGAATGTCGTCAAAGTGCAGACCCGTGGTCGGTTCGTCAAAAATGTAAAGGATGCCTGCATTGTCCTGTCGCGTCAGATGCGCGGCGAGTTTCAGACGTTGCGCCTCTCCGCCAGAAAGCGTGGTGCCGGATTGGCCGAGGCGTAAATAGCCAAGGCCAACTTCCTCGAGAACGCTCAAACGAGATGTCACCCGCGAATGCGCCGCAAAGAATGCCAGCGCTTCGCGCACCGTCATTTGCAGCACATCATGAATGTTCCTTCCCTTGTAGAGAACTTCTAGCACGCTGCTCTTGTAGCGCGTGCCGCGGCACTCCTCGCACGTCAACTCTACGTCAGCTAGAAAGCGCATCTCTACGGTGACAGTGCCGTCGCCCTGGCATGCCTCGCACCGGCCGCCCGGGACGTTGAAGGAAAAATGACCCGCCGTCAAACCTCGCTTCTTGGCATCCGGAGTCGCGGCGAAGACCTCGCGAATCGCATCGAATGCCTTCATATAAGTTGCAGGATTGGACCGTGGTGTTCTTCCAATGGGAGACTGGTCAATCATCTCAACTGCGAGGATCGCGGCAGCGCCTTCGATGCTGCTGCAAAACTGGCGCCAATTCCCGCCGAGGCGCTTAGCCTCAAGCGCCTTGTATATCACATCATATACGAGCGTCGATTTGCCCGACCCGGACACTCCTGTCACCGCCACCAACAAGCCTAGTGGAACCATTACATCAATACCTTGCAAATTGTGGCTGCGAGCCCCGGTTAACTTTAGAAACCGTCCTTGTGATTTGTGGCGATGCGAGGGAAGCGCGATCCGCAGCTCCCCGCGCAGATACCTGGCGGTCAGTGAACGCGGGTCCGCCAGAAGTTCCTCGCGCGTGCCCGCAAAAATCATTTCCCCGCCATGCTCGCCCGCACCAGGCCCGAGATCCAATATATTGTCCGCAGCTAGAATCGTATCGGGATCGTGTTCGACAACCAGCAGCGTGTTCCCCAAATCTCGCAGTCCCTTTAGAATTTCGATCAATCGGTGCGTGTCCCGCGGGTGCAAACCGATAGAGGGTTCGTCGAGCACGTAAAGTGCGCCCACCAGATGCGACCCGAGAGAAGTCGCCAGCTGGATACGCTGTGCTTCACCGCCCGAAAGCGTAGAAGTCAGCCGGTCGAGCGTAAGATAGTCCAGTCCCACCTCGTCGAGAAACCGAAGGCGCTGCTGAATTTCCTCGAGAATCTTTTCAGCGATAGCAGTCTCCGCTGGGCTCAGTTGCAGCCCCGCGAAAAATGGCCGAGCCTCTTTCACCGTCATTTGGCAGACTTCCGTGATCGAGCGCGCGGCCACCTTCACAGCCCGCGCTTCGGCGCGCAAACGCGTGCCGTGGCATTCCGGACAAAGCGCGTAGCCGCGATATCGGCTCAGGAAAACTCGGACGTGCAGCTTATATTTCTTCCGCTCGAGCCAGGCGAAGAATCCCTTCACGCCGGGGAAATCCTCTTTGCGGTCTCCTTCAATGATCGCCGTGCGCTGGCTGGCCGAAAGGTCGCGGAAGGGCACATCGAAGGGAATCGCTTTCGCGCGGGCGTACCGGCGCATCTCCAGCGCCAGATGTTTGTACCGAGGCTTTGTCCATGGTTCGATCGCGCCCTCGGCAAGCGATTTTCCTTTGTCTGGCACCACTCGGTCGAGATCGAAATCTATCGTGTTGCCGAAGCCCTGGCAGCGCGGGCAGGCGCCATACGGATTGTTGAACGAGAATAACCGAGGCTCCGGTTCCTGGTAAGAAGTTCCGCATTTCTTGCACTCAAAGCGTTCATTGAACACAAGTCTTTCGGCTGTCTTCTGCGTGTCTGGCGCGAAGTCGAGAATGGCCTCGCCGCCTTCCCGGTAGCATATTTCAATCGAGTCAATCAAACGCGAGCGAATCTGCGGCGACAGTGCGAGCCGGTCCACCAGCACATAGACAGGCTTGCTGAAGTCCACATCCAGCAGGTCTTCCGGTGTGGGAAATTCAAACACTCGCCCAGTCTGGTACAAACGGTTGAAGCCTCGCTTTCGCAAGCTGGTTAACGCCTGGCGAACGGCGTCCTCGCTGATGCTCGCGGATTTGCGCGGTCGTAGAGCGCCGCCCTCCTGCACGCTCTTCGCGGGAGGTTCGGTTCCAAACGTCAAACGGTACAAAACGTAAAATCGGCGGTCGGCCGGAAGCGCCAATACTCGCGTCGCGATCTCATCGAACGAGTCTTTGCGGACTTCTTCGCCGCAGCGCAGGCAGAAAGTGTGGCCCGCACGCGCGTATAGCAGGCGCAGGTAATCGTAAATTTCGGTGACGGTGGCCACCGTCGACCGCGGATTGCGGGTTGAATTCTTTTGGCGAATCGAAATTGCGGGTGCGATGCCGGTGATCTCGTCGACGTCGGGTTTTTCGATCCGCTCCAAAAACTGGCGCGCGTAGGCCGAAAGCGATTCGATATATCGCCGCTGCCCCTCGGCGTAAAGGGTGTCGAACGCAAGGCTCGACTTGCCCGATCCGGACACACCCGTAACCACGGTGATTCGGTTGTGGGGAATCGCGAAACTGATGTTCTTTAGATTATGGACGCGCGCCCCGCGAACACAAATCTCGTCGCCATCTTCGGCTCCTGCCCGCAGGGACTCTGACGGCGGCAAGTCTACGTCGGCGGCCGAAGCTTTCTCTGTGGGTTCCATCGGCATCGGTGTAAACGAAAAATTATACGCCTCGGTCCGAATGCGATCAAACCAGCGGAGCCGCAGCATCAGCCCTGCTGGTTTTCATTGACAACCGGAGAAGTCATCTGCTATACGCTCGGCCATAATCACGGTTTTCAGGCGTTTGAGGAACGATCTCTTAAGGGGGTGGGTATGAGATCCAAGTTAATCCTCGGGGTTTGTATTTTTCTCGCTTCGTCAGTCCTTTCAGCGCAGACGATTTCTACTTCGCAGATCAGGGGTGTCATTCAAGACGCCAGCGGCGCAGCTGTCGCCGGCGCCCAAATCAAACTGACATCAACCTCCACCGGCGCGGTTCGGACTGCCGTCAGCGGCGCCGATGGAAGCTACCTCCTGCCGGATTTGTCGGTCGGCTCGTACACTCTCGAAGTCACGAAAGACGGCTTTAGCAAGTACGTCCAAACAGGCATCGTGCTCCAGGTAGGCGGGAATCCCTCGATCAGCGTCGCCTTGCAAGTTGGCGCCGTGACCCAAGAGGTGACGGTGCAGGCCGAGACGGCGATGGTGGAAACCCAGAGCACCGGTGTCGGCGAAGTTGTTGCGCCCCAGCAGGTGCAGGATCTACCTCTCAACGGCCGCCAGCTCACTGACCTGCTGACTCTCTCCGGCGCCGTCGGCCAGGGTCGTGCATTCCGCGCCTCTTACCCCTCCTCAGCGGTCATTTCCATCGCAGGCGGTGCGCAGGGCAGCGTCGCGTATTGGCTTGATGGCGGCACGCACAACGATCCCCTCAGTAATCAAAACCTCCCCCTCCCCTTCCCAGACACCGTTCAGGAATTCAAGGTCGAAACAAGTTCGTTGCCCGCTCAATACGGCACGCACCCGTCAGGGGCCGTCAATGTTGTGACAAAGTCGGGCGGCAATGAGTTCCACGGAGACGCTTTCGAATACGTGCGCAATTACATTTTTGATTCAAAGAACACCGCGTACGACAGCGAGGGAGCTCCCTACTTCCGTGATAATCTCAAGCGCAACCAGTTCGGCGGCACACTGGGCGGACCTATATTTAAGGACAAGTTGTTCTTCTTTGCCGGCTGGCAGGACACCATCCAGCGCTCCACCAATCCGGCTTCTACGACCATTCCAACCGCCGCGATGCTGGCCGGGAACTTCCAACCCTGCCTGGGCACGACGCCGCTTCTCGGACCACCATATGGGACAGGCGGTGCAGGCCCCAACCAAATCAATCCTGCCAACTTCAGTCCCATCATCGTCGCTCTTGAGAGCCATCTGCCGGTTGCTCCGCCGACCAGCCCTTGCGGCACCTATAACTACCAGACCCCGCTTAATTTCGACGAAAATCAAGGGCTCGCGCGCATCGACTACCACATGAGCGACAAGAATACGATCTTCGGCCGATTCTTCATCACGAATTGGAGTCAGCAGCCGGGGAATCCCAGCACGCCGGCCAGTCAAGGCGGGCTTCTCATCGCGGCGATCGATGGCGCCTCTAACCGCGTCGAGAATCTCACCCTTGGTGACACCTATTTGTTCGGATCGAGCACCGTCAACAGCATCCGCATCACGGGCAATCGAAGCCGGAATCTCACCGTCCAGAACTCGACTCTCGATTTGAACGATCTGATCACGGCATCTGGATTGCCCGCAGGGAACATCTTTCAGTTGGGTCCCAGCGTGGGCAAGTTCTTCCCGAATTATATGGCGGGGTTCGGGTTTGGCGGTTTCGGGGGCTTGTTCAACTCTACTCCGTCCTTGCAGCCTTACGACACGATCGAAGTGAATGACGATTTGTCGCTGACGCGCGGTAAACATCAGCTTTCGTTCGGTGTGGACATCATCAACTTGCGGGCTTTCGCCCACAATTACCTCTTCAATCAGGGCAGCTTCACTTTTGACGGTTCGCGTACTGGCGCGCAGCTTGCCAGCGGGGGACTCGCGGACTTTCTCTTGGGTTATACGTCAACCGGCAGCGGATTTGCTCAGGACGCCCCCATTCCTTCTCTCCAACACCAGAATGTCTTCGCTCTTTACGCGCAAGACGCTTGGAAGGTGACCCGCAAGCTGACAGTTACCGCTGGACTTCGCTGGGATCCATTCTTCGGGCACACCGACCCGAAGGGCCACGTTGTGAGCATCAGTCTTCCGGACCTGGCGGCCAATATTCACAGCAAGGCCTTTCCCACTGCGCCCGCGGGCTACCTGTTTAACGGAGATCCTGGTGGTCCGAGCGGCAACAAATTGACTCCGAACGCCTTGGATAAGTGGAGTCCGCGCATCGGTCTCGCCTGGGACCCTAGGGGAGACGGCAGGATGGCCATTCGGGCCGGTTTTGGCATCTTTTATGATTTTCCGAACTTTTCTTACGACCAGTTCGGGTTCGAAGAGCCTTACGGCGGTGCGGTTAACAACCCGGCACTCGGTACCGGTGGCCTCTGCACCACGACGTGCCTTAGTGACCCCTGGGGAACGCTACCTGGAGCGCCCAATCCCTTCACATTTACAGACCAACAGGGCGTGGTGCATACGGGTCAAGATCCCTTCGGGTCGGCACCGGGAACGTTGGATTATGTCGGGACCGGGCCAAAAACCGCTGCGTACCTGCCAAACGCCTTGGTGTTCAGCTACCCCGCCAATAGCATAAAGCCCACGTACGTCATGCAGTACAACCTCAGCGTTGAAAAACAAGTGGGCAAGGGTTGGTTGCTCTCGATCGCTTACCTGGGGAACCAGCAGCGTCACCTATGGGGAAACAACGAAGCCAATCCGTCCGCGCAGGGACCAACTGCAGGCTATCCGCTTCCCTCCTATCTGCAACCGTACGTGCCCGGCCCCTGCCCCGGATTCCTTCCTCCCTTCATTTGTCCCTTCGGGTTAGCCACAAACCGGCTCCTTGCAAAATACAATGCCCCAGCCGCCGGTGGAGTGGGACCTCAAGGCGGCAATCTCTACGGAGAAACGCTTCTGTTGGAGGAAACCGGCACGGGCAACTATAACGGCCTGCTCCTTACGGCGCAGCACCAGTTTGCCAATCACTTTACCTCCACTACGAACTATACATGGTCGCACTGTATCTCCGACAATTACACAACGACGCTCGGCTTTTTCCTTGCGGCAGAGGAAGTGCCATTCGATCCTAAGGCTGATCGCGGCAATTGTCCCAATGCCGACACGCACAATATATTCAACGAATCTCTTGTCGCTGAGATGCCGAAGTTCTCAAACCATCTGACAGATATCATCGCTGGCCATTGGAGATTCTCCCTCTCCACTATTTTCCAAACGGGAACAGACATCGGTAACCCATCTATCGTTCTCGATTTTTCTGGAAATGGGAACGGGCCAACTGGCGGGCTCGATCAACGCCCCGTCTTGAAGCCGGGTATGAGCCCATACTGCCAGCCGAAGGGACGAGATTGCTGGCTCAATCCGAACGCCTTCACTACACCGGCTCCTTACAGTTTCAATAACATTATCAAAGCCAACAGCCTGTTCGGCCCTGGGTCGATTCTCGTCAATACCGCGCTCTCCAGGCTCTTTCCGATAACTGAGCGTCAAACGGTTGAGTTCCGTTGGGAGGTGTTCAATCTTCCCAATCACGCGAATCTCTACGCGCCCTCGCTGATCGGGGCGGGAATCGGCCTGCCAACTTTTGGCCAGCCCACCCCGGGGAGCACGGCTGGTTTGGGAGCCTTGAACCAGACGACGAACGATCCGAGGATCATGCAATTCGCACTCAAGTACGTTTTCTAACAACCGATGCCGCAGCCACATTAGCCATCCGCAAACCGCATGGCTTGCGTTAGAATGTCGCCGCCGAACGCAATTTGTTCGGCGGCTCGTTTCAGGAGGCAAGCAGCATGCGATTTGTGAGTCGAATTTTGGTCATCTTTGCCATGGCTGCGGTGATGACTTCACCCGCCTTGGCGCAACAGTCTTCCTCCCCGGGTCAAGTGCCAGCTCCCGGCCGTGGCGGAGTGGAAGGTTTTCCGATCGGCCCGCCCGCGGAGATACTCAGCTTTACTGCCGATAAAACTTCCATTCAGCCGGGCCAGTCAGTCACCCTGAGTTGGGTAGTGGTCAACGGAGACCGCATGGTCCTGGATCACGGGATCGGGATCGTGCCCACTCGCGGCAGCCGTACGGTTTCCCCGTCCGCTACCATCACGTACACCCTAATCGCCACCGGCCGCGCTGGCAAAGATACGAAAACCGTAACCATCACCGTCCCGGGCACCACACCTGTCGCGTCGGATAATCCCTCGGTCGCAACTGCGGTCGAGAAACCTATTCCCATGGCGCCTGATGGCAAACCCGATCTCTCAGGAGTTTATATAGCTGGATTTGATATCCGTCCTACTGGCAAGGTCACGCTCAAGCCCGGTGCGGAAAAGTACGACGTCGGAATGGATTACGGCGGCGATTTGGGAGAGCACTGCCTCCCGCCAGGCATTCCTGGCGCAACGCAGCAACCGTATCCCATGCAGATCGTCCAGACTCCAACTCAAGTCATATTTCTCTATGAGGCCTATCATCTCTTCCGCGTCGTTCCGCTGAACAAGCCGCATCCGTCTGATCTCGATCCCACCTGGCTGGGAAATTCCGTCGGCCATTGGGATGGAGATACGCTGGTTGTCGATGTCACCGGATTCAACGATAAGACCGCGGTTGGCGTTTACCGTCACACGACCGCGTACCACGTGGTCGAACGCTATCGCCGGATCTCCTACGACAAGATTCACTACGAAGCCACCATCTCCGATCCTAACGTCTTTGCCGAGCCCTGGACTGAAGCCGGCACTCTAACCCTGCATCCTGAATGGGACCTTCAGGAATATATTTGTGAGGAAAATAATCACAATTACAAACAGTTGTTCGATGAATATAAGAAGTAGCCGCAGCCTTGCCATTTTTGCGGTGGCCCTGTTCGCAGCGCTCGTTGCGCCGGTAATGGCTCAGCAGGCACCGGCGCCAAGCCGGCTCCCGAGGGACGGTTTCCCAATGGGGCCGCCTGCAAAAATACTAAGCTTTACGGCCGACCCTAGTTCTATTCAGCCAGGCCAGTCCGTCACCTTGAAGTGGGCTGTCGTGAACGCGGACCGCATTTCCGTGAATCAGGATCTGGGAATCGTGGAGGCGCGAGGCTCTCGCACCGTAACGCCGAAAACAACAATGACGTACACGCTCACCGCGCTGGGCTACGGAACGGCCGGCAACGACTCGAAATCCGTGACGGTCACGGTCGCGGGGACAGTCGCGTCGAAAAGCACCGGGAGCCCGGCGCACGGAGATGTGCCCCTCGCCCCTCGTCCGGTGCCACACATGCCGGACGGCACGCCCGATCTCTCCGGCATCTATATAGCTGCGTTCCAATCGATCAAACCGACGGGTGCGATCACCCTGAAGCCGGGAGCGGAGAGATTCAAAGTCGGCACGGATTACGGATTCGACCTTACCACGCGATGTTTGCCGCCAGGTATCCCCGGCACCACCGAATGGCCTTACCCGTTACAGATCGTGCAAAAGCCGGGACTCGTGCTGATACTCTACGAATCCGAGCACCTCTTCCGTGTGATTCCCACCGATGGACGCCCTCATCCTGCGGACCCTGACCCCACCTGGATGGGAAATTCCGTTGGAAAATGGGAAGGCGATACGCTGGTCGTGGATGTAACCGGGTTCAACGATAAGGGCGCGGTTCGCGAATACCGCCACACCGCCGCGTACCATGTGGTCGAGCGTTACCGCCGCATCGCTTACGACAAAATAAGCTATGAGGCTACCATTGAAGATCCGAATGTTTTTGCTAAACCCTGGACGGAAGCCGGCACACTAACTCTCCATCCGGAATGGTACATTCAGGAGTATATTTGCGAGGAAAATAATCATGACTACAAGCAATTGTTCGATAGCTTCAAATAATAGCGATCGGAGGCCCATCGAATGAAAACAAAACTAGCTTTCTTAGTTGCCGGTCTGTTGCTGATGATAGCGGCGCCGGCGCCATCTTTCGCTCATCACTCCGTGTCCATGTACGACATGGCGAATCCAACCACCGTAACCGGGACCGTCGAGAGAGTCGAATGGACGAATCCCCATGCCTACGTTTATCTCCTGGTGAAGGACGAGAAGGGCGAAACTCAGGAGTGGGCCATCGAAATCAACAGCCCGAATTTCCTGAAGCACAATGGTTGGACGAGTACCACCGTGAAAGCCGGAGACACGATCACCTGCACGGGTGGCCGCGCCAAGGATGGCGCGCGCAGCATGCGCTGCACCGGCGTCAAGCTATCCAATGGCTTGGCGTTAAGGTCTTAGGTCATCTATATGCTTCATTTTTGCGCGTGGTTGCAGAACAATTCGCTGCTGGTCGCCATAAATAGCTCGATCGTGCTCTCCGCCATGATGGAGGTCGCACACTACGCCGGATTCTTTTTGCTGGTCGGCACGATCGCGATTGTGGACCTGCGCGTTCTCGGCGTGGCGGGACGCGGTCAAAATGTCGGCACGCTCGGTGCGCAACTTTTCCCCTGGATGTGGGTGGGATTGGTGTTCGCTTTCCTCTCGGGATTCGTCATGTTTTCGGGGGACGCTGCTGACTTTTACCTCGCTTCCGTGTTCCGGATAAAAATTGCGGTAATTCTTCTGGCCGTCATCTTCGGGATCATCGTCCAATGGAAGTCGTCGAAGTGGGGCCAATTGCCGTCGATTCCCGTGAGCGCCAAGCTTCTGGCGCTTATTTCCTTGGTTCTGTGGATCGGGGCGATTCTGGCCTCCGTTGAGGTCCCAGCTATTTCGGGCGTGGGCTAAAGCGCAGCACGCCGACGCGCGGCGCGCAGGAAAGGAAAGGCCCTAGAACAAATGATGAGTTTCTTCATGGCATTTGCGAAGTGGCTTCAGGGCACTTCATGGGCTATGTGGATCAGCGGTTCCACGTGGGTGTATCCGTTCGTGCAGGCCACGCATTTTTCCGGCCTCTCGCTCTGGTTGGGAACGAATCTGTCGCTCGATTTGAGGCTTCTGGGCCTTGGACGCAAACGCGAAACGGCAGCGCAACTCTCGAATGCTCTATTTGCCTGGAATTGGACCGGATTTTGTATCGCGGTCCTCGGGGGATTTTCGTTATTCGCCAGCGCCGCCACGAAGTACATTCCCAATCCCGCCTTCGAACTCAAGCTCGCCATCCTAATTCCGCTCGGGCTCATCCTCCATATCGTGAATCAGCAAAAGGTAAAAGTTTGGGGCGCAACGAACGATCTTCCCGCTGTCGCCCGAATCGTCGGTTTGCTCGAGCTGCTGGTATGGCTCTGTGTCGTCACCGCCGCAGTGTCGATCCCGAATTTTGACGTTCACTAAAGATGGTGTTTGCAAGAAACCTGCTATCGCTGATTTTGGCCGGCGCCATCGTGGCTCTGGTTTTCCCGGGTTGCGGCAACAAAGAAAGCGAGCCCACCGCCCCGCTTGCCAGGATCGATCCTTCCTCAGTCGGAACAATTAGTGGAACAGTTATGCTGACAGGCACGCCGCCCGCGTTGAAGCCAATTGATATGAGTGCGTCCGCAGCGTGCGTGCAGGCCAATAAATCGCCTGTCGTTCCGCCGCTAGCAGTAACTGGGGAGAATGGCGCGCTCGCTAATGTGGTCGTCTACGTGAAAAGCGGTCTCGGCAACTATCGCTACGACGCGCCGAAAGATCCCGTGATTCTGCATCAAGAAAACTGCATGTACGCTCCGCACGTGGTCGCGCTGATGACGCATCAGCCCTTCGAGATCGAAAACAACGATCCCACGATGCACAACGTCCATCCGATGCCGAAGCACAACCGGCAGTGGAGCACCTCTCAGCCGGTTGGATCGGCCGCTCTCAAATCCACTTTCGCTCGCACCGAATTCGCGATGCCGATTCTGTGCAACGTTCATCCCTGGATGCGAGCCTACGGATTTGTTTTCGATAATCCGTACTTCGCCGTCACTTCGGAAACCGGAAAATTCGAAATTGCAAATCTTCCGCCCGGCACGTACACCGTCGAAGCGTGGCAGGAAACCTACGGCACGCTGGACCAGACATTGACGATCGGCCCTAAGGAATCAAAGGCCATCGCCTTTACGTTCGCGGCGTCTCCGTCTGCGCACTAACCGTTAGCGTGGGACTGGATGGAGTGCAGCAACCGCTGCTCTTCGCCGTGCGGGTCGTCCACTACCTTACATTCATCGTTGAAAACCATCACGGCGCGCTTGGTGTTGTCAAAGGCCGGCCAGTTTGGCAGGGTTTTATGATTCGGATTTCCGGTGCGCGCGAACGCCACCCACGCGCCGCTGAATTTCTCGGCAAGCGCGTAGCGATCCTCGCCGGAGCCTACCATCGACTTGCAGGCATCCACATTGTCGAAGACAAACGGAATTTCGATGGTGTGGAACGACCGCAATTTTCCGTCGCGCACCGGTGAACGCCAGGTGACGTAATACTGATAAACCGGCGCCTTACCCTCGGCTGCTTTGCGCTCCGCCTCGGTGACCACTCCCGCGCGAAATGTCGCGTCCGACGCGAGAGCCAGAAACAGGTCGGTGTTGCTCGCTCCAGGGCGGCCCTTTTTGTACGCGGCGATGAGCTGGTCTACTTGTTCGTCACTCGCGGTACGCAACGTCTGCTTTACGTCCGTGTGTAATTCAGTATCGTCGATTGGGTCGAGCACTTGGTGCGGGAAAAAAGTGACTTCAGTTTCAACGGTTCCGATCAGCAGTGGAATATTTGCGGAGAGCGCAGGCGCAACGGGATCAAACGGATCATTCGGAAGCGTAGTGCCATCGACGACCGGTGCGAGAGCGAATCCTCCCGGACCGCCGGGCATTGGGTTCGTGTGTGCGGTTGCATCGAGCAGTTGATCCACCGAAAGTTTTTGCAGTTGATCGACCTGATCTGGTTTCAGATTCAATTTCGCCAGATATCGCTCTGCGCTTTTATTGGCCGCCTCGCGCGAAACGCCCTTCACAGCCGCGCCACTTTCGACGATGGCGCGATGGAAAAGTCCATGCGCGGAAGGCATCGCCATCAGCGTGCTCACTTTTCCGCCGCCGCCCGATTGCCCGAAGATGGTTACGTTGCCGGGATCGCCGCCGAAGGCCGCGGCGTTGTCGCGCACCCACTCGAGAGCGGCAACGATATCGAGCATTCCCATGTTGCTCGATTCTGCGTATTTCTCTCCGCCAATTCCCGCTAGATACAAGTAACCGAAAACTGTAAGCCGGTGATTGACGGTGATGGCGACCACGTCGTGCTTTCGCGCTAGCTCCGTGCCGTCGTAGCAAATGAAGCCGCCTGACCCACTCGTGTATCCGCCGCCGTGCAGCCAGACCATCACGGGCCGTTTGCCGCCGCCCCCCACGCTGGGAGTCCAAACATTAAGGACCAGGCAATCCTCTCCCATGGGTTCGTTACGGTCCATGGACTCGACTTCCGGCGGTACCTGTCCGTGAAAGGCGGACAAAAGCTGAGGCGATCTTAGGCCAAGCTCTGATGCGTCGCGGACGCCGTTCCACGGCCCGCGCTTCTTCGGCGGCATGAAGCGATTTTCGCCGGCAGTCGAAGCGGCGTAGGGAACGCCCTTGAAGGCATGGACGCCATTCTGCGTGGTGCCCCGAACCTTCCCCAGGTTGGTTTCGACGGTTTCTCCCGGCTTCATTTTGGTGTTCTCAGCAAGGGCCCTGGAAAATCTTCCGCCCATTAGCGCGCTAGCCGCGAGCGTCCCGAAACCGATGAATGATCGCCGATCCATGATGTTGCCTCCCTTGATTCAGGTGGCGGAGCGACGAAGCCGCCACCGCGTGATGCTTTTCTGGCGAGAGGGCCGCGAAAGACGGGTTCTCGAAATAGTGACGGGTAGAGGTGCGCCCGATCCTTTGTTTTTAGTGACTTACGCGACATTCTACTCGCCCCCCACTGTCGATTAGAAATGGCTGGGCTGGCAGGCAGACCTCTCCGCTGTGAAGGGTCTGGGTCCTCGATCTGCCTTCCCGAGTTGTGGACTGCGTAATCACGGGCGCCATTCTACTGCACTACGGCAGGAGTGCAAGGACGAGCTCCTGTGGACTTTCGCCGCTGCCGAAGATGCCCTACGTGGGAACCTCCGTAATTTCAGCGAAGAGGACGCGAAACAGGGGCTTGTACCTCAGGGCAGTTAACCAATCGGCACAGTACTATCGCGGCGTTCGCGAGTGGGCGGCAATATTTGAGGCTAGCCTCAAGGAACGCGCTCGGAGGGCGAAATCGAGGTGATTTAGGGTTGTCTTTGTGTTGGGGCGGCGAGGAAGCATGTCACCACTGAAAACATATAAGGTCTTATGGGTTATCGGGCTCCTTACCGCGGCTGTGGTGGCCGCAGCGTTTGTCATATCCCATCGAAATCGGGTTGGGGATGCTTCCAACTGGGTTCAAACAGCGTACAGTGGACTTGGAGCTGCGAAGAATCAACAACTCTCGCCTGTGGAGGTCTTTCAAAGAGCTTCGCCGTCCGTGTTTGTTGTTGAGGCGTTAGGAAGGAATGGAGAATCGCTGGACCTGGGAAGTGGGGTAGCGATCGAGCCTAACCTTCTCGTCACGAATTGCCACGTTGTTCAGAACGGTTCCTCCTTAAGGATAAGCCGGGACCAAAAGAAGTGGGCGGCGAGGTTGGTAGGGGCTCTGCCGAATCACGATCTTTGCGGACTTCGGCCAGCTCAGTTGGATCTGGAGCCGGTTAGCATCCGGTCGTCTTCGACCCTTGAGACGGGAGAGAGCGTTTACGCTATCGGAGCGCCGGAAGGGCTCGAGCTGACTTTCTCGCAGGGAATTATCTCCGCACTGCGGGAGACTGACGGAGTCCACATGGTTCAGACCAGTGCTCCCACGTCGCCCGGTTCAAGTGGCGGAGGGCTTTTCGACGCAGAAGGAAACCTTGTGGGCATCACTACCTTCCAACTCCGAGAAGGGCAGAGCCTGAACTTCGCAATGCCCGGTGAATGGGTAAGCGTCCTTCTGGCGCATTCAAACAACATCGCAGGCGCTCCGCCTGCGGTGAGCGACGCGGCGCTTGAATCGGCGGCGTGGATTGAAATCGGAATCGAGGCGGCCAACCAGAAGAATTACGAAGTCGCCGAGAATGCCCTCCTGAAAGCGACTCGCCTACAACAAGCGGATGCTTACCGGGCATGGTATGAACTCGCCAGTATGTACGGGGTTCAATCACATCGGGAGGCTCAAGCCGTTGCCTTGCAGCATGCGATCCAATTGAAACCGAACTACGGGGACGCCTGGCGCGAGTTGGCGCGAACGTATTGGATGCAGAAAGACTTCAGCGACGCTATTGCTGCTGCAAAGCAGTCTACCCAGCTCGACGCACGCGACAAGGATAACTGGCAACTGCTGGGATTCATATATTTCGACAGTAGCTCCTATGCGAAGGCAATCGATGCTGATCGACAAGGACTGCAGATTTCACCGGGTGACGAAACGCTCCTCGCGGACCTTGGCATGGCCTATGGAAAAGAGGGAGACCGCGAGCAAGTGTTGCAGATTTACACCCAACTCAAGGAAAGAAGCCCATTGGCAGCAGAAGGGCTTCTGAAAGAATACGTCTTAGCACAACCGGCAGTGGCCCGGTCGCGGCGGCTGGCGCATAAAGAAACAGGTTCGATCGAAAACTCTGGCAGTCGCTGACCGGGCCGGGCTAGTTGGCGCGGCCCCAGAGTTTTTTAGAGGCGATTCGCGCGCCTTCGGCGAGCGAACGGAACTTCATCCAGGAAAAGGCGGGAAAGACGGGACCGAATCCGGCGAAGGTGCCGAAGCCGCAGTCGGAGCCGGCCATGATGCGTTCGCGTCCCACGATTTCGGCATAGCGAAGAATGCGCTGCGCGACAACCTCAGGATGTTCCACGTAGTTCGTGCTGGAAGCAATCACGCCGGGAATCAGGATTTTGTCGTCGGGAAGCTTAATCGTGTTCCACGCTTCCCATTCGTGCTCGTGGCGCGGGTTCGCGCCTTCGATCAGCAGGGCCTGTGGCTTCACTTTGATGGCGATGGGAAATATTTTCTTGCAGTCCATATCGTGAATATGGGTGCCCTCGTAATTGCCCCAGCAGACATGAAGCCTGACGCGGTCCGCAGGAACGTTGGCGAGCGCGTGATTGAGCGCTTCGACCTGTAGCTCGGCGTAGCGCAGGAATTCTTCGTCGGTGAGATTCTTGAAACGCGTATGGCGCCCCATGGCGAGGTCGGGGCAATCGAGCTGCAGGAGCAGCCCGGACTTTACGATCATTTCGTATTCTTCGCGCATGGCATCCGCGAGCGCGGCGAGATACTTTTCGTGTGAGGGATAGTATTCGTTGGGCTGAAACACAGCGATGGTGCCGGGAGAGACGGAGTTCATGAAACCCTCCGTCACCTTGGTTTTGGACAAAGCTTCTTTCATGTGGGCAATGTCCTGCTCGACGGGCTTCAAGTTTTTCACTTTGATCGGACCCTTGCAGACCGGGCGTTTATAGGTGGCGGAGTGGCCGGTTTTTACCAGGCGGTCGCGATATTCGGGATAGTCGTCGAGATCCTGCGGGGTGGGGCGGGCGGAATCGCCTTCGAAGCCGGTGAGCCGGTGGCGAATATAAGTGGCGTAGCTGATTTTGCTGGTCTCGCCGTCGCTGACGATATCGATTCCGGCTTCGGCCTGGCGCTTCACCAGCTCGGCAGCGGAGCGCCGCATGGTTTCGTTGAATTGAGCTTCGTCGATTTCTTCGCCGCGATCTTGGGCGAAGAGAAGATCGACCACTTCCTGCGGGCGCGGGAGGCTGCCGACATGAGTGGTAAGAATGCGATCGGTACTGAGTTTCATCTGGAGTCCTTGTTATGCAAACGTATTTAGGGCGGCAGAGAAAATACCCCGTGGAGGACCGAGTTGCAACCACAAAGGAGGCGCACCATCATCGGCGGCGGTTGGCGATGCAAAAAAAAACAGGGAGGGAGGCCTGAGAAGAACCCGATGAGGTATACTCGCGCGCGATGGAAGCTCCCAATGTTGATTTCAATTTGAGCCGGCTGGAGCGGGTGATGTCCGGGCCAGGCAAAGTGGCGGAGCTCGGTGAGGAACTCGATCGCCGCGGGTTGAAGCGCGCCATCGTCGTGACCGGGAAGAGCCTGGGTGCGTCCCCGTTGTTAACGAAAGTTACCGGTGCGGCAGGCGCGCGATGCGCGGCGGTGTTCAAAGGCGCGCGACAGCATGTGCCGCGCAGCGTGGTGGATGAGTTACAGAAGGAAATAGAACGCGTCGATGCCGATTGTCTGATTAGTTTTGGCGGCGGAAGTTCGATCGATGCGTGCAAAGTCGCCAGTCACGCATTTCTCGCGAAGCGCGAAATCATTCAGATCGCGATTCCCACCACTCTTTCGGCGGGCGAGTACACGCATGCCGGAGGAGTTACCGACGAAAAGACGCTGGTAAAGTCCGGCGTGGCCGATCCGCGGCTTCAGCCGCGCACAGTGATTAACGATCCGGAGTTGACGCTTGCGACGCCAGACCGGTTGTGGGTGGCGACGGGCATGCGCGCGCTGGATCATGCCATCGAAACGATCTACGCGATTCGGCATCATCCGCTCAGCGACGCGCTGGGAGCGAAAGCGATTGCTTTGTTGGTAGAGCATTTGCCCCTTTCGATCAAGACTAGCGGCGCCGAACAGCTGGCGCATCGCGGGCATTGCCAATTTGCGGCGTGGTTTTCGATCTTCGGCTCGATGAACACGCGCTTTGGGATTTCGCATCTGCTCGGGCATCAGATTGGTCCGAGGTGGAACGTAGCGCATGGCGTTACTTCGTGCATCACCTTGCCGCACGCCATGCGGTTCATGGCGGGTATCGCGCCGGAACGGTTTGGGCCGATTGCCGAGGGGTTTCATGTGCCATTCGATTCCGGTAATCCTCGGGCCGGCGCGCTCGGTTGCGCGGAGCGAACAGCGCAATTCATCGCCCAGTTCGACGTGCCACACACCCTGAAGGATGCTGGCGTGCCGCGTGCCGAAATCGGCGATATCGTCGGCACCGTAAAGCACGAACTGGATAAGTCAGGCGTGGTGGACCGTCCCTTGACCCCTGCTGAAATTTTGGGATTGCTTGAAGCGGCGTACTAGCCCTTCGTTGCGTTTGACCTGCCAAGAAACTTCATAAAGCAAATAACCTGCCATCCATGAAGCCGGAACGTAGGCCGGTTGATAGGCGCGGCGTATAATCGCGCGAACAATGGCTGACGATTTAGCGCGGGGTACTCGCGAGAAGAAACTTGCGGCGCTGGGTTCGGTCGGTTCAGCAGTGGTGCTGGTGTCGCTGAAGGTGATTTTGGCGGCGCTGACCGGTAGCCTGGGAATTTTATCCGAGGCGCTGCATTCGATCCTCGACCTCGTGGCGGCGGTAATCACGTATCTTTCCGTACGCGTAGCGGACAAGCCGGCGGATGCCGAACATCTTTACGGCCACGGGAAAGTGGAGAGCTTTTCGGCGTTCGTCGAGACCGGATTGCTGCTGCTGACGGCCGTCTACATCATCTGGGAGGCATTTCAGCGGCTGCTTTTCCAGCAGGCGCACATTCGGCCGAGCCTCGCGGCGATTGTGATTCTGCTGCTCGCGATGGGAATCGATTTCGTGCGTTCACGAGCGCTCGGCCGCGTGGCGAAGAAATATCCGAGCGAAGCGCTCGAGGCGGACGCGCTGCATTTTTCGACGGACGTGTGGAGCACGTTTGTCGTGATACTGGGAATTTCCGGTGCGTGGCTTGGAGTGCGGCTCGGTGTCCCGTGGCTCGGCATGATGGACTCCGTGGCGGCGCTGGGCGTGGCGGGCGTGATCATCTGGATTGGCTCGCGGCTGGGAAGGCGCACGATTGAGGCGTTGCTGGACGTGGCGCCCCAGGGCCTGCGCGAGCGCATTTCGAACGCCGTGGACAAAATCGAGGGCGTCCTGCGCACGGAGCGCGTGCGTGTCCGGCGCGCGGGCCAGCGCTACTTCGTGGATGTGACGATCAGCGTGCCTCGCACCGCAAGCTTGGAGCAAGCGCACGCCGCGAGCGACGCGGTGGAGCGAAGCATTGAGAAAATCGTCCCTGCTGATGTGATCGTCCACATGGAGCCGCGAGCGCGCAGCGACGAGCCGATCTTCGAAACCATTCGAGCGATCGCGCAGCGCCGGGGGTTGGCGGTGCACGAGCTTTCGGCGCATCAGTACGATGGAAACCTGTTTATCGAGATGCATCTCGAAGTGGATGAGAATTCAAGTCTTCGCGTGGCGCACCGTTGCGCCAGCGAGCTCGAAGAAGAAATCCGAGGAGCCACCTCCGCTGGAACGCGTGTGAACATTCACATCGAACCGCTTGGAGCGCGCATCGCCGGCGCTCAGGAAATGAAGGAGCTTTCGGAGTCGGTGCAGGAATTTCTGAATTCGCTTCTCGGCGAGTACCACGAACTCGCGGATTGCCATGAAGTCCACGTGCGCAGCGTGGAGCACCGCATCCTGGTCTCCTGCCATTGCTCGATGGACGGAAATTTACCGATTACGGATG
The DNA here is from genome assembly GCA_963709445.1 of uncultured Acidobacteriota bacterium. Classification (GTDB taxonomy): domain Bacteria; phylum Acidobacteriota; class Terriglobia; order Acidiferrales; family UBA7541; genus Palsa-295. Next base: position 163,919 of record CAVPWV010000008.1, read on the forward strand.
TCCACGACCTGACCGCCACGCTGGAAAATCGCGTGAAAGAGCGCTTCCCGCAGGTTTATCGGCTGACGATTCACCCGGAACCCGTGGGGGACAACTGACGTCTGCTGCCGAAGACCTGGGCCGCTAGAGCAATCACTGCAGGAAAACACTCCAGAACGTAGCGAGGCTCGGGTGCGTCGGCGAAACCCGCGAAAAAAGCGGTGCGGAGCGCGATGAACAGGATCAAAAACGCACAGCCAGGACTTCCGCGAGCACTCCAGGCCCCGGCCAAGGCCAGGACAACATAAAAGCAATTCACAAAGAATAGAAACAACGTAACGAGCAGGTCCGGGCGATCATCTCGCCATTCGCTGCGAAGTGGCCAGACAGGGCTTGAGGAAGGCAGCAAATCGACCCTTGGTGTGAACCACATGGCGATCGAACGGAGCAGCGGGATTTTCAAGAATGTGCGAAGCGGAAAGCGAGAGGTTCGCTCATGGGCGATCTCGCCGAAGGCGCGATCTTCGTCAGACGAAAGCGTAAGCGCGCCATTGTACTCGCCTAGCAGATTGGCGACGCGAGCGCGTTCCTCCGAGGAATCAAAGGCGCCTCGTGGCAGATTGTCGACAGGGATTTTTTCCACGTCCAGATTCCATACCGTTAGATAAACGTCCTTGAAACGCCAGAGCCACGTGTGGGTCCAGGAATCGAAACCGACAGCGGCCACCTCACTGGGCAGTTGGGCGTAGCGCGGCGCTAAAAACTGAATTTTGTGAAGCGTGTGCCAATTGCGAGCGGCCCAGGGCAGCAGGGGCAGGAGCAGGCCCGCTCCCATCAGCAAGCTGGCGCGCGCAAGCTTCAGCCAATCGACCGACTCGCGGCATCTCGCCACGAGCACGAACGCCGCAGCGGCCAATAACAGCGGCGTCTCCGGACGCACCAGCGTTCCAAATCCGACAACGATTCCCGCGAGAAACCACGGGCTGAAGACAGAGTCATTTGCAGCAGAGTCGTTTGTCAGGGCGCGACCGCCTCCTGGCAGTGCTCCCATCAAAAGAAGAATGGCCAGCGCCGTCAGAAAAGTGATCAGGGTTTCCGTCTGAACGACGGCGGTATAGTTCGCGGTGAAAGGGCACAGAGCGGCGAGCCACAACCCGGCTAGAGCTACGCGACGACGCGAAGATGCGGGAGCCAAACGTGCTGCAATCAGGGCGATCAAGAAACAGGTCGCCAGGTCCACCACGGTTTGCACCAACAGCACCGCATGTGGTGACTTTCCGGCGATGCTGAAAATCGCTGCCAGGAACGCCGGATAGCCCGGTACGCGCGCATCCAGCGGGATGAGCCGTCCGTCCGCATAGACACCATACACAGCGTTCTTCAGCCAATTCCAGGCCAGCTCGATATAGAATGGCGCATCGCCGGATCCAGAGGCCGGAAATCCGAAGACGAAGAACGCGCGCAGCGCCAGGCCCGCTGAGGCAGCCGCCGCCACATTGGCGCGCATCCAAGTTTTAGTGGTCATTTGTCGGCTTCCCACACGGCAGCTGATTCATCTGGGCGCCCGAAGCTTTCACTGTCTTAAAAAGGGCCTTGACCGGCAGTGCAAGATATAGACTTATGGCTTGGCACAGCAATTAGTGTGGATTAGCTTGGAATGTGAATATGCCTGAACGCAAGCCCATTTTCTACGACCAGGAACGCCGCCGATGGCGGCGAACGCGCCTTGCCCTGGAACTCACGGGCGCGCTTTTCACGCTAGTGCTGCTTATTTTTCTGGTGAACGTGGGCAGGAATCCCGAGCTGCCGGAAATCTTGCGGCCGGACATGCATGGCGGTGGCCTGCACGCGGTGCGAGCCAGACTCAAGCCGAAAGCTTTCCGCGGACGCAAGCGCAAGATCGCGGCACTGGGAAAAATACCGCAAAATTATGACCCGCTGCGCGCCGCTTTTTACATGGGCGACGAGGCCAACAGTTTCGCGTCGCTTCAATTGCACTACCGCGACCTGGACCTGCTAATCCCCGCCGCACTGAGAGCCGTTTCGGCGGGCGGGAAGCTCGACGTGGATCAGGATCCAAAGCTCGCGAGGTTTTTGCACTCACTTCAAACACGCACTCCTCCAGTCGACCTGCAAGTGATGTCCATGGTCAACAACTACGACCCGGTGAAAGGCTGGTGCCCTCCCGAAAGCTTGGCGATGCTGGCGAATCCAGCGGCACGCCAGAATCTCGCTGCTCAACTCGAGGAGTACGCGGACACTCAGCACCAGCCGGGGATCGTCGTGGATTTCGAATCGTTGCCGAAAACGAGCATGCAGGATTTTCAGGCGTTCGTGCACAACCTTTCGCTCGCGCTGCACGCCAAAGGCCTGAAGCTTATGGTCGCGCTGCCGGCGGCGGATTGGAGTTACGACTACAAGTATTTTGCGTCGCAAGTGGACGCCATCGTCCTGATGAACTACGACTTCCGATGGTCCACTTCGCCTCCAGGACCAATAGCGCCGCAGGATTGGTTCATGCGCAACATCGACAATATGGTCAAGATCGTGCCGCCAAGCAAACTGCTGATCGGAATTGCGAACTACGGTTACGACTGGCCGGCGGCCACAAAACGCGATCATCACCCGGTCGCGCGATCGATCACGTTCCAGCAGGGGGTTACGACGGCGGTGGAATCGGGCTCGGACGTTCTCCTCGATCCCGATTCGCTCAATCTGCACTACTCCTACGACGACGACAACAATTTGACCCACAGGGTCTGGATGCTTGACGGTGTGAGTGCATACAACGAGCTGCGCGCCGCCGAGCGTGCTGGGGTGCAAGGTACCGCGCTATGGCGGCTGGGCATGGAGGATCCTTCAATTTGGGATATTTGGGATGCAACCCACGCTGATGATGCCACCCGCAAGAAGTTAGAAGAAGTTCCGCCCGGCTACGATCTGATTCTCGAAGGCGCCGGCGATATCTGGCGCATCACGGCGACGCCGCAGAGCGGCCGCCGGACCTTTGAATACGACGCGGGCTCGGACTCCTTCGACGATGAAAGCTTCCAAAGCTATCCTTTTTCATGGCGCATTCAGCAAATGGGCGCCGCGCCGCGCAAGGTGGCGCTTAGTTTCGACGACGGCCCCGATGCGGAGTGGACGCCCAAGATTCTCGACATTCTGAAACAGAAACACGCGCCCGGAACATTTTTCGTGATCGGGGAATCGGCCAATCAGGAAGACAACATCGTGAAGCGCGAATACGCATTGGGAAATGAGATCGGCAATCACACCTTCACGCATCCGGAGTTCGATGTCGATCGCCTTTCCAAGCCGGAGCTCCAGGTCCAATTGAACCTCACGGAACTGCTCCTGGAAAGTTACCTCGGTGTGAAGACCACGCTTTTCCGCCCGCCATACGGCATCGATCACCAGCCGGAAAGCGCCAGCGAAATACAATTGCTGCCGATCCCGCAGTCGATGGGATACGCGATCGTAGGCGCGCGCATCGATCCGCACGATTGGGGTGAAGCCAATGGTCAGCCGCCCGCGCCCGCTGATACGATCGTGCAACGCGTGCTGGCGGACGCCGAAGCCAATAAGGGCAACATTATCCTGCTACACGACGGCGGCGGCGATCGCAGCCACACCGTTGCGGCGCTGCCTCGAATTATTGACGGGCTTCGCGCGAAAGGCTTTCAGTTCGTCTCCGTGTCGGACTTGCTGGGTGAAACTCGCGCCCAGGTGATGAGTCCGCTTACGTACCACGAGTGGCTTCTCGTGCGAGCCGATGCTTTCGTCTTCGATCTATTCCGATGGTTGCGCGCGGGAATCGCTTTCATTTTTATCGCAGGCATTCTACTGGTCAGCGGACGCGCACTCATCATTGGGCTTTTGGCCCTGGCGGAGAAGCTTCGCGCGGCTCCGGCCGATCATCCGGACTACAAGCCGTGGGTCAGCGTCCTGATTCCGGCCTTCAACGAGGAAGCCGTAATCGTCGACACTGTGCGCGCAGCGCTTGCTTCCACGTATCCTAATCTGCAGGTTCTGGTGGTGGATGATGGCTCCGTCGATCGCACCGCTGAGTTAATACAGGAACACTTCGGGCGCGATCGCCGAGTGCGTCTCCTCACGCAATCCAATCACGGCAAACCGTCAGCATTGAATCACGCGCTCAGCGAAGCGATCGGCGAAATCAGCGTCTCGATCGACGCCGATACCGTCGTCGATCCCGAGGCCATCGAACGTCTGGTGCGGCATTTTGCCGATCCGAAAGTCGGCGCAGTCGCGGGCAACGTGAAGGTGATCAATCGCAATCGCTGGATCACGCGCTGGCAGGCGCTTGAGTACATCACCAGCCAAAATCTCGAAAAGCGCGCCTTCGATTTGCTGAATTGCATTCCGGTCGTTCCCGGTGCGGCGGGCGCGTGGCGAACCGAGCTCCTTCGCGGCAACGGCGGATTCTCGGGCGACACGGTCGCGGAAGATACCGACCTCACGCTCACCATCCGGCGGAATGGTTGGAAGATTCTCTACGACGAAACCGCGATCGGTCGCACCGAAGTGCCCGAAACGGTCGATATGCTTATTCGCCAACGCTTCCGCTGGACGTTCGGAACGCTCCAGGCCGTTTGGAAACACCGGGACACTGCCGGCAAGCCCCGCTACGGCACGCTCGGATGGGTTGCGATTCCAAATATTTTTCTGTTTCAGATTCTTCTGCCGCTCGTTTCACCGGTGATCGATCTTCTATTTCTGCTTTCGCTGGCTCTGTGGGGGCTCGCGCAGCTTCAAATCACCCGGTTGCCTCAGCTTTGGACATCGCGCGACGTCGAGCGCTCCCTGATTTTCTTCGCGCTTTTCATGCTGATCGATCTTCTCACCTGCGTGATCGCGTTTGCCCTGGAAAAGGACGAAGATTGGACGCTTCTCGCGCCGCTCATTTTGCAGCGCTTCTACTACCGCCAAATGATGTACGTGGTGCTTTTCAGCGCGCTGCAAGAAGCCGTCAGGGGTCGCCCGGTTGGCTGGCGCGGGGTTGAAGCGCAAGTGCCGACGGCGCCACCGCCCGCCACCGTCGCGCAAGTATGAGTTCAGGGCATCTAGCCTTTATGCTGTTCAGTTGATTCAACTATAGCGCCTGTCTCTGGATGGTCGCCAGATTCGGCCTCATCCGCTCGGACGGCTTCCTTTTGCTCTTGGACGTATTCGACGTGATGCTGCGGATCGATGATTCCTTGAAGCGCGGCCATCGCGCCACTCATGCGAGAACCGCGTTTCGCCTCCGCCTCGAATTCTTCTGACGTCATTTCCGAGTAGCCTTTGCTGCTCGCGATTTTGACCATCGCGTACATCAACACCCCAATTACGATGACCACAAGAAAGTAGGCCATAGCGTGTTCAGCGTTCCGGGGCGAGCAATTGCCTGCGACCGCAAGCCATTATATTCCCTTTTGCACCAGAGGCCGTAGCTCTGGTAGGATCGCCTTGTTACTGGGCTACACCCTGATTTCAGGGGCGGCACCGGAGGCAAAAATGAGCGTTGCACCTCGTGCGGGCAACGGAAAAATCACCGTGCCCGACATTCTCTCGCGTAAGTCTCACTCCCTTTCGGGTTTCAGCGAAATAAAACAGAAAATCACTTGCCTGACGGCCTATGACTATCCTACCGCGCGTTTGCTGGACAACGCGGGCGTGGATATTCTGCTCGTTGGCGATTCGCTTGGCATGGTCGTGCTGGGATACGACAGCACCTTACCGGTAACCCTCGACGAAATGATTCACCATACCCGCGCCGTTCGCCGCGCCACGCACCACGCGCTGCTCGTCGCCGATATGCCCTACGGCAGCTTTCACGTCTCGCTCGACGAATCGGTTCGCAACGCTGTGCGCCTGGTGAAAGAAGGAGGCGCCGAAGCCGTGAAAGTGGAGGGCGGCGAACGCCGGATCGAGCTGATCGCGCGTTTGGTCGAGGCCGAAATTCCGGTGATGGGACACGTAGGCCTGACGCCGCAATCGATCAACGCGCTCGGTGGTTTTCACGTGCAGGGCAAATCGGCGGACGCGGCCCGTCAACTCGAGCGGGACGCGCGCGCTGTGGAAGTCGCGGGCGCATTTGCCGTCGTGCTGGAATCAATGCCTCGCGATTTAGCGGCGCGCATCACCGAAAAGCTCCGCATCCCCACCATCGGCATCGGCGCAGGACCCGATTGCGACGGCCAAGTACTTGTGTTCCACGATCTCGCTGGCTTCACTGTGGGGCATACGCCAAAATTTGCGCGCCAGTATGCGAATCTTTCAGCGGAGATCACGCGCGCGGTATCGGAGTTTTGTGGCGACGTGCGTGGCGGGCGATTTCCGTCCGATGCAGAGTCATTTCACTCCGCCGCCGAACTGCGCGAACATTCACCGGTGCGCGAGCGAACCTAGTTTGCGAAACTGTGGCGCTTCAAAAGTGAAGTGAAAGGAGCTCCAACGCATGGACGTCGCCGATTTTCGCGTTCTCTACGATTACAATTTCTGGGCCAACCGTCGTGTCCTCGAGGCCTGCGCGCCGCTTTCGGCCGAACAATTCACGCGCAACAATGGATCGAGCTTCCCCTCGGTCCGCGATACCCTGGCGCACATCTGCGGCGCGGAATGGATATGGCTCGAACGCTGGAATGGCCGCGTGCCTACGGGAGGAATTCCAGCAGCGGTCCGATTATCCGGATTTTGAAACGCTGAAGCGCCGCTGGTCGGAAGTGGGAAGCAATCTCCTTGCCTACGTCGCTGCGCTCGGGCCGGCCGATGTGAATCGTGTCGTTGAGTTCACGACTCTCGCTGGCGTGCCTTTCTCGCAGCCGCTGGGGCATTGCTTGCAGCACCTCGCCAATCACAGCACTTACCATCGCGGGCAGGTCACCACCATGCTGCGCCAGTTGGAGGCAAAACCTGCCACAACGGATCTGATTTATTTCTACCGCGAGCGCGCTACCGCGGAATCGGGCGCATGACGCCCACGCTCCCGCGCACTCGATGGAGGTAATTCACACCGTTGCGTGGATGAAACAGGCTGCCGCCGAGGCTCGCTCAAGCGATCGTATCCTCGGTCTCGTGCCCACCATGGGTGCGCTGCACGAAGGGCATCTTTCGCTCGTTCGTGAAGCGCGGAAGCAATGCTCGCCGGTCGTCGTTTCGATTTTCGTCAATCCCAAGCAATTCGGCCCATCCGAAGATTTTCAAAAATATCCGCGCGCCTTCGAGGCCGACCGCGCTGCGCTAGAGAAGCTCGGCGTCGATTATTTGTTTGCTCCCTCTGCGGAAGAAATGTATCCGCCAGGCTTCCGCACCAGTGTCGCCGTCGAAGGATTAGGCGACCGCCTCGAAGGGCGTTCTCGTCCCGGACACTTCGAGGGCGTCACCACCGTGGTTTTGAAGTTGTTCGAAATTGTTCAGCCGCGCTTCGTTTTTTTTGGTCGAAAGGACGCCCAGCAAGTTCGCATCATTCGTCAAATGGCTGGCGATCTCAATCTGTACCCGGAAATTGTGACTTGTCCTATTGTTCGCGAGCCGGACGGACTCGCGCTCTCCTCGCGTAATGCGTACTTGAAGAACGAAGAGCGCCAAGCCGCCACCGTGCTTTACCGCGCGCTGGAAACCGTCCGCCGCCAAATTCTGGCGGGCCAACGCGATGCCGCCTCATTACTCGCATCGATAAGGCAAATTATCGGGTCCGAACCTGGCGTGTCGTTGGATTACGCGGAAATTGTAGACGCAGACTCATTCGAGCCTGTCATGGCCTGTCGAAAAGCATGTTACGTACTGGTGGCCGCGCGCGTCGGCGCCACGCGGCTCATTGACAATGCGTTCATCGAACAGGCCGGCAATTCCTTCACCGTAACCCTCTGAAGCAGTCCGGCTCCTCCTAGCACAAGCTCCTTCTCCAGATTTGTCATTCTGAGCGTAGCGTGCCGGTTTGTTTTTCCCATTCATCCGGTTTGGGGATGAATGGCCGGCACGCGGAGTCGAAGAATCTCTCTTGGATCTTGACGGATAGCAAAGGGACAACGGCTCTGCGAGAGCGAGGCAGTCGAGAAATCAGTGTGCGGCGGGTTCTGCTGCGGGATGCATTCCGTGCTGGGGAACTTCGTGGACACCTCGCGGTGGCGGTTCTTGATGAAATCGGAATAGGTGATTCAGCGGTCCTGCGCCCTTGCCGGTCGGATACGATTTTTCGATTGCCTTAGTGACGTATGCCTTGGCAAGAATTACCGCATCTCGAAGGTGCTGGCCCGCGGCGAGTTGCGCAGCGACGGCGGATGAGAATGTGCAGCCGGAGCCGTGCGTGTTCTCGCTTTTCACGTGATCTCCGGCGAACGCTTCGATTCCCACGCTGTCGCACAAAACATCGACCGGCTTTTCCAAATGTCCGCCCGTTATGATCGCGGCCCGCGCACCCATTTCCACCAGTTTCTGAGCCGCCGCTTTCATCCCGGCCACATCCTTTACTTCCATTCCTGTCAGGAACTCCGCTTCCGCAATATTGGGCGTCACCACACTGGCGCGCTTCAGAAGCTCATCGCGAAGAAATTTCAGTCCCGGCGGATCGAGAAGGTCGGTGCTGCCCGCCGTGGAACGCGTAATCGGATCGAGTACCACGTGCGCGAATTTGTTTTTATCTAAAAACTCTGCCACCACGCCGGCATTCGCGCGGCTCGCAAGCATTCCGATTTTCACCGCGGCTAAAATCGAGTCGCCGGCAAGCTCATCCAGCTGCGCGCGCAATGTTGCCGCCGGCGTCGCGTGGATCTCGCGCACACCCATCGTCGACTGCACCGTCAACGCCGTCACGGCCGCCACGCCGTAGCAATTGTGCGCCGCGAATGTTTTCAGATCGGCGGCTACTCCCGCGCCGCAGGAAGGATCGAAGCCGGCAATCGCTAGCAGGATTGGTGGCGTATGCGCGCCGTGATTGCCGTGAATTGTGTGGTTGCCGTGCGTGCTCAACTTTTGCGTGCCCTCCGCGCGAGGCACAAATGCCGGTGGCTCCAATGTCGCTGAGCACACCGGCAAGCAAAATGTACGCGCGTTCTTGCTTGATGCGCAAGAATAATCTTTAGCGAAAGAAGCGGCGGCTTCTAAGTGGCGAAGCGATAACGATTGGTTTGGAGAATTACGGGAAGAGTCCGCGGACGAGCGTTGCGTCCGCGACGCGGCCGACTGCGAGAATGTAAGCGCCCGTGCGCATGTGCGTACGGTGCTTTCGCGTCATCTCGTGAACGTCGACGAACGCGCGCCGCATCACTGATTCGAGCTTCGAATTCACTTCCGCGGCCGGCCAGAAGAAGCTTTGCAAATCCTGAACCCATTCGAAATAGCTCGCGGTCACGCCGCCCGCATTCGCCAGAATATCCGGCAGCAGCGTAATGCCCTTGCGCGCCAGCACCTCATCGGCATGCGGAGTTGTGGGACCGTTCGCGGCTTCCGCCACGATTTTGGCCTTGATCTGATCCACGTTGTTCAGCGTAATCGCATTCTCGAGCGCCGCTGGAACCAGAATGTCGCACTTGAGCGCCAGCAAGTCGTCGTTTGAAATTCGCGATGTGCCGGGCATTCCCACCACCGTGCCCGCGCGGTCTTTGTAGCGGCTGGCTTTCAGTGGATCGATTCCGCGCGAATTGAAGACGCCGCCCCGCGAATCGCTGATCGCTACGACACGCGCTTTCTTTTCCGTCAGGAAGCGCGCCACCAGCGATCCTGCGTTTCCGTATCCTTGAATCGCCGCACTGGCGCCGCGAAGCGACATTTTCTTTAGCTTGCACGCCTCCTCGATCGCCACCAGGCATCCCCGCGCCGTGGCTTCCTTCCGGCCTTCCGATCCTCCGATCGAAACGGGTTTACCCGTCACCACTCCCAGCGAAGAATAGCCCTTGGTCATGGAATACGTATCCATGATCCACGCCATCGTCTGGGAATCGGTGTAAACGTCCGGCGCGGGAATATCCTGCTCCGGTCCGATGAGCGGCAGAATCTCGGAAGTGTAACGCCGCGTCATACGCTCGAGCTCGGGCTTGCTCATGCGCTTCGGATCGCAGATCACGCCGCCCTTGCCGCCGCCAAAGGGAATATTCACAGCGGCGGTTTTCCACGTCATCCACGTCGCCAGCGCCTTCACTTCATCCAGCGTCACGGCGGGATGATATCGAATGCCACCCTTTGCCGGACCCCGCGCCACATTGTGTTGAACCCGGTATCCGGTAAACACTTTCACCTGGCCGTTGTCCATTTTTGTGGGAATGGACACCTCCAGCACGCGCTTCGGGGTGCGCAAAATTTGGCGCAATCCTTGGTCAAGCTTCAGATGTTCAGCGGCTAGATCAAACTGAATCTGCGCAATCCGGTAGGGATTCAGATCCTCGCGCGGGGCTATACGCGGTATCGGTTGTGGAATCGCTTTGGCAACGCTCGCCATATACTTCCTCCTGCTATGCGGGGCCTGGTTGCCGCTGACACGCGCCGGTTAACACTTATAAGATCGCTAATGCCCGTAAGTCACGCGAAAACCGAAGTTTAGCTAAGCCGCTGGGGATGTCAATGAAAACAGTGCCGAACTGAAGCGGGATTTGTCCGAAGAGCAATGGCTTACGCCAATGTCTCGGCGCCAATATCCCTCTTAAGTCTATCAAAATAGGTCATTTCTCTCTCCGGAACGGGCCTCCACGGAGTCAACCTATTCCAATCGCCGGCCCGCTGCTGCGGGGCAGCCCCTCCGGTTGACCGGGCCTGTGCTGGGCGCTACTGTTCGGAAGCGCGACCGTGAACCTCCGGAAACAAACGCCTTGGCAATCCGAAAGCTTCGTGCTCGCGTATCTTAGATAAGGGAGCCGCGACAACCGGGTGAGCCAGGAAATGGCAAGCGAGCCAAGAGCCTCGGACGCGGCTCTCATCAGCAGACTCGTGCAGCGGGACGAAGCTGCGCTCGCTGTGCTGTACGATCGCTATGCCGGCATAATTTCGTCTGTCTTGCACCGTATTTTGCGCGATAACCAGGCGGTTGAGGAGATTCTGCAGGATATTTTCTTGCAGCTCTGGAATACCGCTTCGCACTTTGACCCGTCGCGCGGATCGCTGCCCGCATGGCTCGTTGTGATCGCTCGCAATCGCGCGATTTCCAGGCTGCGGCGGCACAATCCGGCTGCGGGCGACGCGCTGCTCGAAGGCATGGCGGTTTCACCGTTCAATCTGGAAAGCTCGGTGGCACGGCAGCAATTGGTCGAACGCGTGAAAGCTTCTCTTGAAAATCTGCCGAAAGAGCAGCGAGCGGCCGTCGAGCTGGCATTTTTCGAGGGCTTAACGCACAGCGAGATCGCGGCTCGCACCGGCGATCCGCTAGGCACGGTTAAGACGCGGCTGCGGTCCGCACTGGAAACACTGAGGCGCACATTGCATCCGGCGGCGCGATCGGCGAACTAAACGTGAACGGCCATCCAACTCGCGACGAAGATTTCGATCTCTACGCCCTCGACGCGCTCGAAGGTGCCGAAAAACAGGCGCTGGAGTCTCACGTAGCCTTTTGCCTCGGATGCGCCCAGAAGCTGGCCGACGCCCGAGGACGCATCGCCATCCTCGCTTTGGCAGCGCCTCCCGTGAAGGCGCCCGCCAACGTGAAGGAACGCCTGCTCGAGCAAATCCGCGCGGCTCGCGAGGCCGGTGGCGCCGCTCTTATCGAAATGAAGCCGCTGCCTGCCCGCCGCGCAGCCTTGTCCCGGTGGACCGCCATTCTGCTTCCCATCGCTGCCGTTCTCGCCATCGCAGCGCTCTTGCTCTGGAACGCCAATCGCCGCCTGGATAGCCAACTCGCCTCTCTCCGGGCCAGCATGCAGCAAGAGCAGCAGCAGTTACAAGACGCCCGCGATATCGCGAGTCTCGTCACTGCGCGCGATACGATCACAGTTACGCTGGCTCCTCAGCCCGCTATGCCTCAAGGCACCGCTCACGTAATGTACAACTCCAAAATGGGCATGCTGATGTACGAGGGACAAATCCCTCCCGCGCCCGTGGCCAAGAGTTATCAACTTTGGCTCGTTCCCGCGAGCGGCAATCCTATTAGCTGTGGCGTTTTCAATCCAGTCGGCGGACAGCCCGATCACTGGATGACGAAATTGCCCAAGGGAATCGAGCCCAAGGCTTTTGCGGTCACGCTCGAACCTTCCGGGGGAATGCCGCAGCCAACGGGCCCCAAGGTCCTGGTCGGCGCGCCGTCCTAGCGCCTTACAATCTTCCTTGCCGACCGCAATCCCTTGGAGTATAAGTAAGTTCGTGCCCAGCCAGGAGCATGGGACGAGTTTCTATCGACTTGACCAATCCAGTTTTCGTATATGTAGCGTACCTGTAGAGTGAAAGATCGGCCTGCTGGGTGGGGATGATTCACCGGAAGGCCGCGTTAGCCCTGAGGAGGGAAGTGAACATGAAGAGAGCCATCAGCATGTGCAGCCTGCTTGCCTTGATGCTTGCCGCGATCAGCCTCGCCACCTTCGCCGAAAGTAAGACGATGACGTGGACCGGCTGGATCAGCGACAGCCACTGCGGCGCAAAAGGCATGAGCGCGGACCACAAAGCCTGCGCCGAAACTTGCGTCAAGACCAAGGGCGCTTCCTGGGTCTTCGTCAGCTCGAAGACCAAGAAAGTGCTACCGATCAAGAATCAAGATGCAGTGAACGCGGACGAAGATCTGGGTGCGCCAGTAAAAGTCGTCGGCCACATGACTGAGGACGGCTCCATCCAGGTGGACACCATCACTAAATCCAAAACGTAAAGTTTTCGGCATCCAAAAGCGCGGCGCGCAGGTGAAGGGTTTGGGACTTGCGCTCCGCGCTGTTTTTTTTTGCGATTGCTCGTTAATCCTACGGTTTGATTTTTTCCACTCCCATGTACGGCACCAGCACTTCCGGAATTGCGATCGAGCCATCGGCCTGCTGAAAATTTTCGACTATCGCGATCCACGTGCGCCCTACCGCAAGGCCTGAGCCGTTCAGCGTGTGAACGAACTCGCTTTTGCCACCCTTCGGCTTGAACCGAATTCCCGAGCGACGCGCCTGAAACGCCTCCGTATTCGAGCAGGATGAAATTTCCATGAATTCGCCTGCCGACGGCAGCCACACCTCGATGTCGTACGTTTTCGCCGACGCGAAACCCATGTCCGCGGTGCAAAGCTGCATCACGCGATAGTGGAGGCCCAGGCGTTCCAGCAGCTTTTCGGCATTGCGGACCAGCGTTTCCAACTCGTCGTAGCTTTTTTCCGGCCGCGTGAACTTGAATAGCTCCACTTTCTGGAACTGGTGCTGGCGCTTGATCCCGCGCGTATCTTTTCCCGCCGCGCCGGCTTCGGAACGGAAGCAAGCCGTCCACGCGCAGACTTTTATGGGCAATTCGTCCGCGTCGATTGTCTCGTCGCGATAAAGATTGGTCAGCTCCACTTCGGAGGTGGGCGTGAGCCACAAATCCGTGCCTTCGAGGTGAAACATGTCAGCGGAAAATTTCGGAAGCTGGCCCACGCCCGTCAGCGCTGCCGTGTTGACAATGAAGGGCGGCAGGATTTCCGTGTAGCCGTGTTCGCGCGTGTGCACATCTAGAAAAAAGTTGGCGAGGGCACGTTCGAGGCGCGCTCCGAGCCCTTTATAAACCGCGAACCGCGCGCCCGCGATTTTCACCGCGGACTCGAAATCCAAAATCCCTGCGCGCTCGCCGAGCTCCCAATGCGGGCGCGGCGCGAAATCGAATTTCGGCGGCTCGCCCGAACGCCGCACCTCCACGTTGTCCCCCGCGCTTTTTCCCACGGGGACGCTCGCGTGCGGAATATTCGGAATGGTCAGCAGAAATTCTTTCAGCGCCTCGTCCATTTTGGCGACAAGCTCGTCGCTGCGCTTGATTTTGTCTGACGATTCCTTCATCTGGCGCAGGAGCGTGTCTCTTTGCTCGATGCGATCCGTCACGTCCTGGCCCTTCGCTTCGAGATCGCGAATTGCTTTCTGCAGCGGGCCGATGATGTCGTTGGCTTTATTGCGCTCCGCCTTCATCTGCTCGGTGGCGGTGATCAGCTTCCGCCGCTCGGTATCCAGTTCGACGAAAGGACCGAGGTCGAGCTTGATGCCGCGGTCGCGCGCCATCTTCTCGATCACGTCCATGTGCTCTCTTACGAATCCAAGGTCCAGCATAGGGGAGGCAGAATAACCGAAACGTAGCAGCTTGTGTAGCGCCGGGGCTTCAGCCCGCCAGGCGTTGCTCGAATTGAGGCTCGCACTTCTGTGTCGAGTAGACTGCACCTCCGTCCTTTGTTTGCAATGACTTGCGTCATGCCCTACTCGTCCCCCTGTGTCGAGTAGAAAGCCGCTTTTGCGTCGTCCGTTTCGTGGCGGTTATTCCACTTCCCGAGCGATTCCGCGCGATGCCTGCCCAACCTGTGCGGTGCCGGGCCTTCATGTAGGGCCGGGCCTTTGGGCTGGCAGCCGTTGCCCTTGTTCCGCCAGTCACCGCCCACCAGCGGCGCACAGCGATCCCCGCGCTCGCAAGAGCCGCCGACTGCGCCCGAACTGCGGTCGTTTGGACCATGCCTCCATGTTTCTAGATGGGAGGCTGCGCGTCAAGCACGAGCGCCTGTGGACTCTTTCAAACGAAACAAATACGTCAGTCCCCGAGAAGGGATTTTAGCTGGGCTTCGATGACGTTGGTATATTCGAAGCCGATTACTTTGTAGCGCAGGATACCTTGGCGGTCATAGAGGAACGTGGTGGGCAAGCCCAAGATTCCGCCTAGCGCCTGGGTGGCTTGTGCTGGCGCGATCGCCAACGGGTAGTGGACACCGGCTTCGCGGGCGAACTGGATCGGGTCTTCGGTATCCATCATCATCGTAGCTTTGAGGCCGAGGACGGCGAAGCCGCGAGGACCATAGCGGTCCAGCAACTTCTGGTAGCCGGGCATTTCCTTTTTGCAGGGTTGGCACCAGGTGGCCCAAACGTCAACGAGGAGGACCTTGCCGCGAAAATCGGACGACGAAATCTCATGGCCTTGGAGATCCTTGACGGAAAAATCGGGCAGGCGAGAACCGATCTCGCCTGCCGCGATCACAGGCTGCGCCGGCTTTGTGGTGCTCGCCGAATGCTGATGGCATCCGGCTAAGACCACGGCCATCAAAACGAGGAACAAGTTCACGAGGCGACGCTCAGCTGTATGCGACATTTGTCCTCTTTCATTCCTTGTTCTGAATTTTCGTAATCAACAGCTTGAGCGGCACCGAAGGGTCTGCTTTCTTTTTCCCTGACTTCAGATACAACTGACCCGTGACGGTGATTTTTGACGGCGTGCCCGCGAGGGGCGCGAGACTCCGCGATTGACCGTTGGGAGTGATTACCCATGAGCGATTGGGTTCCACCTGAAATGCGAGCGCGCTGGAAGCGTCTTTCACGATGCGCCCTTCGGCGGTCACGTCCAATTCGGCGACGGTAACGCCGCTATCGTAGGTGGCCTTTAGAAGCTCAGCGGGATTGATTTGCCCGTCTTCTTTGGGAGTTATCTGCACTGTGCCGTCCCTGAGACTGACTTCCGCTTTTTGCACGCCAGACTGGCGCTGCAGGTGTTGTTGCACACCGTAGGCTCAAAAGTTTCAAGTCATGCCTTCGACGCGCATCTCGACATGTTTTATTTGTGCCTGCGAGACGGGCGCGACGGCGGCGCCCAACAACAAAAGCAGCGCGAACTTATTGATTTTCATTTTTTCTCCTTTCAGAGCATATGAAATCTGAACTGCTGTGTGACTCCAAAACTTACGTGGCGACGAATCGGAGCAAACATCGCACCATTGGAGTGCGCGACGTCCCAATCCATTCCGAGCCAAAGATGCATTCCCGGACGCACGCCGACGTAGGTGGTGACACCGGCGAGTAAGACGTCACCGCCGCTTTCTTTTTGAGTGATGTCCGCGATGCGATCGTCCTGCGAATGCAGCCAGGTGAGCGCGGGGCCGATAAACCACTCGCGAGTTGCGTCATTGGCTTCGTAGGGACGAAACGAGAGCCAAAAGCGGGATTCGATGTCGCTGCCGAGGCGGGTCGCTTGAGTTCCCTCGGTACGTATCAACGAGTGGAAATCCTCGTCGGCCACGAGACGCCTGAGATTGAAAAGGCCGGTGTAGGTCCAATTCGCCGAGAGAAATAGATCGGTCGACCCCGAGCCGGGCTGCAAGGTTGCGGGCAGTCGATCGCCATTGGCTTGATTCAAATGCGTGAGGCCGGTGGGAAGTTTGGGGCCAACAGTAACGGACGCCTGCGTGGTCCCGCGAGGTGAATCGCGCCGGTAGAAGCGGTATTTGACGAGGACCATTGCGTCGCCCAATCCGGTACCGCCAACTCCCCGGGCACTTGGGATGTCAAAGCGATTTGTGACCACGGGAATGAGAACGGTGAGGTCGAAATCGCGAAAGAATCCCCAGGTGAAATTGAAATCGCCTTCGTGCGAGAACGTGGGCCTGGCCGTGGCGGAGATGCTTGTGGGATCGCCCGGCGCCAGGCCGCGCGTGGTGAAAATGGAGTTGTAGGAAATTAACGCGCCGCCCGGAAATAGCGGTGGCGCGGTTTCGGGCGCAGTGCCTTGCGCCCTGAGCGCGTGCGCGGAACAAACGACAGATAGAATAGCTATTAGAGCGAACCTGCCGAAGCAGATTGCGTACTTTATTTTCACAGACTCTCCTTCCAGCAAAGATGACTGCACGCGGAAACACTTATCCGCGGAAGCGGGTCGAGCCGCTTTTATCTGGAGGAGCGATCAGAGGCGAAGTGGTAAGAGGCTGGCGGGAAGAATAGGCGGCGCGTGACAGTAGACGGTCGCGAACAGTCGGGACCCATCTAAAGCCTTCGAATCTGCGACGGCTGGCAATGCCGCCGCGACGGCAGACGAAAACTGTACGTGGTGCAAGGAGGCAGGCTGCACGAACGGTACGTGCATGGACGGCATGTTCTTGCAGCAGTCTTGTTGCCCGTGGCCGTGCGAGCAGGGCATAGAAGCGCAACAGTGCATCGCGGCGGCAGGCGTTTGGAGCGCGGAGCAATCGACCGCGTAGCTTGCCAAGCTCAGTGCAAGCACCGCGAGTAGCAATGTTTTGCTCAAGCGCATTCAGTACAGGCTAGACGCGGCGGCGAGACGAGTCAAGCGGGGAACGTGAGCCGCGACGAAACTATGCCTAGCAAAGGCAACGGCTGCCGGGCTGAAGGACCCGGCGCTACAGTTAAACCTTCGGGAGCAGAGCGCTACTCCGGGGTGAGGGCGAGGAGGACGTTGCCGGGCATGCCATTGCCGGTGCCGACGTAGCCGGAGCCGACGAAGAGCATGCCCGCTGCGATGACCGGGCCGGGTGCGCCGAGCGATCCGCCTTTGGCCGCAACGCCATTGACGGACGTGAATTCACGCGCGGTATCGAACTGCCAAATTTCGTGGCCATCGGCGGTGGAAAGGGCGTGCAAGACGCCGTCCCATCCGCCCGCGAAGACGACGCCGGCATCACCGTAACCGCAGCTTCGAATCCTTTCCGCGGGCGACCGCCAGCGCCGGGATGCGCGGGAGACGGGGCAATGGGAACGTCCCACAGAACTTTTCCATCCGCGAGGCGCACCGCCGCCACGGTGCCGGCCTGCGTATCGTAGTAAACGTTGTCCGCGTCCGCAGCGCCGCCCCACATGATTTGCACCTGAATAGGAGCAGTCGTGTCGCGGCCGGCGGAAAGGTCGGCGGTCCAGAGCAGCGCGCCGCTTCGATCAGGATCGAGTGCGACGACTTCGCCGCCTTTATGCGCGCAGACGAGAACGCGCTTGCCGTTCGAGAGCGTCTGCAAAATCGGCGAGTTTCCAAAATCCCAATCGGGGCCAACATTCGCGGGACAGTGAGCGTCCTTGGGGCCGGGGCCAACGCAATCGCCGGGCGATGCGTCGTTGGCGAGGGCTTGGTACGACCACAGCACTTTGCCCGTCTTCAGATCGAAGGCCATGATCGAGTCTGACGTTTTCGCCGCGGGCTCGGTGAAACCATTGCCCGTGCCGACATAAATTGCGTTGAGCTTGGGATCAATGGTCGGCGCGGACCAGATCGATGCGCCCGCAGGCGCCCAAAGCTGCGTGCCGAGAGAATTCTTCCTGGTGGGCTTGGGCTCATCCGGAATCGTGTACGTTTTCCAGATTACCGCGCCCGTATTCGCGTCGAGCGCGGTAAGGCTGCCGCGATACGTGCAGCAAGCATAGTGCGGATCGGAGGAAACGATTTCTTCGGAGCCAGCGAGCCCGACGTATAGCCGACCCTTGTAAAAAACCGGCGCGGCGGTGATGTGCGAGAGCAGTCGTTGCTCGAGGTTACGCTTCCAAAGCAGCGCGCCGGTGCGCGCGTCGAGCGCATAGAGATTGGCTTTTTTGTCGCCGAAGAAAACGGCGTAAGCGGTGCTGGCTTTGCTCTTGATGGGCGCGACGAGAGCCGCAGTGCGGATTTGCGCGTCGGCATGAAACGACCAGTAGACGCAGCCGGTCGAGGCCTCGAGCGAATAGGCGAAGCTGTTGTAGTCGCCGAAGAAAACACGTCCGCCAAAGGCCGACGGTTCGCCGGATGTCTCTCCGCCCGCGGGCAGGCCAAACGCCCATTTCAATTTCAGGTTCGGGACTTGATCGGCGCTGAATCCGGCGGCTTGCGCGGATTGAAAGCGAGTGTTGGCGAGGCCGTTGCCCCAGCCATTCCACTCAGAGTCCGTTGACACGGCATCGTTAATCGCGGGATTCGATGCGCAATGGTTGGTCATATGGCTGGCGTCGCCGGCGTCGGCTGCGCCGAGCGGGCGTCCGCCAAAAAATTCCGCGACAGCGCGCTTTTCGCTGTCCGAGAGATTCTGGGCCTGCGCGGCCATAACGCCGGTGGTGAGCGTCGCGTAGATGGCCTCCGGAGTCATTTGCGCGAGTGCTTCGGTATTGGGGGCGGCGCGGCCGCCCTTGTTGGCGTTTTCGTCGGCGCTCGTCATGGCGTGGTGATGGCAGCTCGCACAGTTTTTGTTGAAGACAGCCTGGCCGACGATTCGCGCCATCGGGCCGACGAGCGGTCCTTGCGCCTGCGGACCAGGCGCCTGCGGCGAAGCTTGCTGTGGAGATCGCTGCTGCGCGGCGGAGCGGAAACTAAGAAACGCGGACGCAAGGCTCGTCGCGAAAATCAAAGCGAGAAGGGTTTTTCGACGATTCAGCATTTTCGGTTTGCTCTCCGTTTCGGCAGGCGATTGTAGAACAAATTCACGCACTTGGCGGGTCGGGTGAGAGTTACGCCGCATCGAGAGCTTGCTCGAAGTCGGCGAGTAGGTCGCGCCAGTGCTCGATGCCGACGGAGATGCGGACGAGGCCGTCCGTAATGCCGGCTTGCGCGAATTCTTTTTCGCTGAAGCCGGAATGCGTGGTGGTTTTTGGATGGCAGGCGAGAGTCTCGACGCCGCCGAGAGAGACAGCATTTCTGGCGATCTTGAGGTTGCGCAGGAAATCGAAGGCCGCGCGTTTGCCGCCACGAAGTTCCAGCGAGACCATGCCGCCGGGATAATCGCACTGCGCAGCGTAAATTCTTTTCTGTTCCGGATCGGTGAAGAGCGTGGGGTAGAGAACTTTTGTGATTTTCTTGTGCGCGACGAGTCGCTCGGCGATGCGCTGCGCGTCGATGCTGGACTTGTCCATGCGCAAACGCACGGTGGGCAAGCGGCCGCCGAGCATCCAGCATTCGTCGGGCTGAAGAATGGTGCCGAAGAGGCCGCGCGTGGGGCGAATCCTGCGAATCAGGTCGGAATCTTTCGCAAGCGCGATTCCGGCGAGCATGTCGCTGAAGCCGGAAAGATATTTTGTGCCCGAGTAGAGGACGAGATCAGCGCCCAGCTCCAGCGGATGCTGGAACGACGGGCCGAGCATAGTGTTGTCCACCAGCACCAGAGGACGCGCGCGGCCCTTGGGAATTTTCAGCGCGACGACGGCGTCGCAAACCTGACGGATGTCCGTCATGATGAGCGTGGGATTGGCGGGTGTTTCGAGCATCACAGCGCCTAGATTTTTCGCGGACGTGATCGCGCGGCTGATTCGAGCGGCGTCACCCGAAAAAACGGGGGTGCCTGAGATGCCCCACTGCGAGAGGCAGTCCTGAATGAAATGCTGCGTGCCGCCGTAAATCGGGACGGTGTAAACGATGGATTGGCCGGGGCGCAAAAGAGCGAAAAGCGATGTGACGATCGCGGCCATGCCGGAGTTGAAGGCCAGCGCAGATTTGGAGCCTTTTTCGAGGTTCACGATTTGGTCCTCGAGCATCTGCGCGTTGGGATGGTTGAAGCGCGAGTAGATCAAGTCGGGCCCTTCGCCTTCGGGCAGCCTGGCGCGGCCGGAGGTGACGTTGAAAGCATGCTCGGCAGCTTCCGGGCTGGAAAAAACGTATGTGGAACTGCGAAAAACAGCAGGGCGCGCGGAGCCCAGCGAAAGAGTAGGGTCGAATCCTTCGGTGAGAACTTTTGTGGATGGCCTCAAAGGGTGCTTATCGCTGCGGCGGGTGCGAGGCATGGCGGAATCTCCTTTTCACGCTTATAAGCTAACACGCCGCGCGATCGGAGATGGTTATCCTGCGGCCGAGGGGTGAGGTCCAGCCGCAGGATCTTGACGCCTAACGATCCCTACCCGGATTTCACCACCCAGGGTCAGGATGACGATCCTCGTCGGACCGTCACGTCTGCTTGTGGATTGAGACGCGCGATTCGAGGGCTTTGGTTTCCGATTTGATGGTAGGGACGGTTTGGCTCCCACGCGGGTCAGTGCGACGTCGGGGTTTTTTCCATTTCACATGGCGATGGCGATTTTGCCGAGGAAATTGCCGGAGGCCTGGAGGCGGAATGCTTCGGCGGCCTGGTCGAAAGGAAAGACCTTTTCGATAACGGGTTTGATCCGATTCACTTCGATAGCCTGAATCAATTGGTCGAGGGAGGCGCGGCTGCCAACTCCGATGCCGTGCAGGCTGGCGCTCTTGAACATCAAGTCGTGTGGATTGGCGTTGCCCTCGCGCCCCGCGAGCACGCCGACCAGGGCGATTTTTCCCTTCCATCCGAC
Source organism: uncultured Acidobacteriota bacterium (assembly GCA_963709445.1). Lineage (GTDB taxonomy): Bacteria > Acidobacteriota > Terriglobia > Acidiferrales > UBA7541 > Palsa-295. The sequence continues at coordinate 185,002 of CAVPWV010000008.1, forward strand.
ACACTGAAACGAGCGCGCGAGCGTGCCGATGCCGCCATTTTCGATCACGCAATCGACGCCGCGCCCGTCGGTGAGCGCGAGCACTTCCTTTTCCCAATCGGGATGGGCCTTATAATTCACGCCGCCTGATGCGCCGATGGAGCGGGCACGCTCGATTTTCGCGTCGCTCGATGAAGTGACGATGACGCGCGCTCCGGCGGCCCGCGCGAACTGCAATGCGAACATCGCAACGCCGCCCGTTCCCAGGCAGAGCACGGTGTCTCCCGGCTTGATGGGCGAGCCGGCGAGCATCAGGGCGTTCCACGCAGTGGCGCCCGCGCAGGGAAGAGTGGCCGCCTCTTCGTAAGAGAGACTTTTCGGCATGGCGACGCAGCCGTCTTCGTGCAGCGCGATGTATTCGGCGAGGGTGCCATCGAGCGGCGCGCCCAGAGCCGCGCGGTTTTTCGGAGGCGTTCCATCAATCCACACTTGGAAGAATGAGGGGATTACGCGGTCGCCCGGCTTGAAACGCGTGACGCTCGAGCCCACGGCGACTACATCGCCGGCGCCATCGGAGCAGGGAATCGTGGCGCGATCAAGATTGTAGCGATACGCGCCGACGATGATGGCGTGATCGCGGTAATTTAGCGCGGCCGCGCGGATGCGAACGAGAACGTCATAGGGCCCGGGCTTGGGGTCGGGCCGCTGCGCGCGACGCAAGTCTTCGAGCTTGCTGACGTCCTTGGGAATTTCGTAGACGTTCATGGGCGGAGAGAATAACGGAAAATCCGCGCGCTGAGAAGCGAGGAATGAAGATGCGATGGCGGAAACAGGTCTTGGAGCGGCTGGGTGCCGAATCAGGCGGCGTGTACGTCCAGCTCGACGGCCTTTTCGAGCTGGTCGAGGGAATTTCTGACGGTTAGGAGGACCTTTTCCTTGCCGGAGTCGCTGAGCAGTGCCGCGGCGCATAACATCAGGTGCACTGCTTCGACCTTCACGCGCAAATCCAGGGCCGGATCGAAAATGTGCAGGCGGTCTTCCAGCCATACTAAAGAAGAATCGGCCTTTAGGTTGTGCACCCGCTGCCGAAGAGTATCCAGCCGCTGTTCGACGTCGCGTGTCTGGATGCCTGTCGCGGCATTTTCCCGAGCCTTTTCAATTGCAGGGACGGTCCGAAGTTGGCGGCTCGACTCCCGCTCAGAATCATCGAAAATTTTCGGTTTATCTCTCATCAGCGGCTCGCTATCTGCTTCTGAAATTCTAAGCTTTTTCCAACCGGCTGTTGGATTCCTGTTGAGATACCGCGATAGTTAAAGCAATGAGAGTACCAACCCTGGGTGTTTATCGAAGTGGTTATAACGCGACGGTTTAGCGGGCTTGAGTGTAGTTTAGCGTACGAATTCTCGTTGGTACTGAACCGTGGAGATTGTTCCCATATACCAGCAGTTTGTTCCCTGCAATCCGACAGCGAAATAGGAATTGCACGCTGGCGGCGCTCCTTAAATCGGCGAATTCGGGAGCCAGAAAAAGCTGTGCTAACATCGAACAACTGTGGCCAACGACGTCTACATTGTGAGCGCGGCGCGTACGCCAATCGGAAAATTCGGCGGCATGCTGGCGGATTTCACGCAGCCGGACCTGGGAACGATTGCCGTGCGTGCGGTGCTGGAACGTGCGTTCGGCGAACCGCTGCCGCCTGAGCGAGCACCCGGCGAGTTCGACTACCCGGCCGCCACCGGAGCGGATGCAGGCAAGGCGACGAACGGCGTCTCGACCCTGCCCTGGCACGTCGATGAAGTGATTTTCGGTAACGCGCGACCTGCGGGCGTGGGGCCGAACCCGGCGCGGCAAATCGCGTGGCGATCAGGCCTTGGCGATGACGTACCAGCGTTTACTGTGAACATGGCGTGCGCTTCGGGATTGCGCGCTGCGGTGCTGGGGTGGCAGCAGATCGTCACCGGCCAAGCCGGAATTATCGTGGCGGGCGGCGCTGAGTCGATGAGTCGCGTACCGTACCTCGTGGAGGGGCGCTGGGGATTCCGGTTGGGGAATCAGCAATTGATCGACGGGATGTACCGCGATGGCTTTCTCTGTCCTCTCTCGAAGATGATCATGGGGGAAACGGCCGAGGTGCTCGCGGAGCAGTACAAAATTTCGCGGGAGGAACAGGACGAATTTGCGGTGGAGAGTCACCGCCGTGCTACGGTAGCTTCCGCCGAGTGCCACTTCAAAGAAGAAATTGTTCCCGTGCCGGTCACGGATAAAAAAGGCAATGTGACCATTCTGCTGAAGGACGAGCATGTGCGGCAGGATGCGTCGCTCGCGGGAATGGCCAAGCTGGCGCCGGTGTTCAGCAAGAACGGTACCGTAACGGCCGGAAATTCAAGTGGCATCACCGACGGCGCGGCGGCCGTGGTGCTGGCGAGCGAGGAAAAGGTCCGCGAGCTGCGGCTCAAGCCGATTGCGCGAATTGTGGACGCCAGTATTGCGGCGGTGGATCCCCGCGTGATGGGAATCGGTCCCGTGCCGGCGGTACGCAGCCTGACGAAGCGCACCGGAACGAAACTCGAGGACTACGATGTAATCGAGCTGAACGAGGCCTTCGCAGCGCAAGTGCTGGCCTGCGACCGCGATCTCCACTTCAACCGCGAACGGCTCAATCCCAATGGAGGCGCGATCGCGCTCGGTCATCCGATCGCGTGCACCGGCACTCGCATTCTCACTACGTTGATTCACGAAGTGCGCAGGGCTTCCGGACTGGGAACTGGCCCATCGGCCAGTCCAAGGACTGGCCGACGGGGTCTTGCCACATTGTGTGTGTCGGGCGGATTGGGCGTAGCAGTCGAAATCGAAACGGTCTAACCTTTGGATGAAGACATCCCCGCTTCCAAGGGGGGTCGTCGCAAGCCTGGAGCGATTTCAAATGCCGCCAACTTCGCGGGGAGTAGAAGTTCTCGGAACCCTGGCGCTGGTCGCGCCGAAAGTCGAAGACTTCAAATTCGTGAAGGTGCGCGCTGAAGGAGACGTAGGCCACCTCACGCTGGATCGCCCCGAACATAATCTTTTAAATGAGCGCATGCTCAGCGAGCTTGCCGTGGGCATCAACTCATTCGGCGATCGCAACAACATAAAGCTGATCATTCTCGATTCGGCGGCCAAAGCGTTTTGCGGCGGCATCGAGATCGGCGAGTACACTCAGCGGCGAATATTTCAGCTTCTGGATGCTTTCCACGGTGCATTTTCTGCAATGCTCGATGCCTCGAAGCCGCTGCTGGTCGTAGTGAACGGCCCCGCATTCGGAGGAGGAGCGGAGCTGGCGGCGTTGGGCGACCTAGTGATTGCCACGCCGAAGGCAAAATTTGCGCAGCCGGAAATCAAGCTGGGAGTATTCCCCCCACTGGCTGCGGCCATCCTGCCGTACCTTCTCGGGCCCAAACAAGCGCTGGAGCTGGTGTTGACCGGAGAGACGATGTCCGCCGAACGCGCGGAAGAATTGAGGCTGGTCAACTGGCTGGTGCCCGAAAATGGGCTGCAAAAGAAAATTGACGAGGTGACGGCAAAGGTGACGGCGCAATCCGCGCCCGTTCTCACCATGGCCAAGAAAGCCATCATGGGCAGCCTCGGGATGCCGCTGCGTGATGGGGTGCGCAATTCGATGAAGGTTTTCTTGAACGAATTGGCGGAACTCGAAGATTCGCAGGAAGGTTTGCGCGCGCTGGTGGAAAAGCGCGCCCCGAAGTGGAAGAACCGCTAAGCGAGATTGATTGACACTGCGTAAAGCGCAGCATAGACTCGCCAGCGACAATTGAACTGGCACGGGCATCTGGAAGGCCGTGAAAATCGGCCACGGTCCCGCCACTGTGATCGGCGCGCCGCGCGAGCGGCCGCTGAAAGTCAGGCATGTACTCGCGCCAGTCGAAGCCAACACTCTTCGCGAGAAAGGGTGTGGCGATGAGCCTCGCTATCCTCGCGAGGCTTTTTTGTTGGAGACACGGAATTGGGGCGACTGCGAGGCTGGCGAACTTGCGTGATGGGAATGTTCGTCGCGCTGGTTCCGAGTGCGGTGCCATATGCGATTGCCACACCACGGCCCGCTCGGCAACGAGCTGCGCAACCTCCGAGCGGGCGCATGGTGACCGATGAGGTGGGGCGAGAAGTGAAAATACCCGCAACCGTGAATCGCGTGGTGACGCTCGCTCCCAATCTCACGGAGACCATGTACGCGCTGGGGCTCGAGGGCCGGCTCGTCGGCGACACGAACGTCTGCGACACGCCGACCGCCGCAAAGTCGAAGCCGCATGTGGGCGATCCGCAGAATCCGAGCCTCGAAGCGATTGTGGCGCTGCGTCCGGACTTGGTGCTGGCAACGACTTCGATCAATCGCGTTGAGACGGCTGACGCGCTGAAGAACTTGGGAATTGCCGTCTACACCACGGATCCCGAGACCGTCCGCGGGATGCTCGATTCGATTCAGCACGTAGCGGACGTGATCGGCGCGCCGAAGCAGGGAACGGAACTCGTTGGCAAGCTGCAACAGCGCCTCGATGCGGTGCGCGCGAGGCTGAGCGAACGGCCGAAGGTCCACGTACTGTTTGTAGTGTGGCTGGAACCGCTGCAGACCATCGGACAGAATACTTTCATTGCAGACGCGCTGCGATGGGCCGGAGCGGAATCTGTGCTGGTATCGAGACAGAAATGGCCGCGCCTGAGCATCGAGGAAGTGGTGCGGTTGCAGCCGGACTACATCATCTTCACGAACGATCATGGCGGGGGAGCCCCGGCAGAGCTCGCTGACTTGCGCGCGCGACCGGCGTGGAGAGATTTGGATGCCGTTGAGCAGGGACATGTGGTTGACGTGAGCGAGGAGGCGATACGGCCATCGCCCGGGCTGGTGGATATGATCGAACAGCTGGCACGGCAGTTGCATCCGGAGGCGTTCTCGGAAAATCGCGCGATTCCTTGGAATAAAAGCGAATCTCAAACGGCGCGAGCGGTACTCGCCGCCGCTCGGATAGCCGAGAGGTGCGCTGAATGCGCCCTTTGACGCCGCAGCGCGTGGCATGGATTTGCGTCGGGCTTGCGGGCGTGCTGTTCGCGGCCATGGTGATCTCCCTGCGCGTGGGCGCGTATCCGATCGCTGTGCGCGATATCGTAATGACGTTGGTGAATGGCGTTCTGCGCCATTGGGACGCGATCCCGGCGGAATTCCGCGACGTGATTTTCGAGATTCGATTGCCGCGCATTATGCTGGGGATTGCCGTAGGGGCGTCGCTCGCGACCGCCGGCGCCGGTTTTCAGGCGCTCTTGCGGAATCCGCTGGCCGATCCGTACGTGTTGGGTATTTCGAGCGGTGCGGCGCTGGGCGCGATCATTGGATTGATCGTCGCGCCGCACACGCCGGGTGCAATTCAAGTGGCCGCTTTTGCGGGCGCGGGTGTCACGACCGCGGCCGTGTACTTTCTGGGACGCCGCGGTGGGCAACTCGATAGCGCGACGCTTTTGCTGGCCGGAATTGTGACCGCATCATTTCTTTCGGCGGTCATCATGTTCATGATGACCACGCTGAGCGGGCGCGATCTCCGCGGGATGGCCTTTTGGCTGATGGGCGACCTGGCTTCGCAGCCCACGGTTGATTCGCGCTGGCTTTATCTGGTTTTGATTGTCGGCGTGGGATCGATTTACACCACGGCGTCCGATTTGAATCTCATCCTCACAGGCGAACAAGAGGCGCGGCACCTCGGCGTGAACGTGAATCGTGTGAAGCTGGTCGTCTACGTGGCGGCTTCGGTGCTCACCGGACTGGCCGTATCGGTGAGCGGCGCAATCGGATACGTGGGGCTGCTGGTGCCGCACTTGATGCGCATGATGTTTGGGACCGACTACCGGCTGCTGATTCCCACATCCGCGCTGGGCGGAGCGATTCTGATCGTGCTCGCGGACGCGCTGGCGCGGATCGTTGTGGCTCCCACGGAATTGCCGGTCGGCGCGATGACGGCGATCGCGGGCGCTCCTGTCTTCATTTATCTGATGCGGCGGAGAGTGCGATGAGCGGAGCGGCGGCAAGCAATGCTTCGGCGGTTGCGACCGCCGCGACGCAACCGGGATTGCGGCTGAAAGTCGAACAGGCAAGCTATGCGTACGCAGCGACGGACCGCTCCGCGCCGAAATTCGCGCTGGGTCCCGTGAGCTTCGAAGCGCAGCAGCGCGAACTGGTGGCGATCCTGGGTCCGAACGCCAGCGGAAAATCCACGCTGCTCACGCTGATTGCCGGAGTGAACAGGCCGTTATCCGGGCGAATCGAAATTGACGGCGTCGAAGTGAGCCAGATCGATTTGCGCGCGCGCGCGCAACAGATCGCGCTGGTGCAGCAGGAAAGCGAGCTGCTGTTTCCGCTGCGCGTGTGGGAGTACGTTCTGCAGGGACGCTATCCCTACGGGCGGCGGCTGCGGTTTGAATCCGCGGAGGATTGCCTGCACGCCGGAAACGCGCTGGCGCAAGTGGGCGCGGACGCGCTTCGCGATCGATGGATGGACCGGCTTTCCGGCGGCGAAAAACAACGCGTGATTTTGGCGCGCGCGCTGGCGCAGCGCCCGTCGCTACTATTGCTCGACGAGCCGACGCAGCACCTCGATATCGGAGGCAAAGTGGAATTGCTGCGGCGGTTGCGCCGGCTGGCGGACGAAAATCGCTACGCCGTGCTGGTGGTGACGCACGAGCTCGATTTGGCCGCGGAGTTCTGCGACCGCATCGTGTTGCTGCACAGAGGCAAATGCCTGCGCGTAGGGAAGCCGGCGGAAGTGTACGAGCGCTCTTTGCTCGAAGAGGTGTTCGAGGCGCCGCTGGAAATCGAGATGAGTGCCAGCGGGCGGCCGCGCGTGGTCCTGAGGGGCGGGCAATAGATTTGAAGGGTTTTTCACGTCAATCGCAAAGGCGTTTTTGGCCTTCGCAAACGGCGCGGGTTTGAAGCATCAAGCGCCGCAAATAATCACAAGGAGACTCCGCGCACGGGAAGACGGTGAAAAACCGTCGCCGCCGCGCGACTGTAAGGCGGAAGTTTTTCGGCGCGTGCCACTGGCCCGGCCAGCGAATCGATCGAGATTCGATGGCGGGATGGGAAGGCCGCGCCGGGGTTCCGGATATATCGGGACAATTCGCCAAGCCAGGAGACCGGCGGAGTCTCAATCCGAAAGTACGCCAAGCGCGCGCTTCCGGACAACCTTCAGCTCCCGCGCGAGAGGGAGAGGAGGAAAAATGAGACCGCACCGCTTTGTGTCCCTCGTTTTTGCAGGTGTCATCGCAACACTTTTCGTTCGACCGATAATTTCTCACGCACAAAAAACAGCCACAATTCAAGGCACGGTAACCGATCCAAGCGGCGCAGCCATTGCAGGGGCGGAAATCACCGCGCAGCCGATTGCTTCGCGCGGCATGGTTCGTCGCGTGCAGAGCACGGCTGACGGTACTTTTGCGCTCGCGCTAGCGCCTGGCAAATATCAGCTCAGCGTCCGGCACGCAGCTTTCGCCCCAGTGGATCGGGAGTTCGCTCTCGCTGCCGGCGAAATGCGTGCGTGGGACGTGCGATTGCAGCTTGAAAAAATGTCCTCAAGCGTGGTGGTGAGCGATACGGCAGAGCCGACCACCGCCGAAACCGCGCCGGACGTCGTCGACGTGATCACCAAAACGCAGATCGATCAGCGGCAAGCGATATGGATGATCGACATGCTCGCCTCGGAGCAAGGAGTGAGCTTCGATCGCGGCGGGCCGTTTGGCGGCGTAACCGGGCTTTTTCTCGATGGCGGAAATTCGAACTATACGAAGGTACTCGTGGATGGCACGCCAGTGAACCAGCCCGGAGGCGCAATCGATTTCTCGAATTTCACGCTTCTGAACGTGGACAAGATCGAGATCGTCCATGGTGCGTCCAGCGCGCTCTACGGCTCCGACGCCATGGACGGCGCGGTGCAGATTTTCACGCATCGCGGAACTACGGCAGTGCCGCAATTCACCCTCGAAGGTGACGGCGGCACCTTCGGCACCGGAAACGGTAGCGCGCAACTCAGCGGTCTGGCGGGCAGCCGATTCGATTATTCGGCCGGAAGCCAATATTTCTCGACCGAGGGGCAGGGACCGGGCGACTACTTTCGCGACGCGACCGCATCGGGAAATTTCGGGTGGAAGTTTTCCGATACGGATTCGTTGCGTCTGTCTCTTCGCAACACTTCCAGCGATGCCGGTCAACCGGGACAAACACTACTTCCCGGCCAGGCCGTTCTTGGCCAGCACAATGATCTGCACGACTTCTCGGCCAATTTGAGCTGGAATTTCACAACCGGAGAGCATTGGCAGCACCAGGTGTCCGGCTTCGAATCGCGCTTTCAGGACAACGATTTCTCTCCTTTTTTTGGCTCCTTCATCAGCAAATACAACCGGGCCGGCTTCGAAGGGCAGTCGACCTATCTTTTTCGTCAGGGAGAAATCACGGCCGGATATGAAAACGAAGTCGAGGTCGGGCCAACCGAGACGCGGCACAACCAAGCCGGATATTTGGAAGTGCGGCGGCAATTCGGCCGGCGCCTCACCGCCGTGATCGGAGGGCGCGCCGAAGCAAACGGATTCTTCGGGACACGATTTGTGCCGCGCGTGGGCGTTTCGTACGCGTTGCGCGATGGGCAAGGATTCTGGGGCGCCACGCGTCTGCGCGCCTCCTACGGGCAGGGAATCAAGGAGCCGGAAATCTTGCCGCCGGATTGCAGCCCGCGGCTAGCGCCAGAAGAAAGCCGCACCGTGGACGCCGGAATCGATCAACTATTTGCGTCTGACCGGATTCATTTCTCCGCCACTTACTTTCACAACGACTTTCACAATATCGTGAGCTTTGCTTTTTTGGTTTCGAATCCCAATTGCCCCGCTTTCGGCGGCAGTTTTTTCAATACCGAAAGCGCCCGTGCGGACGGCGCGAATACGTCGTTCGAGGTGGAGGTTACGCGGTGGCTGAGCATCGCCGGGAATTACACATACGACGATTCCAAAGTGCTCGTGGCGGGCCCGGAATTCGATCCTTCGTTTGAGGCCGGCAACCGGCTTTTTCGGCGGCCGCTGCATTCGGCAAATCTGATGGCCAATGCTCATTTCTTGCGAATGAACTGGAATCTCTCGGGTCACTATGTGGGACGTAGGTCCGATAGCGATTTCATCAGCACCTTCGTGAATGGCGTTTGCCAGCCGGGTCCGGGCAGTCCGTGCATTACCAGCAATCCGAGTTACGTCAGATGGGACTTCGCCAACAGCATCAATCTTGGCCACGGCCTTTCAACTGTCGCGCACATCGAAAATCTTTTCGATAAGCATTACCAGGATGAAATTGGCTATCCGGCGCTGGGCTACAACTATCGCCTCGGTTTAACGTACACATGGGGCGGCGATCACCCGATGTAATCGGCGCAAGCTTCCGGCGCACTTGCCCGATGCTATAATCGTGCGCTTGTCATGAGTCGAACCGCGCAAGAAACGTCGCGAATCGCGCCCGAAGTGATGGCGCGCTACGAGGCCGTCATCGGGTTGGAGGTGCACGCGCATGTCCAGACCCTGACCAAGCTGTTTTGCGGCTGCTCGACGCGCTTTGGCGACGCGCCCAATTCGAATACGTGTCCCGTGTGCCTCGGATTGCCCGGCGCGCTCCCCGTACTCAATCGGAAAGCGCTCGACTTGGCTCTGCGCGCCTCGATGGCGCTCGGTTGCAAGATTCAGGAACGTTCCCGGTTCGCCCGCAAAAATTACTTTTATCCCGACTTGCCCAAGGGCTACCAAATTTCCATGTACGAGCTGCCGCTCGCGATTGGGGGAATGATCGAGATTGAAGTAGAGGGTGAAAAAAAGCGCATCGGTGTCACGCGCCTCCACATGGAGGACGACGCAGGCAAGAGTTTGCACGAAGGTTTCCCCGACTCTGACCGCTGGAGCTACATCGATTTCAATCGCTGCGGCGTGCCGCTGATCGAAATCGTCTCCGAGCCGGATATGCGCTCCCCGGCCGAGGCTTACGCCTATCTCAATACGCTGAAACAGATTCTCGAATACACCGAAGTGAGCAACTGCAATATGGAAGAAGGTTCTCTGCGCTGCGATGCGAATGTCAGCGTGCGCCTGCGCGGCGCGCCTAAATTCGGCACCAAGGCTGAAGTGAAAAACCTGAATTCCTTCCGCTATCTCGCTCACGCGCTCGAATACGAAATCGAGCGCCAAATCGCGGTCATAGAGTCCGGCGGCTCTATCGCTCAGGAAACGCGGCTCTGGAACCTCGCGGCGGGGCGCACCGAGCCGATGCGCTCCAAGGAATTCGCGCACGATTACCGGTACTTTCCCGATCCCGATTTGTTGCCCGTCTCGGTTTCGGCGGCGATGATTGAAGCAGTGCGGCGCTCGATGCCCGAATTGCCCGCTGCGAAGCTCGCCCGCTTTCAGAGCGAGTATGGAATCACGGAATACGATGCCGGCGTTCTCACGGCCTCGCAAGGACTGGCGGATTATTTCGAGGCTGCCGTGAAAGCGGGCGCTCCCGCGAAAACCGCGGCAAGCTGGATCTCCGTCGAGCTGCTTCGCCGCCTGAACGATGCGCGAAAGGATGTTTCGGATTGCCCCGTAACGCCCCAGTCGCTCGCGGAGTTGCTGCGGAAAGTCGACAAGGGCGAAATCACTGCGGGAAGCGGCAAAAAGGTATTCGCCGTAATGTTCGAAACGGGACGCCAGCCCGCGGACATTATCGCCGCCGAGGGGCTCGCGCAAATGACGGATACCGGCGCCATCGAGAAAATCGCCCGGGAGTTGGTGGCGAAGAGCCCGGACAACGTGGCGAAATACCGGGCCGGCAACGAAGGCGTCTTCAAATTCTTTGTGGGCCAAGTAATGCGCGAAACGCGCGGGCAAGCCAATCCCCAAGTGGTGAACGAAATCCTCAAGCGAATTCTACGCGGCGAATAGCTCTTCCCGCGAAACGGAGATCCAACGTGCTGAAGAAGGACGATCCGGCTCCCGATTTTCATGCCACGGCCGACGACGGCAAGACTGTTTCGCTCGCCGATTACCGCGGGCGCAATCTAATTTTGTATTTCTATCCCAAGGCGGATACCACTGGCTGCACGCACGAAGCCGTGGAATTTCGCAGCGCCCTGGAACAATTCGCGCTTGCCAACACCGCGATTGTGGGCTGCAGCGGCGACTCGGTTCAAGACCAGGCGAAATTCAAAGCCAAATACAACCTGAATTTTCCGCTCCTCGCCGATACGAACTTCAATGTAATCGAGGCCTATGGCGCCCGCCGGATGAAGACTTTCTTCGGGAAGTCGCCACTCGGAATCGTGCGCATGTCGTTCTGGATCGGCCCGGACGGAATAATCCGCAAGGTTTGGGAGAAAGTGACGGCGAAGGGCCACGCCGCTGAAGTTCTCGCAGCAATCCGCACCGGCTGACGTCTGTTACACCGAAATCAGATAGATCGCCATGGCCACTCCCACGCACGCCAGAAAGACGGCGAGAGCCAGCCCCGCCGCCGATGGTCGGCGGAAATTTTCTTCTCCGCGGTTTAATTGGCGAATCAGCCGTACGTAATGCCAGGACGCAAACGCATCAAGCGCCACGCCGGTTGCGATTAGCGCCGTGCCAAGCCAAATCGAAAAGCCATAGGAACTTACGCGAGAACTCGGTTCAATCACGCGAAGCTGCTGCAAGAAAAGGCCAAATCGCGCAACCACAAATCCGAATCCCATCAACGCCAAGCCAGTTCTAATCCACGCTAGCAGCGTGCGCTCGGCAGCAAGATAGTCGCTGAGGCCGGAATGTCTGGTTTCACGGATTGGATCAGTCGCGCTCACTGAAATCCACGCTGGGGCTTGGTCAGTTGCGGAAGACAATTCTGCCTGCAACGATCGTTGCCGCGGGTCCGCCGCGAAATCCGCGTCCGTCGAAAGGCGTGTTGCGCGATTTGCTCGGCGACTCCGCAGCGCGAAAAGTCCATTCGCGATCGACTGAGAAAATTGTAAGATCGGCAGCTTCCCCGGCGGCAACCGCCCGCTTCATTCCGAGAACTCGCGCCGGCCCGGTGGTAAACAACTCGACGAGCCGCATCAGCGGGAGCTTCCCTGCATCCACAAGACCCGCAATGCCCAACGCCAGCGCCGTTTCAAACCCGGTAATGCCGAAAGGCGCGCGATCGAATTCTACGTCCTTGCTCGCGGGATGATGCGGCGCGTGATCGGTGGCGATGGCATCCACGCTGCCGTCGGCGAGTCCTTCGATCAGCGCATCGCGATCCTCGCGCGAAGCCAGCGGCGGATTCATCTTGTAGCGCGAATCGTAGCGGACATCCTCGTCCGTCAGCGTGAAATGATGCGGCGTCACTTCGCACGTCACGCGCAATCCCCGCTTCTTCGCCCAGCGCACATATTCCAGCGACCCTCGTGTGGACATATGCGCGATGTGCAGCCGCGCGCCGGTCAGCGCAGCCACTTCCACATCGCGTCCCGTGCAAATCGACTCCGATTGCGCCGGAATTCCTTTCAGCCCCAGGCGAATTGAATGCGGTCCTTCGCGCATCACGCCGCCGGCGAAAAGTGATGCATCTTCGCAATGATCGATCACCGGCAAATCAAGCGAGTCGCAGTAATCCATCACTTGCCGCATCAAACGCGCGGACGCGATCGGCTTGCCATCGTCGCTCACCGCCACGATTCCCGCGCGCTTCATCGCCGCAATTTCGGCCAGCGCCTCTCCCTTGCTCCCCATTGACGCCGCGCCGATCGGCCACACGCGCACCGAGCCTGCCGCAGCCGCGCGCTCCACAATCCCGCGCGTCACCGACGCATTATCATTTACTGGCTGCGTGTTCGGCATGCAGCACACCGCCGTGAATCCGCCGCGCGCCGCCGCCTTCGTTCCGGTCTCAATGGTTTCGGAGAGTTCCTGGCCGGGCTCGCGCAAGTGGCAGTGCAAATCGATAAAGCCGGGCGCGACGGTCAGTCCCTTGGCATCGAATATTTCCGCGCCCTCAGCCGAAATATTCGGCCCAACCTTCGAAATGCGCTCGCCATCGAGCAACACATCCAGGGACGCATCCGTCTTGCTGGCCGGATCGATTACCCGCCCGTTCTTAATCAGCAGCATTCTGTCTTTCCTTGGCGGCGGGATGCGGCGCGTCAGCGGGTGCGCCGCCAATCAGGTGATAAAGCAGAGCCATTCGCACCGCCAAACCGTTCGTCACCTGGTCGAGCACGCATGATTGCGGCCCGTCGGCCACGGCTGAGTCGATTTCCAGCCCGCGAATCATCGGCCCTGGATGCAGCACCAGTGCATCCGCTTTTGCGAGCTTCAGGCGAGCCAGCGTAAGCTGATAACCTTCTATATATTCGTCCGCCGCCAGGGCAGGCTCGTGCAAGCGCTCGGTTTGGACGCGCAAAACCATCACCACGTCCGCGCCTTCGAGCGACTCTTCGATCCGCAGCGTCCGCCGCATATTCGGCGCAAGCTCTGCCACCTCGCGCGGCACCCACATCGCAGGCCCGCACAGCGTGATGCGGGCGCCGAACTTGCTCAGCAGGTGGATATTCGAGCGCGCTACGCGGCTGTGCAGAATGTCGCCAAGTATCGTTACGTTTAAGCCTTCTAGCTTCCCTTTGCGATCGCGAATCGTCAGCGCGTCGAGCAAGGCCTGTGTCGGATGCTCGTGCGTCCCGTCGCCCGCGTTCAGCACAGGAATATCCAGCCGTGCCGCCACGAATTCCGGCGCACCGGACGACGCGTGCCGGATCACAATCCCATCGGGCCGCATAGCCTCAAGCGTGCGAACCGTATCGATCAGCGATTCGCCCTTTTTCAGGCTGGACGATTCCGCCTGCAGCGCCATCGTATCCGCGCCCAGCCGCGCCGCCGCGGTGGTAAAACTGATCCGCGTGCGCGTGGACGCTTCGAAAAAAGCCACTGCCACGGTTTTTCCGCGCAATGTGGCCAGTTTTTTTAGGGGATAACGCTGGAATTCCTGGAACGGTTTCGATTGATCCAGGAAAAAAGCAATTTGCTCGCGGCTAAGAGACTCGATCCCGAGCAAATGTGACAATCGCTGAAGCACGGTTCCCTTTAGGCCCTGCCTCCGGAGTGCTCTCCGGCGGATTCCGGAACCCGGTCCACCAGCACTACGCGCTCCTCGCTATCCACTTCGCGAAGACGAACCTCCACAATTTCTGTGTCGCTCGTCTGCACCGTCCGGCCCACGAACGACGCCTCCACCGGCAGCTCCCGGTGTCCGCGATCGATCAGCACGCACAACCGGATACGTTTTGGTCGCCCCAAGTCGAAAAGACCGTTCATTGCCGCGCGGATCGTCCGCCCGGTGTAAAGAACATCGTCCACCACAACCAGATCGCGGTCATCCACGGTGAAATCAATGTTTGTGGATTGAACCACCGGTTGCGGTCCGATGGTTGAAAGGTCGTCGCGATACAATGTGATGTCGAGCGTGCCCACCGGCACCGTCGTTCCTGCGAAGCCGCGCATCAGCTCCGCCATGCGCGCGGCAAGGGGCACCCCGCGCCGCCGGATTCCGACCAGAGCCAGGTCTTTCGCGCCCCCGCTCTTTTCGACGATTTCGTGCGCCAGCCTTTGAAGCGTCCGGTTGATCTCTTCCGCCGAGAGCAGTTGCCGCTTTTCCACCACGCGCATTTGCGTGTCATCCTAGCATAGACGCTCGCGTTCCCAGACCTGGAATCATCGTTTCGCGAGTCCGCTCGATCGGTTCTGGCTAGTGTGAGGCGAGATAGTTTTGCACAGGCTCGACGAGCCATGCTATTGACCTGCGTGCTAGACTGCCCCGAATGAATTCGCCCCAGCGGGCACACGTCTCCGAAGCCCCCTCGGGGATTGATCTCCGAGTCAGCGTCGGCGCTGTTCATCTCAAGAATCCGATTATTGCCGCCAGCGGAACCTTCGCTTACGGCATCGAATTCGCCGAGCTCGTCGACCTGAACCGTCTCGGCGGCTTCGTGGTGAAGGGACTTTCGCTCGAGCCTATGGCTGGTGCCCCGGCCCCGCGCATGGGCGAGACCACCGGGGGCATGATCAACGCCATCGGCCTGCAAAACATCGGCGTCCGCGCGTTCGTGGCTGAAAAGCTCCCTCACCTTCGGAAGTATCAGACTGAGATTATCGCCAATGTCTTCGGCCACGCGATCCGGGAGTATGTCGAGGTGATCCGCATCCTGGAGGATTCCGAGGGTTTGGCTGCCTACGAATTGAATATCTCCTGTCCCAATGTGGAACGAGGTGGTGCGGAGTATGGTACTGACCCGGCTTTGGTCGCCGAAGTGACCGAGGCAGCCCGGGCGGCAGCCAGAAGGCCTCTTTGGGTCAAGCTATCTCCATCTATTGGAAATATTGCACTTACAGCCAAAGCGGCTGAATCGGCCGGTGCCGATGCCGTGGTTATCGCAAATACCTACCCGGCAATGTCAATAAATGCTCATACCCGGAGGTCACGCCTCGGTAGTACGACCGGTGGGTTGTCCGGCGCAGCCATAAAACCGATAACTATGAAACTAGTTTGTGACGCATATCGGGTAATTCATATTCCGATCTTAGGGCTTGGCGGTATTGATCAACCCTCTGACGTGATTGAATATATGGTCGCGGGAGCGGTAGCAGTTGAGGTTGGAACGGCCAATTTTGCTGATCCCAGGGCTTGCGAGCAGTTGGTAGGGGCTCTGGAAACGTGGTGCTCTAAGGAGAAGGTTCGAAAAATCAGCGACTTACGCGGGTCACTGGAGGAATGATCCTGATTGTCTCGGTAATAGCTAGCTGCTAGTGTACAATTGATTCTAAGGAGGTTACACGATATGAGAGCGAGGATTTTCATAGTTCTCGAATCGGTGTTCTTAGGTTTGGGTGCCCTTATCCTAACCCCGTCGGCAAATCCCAAACCGGCGGAGAAGGTGAGCGGCCCCTCTCAAACCGTGCCTGCAACCTCTGCCAAGGCGTATCCGGGTCACCGAAAGCCTCTGGCGATCTGGGAGTGCACCACCAGCTGGTATGGAGAAGACTTCGACGGCCAGCAGACGGCCGACGGCGAGACCTACGATATGTACGCGGATACCGCGGCCCATCCTACCCTCCCCCTGGGCTCCATTGTTCGAGTTGTGAATACCAAAAATCATCGCAGTCAGGTGGTCAGGATTAATGATCGCGGACCTTATGTCGAGGGCCGCGAACTTGACGTATCCTACGCAGTAGCTCGACAGTTGGGCTTTGACGGACGCGGTCTCGCCAAGGTACGCCTGGAGCTGCTCGAGGTGCCCTCACGCCGGTCCTCGGATCATCGCGACTAATCGTCGCCCTGGATGTGGAGCGCCTGGGGCCGGCCCTGCTTTTGGTGCGCCGGCTTCGAGGCACAGCGGGCCTGTTTAAAATAGGCAGCCAGTTATTCACCGCCGAAGGTCCGCGAGCGGTTGAGAGACTCGCGGCCCTCGCCTCCGGGATATTCCTTGATCTGAAATTCCACGATATTCCGAACACCGTCGCGAGTGCGGTCGCCGCGGCCGCCGATCTGCCCAAGGTCCGCATGCTCACCTTGCACACTCTGGGCGATATGGCCATGATGCGCGCTGCCAGAGACGCGGTCGCCGCCAAAAGGCGCCCTCCCTTGCTGCTGGGGGTCACCATATTGACCAGCATGGAGAGCGTCTCGCTCCGCCGCGTCGGAATCTCCGGTTCGCCAGCCTCGCGGGCGCTATCGCTTGCTCGCCTCGCGAAGCAGGCGGAACTCGATGGAGTCATCGCGTCGGCTCACGAAGCCCAGGCCATCCGTCGCGCGTGCGGCCCGGACTTTCTCATCGTCGTTCCCGGTGTGCGCCCGGCCAGCGCGTCTCTAAACGACCAAGCGCGCGTAGCCACGCCCTCCGAGGCAATCCAAGCCGGAGCCGATTATCTCGTGGTCGGTCGGCCCATTACGCAGGCTGCGAGTCCCCGCGACGCAGCCCTCGCCATCGCCAAGGAAATCGCCTCCGCTCGCGCGCGCGCCGGTAGCGCGATTCGGCAAACCCCCTCCAGCCATTGACCATGCTATACTGAGCGAGATAGACCGTTACACGCGGGGGACCCGAGCTTGTTCAGCTTGGGCGCGAAAGGCAGGTGCCCTATGTGGGACAGCCCCATGCATTTGATAATTATTGCGGTTGTGGTTCTCGTCCTTTTCGGTGGACGCAAGATTCCCGAGGTGATGAAGGGATTGGGCCAGGGAGTGCGTGAGTTTAAGGACGGCATGCGCGGTGATCCGCAGCAGCCGCCTCAGGCGAGCCAGCCGGTCAATCCGCCGGTTGCCAGCGCCCCTCCGTCAACGCCGGCCGAGGAAAAGAAGTAAAGCCAATTTCGCGCGGGCGTCGATGTGTTGGCATCTTATCTCGACAGCCCCAGCCCTCTGATGCGCCATCCTCGCATTAGCATGTTTCCTCTCGCGGCCACGCCTCGCGCCGACCAGGTGCAAGCCGAACAGGCCGAGCAGGTCGAAGCGGCTCCTGGTGAAGTCACGCTCGATGCCGTCGTCCGCGCTCAGAGCCTTCAGCCCCAGGTCGCCAAGATGATCACTCTGCTTCAGAACGCCCTGCTCCACGCTGCGCTCGAACTCGCCAAAAAGGATCCACAAAATCCCGCCGTCGAACAAGCCAGGCTTGCGCTTCAAGGAGTAGCCGAGATTTTTACCGCCTGAGTTACCGGGACGCAGTCTCCTTCCATCCGAACTCCCGCAGCAGCGCCCACAGTTGCGCCAGCGGCAAGCCCATCACGTTGAAGTAGCATCCCTCGATTCGCGTAACGTACCTTCCCCCGATTCCTTGTATCCCGTATGCGCCGGCTTTGTCGAATGGCTCGCCAGTCGCGATGTATCTCTCAATCTCTCCGTCGGAAAGCGGCGCAAAAGTCACGCGCGTTACTTCGTCAACCACGCCTTCAGCCGCGCGCGGGCGCTGCACCACGGAGAGTCCCGTGTAAACTTCGTGAACACTCCCCCTAAGCATCCGCAGCATTCGCCGCGCATCTTCTTCCGATCGTGGTTTCCCAAGAATTTCATCTCCCGCAACCACCACGGTATCCGCGCCCACAAATAGACAATCGCCGTCGCCCGAATTCGCGTCCGCAGCCGCCGCGCGCGCCTTTTCAAGCGCTAGCCGCCGCACGTAATCGCCGCGCAACTCTCCCGCCCGTCGCGTTTCATCCACCCGCGCAGCAAGCACCTCAAACGGAATCCCGGCATTCCGCAAAATTTCCACGCGTCGCGGCGACGCCGATGCCAGTACGATCTTCATCATCCGCTTCATTCTGCCACACGCACGCTTCGCACTTGTAGGGGCACAACAGGAAGGGCCCCCAGGTCGACGGCTAGTCGAGCCTGGGGGATCAGTCGTGCCCGGCAAACATGCTTGGCGACCTGCTCGCCGTCCCCCGAGCACCTCTTGTAGCGCCGGCATCCTGCCGGCGTTTTTCTGGCCGTTGGCACATCCTGGAACCGTAACCCTGAGGAAAGGACAACTCGCAGAAGAGGGCTACTCCTGATTCGCCGGCCTAAAACAGAAACGGAACCAGGCGTCGTGTGCGGCGCATATACCCCTGGTATGGCTCTCCCAGCTTCGCAGCGAGGGCGGACTCCTCAACAGATATCCGGTATGCATAGCCGATGCCGACGCAGGCGAGAAGCGCAAGAAGTCCCGCCCAGTTTCCGAGCGCTAGACCCACACCGGCAAATATCATCAGGCCGCCGGTGTAAGAAGGATGACGAATATAGTGGTAGGGTCCAACCTCAACCACTGTTTGCTTGTCGTGAACTGCCACGTAGTAAGTGAAAAACCTCCCCAAAACCCACATGGCATAAAAGCGCAAAGCCGTACCGGCAAGCATGAACGCGATTCCGATGAAGAAAACGGAAGTTCGCTCCCAACGAATCGCTGCCTGCGGGAATTGAAAAGAGAGCGCAAAATCTAGTCCTATCCCGAGCCAAGTGAGAAGTACGAGCACTCCGGAAGAACCTTTATCACCGGACTTTCTGCCACGCCTCGACATGCTTGTTGTAAACAACCCTATGATTTCTAAGGCGCACCACAATCCATATGTGCACCAGAAAATAGTCGCGTAGGCGGGCCCGCCGGAAAACGGTAGAGGACGCAATCTTGAATCTCCGGAATCGATAGCGGGACAATAGCACGTCCCGTTCTCTAATACGCGCCACAACTTAGCTTGTTTCACCTGCCAACGTTCCCGACCACGGCCCCGGTTTTCACGGAGTGCGGTTTTTGATTTTCCGCGTGCCTCGACGGTAAAGATGCGCAATTGGGGGCGGCCTGCCGCAAGGACCACGCATGCCGTTCAAATTCCGCGAAACATTTCGAACGCTCGCTCCGTATTACCTGGCAAGAAGGGCTGAGGAGGCCCACACCAATGATCGAATCCATGCGAAGGCCGACACAGATCGCGGTCGTCTGCTTGCTCGCGGCGGCGATGACGGCCCAAGCGGTCCCTGCAGCGCCGGCCCCTGCGGAAAGGTACCTGCACGTGAACGTCGAGAATCCCGCGAAGGGCGAGAGCGTCAATGTTAATGTCACGCTCGCGATGGCCGAGAAGATTCTGCCGGCCATCAACAACCACGGCCTGCACAACGGCAGGGTCACGATCCATAACACGGAAATGAATGGTGTGGACGTCCGCGCGCTGCTGGATGCGGTGCGGACCGCCCCAGACAACGAGTTCGTCACAGTGAAGAACAACGATGCGGATGTCCGCGTGGCCAAGGCCAACGGAAATATCATCGTTCATGTGATCAGCAAGAAAAACAAGGACCAAAAGGTTGACGTCACGGTGCCCCTCAAAATAGTCGACGCGCTCTTTGACACTGCGCAGAACGATGAATTGGACGTTGCGGCTGCGCTGCGGGCCTTGAGTGATGCAGGCGACATCCTGTTGGTCACCGTGCAGGACTCGAGCCAAAAGGTTCGCGTTTGGGTGGATTCGCGGAATACGCAGGGCTGAACTCTCTACCGAAAGCCAGAATAGCGCCGAGGGGCAAAGTCGAGAGCTTGTGGTGTCCCTATGAGATTGCTCGGAAAGATTGCATTGGGAATGGCCGGTGTAGCACTGGCCGGCGCGGGCGTTCTATGCAGTGAAGGTCTCGTTCACGTTAAAGTGATCGAGAAGCGGCCGCAGGGCTTCCACATCAACGTGATTGCTCCCGCGATGCTGGCCCCTATTGCCGTGCATTTCGTTCCTTCGCGCGATCTCGCGCCGGCAACCCGGCAAATCCAGCCTTACATGCCAACCATCCGCGCAGCGTTGGATGGTTTGCGCCATTCAGAAGATATCGTGTTCGTTGACGTGAAGGAGCCCGGCGAACACGTGCACGTTTCGAAATCGGGCGGCTCGATCGTTGTGGATGTCGACGATGACGGCGAAACCGTGCACGTGTCCACTCCGATTCGCGCCGTATCGAGCACGGTGGAAGAGCTAGCCGCCGTCCCCTCGACCTCGCTGGCGGCCGACCCCTAGCGCCGTATTCCGCACTCCTGTCATCCCGCCTGCCTTGGCGGAGAAAGGGAGCGAAGGGCCGCAGTCGCCTTTGTCGTAAGCCGTCATCCTCAGCGGAGTTCGCGTGTGTCTTTGGTTTTCCCGCGGTTCTTGCGGGCGCGCGACTGGCAGGGCTCCCGGGTCGACGGAATGGTAGGGCTCCCGAGGCCTCGGCGAGAGGCGCTCGGGAGATCATCGAGCCCGGGAGATCAGTCGTCGAAGGATTTCTCTTTACGGCGGTCTACAAGAAGGAATTCGCAAATTTTTCCGACCTGAAATCCTTCGTCCAAAATGGCGGCCAAAAAGGCGTGCAACGTCCCGTCCTTCCGCCCGGAACGCTAGTCCCGGTTCATCCCGTCGCTTTCCTCGTAATCACGCGCAACCAAGTCTACGGTCTGCCGGTGTCTCCTGAAATTCGCGAGAAAATTGGCCGAGGCAAGGTCCGCTCTCCCGAAGCGCTGGGCTTGGAGCCTTTCCAACTCGAACTCCTTCGGATTGAGCCGCAGCCGCAGGGCAAGGAGGGCGGCAGATTCGATGTCGTCGGATCGTCACCACCTACGAAGGCGACCCATTGCCGTCAGGCGATATCGCCAGCCGTCTTGGCGGTTTCGCTGACATGGCCGCGATGGAGAAAGGGAGCTCCACGGACCAGGAGATCATCGAAACTCTTCTCGGTAGCAAAAACAACCTTCACACAACTATCAGGATTTTCAGGCTTTTTTGGACCGGGGCGGGAAAATCGGCTTGCAACACGATTCACTTCTCTATGGAGCCTACGCGCTGAATCCTTTTCTGGTGAGTGTTGAGCTGGTCCCGATGATGGTCGTGAAACAAGGTGAGGTAGCGTATCAAGGCATACGTGGGCCTCGTCACGGAAGACACCTCCGGAAAGGAATTTAAGTTTGGCTCGCTCGTACGGCCGGGACATCGCGGCGTGTGGCAAGAACCTCTCCGAACCGGCAAGTACCCGCTCAATCCGCGCTGCTATGAAGCCGAGATAGTTCCCACCGCAATCCTCAACTTGAACTGGGCGGACGCCGTCTCTGAAGCTCACACGCTGGATAAGCAGTTGCAGCAAATCATCGCCAAGAGTAGCGAGGGTTTCGTATTGAAGATCGATTTGCAGGTACAGATTCACGTGCCGGATACCAATGCGCCGCGAGTCATCTCGATGGTTGGCACGATGCGCAATCTTGTCAATGAAGTCCTCCAGGTCGCCGTCGGCAATCATTTCCGCGAGGAAGCCGGACTTCTCTTCAATGTAGCCGCGCCACTATGTCGTAGGGGCACAGCATGCTGTGCCCGGCAAACGTGCTTGGCTATCTGCTCGCCATTCCGCGAGTGGCTCTTGTAGCGACGGTTTGCCCTCGAAGGGCATCCTGCCGACAAATTTCCGCACGGTGGAAGCGCGGGCCTTTCAGGCCCGCGAAAAGCTTTCGCCATCAAACGTCGGCTTTAGCCCGGGACGCGTGGTTATGCCGTTGCGTGGCATCATGGGCGCGCGGCCAGCCGTTTCCAGCGTCCAGCCTCTAGCCTCCAGAACTAAGATTCGTTGGTTTTCGAGGCTGTTGAGCCTAAACTGCCCTGATCTGATTGGGAGGAGTTCCAAGCCCGGCTCAAAATCGGATTTAAGACCGAGCGCTAAATCACATCCTGGGTTGCTTCTCTTGATTACTCAGAATCACATGTCCTGCGCGTTCGATTTCGATTCCACGAACCGCATACTTCGTTCCCGCCTCGCCGGCCAGGTGAGTGACGAAGAGTTCATAAATTTCTATCGGGGCATATCTCGGCGGGCCATCCACCTCAGCCCAAGCGCAGGAATAATCGATCTATCGGGCGTTACCTCGTTCGATGTTTCAGTTCAGGTGATGGGCGCACTGGCTACGTTGCCGTCCGTAGTGCAGGACCCGAACTTCCTGCGTATTGTGATTGCACCCTCTTCAGAAACTTTCGCAATGATGCGCATGTTTGGGACAGCAGGAGAGCAAGCTCACCCCAATGTTAAGGTCGTTCAAACAGAGCGGGATGCTTGGGCGCTTTTGTCGGTGAACGCGCCACGATTCGATCCACTTCCCCCGATGTGATGCCGCAACCTCGAACTCTTGGCCGGGTGGCACACTCTACCCGAAGGGGATACGGGGACGAAAATTGAAAAGTCCCGGAGGGACGATTGAACTTAGCGGCCGGCACACCACGATGCCGCCCGCCCTGTAAATCCTCGAAAGCAATGCCCGCCTTTATGATATGAATTCCCCTCTAATTGCCAAAGGGGACGCTCTGTCCATGTTCGAGCAGCCGAAAGGTCCTCGCAGCCCTGGGAACGCCAATCTCCCGATTGGCGCAGTTCGGCCTGGGGGTCCTGGGAACGCCAATCTCCCGATTGGCGCAGTTCGGCCCAGAAACGCGACTCACGCGAACGCCGCACCTAGGATTCTCGGCTGGCACTCCCGCGAATATTTGCCGCACTTCGAAAGTGCCGCAACGATCCAACATGTAAGTTTTCACCTAGCCGACAGTCTCGCGCAGTCCGCTCTGCAAAAATTGGCTGCCGAGCTTAAGACTCTTCCTGCCGAGAAGCGTGATGTCGAGCGCCGCAAGCGAATCGAAGCATGGATTGATGCAGGTCACGGCTCATGCCTAATGCGAGAGCCACGCATCGCCGACATGGTGCAGGAATCGTTGTTGAGTTTTGACGCGCAGCGTTACCGTTTGCTCGCATGGGTCGTTATGCCCAACCACGTGCACGTTCTCTTCGAACCCATCAATATCTGGAGCGTTGCGAAGATCGTCGCTTCATGGAAGAAGTTCACCGCGCGCAAGATTTGCGACATGATTGCGTCGTTCCCTGGGAACGCCAATCTCCCGATTGGCTCCGTAGCTGGTCCTGGGAACGCCAATCTCCTGATTGGCTCCGTAGCTGGTCCTGGGAACGCCAATCTCCCGATTGGCTCCGGCCTTGCTCCGCAGATTAAAAGCCGCGCTTCCATCTGGCACCGTGAATATTGGGATCGTTACATCCGCGACGCACAACATCTGAAGCGTGCAATAGAGTACATCCACCAAAATCCCGTTAAGGCAAGCCTGGTTGCAAATCCAGAAGCTTACCGCTGGAGCAGCGCGCATTTCCTGGGAAGTACCCTGGGAACGCCAATCTCCCGATTGGCTCCGTAGCCTGGTCCCTGGGAACGCCAATCTCCCGATTGGCTCCGTAGCTTGGTCCCTGGGAACGCCAATCTCCCGATTGGCTCCGTAGCTGGTCCCTGGGAACGCCAATCTCCCGATTGGCTCCGTAGCCTAGTCGTAGGGAAAATCGTCCGGGACGCCCCGGAACCGTAAATTAAGCGCTTCTAGACGAAATGGGTTGGTGGCCCGGGCATTCGCATTTGTTTTTGCGGGTGCCCCGCGCTCGGGTTTGTGAGCGTGGGGTCTTTTCCTGGGGTTGCTCTTTTTTTCTGCGAGCCTTTTAGGATGTCGGAGCTTCCAGTTCACCCTGAGCGAAGCGAATGGGCTCCGACATAAACCCGCAAAATAAATAGGGCTCTAGCCCCTGAAAACAACGCTTTGCCTGGGAACGCCAATCTCCCGATTGGCTCCGTAGCGTAGTCGCGGCGACCTCCTGGTTGGCGGACTGAGGCTATGGGTTTAGCGCCTGAAAACAGCGCCTTCTTGCTAATAGCGCCGGGACACGGGAACGAAAATTGAAAAGTCCCGGAGGGACGATTGAACGTGCTATCGCGCTGCGCCGTCATTCCGAGCGGAGTGTCCCGCGCCTTTGCTTTTGCGCGAAGCGCCGGGATGCGCAGTCGAGGAATCTCTCTTGGATGTAACCCGTGCACCTCGACTACCCGCATACCGTCTGCACGATCTTTTTTCCTGCGACCATGCCGCGCGCCCGGCCGGAACAACCGCCCCTAAGCCCCCGCAAAATTCCCCCACTATCAGCCTTGAGCTCATGCTCCCAGATCCTTACCACTCGCCACCCCTGATTCCGGAGCACTCGCATCACCCTTCTGTCTCTCTTTCGATTTCCTTGAATCTTGTCTAGCCAAAACCGTCGATTAGCTACGGGAATGGAGCGACACCTCTGACACCCATGCCAAAAACACCCGTCCAAAAAAATCGCAACTCGATCTCGCAGGAAAACCACGTCCGGACTACCAGCGAGGCCAGAGCGATGCCCGAGCCTCCATCCCCTAATGCCCGCTCGCATTAATAGCGACCGGAATTTCCATTCAGTGCTTCTCGCTCCGGTCGACCTGCTACGCCTCATAACCTCAGACCGGGTCGCCTTATTAAAACGGTCCACGACGCTACCCCTAGCAGCGCGAAGCTAAGCGGCTACTTGCTTTTTCCGTCAACATAGCTTGCCGGAGAGCCATGGCATGCCGTCTTATAAATTCGGGCGGCAGCGCATTCCCTATTAGCATTGCAACGGGATACCGTCCCTGGTCGAGCGGAAACCGATATGTCTCGGGGAACGTTTGTAATATGGCCGCCTCCCGCAGGGTGATAGCGCGGTTTGCCGAAGGATGGAGGAACCGTCCCTTTGACGGATTGATGCATCCCCCCGTGATAGTTGGGGCTGGCTTATCCCAGGCCATTCTTCCATACACGTCCTTAAAACCATCCAACCTCTTGTGGCACGGCAATTGGTTGTCAACGCCGAGTGCCATACGGCTACCGCCGTCGCGGGGAATTTTCTTGATTAGGCCTTCAATTCTCTTGCTCCGTTGCGTCGAATAATTGTGTAGCGGATCGCGACTGCGTCTGGGAGGAGTTAAGTTTCCGATCGCGTCGCGCACTGTCCGACGCGCTTTCATTCCTGGCGCGAATTCTGGAGGTCCGATTCTGGAGGCCAAGAGCACAAGCCTGCGCCGCCGCTGCGGAACATTGAAGTTGACAGCATTGAGGACTCCGAACTTTACGTGGTATCCCAGAGACTGAAGTCCCTTACGAAAATCCCGGCAACGCCCGCTGCCAGCAAGGCCCGGCACGTTTTCCATCATCACGCTAATTGGCCTCACTGACCGGACGAATCGTAGAACTTCAAAGATCAGGTCGTTGCGCTTATCCCGATTCCTCAGAGTCCCATTCTTGGTCCGCATTGTCGAAAAGCCCTGGCAGGGAGGGCAGGCCGCGAGCATATCAAGTTCTCCTGGCCGCATCTTGAGCGTTTTGAGGATAGCCGCACCCGACAAGCGCTTGATGTTGATTTTCCAGACCCTGACCCTATGATGATTTTTCTTGTAGGTCTTACACGCTAGCGCGTCGGCATCGACCGCGCCCACGAGCTTGTAGCCCGCCTGCCGCAAGCCTTCGGAAAGGCCTCCGGCACCGCAGAAAAGGTCCAGTGCTCTAGGCTTTAACCTCATCCGGCTGCCACCCAAATGGTCTCGTTCACAGACTCAATCTCACCTAGACGGCAAATGCGAAGGCATACTGCCCCTCGGGAAACCTAACCTGCGGCCACCAGGCGGCAAGATCCGCGCGGTCGGCCGCTGCACGAAGCAAAAAGAGAGTGATCTTATCGTTAGGAACCAGATTCGCTTCACCACCCTCGAGTACGCCTTGGGTTTCCCGGCGTTTTGCTTTGAGACCGCGTTCCCGGTCCACGTAGACATAGCCCGTTGTTTGCCTATGCAGTTTGGCGAACTGCGCGACTGATTCCCCGACGGCAATCGGGTTCCACACTCGCTCCGACTGTCTCTGATCCGGAACTGTTGTTGCAATCAAAGATTTTAGGTCCTCGATCGGCATCTCCAGATAACTCTTGTTAGGGATGGGACTAACCTTGGCATTGATCTTTTCCGTTGAAATCCTGACACTTTCGTCGCGCATGATCTGCGCGGGGTTATAAGTGCTACCCCCGGTGTACACGCCGATGGAGCCGGGAGCTAATATGTTCTGCCTCGTGGCTCTGAGGCCGCCCTCCAAATAAATTCCGCGGAACTCTTCTGTGGGCTTTCGCGCAATAAGATCACGCAATCCCCGCTCCATCTGGTTGATCGCCTTAAAGACGATGTGCAGTTCCGGGGGCAAGAACAACCGGAGTAGTCCGATGTCCTTTCGCCGGTATCCATACATGCGGGCGTGCTGCAGGACGGTATCGGCCTGGGGCCTCCGGGGATTTCGACCGTAGTAGCTGACAAGCAAGTTCTTGATGGTGACCCCGCGCCCGAGCTTATTTCCACCGACAAAAAGGTTGTAGGGTGATCTAACAGCGACATCCTGATCCGTCTGACCATTGACTAGCTTCACGGTAATCCCCGGAGAGTAAAACGCTATCGCATCGATAAGATCATCAAAATTCGTAGCGCGCACACCTGCGTGGGAGCGCGCCAAATCGTCGTATGCAGTCTTGAGACGACTAATGACCGCCTGATTCCTCGCTTTCAACTTGATAGCCAAATCCGTCTTGTACTTTCGGAGAAGATCCACGATGTGCTCGTGGTCGTCCGTGCGTGTACTTACGTGGCAGAGGAACGCGCAATTCTGGTCGGCCTCCGCGGTTCGTTTGAATGTCGCACCAATCATGAAAGTATCTAGCGCGCACAGAAGGGATTTGGGAATCTCCAGGGACGGAGTCGGCTGGGCCCCTGGGGCAAGGACGCTGATGTCATCGATATCGAACTCTCGGACAAGGTCGGACTGGTCTCCGAAGAAGTCGTCGCCCCCGACGTAGTCTGCCCCGGGATGGCTCAGTATCGTGAACTTGGGCCTGAAATCGTGGCCCGGAGTTTGGAGAAATAGAGCTTGTGGTGTGGCCGTTACCTGTAAGTACGTATTCTTCTCGAAGAAACCGCGCAATTCGGCGATTCGGTCGTTGATCGTGCTCCTCGAACCGTCCGCGCCGGCCGGCCCGTGTGTTAAGGCTAGCCTGGTCGGCCTCATCATCGAAGATCAAGCAAGTGAGCCCGCGGACCCGGCCCTCTTTGAAATTGTCAATCAAGTCCCGAAGGAGACGGGCATTCTTGGTTGTGACGATGGCGCAGGTTCCGCCCTTGATCCGCTGAAGAAATGAATCGGTATCCTTAAACTCTTTCTTCCCAATGATATCGATCCCTGGAAAAGCCTCCCGTGCCCTTCCAAGCGTCTGCTCGTACAGCGGATCATTGTCTGTCGTCAGGATGACTAGTGTTCGATATCCCTCGTCCGCCCCCATGGCGCCGGTTACGGTTAAGACTCCAGTTTTTCCGCTCTGGACCAATCCATAAATGAGTCCATTCGTCTCTTCCTTCCCGCCGCTGAGAGGATCAACCCACTTGTCGATCACTTTCTCGGCGGTAGTGCGAATGTCTTCAACTTCCTCCGTATTGCCGATCTGTATCTGGAGCAAGTTCAAGACCTGATCGCAATGTTTCATCGTTACCTCACTGGTCGAGAATTCTTCGCCAGTTCGATGGTGCGATTTTTCCACCCAGTCTTCCGTCGGGGCCGTTGACTTCATAGTGCTCACCGAGTCGACGGTGACAGGCAACGTGTATCGCGGATTTCCTGAGCACAGCGATGCCCCGGTAAGCCTCATAGTCGATTGCCGCCACTCCATCGGCTCCGCAGATGAGCCCGATTATGATCCGAAGTTTTGGTGCTCTGGCCTGCAAGAGTACCTGCTCATCAGGCATGAAAGTGAATCCCCAAGGGCTGCGGCCCCGCGTACTGTATTTGAGGTAAACCAATAGGCTGTCATTCACCACGAGGAACGGCCCGTCGTACCGGATGCTTTTGATGCCACCGTTACGGGCCAGCATATAGAGCGCTGCACCCTCATAGAATTCCTGCTTCTTTATCGCCATTCTCGTTTTCTAATCGGACGCGCGCGACGTGCTGCGCCTCGCTCACGTCCCTTTTTCATAACAGCATCTAGTAACTGAACAGCTAGTTGATTACTAGTGTTGCTACGCTAACACCACGAAAATAAATTGCAAGCGGTTGTTGGTGTGGAGAATTTTGCTAGGTGTGCCACGTCCTCACACAGAGCGGCTGGAAACGCAACCCGGGTGGCTACACCACCACAGATTCCTGATATTCGCCAAATGCGCGGCGCAACGCGTCTGAAATTTCCCCTACCGTGACGCGCGCCTCGACGGCCGCCAGGATCGCAGGCATCAAATTCTCGCCGCTGCGCGCGCGGCGCTCCACTTCGTCGGTTCCGGCTTGCGCTTTCGCCGCGTCGCGCCGCGCACGCAACTCCCGCAAGCGCGCCACCTGCGAACGCTCGATTTCAGGATCGATCCGCAGCGTGGGAATGGATTGCTCGTCATCGGTCTGAAATCGGTTGACGCCGACCACGACCTGCTCGCCGCGTTCCACCGCCTGCTGATATTCGTACGCTGATTTCTGTATTTCCATCTGGACGTAACCGGTCTCGATCGCCCGCAGCATTCCTCCCAGCGCGTCAATTCGCGAAATGTATTCCTGCGCGCCTGATTCGATTTCGTTGGTCAGCTTTTCGATGGCGTACGAACCGCCCACCGGATCGATCGTGTTCGCCACGCCTGTTTCCTGCGCGATCACTTGTTGCGTGCGCAGCGCCAGCAGCGCGGCTTGCTCGGTTGGCAGAGCCAGCGCTTCGTCCAGCCCATTGGCATGAAGCGATTGACACCCTCCCAGGACCGCTGCCAGGCACTGTATCGCCACGCGCGCCAAATTATTTTCCGGCTGCTGCGCCGTGAGTGACGATCCCGCCGTCTGCGCGTGAAAACGCAGCATCATGGACCGCGGATCGCGTGCGCCAAAGCGGTCGCGCATGGTGCGTGCCCACAGCCGCCGCGCGGCGCGGAATTTCGCGATCTGCATTAGAAATTCATTGTGCGCGTTGAAGAAAAACGAAAGCTGCGGCGCAAATTCATCCACCTGCAATCCGGACGCAACCGCCGACTCCACGTACGCAATCGCATTCCCGAGCGTGAACGCAACTTCCTGCACGTCCGTCGACCCGGCCTCGCGAATGTGATACCCCGAAATCGAAATCGCGTTCCAATTCGGCAGTTCGTTTCGACACCACGCAAAAACATCCGTAACGATTCGCATCGCCGGCCGCAGCGGATAAATGTACGTCCCGCGCGCGATGTATTCCTTCAGCACGTCGTTTTGCACCGTGCCCGAAAGCCGCGCCAGATTCGCGCCTTGCTGTTTCGCCACCGCCACGTAAAGCGCCAGCAAAATCGCAGCCGTGGAATTAATCGTCATCGAAGTGGAAATGCGCTCAAGAGGGATCCCATCGAAGAGCGCCTGCATGTCCTCGATCGAGTCGATCGCCACGCCGACCTTGCCCACTTCGCCCTGCGCCAGCGGATGGTCGGAGTCCATCCCGATCTGCGTCGGCAAATCGAACGCCACGGAGAGGCCCGTCTGCCCTTGCGACAATAAATAGCGGTAGCGCCGGTTCGATTCCGCCGCGCTCCCGAATCCGGCGTATTGCCGCATCGTCCACAGCCGGCCTCGATACATCGTCGGATAAATTCCGCGCGTGAAAGGGAACTCGCCCGGATACGCGAGATCGCGCTCGGCGTCCCATCCGCGCAAATCTTTCTGAGTGACCACTGGTGGCATCGGCAAGCCCGTTGTCGAGGCGGATTTCAATTCGGAAGGGGTGGTCCGCGGCTTGGTATCTTGCGTCATTTCAGTAGATTTGAATGATACACACTCGGACTATCGCACGCGGCGCGCGCGCCGAAACGACCCAAACGCATACGCGGCCATTGTTATGGCATAGGCGATTGCCAAGCCCATTAACCACAGCGCTGGGCGGTGCCGCCATTGCTTCCACGCGGCAAACGCCGCCCACGCCGCGAAGATGCCGAACATCGCCCCGGTCCCCTCATGGAAAAGCTGCCGGGTGAGGCGCCACAGGACCCGGAGCGTGACCAGGGCGGAGCGCCAAAGCGCGGGCAGCATATTGCGAGGCATGGCTCCAATTTTAGTGCTATGGGAGCGGTTTATGGGAAGAATTTGCGGTTTAAAGACGGCGAAATGTTTCGAGTTAGACGAGTTTCATTGGGCAAACTCGAAGATTTAATGTGCCAAACTAGATGGATTTTCCGATGAAATCGGGCCGGTGACGGCACAATTGCGAAGGCAGAACCAAGCCCCGGCGTCGCCGGGGGGCCCCGGGGACAGGTAACCGAGCGGAATCGGGGAGCAATTTGGCCCCTTGTTTCGGGCTGGCTGCCGTCCTAGAATCGCTTTAGTACGACCTCTCCGAGGAGGTAGGCACACTTGCAACTGGACGACCGCATGAAGCAGTTGCTGCGTGAATTGGGACACGCGATCAACGACAGTGTGTCTGACTCCGAACGCATCGCTGAGGCCATTGCCGGTGTACGCGCGGCCGGATTCGATATCGTGCTGAAGCTGGATGCCACGATCGGACTGGCGCGGCGGACGGGCCAAAGCGCGCGAATGACCACGCAAGACCGCCGTTTTCTCGAGTCGCTTCATATCCGTGTGGACGATGAAGCCATGCAAGAAGAAGAAGTGGACTCCAAGGTTGAGATTACGGCGCAAGATATCAAGTTCCTGAAGTCCCTGAAGATTTCTTTCGATGAAGAGCTATAAGAACATCGCTATTTGGTGCATGCTTGCCGCCGGTCTGGCGATTTCAGGCGGACCCGCGCAAGCGCAAGTGGTCGAGTCGGTGGTGGCGGCGCCGATCGTGACCAAAGTGATCAGCACGATTGCGCCGAAAGGGACACCCAAGGGCACCAGTTGGCTCAAGGCGGAAGTGATTTACTCCGGCCCAAATGCGATCGTGGTTCGCGAGCAGGCGAACGGACTAATGATTCACAGCTTCACTTTCGGGCCGGAATTGAAAGACAAAATGCAGGCGGTTTTGGATAAGGGCGGCTATCAGTACGGCGATAAGGTGAACATCCTCTACCAACCGGGGCAGACCGTGGCCCTGCGGATTCACGGCAAACCTTCGAAGCCTCTTTGACCCTTTAGCAATTTCCCGTCGCTCCGGCACTCCACAACAAAGGCAAGGAATCGCCCGGCGGATGGTTAACATCACGCCAAGCATGTTTGCCGGGCACGATATATCGTGCCCCTACGAAGAAAAAACACTCGTGCACAGTTGCCAGCGACGGGGCGAATTGACGATTGAAGAGAGGTCCTTCGACTGCGTTCGCGCGCCCGCGAGAACCGCGGGAAGGTCAAAAACGCGCGAGAACTTCGCTCAGGATGACGTGGCTAGGCGGCGAATGAGAGGAGCGCGCGCGGGCGACCCCGAGCGGCAAACAGCGGGAGCAAGCTCCCGCACTCCACAATAAGGGCAATGAATCGCCCGGCAGACAGCTGACGTCACGCCGAGCATGGTTGCCGGGCACGATATATCGTGCCCCTACGAAGGCGAGAAGAGGCAGCGAGAAGAAAAGGCATAGCGGTGCAGTGGGCGTGGCGTGCCCGCTACAAGCGGAGTGTGCTAAAACTGCGGCATGGTTCGCGCGCCCGCGGTTGCTGGACGTTTTTACCCCGCGGACGCGCGCGAGCTCGCGAGACAAATCGAGGAATATTCGACGCGCGGAACGACGCAAGTGCGCGCGCTGGGATGCGTGGTGCCGCACGCGGGATATATGTACTCCGGGCATGTTGCCGGGGCGGTTTACTCCTCGATTGAAATTCCGTCGCGTTGCATCTTGCTAGGTCCGCGACATTTTCCGCAAGGGCAGCCCATGGCGATCCTTACGGAGGGAAGCTTCGCGACTCCACTGGGGGAAGCGCGGATTGATGAGGAACTGGCAGAGGAGCTGGCGCTGGAGTGTCCGCTGCTTCGGGAGGATCCGATTGCGCACGCCAACGAACACTCGCTGGAAGTGCAGATTCCGTTTCTGCAGCAGCTTCGCGGGGATTTTCGCTTCGTGCCGGTAGTGCTTGCGAGCGATCGCTACGGCGCGATGGAGGATCTGGGGCACGCCGTGGCAAGGGTGGTGGCGGCCCGGAACGACCGCGTGCTGGTGATTGCCAGCACCGATATGAATCATTACGAAAACGACGCAATCACGCGTGTGAAAGATGGGCAGGCGATCGAGCGCATTCTAGCCCTCGATCCGCGCGGCCTGTACGACACGGTACGGGGGAAAGAAATTTCGATGTGCGGTTACGCGGCCACGGTAGCGATGCTTGTGGGCTTGCGCGACCTAGGCGCGAAGGAAGCAGCGCTGATTCGCCACGCAACCTCCGGGGACATCACCGGCGAGCGCGAGGAAGTAGTTGGCTACGCCGGGATCGTGCTTCGATAGCCGCTTTGCAGCACCTCGAAAGGTGCTCCTACGCAAAGCTCACTTAATCGTCAGTGAGAGAACCACGGAGCGCTGAATTGAGCCGCTGGTCGCGGTGATGACGACGTTCGAGGTACCGGTGGGACCGGTGGGGCCGCCGCCTCCTCCGCCACCACCGCTGGAACTGCCACCTCCGCACCCCGCAGCCAATAAGAGCCCAAAGGCAGCCGCCGCGAGCACTGCGGAGGACTTCCGCTTTCCGCGTCCATAACTAAGAAGAAGTAAAGTTGCGCACAGGGCACACAGGACGAGCAGGATCGTCGTGCCTGAAGCTCCCGACAGTCCCGCGAAGCTGGTAGGCCGATTCGCGGGAGCGAGCATGGCTGACGAAGTTGCTGTGATCGTAATGGTGCTGGTGCCGCTGCCCATGACGGCGGGCCCCGCGCAGGTGACGCCCGAGGGCAGATCAGAGCACGCGGGCGTAACGGTGCCAGTAAAGCCCCCGTTCGCGGTAACCGTGAGAGTGACCGTGCCTGTGCCGCCCCTCGCAACTGAGACGCTTGAGGGGCTCAGCGACAGGGAAAAATCGGCGCCGGCCGTGGGGCTGGTCCACACCGATGGAGCGTTTACCAGATTTGCGACGTTGACGGAGCCGAGGCCGGTGGCCAAATCGTAGCCGGTGCCCGCATCGAATCCGGAGAGCACACCAACGGAATTGCCTCCGCTGTTGCAATCTGGACTGCCACTTGCACAGGGCATCGCGATGGTGCCGCTGGTGACGTCGTTGAAGACGCAGGTGGCGGCCGGTGGCCCGTTGGTATTGCAGGAGGCGGTACTTTGCGCAGAGAACAGCGGGTAAAGCACGGTGTTCGCATCGCCCTGCGGGCCCCCGGCTTTCTGATCCACCAGGGCCATGACTCCAGCGAACGCTTGCGCGGATACGGAAGTCCCCCCGACGCCGAGAAAGGCACCGGTTGATAAGTTGCAATTAGCGCTCGTGCCGCTCGTGGGTCCTTGCTGATCGCGCTCGCAGATCACATAGAAGCTGCCGGAGATCAAGCCATCCGCGGCGAACAGAGAGACGTCGGGAAGGTCGCGCGTGAGATCAGTGTTCGGCGTTACACCGAGTTGGTAGGAAGGCTTGGGGTATCCTCCCGTGCAGCTAGACTGATTGACCCCGTCGGACGTGGTGCAATTGCTTTTGCCTCCGGAGGCGGCCACCGGCAGCGCGAAATCAATACCGAATTGATTGTTGCCCTGCACCTCGGAACTACTGCAGGCCGTGGACGCATCCGGGAAATTGGAACTGCTGAAAACGGTTTGCCAGATCACGACATTGGTACAGGTATCGTTCCACGTGGTTTCTGGGATGTAGGATTTGGCGGATTCTTGTGTGCCGGCGACGTTGGTGCTATTCCAAAAGTTAATCGCATTGGTGAAATCGTTGAAGTCCGTCCCGCCCACGGCAACATTGAACGGAGTGGAGGCGATTCCGTTCACTTCGAGGCCGAACATCGCGGGACCCGTGGGCGCACCATTGGTCTGCTGGGCGACGTCGCAACCGGCCGACCCGTTGTCTCCGGTGGATACGACTACGGTAATTCCCTCCGCCGCAGCCTGCTGCCACATCGAGTTATACATGGCATTTTGGGTGGTTCCTATCTGGAGCTCGCAGGCGCCGAAACTTTCGCTGAGAATAGGCGGGGGAGTAGTTTCGTTGATGATAAACGCTGCGGAAAGATCGCCGCCAAAGCTGGTGTTCGTGGATGCCGAGACAACCAAGTTGATGTCGGCATTTCTGGCCACGGCGCCGGCCCACTCAACGTCAAGCACGGCTTCAATCTCGTCACCATTCACATCGACCCCGGGATCGGTGCCGTTCACAGTGACCTTAGGGGCGTTGGCAGGCAGTCCGAAGACGGTTCTGAAATCCGAAATATCTTGAACGTTGATGTTGCTATCGGTGACGACCGCAATCGTCTCGCCGGTGCCATCGATGCCGGCGTTCCAAAGTGGCAAGACGTTGTAAATGGTGCCGAAATCTGCGGGGCCAAGAGCAAAGTTTGTATTGTTCTGACTGTCAGTATATGTGAACTGAGGCATGGCCAAGCCGCGTGTTGATCCGCGTGCCGCCGTTGCTCGCGGACGAATTGAGCGGCTCGCGCGCCTCGGGAAGAAGTTGTGCAGAGAACCGACGCCGGCTACCACAGGAGTGAGGGCGGTCGGGATTGAGGGGTCGTTGACATTAGCCCAGTGGTGCACGCCATTGACCACAAAACTGTGAATCGATGTGTGGAACGCTTGCTGCACCTGATCCGCGGTACCCGAGAATTCGATCAAGGTGCGGCCCTTCGAGACGTTGCCGACTTGAAATCCGTGGGACTGGAGCCAGGAGGTAATGGTCTGGATATCCTGGTCGGAAGGGCCGAACTCGGCACCGAATTCTGCCGGCGTGAGCCACTGGTGGTAATTGGCCGAGGACTTGTCCTGCTGCTGGGCCATAAGCGTCTCGAGAGCGGCCTCACGCTCAGGGCTGCGCTTCAGAACGAGCTGCATGCGCTGCATGGGGAGATTAAAAGGCGCGGCTCCGCGGTCGAACTGAGCGCGCGCGAGCGGATTCGTATTGCCAGGGAGGACGGTGAGCTTTGTTTCGTCCAACGGCTGGGTGATGCGCACTTGGGCGCTGGGCACCTGCGCGAAGCAGGCGATGGAGGCAAGCAAACAAAACGCCGAAACGGCCCACAACTTGGCTGGGAAAAATGGTTGGGTTCGCATAATGGATATCTCCGATGCTACCAAAGCTGCAAAAGGATGGACGCCGCCCGAAATTCGAAGTTGCCATAATTGAAACACCGGCCGCGGCGCGGAGTTGCGGCGGCAAAACTCCCCGCGTGGCTGACGGAAGACACCCAAGCGAGGATCGTGCTCCCCACGGGCGGGCCGTTGACGCCTATTGGTGGTAGCGTCCGCAGATTTCATCGGCGGGAACGCGCGAAAGCTTTAGCGATTCTGCCCCCCCACACACACTTGTAATTTGCGAGTGCTGAAGGGGATTTCCGCGGGGAAGCCTGAAAGTTCCAATTTCTTTTCCAGGAAATCTCAGCGAGAAAAGCTGCGGAGCGAATGTTCACAAGCGCGGCGCTGGAATTGCGCCGCTTGAAGGGGACGGTCAGCGCGAGGCGCGGATTCGGGCGGCGAGATCGTGAGCTTTCTCGCGGGCAATATTGATGAAATGGTCATCGGCGGCAAGCTCGTCCAGCGAGGCGAGGAACTTTTGGGGTTCGATGAGCAGATTGCGGTCGTAGTCCTTTTGAAGCTGGAGGAGCACGTCATTGACGCCGAGCCGGTCGTAGCGCATGGTGCGGCGGAGATCGGAGAGATCGCTCTGCTGACGCGCGAGACTTTCGAAGATATCGAGGAGCTGGCTCGCGTTGGGATTTTGCGTGTAATTGAAACTGACAGCGTGGGTTTCAGCGCCGAGCTGATACTGGAAAGTCTTTTGGCCGAGATTGGCTATTCGTCGGTGCATTTCTAAATCGATGCCGTCGAAATTGTGGAGTTTGCCAGCGAGGGCAAAGATTTTTTGGACGACCGATGGATCGACCTCCGTAGGCTGGGGACTGGGATCGTCACTGAGCTGGCGAATGTCGTACGTGCCGGCGCCGGATTCGTTTATCTTGATTTCGACAAACTCGGGATAGCTGGACTTGAAGATTTTGCGAAAGGTGATGGTGGCACCCGAGGGCGCGGCGGGCAACGTACGCGCCATGGCTGCAGCCGGCAAAAGTAGGAAAGCCCCAAGTATCGCAGCACTTCGAACGAGGGACAGGAAGTTGGTTTCCCGCCGTGCTGCCGAACTTCCAAGCCTCACTACGCCACCTCGAGAATTGAAGAGTAATCTTGATGACTCTAAATCCCTCCACACCCAAAATGCAACAGGTCAGGCGCGGAGAAGAGGAGCGCGGGAGGCGCGAGGTTTGCCGGAGGCAGCGGCGGAAACGCGCCAGCGCAACGAGGCCGTGGCCATGCGATCGCGCGCCCGAGTCGCCTGCGCATGACAGAGAGCGACGGCGAGCGCGTCGGAAGCGTCCGCGGGCTGAGGACAATCGGGAAGGTCGAGAAGCGATCGCACCATGTGCTGTATCTGCTGCTTGGAGGCTCCGCCGAAGCCTGCCACACTGGCCTTCACTTCGCGAGGCGAGTAGCTGTGCGCCGGAATCTGCGCCTGAGCCGCGGCGAGGAGTACTACGCCGCGCATTTCCGCCAGCTTCAGGGCGGTGTGCATGTTGAGTGCGGTGAAGACCGATTCGACAGCCACGGCGTCCGGGGAAAATTGCTCGACAAGTCCAGAGATTAGGAAGTGGATTTCGCGCAGCCGGACTGCAAACGTGGCGCGGGAGGGCAGCCGCAATGCGCCAAACCGCATGGGCCGGGCGTCGGAACCATCGATTTCGATCACGCCATATCCAGTGGCGCCTGTGACGGCCGGGTCCACGCCAAGGATGCGGAGCTTGCGGCCCTTTTTAATTGTAGGCATCGAATCAGGAGGCATTAATTCCGGCACAACTATATCGCGTGGGGAAACTGGAAGGAGAAGTTTTTTGATGCGTTGTTCGCGTAGCTCGCTAAGGCGTTGAATTGGCGGCGCCCAGCATGGCCTGGGTCAGGTCGAGCGAGAGGCGAACAGCGCGGTCTTGGCGGGCGATCGTCGTTTTGTTGATTAGAGTTTCGAGCAGGGAGATCTGCGAGGGGGTCATCTGGCGGCGGGTTTTCGGGTCGGCAAGGGCGACGGGGCCGAAAATGCGGAGGCTATCGAGCAGCGTCTCCAACTCAACTGCATTTTTCATCGAATCGCATTCCGCTTCGAGGGTGAGATGGGTCAAATTCCCGTCGGGCCGTCCTGCTAGGGCGAGGCCCCGGACACTATGCGCCAGACCCTGAAACTGCGGGGAACTGCGCAGAGATTCGTAAAATTGGGGCGGAAGGTTGTCCGTGCGCGCGACGGCGAAAATCGGAGCGCCCGCAACACGATTGATGCGCGCCTGCATGGTTGGATCGAGAGGCGAGGGAGTCGACACGGGTAGGAAAGTCTCGGAGTCAGGCCCGCTGGCAAGAGCGATGCGCGTGGATGACAGAAACTCGAATGAAACAGGCGGATTGCCTGGCACTGCGTAGATCGAACGGCCGTTATGCGTGACGACGCGCCCGGTGCGGAGCGCGTAAGCTTTGATTTTGGATTCATCGAAACGTCCGTCGGCAATCGCGACGACTCGATTTTCGCCGATATAGCCGGACGGCGAAATGGCTGGCCAAAATGCGATGGCAGCGTTGTCAAGATCGCGCGTGTAATCGAAGCCGGTCCCGCGAACGAAATCCTGGTAGTCGCGATCGGGCTGCGGGCCTGCTTGGGTGAGGCCCAGAATTGCCGCGAGGGGAGAATTTTGCAACCGGCGCAGGGCGGCGGCGCCAATATAAGCGATGGCGGGCGCGCGCGTCGGCAGCAGGCTGAGGATATTCGGGGCTAGCGCAGCCGTCGCCGGCGACGCTGCGCGCCGGGCACGATACAGAGAGACAGCGCCGGCGAACACAGCAGTTATGGCGAGGAGCGCAATCAGTAGTCGTTTTTTTTGAGAAGAGGTCACGAAAGAAAGAGAATTGTATTCGCTTGAGGCCATCTAGTGTAATGTGTGGCCGCGCAATGGCAGTACAAAAAAAACCATGCAACCTGGGCTGCAGAAGGCGCGTCAAATAGTTACATCAAACAATTTGCATTGTCAGCGTGTCGGAGAGCGGAGGCGCACCTCGGTCGACAAAGTCTGCGTCCCTGCTGCATGATAGGACATGGTATACTCAGGACTCCGACACTTAAGTTGAGCAGTGGCAACGGTTTTGCTCGGGTAGCGAACTTGCTTGCAATTTTAGTTCCCGCGTGATATTTTTACTCGGTTTGCGCGGGGCTGGCGTAGCTCAGTTGGTAGAGCATCTGATTTGTAATCAGAGGGTCGGGGGTTCAACTCCCTCCGCCAGCTGATTTTGAGGGGACCGAGATTTTTCGGTTTGTGATACGGACGGATTCCTCGCGAGAAAAGCGAACAGGGCTGGTGTCTCTGGACACAGCCCTTTCTGCGTTTGCGGAGCACCCCCGTACAGCAGTCCGGTTGAGATCTGGTTGGATTAGCGGGATACGATAGCTGTGTCCCGGATGCATTTCATCGAGTTCTGAATTGACATTCCAGTGCATCCCGGGACGGGTGGGTGAGTGGCTAAAACCAGCAGACTGTAAATCTGCCGCTCCTTGCGGGCTACGGAGGTTCGAATCCTCCCCCGTCCACCAGCTTTCGCGGAGTTCCGTAGAGAGTGAAGGGACCGGTTTGGGCCTGGGTAGCTCAGTTGGTAGAGCGCGTCCTTGGTAAGGACGAGGTCACCGGTTCAATCCCGGTCCCAGGCTCCATGTTGGAGGCGAGCAAGGCATGAGCGGGGGTAACTCAGTGGTAGAGTCTCTGCCTTCCAAGCAGATGGTCGCGGGTTCGAGCCCCGTCCCCCGCTCCACAGGATTTTTTGCTTGTGGGCCGCTTGGGTTGGATAACACCTCGGGGAAGTGAAGAAATTGAGAGCGGCTCCTGCCGCGAAGTCTTAATGCGAGGGTGAAGACAGATGGCGAAGGAGAAATTCGAGAGGGTAAAGCCGCACGTAAACGTGGGGACGATTGGGCACATCGACCACGGGAAGACGACGTTGACGGCGGCGATCACCAAGGTGCTATCGAAGAACAACCCGAAGGTATCGTTTCGGGCGTTTGATTCGATAGACAACGCGCCGGAAGAGCGAGAGCGCGGAATCACGATAGCGGTATCGCACGTGGAGTATGAGACGGCGAACCGTCATTACGCGCACATCGACTGCCCGGGGCACGCGGATTATGTGAAGAACATGATCACGGGCGCAGCGCAGATGGATGGAGCGATCCTGGTGGTGGCGGCGACGGATGGACCGATGCCGCAGACGCGGGAACACATTCTGCTGGCGCGGCAGGTAGGAGTGCCGGCGATTGTGGTGTTTCTGAACAAGTGCGACATGGTGGATGATCCGGAGCTACTGGAACTGGTGGAGCTTGAGGTGCGCGAGCTATTGAAGTCGTACCAGTTTCCCGGGGACACGATTCCGGTGATCAAGGGATCGGCGCTGAAGGCTTTGGAAGGGGATGCGAAGTGGGAGAAGTCGATTTTGGAGTTGATGGAAGCGGTGGATAAGAGCATCCCATTGCCGCCGCGGGACGTGGACAAGCCGTTTGCGATGCCGATCGAGGATATTTTCTCTATTTCGGGGCGCGGAACTGTCGTTACCGGAAGAATCGAGCGTGGGAAGGTGAAGGTGGGAGAAGAAGTGGAGATTGTGGGCTTCCGTCCGACGATGAAGAAGACGGTGACGGGCGTGGAGATGTTCAGGAAGCTGTTGGACGAAGGGATGGCGGGAGACAACGTGGGTTTGCTGCTGCGCGGGACGGAGAAGGATGAGGTGGAGCGCGGGCAAGTGTTGTCGAAGCCGGGATCGATCACGCCGCACACGAAGTTCAAGGCGGAGGCGTATGTGCTGACGAAGGAAGAGGGCGGGAGGCACACGCCGTTCTTCACGGGCTACCGGCCGCAGTTTTATTTCCGGACGACGGACGTGACGGGAGACGTGAAGCTGCCGACGGGAGTGGAGATGGTGATGCCGGGAGACAACGTGAGTGCGGAGATTACGTTGATCACGCCGGTGGCTTTGGAGAAGGGGCTGCGGTTCGCGATTCGCGAAGGCGGCCACACGGTGGGCGCCGGCGCCGTTGCCGAGATCGTCGAGTAAACGACCATGCGAGAAATCATCACGTTGCAGTGCAACGATTGCAAAAACCGAAACTACACGACCACCAAGAACCGCAAGAAGCACACCGATCGGCTGGAAACGCAGAAGTTTTGCAATACGTGCCGGAAGCACACGGGGCACAAAGAAGTGAAGTAAACCCGCTGAAAGCGGATTTACCCTGAGGCCCGATGGTGTTGGTCCGAAGGGGCTAGCGCTCGATGGCCGGAAGCGAAAAGGCTTGGTTTTGCTATATGCTGCGATGCAGCGACGGATCTCTGTACGTCGGGTGGCGAGAGACCGATGCAAAGAGTAAGCGGCGAATCAGGGGTCGGGCGACGAAAAATCGCGAAGCGGCAACCCATGATTTTGGTTTGGCAGGAAGAACACACGAGCGAACGGGCTGCGCGCGGGCGAGGCGGAATTGAAGGGCTGGCGGAGAGAAAAGAAATTGGACCTGATATCCAAGAGTCTAAACTCAAATCACCCTTCGCCCTGCCAAGCGGGCTCAGGGTATTTTCGAGCGGCTAAAAATCAGGGGAGTAGGTTCAACGGTAGACCATCGGTCTCCAAAACCGAGAGTGGGGGTTCGAATCCCTCCTCCCCTGCCAGTATTTGAGGGGCAGCGAAACTGGCGGGTAGTTTGAAGCGAGGGAGAGCACAGGCGAACAGATGGCAGATGCAGCACGGACAAACCGGGACGAGGAAAGCCATCGCGTAAGCGGATTTTCGC
Source organism: uncultured Acidobacteriota bacterium (assembly GCA_963709445.1). Classification (GTDB taxonomy): domain Bacteria; phylum Acidobacteriota; class Terriglobia; order Acidiferrales; family UBA7541; genus Palsa-295. Next base: position 226,354 of record CAVPWV010000008.1, read on the forward strand.
TGATGGAGCCGGCGCAGAAGCTGGGCGGCTACCCCAAGCGTCTGCGAAGTTTTTTGCACGATGTGCGCGTGGAGATGAAACAGGTGAACTGGCCGTCGCGCGCCGATGTATGGTCCACGACGGTTGTGGTGACGATCACGGTGGCTTTTTTTGGCGTGTATTTCTGGATCACGGACGGGATTTTCGGCCGTTTGTATATTCTGGTGAACAATTATTTTCACCATCACTGAGATGAACGTAATGTCAAAGCAGTGGTACATCGTCCATACCTATTCGGGCTTCGAGAAGAAGGTGAAGGAAAGCCTCGAAGGCCGCGTACAGGCGTTCGGCTTGACAGACAAGATCGGCCAAGTCGTTATCCCCACCGAATCGGTGGTGGAAGTGCGCGGCGGGAAGAAAGTGGTTTCGCCGCGGATGTGTTACCCGGGCTACGTGCTGGTCGAGATGGATATGGATGACTACACATGGCACGTGGTGCGGTCGACGCCGAAGGTGACGGGGTTCGTGGGTTCGGGGCAGATGCCTTCGCCGCTCACCGAAGAAGAAGTGCAGAACATTTTGAATCGCGCAACGACCACAGCGGAGAAGCCCAAGCCGAAGCTTTCCTTCGAGCGCGGCGAGAAAATCCGCATCGCGGATGGCGCGTTCGCGAATTTCAACGGCGTGGTCGAGGAAGTGAATACGGATCGCAGCACGCTGAAGGTTTCGGTGACGATTTTCGGACGGTCCACGCCCGTCGAGTTGGATTTCGCGCAGGTAGAGAAAGTGGCGTAGTTAGACGCGAGGTTTGCAGCGCAAACGAAAAGAGATTCCTCGCTTCGCTCGGAATGACAGGCTGAAGCGGAGAAACGGGTAAGGCAGAGATGGCGAAGAAAGTTCAAGCAATGGTGAAGCTGCAATTGCCGGCGGCGAAAGCGACGCCGGCGCCGCCCGTGGGCACGGCACTTGGTCCGCACGGCGTGAACATCATGGATTTTTGCAAGCAGTTCAACGCGAAAACCTCGAAAGAACCGGATGGGATGATTTTCCCGGTGCTGGTCACAATTTACAGCGATCGCACCTTCACTTTCATCCTGAAGACGCCACCCGCGTCCGTGCTTCTGAAACGTGCGGCGGGCATTGTGAAGGGTTCGCCGGAGCCGAACCGGAACAAGGTCGGCAAAGTGACGCGCAAGCAGGTGGAAGAAATCGCCAAGACCAAGATGCCCGACTTGAACACGGCGGATATCGAATCCGCGATGCGGTCGGTGATGGGCACTGCACGCAACATGGGCATTGAAATCGCCGAATAGGAGAGGGAATCAATGGGCCGCGGCGCAAAGGTAGGCGGAAAGAATATCGATCGCGCAAGGAAGCTGGTAGAAGCGCGCGCGTACAAGCTCGAAGAAGCCGCGGAGCTTCTTCGCAAGGCGCACTTCGTGAAATTCGACGAGACGGTGGAGCTGGTTCTGAATCTCGGCGTGGATCCCAAACAATCGGATCAGATGGTGCGCGGCACGGTGGTTCTACCCCACGGACTTGGCAAGTCCAAACGTGTGCTGGTAATCGCGAGCGGCGAAAAAGTGCGCGAGGCGGAGGAAGCGGGCGCGGATTTCGTCGGCGGCGAGGATATGGTTCAGAAGATCACGGAAGGCTGGACGGACTATGAGGCGGTGATCGCCACGCCGGACATGATGAAGTCGGCAGGACGCCTGGGCAAGGTTCTCGGTCCACGCGGTTTGATGCCGAATCCGAAGACGGGCACGGTCACGTTTGAGGTGGCCAAGGCCGTGAAGGAAATCAAGGCAGGTAAGGTTGAATTTCGGCTGGACAAGACCGGACTGATTCATTCGCCGGTGGGCAAGATCAGTTTCCCGGCCAAGAACCTCGCGGAAAATGCGCAGGCGTTGCTCGGCGCGGTGGTCAAGGCCAAACCCTCGGCGGCAAAAGGAAAGTACATCAAGAAGATCACGCTGACCTCGACGATGGGCCCGGGCGTTTCGATCGATCATGCCGAGGCGGAATCCGCGACGGCTGTGGCGGCGTAGGACAGGGAAAAGGGAGAGTTCGGCAATATGAAGAAGAAAGCCGAAAAGAAAGTGCAGAGCGAAGAGCTTCGCGCGCAACTCGCGACAGTTTCAACGGTGATCCTCTCCACGTTCCAGGGAATCACCGTGGAACAGGATACGAAGCTGCGGCGCTCGGTGGAGGCCGCTGGCGGCCACTACGAGGTAGTGAAAAATACGGTGGCCGAACGCGCCGCCGCCGGCACGCCGGCTGAAGGGCTGCTCAAAGACCTAAAGGGAACGAATTCGATTTGCTACACGCAGACTGATCCGGTCGCGCTGGCGAAGATCTTAACCAAAGTGGCCAAAGACGTCCCGGCATTCAAGTTCCGCGCGGGATGGGTCGAGGGACGCGTAATTTCGATTCAGGAAATCGGCCAGCTCGCGCAGCTTCCGAGCAAGGAAGAACTGATCAGCAAGATCATGTTCATGTTGAATGCCCCGGCGCAGCGCGTGGCGACGGCGCTTGCCGCGCTTCCGCGAAATCTGGCGGTGGTCATCAGCGAAGCGGTGAAGGCAAATAAATTTGGAGGAGGCCCCGCGCCCGAAACAGCGACGGCAACCGAGGCGGCGCCGGAGCCCGAAAAAGCCTAGAGATATTTTCGTCAAATTCGAATTTCTAATTTCTAAGGAGGACACACAAGGCAATGGCTAGCAAAGTGGAAGGAATCTTGGAAGAAATCAAGGGTCTGACGCTGCTGGAGGCTTCCGACTTAGTCAAGAAGATGGAAGAAGCCTTCGGGGTCTCGGCTGCGGCGGCCGCTCCCGTGGTAATGGCGGGTGGCGCTGGCGCGGGCGCGGCGGCGGGTCCGGCGGAGGAGAAGACGGAATTCACCGTGGTTCTCACCGAAGTTGGCGCGAACAAGATCAATGTGATTAAGGCTGTCCGCGAAGTCACCAGCCTGGGCCTGAAAGAAGCCAAGGACCTGGTGGATGGCGCCCCGAAGACGGTGAAAGAGGGCATCAACAAGGACGAAGCTGCCACAATCAAAAAGAAATTCGAAGAGGCCGGAGCGAAGGTCGAGATTAAGTAGTGACAGCCTGCCAACGGCCATGTGCCGGGCTGCAAAGGAATTCGCGTACGCACGCGCTCCTTCGGTATTCAGAACATAGAACCTCAAAATACGTCCTTCCCGGGCTGACGGGGCGGGTGTCCACCCGCATTGTCATCCCGGCACTAGTCTTGAAGAGGATGGTCCATGAGCAATCGTAACGGTAATCGAGTGATGCGGGAACGGGAACGCTTGGACTTCGCCAAGATTCAAACGGCGGTCCAGATACCGAACCTTATCGATGTGCAGAAAAAATCCTATCAGCGATTTTTGCAGATGGATTTGCTGCCGAGCGAGAGGGAAGACACGGGATTGCAGTCGGTATTCGCGTCCGTTTTCCCGATTCAGGATTTTCGCGGCCTTTCGCAGCTGGATTTCGTCGACTACGCGATCGGCAACTGGGAGTGCAAATGCGGCCATTTGCGCGGCCTGCACCATTTGCGCGCCACTTGCCGGAATTGCGGAGCTTCGGTGGTCACCAACCCGTATAAGACGGGCGACGTCATCTGCGCGAAGTGCGGCACATTCAACAAAAACACGCCTACGTTCTGCAACAAGTGCGGCGATCCGGTCACGCTGCAGCTGAAGTACGACGTGAACGAATGCCAGGAGCGCGGGATGACGTATTCCGCTCCGTTGAAGGTGACCATTCGGCTGACCATTTACGACAAGGATCCGGACACCGGCGCGAAGTCGATTCGCGATATCAAGGAGCAGGAAGTCTTTTTCGGTGATATTCCGTTGATGACCGAGAACGGAACTTTCGTGATCAACGGCACCGAGCGCGTGATCGTGAGCCAGTTGCACCGTTCGCCCGGCGTGTTTTTCGAGACGGCGAACAATCGGAGCTATTTCCTCGGAAAGATCATTCCGTATCGCGGATCGTGGGTCGAGTTCGAGTACGACACTAAGAATATTCTCTACGTGCGGATTGACCGCAAGCGCAAATTCCTCGGTTCGATTTTCATGCGCGCGCTGGGGATGAAATCGAATGAAGATATTCTTCGGACTTTCTTCCAGGTGGAGCGGGTTTCGGTTCGCGACGGAGATCTTTTTTTGAACGTCTCTGAAGGACTGATCGACCGCAAACTGTCGCGGGAAATCAAGCACCCCAAATCCGGCGACGTAATTGTCGGCTCACACAAGCGCATCTCCGAGCCACTCTACCAGGAATTGATGAAGGCGCGCGTGGTCCAGGCGGAAGTCACTCCTGCCGATCTCGAGGGCGCTGTTACGGTGAGCGAGCTGGTAAACCGTCAGACCGGCGAAGTGCTGCTCGAAGCCAATAAGCCGGTGACTGCGGAGATGTGGACGGCGATCGGCGAGGCTGGAGTCACGGAAGTGGATGTCTGCTTCCCGGACCGGGACGACGTGGGCATCATCATCAGCCGCACGCTCGAAAAGGATACGATCCACACCCCCAAGGAAGCGCTGATCGAAATCTACCGCAAACTGCGTCCGGGCGATCCACCGACGCTTGAAACCGCCACGGCCCTTTTCAACGGAATGTTTTTCGACGCGCGGAAATACGACTTCAGCAAGGTAGGCCGGCTGAAGTTCAATATCAAGCTGGGGCTGGAGACGCCGCTCGATAAGCGGACGCTCGACCCTTCCGATTTCGTTGCGGCAATTAAGTATCTGCTGAAGCTGCGCAAGAACATCGGCACGGTGGATGACATCGATCACCTTGGCAACCGGCGTGTCCGCGCAGTGGGCGAGTTGCTGGAGAACCAGTTCCGCATCGGCCTGGTGCGCATGGAGCGCGCAATCAAGGAAAAGATGTCCGTGTATCAGGAAATGTCCACGGCGATGCCGCACGACCTCGTGAACGCGAAGCCGGTAATGGCCGCGATCCGCGAATTTTTTGGCAGCTCGCAGCTTTCGCAATTCATGGATCAGACCAATCCGCTGAGCGAAATTACGCACAAGCGGCGTCTTTCGGCGCTCGGACCCGGCGGTCTTTCCCGCGAGCGCGCGGGATTCGAAGTGCGCGACGTACATCCCACGCACTATGGGCGCATCTGCCCGATTGAGACGCCGGAGGGTCCGAACATCGGCTTGATCAGCTCGCTTTCCTCCTATGCTCGAATCAACGAATTCGGATTCATCGAGTCGCCTTACCGAAAGGTAAAGGGCGGACGCGTGATCGACTTCGTGCAGATTGTGAATTCGGGCGACAGCGAATTCAAGGCGGGTGAAATCGTCGAGAAAGAAAAGGTGGAGACGACAAACGAAGAATTGAAGCGGCGGCGAATTGTTGTCGAGCCGTACTGCTTCTATCTTTCGGCGTGGGAAGAGGACCGCTACGTGGTGGCGCAGGCTAACGCTTCCCTGGACGACAAACTGCGAATCACCACGGAACTGGTGAACTGCCGCCAGGCAGGCAATTTCGTGCTGAAGAGCCGTGAAGAAGTCGATTACATCGACGTTTCGCCGAAGCAGCTCGTATCAGTGGCCGCGAGTTTGATTCCGTTCCTCGAGAACGACGACGCGAATCGCGCGTTGATGGGATCGAACATGCAGCGGCAAGCGGTCCCGTTGATCAAGGGCGAGGCGCCACTCATTGGCACGGGCATGGAGCGGGTGACGGCGCGCGACTCCGGCGCCGTGATTGTTTGCCGCCGCGACGGCATCGTCGATCAGGTGGATTCCGAGCGCGTGATTGTACGCGTGGAGTCTGACCAATCCGGCGTGCTCAGCCGAGAAGTGGGTTCGGACATTTATCTACTGACGAAGTTCAAGCGGTCGAACCAGAATACCTGCATTAGCCAGAAACCGCTGGTCCGCGCGGGAGACCGCGTGAAGCAAGGGCAAGTTTTGGCTGACGGGCCTTGCACAGACCGCGGGGAGCTCGCTCTCGGGCGCAACGTACTCGTGGCCTTCGTGCCATGGCGCGGTTACAACTTCGAGGACGCGATCCTCGTAAGCGAAAAACTCGTGAAGGAGGATTACTACACTTCGATTCACATCGAGGAGTACGAGATTGAAGCGCGAGATACGAAGCTTGGTCCGGAGGAAATCACGCGCGACATTCCTAACATCAACGAGAGTTTCCTGCGGAACCTCGATGAAAGCGGCGTGATCCGTATCGGCGCGACCGTGAAGCCGGGAGATATTCTTGTCGGCAAGGTAACGCCAAAAGGTGAGACCACGCTCACCCCCGAGGAAAAGCTGCTGCGCGCGATCTTCGGCGAGAAGGCGGGAGACGTTCGCGACGCTTCTCTCTATTGTCCGCCTGGCATCGAGGGCACGATCGTAGACGTGAAAATCTTCTGCCGCAAGGGTGCAGAAAAGGACGAGCGTCACAAGGCCATCGAAGCGGCGCACGTCGCGAAACTCGAGAAGAACCTCTCCGATGAAATCCGCATTCTCACGGACGAGCGCTTGAAGCGTCTTAACGACCTACTCGGTGGTCAGAAGTTGATGGCCGACCTCCACGATGAGCGCACTAACAAGCGCCTCCTGACCAAGGGGGCCGAGCTGACGCGTGACATTCTGGAGAAAATCTCGACGCGCAATTTGAAACGCTTGCGGCTGAATGACAAAGACCCGCTTCTCATCGAGAAAATCGACGAGATCGAGGAGATGACGTCGCGCCAGATCGATGTGTTGCGAAAAATCACTGACGAGCGCATCGCCAAGCTCAAGAAGGGCGACGAATTGCCGCCGGGCGTGATCAAGCTGGTAAAGGTCTACATCGCCATGAAGCGCAAGCTTTCGGTGGGCGACAAAATGGCGGGACGCCACGGCAACAAGGGCGTGATCGCTCGGATCATTCCGCAAGAAGATATGCCTTACATGCCTGACGGCACGCCGGTGGAGATCGTTTTGAATCCTCTGGGCGTTCCTTCACGTATGAATGTCGGCCAGATTCTCGAAACTCATCTTGGCTGGGCTTCGAAGGAACTCGGCGTGCGTATCGGACAGATGCTAGATGCCGAGGCGCGCGTCGAATCCGTGCGTAAATGGTTCAAAGAGGCTTTCGGCCCCACCTCGGTTTGGAAGACCATCGCCGATCTGGATGACGACGCCCTCCTCGACCTCGCGCATAGTTTCCGAGAAGGCGTACCATTCGCCACGCCCGTATTTGACGGCGCTCGCGAAGGGGACATCCGCCACTTGTTGAGCTTCACGGAATTGCCGGAGACGGGCAAGATCTCGCTCACCGACGGCATGACCGGGGACCTGTTCGCGCAAAACGTCACCGTGGGCTACATCTACATGCTCAAGCTGTCGCACCTGGTTGACGACAAAATCCACGCCCGCTCGATCGGCCCCTACTCACTCATCACTCAGCAGCCGCTCGGCGGCAAGGCGCAGTTCGGCGGCCAGCGCTTCGGAGAAATGGAAGTGTGGGCTCTCGAAGCGTATGGAGCAGCACACATCCTGCAGGAACTGCTGACGGCGAAGTCGGACGACGTCTACGGTCGCGCGAAAATCTACGAGGCCATTGTGAAGGGCGAGCCTGGAATAGAGCCCGGTGTACCCGAATCGTTCAACGTTCTTGTGCGGGAGTTGCAGTCGCTCTGCCTGGATGTTGAGCTCATGAAGCGCCAGAAGCCGCAACTGGAAGCAGCGGAAGCGGCGGACTAACTCGCGCTCTCCAGCTTTTCGGGGCGCGCCCATAGATTCTGTAGCCGGTTTTCATTGTCCCGGCGTTGCCGGGACGGGAGGAGTATCCCTTGTATCGATCAAGCCCTTATGACCGTGCCAGCCAGATCGCGGATTTCGATTCGATTCGCATCAGCCTTGCGAGTCCGGAGAAAATCCGCTCCTGGTCGCACGGAGAAGTGACCAAGCCGGAAACCATCAATTACCGCACCTTCAAACCGGAGCGCGACGGCCTTTTCTGCGCCAAGATTTTCGGCCCCGTCACCGACTGGGAGTGCCTGTGTGGAAAATACAAGCGGATGAAGCACCGGGGCGTGATCTGCGATAAATGCGGGGTGGAAGTGACGCTCAGCAAAGTGCGCCGCGAGCGCCTGGGGCACATCGAGCTGGCCTCGCCCTGCTCGCATGTGTGGTTTTTCAAGGGATTGCCGAGCCGCATCGGCTATCTGCTCGACATCACCATGCGCGATCTCGAGCACATTCTTTACTTCGAGACCTTTGTCTGTGTCGATGCCGGCGATGTCCCCGAGCTCAGGGAAAAGGATATTGTTCCCGAGGAGAAATTCCGCGAGCTGCAGCGCGACTATCCTGGAAAATTTGACATTCGCATGGGCGCTGAAGCAATCAAGGAACTTCTGCGCCGCGTTGATGTCGATAAGCTCTCGGGCGAGCTCCGTGAAAAGATGAAGGCTGATCCGAGCCTGCAAAAGCGGATCAAGTTCGCGAAGCGCCTGAAGGTGCTCGAAGCATTCCGCAAGAGCGGTAACAAGCCAGAGTGGATGATACTCGATGTTATTCCAGTTCTGCCGCCCGAGCTTCGCCCCTTGGTGCCTCTCGACGGCGGCCGTTTCGCCACGTCCGATCTAAACGACCTCTACCGCCGCGTGATCAATCGCAATAACCGGCTGAAAAAGCTCATGGAGCTTCACGCGCCGGACGTGATCGTTCGCAACGAGAAGCGCATGTTGCAGGAAGCCGTGGACGCGCTATTCGACAACGGGCGGCGCGGCCGCGTTCTGCGCGGTACCAACAACCGACCGCTCAAGTCCCTTTCTGACACGCTCAAGGGCAAGCAAGGCCGCTTCCGTCAGAACCTTCTTGGCAAGCGCGTGGATTACTCGGGGCGCTCGGTCATCGTCGTCGGACCCGAGCTGAAGCTTCACCAGTGCGGCCTTCCGAAGAAGATGGCGCTCGAGCTCTTCAAGCCGTTCATCTATCACCGGCTCGAGGCTGCAGGTCATTGCACCACAATCAAGCAAGCCAAGGAGCTGGTCGAGGCGCAGGAAGCCACGGTATGGGACATTCTCGAGGATGTGATCCGCGAGCATCCCGTGCTGCTCAACCGCGCACCTACACTGCACCGCCTCGGCATCCAGGCTTTTGAACCGGTGCTGGTCGAGGGCAAGGCAATTCGCATCCATCCGCTCGTTTGCACGGCGTTCAACGCGGATTTCGACGGCGACCAGATGGCCGTGCACATTCCGCTGTCACCCGAGGCGCAGGTAGAAGCTTCCGTTCTGATGCTGAGCTCGCACAATATTCTTTCGCCGGCCAACGGCTATCCTCTCGCCGTTCCGACGCAGGACATGGTGCTCGGCATCTATTACATGACCAAGGCCAAGCCCAAGGCCAAGGGCGAAGGCCGAGCGTTCGGGTCGAGCGACGAAGTGGTTATGGCGCTCGAAGCTGGCGAGGTCGAATTGCTCACGCCGATCCGGATGCGCTACACCGGCGAAGTGATCGATCTGACCAACGCGTATGACGATCAGGACGTGTCGCACACCGAGCCGATTCATTTGCAGAAGCAGTTTCTGCAGACCACCGTCGGCCGCGTGATCTTCAACGATCACCTCCCGTCGGACATGCCGTTCATCAACGGCTTGCTTAAGAAGAAGGGCGTCCAGGCGCTCGTTCTGTATGCCTATCTCCGCTTCGGATTGGAAAAGACCGTCGTAATGCTCGACCGGCTGAAGGAGCTTGGCTTCCTCTACGCCACCAAGTCCGGCATTTCAATCGGCATCAGCGACATGGTCATTCCCGGCGTCAAGTTCAAGCTGGTGGATGCCGCTGAGCATGAAGTCGTTAAAGTGCAGCAGCAGTATCTCGATGGAGCCATCACCAACGGCGAACGCTACAACAAAGTGATCGCCATCTGGAGCGACATCACCGAGAAAGTTGCCGACGAGATGTTCAAGGCTCTGGAAGAGCAGGATAAGCAGGGTGCGATCAATCCAGTCTATGTCATGGCCGATTCAGGCGCGCGCGGATCGAAGCAGCAGATCCGGCAGCTTTCCGGTATGCGCGGATTGATGGCCAAGCCTTCCGGCGAGGTCATTGAGACACCGATCACCTCGAATTTTCGCGAGGGCCTCACCGTGTTGCAGTACTTCATCTCCACGCACGGCGCCCGAAAAGGTCTCGCCGATACTGCGCTGAAGACGGCCGATTCCGGCTATCTCACGCGGCGTCTCGTCGACGTGGCGCAAGACGTGATTATCAACGAATTCGACTGCGGCACAGCGGACGGCATTTACGTTGAGCCGATTCTCGAAGCCGGCGTCGAAGTCGAGCCTCTGCGCGACCGCGTCATCGGCCGCGTCTCGCTCGAGAAAATCAAGGATTACGAAGGCAACGTGATCGTCGACGTGAACCAGGAGATCACGGAAGAGCTGGCCAACACGATTCAGGCTGCGGGCATCGAGCGCGTGAACATCCGTTCCGTGCTCACGTGCGAGTCCCGCCGCGGAGTGTGTGCGCGCTGCTACGGCCGCAACTTGGCTACTGGCCGCTTCGTCGAGATGGGTGAAGCCGTCGGCGTCATCGCGGCCCAGTCCATTGGCGAACCGGGTACACAGCTTACAATGCGGACCTTCCACATCGGCGGCACGGCTACCCGCGTTACCGAACAGTCTAAGGTCGAGGCCCGCAACAGCGGCTTCGTCAAATTTATCGACCTGAAGGTTGTCGAGGGCCGCGGCAAGGCGCTCATCGCCATGAACCGGTCCGGCTTGATTGCCGTCGTCGACGAAAAGAACCGTGAAAAGGAACGCCACCACGTAGTCTATGGCGCGCGCCTTCGGGTCGAAGATGGCCAGCCTGTAACGCTGGGGCAGATCATGTGCGAATGGGATCCGTACACCTTCTCCATTCTCACGGAAACAGGCGGCACGATCGAGTTCAAGGACCTGCAGCCAGGCGTCACCATCGAAGAACAAGTGGACGAGGTCACGGGCCTATCTCAGCTGGTGGTCACGCTTCCTCCCGGTGACGAAAAGCACCAGCCCGCGATTTTGGTACGCGATTCCGCCGGCCGCGCCAAGAAAAAGTATCTCATGCCGTCTCGCGCCCACCTGATGGTCGCCGACGGCGACGAGGTGCAGCCCGGCGATGTGCTTGCCAAAATTCCTCGTGAAACCACCAAGACCAAGGACATCACCGGCGGTCTCCCGCGCGTCGTCGAGCTGTTTGAAACGCGGAAACCCCGTGATCCGGCGGTTATCAGCGAAATCGACGGTATTGTGAAATACGGCGAAATCGCCAAGGGCCAGCGCAAGATTTACGTCGAAAGCGAAGATGGCCGCACCGTAAAGGAATATTCGATTCCGCGCGGTGTGCACATCAACGTTCAGGAAGGCGAGCATGTTCGGGCGGGCGAGCCCCTGATCGACGGGCCGCTCAATCCTCACGACCTTCTGGCGGTCCTCGGCGAAAAGTACACGCAGGCTTACTTGGTTAACTCTGTCCAGGAGGTTTATCGTCTCCAGGGCGTCAACATCAACGACAAGCACATCGAAACCATCGTCCGGCAGATGATGCGCTGGGTAAAAGTCGAAGACGTGGGCGATACGACGTTCCTTCTCGAGGAGCAGATTGACAAGTTCCGCTTCCGGGAAGAGAACGACCGAGTGATCCGCGACGGCGGCAGGCCGGCCACGGGTCGCCCCTTGCTCTTGGGCATTACCAAGGCTTCGCTTTCGACGGATTCCTTCATCTCCGCCGCAAGCTTCCAGGAAACCACCCGCGTTCTCACCGAGGCGGCTATCTCCGGGAAAGTGGATTATCTCCGCGGCCTAAAGGAAAACGTTATCATGGGTCGCCTGATTCCTGCTGGCACCGGACTAGAGCGCTATCGCAACATTCAGCTCCTCACTGAGATTCCGAAAGAGGAGCCGGAAGCGATGGAGCCCGAACTCACGCCCGAAGAAGCGGCAGCGCTCGATTTCCTTCGCAAGGATGCCGACGCCGTAGCGGAAGGTTAGAAGTGTGCTTGCGAACTCAGGGAAGGGCTTGCCTGGTCGGTTTCAGGCCCGGGCAAGCCCCCGCCCTTCTTCAGCCCTCTCCCTGTTGAGCATTTAGCATAGGCTGCCTTTTTCTTTCCTGGTTTCGCGCCGTCACTCTGTAAGATTCATAAGGACCTATTCGCACCCTTCGAACTGATACTCGGATAGCTCGGAACTATGTCCAAAGACGCGTTGCAAAACCAGGCGGAACAGGCTGACTCATCGCCTGACTCGAAGCTGCAATTTGAACAACTGGCTCAGGCGATTTTCCGCTCCCAGCAGAATTACCGCGACCTCATAGACAGCCTCGACCAGGCGCTTTTCACGCTTTCCCTTCAAGGCGAAATCCGCGTCGCTAATCTGCGAATGTCGGACATTCTGGGTGCGCCTTTTCAGGAAATCATCGGCCATCCCCTGTCTGATTTCCTCTTGTCTCCCGCGCCGGAGGAGCTACTGCAATCGTTACCCGCACTGCTCAAAAAGGGTACATGGACGGGCGTCGTACCTGTAACCCTCAAGAAAGATAGGGAGCCCCGACATTTTTCCTGTTGGTTTCAGACGCTCGTTGAGCGCGGTGAAGTCGTCGCTCTCACCGGATGGGCGCGCGACGTCACGGAGCAATTCGAAATCGAGAAACGTCTGCATCAGGAGCAGGAATTCAATCGCCGCCTTATCGCAAACTTTCCGGATCTGATAGCCGTTCTGGACCTCCAGAGAAGGTTCACTTATATCAGCGATCAGGTTCGAGATATTCTGGGCCGCCCTCCCCAAGAATATTTGGGAGGGGAATTCGGTGTCCGGGCCAGCCCGGAGGACAAAGTCAAGATTGACGAAATGTTCCAGCGCGTAATTAGGGGCGAAGTCTCTCGCGCGCAGATCGAATTTCGCGCGCCGCACACGGATGGTACTTGGCGAGTTCTCCTGCTTACCGCCGGTCCCCTGTTTGATGAGGATGGGAAAATCAGCGGAGTGGTAACGTCAGCACGCGATGTAACCGAGCAACATGAAATCGAAAGAAACCTCCACCAAGAGCGGGAGTTTGTCCGGCGTCTGATCGAATGCTTTCCCGACCTGATCGTAGTTCTCGATTCCGAGGGCCGGTTCAAGTTCGTCAGCGAACGCCTAAAAGATATCCTCGGCGTGTCTCCCGAGGAGTACGTTGGCAAGCAGGTTGGCCTTCGAATGGGGCCGGAGGACCGTGCGAAGCTCTCTGAGATGCTCCAAAACACTATCTCCGGTCGAAAAGCTCAGGAGCAGATCGAAATCCGAGCCCAACACGTCGATGGCACTTGGAAAACCCTGCGAATCACGGCCAGGCCTCTTTTCGACGAACAGGGCAATATCACCGGCATGGTCTCTTCCGGGCGGGATGTAACCGAATCGAAGCAATTCGAGCAACAGCTTGCTCAAAGCGAAAAGTTCGCTGCTATGGGCCAAATGATGGCCGGGGCCGCTCATGAACTCAATAATCCCCTCACCGCCATTCTGGGGATCAGCGATTTGCTCCGCGAGCGCGCAACGGATGAAACTACCCGGCGTCAGGTCGATACGATATTGCAACAGGCACGGCGCGCAGCTGGTATCGTCCTCAACCTGCTCGCGTTTTCGCGGCCCTCCGCCCATGGGAATGCTAGGATCGATCTTAACGGGGTGATCCAGGAGGCGCTGCAAATCGAAGGCGCGCTCCTCACTCAAAAACACATCCAAGTGAAGTTCGAACCTCCCGAAGGACTCCCCCTCGTGGAAGGTAACCGAAGGCTGCTCACGCAGGTTTTTTCAAACCTCATTGCTAATGCCGAACAATCGATTTCCGCGGCGCGTGGCGGAGGCCGTTTGGATATTTCCATCTCCTACGTGGACGGCCGGGTCTGCGTTACCCTTGCCGATGACGGTGCGGGCATCGCCCCAGACATCGTGGACAAAATTTTCGACCCGTTCTTCACCACCAAGCGGCCCGGCGGAGGCAGCGGACTCGGTCTTACGATTGCCCTGGCCGTTATCAAGGAGCACGGCGGCACCATCGAAGTCCAGTCCACCCCCGGGTTGGGCGCTGCGTTCCATGTGTTCTTGCCGCCCTGCGCGCAGGCGCCCTCGGCTGCGGCATCTTCGTCATCAGCCAGCCTTGCGTCGCCGCCTCGGCCTGCGGAGATCCTCAAAGGCCACAGCGTCCTCATCGTCGATGATGAGGAAAGCATTCGCGAAATTATGGCTGAAGACCTTTCAAGGCGCGGGATGAAGGTACATACCGTGGAAAGTTCGGAGGCGGCGCTCGGCTACCTTTCAACAAACAAATGCGAGATCGTTCTTTGCGATTTCAATCTCCCCGGTATCAGCGGCGAAGCGCTTTTCGAGAAGTTGCTCGCGAAAGAGAACGGGCCTCGCCCGCGGTTCGTCTTCATGACGGGAGATTTCGTCGATCCTGCCCTCGTAAGCAAATATCGCGAAAAAGGCCCCCGTATCCTGCAGAAGCCGTTCTCCGTCTCCGTGCTGGCAGCCCTCCTGGTGGAATTCTTGCAGGAAGAGGCGCGTTCTTCGGGTTAGCGGAGTCTGCTACTTGGCGGTGTGGTTCGCTCCTGGCTGCGTGCTCAGGTCCACACCGAAATCCCAAACGTAAAGGCTCGTTCCTTCGTCGCCGACCATTTCCGCCAGTGCGTATTCGCCTGGAGCAAGCGGTTTGCTGAGCGTGAAGCGATAAACCCCGCGCGCAATCTCCCAGCGCTGCATCGAAATCATATCTCCCGCCGACCGTTGCTCTCCGAAAAGCTCATCCACTTTTTCGATCTGCCGGTTTTCGCCGTGCGCCTTTGCTCGGATCAACTGCATTTCGGGCGTTCGGACGTCCGCCGTGCGCATATAAAACTCCGGCTGATCAGTTCGAAGACGAAGTTTTGCGTGCATTCCGTGGATCGACACGTTATGCCTGGTGGGGATTATGGGAACCGGCACCATCACTTGTTCAAGGAAATGTCCCTTGGATAGTTTCGACGTCGTTTCGGCCTGCGGAACCGGAAGAACGGCCTTCCCATCAAAGGCGAAAAGCCCAACGCTGGGAGGAAGGAAAATTTGGTGAGCCACCTCCAGGCTCGCGTCGATATCGAGAGGCTCCGCAAGCCGCCCCGCCTCCTGATTGTGCACTTTCGCAACGATCGCCGCATCCCGCTGCTGTTCTTGCGTCGCGGCTTTTCCCGTGGCGTCCCAATCCACCAGGTCCGAAGGGATTTCCTCCCACTGCGAGCGGTCGAGGCTGTAATATCGCACCCGATCGCCTTCCACCGCATATTCGCGAACCAGCTGAAAGCTGCCATCTTTCAGCATCAACTTCTGGCCCCTCGGTGTTGTTGGCGCTTTCGGGGCTGGGATTTGATTATGAGCTGTGGATTCCTGGCCGGAATTTCCGGCATCCTGCGCGTTCAGGAGCGGGGGGACCGCGGCCATCATTGTGGCGAGCAGGGTGCAGCTGGATAGCTGCAACAACCAGCAAGACGATCCTCCCGCCATGAGCCTACTCCTCGGTACGATTGTAGACCGAATCCTTGTGTATAGGGTTCACCTCATGCCGGCGTTTCTGCGTCACTCTGCTATTTCCTCATATTCGCGTTCCAGTCCGTGATCAATGTAAGAGGTGAGGAGTTGCCGGAAGGCAGCGAGTTGATCAGGAAGCGGCCATCGGGCGCGATGTCAAACTGGTGGTCCACGAAAGAAGGGGCCACGATCCGCGTTTGGAAGAGCACGCGCGGGGCACCTACCGCCTTCTTTTGTGGATCGAAGCTGGCCGCCATCATGCGGCTCTCCGGCGCCATAAAGAAGACCTGCCTTCCATCCCGGCTCCAAATCGGCTGGGCACCGCCTGCGACCGAGACCTGGATACGTGGCCCGGGACCGGGAAACGGTTGAATAAAAACATCCCGGAAGGCGATAGTGCCCGGGCCGATGTAAACGATCCATTTCCCGTCTGGCGAGAAATCCGCCTCGCCGCCGACGGCAAACTCACGGACCTGACGATCCGCCGCCGAGTAAATCATCAGGTGCGGAGCGCCCTTCGCAAAGTCCATGTACACCAAGTGGCCGTCGGGCGACCAACTCTCGGGGCTAAGATTGTTGCCCTCGCGAAGAACTCGGGGCGAGCCAGATCCGTCCGCCGCGATTTCGCCTATGGCGGAAACTTTATGCGAATAGGAGCCATAGGTGATCGTATTGCCGTCGGGCGACCAGACAGGGCCTTCTTCCGAGCCACCGTCCGTGATGCGAGTGGTAACGCCGCGTTGCGGATCGTAGACGTTGATGTATACCTTGTCGCTGCCAGTGTCGCTGGCAACGAACGCGATCAGGCGACCATCCCGAGAATACTTCGGGTAGGATAAGCTAACACCCGGGACCTGTCCGAGTTCTTTGCCGGTGGCGTCGAACCACACCAGTCGCGTAGGAAGGTCGCTGCGGGACTGAAAGACCAGCATGCCTGCCGAAGAGGCGGAGAACGGCGCCTGCGAAAAACCGTCCTGGCTCATCACTTCATGCGCTGCCATTGCAGTGGAAGGTCCGGTCACGGTAAGTCGACCAGTGTCAAACGATTGAGCCATAAGCGTGTTGTCGCGGACATAGAGTAGATGGCCCGAAGCAAAAATAACATTCCCGGCAATTTCCGAGGATACTAGTTTCGGAGTCGTCGAGTGGAGCGAGGCCACGTAGATTCCGTTGGTTTCCGGATCCTTGGGCGTGCTCCAGTCAACGAAGTAGAGGAAATGGTCGCCATCCGGCAGAAAGGAGGGCCAACGGTGGGCCTGCCCGCTCCCTTCACGAGCTATCCGAGTTACAGGCGATTCGGCGCCGCCGCTGTCCGAAATCCGGTATAGCGGACCGGCGACAAAAGGGGCGAAGACGATCGTGCCGTCTCGGTTCCATGTGCCGCCGCGGCCTGCCAGAGCCGGACACAGGATTTGAACTGCTTCGCCTCCGATGCCGACGATCTTTAACTTCTCATCCGCGAAAAATCCGATTCGTTTGCTATCGGGAGCCCAGAACGGATGGATCGCCCCGGCCGTTCCGTCAATTTCCTGCGCGCTGGGCGCGGAGAGAGCCCGCACCCACAGCTCAGTCCTGCCATCCTTATTGAGCGCAACGAAGGCCAGACGCGTGCCATCCGGAGAGACGGCGAAATCGAATGGCAAGAAGGACCAACCGGGCGGAGGCAGGATCGAGGCGCGAACCAGTGGAGGCGAAGTTGCGCTATTGCGAAAATGAGCGGCGGCCAGGAACAATGCGACACCAAACAACGCCAGCGCGCCCCAAGCAAGTTTCTCGCGGATGGATGCCTTCGAGGTGCTGTGACTCGCACCGGTGGGCTGCTTGAATCTGTCGGCCAGCCAGCCAAGCTCGATTCTTAAATCGTGCATCGATTGCCAGCGTTGCTGTGGGTCTTTCGCGAGGCACGAACGGATCATCTGGTCGAGCGCTGCGGGGAAATCCGGGCGTATGATTGCCACAGCCTGCGGATCGCGCTCGAGGATCGCGGCGATGACGGTGGCCGGAATCTTGCCCTCGAAAGCCCGCTTACCGGTCGCCATCTCGTAGAGCACCGCGCCAAACGCGAAGATGTCGCTGCGAGCGTCCGCCTTGTTTCCTTCCAACACCTCCGGTGACATGTAATGCGTAGTGCCGAGGAGCGTCCCGGCCGTCGTTAGGGATTCCTGCGGAACCGTGAGATCAAGAGCGCTTATCGTGTCCGCAGAGGAGGCGCTTCGCGCGGGAGCGTTTGCCTCCGCCTTCGCCAAGCCAAAATCGAGCAGCTTCGCGCCCGCCTTCGTGAGCATGACGTTGCTCGGCTTCAAATCGCGGTGGAGGATTCCCTGCCAGTGCGCTTTTGATAGCGCGTCCGCAATGGCCTCGGCGACGGCCAGCAATTCCGCTGTGCTCAAGGGCCCACGCGAGATCCGATCGGCAAGTGTTTCGCCCTCGAGGTACTCCATTACTAGATAGTCCGTGCTCTCCTGCTGGCCGATGTCGTAGAGGACGCAAATGTTCGGGTGAGAGAGCGAAGAGATGGTGCGGGCCTCGGCGGCAAGACGTTCCCGCCGTTTCGGGTCGACGAAAAACTCCGGCTGAAGAACTTTGAGGGCCACGGTGCGCATAAGGCGCGTGTCGCGCGCGCGGTAGACGACGCCCATGCCGCCCGCTCCGATGCGCGCGAGGATTTCATACGGTCCGAGCCGAGAACCAATTGCGAGAGCTCTTGGAGGAACTGCCGGCTGCCCCATGAAGGTGGTCTCCGCCTGTTCGTGAGCATCAATCAGCGATTGCACTTCGCGGCGCAGGGCAGGTTCGGTGCAAGCCTGATCGAGATAGACGCGCCTCTCCCCGGGTGCCCGTTCAAGCGCACCGGCGAGTATCGTCTTTACCTCTTGCCAACGTTCCTGCATCACGTTCCTGTGTCCTTCTTCATTTCGCGCCGAAGCCAGGCCCGCGCCGTCGCCCATTCTCGCTTTACGGTGGCGGGCGAAACGCCCAAGACGACGGCAGTTTCCTCGATGGAGAGACCTCCGAAGAATCTCAGCTCGATAAGGCGCCCTTGCTGCGGATCGAGAGCGGCGAGCTTGCCGAGCGCGTCATCGAGCGCCACTAGATCGATTTCTCGTTTCTGCGCCGGGGCCAGATTCGGATCGAGGGTGAGGCGCGGGGCTCCCGCGCCGCGTTTGGCCGCCAGCCGATTGCGCGCATGATCCACCAGAATGTGGCGCATCATTTGCGCAGCCACACCGAAAAAATGCGCTCGGTTTTGCCACTGGGGCGCTTCCTTGCGAACGAGGCGCAAATACGCTTCGTTGACCAAGGCCGCGCTCTGCAGCGTGTGGTCGGGACGTTCGTGCCACAGATGGCGGCGCGCCACCCGGCGTAATTCGTCGTAAACCACGGGAATCAAGGCTTCCCGTGCTTCCTCATTCCCGTGGCCCCAATCAGCGAGCAGCCTATTGATTCGCGTGGACGAATCCGCGCACACGTTTCCTCTCCAGTCGAGTACGAATTACCAAATGTTAATCGAAAAGGTAGCGCCCCAGACAAACAAAGTCAATTCACGGGCAATAGAACCGGAGCGCCTTGGGCACGTGACGCACCGAGCCCCCTAAGAAATCCTGGCTTCGAGTGAGCCACTTTGCCGGTGCTTCTCGCTATATGAGGTGAAGGCACGATGCGGACCCAATCAAGAGGTTGAGACGCAGCGGCCAACTAAAAGGAGGAATACGACCATGAAACAGAATATCACGCGAAATGCAACCAGGTTGACGCTATTCGCGGCCGCCCTGTTGGCCACTATCTTGTTCGCCGGTAGCGCCAACGCCCAATCGCCGTTCAAGGGCAAATTCACCCTGCAACACGAAACCCGCTGGGGCCAAGCAGTACTCCCGGCAGGCGACTACATACTCACGTTCGACAACCATTTGTCTAACATGCTGATCGTCCGCGACGCCAAGAGCCTTCACGCGGTGGCGTACGAGCCGATCAACAATGCGCAGGACAGTACCGAGGGTGAGAGTGCACTGCTCATCGGCGCTCGAGGATCGCAGCGGGTTGTTTATTCGCTTCGCTTTGCGGAGTTGGGTCAGACCTTCATCTATGACCGCACACTCGCCCGACGCGCGGTCGAAGAGGCACGTCAACCGCAGGCCGTCCCGGTAATCGTGGCCAAGAAGTAACGGCCGAAAACCCGTGTCTCGATGATGCCTGCCCAATTGGGGGCCAGGACCTATCCACCTCTGGCCCCCCAATTCCTTGTAGATTCTAGGGAAAAAAATCGGAGGATTCCGGCTAGTGCTGGCAGCGAGGCTGAAGGACCGTCACGATCATCAATTCCGAGTTGGTGAAGAGCCACCGTCCGGCCTGGGCGCCAGCAGCTTCAGCGGCGCCCGCGAGAGTTCCGAGATGCTTGTTGCGAGCCAGGCCGCGCAGGTGCTCGACGCAAATGCCTGTCAGATCGGCGACTTCGTCTTCGGTGAAAATCTTCTGGCTCGACTTGATTCGGACCATCGTGCCACCTCGCGACTTCTTGGATGCTGAGAGCAGCCTAACTGCCGGCGATTTCGCCTGCAATAGCCGTTCCGTACCAACCGTATGGGACTTTCAATTACAAAGACCCACAGAACCCTTTTATCTTCCGCGGTTTAACGAAATAGAAAGGCAGCGACCGGCGAAAAAATCAGGCTTCGCCGTGCGCAGAAACGGAAAGAAAATTCACGACACGGGATTTTGTTACAAATTTTTGGTAAACGAAATCCAGCAGCGGCAGCCCTCCGACGACTTCACAATCCAAAGCCGCCAGCCTGCTCGAAAGCTCGGGCGACTTGCAAAACTCGGCCTTCGGCGAAGTGCGGTCCGAAGATTTGCATGCCGATTGGTAAGCCAACCTTGTTCTTGCCGCAAGGAACCGAGATTCCCGGGACCCCTGCCAGAGAGCCTGTAACTGTATATATATCAGCGAGATACATCTGCAGCGGGTCGGCTGTCTTTTCACCTAGCCGGAAGGCTGCAGTCGGGGAGGTCGGCGTTACGATCACGTCGGCCTTCTTGAACGCATC
This sequence comes from uncultured Acidobacteriota bacterium, assembly GCA_963709445.1. GTDB lineage: Bacteria > Acidobacteriota > Terriglobia > Acidiferrales > UBA7541 > Palsa-295. The sequence continues at coordinate 246,906 of CAVPWV010000008.1, forward strand.
TGCAAAATCTCGCGTGATCAAAGTTCGCACACTCTGCGCTCGCAAATAATATGCATCGTAGTAGCCGGACGAAAGCACGTATGTTCCGAGCATAATCCTGCGCTTCACTTCCGCTCCGAAGCCTCCCTCCCGGGTGTTGCGATACATCTCGGTCAGTGTTGACCCAGGCGCGCGCAAGCCGTAGCGGACCCCATCATATCGGGCTAGATTCGAACTTGCCTCCGCGGTTGCCAGCACATAGTACACAGCGGTTGCGAAGTCGGTATGCGGCATATGCAATGAAATTCGTTCGCAGCCCAGGCGCTCCAGCAGCGCGATGCCTGACTGGACCTTCTCTTTCACCTCTAGATCGATACCCTCGGCGAAATAGTCCTCCGGAACGCCGATTCGCAGGCCCTGAACGGGTCTCTGCGTCTCGCTTGAGTAGTCCGGAACATCAATGGCCGCAGAGGTGGAGTCATTTTCGTCGTGGCCCGCTATCACTGACATTACCGTCGCCGCATCGGCAACGTTCTGAGCCATCGGTCCGATTCTGTCGAGAGAGGATGCGAAGGCCACCAACCCGTATCGAGATACGCGGCCATAAGTTGGCATCAGCCCCGGAATTCCGCAGAATGAGCAGGGCTGTCTGATGGACCCTCCGGTCTCGGTGCCCAGCGCCGCTACCGCAAGGCCCGCGGCGACGGCCGCGGCCGATCCGCCGCTTGATCCGCCGGGGACGCGATCGAGCGCGAGGGGATTGTGCACCGGGCCGTAGGCTGAATTCTCATTGGAACCGCCCATGGCAAATTCATCGCAATTCGTTTTTCCCAGCAGGACAGCCCCCGCCCGTTCCAGGCGCTCGACGGCCGTGGCATCGTACGCAGGAACGTAGTTTTCCAATATTTTCGAGGCGCAGGTGGTGCGAACCCCGCGCGTGCTGATTACATCTTTGATTGCCATCGGCACACCGGCGAGCGGGGGGAGATTTTCGCCTCGTGCAACCGATGCATCGATGCGGTCGGCCTGAGCGTAGGCTCGCTCGGGCGAAAGCGTTAGATAAGCGTTCAGTTCGGGATTGTGGCGTTCGATGCGCCCGTAAAACTCGACGGCAAGCTCGCGCGCCGAGATCTTTTTTGCGAGCAGTGCGGCGCGAACGCTCGCTATGGTCCAAGGGGTGGCTGCGCTCATCGTGTGATCACCTTGGGCACCCGGAAGAACGGCTTCTCGGCATCTGGCGCGGCGGCCAGCACGGCATTAGCAATGTCGCACGGCCGCGGCGTGTCGTCGCGCAGCTCGGGGTGATCGTCTTTGGCATCACTACCCGCACCAGGGTGCAGCACCTGGGCCATCGGTTCGACGTTGCTGATGTCGATTTCCTTGAGTTTGTCGATGTAGCTCAAGATTCCGTCGAGCTGGCCACGATAGATGTCAACCTCCTCGGCAGACAGCCCGAGATGGGCCAGCTCGGCAATTCTCAACACTTCTTCGCGGCTAATTTTCATGACTTTGATCTTTCGGCACCGTGTGTTCGAAGAAGCAGCCTCCCCGATTCTGTGACGGGTAGACGCGACGCCGATCCTTTGTTTTCATGGTGTTACGTCACTTTCTACTCGGCTCATGTGTCGAGCAGGATTCCTTGCGCCTGGTGGTCCTCCCGACGCGGCGCGGTCCTCCGACTGCTGCCAGCTTCTCCAGAAATACAATCGTAAATCATGGAAATTATCTTAGAGGAAACACGCGGCAATGCAAGCGGTGGCACCTGTGGACTTTTTTCCGCGAGCAAACTTTGGTAGCGGCATACCGATCCAACGCCGGGTTGGGCGACGTTCTGGGACATCGTATTTTGATCACGCCCGTTCCATTCGCTCCGTCGCCGAACGGAGGAATATGGTCTGTCCAAGCGCCAGTCGGCCGATGCGAGTGACCGCGCCGTAGATTCCCGCGATGTTGTTGTTCGCACGAACGACCGCTTTCATCACTTCTGGCGCAGAACTTGCTGAGTCGGGATCAAGGTTTACCATCGAGCAGCGAACATCGCGCATCGTAACGGTGACGGCGGGGCCGTCGTCCGCCTCGCCGAATGAGAGCACACCGCCCAGCCATTCGCCCTCCTGGAAGGGAACAGATCGCAGTAAACGAACTACAACATTCGGGCGAAATCGTCGCACGTCCAGGCTCTGTCCTGTGACTCGTCCAATCTCGCGCACTGTATCGGAGGCGATCACGGAGATGGGCGCTTCATCGAAGATGCCATGATTCAACTGCATCATCTCCACGGGAGCCCCATATCGGCGTCCGACCTCGGTGGCCAAATCCTCACCGAAGACAGTCATCTCTCCGCCATCCGGCGTGCGAATATGCGTAGGAAGGTCTTCCTGATTACCGCCTTCGCGGCGCAGCGGAGCAAACAGGAGCAGTTCGGGAAGCTTGCTTGCTGTTAGCCAGGGCATTCCGCTGCGATTGTCAATCCGCCGGAATGCTAGGCGTCTGTCACCATCGATGCCGTGCCAGCCCAGCCTGGCGGCCTCGAGTTGTTCGCTGGCCATGGACTTCACTGGATACCGGAAGATCGCCTCCACATGTCCGATTTTTATGAGCATGCTCAGTCAACTCTAACGCTGGGCGGACTCGGATCGGGCGTGGCGATTAGGTTCGAGAATATTATCACGCAATCTTTCCGGGTGATTGTCAGGCGCGGCGTCTACGGATAAAGGGGATGTGCTCGTTGTCGGTTTCTAGTGAAGCCCGCGAGGGCCCGGGCGTCAATCGGGAATTCCGAACGCCAGAGGAATCGCTACCGGAGGTGAATTTCACCTCGCTGACCAGTTTTCCGCCCCAGGCCTGGTTAATGCGGATGCAGATTTCGCGCTTCATGCTTTCAAGCTGGTGCTGCCACGGTTTTCCATCGGCGGCTAATTCCAAACGGCCGCTTTGGCACCGCAGGGGGCGGGCATGCTCCGCAAGGGCTTTGCCAACGATCGTGGGCCATGCGCTCGAAAGCCAAGCCATTGCCGCTTCCGGCCGCTCCATCCGGCGCATCGCCTTGCCGAGAAATTCTCCTATTCGATCCATGAGGGCCGTGATTCTAACACAAAGGGGAACTAGGCAGAGATTCGGCGCGGCCTCCACCCGGGGGCAGAGCAGAGACCGCGCACATCTCGAAGATACTATCCGGCGGATGCTCAACCGCGATCTGCTAATCAGCGGTGATGCGCGTCGCCGTCACTGTGCCTGTGATGGTCGCCGCAACCGTAGTTCCGTCTGGCTCGTATTGAATTAGGATAAAGTTTCCTTTGTAGCTGTTTCCGGATTTGTCCACGATTATCTCTTCGCGGATGTTGGCAGGCCCGACAAAGTCAGCACCGCCTGTTCCTGGCCCGGTGGACGGGGTACTGGCGTCGAATGCCCATGCTAATGCAAAGTGGTTGAGCTTGAACGTGGAGCGTCCGGTCTGCTTCCAAACGCCCATGCAGAAACTTCCAGTAGTGGGAGCACGACCCGAGTTCATCAGCTCCGTTCCATCGCTATGCCACTGGACGTATCCCGCATCGAACGGGCCGCTGAAGGGGGTAGTCGCCGTGAACGCGAACTTCCATAGGCCCACGATTGCGGGCTGATTTGAGTCTCCGTCTGAATCTTGGTCATTATGGGCGGAGATCAGGACAAGCGAGGGCTGCGTGGATTCGCCCTGCGCCTCACCCGACCGCCGTTGCGGGAAGATTGGCTTGGGGGCCGTCGGAGAATAGCCGCAGCCGGTGCTGGCTCCCGCGAATCCAGGGGGATTGTTGCCAGCTGATGGAGACGCCGGGGCCTTTGCCGACTGGGCCGAGAGCTGTTGGCTGGGACACAGGCAAACTGCAGCCAGTACAAGGCAGAAACTTGCCATCCTGAGTTTGGACTTCATTTGGCTCCTCCGTTCAAAATAGGCGATTCGGGCTGCCCTTATCGCCCAACTATCAGCGCTGCGCAATGCAAACCGAATCACTCCTGGAACATTTCGAGAACACCCGGTAAGCCGTTCCTATCTAGGCCTGTTACGAGCGTCTGTCGCGAATCCAAGCAAGGCTACGGGTTGGTTATTGACTGCCCAGGGAACATGCCTCAAAATCAGCCGGTTCCGATCCTCATTTGCAGGTCCGTCCCCCGGGCCTTTGGACATGAAGGTGATGACTGCCCGCGCCGCTTTGTTTGGTCCCTATGTCCTGGATTTGCGTTCTGGTGAACTACGGAAGCACGGCGTAAGGTTGAGGATGGGTGGGCAGCCGTTTAAGATACTGGCCCTCTTACTCGCGAGTCCGGGTGAGATGGTCACGCGAGAAGAGCTGCGGGCCAAACTCTGGGCCAATGACACGTTCGTCGATTTTGACCATGGCTTAAACTCCGCCGTTCAGCGCCTGCGGGACTGCCTTTCCGATACCGCCGAAAAGCCGTTGTGGGTAGAAACCGTTCCCCGCCGCGGTTACCGCTTCATAGGACAGATCGAATGGTCGGATGGTGCCGATCCGTCTCCATCCAACGAGGAAACCGCAGCACCTCGAAGCGAGGTGGGGCTGGCCCCTGAGGCCGGGGCCCCCATCGCTGAACGCCCCACTGATCATGTGGCCAGCCGGGCCAGGGGACTCCGAATCGCCGCCATCCCGATTGTGGCCGTGGCGGCCCTTCTGCTGGTGTGGCCTCTGTTCAGGCTCGGATTGCGCCGGAACGCGCCGCCGGAGTCTGTTGCTATCCACTCAATTGCAGTCCTGCCCCTGGAGAACCTCTCGGGAAATCCCGCGCAGGATTATTTTGCGGACGGCATGACGGACGAGCTGATTACTCAACTGGCAAGAACCAAAGGGCTGCGCGTAATTTCGAGAACGTCCGTGATGCAGTACAAAGGCGTGCATCGTCCTCTAAAAGACATAGCTCGCGAACTCGGAGTGGACGGGATTCTCGAAGGGTCTGTCGTCAATGAGGCCGGCCGGGTACGAGTAACCGTCCAACTGATTCGTGCGGCTTCTGACACCCACGTTTGGGCGCAAAGCTACATTCGCGACTCGAGTAACCTGCTTCTCTTGCAACAGGAACTTGCAGAGAACGTCGCAAAAGAAGTGAGCAGCAGCGCGCTCCCGCCGAAATCTGTTCGGGTGATCTCACCCGAAGCGCATGATACCTATTTACGAGGACGGTACGCCTGGTTCGGGGCGGACGGTAATGCCGACACCGCGCGCGCCCTTTTCGAGAAGGCTATTCAGCTTCAACCCGATTACGCCGCAGCTTATAGCGGTCTCGCGGACTATTATATTGGCGGCTCCGCGAGTGGGTACCTGGATCCCGAAGATGCTTTGCCGAAGGGCGAGCAGGCGGCAGAAAAGGCGTTGCAGTTGGATGACTCCGTCGCGGAAGCGCATAACTCGATGGCGGCCAGTTATTTTTTTTACCGATGGAACTGGAAGGCCGCGGAGCAAGAATCGCAAAAGTCAATCGAACTCGGTCCAAACTACGCAGAGGGTTACCATCTGCGCGGCTACGTACTGCTGGCGTTGAACGGGCAGAACGAGGCGTTAGAATCGCAGCAAAAATCTCAAGAGTTGGATCCGTTCGCCCGGCCGTGGGGACTTGGACGATTGCTTAACTGGATGGGCCGATACAAAGAAGCAGAGGCCGACCTCCGCCAGCGGATTGCCGCGCTGCCAGCGAACGACGACCTACGCTACAACCTTGCCCAATCCTACTTGATGCAGGGAAGAGACCGTGAGTCGATGGGGGAATTTGCGGAAGCGCTCCGCCTCGAAGGCAATGAAAGACTCGCGGCGGAGGTGCGCGGGGCTTTTAATAAGGAAGGCAACCAGGGAGTGCAGGAGTGGAGGCTCGCCCGGCTAAAGAAAATGGCTTTAAAGCGCTATGTTTCGCCGCTGGAATTCGCTTTTGCCTACGCGCGGTTGGGGCAGGCTGACGAAACGTTTCGATGGTTGGAGAAGGCTTACGACGGTCATGCGCCGTGGCTCGTGGTGATCCACCAACACACGGAGCTTGATGCTTTTCGCGATGATCCTCGTTATAAGGCGCTGATCAAACGGATCGGACTACCATAGGTATGCGTTCCACCGGTCGCGTCGGAAATCTTGGCGCGCGAGAATTGTGCTGAGCCCTCCCAATTGGTTCACTGCGGGAAGCCGATGCGGCGCACCAAGTCGGCATAGCGCGGGTCGGAGCGCAGACTGTCCCATGGCGCGTCCACCTTTAGGAATATCAGCTCGCTCGCCCGTTGTCCGTATGCTTTTTCCAGCCAGTCGAATGCTTTGTCCTTGTCTCCCAACTGGGCATAGTTCTCGGCCACTCCGACGGGATTGTAACCGGGCTTGGCGGGGTTGCTATCCTGCGCGATGGACCATAGGTGCACACCTTTCGTTCCGGAGGTTGTGTAGACCCGTTTGAGTTCCGCCGCCACTTCGGGTTGTCCGAATAGCGTCAAAAGCCGCTCTTCCGCGTCCATGGACTTATCGTACATCCCTTTGGCCCCGTAACACTCGGCCAAGTAGTTGTACGCCAAGCCAAAGTTGGGGTCGATCTCCAGCGTCTTTTGTAACCGAGCGATCGCTTTGTCATAGTCACGCTGGGCAGCGAAAACGAAACTCACTTGAGCATTAATAGAGCGATAGCGGATCCAACTCGAGGCCGCGGTGAGCCTCATCCATCGCTTCGCTGTATCGCCCCATGGAGACCAGGTAATTCGAATACGCCTCAGGTGCATTCTGGAAGTTTGGGTTCAATTCCACGGCTCGCTGGTATTCAGGTTCCGCGGCGCTAAATTCCCAGCTCATCCAATGGACGATGGCCAGAGCCAGATGCGCTTCGGCGGAACGATTGTCGAGCGCCAACGCCTGCGCGGATGCGGTGCGAGCCTTTGCGAATGCGGCCTCGCGTAGCGAGTGTTGAAAATATCCAAGAAGGCTGTTCGCATCAGCCAATCCGCCGTAAGCGGCCGCGTAGCTCGGATCCTTATCGATTGCCTGTTGAAAGTAGTCCGCCGCCTTGTTGAAGTGGTCGGGAGAGAACTGATCGAATTCGTGCCGTCCCAGAAGATATAGGCGGTAGGCATCTGCATTCTCCATCGGGTGCGCGTTCATCTGCTCCTGCTCGGCGGGACTGAGTTTCATGCGCAGCTTGTCCGAGATGTCGCGCACAATGTCCTGTTGGACCATCGCGACATTGGCCATCTTCTCGGTGTACTGCGCGCCCCAGATCTGGGTGTCGTCGGCGGCATTCACCAATTCGGCGTTCACCGAGAGCGCGTCGCCTTGCTGCTCGATCCTCCCAATCAGTACCGCGTCCACCTTCAGATCACTCCCCACTTTCTCCGGGTCGGGATTCTTTCCTGCGTAGCGCATTGCGGCGCTGCTGGACATCATTCTTCAGGCCCGGCAATTGCGACAGCGCATCGGTCACTCCCACGCTGATGCCATTTTGGAGAAATTCCGCGTCGGGATTTGCGCTCGAACCCGTGAATGGCAAGACAGCCACCGAGTGAACGGTCTGCGTGCGCGGAGCCAGCAGATAGCGCGCTACGAGCAATCCCGCCACTACAACAATCGGCATTGCGATGCCAAAGGCAATCCATTTCCGTTGGTTTCCCTTGGCGCGCCCCGGAACGACCTCGGTCGCGGGCGCAGCAGGCGGCGCCCCTACGGCGGAAGGCATAGCTGCGGAACTTGGCGCGGTCGATGCCGTCGCGCTCTTGCCGGAATCGAGCTGGCGCTTCAAGCGCTTGAGGTCCGCTCGCAACTCCGCCGCGCTTTGGCAGCGCAATTCGCGATCTTTCTCGAGCGCCTTGTTGATGATCGGTTCAAGCTGCGGCGGCAAGTTCGGATTCAGGCGAATCGGGGCGATTGGCTCGCGGTTCAGGATCGCTTCGAAGATCACGGCGGAAGTATCGCCGCGGAAGGGAAGCGAGCCTGTGGCCATTTCGTACAGCACCACGCCAAAAGAAAAGAGGTCGGTGCGGGCGTCGAGCTCCTTGCCCCGCGCCTGCTCGGGAGACATGTAGGCCACCGTTCCCAGCGTCGAGCCGGGGCTGGTGAGTTGTGCCTCGGGAACTTCCGTGGTTGCGGCCGATGTGCTTTCTGAAGACGGCTGCGAGATTGAGCGAGACTGCGGCGTCACCTTGGCCAGACCAAAATCGAGAATCTTCGCGTGCCCACGCTGAGTGACGAAGATATTGGCCGGCTTGATATCCCGATGAACGATACCCTTGGAATGGGCTGCGTCGAGCGCGTCCGCGACTTGGATGCTCAGGTCGAGCAACTCTTCGAGGTCGAGCGGATTGCCTCGAATGGCATGTTTGAGCGTTTGGCCTTCGAGCAACTCCATGGCGATGAATGGTTTCTCATCAGCTTCATCCACTGCATAGATGGTGCAGATGTTCGGGTGGTTGAGCGCGGAAGCGGCCAAGGCTTCGCGCTGGAAGCGTTCGCGTGCCGCGGGATCTTTGGCCATTTCTTCGGGAAGAAATTTCAGCGCGACGCGGCGGTGCAGCTTCAGGTCCTCCGCCTCGTAAACCACGCCCATTCCACCGCCCCCGAGCTTTGCGATAATGCGGTAGTGCGAAAGCAGCTGGTCCGCGTTGAGTTCCGTGCCCGGCATGGTGGAGGGATTCTAAACTGCTTCGCCAGTTCCTTCGAAATAATTTTGGAGACCGGCTAATCCTACGGCCTGGTTCCGCGGATTTGCGGGACAAAATTGGCGGTGCTGGTTCGGTTGCGCGGGGAATTCAGGCGTGCGAAAATTGCTAGCGTCGTTTATCCGCAAGATTCTCCGCTAATTCGCGAGGCATTTGCGATTGCGACGCGGAGTTTGCCGTGGCGATATGGTCTAAGGGTTAGGACGCGACCCTCTCAAGGTCGAAATCCGGGTTCGAATCCCGGTATCGCTACCATCCGAATACGCCGGACTTCTTCGGCAGCCAAGAAACGCAGGAAGCAGCGCTGCGGTCGGAGTTTCGATGTAAACTTTTTTTATGCCACGGCGGCCGGCAAATGGGTCGCCAAGAGGTTGAATTTATGCTGTCACGAATATGTTGTTCCGATAATCATGCCACGAAAGGAATCTCTATTCACGACGCGGCGATTGCCATTTCAGATGGGCGCGCAATCGGCGTTTGCAAGAAATGTGGGAAAGAACTGCATTACAGAATCGACAATGCGTTCGCGGGGGATCCGAATGAAAGGCAGCACAGTTTTACGGTTACGCGGGCGGTTCGATTGAGAACCCGGAGAGCGGACAACGAGGGTTATGATCCTTTCCTTTTGGTTCTACGCCAGACCGAAACGGGGAAAGAACGGATTCTGCCCACCTTTTGGGCTGGTGGGCAAACGGCGCGGCGCGGCGGACAATTTCCGCCGCTTCTGACGTTTGAGGAATGGAAGACGCTTTTTCGCCGGCTGGATGCCAGCTTCGACGGATTGGAAGAGAGAATCCGTCTTCGCGCCTACGAGCTTTACGAAAATCGCGGGAAACGCGACGGTTCGGCTCTGGCCGACTGGCTGCAAGCGGAAGCTGAGTTGGCAGCGCAAGTGATTCTCGGTGTTGCGGCGTAGCAAGCTACGCCGTCCAGGAACGCGGCGGACGGCCCTCGAAAGCATCTTCCAACAGCGAGCGAAGCCCCTCAGTCGTTAGCTTGCGCGGATTGTAAAAAGGCTTTTGGATCGCAAGCTCGGCGGCGTGATCCAGACCTTCGCGTTTCATTCCGATTGATTCGAGCGACAGCGGCGCGCCCATCGCCGCCTCCAAATCGTGGAGTCCCTGCGCGGCGGAATCTGCTCCGGCGTTCACGCCGAGAGCGCGAGCGATGCGTGCCATCGCTTGGGGAGCGGCTGCGGCATTGTAAGCGGTCGCGTGAGGGAGCAAGACGGTGTGCGTTTCCGAGTGTGGCAAGTTGAAGGCGCCGCCGAGAATGTGGCACAGCTTGTGATGAAGCGCCATGGAAACAGCGCCGAGCGAAGTGCCGCCGAGCCACGCGCCATAGAAAGCTAGCGAGCGCGCTTCGATGTTGGACGGTTCCTTCACTACAACCGAAAGACTTTTTGCCAGCGCGCGAATTCCTTCTTCGGCGATTAGCGAGACGATTGGATTCGCTTCCTGCGAATAGAGCGCTTCGACGCAATGCGCGATGGCGTTCATGCCGCTGGTGGCTGAGAGCGCGGCGGGCATGCTGGTGGTGAGCGCGGGATCGTAGATCGCAGTTTTCGGGCGGGCGCGCGCGTCACGCATCGTTTTCTTGATGCCGTGCTCGGTTAGGCCCCAGGTTGGCGTCATTTCTGAACCGGAATAAGTGGTGGGGATGGCGAGGATTGGGTTGCCGCTGACGACCGCGATGGCTTTCGCGAGTCCGGTGGCGGAGCCGCCGCCGATGGCGACGTAGCAGTCTGCATTCAGACGGGCGGCCTCGGTGCGCCCTGCTTCGGCGGTTTCCGCGGGAACGTGCATCACCGCACCGCCGAAAACTCCAGCCGCTTTTGCGCCGAGGTTCACGGCCAATTCCTCGCCGAGTTTTTTGCGACCGGGCGTGGTGAGGATCAGAACCCTCTTGGCGCCGAGCCGGTCGATTTCTTCGGGTGCCTTTTTGAGGCTGCCGAGGCCGAACACGACGCGCGATGGTGCGGCTTCGTAAGTAAAGGGCGCTAGGGAGTTGGAGGTCACGCGCAAGCTCTGGCTGAAAAGTGTCGAGTAGGATGTAACTCGGGTCTTTGTTTTGTGTGAGTTAAGCCCGCTTCTACTCGGCATGTACTGTCGATTAGAAATTTCGCGGGGCGAGGGGAGTGAGGGCGGAGGGGTGGCGTTCGCGGCGTCCGCCGTTCGATGCCGCCGAACTGCGCGTTGACTGCGGTCTCGTGGACCATGCGAGCATGTTGTTCGAGGGGGGTGGTGGTGTCAAGCGTGGTGCGCCTGTGGACTGCCGCGAAATTGAAGGCTTGGAAAGACGGAGGCGGTGCTCAGCTTTAGGCGTCCACTTTCGAGCGACTTCGATGGGGGCGGTGCACTGCCGCGGCAAAAGCCTGCCAGACCCGCAAATTCCCGGCGTATTCCTTCAGCATGCGCTCGGGATGAAATTGAAGGCCGACAACAAAAGTAGATTGGGGATCGTAATAAGCCTCGATCAATCCATCATCGGCATGCGCCATCGGCTGGAAACGAGGGGCCAATTCGCGAATTCCCTGATGATGATAGCTGTTCACCTGCAGCGTTTTCCGGCGATACCAGCGCGCTAGAGGGGTTCCTGGAACGATCGAAAGGGGATGGCGGTAGGTATCGTAATTGTGATAGTTGATGTGCGGGCGGTGCGAGCCTTTTTCCTTTTGCACGTCTCCGTAAAGCGTACCCCCGCAAACCACGTTCAATACTTGCGAGCCACGGCAGATGCCCAGAATCGGGAGATTGCAGCGCAGAGCGTAACGCACCAACTGAATCTCGATTTCGTCCTTGAGCGGATGCGTCTTTTCGAGATATTGAAAATTGGACTTCGTGGCCGCGAAGCGCTTCGGCTCGATGTCTTCGCCTTCCACGAGAAGAAGACCGTCCATGGGTTCCATGTATTGCGGAAGACACGCCTCTGTGCCGGCGACGACGGGAACGATTACCGGCAAGATGCGCAAGCGGACGAGAAGCTCGAGATGAAGCTCGCCAACGTAATCGATGAGTTTGTTCTTCCGGGCGGTTCGGCGGGCGCCGACGAGAACAACCGGCCGGTTCATCGCACCAATGTCCGCAGCGCTTCCACGAGCCGAGCGTCCTTCTCGCGCCCTTGCGAGGCGACACGGATGTGAAACGCATCCATGCCGAGTTTATTGGAGCAATCGCGCACGTACATCTGGTGCTCGGTGAGCAAGCGGGCCTGGAGTTCGGTGGCAGTGATCCCGTTTTGTATTTTGAAGAGAACAAAATTTGCGCCCGTGGGATAGACCTGCAGGCGGGGAATCGTCCGCAGGGCGCCGTAGAGGGAGCGAACGTCGGCGATTAATCGCTTGCGCCCCTCGTGATAGGCGGCGTCAGTGGGCGGCAAGAGAGACAGGAAATATTGCGCGAGGGTGTTCAAGTTCCAGGTAGGAACGAAGCGGCGGAGACGGTTGAGGACGAAAAGATTCGCGCTGTAGCAATATCCCAGACGGAGACCCGGCACGCCGCAGTGCTTGCTCATGCTGCGCACGATCAGGAGATTCGTAAACTGGTCGGCAAGCGGAAGAAGACTTGGAATGGGGTCGCCGGAGAAATCGATGAACGACTCGTCGACGATTACCAGTTCCAAATCCCGCGCCCGCTCTAAAAATTCCACCATCTCTTCGAGCGGGATGAACTGGCCCGTCGGATTGCCAGGGTTAATGATGAGCAGGGACTCGAGTTTTCGCTGGTGCACCCAGGCCAAATAGTCCTCGAGGCGAAGCGTGTATCCGTTCTCGGGATCGAGCGGATAAAGCTCGGCATCCCGCTGGTCCTTCATCTTCTCGATGTATTCGCCAAAGGTGGGGATGGGCACGGCGATGCGATCAATCAACGTCATGTCGATGAGGGCGATGAGTTCGGTGGCGCCATTGCCGATGATGAGGTGCTCTGGATCGACGTGCAGGACGTCGGCGAGATTTTTCTGGCTCGTCAACGGGTTGCTCGACGGGTAGGACTTGATCAGGTTTGGCAGGTTGCGCTGCAAATCATCGAGCATTTCGCGCGTGGGGTAATACGGGTTGGCAATGAAGCAGAAATCGACGATGTCCTTGGCCTTTTCATAGCCGACCAAATCGGCAACTGCAGGCGAATGCGAAGTCTCGTAGAAGAGATGGCGCCTCAGCTCGGCGGCAGAGTCCGCGTGAGTTTGATTTCCAAGTAGTGTAGTTTTCATCCGACACTTCCGTCTTGAACTCTCTTATTCGAGCCTACCTCTCCGTCGCGTTAACGGCAAGCCGCGCCAGCACGCCTGCACTTGTTGTCGTTTTTTGCCACCCCTCACCGCATCCGACCCAGGAAACTTCTACCGAGTACTGGGCCTTTTTGACCGTAGAAGACGTGGCGTTTTTCGGGCCACGGAGGCTTCAAGTAGCTAAAAAGAAACCGCTTGCCGCCTGGCGTTCCGATTGCATTTTCTGAGTACATCTGAGGGTTTGGAAGCAATACGAGCAAAATTTGGCAGAGTCCTTCGGGAGCTGAAGCGTACCTAACCCAGAGGACAACGGGAGGAGTGGAGATGACACGTTACGGAATTCTCGCGCTGGTGGTGCTGGCTCTCGGAATGTCGGCGAATGCTCAGAGTTCGCCGGGCAATCAGGTCGACGCGTCAGCACAAGCCCAGACGAACGCGTCGGCAGCGGCTTCGGCAAACACTTCGCAGCCCGGCGATCAGGGAACATCAACGAACAAGCAAGACTCGAAAGCGTCCCATTCGAAGTCGGCATCGGCCTCGGGCAACAGCTCGAGTTCGGCGTCGGCGAGCGCCAACGGGAATTCTTTGGGCATCGCCTCCGGCACGCCGATTCAGGCCACCCTGGTAACGCCAGTGGATGCGAAGCACAGCAAGCCAGGCGATCCGGTGACGGCGAAGACCACTCGGGATGTAAAGCAGAACGGCCAGACCGTGCTGAAGAAGGGTTCGCGGCTGAACGGGCACGTGACACAGGCGCAAGCGCGCTCGAAGGAAAACTCGGAGTCGTCGGTGGGAATGGTTTTCGATAGCGCGGTGATGAAGAACGGGCAAAAGGTGCCGATGAATCTGTCGATTCAAGCACTGGCAGCGTCAGCGAATGAAGCATCGGCCGGTCTAGCCAATGATCAGGGCGCGATCGATTCTATGTCCCAGACCGGCGCCGGATTCGCAGGAGGGGGAGCGGCCCCAGGCGGCAATGGGCTGGTTCGCGGCGGAGGCGGCGCAGCAGGTGGCGTGGGCGGAACGGTTCGCGGCGTGAGCAACGTTGCGGGCGGTGCGACGAGTTCCGTGGGTACGGTGGGCGGCGCTGCAGGCAATGTTGGACAGACAGCGAGTGGGACGCTGGGCGCGACGACGCGGTCTGCAGGCAGCGTTGGAGGGCTAAACACAGCGGGCCAGCTCGCGTCGAGCAGCAGCGGCGTGTTCAACCTGCAGGGACTCAATCTGACGTCCGCGGCCAGCAATGGAACGACGGCTTCAGTGGTCAATTCCACGAGCCGCAACGTTCATCTAGACAGCGGCACGCAGATGGTACTGCAAGTTGTGAACCAGTAGGACTCCCCTTGCGCGATCCGGCGGTGCGGCGTCTTCTGATAGACGCCGCACCACTGGAAAAATCACCCTCGACGATCCCGCGAAACGCAATTCCTGGCCGAGGCGTTAACTTTTGGAATAAAACCGTCCGGAGTCCGGCGGCAGGAGCGCTAACTTTTACACGGCCGGCGCGTATTCGGTTTGTGGAATTCTTAAGAATGCGGTGTCAACTTGCGGATGACAAATTCCTGGAGAATATTGGCGGCGGCGGTGCCACCGATGCCGATGAACGTGTTTGCGAACGTCAGGCCAACTCCGCGATCCTGAGCCGGGTAGTAAAGATTTGAGAGGCCGCTCGAGGCCAAATCTCCCATGAGGTACGAGTAATTTGGCTGCCAGCGTCCATTATCGCCTTTGCAGATGAAAGTAGCTTTGATCGCATAGAGAAGGCGCGATCGCGTACTGCCAGTCCCCTTGTAGAAATAACGCGGATCCTGTTTCAGGAGCGATGGTAGGAGGGCGCTGCCGATGAACGTGCTAGTAACACGGTCTGCGTAGGCGGCACCGAAGCGCTTTGCATAGCCTTCCGGGCCGGACCCATATCCGCTGAAAACATTTGCCTCCTGCTCCATTCCGGCGACCGCGGCAGTCACTGCAATGCTGACCGGATCGACGGTCGATCTCCAGGCAAGCTGGAACTTTTGCTTGGGGCTGAGAGGGACGGCATCGGGGACATAGCTCACGTAGAAATTCGGAATAAAGCCGAGGACGCGCTGCGCCTCTTCGGTTTGGATCTGCACTTCCGCGATTTCGGTTGGCGTGAGTCCGACGCGGACCTCCGTGGTAGCGGCAGCGAGGATCAGGGTGATCTCCGGAACGATGCTAGCTTCGCCGGCATTCAAAGCGCCGGAATATGTTTGCGTCGCGAAGCCCGCGGCAATGATTGTGAGATGGAAGGCTCCGGGAGCAAGGTTGTCGAATGAGAATTGTCCGTCGTCGCCTGAGGACATTACTCGTTTTGGGGATTGATCTTCCCGCGTGAGTGTCACCTGAGCTCCAGGGACCGCGGCTCCGGATTGATCGACTATTGTGCCGCTAATGGTTCCTGAAGATTGCTGACCGAGCTGCTGGGTGGTTGGTGAGTTTGCTGCCGGTGCGACGGGTTGGCTACCTTGGGCTGTCGTTGCGCTCGGGACCTGGGTAGATTGCGCCAAGGCCGAGGATGGCATGGCAAAAAGCAGAAGCCCCAGGCTTAGCCAGAGCAAGCTTCGCGCGCCAAAGAGGGATAGCCTGGGTTTTTGACCCGCGGATTTCTTGGTTGAAGTTTTTCGCATCGGGTTCACGGCTCGCGTCTGCTTGAACGTCGCACATCTAAACCTGCCGCATTCCTTGCCCCTAAGTTTGATGTTGCGCGGGAACGAATAGATGGCCCGCGTCAAGACGGCCGGTACCAGTCTGAAACAATCTTATGTTATGGGAGTGAGAAGGCGATCACGCTGTCGCCCGGAGTATCGTTGAAGTAACCGTTCAAGGCGACGATGCCGGGGCCGCCGAAGGCTTCGACTACAACGTATTGCTTGCCATCGCGGCCTTTGTAGGTGATGGGGACGGTGTGAGCGCTAGCATCAATTTTCTCGGTCCACAATTCCTTTCCGGTGCGGGCGTCGAATGCGCGGAAGCGGCCGTCGTTGGTGCCGCCAATGAAAATCAGGCCGCTGGCGGTGACGATCATCGTGCCGGTGTTGGGCGCGCCGGTATGCGGAAAACCTTTTGCGGCGAGCGCATCAACCGTGCCGAAGGGAACATGCCAGACGACGTCGCCGGTTTTCGCGTTGACGGCAAAAATTTCCGCCCATGGCGGCTTGATGCACGGCCAGCCATTCGCTGGTTCCCAGAAGCGGCTCTGATAGCGCGAAGGGCCGTTGGGAAAGACTTTGTCGTAAGGGCCGCCGAATGGGCCCGGAGCCGGCTTATCAAGCTTCGCGAGGCGGCCGATCTGGCCGGCGTTGAACGTGGTAGTGCCGAAGATGTAATCGAGTTTGGGATCAAATGCGACGCCGCTCCAATTGCCCGCGCCTTCGCGACCGGGGAAAATCACCGCCATTTTATCGGGATCGGCGCTGTAGACGGTGAAAGGACCGTTGTTATACATGTGATTCGCATCCCACAGATTCCTGCAGAAGACAGCGTGCTCGGGCGTGAGATTGTAGATGTCGCTTCTCGAGATGCTGGTGGGCGCAAGCGCCGGCGGCTTCAGCGGGATAGGCTGCGTGGGAGAAGTCTGCTCTCCAGGCACGGTGGATTGGGGCACGGGACGCTCCTGCATGCCGAAGAGCGGTTTGCCGTTGGTGCGATCGAAGAGGAAGAGGTAGGCCTGCTTGCCAAATTCAGCGACGGCGGGAACGGTTTTGCCGTGGAGCTTTACGTCGAAGAGGGTGGGTGCGCCGGGAACATCCCAATCCCAAAGATCGTGATGGACGAGCTGCTGATACCAGATCAGTTTGCCGGTATTGGCGTCAACGGCGACAACGCTATCGGCGTAAAGCGTGTCGCCCAAACGGCCGCCACCATAAAAATCAGGGCCGCCGGCTGGCGGGATGGGAATGTAGACGACGCCGCGCTCGGCATCCAGGGTCATGAAACTCCAAACATCGTTGCCGCCGCGAACATCCCAGGCGTTGTCTTTCCAAGTATCGTGGCCGGGCTGGCCCGGTTGAGCCTTGGTGTAAAAAGTCCAAACAAGTTTGCCGGTATGCGCGTCGAAAGCGCGAACTGATTGAACGCGATTTTGTCCGGCGATAATGAGATCGTGATAGATGACCGGCGCCGAAGCGGGGCTGACGCCGGAAACAAAGCCGTCTTCGCCGAATCCTGATGCGGGCTTTCCGGTTTTGGCGTCGAGCGCGAGCATTTTGTCGTCCGCGACGCCGAGGATGATGCGCGGCGGCGTTTGCTTGTCGCCCGGCCAATATGAAAGGCCGCGCCGATTGGTTCCTTTCACTTCGAATTTCCAAATTTGCCGGCCGGTAACGGGATCGAGCGCGAAGACATTTTTGCCGGCGTCGAGATACATCACGCCGTCGATTACGAGTGGGGCGCCCTCGGAATTCACATCGGCGGCTGGATCGCCAGTGTGGAATGTCCAGGCGCGACGGAGCTTGGCGACGTTTTGCTTGTTAATTTGAGTGAGAGGGGAATACCGCATGGCGCCAGGGTCGTGGCCGGCGTAGGGCCAGTCATCTTGACCTTTTACTTGAGGATTCTTTTGCGCCGCGAGCGCGATGGGGAAGAACAGAATAGCCAAAACAACGAGGCAGACCGCAGCGTCTGATTGAGTGCCGCGCTTCGAAATTTGTGTGGGTTTCGCCGAGGGCATTCGCCGAATGCCTGTCTTATTTCGCGGCGAGAAGCGGGGTCACGTCGTGCTCCATATCCGCGAGCGTGAGCGCCTTCTGGTAGTAGTGCACCATTTTGCCGTCGCGGTCGAAGATCATGGTCATGGGCAAGGCTTCACCGTCCTTGGCCCATTGCGGCGAAACTCCCTTGTAGAAATCGTCCTCAAGGGACGAAGCGATGTAGACCTTGAATGGTGGCTTGGTTTCTTCGAGATATTTGGCCATCGCCGCTTTGTCGGAGGCGTCGGTGACGTCGTTCATCGAAATCTCGACGACCTGGACGCCGGCGTCTTTGTACTTATTCGAGAGCTTGATGATGTCCGGGAATTCGGTGTGACACGGGACGCAATAAGTGGCGAAGAAGTTGAGGAAAACCACTTTTCCCTTGTTGGCTGCGATGAGATCTTTGATGTCCTGGGGCTGGACGACCTTCATCTCAGGTTGGTCGGCGGCCGCCGCTGGACGAGCCGAAGCCGTCAATTGGCTCGCAGCCAGCATCCCGACCGCCGCAAGCGCCAAAGCGAACGGTTTTATGCAACGGGTGCGAAGGCGCGGTCTCATTGACCGCCGCTCCCGGTTGTGGTTCCGGCGCCGGCCAACATTTTCTCGGATGCCTTGGCAACCTGTTGGAAGTCATCGACATTGACGAGATTTGTGACTACCTGGCGCTTGTCGTCCACCAAGAATGTATTCTTGGCCTGTGGGTTAATCTTGTAGAGGCGAACGCCCAAGTCCTTGGGACCCTTTGCAAGATAGACCATTGGGATCTGAATACCCTTATCTTGCGCGAGCTTTTCGAGCCAGGGCTTCGACTCCGGTCCATTGACCATCACAACGAACGCCTTGAGATTTTTCGAAGCCTCTTTTTCGGCGAGGTCGTTGAGTTTCACGATTAGATCAGCGGCTTGATCGCTAGGGCCGTTGAAGAATCCGATCACCGTGGGTGCTTCGCCATATTCGCAAACGTAGCAAGTGTCCTGTCCCTTGTACTTACCCGTTACGTCGATTACGCGGAATGACGGCGTCACAGCACCGACTGGGCGGCCGGAAGTGAGCGGGCCGGATGACGTGGCCGCGGTTTCCGTGGCAGTGGGAGCAACTGCAGTGGTTGCAGACGCCGAGGAGTTAGCAGCATTGCCGGCGTTACTGGAGTTCGAGCCATTGGCCGCGGCGGCGTCGGCTTCCTTGATCGCATTGGCAGCGTCCGTTCCTGCGACGGGGTATTTCAGGGCAACCCACTTGTACCAACCGCCCTCAAGAACTTTGGAATCGAGATAACCGAATTCGCGCAGCTTCTTGACCATGTCAATCGAATCTTCATCATGATTGCAAGGGCAGTAAAAAACCAGCTCTTTGAAGCGCGGCAGATCAATAGGAGGCGTAACCTTCGGCACCCAGGGGTAATTGATCGCGCCCGGGATGTGGCCTTCGGCGAATGCCTCGGCAGGCTGCGTATCCACCAAGACGAACTTCGCGGTTTTATCCGCAAGGGCCTTTTCCACGTCGGCAGGCTTTATAAAGTCGATGGGAAGATTTGCGGTTTCGGCGGTGGGATCTCCAAAACCCTGCTGCCCAAGATCATCCTGTGCGGCCGTAAGCTTCGGCACAAACATAAAGACTCCTAGTGCCAGAGTCGTCACCGCGAGCCATTTAGCAAGATTCCTCATAATAACCTCCCGAAATTGGGTTGCGCCGCGCCTACAAATTAGATTCGGCCAACTACCAAAGGGTGCGCGCCAATCGCTCCACTATCCGCTTCTAACCGTGGATGTTACTCACGGCCCAAAAGGGTGTCAATACCGTGTACTTCCGAGCCATCCGCCATTTAGCGGCATCCCAACATTAGCCTACATAAGGTTAGACGTGGATGCGCGATCTCGGTTTCAACGAGATGGTGGGGCGCAGCCTTACTGGCCGAGGTCTCGAGAATTGGCGCGGGGCGGCTTTGGCAAGGCGAAACCGTAGACGACTCCGTCAACCGGGAAAACGATGTACTGCCGATTGTCCAGCTCATATGTCATGGGGCCGGTGCCCATTCCGCCGCCCGGATACATGTGCCAAAGCACTTTACCCGAGGCGGATCGAGGGCCACCAGATTCTGGGCATCGTCGGCAGTGAAGAGAAGGTGTCCGGCGGTGGTGAGAATGCCGGATTGGCCGCCGCGGCCGTTTGCGGTGTGCTCCCAACGGATTTTGCCGGTTTGATAGTCGATGGCCTTCAGCATCGATTTGGACCCCAGGAAAAAGTCGCGGCCCGCCCAGCCTTCGGCGTTTTTACCGGGCATGGTGAGATAAAAGACGCCCATGGTTTCGCGCGAGTTGACGTAGAAGAGTCCTGTTTCCGGATCGAAGCTCGGCGCTTGCCAATTTGTGCCAACGCCGCCGCTCACCAAAACGCCGTCGGGCTGCGGTTCCTTATCCTTCGCGGGAATCGGTTCGCCGCGTTTGTTGAAGCCTGAGAACCAGTTAGCCGGCACGAATGGCTCGGACAAGAGCGCTTGGCCATTGGTACGGTCGAGGACGAAAAACATTCCATTCTTACTGGCCTGCGCCAGCATTTTCCGCGGCTTGCCTTTGAAGGTGCCGTCGAAAAGGACCGGCGTCATCACCGTATCCCAATCATGCGTGTCGTGCGGCGAGCTCTGAAAATACCAAACGAGTTTTCCGGTGTCCGGATTGAGTGCGACGATCGAGCAGGTATAAAGATTCGCGCCCACTCGCGTGTAGCCGTTTTCGACCGGATGCGGATTGCCGGTGCCCCAGTAAAGCAAATTGAGTTCGGGATCGTAGGTGCCGGTTAGCCAGGTCATCCCGCCGCCGCGAGTAATCACGTCCGTATCATGCGGCCAGGTGTTCCACGCAGGATCGTTCGGCTTGGGCATGGAATCCCAGCGCCACTCGATTTTGCCGTCCACCGGATTAATCGACTCGAGGAAACCGGGGAGGTCGGCGGTATCACCGGAAGTTCCTTCGATCAGGTGATTGCCAACCACGAGCGGGGCCACAGTTCCGAATGCTTTCAGCGCCGGATCGGCGATCTGAATCTGCCACAGCATTTTTCCCGTTTGCGCGTCGACGCAGAGAAGTTGCGCGTCGAAAGTATTCATGTAGAGGCGATTCTTCCACATCGCGACGCCTTTATTGCCGCCGCCTGGAGGAAATCCAGGACGCACAAAGTGCCAAATCTGGCGGCCCGTACGCGCATCCACGGCCCAGATCTGATTGCCACCTGAAATGTAGAGAATGCCGTCGACCTCTAGCGGCATGGATTGCAGGCCCTGCGAGTGACTTTGGAAGGCCCATGCGAGAGCGAGCGAGCCCACGTTGTCCTTGTTGATTTGGGTAAGCGGGCTGTAGCGCCGGCCGGTGTAGTCGCCATTGAAGGTTGGCCAGTCATTGGTCGGCGGCTTGAGAATTTGGGGCGGATCGAGTTCCTGCGCAGGCACGCACGCAGCAACAGCGAGCAGGAATGCAAATAGTACAAGAAGCCGTTTCACTTCAGTGTCTCCAGATACGTAAAGATGTTGTGCATATCGGCGTCGGTGTATTTCTGCAATAGCGCCTCGTGCGCGGCCAGCGGATCGTGCACTTCGATTTTCACGTCGCTGCGCGGCCAGGAGTGATACCAGCCATCCTTACCTTGAATGGCGACGTTGAAGCCGTCGTTCAGCAGGAGCGTGCCTTCGAATTTTTCGCCGCTGGGCAGCGTCACGATCGCGGTGGAGGGCGTGCCGGAAGGATAGAGGAAGCGAACTTCCAGGTCCGGTGGATTGTATTTGTTCGCGATGCGCGCGAGATCTCCTGTGGGCGAGTGGCAACTGGAGCAGTGAGCGTCGAAATAGGATTTACCTGCTTCGACGCTGCCGGTGGCAAGCCGCGACGCCGGAATATCGTTAGGATAAGGACTAAAGCGCGTATGGAGATCGAATAGCGCGAGCTGCGCCTGTATGAAAGCTACGAGATCGGCTACTTGAGCTTGGGTAAACGGGAAGGCTGGCATGCCCTTGTCCGCGCGGCCGCCCGTAACAACCGGGCCGATCAGGTCGCCATTTTTATCGTGCCGCACAAGCGACGAACGAATGAGGTCAGGGCCTCGCCCGCCGGTGAGGTTTTCGCCGTGGCAGGCGGCGCAATTTTCTTTGAAGATCGTGCTGCCCCGGTCGGCTGCCGCGGCTTCAGCCCCTTTCTGCGCCGAGTTGTGCGCGCCGAGCCGGCCTCCTTGTCCGGGCGCAGCCCCAGGTGGCGCGCCCGCCTGAGCTCTGAGCAACGTCACAGCGGAAAGAACCAATGTCGCGACGACCGCAAGTTTGTTCAAATCTAAATTCCCCCACGCGAGCGCGTCTAGCCGTCAGACGCGATTCGTTTCCCCTTGGTTTCCCGGAGCAGTGTCTGGATCGTGATCACCGCCTCCGTACAGCCTTGTGTTTTTTTGGCGGTGGCACGTAGTGGAACCGAATCAGATAGATCTTGTCGCCACGGCCGTGCTTGGCCACTTTGAGCAGGTCGAGGACTCCGAGAAAGCCCGATGCCCGCGCCAATTCCGGCGTGATATCCGGGAAGCCGATCGGCTCGATCGAGTCCACCTCAATCTCGCCCTCCTCCATCCGGTAGCGGCCGCCCACTCTAACGTGCGGCCGCGTCCAGATTCGGACCGTGCACGTAATTTCTCCGCGACGAACTCCCTCCCGCAGCCGCTTCGCAAAAAGCATCAGATAAAAAGAATTCGCTACTGGCCAGCTTTGCTCAGCGTGGCGCCCGTGATTTTTACCGTTTGGTGCGCCCAGTTCGTTCCCGGATAGGTAAAGAGCAGATCGTATCCCGGCGAGCCGCCCGCCACGACGATATGAAAATCATCAGGGCTCTGGACGACCGGCACCCGCCCTCCCGGCTTGAGGTTATCCAGGAAAATCTGGGCACGGTCCGGCCGGATTCGCCCGTCGGCTATGATGCGCGGATAAGTGCCTCTTCCGAGCCTTCGCCAAATGCCGCCGAATCCTCCGACTAGCTTCTCGTAAGGCACGCGCGTCTGCTCATACAGATACTCCTGCAGACTCTTTCGCGTGTAGCCGTCATTCGCAAGTTCGACCGCGCAATCCGGGTGCAGCACCACGATATGTTTCTGAGCGTGAGGCCAGGCCACTCCGCGGTTCCGAATTTGCGCGGCCATCTGATCGATCACGCCCTTGGCTGTCCATGGCGCGACCGCTCCGCCGCCGAAAACCGCCGGGTTTCCCGCCGACGAAACGTAACGGTGCTGTCTCCCTTCTGAAAGCCCTGGCTCACATTGTAAGGCTCCCACGGGCTCTTCGCCGTGTCCTCCGCGAACGTGTAGAAGGTGTACCCTTCGAGCCGCCCGGTGAGTCCCATAAAGTTCACTTGCGGCCATGTCTGGCCGATGTTGAGCAGGGCCAAGCTGAAGCGCCCGGCCTACGGTGCTATTCGCCTGCCACCCAATGCCTAGCATCCCGATACCCGAATTAAAGCCAAGCTCCTGGGCGATGGGCCCGTCCACGATGACGACGGGCGTAAACGATCCTGTGGACGCCACCACGTGCGTCAGGTCGTAGTGCTTGTCGGTGAAGCCCTCCATCGCCGCAAGAATCACCGGAAAATATTCCGGCTTGCGCTCTGGCCATCACCGCGTTGATGGCGATTTTCTCGATCGTCGCCGTGCCGTTCTTCGGCGCCACCTGCCCGATCACTTTCTGTGGCGAAAGCGTTGTCCCCGCCTCCATCGCCTTCACCAATTCAGGCGTCGGCGGGACGATCGGCAATCCGTCCGCCCAGCGACTCTCGAGGAACAGCTCGTTCACCTTTCCCGAGGCGTCCAGAAAATCTTTGCCGGACACCTTGATGTTCGCGTCCTCGTTTAGCTTCTGCGCTTGAGAAGGCTTGGCCTCCTCCGGCGTCAGCGGGCGCGTAAGTGCGTCCACCATTTTGTCGAAGAACGCGTCAGCAATCGGCTGCACCTCTTGCTTGTTCCCGCGAGCGACGTAGTACTTGTCCGCGGGAAGCGCCAGCGTGCGGACTCCTGGCATGCCGCGATCTTTCGCCGCGGATTTTGCATCGTCTAGAAATTCGGTGGTTGTGAAATAAACGCCCGGCATTCCTGTCTTCTCAATTTCGATTGTGTCGTGGGAACCCCACCACGTGCAGCTCCCTCAATCACCGACACCGAAGACGAAAAGATCGCCCTGCTGCTTCACCGTCGGATACCACTTCGGGAGATCGGTAATCGTCTGCGCGGCGGGCTTCGGATACATCACCACCGTCGCCGTCGGATATTTCTGTTTCAGCATGCCCGCGAGCACATCGAGGAAATTGCTCGCGCCGTATTTGCCGTTGTCAATCAGGACGATTTTCTTGCCGTCGAGGCTTCGGCCGCGCGGGCTGATCCCCACGGTTTTCGGCGGAGGAATCTCGCCCCGCGGATTCATCACTTCGAGCGTCACCTGCGCCGAAGCCGCCGCAGCCGCCGACAAGCTTGCACAAGCCAGCAGGGCGCCCAGCAGCCAGTTCGCGTTTCTCCTCATGATTTGTTTCCCCCTTGGTGCTCACCGGCGTCGCGCCCATACAGTTGCGCGGCGCAAAGTGCCTTCACGATAGTCAGCACCGCCGCCATTGTCAATTGCGCGGCATTCTGCGGTTGAGATCAACCATCACTGGTCCCTTTCAGCCATCTGGCCAAGCAAGTCCGACCAATAGCGTGGCTGTTATCAAGGACTTCTCATGTGGCCCTGAGTTTGCATTGTATGCGAATGCACTCGGCACGAACTGATTCAAAGTTCAAGCGAGCAGTGCAGCAGTAAGAGAGGTTTGAAAGGAAAATCACATGAAAACACGTGCTCTAGCGGCAGTTACCGTTCTCGCTCTGATGTTGGCTGGCCTGGTGACTAGCACGAGTGCGAAAACCATTGGCGAAACGAACCGCCCCCTAGCCGAACAGGTACGCCACCAGTTGGCCCTGCTTCCTTGGTACGGTGTGTTCGATGATTTGCAGTACCAGGTAAACGGCACACAGGTGATTTTGAGCGGCGACGTGAGCCCGCTACACGATCAAACGAAATACGACGCGGAAAAAGCCGTAAGAGGATCCCTGGCGTAACACAGGTCGTCAACGACATCCATGTTCTCCCGCTGTCGCGCTTTGATGACCAAATTCGCCGGGCGGAGTTCCGGACGATCTTCTCTCGATCAGGACTTGGCCGGTACACGCTCGGTACGATTCCGCAGATTCACATCATCGTGGAGAATGGCCACGTCACTCTCGAAGGCAGTGTGATAAATGAAATGGACCGGACCGTGGCTGGTATTGCAGCCAATACCGTTCCTGGGGTGTTTTCCGTAACCAATAACCTTCGCGTCGGCGGGTAGGTGTTCGTACTCCTGCCGGAAGAGTGGGCTGGTGAAAAACCAGCCCACTTTTTTTTGCAGCGGCAGTATCAATCGGCCACTGGAAACTGGTCCACAATCAGGTTTTCCGGGTCCCTACGGTTTCACCGTGGACGATTTTCGCTCGTAAAAATAAGGGTTTTGCACGATTTGCTTGTTTTTGGTAAAATAAATATTGTATTCACGTAATCCGTCCGGTCGGCCAAAATCCACCTCACAAAACTAGCAATTGTGTAGCGTCGGCTAAGCAGAGCCGTCATCCTGAGCGGAGTCCCGCGCGGTTTGCACTCCCGCCAGGTTGTTGGCGGGCGCGGGACGCAGTCGAAGGATCTCTCTTCGATGTCGGCCCGCCTCGCTGTTACATCGAAGAGCGGTTCTGCACAACGGTACAGTTATTGCCAACCGGAAGTATCGCCAAACGGCAAGCCAGTCATCACGGCAATAATCGAGTCGATCTTGCCATCCTTGATTTTGAAAATTTCGTCCACCTCTTCGCTGAACGGGCGCAGAGCGGCCGCCGATTCTCGAACTTTGCCGACACCCGGCACGTTGACGAACTCTACCTTACCGGACGTATTGAACATGAACGAGCCCATCACAATGCCACGTTGCCGATCGACCACCGAATAAATACGGGGCCTGATCGGATAGATGTACTCGAAGATGTGCGAGTCAAGACCCGCGGCACAACCGACAGGCTGGCCGTTTTTGGAAAGCGAGCCGAACGTTGATGGGCAGGTCTGGGTGCCGTTCTCGACGCGAATCACATCCGGCGCGAACGGAACGATGCTGCTACTGCTTTTCTCGATGCCGTCGAAATAGAGGTCCGTCTGTGTGATCAGATCCTTGCGCGATTCCCGCTCCGCTTCCGGAACATCCTCGAAAAATCCGGCCAGCTCCGGCGCGACTTTCGGATCGCTGAGCCCGTCGGGCCGCGTGAAGCCCGCCGCCGTTTCCTTGCGGGTGATAAGCGCCTCGATCTCGGTGATCTTCCGATTCACAACACGCAAGCGCGTGCAAAGCAAGCCGGACATCCCCGCCTCGAACGTCTCGCCGACAAACCCCACCTCGCCATTTTCAGGATCGTCGACGTACAACTTGTAGCTGCCCCAGCCGGTGAGCGTACCCCAGAGCCCGTCGCCAAATTTCAAATCTTGCGCGTTTTCGGTATAGCGCGCATCGCTCGTCAACGGCAGCAGCGAGGGATTGTCGTCGATCAGCGCCGCACGGTATCGGTCCACCAAATCGTTCAAACACTTGCGATCGCAATCGCCCGCAGTTGATGTGGCCCGGCGCGTGCGGTATCGACTTCTGTCCTTCTGCGCCCCATCCCGACTTGATGCCGTATGGCTCCTGCGTCAGCGCGGCCTGAATGAACCGGATTTTTCCCTTTTCAATCTTGAATAGCTCGCCCACTTCCCAAGTGAACGGATGACGGAGCGTCGCGGGCACTATCCTGCCATCCGTCAGGGTCATCGACTTGACGGTGCCCGCGTGATCGAAAAACGCGAACGCAAATGCGAGCCCGCGCTCCCGATCGACGATCACAAACCGCCGGTCGCGAATCCGGGTGACGATTCGGAAGTATCCCGTCTTGAACTGCGCCTTGCATCCCAGACTCATAATCTCGTTGCCGATGCTTGGATCGCTCTTGTACCGCTCGGGATTATTCGTCGTTTGCGTCGCATTCTCGATCCGGTTGCAATCGTCAGTGAAGGGATACACGCCCTTGCCGTCGTTGTTCTGAAGACCCGAGAAATACATGTTCGCCGTCTTGACCAACTCCTCGCGCGTGGCGCGTTCACCGGCGGGAACCCCCGTAACGAGCAGCGAATTTGGCTGCCCCATCGCATCGAGCTTCTTCGCCGCATTGGCATCCCGCACCACAAAATCTTCCACTTCGGAAATTTTTCCGTCGGCCACCTTAAGCCGAAGGCAGAAAATCACCGGGTTGTCCCACTCTTTCATCACGCCGATGAAACCGACTTGGCCTGCCTCAGGCTCCGCAAAATAAAGCTTGAACGCGCCTTCGCCGTTGAACGTGCCCCACGTGCCCTCGCCGATTTTCAGCCTCGCGGTGTTCTCAGTGAATGTCACGTTGCTTGCCAAGGACAGCTTTGATGGATCGCGCGCCGCAAGAGCCGCCAAATACTGGTTGACGAAGCCCTCGAGGCACGCCCGATCACATTGTGGCGCGGGTGATGCCGCGGCGCTACTCTGTGGAAGCGTCAAGCCAACGAAAAAGAGCGCAACCGCCAGCAACCCATAGAAACGCAAAGATCTCATTCGCATTTTGTGCCCCTGATCGCGGATTTTATGAATGCTGCCAAGATCGCGGTTTTCTGTAGCACTTGGACAACTTTTCACTGCCGAAGATCTCGTGCGGCCGCGTCGCTTTTTCGTCAGGGACACGACTTCAGTCGTGCCGCAAGCTGACGAATCGCTCGTAGCTACGGCAACCCGAACACGAAATAAGTGGTGCCCGCCGTCACGAACACGTATTGCTTGCCGCCAACCGAGTACGTGACCGGATTCGACCGCAGCGAAGCGCCCAGGTAAATTTCCCAAAGTGGCTTTCCGGTTCCCGCATCAAGCGCGAAGAAATTGCCTTCATCGGTGCCCGAGAACACCAAGCCACCGGCCGTCGCGAGTGTGCCCACCCACGACGGCGAGTGCAGCCGGAACTCCCATTTCCTTTCACCAGTGGTGGCATCCAGCGCGCGAATCGCGCCGTACGCATCGTCGCCGCTTAGCGCGCGTTCGCCTCCCGCATTGATGGGAAACTTGCCCATCTCCCAGTGCGTGTTGGGTCCTTTGACGAAGTACGATCCCATCTCACGCGCGTCCACATAGAAGAGTTTCGTCAGCGGGCTATAGGAATTGCTGGTCCAGTTGATCGCGCCCGTGATGCTTGGGAACACCAGATTTCCTTCGGGAGTCGGACCGGTATCGGGCAGCACGATCGGCTGGCCCTTTGTGTCAAGTCCCTTCGCCCAGGTCTCTTTGACGTAAGGCTGGCCTGCGATGAACTCGCCCGTCTCCCGATCGAGGACATAGTAAAAGCCATTGCGATTAGCAAAGCCAAGAAGCTTGCGCGGCTTGCCCTCAATCGTCTGGTCGAAAAGGATCGGCGGCTCGGACGCATCCCAGTCGTGCGTCTCATGCGGCGAAAATTGGAAATACCATTTTACTTTCCCCTCGCTGGGATCAATCGCCAGCAGCGAGCACGTATACAGGTTTGCTCCCGGACGCTCGTCACCATTCCAATCGGGTGCGGGATTCCCGGTGCCCCAATAAACAAGGTTCAGCTTCGGATCATATGCAGCCGCATTCCAAGTGGTGCCGCCGGCTGGGACCGTATTTCCCCACGTTTCCGAGCCGGGATCGCCCGGCGCGGGAACGGTCCAGATGCGCCATAGCCGCTTGCCGGTTTTGGCATCGAAGCAATCGAGCAGCCCGCGCACGGCCGCTTCGCTGCCACCGGTGCCGATCATCACTTTGCCATCTATCGCGAGTGGCGGCCCAGTGATGGCATAGCCCAACTTATTGTCCGCGACGACCGTGTCCCAAATAACCGCGCCTGATTTCGCGTCGAGCGCGACGAGATGAGCGTCAATCGTCGCCACGTACACGCGATTGCCCATCACCGCGACGCCGCGATTCGTCTGGAACAGGCCAATCGCCACCACATTGTGCAAGATCGGCGACCACGTCCAGAGTTTCGCGCCATTATGCGCGTCGAGCGCCGTCACCGTGCTCGGCGGCTCGGTCACGTACATAATCCCGTCGACAACGATTGGCGATGTCTCCACGTTGCCCGCCGGACGGCTTGGTTGGTACGCCCACGCCATTTTCAACTCTGCGACATTTTGCGGAGTGAGTTGCTTGAGTCCCGAGAATCGCTGATCGTAATAATTGCCGCCGTACGTGAGCCAGTTGGCCGGCTCGCTATCGGATTTCACAATGCGCTCGTAGGGCACTGGCGTTTGCGCCCGTGCAATCGCTGGCGTAACCAGCGCAAGCAGAATAAGCACGTGGCGGGCGGCTCTCATGGCGTCGGCGCGCCTTTCAAGCTGGCAAGATATGCGACCAAATTATCGAGTTGCGTTTGCGAAAGCGTGCCTTTGAAACTCGGCATCACGCTGTGTCCCGGCAGCTTTTCGAGTTTTGCCAGATCGAGTTTCTTGAACCCGTGAAATTTGCCCGCCGCATCTTTGATCTCGATCGTGAACGAGTCTTCGTAGACGCGCGTGCCGTCGTAGGAGTGCCCGTCCTTCGTGACCACGTGGACGAAAAGAAACTGCGTGAAACGTCCGCGCTCCATCGCGCCGCCTTCCTTCGGCAAATTCGTGCCGGGAGTCAGCAGCGCCGTGCGCAAATAGCTGGGTCCGCGCATCGCGCCCACGCGCGTCAGCTCCGGACCCACCCCGCCGCCTTCTCCATTAATAATGTGGCAGGTCGCGCAGCCGCTGGACTCGTAAACAGCCTTTCCTTCTGTCGGATCACCCTTGGCCACTTCGGTATCCGCTGTGCGTCCCAGCGTCCGCAGGTAACCAACGATCTGTCCCGCCTCATCCACGCCCAGCGATCCGAACCCGTTCATCCCCGTACCGGGAATGCCGAAGCGAATAATTGTGCCGACCTCGGCATCGCCCAATCGCTGGGGCGCACCCTGCAAGTTCGGGCCATTGCTTCCGCCGCCGTCGAGTCCGTGGCAGTTCGAGCAAGTCGATTCATACAGCACCCTGCCCGCGGCAACATCTGCTGGCGAGGTTTTTGCTACAACCGGAGTAGTATCGCGAGGAATTTGCGCGCTCGCTGCCAGCGCCAACGCGAAAAACGCAACCGCAGCCGCGCACAACGGCGCAATCACTTTCATGCAGTCTCCAACTCGTGAAATGCCTTCGATTCGCTGCGAATTATTACATCGAAATTCCGGCTGTCAAGCGTTGGGGAGGGCGTTTGCTCTAAATTTAGCAGTCAGGCTTAGGGCATTTGTCGACCGAGTCTGTCAGGAACCTCCCGCTTCGTGTTCCGGCACTTCCTCGGTGATTACGGTGAATTGCCGCAGATTCGCGATGCCGAACGATGTGGTCAGTGCTACGTCAGACGCGTCGCGGCCCACGGCCATCAGCACTCGGCCCACGCGCGGCCGATTGTGACGCGCATCGAAAGTCCACCAGCGGTCTTCCAGGTATGCTTCGAACCACGCGCTGAAATCCATCGGTACAGGCGCAGCCGGGACTCCGATGTCTCCCAAATATCCTGTCGCATAGCGTGCCGGTATATTCAATGCCCGGCACATCGTTACCGCCAAGTGTTGGAAATCGCGGCAAACCCCGAAGCGATCGGTGAAGACGTCGAGAGCTGTTTTCATCGCGTTCGCATATTGGTATCCGAATGTCACTTTTTCGTGTATCCAGGAACACACGGCTTGTACTCGATTCCAGCCCGGCGCCACACTACCGAAAAGCTCCGCTGCAATGTTGGACATTCGGTCGACTTCACAATAGCGGCTGTTATAAAGGTACCGAACTGCATCGATCGGCAAATTCTGCACTGGTATCTCGCGCGCCCACGGCGCGACCGGATCAGGAGCACCCGTATCGTAAATCAGTGTCGAATTCATCAGCCGGATCTGGCCGGCCGGGGCCAGAAAGCGGCAGGAGTTATTTCCAAACGAATCGAGATAACACTCCACGCTTGTTGCAGGTCCGAGCGTTAATTGGTCGGGCTCGCGCAGATCATTTGCGCGGGAAGGGTGGACTTTCAAGAGAGCGACCACCGCTGCTGGACGCGGCGTGTCGAAAATAATGTCGTACCCCAAGCGAATTAGCATGCGGCGTTCTTGAGACCTCTGGCATTTCAGTCGCGTAGCTCTTCGGCTACGGGCCTATTATACAGCGGCACAGCGCGGTTCTCTGATGAAGGGATCGCCCAGAGCCAGGAACGCGGGTGTATAATCCGCGACCGCGGTACAAAGTCACCGTCGCGATGGAACAGCGTCCGATCATTTCGGCGCCGTCGGAAATAAAGCAGATCGGCCGGATTACGCGGGAGGGAGTTCTCATGAGGTATCGTCAGTCGCAATTTTTATTTCTGGCCGGTCTGATACTGCTATTGGTTGCCCCAAAGGGTGCGTCCGCCCAGCAATCGTGCGAAAGTCTGGCGTCGCTCAAGATTCCGAATGTCACCATCACGCTGGCAAAATCGATCACCACGCCGCCGGATTTCCAGGTGCCGAGCACCGGTGGACGCTTTGGCACTCCCGCCGGACTAAAAGTTTCGGTGCCGTTCTGCCGAGTAGCCGGCTTCTCCGCGCCAACCAGCGATTCTCATATCGGATTCGAAGTGTGGCTGCCCGTGGCGGCGAATTGGAACGGCAACTATATCGGCATTGGCAACCCGGGATTCATCGGATCGATCAGCTATGCGGGTCTGACTCGGGAAGTCGCACATGGTTCTGCCGCAGCGTCCACGGACACGGGCCACGAGGATGTTGGCGCGACCAGCGAGGCGCCCGACGCCTGGGCGATTGGTCACCCGGAGAAAGTAGCTGATTGGGGCCACCGCGCGGTACATGAAACTGCCGTCGCCGCGAAGGCGCTGATACGCGCGTATTACGGCAAGCCCGAGAAGCTTTCGTTCTGGAGCAGTTGCCACGAAGGCGGCAATCAAGCCCTCACCGAGGCGCAGAAATATCCCACCGACTATGACGGCATCGCTGCCGGCGATCCGGCCTACTACATCACGCATCTTCAGGCTATGTCCGAATACACCACATGGGTGGCGCTGAAAGATGGAGTGAAAGCGCCAGGCTACATCCCGCCGAGCAAATATCCGGTAATCCATCGCGCCGCGCTCGATCAATGCGACGCGCTCGACGGTGTTCGCGACGGCTACATCGAAGATCCCACGCGCTGCCATTTCGACCCGGAATCAATCCGCTGCCCGGGCAAGGCCGATTTACCTTCGTGCCTCACCGACCCTCAGGTGCAGACCGCGAAGCTGATTTACGCGGGCCCGAAATTCGCCGACGGCAAGCAAATTTATCCGGGCTTCGATCCCGGCAGCGAACTCGGCTGGGGATTGATGGCCGCCGGGCCCCAGCCGTTGAGCATCAGCACCGGTTTTTTCAAAGCCGTCGTGTTCGAAAATCCCAATTGGGACTTCCGCACCTTCGATGCGGATCGCGACACCAAACTCGCTGAATCCAAAGATGGCGCCGCGCTGGATTCAAACAATCCTGACCTGAAGCCGTTCAAGGATCACGGCGGCAAGCTGCTCATCTACCAATCATGGGACGAGGCAATCATTCCCCCGCGCAGCATGATCGATTACTACAAGAATGTCCTCGCAGCGATGGGCGGACCGAGCAAGACAAATAACTTCGTCCGCCTGTTCATGGTACCGGGCATGGGCATGTGCCCGGGTTTCGGCCTAGGAGATAACGGCACGTTCAACGCGCTCGATGTAGTCGAGAAATGGCGCGAGACCGGCGTTGCGCCCGACAAAATTATCAATTCCCACAAGCTAGCAAATGGCGAAGTCGATAGAACGCACCCGGCGTGCCCCTATCCTCAAGTCGCTATCTACAACGGCAAGGGCGACCCCTACGATACCGCCAGCTTCTCCTGTGGCAACCCAAAATGGTGACCGAACTCTCTTGGTTTTGAATTCGTAGGGGCAAGCATGCTGTGCCCGGCAAACATGCTTGGCGAGATGCCAGCCACCCGCGTCGTCATCCTGAGCGAAGTTCGCGCGTGTTTTCGCGTTTCCCGCGCTTCGTGCGGGCGCGCGAACGCAGTCGAAGGACCTCTCTTCGATTGCTTCCTGGGTAACCCTCGTCTTGTTCCGCGCTACAATCTACGGCAATCCCAGGCTCCCATATGCGCGCGGATAAGTAATAATTCCCCAAGGTGTGTGAAATCCCCCAATCACGTTGATCGGCTTGTAGGAATTCGCGTCTATCACATACACGTTATCCGAGCGCCCGCAAGCTAGCAGAATCTTCGAATCGTCCGGTGTGAACGTGAAATGCCAGCAGCGTTTGCCGACGGGAGTTTCCCCCAGCAGCTGCAGCGAATCCGCCGAATAAACCTGAAACTCGTGAGCTGCTGCCGCCGCCACGAAAATTCTTTTGCCTTGTCGGTCGAAGGCCACGCCATAAGGCTTTGCGGCGGTGGAGACGGATTTCATCACATTAAACTTCTGATCCAACAAAAGCAGCCTCCCGGATCCTTCCATAGTCACCGCGTAGCGATCGCCTTGCGGCGCCAGCTTCACGCCCCGAGGACGCCTGCCGTACGAAACGAGGTTCACTTCCTTGCTCAGCGCTCCCGTTTCAACGTCGTAAACGCCCAGCGTATTTTGCGCCTCGTTGGCGACAATCAATTGTTCGCCGTCGGCTGAGAACGCGATTCCCTCGGTTTCCTTTCCCGCAGTGAAGCTTTTTCCCCGCGACCAATCGCCCGTATTGAACGAAACGATCTGCGCAGGTGGTTCATCCTCGGTAGT
Source organism: uncultured Acidobacteriota bacterium (assembly GCA_963709445.1). GTDB lineage: Bacteria > Acidobacteriota > Terriglobia > Acidiferrales > UBA7541 > Palsa-295. The sequence goes on from CAVPWV010000008.1 coordinate 280,391, forward strand.
GTCTTCTTCCTCGGCAGACCCTTCCGTCGGCGGCCCGCCGGTAGAGCCCGGCTCGAACGAGGTGTAGATCCATTTGCCGCTCGGACCGATCTTGACGAACTCCGGATTGTCCCCCACCGGAATCCGCTTGAGCAGGCTCATCCCCCTGGTTTTGAACACCGTTGCGTCCGCCGTGTCCTTGTTCGCGGTAAAGAGGTAGTTTCCGTCAAAGGTGACGGCGATACCGCGCGGCGCAACATTCTTCGGGTGGACCCTCCTTACTACCGTCAGCGTACTCAGATCGATCACGGATATTCCGCCATCTTCTTCACTAACGTAAGCGACATTCGTAGGAGTTCTCGTGAAGCGAATGTATAAGGCCACGCAAACAGCAAAGGCCAACAATGCGGCAATCACCAAAACGGCATGCTTACCCAGGCTCATCCGCCTTCCTTTCTACTGACAAGAATCCACGACGTGTCGCCCAGTACATTAAACGCGAGGAACCGCAATGACGGGTAATTCGATTGGCCTGTTCTGGCCTGTGTAAAATTTAACGGGCCGTCATTCCGAGCGGAGCATCCCGCGCCTTTCTTTTCAGAGGTCGTGCTCTTCGACCTCTGGCGGGATGCGGAGTCGAGGAATCTCTCTTGGATCGCCCCTGACAACACCGTGGCGGCATCAAGGGATCTTGCTTCGGTCCTCACATCATGGTGTTAAACTTCGCCGCGACCCAACTGCCGCCCTTTTTCACTTCGAGCTTATCAACCAGGATCGAGCCGCTTCGCAATTTCCCTGTAACGCGAATGGTCTGGCCGACGTATTCGGCGATGTCCGGAGAAGGCACGGCCAGAATGAAAAACTTCTTGTCCGGAGTCACCAGTCCAGCGGGACGTCCCATCTTCAGGCACGCCGTTCCGCAGCTTTTCATTCCCATGTGATCGTTGCCACCCTGCGCTTGATCCGTCAGATAGCAACTGGCGTCGACGAGCGAACCCGTCCACACTTGGTTCTGCTCGGCGCGCAGCGGCGCCATCATTGCTGCCAGCAATCCGCACACCGCCAAAACTCGTAGGATTTTCATTTCCGCACGCCTCCATTTCGCTCTGGCTCCGCGACATTCGCGATTCTACACCGGCCCCGTCGAATTCGTGAGATGTGCCGGAAGCTCGGCAAGATTATCGAGCATGAGGTCGGGAGGATGGGCCCGAAGCGAGGCCAAGCCAAAGCCGTAGGTAACGCCGCAAGCCCACGCTCCTGCGTTTCGCGCCGTGCGCACGTCAACATCGGAATCGCCAACTACCATTGCCTCCCTCGCAACAATTCCCAAATCGCGCAATAGGATATTCATTCCCTCGGGATCGGGCTTTTTGGTTTCGAAGCTGTTGCCGCCATATACATATTTGAAGTAGGAAGAAAGATTCAGGCCCTCGAGAATCGCCTTGCTGAATCGCACCGGCTTGTTCGTCAGCACGGCCATGGGATATCTCGCCAGGGAAGCAAGCGCCTCGCGCACTCCCGGATATGTGACAGTGTTATCCAACATGTGCGCGCGATAGTACGAAAGGAAATAAGCCAACCCTGTTTCGACATCCTCCTCCGCCGCGTCTTCGCCGAGAACGCTGCGGATCAGCGCGGAGGCGCCACGGCCGACATAGCCCGCGATGGTCTCGTGCGGAAGGGAAGGGCGGCCCATGTGTTTGAGGGTCGCGTCCACCGCCAGCGCCAAATCGAGTTTGGAATCGATCAGTGTGCCGTCGAGATCAAAAATCAGCGCCCGAACAGCCGCAAATTTCCCGTTTTCACTTCCGCCGCCGCTACCCCGCGTCATTGATTGCTCCGCATCCGAAATTCCATTGTAAGCGGCGTCTTTGCGCGTGTCATCCAATCCTGCTCGTACAGGTTCCGCTTAAATGCGGGCTAAAAAAAGTCCACAGATTTCCGTCCTTGCGCGCTTCCCGCAATTTGCTAGCCTGATCACGCGATAATGAGAACTGTGAATTGGAAGCGCCAACTCGACAAAGCTCCCGGCGCGGGTCCGGTCCGTGTCCAAGGTCGTTGCTCGGCCCTCGCCGCCGGCCGCTGCGCTCCTCATCCTGCTCGACACACCTGCCGAGTAGAATACCCCCTAACTTACTCAAAACAATGGATCGGTGCACCGTCTACCCGTCACAGAAATGGAGGCCAAAAGTTGCCGTCGATGCTAACTTTCTGGCCCCCGGACCGGCAATGACTCCCTCCAAACCGTCCGCGAAGCCCTTCGCGCTCCGCCCGCACCCCCTCCTCTACGAAATCAACACTTGGGCGTGGCTCGAAAAGCTGTCCGCTCGCGCAGGGCGCCTTATCAGGCTCGGCGATATTCCCGACGGCGAATGGGATGCGCGTGCGCATCTCGGATTCAACGCCATCTGGCTGATGGGCGTTTGGCGGCGAAGCCCTGAGTCGCGCCGAATCGCGCTCGCCGATCCCTCAAACACTCCGCAATACGCCCGCGCACTGCCCGGCTGGAAGCCCGAGGACGTAGTCGGTTCGCCGTACGCGGTCGCGGAATACGTTCCCGATCCTCGCATCGGCACGTGGGACGAACTAGACAGTGTCCGCGAAAAACTACACGCGCGAGGTATGGCGCTATTCCTCGATTTTGTCGGCAATCACACAGCCCTCGATCATCCGTGGACGCGCGAGCACCCCGATTTCTACGTTCAAGGCGCACAACGCGATTTCGACAATGATCCATCGCTCTTCTACCGAATGGAGACTCCGCGAGGGCCATTATTCTTGGCGCACGGCAAAGATCCTTACTTTCCGCCGTGGACAGATACCCTGCAGCTGAACCATTTTTCGCTGCCGATGCGCGTTGCTCAGCTTGCAACCCTACGCACCATCGCACAGCATTCCGACGGCGTGCGCTGCGATATGGCCATGCTGCATTTGAATGACATCTTCGAAAAAAATTGGAGCCGCTTTTTGAAGGGAGCCGCCCCGCCTGCCACGGAGTTTTGGACCGAAGCGCGGTTGGCCGTGCCGAACCTGATCCTGCTCGCCGAGGCCTACTGGGGAACCGAGCGGCGGCTGCTCGATCTAGGTTTCTCATTCGCTTACGACAAGGAACTGTACGACGCCGTCCGGGATGTTGTGGTGCCAGCTGTGCGCTCGTGCCTGACGGACGACCTCGCGTACCAAAGTCATCTCACCCGTTTCCTCGAAAATCACGACGAACCGCGCGCCGCAGCGGTCTTTAGCGCAGAGAGGCTGACGTCCGCCGGAACGCTGATGGGCACGCTGCCCGGCATGCGCCTCTACCAGCAAGGCGAGCTTGATGGATCGAAGATTCATCTTCCGATCACACTCCGAATGGCCGCCGACGAGCCGCCCGATCCGTCCACGGCAGCTTTCTTCGCTAAAATACTTCGCATAACGGGAGAAGATGTATTTCACAGAGGCTCCTGGAATTTGCTGACTGTGAAGCCCGAAGGCGACGCGACGCCCGACGGCTTGATCGTCTACGAGTGGCGATCGGAGAATTCCTGGAAAGTGATTGCCGTGAATCTCGTCGACCAGCCTTCGCAGGGACGTGTTCATTTCGGAGGCCGCTCGCTCCCCGCAAAAGAATATATTTTTTATGATGAGCTGAATGATGTCCGCTACGCTCGCGCGGGTGACGAGATGCGAGGCGCGGGCCTCTTCGTCCGCCGCGAAGGGTTTGAGGCCCACATCTTCGATGTTTCTCCGCTTCCGCAACCGTGACGCGTTACGGCAACGGACCCCTTCTGGCTGCGGCAACTAGGATTACTTCTGCTATGCTTTTCGCCGTGCGACACATCCTGGTGCTGATTTGCATAGTAGTTGCTGCCGCCGCGATAGTCGCAATTCCGGCGGAGTCTCGAAATCCGTTCCAGCAGCAAGCTCCTTTGCAGGCCCCGCCCGCGCCACAAACCGCTCCCGCTCCGCAAAACAATCCCGTTCCGGCCCCGCAGGTTCCTGCAGGTCCTGTTATCGTGCTCGATCCCGCGCACGGCGGCACGGACACCGGAGCGCGCGGTCCGGATGGCGTGGTCGAAAAGGATTCGGTGCTGCAAATAGTCCAGTCGATGGGCGCGGAACTCGAACAGCGAGGTTATCGGGTAGTCACCACGAGGAACGACGACACAAATCCCTCCTACGACGACCGGGCTGGCATCGCGAATGCCTATCCGGGCGCGGTGTTCGTCAGCATCCATATCTCTTCGACCGGCAAGCCGGGCACAGCGAGAGCCTACTATGATCGATTTGGAACGCCCATCGCGCCCGCGCCCGCCAGTATGCGTGTGGCGGGAGTGGCCGAGCGAGCCGTGAATCCGCCATCGGGCGGTTTGATTGATTGGAACGAGGCGCAGCGGCCATTCCTCGAAGCCAGTCACCGCCTCGCAAGTTTGATTCAAGTGCAACTCATCCAGCTTTTTCCCGGATCCCCCCTCGTTTCGACGGCGGCCGCGATCCGCGGCTTGCGGTCGATCAACGAACCGGCGGTGGCGATAGAAATCTCGAGCGTGTCCGCGTCCAGTCCCGATTCGCTGACGGCGGCTGCAGCCCCTCTCGCGAGAGCGATTGCCGCAAGTGTGGTCGCCTTTCGTCATGGCGGCGCGATCGGGGCCAGATAATGGGGCGGAACGTCAAGATCGGCCTGGTGTGCCTGGTGATAGGCGTTATCGTCGGGCTAATCAGCTTTGGCGGTTTGCACCGCCGAGTGAAGCGTCTGGCGGAAACGCAATCGGCGGACGAGAAAGCGCGGCACGAGGTGCTGGCTCCGCCGATATCCACTCCCACGGACGTGACCGCAAAGGCGGAAATCTTTTGGGCCTCCGCTCCAGATACTGTGTCTCCTGTCGAAGTTGAACTGCCGCTTTCAGCCGATCCTGTGGAGCGCTCGAAGCAATTGCTGCGCGAGCTCATCGCGGATCCTCCGAGCCCGGATCAGCGCACACTCCCCCCGGACGCAACGCTGCTGGATTTTTACCTTCTTCCAGATGGCACCGCGGTTGCCGATTTTTCTGATACCGTCGCCTCTGAAATGCCGTCAGGGATTCTGAGCGAACAGTTGGCGGTGGACTCCATTGCGCGGACGCTTGAGATGAATGTGCCCGGCCTGCGGCGGTTGAAAATTCTGATTCATGGACAGGAAGTAGATACGCTTGCGGGCAACGTGGATCTGACCGGCTTTTTCGATTTGAACTCGCCTCCGAGTCAAGCGGTTTTGTCCGCGCCGCCGTACGCAGGCTCGCCGCTCCCGCCCGCCGCGGCTACCCTCAAAAAGACTCCGCGCTGATTTCAGGCGATTGACACATTCGTTGACCGTAGTCAAAAATGGCTTGCGATAGAAAGCGCGCGAGCGAAGGAGTTTTTCTTGAGAGCAGACGGACGGGGGCCGGAAGATTTGCGGCCGGTGAAAATGACGCCGGATTTCATTCCCAGCGCCGAAGGCAGCGTGCTGATTGAAATGGGCCGCACCCGCGTGATCGTGACGGCCACAGTAGACGATGGCGTCCCCTCCTTTTTGAAGGGAACGGGCAAGGGATGGGTTACCGGCGAATACGGAATGCTGCCGCGTTCCACCGAGGAGCGCACGCCGCGGGAGTCCACCCGAGGGCGCCAGTCCGGCCGGACACTCGAAATCCAACGGATGATTGGGAGGACGCTGCGTGCCGCGACGGACCTCAAGGCACTGGGCGAGCGAACGGTGTGGCTCGATTGCGACGTGATCGAAGCCGACGGCGGCACGCGCACTGCGTCCGTTACGGCCGCGTTTGTCGCGCTGGCATTGGCGCTCGAGCGCATGACGGCCGCCGGAATGATTCGCTCAGTGCCGCTTTTTGATTCCGTGGCGGCCACCAGCGTGGGTATCGTGAACGAACAACTCTTGCTTGATCTGGTCTACGAAGAGGATTCCCGCGCGCAGGTGGATATGAATGTGGTGATGACCGGGAGCGGCCAATTTGTGGAAGTGCAGGCAAGCGCGGAAGGGCGTCCTTATACGGCTGATGAGCTGCAAAAATTGCTGGATTTAGCTGGCGGCGGCATCCGGGAACTTACAAAAGCGCAACAGGAACTGCTGCACATGAATTTCCGCGGCCGTTCGCGATAGACTCCGTGATTGAGCCTGCGTTCATTCGCCTTCTGCTGGCATCGTCAAATTCTGGGAAGCTACGCGAATACAAGCAACTTGCCGCCGGCTCCGGGATTGAGATCGAACTGGTTCCGAATTTCCAGAAGCTTCCCGCATTTGACGAATCGGCGCCGACTTTTTCCGAAAACGCCGTGGGGAAGGCGTTGCATTACAGCCGCCTCGCAGACGGCGTCGTACTCGCGGACGATTCCGGCTTGGTTGTTCCCGCACTCGATGGCGCACCGGGAGTTCGCTCAGCGCGATACGCCGGTCCGGAGGCTACGGATTCGGACCGCATCGGCAAATTGCTACGCGCAATGGAGGGGAAAAAAGGGGACGCGCGGCGCGCCCGATTCGTCTGCGTGACGGCGATTGCGACGCGCGGGCGCGCACTCGCCGTGGTTTCTGACTTTGTGGAGGGCATGATCGCGGAAGAGCCGCGCGGATCGAATGGCTTTGGGTACGACCCGGTATTCCAGATGGTTGATACGAATAGAACTTATGGCGAGTTGGCCGCGGAAGAAAAGAATCATTCGAGCCACCGCGGCAGATCATTCGGCAAGCTCGTTTCGATTTTTCGCGGCAAATGATTCCGCGACCTTGGCGCTTCTCGCCGCATCCAATTACTTGCAACAAATACCTTGCCCTGGCGCTCGATGCCGGAGTAAAAAAGAACCCCCTCTCAGAGAGGTAACTAATGGCGACTTCCGGTGTAGCGCCAGAACTTTATCCCCCGTTATTCCTGCGGCTGGAGGAAGCGCGTTCGCGGACAGACCGTCTTTTCGATTTGCTGCCTCCGAATTCCTTTTATGACCGTCCCGTCGCGGAGCGCCATCGTTTAATCTTCTATCTAGGGCACCTGGAAGCTTTCGATTGGAACCTGCTCTCGCCCGCGCTGGATCTGGAATCGCACGACCCTGCTTTCGATAGTCTTTTCGCCTTTGGAATCGATCCCGTGGGAGGCGGATTGCCGACCGACGAACCCGGAGACTGGCCGAATATCGCTCAGGTGGAAAAATACAATTGGCGCGTTCGGGACAGGCTGGATGAAAGCCTGCGCAGTTCGCGGGCGCGCCGTTCTGCGGATCCTTACCTCAAAGATGGAACGCTTCTTCAGACGGCCATCGAGCACCGCTTGATGCATGCTGAGACCCTGGCGTATCTGCTGCATAACCTACCGGCCGAACGAAAAACTCCGCAGGCAGCGGCCTTCGCTGATCCAAGACCTGCGCCGAGACCGCGCCAGGTGACAATTCCCGCGGGAATCGCAACGCTGGGACAACCGCGCATCACCGGCGCTTTCGGTTGGGACAATGAATTCGAAGAAAAACAAATTGAAGTGCCTAGTTTTTCCGTGGATGTATTCCCCGTGACGAACGACGAATATCTCAAGTTCGTGCGCGCGGGCGGCTACGAAGATCGTAATTATTGGAAACCGGAAGATTGGGAGTGGATACGTCGCGGCCGCATTGCACATCCGCACTACTGGGTTCAGCGGTCAAGTTCGCGGGCGGCCGATCCGGACACGCAGTGGGAGTACAGGGCGATGTTCGGGACAATTCCGTTGCCGCTTTCCTGGCCCGTGTATGTGAGCCATGCGGAAGCGTCGGCTTTCGCGCGTTGGGCAGGAAAGAAACTTCCCACGGAAGCTCAGTGGCATCGAGCCGCGTACGGTGCGCCGGATGAAACCGAGCTTGCGTATCCATGGGGTAGCGCACCTCCCGAATCTTCGCGGGGCAATTTCCATCATCAGAGTTGGGATGCCACTCCGGTGGATGCGCATCCGGCAGGCGCCAGTGCATTCGGCGTGGAAGACATGGTTGGCAACGGCTGGGAATGGACCTCGACACCGTTCGGTCCCTTGCCCGGGTTTGCGCGCTTCTCTTTTTACCCGGGTTACTCGGCTAATTTTTTCGACGGCAAACATTTCGTAATGAAGGGTGGATCGTCGCGTACCGATGCATGCATGCTGCGGCGATCTTTTCGGAACTGGTTCCAGCCGCACTACCCGCACACGTACGCAACTTTCCGCTGCATAGAGGAATAAATCATGGGATCGGCTCCGCGAATGTCGGCCGTAAGCGCTCCGAGTCATCAGCTGTCTGAATTCTGTTCGGATGTGATGATGGGGCTCACGCAACCGGGACAGAAAGAACTCCCGTCAAAGTATCTCTACGACTCGGTAGGTTCTGCGCTCTTCGATGTGATCTGCATGCTGCCGGAGTATGGACTGGCGCGCGCGGGAATGCGCATGCTTGAACGATACTCGGGTGAAATCGTTGGGCGCGTTGCCGGTCCCGCGGTTGTTGCGGAACTGGGAAGCGGAAGCGGCCAACAGACGCGCTGGCTGCTCGAGGCCCTGGCCCGCCGGCAGCGCGTGAATTATTACCCGATCGACATTTCCGGAAGCGCGCTCTTCCGCTGCCAGCAGGAATTGGGCCAGATGGACCGGGTCAGCATCGTGGGATTCGAGCGCGCCTATCTAGATGGCCTTCAGGAAGTAGCGGCGCGGCGGCGCGAAGATGAAAAACTGTTCGTCCTGTTTCTGGGAAGCACGATTGGAAATTTTGACCGGCCGGCGGGCGAGCAATTCCTGCGCGAAGTACGCTCGATTTTGCACGAAGGCGATGCGCTCTTACTCGCAACCGACCTTGAGAAGCCGGTTTCCACTTTGGTGTTGGCCTACGACGATCCTACCGGGGTGACGGCGGCGTTCAACAAGAACCTGCTTGCTCGAATTAATCGCGAGCTCGACGGTGATTTCGATATTGCGCAATTCGAGCATCTGGTCCGGTACGACGAACAGGAACGGCGCATCGAAATGCATCTGCGGTCGAAAAAATGGCAGCGAATAACGATTCGCAAGGCAGGATTTCGATTTTATCTTCGCGAAGGAGAGACGATTTGGACCGAAAGCTCCCACAAGTACGATCCGCGGAAAGTGATCCAGATGGGCGAGCGCGCCGGCTATCGCTGCGCCGGACAGTGGTTCGATTCGGAGTGGCCGCTGGCACAGAACCTCTTCTTCGCGGTCTAAGCGCATAGGGGGATAAAAAATGGCGAAAGCTGTGTGGAAAGATGCAGTGTTGGCCGAAAGCGATCACGCCGTTGTTGTGGAAGGGAACCAGTATTTTCCATTGGACTCAGTGCATTCCGAATATCTGCGGCCGAGCGAAACTCATACGGTGTGCCCGTGGAAGGGAACTGCCAGCTACTACGACGTTGAAGTGAATGGCGAGAGAAACCCGGACGCCGCGTGGTATTACCCCGCCCCGAAGCCTGCTGCGGCCGAGATCCAGGACCACGTCGCGTTCTGGAAAGGCGTTCGCGTCGAAGCGTAATTCCCGCGTGTGCTATAGTTCCTGGCTCCATGGCTGGAAAGAAAAAGAAGGCTTCTGCGCTCGCGCCGAGAAAAAATCAGCCCGCAAAAAAGCCCGCGAACATCGCCTCTGCTAAAACCGGCGTTCAGAAAAATGGAGTGGGGCGGGGAACGAACCCCGCCAGAGTGCGGGCGATTCTCAAGGGGCTTGACGAAGCCTATCCCGCGGCCACCTGCGCCCTCACTCATGAGAATCCCTTCCAACTGCTGATCTCGACGATTCTCTCGGCGCAGTGCACGGACGAGCGCGTCAATCAGGTCACTTCAACACTTTATCCGAAGTATCCAAATCCGGAAGCGTTTGCGTACGCTAATCCGCCAGAACTCGAGCAGGAGATTCGTCCCACCGGGTTTTTCCGCAACAAAACCAAATCAATTATGGGCGCGAGCAAACTAATCGTCGAAAAATTCGACGGGAAAGTGCCGAGGACCATGGAGGAATTGTTGACGCTGCCGGGCGTGGCGCGAAAGACGGCGAACGTGGTTCTCGGGACGGCTTTTGGGATCGCGAGCGGCGTGGTGGTGGATACGCATGTTCAAAGGCTTTCGGAACGGCTTGATCTTTCGAAAAATACCGATCCCAAAAAAATTGAGAAAGATTTAATGAAGATAATTCCACAGGAAAGGTGGATTCTCTTCTCTCACCAGTTGATCTGGCACGGGCGGCGCGTTTGCCGCGCGCGATACCCGATGTGCGCCGAATGCAATCTCTACAAACTCTGCTATTACCCGCACAAGACAGCCTGAAAAACCTCTAAGGATTCGGCGACTTTTGCGTCTCAGGAGAGCTGGCCGGAGGCGCCGCAGCGGGAGCTGCGGAAGTGGGTGCTTGCGGCGGCTGTTCGAGGGCCAGATAGGCGCGGCCGAATGCGGATTGCTGCGTCCCCGCGGCGATCACCACTGCTTGCACCGTGTAGCGTCCCGATGGAAGCTTCGCGAGCGGCAGGCTAATTCGGAACGATGCGGTGTGCATTTTTTCGTCGATCTGCGTCGGCACGATCAGCGGAGTCATATTCACCTGCATTCCGCCGCGGAAAAATATCAGGCCCGCGCGCAAGGTGCTTGGATCGAAGGCCTGATTTTTTTCCGGCTTCTCAGGATAGTAAGCCTGGAAGAAAACGTAGAGCGTTTGCTGCTGGTTGAAAAAGCGCGTCACGCTGGGAACGATTCTTTCGCCCGCAATTTCGAGCGGTGTGGTTGTCATTTTCGCGTGAAATCCCTGGCCCTTCGTTTCAGCTTCCGTCGATTTCTCAACCGGCACAAGCTGGCTTGACAGAAGAACCGAGCTGAGGCTCATCCGCGCCGAGGGACGTGGAGGTACGGTTAAATTTTCTTCGAAGGTGCCGATTTTTCCGGACTCATTTTCGCGGGCGACCAGCTTCAGCCGGTAGTTCCCCGGCGCGAGAACCACGCCACCCTGATAGACCAAGCTGCTGCGGTTTACCTCCGCAAAGCGCTGCTGATCGAGACGCACATTGATCGTATCTCTTAAAGCGGCAACGGACTGGCCAGAGGGCACGGCGCGCACCTCGACGGCGAAGTCAAAAGCAGCTTCGCGCCGGTCGTGCTTTTGCGCCCAGTCCAGTGCACGCGGGGAAAGCTTTGTCGAGATAGGAACGTAGGCTTGCTCGTCGTTGAGCCGGAAAACCGAAGTTTCGACGGCAATCGGTAAATCAACCTCGGGATTCTCCGAGTTCAAAGCATCTGCAAGCTGTTCGTCGCGGCTCTCTTTTTCGAGATGCTGGAAATCTCGCGGAGCGTAGTATCCGTTGCGGTAGCGGACGTGCGCCCCGGAAACCTTGACCTTCACGCGAACGGCGTGCCAGCGGCCGTCGCGCTTGGCGTCCGCAGGCAGATCGTAACCCACCAGATAGTACCCGCCATTTTCCTGCTGGATTTTCGGGAAGGCATCGCTCAGGTCGCCGAGATCGAAAAATGCGCGGCCGCCAGTGTCCGTTGAAAGCGTTACGAGCGTGTCGCGCGAATCCTCTCGCTGATCTGTCTGATGAAATACCGATGCGCCGCTAAACATGGAGGTACCGCTGGCCGCCGCGGTTGTCGCGTCGCCCCCGGGCGGAGTGGTGTACATGCCGCGGGCATCGATGGAGTAGATGGAAATGTCGGCGCGATTCGCAGCGTCCGTAGCCGCTTGCAGTTCGGCGCGATTTTCTTCTCCGGTTTGCGTGATGCCGCCGGTAAATTCGACGAGCGCCTTTCGGCCCGGAATTGAGGAGAGGACATTGGCCAGCCCTTCGATGGCCACTAGCTTTTGATCGGTATTGAATACGTTGAATTCGGTTTCGTCGGCGGTGTAGGCGTCGCCCGTATATTGCTGCACATCGTATTCGCCGTTTTGAGCGGCGGCGTAAAGAGGATTCGCAATCCCAGATGAGACGCCCGGAATCAGTTGCGCGACGGCCTTTTCGAGGGTGGCGCGGTTGTTCGTGAAGTTTGCGAGTACGGAAAGATTCGAGCCGAAGGTAACAACGGCGACCAGGTCCGGAGGCTTCATTTGCGCCTTGAGGAACTTCACGGCGGCATCGTGCGCGCGAATCAGGTCGTCCGTTTCCATCGATGTGAGATCGAAGAACAGAACAATCATGCGGCGATTGCGGATTTGGTCGGCGACGGTGTCGGAGGCGTTCGAGCCGGCGACGGGCGCTGGGTTATCGACTGGAACGACAAGCGGCTTGGCGTCTTCCGCGCCCGCTTGCTCGACTGCTTCAATATCGGCATACGAAAAGCTGGAGATTTTCTGGTCTTTGCCATCGTCGGTGATGACGAACTGGTCGGCTCGCAAACCTTTGATGGGTTTTCCATCGCGGCCGGTTACTTCAATATCGATACGCACCACGTTTGATTGCGCGCGTAGGATGGAGGCCTGATTCACTTGGTTGTTCCGCGGAGAGGCCTGCGACTCGCGAGGAGCAGGAACTGCGGTCGGTTTCGATTGCTGCGCCCACAACAACAAAGGAACAAGGCAACCCGCGGCCAGCAGCACCGCGACGATTGCTTTGGCGACGGCTACCAGACGCTTCGCGACGTTTGTCATACTGAGATCACCTAAAAATTGAACCTAACCATTAGATCCATGGTGCGCATGGAACCCGCGCTGGTTACTTCGCCGAAGTAGCGCGAGCCAAGGGAGGTGCCGACACCACTGTAGTTGACGGTGTTGGTAAGGTTCTGAACTTCCCAACGCGCGTCCACGCGGTGACGCCCTTCCGGGCCGAAGCGAAAAGTTTTTGCGAGAGACATGTTCCAGCTGATCGTACATGGACCTTCGACAGCGCCGCGGTGCTCGTCGCCATAGGCAAATGCGGGCGGGGAGGCGAAGGCGCTGGTATTGAAAAACTGCCCTTGTGAGCCGCCGCAGATGCCTACGTTCGGATTGCCCACTTGATCGGCGCGCAAGGAAAAGTTGGCGCCCGTCCCGTTGTCGGTCGCGGCGCCTCCCACCAGTACGGTGTAGGGAGTTCCGGTTTGCCAGGTGAAGACATTTTGAAGCCGCCAGTCACCGAAGATATTTCTCGTCCAGCCGTGATTTGCATGCCGATTGCGTTCGCCGAAAGGGAATTGATAAACCGAGAGCAGGCGAAATTGATCCCGAACGTCGAATGAAGACAATCCATATTCGGCGTGAATGTTTCCATCTTGCTGCTGTACCGTCGCCGATGTGCCGCCGAGCGAGCCGGCATCGTCGAGCGATTTTCCCCAGGTATAGATCGCCTGCATCATGAACCCATGCGTGAACCGGTGCATCAGGCGCACCTGCAACGCGTTGTAAACGGAATTGGCGTTCGACTGCAGATAGTAGAAGCTGGTGGCGTCCGGAATTTGCAGATCGAGTTGCGTCTGATTCGGCGGCGTGCCGAGGGGCGCCCGATTTGGCGAGCGTAAAGTTTCGAGATCCGTGCCCTTCGTTCCGGTGTAGGTCAGGTCCAAGATCCAATTTTGCGAAAAGGACGTCTCGGTGCCCAGCGACCAAATCTGCGCGTACGGATCTCTATAGTACGGATCGATACTGCCGGTGTTCGAGATGGTCGAGGACGACTGCCCCTGTGCCAACAAGCCATTGGAGAGCGTAAGGGGCTGTTGCGGCGTGGTCAGGATGGTGTTCGAGACGTCGAAGGGCGGCTGGTAGGCGAGATATCGCTGCGCGAGCGTGTTGTAAATAGATGTGTCGTAAAAAATTGAAAAGCCGCCGCGGACGACTGTCTTAGGTTTGATTCCCGGCTGCCACGCGAACCCGATCCGAGGGGCCCAATTGCTGTAGTCACCGTGGATCAACGCCCGCGGATATGTGCCGTGGAAAGATCCAACGCTGCCGGGCACGGTGACGCCATTGAGCGTCCCGGCCGAGCCGGGAGTTACGACCGCCACGGCTGTAGCCGTTGAATTCAAATCCAAATTCGCGATTTGATTGGCAAGCTCGATGGGAGGCGTCACGGCGTCGTAGCGAATCCCGTATTGGATAGTGAAAGTCTTGCTCACGCGAAAATCATCCTGCGCGTAGGCGGCGAAGCCCCAGCTCCGGAAGTGCGTGCTGGGATTTCCAAACTGGACGCGGGTATTGTAGGGAAATCCCAAGAGAAAATCCGCGAAGTCGTTCCCCGTTCCTTCGAGGGGAAAGCCATTCGAACCTTCCTGGGCGGTTACAAGTCCCGTGAAGGTGAACTGCCCCCGCGGAATGGGATTCGAATCGTTGTTGAGCTGGATGCGCCGAACTTCTCCGCCGAATCGCATGGTGTGTTTTGCGTGGACCCAGGTGAGACCGTCGTCGAAACGCAGCGTCTGATTGCGCACCAGAGAGGGGACCGGATCGTTCAAGCTGGAAAAATTCGTAAACTGGATCAACGGAAGGCCGTAATCGATGGGGATGGTGGCTATGCCGTTGATTCCAAGATTGCCGGCGATGTTGTTGACGAATGAATTGTCACTCAGGATTTGCGCCCGGCTGCGACTCCAGTTAATTGAAGTGTTTTCGACGAGTCTGGGCGACCAATTGTGAGCCAGGCTCAGATTGAAGCCTTGATTTCGAGTGGATTCGTTTCCTGCGGTATCCAGAAAATTGGAAAGAGTGTTCTCGCGCACAGAATTGAAATTGTAGCCGCCGTTCAGATTGAACTTGGCGTTGAGCGTGTGCAGCACGTGAACGTTCACGGAATCGGTATTCGATGGAGTGGTGGTTTGCAGCAGATAGTTCCGAGTTACGGGGCATCCGGCTGCGGTGCAGGGCACATTTGGCGTGGGAATATACGCCATCAACGCCTGAGAAATTGCGCTGACGGGAACTTGCTGGCAACCCGGACTGACCGAAGGAAACGGAGTGCCGGGGTTAGAAAACGGCTCGTAGAGCGTGGTGCCGCAAAAAATGCCCTGGCGCTCGGCAAGCGTCGGCACAGTCGAAAATGTGTTGATCGGGGTTTGCTCGGTATCGTGCTGGTAGTTCGCGAAGAAATAAGTACGGTCTTTGCCGTTGTAAACGTGCGGAATTGCGAGCGGACCGCCTATGTTCCCTCCAAACCGCTCGTTGTAGTGGCTGATTTTCGGAAACTGATTGCCAGTCAGCGAATACGGCTTCGCATCGAATGCTGAATTTTCATAGCGGTCGTAAAAGCTAAAGCGAACCCGATTCACGGCTTGACGAAAGAGTCGGCCGCCACCACCGCCTCCTCCTCCACCTCCGCCCCGAGGACCACCTCCCCCGCCTCCGGGCCCACCGCCGAAAAAGACAGCTCGGCCGGCTCCTTGCACCGCACCAGCTCCCGGCCCTCCACCTCCCCGGCCGCCGACACCACCGGCAGGTCCGCCCGGGACCCCAACTCCGGTGACATCGGGACCGATTCCGCCAGGACCGAATGCTCCAAAACCGCCAGCGCCCGGACCGCCCGGCCCGGTCGGCGACAATCCCATCCCGACGGTCCCTTGCAAGAGAAACGCATCGGAAGACGATCCCGCTGTATTGGAAGACATCTCCGTGGGAGGAGGGCCAGCTTCCTCGTTCTCCCCAGTTGACTCGTCCGCCAAATCGGTTTGCTGAAAACCGCCAGTGGCCAATCCCTGGTTCATTGCATTTAGCACGCCGGGAGGGAGTTGGCCTCTGCCACGATACCCGGCGCGCCCGCCAGGCGCATTCGATCCTGCATTCGGTGCAGACGTGTTTCCGGCGTTTGTATTCCTGTTGCCGCGCCGCTCGGCGGGGTTCGGCGGATTTGCGCCCTTCCCGCCACCCGCTGGCTCGGTAAGTTGCGCAAGCGTGGCCACGCGGAGCACAAACTGCATGGAAGGCGCGGCTGGCCCGGCGCCCAGCTGCAAGTCAAGAGAGGAGGAAACGAACCCAAGCTGGCTGGCTTCGGCTCGATAGGGTCCTGCGGGAAGCGCGGGGAATTCGAACTTGCCCGATGGGTCGGTCCAGCTGACCCAGACCTGATTTGTATCGGTATTCGTGAAGCGCACGGTCGCACCGGGAACCGGCGCGCCGTCGGCCGTATGGGCCACTCCGCCAACGCTGAAAGTAGGCGCGGACGCCGGCTTGGATTCAGGTTGTGATTGTTGGCGTTCAGTTTGCTGCTGCGAATTTCGCCGCTCAGCCGCGGAAAGCAGGTGAGGATTCCCGCAGGGCGCGGCGAGAATCATCGCGATCACCATCGACGGAAAGGCCGCAATTTTTCACCGTCCTACTGTCGCACAATTGCCGTTTCCTGGGCACGTGGGCCACAGCAGAAGGCTCCTTGGAGTACCGTCACGAATTAGCTACTCGCTCGACTTGGTCGGATCGTACACGAAGCGAATCACAACCGGCTGACTCAATCGTTGATTTTCAATGCGCGTCGTCACGTAGAGTTGTTTGCCGTCTGGAGAGAGTCCATAGCTGCGAGTTGTGGAGCCGCGCCGAGTGTGCGAGGTCACCACAAGCTGGTCCTGCTGCCATTGTGCTGCCGCAGAATCCGGTTCCGGCGTGGAGTTGTCGGACTTGTTCGAATCGTTGGCTGCGGACGGGCTTTGCGATTGATCGGCGCCCGAGTAGAGAGCAAGGACGCGGCCTGATTCGCCGGTTACTTTGGCCGTTGAACTCGTTTCCGTGATAGTGAGCTGCGAGAATTCTTTCATCATATCGCCGCCTTGTCCTTGGCCCTGGCGGCCTCTGCCCATTCCTCTGCCGCCGCCCTCCGCCGAACCCGCCGCCGCCCCCACCGTTTCCTTGATCATTCCGCGCCTCGCGCATTTTTTCGCGCGGGTCGTCGCTCTGTTTCTTATTGAGCTGCCAGGTTCCCGCCAGATTCGGATGCGCGTCAGAAGAAGCGGTTGGCGTTTGGGTCTGCGCCGCTGGAGCTTGGTCGGATGGTGTACCGCCAGCTATCGGTCCGGCTGGAGCATTCTGGGCTGAAATCCCGAGGGGCGTCAAAACGAAAGCACATCCCAGCAGAATCGCGGGCAGGTACGACGAAGACTCCTTATCTGGATTTCGATAAGTTTTGTGAAAAAGTGTAGTCATGGAAGAACTCCTCAGTATCGGGCGCTTGGTTACTCGCGCTTGGTTGCCGCGACAGATATGATTCCGCTGCGGGCCTGCTTGAGTTCCACGATTTGATGGGGACGGCCCGATTGGCAATCCTACTACTCAGGACTTGGGAGAGTTCGTATCCGTTCCGATCATGCCCCAAGCGAACCCCGAACTTACGACAGATAGCCCGGCGCAGGTCAACATTACGATTCGGAACCCGAATACAAACGCCTGATCAATCGAGCTTGCCAGCTTAGCCGAAGTCACCGCATCTAAACCTTCAGGAACTCTGAGAGCGGCAAGCCGAAGCTCATTCGACTGGACAACACGAGCCAAATCGGCGGGCAAACCTAGAGCCGTGATACACCCATTCAAATACTGGCTGAACAGGTGGACCATCACCACGCCCAAAACTGCAATCGCCAGGAGGCTGGCGACGCGAGCGACAGCATTATTGATGCCGGAAGCAGTCCCCGCAAGATTCTGATCTGCCGTCTCCATTACGACTGTGGTCAGTGGCGCGACGCTTATAGCCGTTCCAAGGCCGAGCACAATAAATCCGGGGAAAAATGTTGTCCAATAATTGCCGCCAACTGACGGAAACACAAAACAAAGAAATCCCACTGCGGCGATGAGCGGGCCAGCGATGAGCGGGCGCTTGGCCCCAAAACGAGCAACGAGACCGCCGGACCAACGCGAAAGCAGAAACATCAGCAGTATGAACGGAAGGGCGGCAGCGCCCGTCGCCGTTGCCGAATAGTGCTGGACCTGAATTAGATCTAATGGGAATAGAAAAAAGAAGATTCCCAACGCTGCATATAGAAAAAAGGTAAGCAAATTGGCGCCGCTGAAATCCGAGGATCGAAACAGGCCGAAAGGAACCATTGGGGAGTTCGTGTGGGCCTCGAAATATGTAAAGGCAATCAGGCAGACGCCTCCGAGGATTAACCCGCTCCATACCGGCGCCCTAGTCCAACCCTGGGAAGAGGATTCGATGAATCCATAGGTCACTCCGGTTAAGCCTATGGTTACCAGCAGCGCCCCGATCCGATCAACGTGGCTCTCAGTCTCCGCTTTGCTTTCCGGGACTCGCCAAACCGAAAGCACGATAACCGCGAGAGCCAGCGGCACATTCAGGAAGAAAGCCCAGCGCCAAGAGGCATTTTCTATCAACCATCCGCCCACCACCGGACCAGCAGCCGCCGTAATGGACGTGAAACCCGACCACGTGCCGATCGCTCCGCCGCGCCTGCTTTCAGGAAATGAGGCACTGATGATTGACAAGCTACCAGGGACGAGAAACGCCGCTCCAAATCCCTGCACGGCCCGAGCGATCACCAACTCGCCAATGTTTCCGGCAAGAGCGCAGGCCACCGAGGCGACCGCGAATACCGTCACTCCAAACAGAAACATCCGTCTACGCCCGAACACATCCCCCAAAGCGCCGCCGGTCAGAATCAACGCGCTCAGCAACAAGCCGTAGGCTTCGACAACCCACTGCATATTGGTCACGGTTCCGCCAAGGCTATTTTGAATTGCGGGCAGCGCAACGTTTACAACCGTGCTGTCAACGAAAGCCATGCTGGAGCCGAGTATCGTCGCGGCAAGAATCCACGGTTCGGCGGCTTCTTTGCATGGAGCGGTTGCGGAGCCAGATTTAATTGCTGCGTCATCGCATGGAGGCTTCATATTCGACCCTGAACGTATCTTCGGAGCCAGTGTACTTCCTAAGTTCTGATTAACGCGGTGGATTCGATAGGTCGATGCAACACCATCTAAAAGATCTGCTGTTTAGGGATGGTGTTTATGACCCAGAGGAAACGATCAAGGCTTTCTCCCACGCAAGAAACTGACGTATGGAAGCGGTGGAAGGCCGGGCAGTCGTTGCATGCGATCGGTCGCGTATTTGGCAAGCCGCATACTTCCATTCGTCATCTATTGTTGCCTCGTGGAGGGATTCCTCCAGCAGTGCGCCGTCGCTCCCGACTAGCCCTGACGCGGTCTGATCGAGAGGACATCTCGCGAGGGATCGCATCCGGTTCATCGATTCGTGAGATAGCTAGGCATCTGGATCGAGCAGCTTCGACGGTGGGCCGAGAAGTCACACGCCATGGTGGCCGTCCTGCCTATCGAGCCTATGAAGCCGATGACCAAGCCTGGGAGTCGGCCTTGCGGCCCAAGAAGTGCCTTCTTGCCCTGCACCGGAGGTTGCGAGAGATGGTTGCGAGTAAACTGGTCCTGGAATGGTCGCCTGAGCAGATTTCCGGGTGGCTGAAGACCCGGTATCCCGATGACCCGAGCATGCGAGTGTCCCACGAAACCATTTACCGCAGCCTGTTCATCCAAGCGCGTGGAGTGCTGAAGAAAGAGCTGATGGATCACCTGCGAACCAAGCGGCGCATGCGCCGCTCGCAGCACTCTCGTATCTTCAAAGACTCGCGCGGTCAAATCGCAGATGCCATCTCGATTAGGGAAAGACCCGCTGAAGTTGAGGACCGCGCTGTCCCTGGTCATTGGGAGGGCGATCTCCTGAGCGGCTCGAAGAACAGTCACCTGGTGACCTTGGTGGAAAGGCATTCACGTTTTGCCATGCTGATTAAAGTGCCCAGCAAGGACACCGCAGTGGTGGTGACGGCATTGAGTCGGCATATTCGTAAACTCCCCGCTACCCTGCGGCGCTCGCTGACGTGGGATCGCGGACTGGAGATGGCGAAGCACAAGGACTTTACGGTCGCGACGGATGTGCAAGTCTACTTCTGCGATCCGCAAAGTCCCTGGCAGCGTGGCACGAACGAAAACACCAACCTGCTTTTACGGCAATACTTCCCGCGAGGAACCGACCTGTCTGGCTATTCTCAAGCGCAGCTCAACCAGGTCGCGTTGCGCCTAAATCAACGCCCGAGAAAAACACTAGGCTTCCAGACTCCCGCGAGTAAACTGCACGCAAGTGTTGCGTCGACCGTCTGAGCCGGCAGCGCTAACCGGAGAAGTGAACTTTGTCGATTTCGCCCGAGCCAACACTCGGATTGCAGAGTTCGAAACGAATAAATGGTCTCGACGGAAGTTATCGAAAAGAAACTGCAAAAAAGGTGGCGCGCCCGGAGGGATTCGAACCCCCGACCCTCTGCTTAGAAGGCAGACGCTCTTTCCAACTGAGCTACGGGCGCGTTAATTGATTCTAAGAGATTTCCGGTTTGCGAAACCATCATTTGTTCTGTGTTCGCTCTTCGCGTGACGTACACGTTTACGTTGCGAGAGGCCACAATTTCTAGTATCAACGTGGCGCGAGCTGCGACATATTGACGACGCCAGCGACTGAGGAGAAATCGTTCATGAAACGATCGGCCAGGCTTTCCGCATCGGTCGCGACTGCCGTCCTGATTTTAGTTTTGCCTGCTCCTCGATCGATCGCGCAGGGGCGAGTCGCGGCGGTCTCAAAGCCTGCCGGCGACACTCTCTACCAGCAGAGTTGCGCCAAGTGTCATTCCAGCCCGGCTGCTTCGAACCGGGCTCCCGATCTGAAGGCGCTGATGAAGCTCTCGCCGGAGACGATTTACAGCGCGATTACCACCGGCGCGATGGCCACTGCAGCGCAGCAGCTCAGCGCCGCCGACAAGAAAGTTCTTGCCGCGTACTTAGGCGGGCGTCCGCTCGATCTGGCGGACGCAGGCAGCGCAACGAGGATGCGCAATCACTGTGAGGCTAACGCGCCCATCGAAAATATTTCATCCACTCCCGCGTGGAACGGCTGGGGCGTCAACCTGGCAAACACCCGATTTGAAAATGCCCAGGGCGCAGGAATTACAGCGCAACAAGTGCCGCACCTGAAATTGAAATGGGCATTCGGATTTCCTAACGGTGATACGTCGTTCGGCCAGCCGTCTATCGTCGGCGGCCGCGTGTTTGTGGGCAGCGACATTGGCTATTTTTACGCGATCAACGCGGATACGGGGTGCGTCTACTGGTCTTATCGAGCGCAGGCCACTGTGCGAACGGCGGCGACCGTTGGGCCGGTTGCCGGCCACGGCACAACCAAATACGCCGTCTATTTTGGCGACTTCCGCGGGAATGTCTATGCGCTCGATGCTTCGACCGGCAAGCCGCTATGGATTCGCAACTTAATCGACAACAACTACATCGCTCGCCTCAGCGCTGGGTTCACGCTCTACAAGGGCCGCCTCTACGTTCCCATTTCTTCCACGGAGGAAGTTTTCGGCGCCGATCCGACCTATCCATGTTGCAAGTTTCGCGGCAGCGTCGTCGCGCTGAACGCGAACGCGGGCCAAATAATTTGGAAATCCTACGTTATCCCAGAGGCACCCAAGCCTGTCAGGAAGAATGCGCGCGGCGTGCAGCTTTATGCCCCCGCCGGCGGCGCGCTGTGGGATTCACCAACGATTGATGCGGAGCGCCAGTTGCTGTACATCGGCACCGGAGACTCTTACACCGAGCCTGCACCGAAGACGACCGATGCCGTTGTCGCCCTCGATTTGAGAACTGGCAAAATCGTCTGGTCATTTCAAACCGTGAAGGACGATGCGTGGGTGGTGGGGTGCGCTCCCACGCCGACTGACAATTGCCCGAAGAACCTCGGTCCCGATCACGATATCGGCGCCTCGCCGATTCTGGTGAAAATGGCCGATGGTCATCGGCTGCTAATCGCTTTGCCTAAGAGTGGAACAATCTTTGCGCTCGACCCTGATCGCAAAGGCGCACTTGTCTGGAAGTTTGCGACGACGGAAACTGTGGCTCCCAACAACGGACAACTGGCGCTCGGCGGCGCGAGCGACGATCAAGATCTGTACGTGGCCCTCGAAGACGGCACTGCCGTGGCGATCGATCTCGCAAGCGGAAAACGTAAGTGGCTCGCTCGCCTCGAATCGCCGGACGATCTGGGTGAGCCTACGTCCAACGGCGAGAATCGCACCAAGGCCGGCTTGCGCTTCGGACAATCCGCCGCAGTCTCGGCGATACCCGGCGTCGTTTTTACCGGTGGCTGGGACGGAATCCTGAGGGCGCTGTCGACGTCTGACGGTCAGCTGATTTGGCGATTCAATACCGCTCGCGCGTTCAACGCCGTGAACGGCGTCCCGGCGAAAGGTGGCTCGATGGGTGGTCCCGGGCCCACCGTCGTCAATGGTGTTCTTTATGTGCCCTCTGGTTACGCCGCGTTTGGCGGGGGAATGCCTGGCAATGTTTTGCTGGCGCTTTCGGCTGGAGAATGATCGGTCCGCAGCGCACATTTCGAAATTCCTCGGGCGCGGAAATGGATTTGCGTGAAGGTGGGTACATGGGCCTTGTAAGTTTCGGTCAGCCTGACAACGGGATTATCCAGACGGCGTACGTTGTTAAGGATGTCCCCAAGGCGATCAATCGTTGGGTCAAAGATCTGAAGGTCGGGCCGTGGTTCTTGCTCGAGCACTTCACGGGAGAAGAAGCGAAGTATCGCGGCGGCCAGTCGAGTGCCGACGTCGCTATAGCCATGAGCTTCGCCGGCCACATGATGATCGAACTCATCGCGCCGAACAACGACGCGCCATCGGTCTACCGGGAGACGATTGAGAAACGCGGTTATGGATTTCACCACTGGGGCGTCGCTACGTCGAATTTCGATCGCGACGTCGAACAACACCGCGCCCAGGGGCATGAACTGGCCTTCTTCGCTCGTGTTCCCAGCGGAGGTCGCGTCGCATACATGGACACTACCGCGGAGCTGGCCGGAATGGTGGAGATGATTGAACTGGGCGCTTCGTTCGACCCGATATTTAGCCGGTTCTACGGCGCCACGATTGGCTGGGACGGCAAGGACCCGATCCGCTCATTTCTCTAAGCGAGTCCGGATTTGCCGGGCGGGCCTATTCGTCGCGTGTAATCAAGAGCTGCTTGTAGGCCTCCCGGCGTGTCAGGCCGCGTTCGCGGGCCGCCTGCTTTAGCGCGGCTTTTCGGTCTAGACCTCGCTCTCGCATGATGTCTTCGACGTGGCGTGCCAGCGGAACCGTTTTGGCGGAGGCTTGCTCATTCCCGGCGTGCTGCGTCTGCCCATCTGGCGGGGCGATGAGCAGCGTAATCTCGCCACGCGGGGGCTTGGTCCTTGCAGCCTGGACGAGATCCTCGATATGCCCTCGTGAGAACTCCTCGAATGCTTTGGTGATTTCCCGCGCCATTACGGCGGGCCGGTTGCCGAAGATTTCGAGAGCATCCTCCAGGGTATCCAGCAGACGATGGGGCGCCTCATACAGCGCGAGCGTTCGGGGCTCCGCCGCGAGTTTTCGAAGGGTTTTGCGACGCTCGGTAGGACGCGAAGGCAGAAATCCCGCGAATGTGAATTCCTCCGTGGGTAATCCAGAAGCCGAAAGAGCGGCGACGAACGCGGATGCGCCGGGAATAGGCACTACCTTGATTCCATGCCGAAGGCACAAGCTAACGAGGCGGTGGCCAGGGTCGGAAATTGCGGGCGTTCCGGCATCGGTAACCAACGCGACTTTGGCGCCTTGCTCCAGATCGATCACGATTTCTGGGGCGCGCATAAGTTCGTTGTGCTCGTGATAGCTAACCAGCCGCTTGGATATTTCGAAATGGGTAAGCAGCTTCAAGGTACGCCGCGTATCCTCGCAGGCGATCACATCCGCCTCCTTGAGAACACTCAACGCGCGGAGCGTGATGTCGTCAAGGTTGCCGATAGGAGTGGAGACAACGTAAAGGATGCCGCTTCCCACGGCGTCAGGCTTAGCTTTCGGTTTGATCTTCGCCATGCGCCACTCAGTTGCGATTGCAGAGGCCATTGTACTCGGATTGGCGTGTTCCGGTTTGCCGCTTTGGGGAAGTCGCAGGGGTCGTCCAGCCGGACGAAAAATGCTACGGCGCGACGATTGACTTTTCTGTTCGCGCACCCTAGCATCGTCAGCTTGCTGCGAGTCCGGCCGGCGTTTCTCGTCATCAAATAATTTAAGCGGCTGTTCTTCGGAGGACGCATGTCAGTGAAAGTCGGCATCAACGGTTTCGGGCGCATCGGCCGAAACATTTTTCGCGCCGCGCTCGGCGATCGAGACATCGAAGTCGTAGCTGTGAACGATATTACGGACTCGAAGACGCTCGCACATCTGTTGAAATACGATTCCATTTTGGGCAATCTTACGAATCAGGTCACCTGCACGGACGATACGATTTCCGTGGATGGCAAGAGCCTGAAAGTCTTTCGCACCAAGGATCCCGCGGATTTGGACTGGGCTTCGGTGGGCGCTTCGATCGTGGTTGAATCCACCGGCTTGTTTACAAAGGGCGCCGACGCGCGCAAGCATATTCGCGGGCCGGTAAAGAAAGTAATCATCTCCGCGCCCGCCACGGATCCCGATGCGACCTTCGTCCTCGGCGTCAACGAAAAGACCTATGACCCGGCGAAGCATCACGTGATCTCGAACGCCTCATGCACCACGAATTGCCTGGCCCCTGTGGCGAAGGTGATCAACGATACGTTTCGCATCAACGTCGGCACGATGACCACGATTCACTCGTACACAAATGACCAGCGGCTTCTCGATCTTCCGCACAAGGATCTCCGGCGCGCCCGGGCTGCCGCGCTTTCCATGATTCCCACCTCGACGGGTGCGGCCAAGGCGCTTCATCTGGTGATTCCGGAATTGAAGGGAAAACTCGACGGCTACTCGCTGCGTGTGCCCACACCGAACGTAAGCGTTGTCGATTTGACGGTGATGACCGAAAAACCCGCCACGGTTGAAAGCGTGAATGCCGCGCTGAAGCAAGCTGCGGAAGGTCCCTTGAAGGGCATTCTCGCGTTCACGACAGAGGAATTGGTTTCGGTGGACTTTCGTGGCGACCCGCACTCCTCAATCGTGGACTCGGAATACACTCGCGTCGTCGGCTCCAACTGCGTCAAGGTTCTTTCCTGGTACGACAATGAATGGGGCTACTCCTGCCGTTGCCGCGACCTCATCAAGCTTTTAGCGGCGCGCCTTTAGTTTCCAAATCCTCTCCGGGGGCGCTTCGACAGAACCATGAAAAAGCTCTCGATACGCGACCTGAATCTTGGCGGCAGGCGCGTCTTCATTCGCGTCGATTTCAACGTTCCCTTGGATGGCTCCAAGGTAGCGGACGACACTCGTATCCGCGAAACTGTGCCCACGTTGCGCCTGGCAATGGATCGCGGCGCCCGTCTGGTTCTGGCTTCGCATTTAGGACGCCCAAAAGGCAAGCCGGATCCGAAATACAGTCTGATGCCGGTGGCAAACTGTTTGAAAGAGCTGCTCGGCAAGCCCGTTGAGTTTTCCAGCGATTGCGTGGGACCGGCCGCCGTCTCGAAAAGCGAGGCACTTCGCGATGGGGAAGTGCTTTTGCTTGAGAATGTCCGTTTTCATCCCGAAGAGGAAGCCAACGATCCCGGTTTTTCGAAGCAACTGGCGGCCTTGTGCGATGAAATTTTCGTGTGCGACGCTTTCGGCTCTGCCCATCGCGCCCATGCCTCAGTTGTGGGTATCACGAAATTTGTCCGTCAAGCTGCCGCCGGCCTGCTGATGGAAAAGGAGCTGGCATATCTCGGGAAGGCAATTTCCAATCCGGAGCGGCCCTTCGTCGCGGTTCTTGGGGGCGCAAAAGTTTCCGATAAAATTGAAGTGGTGCAGAACCTGATGAAACTGGCCGATGCAATGCTCATCGGTGGCGCCATGGCTTACACGTTCCTCAAGTCGCAGGGTCTCCCGGTCGGCCGCTCGCTTGTGGAGAACGACAAGCTCGATTTAGCGCACAATTTGCTCCTAGAAGCTCGCAAACGCAATTTCCGTCTGTTGCTGCCCGTCGATCACGTCCTGGCGGAGTCGCCCGATTCCGCTGACACCAAGGTTTCCGACATCGTGAATACCCCCGAGGGCTGGATGGGTCTCGATGTCGGTCCCAAAACGTCAGAGCTTTTTCGCCAAGAGGTTGCTAAAGGTAGGACAATTGTCTGGAACGGCCCGCTCGGCATGTTCGAGAAGCCGGCATTTGCTCAAGGAACGCTTGCCATGGCTCGTGTTGTTGCTGCCGCCACGAAAGCTGGCGCCACATCCATCGTGGGCGGTGGCGACTCCGTCTCCGCCGTCGAGCAATCGGGAGTAGCCCAGCAGATTTCGCATATTTCGACGGGCGGCGGCGCTTCGCTGGAATTCCTCGCGGGCGAAAAGCTCCCTGGCGTCGAAGCGCTGACCGACGCGCCAAGCTGAACGCCAAGCAACAAGAAGGAGTTTTGATTGCGCCGTCCAGTGATCGCAGCCAATTGGAAGATGTACAAGACCCGCGCGGAGACGCGGGCTTTCTTCGACGCCTTTAAGCCTCTATCAGCCGGGTCCAAGCATTGCGACATCATTGTCGCGCCGCCCTTCACCTCGATAACAGCCGCGGTCGAGGCCGCGCAGAGCACCGAAATCGGAATCGCGGCGCAGGACATGTATTGGGAGCGCGAAGGCGCCTTCACCGGAGAAATCTCGGCCCGCATGCTGGTCGAAGCCGGATGCCGCGCCGTTATCGTGGGGCATTCCGAACGGCGCCAACACTTTGGCGAGACGGACGCCTGGGTTCATCGCAAAACCAAAGCTGCCCTGGAGGCGGCCCTCACCCCGATTGTCTGCGTGGGAGAGATGCTTGCGGAACGAGATGCCAATCGTACCGAGGAAGTGTTGAAACGCCAGTTTGATGGCGCCCTTGCCGCGTTGACCCCTGCGGAGTTCTCGCGTATTCTGTTGGCGTACGAGCCTATATGGGCAATCGGAACGGGAAGAACAGCGACTCCGGATATGGCCGCTGAGGCTCATCGTCATCTGCGAAACCTGGCTGCCGCTCTCTTCACGGTTGAACAAGCGTCTGCTCTTCGCATTCTGTACGGCGGCAGCGTCAAGCCCGAAAATATAAAGGGATTGATGGCGGAGACGGAAATTGATGGTGCGCTCGTTGGTGGCGCGAGCCTCGATCCGAAATCGTTTGCCGCGATTGTAAATTTCTAGAAACCGCCAGTCTAGGGCGGGGCAAAACGGAGTGGTGAATGCCGGTTTGGGCAAAATGGGCTGTCTCAATGCTGGTGGCCCTCGGTCTAATTTGGATCGGGTGGCGCGTATCGGCGGTTTTAGTGACGCTGCATATTTTGGTGTGCTTTGTGCTGGTTATCGTGATCATGCTCCAGAGCGGCAACGCAGCCGACCTGGCGGGTGCTTTCGGCGGAGCGGGCAGTCAGACGGCTTTCGGCCCGCGCGGCGCGACCACATTTCTCTCTCGCGCCACCACTTGGTGCGCCATTGTTTTCATGATGACTTCCCTGACGCTGTCGTTTAAGCGCGCTCCGGCACAAGCAGGCACCGGCTCTATCTTGGAACAGACGCAGCAGCCCGGCAATGCTCCCGCGAAATCAGCTCCTCCCGCGCAAATGCCGGCGCCTGCTCCAGTACAGAATCAGCAAGCGCCGCAGCAGAATTCGGCTCCGCCTCCGAAAAAGTAGCTCGTCTTCCAGCCTATAGCCCGGCCTGATGGCCTGGGCGTGCGTGTCCCCCGAAACGGCGGTCTCTCGCTCCCAAGGTACCCACACATCTGCTCGCCGGCAGTTGAGAATCCCGGCTGATCTGGCGATGGCTACAGGCGAGTTGGGCCGCAGGGGGGCGCGAAAGTACCCTTTGGGGAGTACCGTTAGGCCATTCCTCAGTGGCGTCCGTAACTGTACCTTGGGATGCGGGATTCCGGTGCCTAGGCGGGCCGGGCGACCTTCATCCATGAAAATCGGCGGAATACTGAGGGGGCATTGGAGCTTGGGCCTACGCACCAAGTTCCTGCTCTCGTTGGTACTTACCACTACGGGCTTGAGCTGCGCCACATTGCTGGTGGTGCGGCACACCGCCCAGAAGCGCCTGCAGCACGAGATCGTCAGCGACGCCCAGAATTCGGGGCTCACTCTGCAATTGCTGCTCCACCAGCGCGAAGCAATGCTGAATCGGAAGGCCAGCCTGCTGGGAACCCTGGCAGCTGTGACCCTGGACGACGATCCGACTCTGCAAGATTCGGCGAACAACCCTCTCGATACCGAGGGCAATGACCTCGTCATTCTGGCCAGCGGCCACCACAAAATCACCGCCCTGCACGCCACTAATCCTCGTTTCCAAAAGGCTGACGCCCAGCAATTGGTGGCTCATGCGGATGGCGAACGCACCACAGCGGATTGGTGGTACGCGGCCGGCACCTTGTATCAAATCGTGATCCTCCATGTCGAAAACCGGACAGGGGAGACAGGCAACGAGCCGGAAACGGTAGTGGTTGGTCGGGAGGTTGGATATTCGGCAGTCCACGATCTCGGACGAATCTCGGCCAGCGAAGTAGCGTTCAGCTACCGGGGCAATATTGCCGCCAGCACGCTGACCCCCCTGGACGAAGACGATCTGGGCGCGAAGCTGCGCGCCACCCCGCAATTGGGAGACGTTTGGATCGGCGGCGCTGAGTTTTACGGTGCTTCCTTGCCGCTGACGAAGGCGGCATCTCCGCCCGCTCGGATTGTGATTTTGAAGCCCTATAAGGCCGCGGCGGAATTCCTCAGCGAAATCAACCGGCTGCTGCTCGGGCTCGGAGGGCTGGCCTTGGTCGTCGCCATATGGCTGGCCTTCTTCATCTCCGAAGCGTTCACGCGACCTCTGGCGAATCTGGACAAGGGCGTCCAAGCCCTCGAAAAAGGGGATTTCGCCTTCCCTCTCGATGCGGGCGGCGAGGATGAAGTGGGACGGGTGACGCGGGCTTTCGGCCGGATGCGCGGCACCCTGCAAAAGAACGAATTGCAGAAGCGCAAACTCGAAGATGAGCTGCGCCAGTCGCAGAAGATGGATGCGCTGGGGCGTCTCGCGGGCGGCGTGGCGCACGATTTCAATAATCTATTGACGGTGATCAAGGGCCACAGCGATTTGATGATTGAACGGCTGCAGCCCGCGGACCCGTTGCTGGGAAGCGGCCAGCAAATCCGGAGCGCGGCGGACCGCGCGGCATCGCTCACCCGGCAAATGCTGGCGTTCAGCCGACGGCAGGCGCTGGAGCCTACTGTCTTCGACCTGAATGTCCTCGTGACGGACATGTGCAAACTGTTGAAGCGGCTGATCCACGAAGACGTGGAGTTTTCCCTCCGCACGGGTGCATCGCTAGGTAAAGTGAAGGCGGATACGGGGCAGATCGAACAGGTAATCCTGAATTTGGTGGTGAACGCCTGCGACGCCATGCCCCACGGCGGGAAGCTGACCATCGAAACGACAAATCTTTTCGTGGACGGGGAACACGCGCGGATGCGACCAACTGTGCCGCCTGGAAATTATGTGGTCCTAAGCGTCACGGACACTGGGCACGGAATGGATGCGGAAACGCAGGCGCGAATGTTCGAACCGTTTTTCACTACCAAAGAGAATGGCAAAGGCACGGGCCTGGGTCTTGCCACCGTATACGGCGTGGTGAAACAGAGCGGCGGATTTATTTGGGTGGAAACCGCGCCAGAGCGCGGCTGCCGCTTCGAGGTTTATCTCCCCCAGGCCGAAACTCCCGCGCAGACGCCGCGCGCCGAAAAGATGCCGGCCACCTTCTCACACGCCGCCGAGACTGTGCTGCTTGCGGAGGACGAAGGCGCGGTGCGGGAACTAGCGTGGGAATTTCTTACCGCCGCGGGGTATCGCGTGTTTGCGGCCGAAAATGGCGAAAAAGCGCTGAAGATTGCAGAAACTTTGTCCCAGCCGATTCACCTTCTGGTTACCGATGTGGTCATGCCTCGAATGCGTGGCACGGAGCTGGCGAAAAAGCTTAAGCGCCTGCAGCCGAATGTGAAGGTGATTTACATGTCCGGGTACTTGGGGGAAGAGGGCAGCGAAGAATTCGTGAAGGACTCGGAATATCTGCAAAAGCCGTTTTCCCGCGACAGCCTGCTGCACCGGGCGGGCGTCATGCTCAACGAACGCTCCTCGATCGTTGGTACAGTTCCCGAGATGCACATCGCGTAAGGACGAACGCGTTTCACTGCTCTATTGATTGAGGAGCGGGATGCTCGATGCGCGCGCTGGCGCTGGCATCGATTTCAGATATGCGAATATGTCCGTGAGGTCCTGGTCGGGGACCACTTTTTCAGTATAGGGCGGCATCTGTCCGGTGGGATGGCGGACGTAGCTCAGCAGGAACGCCAGCGAAAGTGGCGGCGGGCCGATGCGCGGGCCCGTTGAAGCGCCCTGTCCCTCGTACCCGTGGCACTGGTAACACCCATAGGCGACGAAAAGCTTTTTGCCGTTCGCGGCGTTGCCTTCAGCGGCTTCGCCCTTTGATGCCGGCGCCGCCGATTTCAAGAAGGCGTAAATGTCGGAAAGCTGCTGGTCCGACGCACTCGCAGCGGAAACAGCTGGCATCGTCCCGCTTGGCTGGCGGACGTAGCCGATCAGGGCCGGGAGTTCGAGTGGCGGAGGGGCGATTTGTGGCGCGAGCTTCGTGCCTTGTCCTTGAGCGCCATGGCAGGCGATGCAGCCGGCGCTCGTGAAAGCGCGCTTGCCGCTATCCACCTTCGCACTGGACGCGCCGGCTGATTTCTGGGCGTCCGTCTGAGCCTCCACGCAGACACAGGAACCGGTAAGCATCAACAAAACGGCGATAGACGCCGAGAAGCGCCGGAAATTCCGCACGTATTCCCTCCTGTTCGCGCGCAAATCCACGAGAAAATCGCGTCAGCGCGGCTGCGTAACTACATCCACTAGAGCCGGACTTCCGCTTTTTACCACCTCGATGGCGCGCTTGATCGCGGGCGCGAGATCGCCAGGATCGGTTATCGGGCCTTCTCCGTGCACGCCCATGCTTTCCGCCAGCTTGGCGTAATCAATCGGAGGATCGGTGAGCACGTTGCCGATGCTGGCGCGCGTAATGCCGCGATTGTGGCGGTCGGCCATGATCTGAATCTGCATCAGTTCCTGATGGTAGGCGCGGTTATTGTGCATGATGGTGAGCAGCGGAATGCGGCTGTGCGCCGCCGTCCAAAGCACGCCGGGCGCAAACATTGCATCCCCGTCATTCTGAATGTTCACGGTCAGTCGCCCGTGCTTGCGGTTCGCCAGCGCCGCGCCCACCGCTGCCGGCAAGCCGTAGCCGACTCCAAAGCCGCCTTCCGTGCCAATGTAGTGATAGTGCTTGTTAAAATCCCACAGGCGCAGCGGCCAGCGGCTCACAAACTGGCAATTCGATACTAGTGACCAATCTTCGTCCTTTATCTGCGCCCAAAGCTCGGCGGACATCCGCGCGGTGCTGATGGGGCTGGCGTCCCATCCCGGCGTGGCCGCCTCGCGGTTTCGATCCAAAGCCTGCTGGTGAGCCGCCGCGAGCTTCTTGCCGCGGTCCTCAAACGCGTTTTTCTGATCGCTGGTAATCTGGCGCTTCACGGCTTCGATCAGAGAAGGCAGAGTCGCCTCGGCATCGGCGGCGATGGCCACGTCGACCGGCTGGTAGCGCTGGAAATCCTGATAATTGCTCTTCAGATAGAGATCGTTGGCCGTGATGCTGATGAGCTTCGCGCCGGGCTTGGTTACCGGACGCGCCACCGGATACACCTGTCCATGAACGGAATTCACGGTGCTCCAAAAATCGGTCAGCTCGAGACCGGCGATCACGTCGGCCGTGTCAATTACCGCGCCCGCGCGCTCGGTGTGATTCAACGGATGGCGCGTGGGAAAATTCATGCGTCCATTGCGATCGACTACCGGCGCTTGCAGCAGTTCCGCGAGTTCAATCATTCCGGCTAGGCCCGCGGGCGTCCGGGCCACGCGGTCGGTGACCAGAACCGGATTTTCGGCGGCCACCAGAAGCCGCGCTACTTCGGCTACCGCTCCGGAATCTCCGGTCGGAGGCGAGGCCATGGTCAGCTTGGGAATACTCAGCGGAGCGCCGTCCGGCACCGCGTCTTCCTGCAACTCGTGCCCGGCCACCAGCGCCACCGGCATCATCGGAGGAGTCGTTGCGATTTTGTACGCGCGCACCGCAGACTCGGCAAAGCTCTGCAGCGAGATGGGCTGATCGTCCCACTTCACGAAATCGCGGATCATGGCGGCGGGATCCTGCGCGCTATGTGTCCAGTCGACTTGCCCAAAACGCATCGCCGCATCGTCGAAATTGCCGAGGATGACGTAGACGGGAACGCGGTCGCAAAACGCGTCGTAAATGGCCATGGACGCGTGCTGCAATCCCACCGTGCCGTGCACGCATACCAGCAGCGGCTTCCCTTCGATCTTCGCGTATCCGTGGCCCATGGCCACGGCGGATTCCTCGTGGCAGCAGGTGATGAATTCGGGAGTTTTGTTTCCGCCGTAGTTGATCAGCGACTCGTGCAAACTCCGAAACGAATTGCCAGGGTTGGCGCAGAGATATTCGAAATTCAGTGTCTTCAGAGCATCCACCATGAAATCCGAGCCGGGCCGATCCACGGTTACAACGTCAACGTGAGACGCAGCGTCGGCGAGAGGCGGTTTGGCGAGCGTTGGTGCCGTCGCATTGCCGTGCGACGCGCCAGGCGCAGCCGATGCGGCGTGGCTCGCAACGGGATTGGCCGCCAGCGCTGCGGCGGCCGCGGTGCCCGCGGCGGCGGCTTTCAGAAAATCGCGCCGGTTCACCGAATCGTCTTTGGGTTTTCGCATGGCCGAACCTCCTTGTGCCTAAGTTCGACGGAAAGATTACTCCCATCCGGGATTTCATGCACCACTCAGTTCGCGGAACGCCGTGCGTCTCTGCGCTGTGCCACCCAGTTCAGGAAGCGCTCCATGCGGGTGCGTTCACGCCACATCAGCCGAAAAAATTTCCAGGCGTCGAGATCGGTCGCTTCGTGGCCAAAGAATGTTTCAAGCCGCCACTGAATGTACGGCGATTTCCAGGGACGCAGTCGGTACCCCCTGGCGATGATCCAGTAGTAGCGCAATGCATTGAACATACGATCCGCATTTGTAACACCGTCGCCTCGCTTTTGCATCTTTGCCGCTAGGCCGTTTTACCAGAGCGGTGTGGCGAACGGCAGCCCGGCATCTTGGACTGCCCTTCCACTACGGTTTTCTGGCGGCCATCCAGAGAGAATCGCTGGTGGGGAGGCGATCCCCGAGTGGGCGCGGGAGAGGCTCGAATCCAGCGCGCCGAAGCATCTGGGCGAGCGTCCTCGGAGTGAAATAGTTACAGTGCGCCGGGATGTGGTATCCGCACCATTTTTCACCGCGGATGTGGCGATTCCAGCTCGCGTAGTTGGGTGTTTTGAGGACGGTGACGCCGCCGTGTTTCAGCACCCTAAACGCGCTGCGAAGGCCCGCTAACGGGTTCCATTCGTGCTCTATGTAGCCGAATTGTGTTACTACATCGAAGGAGTTCTCGCTGCAAACTCGATCTATTATTTGCGTCACCGGACCCTCCAGAATTGTGTCAGGCGGCAATTTTCGGCGCGAAAGCTGCACTCCGCGGGGGCTCAGCTCGATTCCAGTCACCTCGAAATAGCGAGCGGCAAGCACCAGAAAACCACCGTCGCCGGAACCGAAATCAACCAGCTTTCCGCTCCTTCTCCACCGCAAAGTTTGCGCGAGCATGTGACGATTGGTATTGGGGCGCAGCGGGCGCAACAGGCGCGAAAGAAACAGCATGAGCGGTTGCGTTTGCTTGCGGCGCGCAACTTCCTTGGCGTATTCCTCCAGCCAATCGTAATTTTCCGCCTGCTCGGAATAATCGAGTTCGCTGCCGAGGAAGACCATCGCACAACGCCGGCATTCGACGATTTCCCATTCGTCGCGTTGCAAAATCATTTTCCGATCCATTGCACCGCACAGAGGGCAAGGACGGACTGTCGCACTGGTTGAATTAAAGTCCGCACACATAGCTGGCAAGATTCCCAAAGACCCGCGATATTACCAAGCGAAATAAAATATGTGGCGCTTTCAGACCGAGGGAATCGAGTAGAATATTTCGCGTAGCACCGTGACCAGCCGCGGGAACGCCTAGCTCTCACATTCAATTCCGATTTCGTCAGTCGCATCTATTTCAGGGGGAATCATGAAGGTCGCACGCTTTCTCGCATTCATCGCTTTCGCCGTGGTTCTGCAGTCGATAGCTCTGGCGGATACGGTAACGATGAAGAATGGAGACCGCCTGACTGGCACGCTCGGGGATTCCGACGGCAAGGCGATAACGATTCACACGGATTACGCTGGAGACGTCAAGGTGAATTGGTCCGCCATCAAGGAGGTCGCTTCGGCGAAACCGTTATTCGTGGTGACGTCGGATAAGAATGTCATCAGCGGAACAGTCGCTCCGGAAGGCGACAACCTTGTGGTTCACACCACCCCGGAATCGGCTGTTGTGGTGCCGCTGGCAAAAATTACGGCCATTCGTTCCGCCGAAGGGCAGCAAACGTACGAAAAGATCGCGCATCCCGGCTTGTTGCACGAATGGAAGGGCAGCGCAACAGTGGGCTTCGCGCTCGCGCGCGGCAACAGCGACACGACCGACCTCAATTCGGGTCTCGCTCTGAACCGGAAGACGCTGACAGACCAAATCAAACTGTACGAATCTTCGGTGTATGCCACTAGCGGCGCCACTCCCACCACACCGACCTCAGGCGTGACGGCTAACGCGATTCTTGGAGGCGGGCGCTACGATCGAAATATTACGGATAAGATGTTTGGCTTCGCGAGCGCGGACTTTACCCACGATCAGTTACAGGAACTCACTCTGCAGTCGATCTATACGGGGGGCCTCGGCTGGCACGCGATCGCTCGTCCTAGCACGACGCTCGATATTTTTGCCGGCATCAACTACACGCGTGAAATGTACAGCGCAACTGCTTCGTCGGTCGTCACTTCCAGCCTCAACCGAAACCTTCCGGGGATTACGGCTGGCGAAGACTTCACGCACAAGTTTGGCGCGTCTTCGACCTTTACGGAAGACTTCACCTTCTATCCCGACCTAAGCGATATCAGCCAATACCGGTTTTCGCTGGACGCGGGATGGGTGACAAAATTCAATAAATGGCTCGGCTGGCAAATGAGCCTGGCGGACCGCTACGTGACGAACCCGCCAATTCTGGGCGCTAGATCCAATGATCTTATTTTGTCGACCGGGCTCAACCTGAGCCTCGGCCAATAGCCGGTTCTCGCCGCACTTACTTGGTTTGGAAGGCTACTGGGTAGGGCTATCTGGTGCTGGAAATTGAAGCGAGGCTTGATTTAGCGGCCAAGAGCGTTCGTTCAATATCATCCTCGGTGTGAGCGGCGGAGACGAAGAGAGCCTCGAACTGAGAGGGCGGCAGGAGTACGCCGCGCGCCAACATTTCGCGGAAGAAAGCCGCGAAACGCGCTGTATCCGATTTTTTTGCTCCCGCATAGTCGCAAACGGGACTGGCGCTGAAAAATATGGTCAGCAGTGAACCGGTCGCGTTCACCTGCGCCGGTATTTCAGCTTGCTGCAGCGCCGTGCGCAAGCCGGCGGCGAGGCGCTCTGCCTTTCGGTTGAGCGAGTGGTAAAAGTCGGGCGCTTCCAACTTTGGCAGCGTCGCCAATCCGGCCCGCATCGCCAACGGGTTGCCGGAAAGCGTGCCGGCCTGGTAGACGGGACCGACCGGCGCAATCATGTCCATGATTTCCCGGCGACCGCCGTACGCGGCCACCGGCAATCCACCGCCGATTATTTTGCCGAGCACGGTGATGTCCGGTTGAATTTGGAAAGTACTTTGAGCGCCTCCGTAGGCGATGCGAAACCCGGTGATCACTTCGTCAAAAATCACGAGCGAGCCATCGCGCTGGGTAATCTCGCGGAGAGATTCGAGAAAATCCGGCTGCGGCGCAACCACTCCCATATTCGCGGCCACCGGCTCAACGATTACCGCCGCGATTTTCCCCGCGTGCTCAGAGAAAATCCGTTCGACAGCTGCGGGATCGTTGTAAGGCGCGTTGAGCGTGAGGCGGGCGAGAGCTTCCGGGACGCCGGGGCTGGAGGAAATTCCCAGCGTCGCGAGGCCGGAGCCGGCTTCCACCAGAAAGCTATCGGCGTGGCCGTGATAGCCGCCCTCGAATTTCAGAATCAGATCGCGCTTGGTGAAGCCGCGGGCGGCCCGGATGGCGGACATGGTCGCTTCGGTGCCGGAACTGACGAAACGGATGCGTTCGATCGAGGGGATGGCTCGGGCGATGCGCTCGCCCAGTTCGATTTCGAGCGGCGAGGTGATGCCGTAGCTGGTGCCGCGTCCGGCCTGGTCCGCGATGGCGGCAACGACATCGGGATCGGCGTGGCCGAGAATCAGCGCGCCCCAGGAGCAGATGTAGTCGATGTATTCGCGACCGTCGGTATCCCAAAGGCGGGAGCCTTGCGCGCGGTCGATTGTGAGAGGCGTGCCGCCGACGGCGCGGAATGCGCGGACGGGGCTATTCACGCCGCCGGCGAGAATTTTTTGCGCGCGGGTGATGAGATCGGAGGATCGCGAGCCGGGAGGCACCGTTTCAGCAAGCTTTCAGCCAGCGGGCGACGTCTTTGGCGTGATACGTCAAGATGATCGAGGCGCCGGCGCGCTGGATGCCGGTGATGATTTCGAGGACGATTCGCTGCTCGTCAATCCAGCCTTTTGACGCCGCCGCTTTCACCATCGAGTATTCGGCGCTCACGTTGTAGGCCGCCACAGGCACGTCAAAGCGATCGCGCACGCGCGCGATCACGTCCAGATACGGCAACGCGGGCTTAACCATGATCATGTCCGCGCCTTCGGCGATATCGAGCTCGACTTCGCGCAGAGCTTCGCGACCGTTGGCGGGATCCATCTGATAACTGCGGCGGTCGCCGAACTGCGGCGTGGACTGCGCCGCTTCGCGGAACGGGCCGTAGAACGCGGAACTGTATTTTGCGGCGTAAGACAAAATCGCCACGTCGTGAAAGCTGTTTTCGTCGAGCTTGTTGCGGATAGCAGCGACGCGTCCATCCATCATGTCCGATGGAGCGACAATATCGGCGCCCGCGCGCGCGTGCGAGAGAGCGGCGTCGGCAAGCAGCGCGATGCTCGGGTCATTCAGAATTTTTCCGTCCTTGATGACGCCGCAGTGGCCGTGGCTGGTGTACTCGCACAGGCAAACATCCGTGATGACTAGCAGATCGAGCTTGGCCTTGCGGATGGCCTCAATCGAAAGCTGCACGGCGCCGCTTGCCGACGCGGCTTCCGAGCCGGTTTCGTCCTTGTGCTCTGGCAGGCCGAAAAGAATTACGGCGGGAACGCCGAGCCCCGCAACTTCGCGGCATTCTTCCACAATTTGATCCGGCGATTGCTGGAATATTCCCGGCATGGAGCTGACTTCCGTACGCACTTTTGCGCCGGGGCACGCAAACATCGGATACACGAGGCCGTGCGCTGAGACTTGTGTTTCGCGGACGAGCCCTCGAATCGCTTCCGAGCGACGCAAGCGTCGCGGACGATGTATCGGAAATGTCATTTGCGCGCCTTCTCTCGATTCCCTGAGGCAAAGTAGTGGGTCATGGCCTGAATAATGTCGTTCGTATTCGGGTGCGGCGCTTCAAAATTAACCGGAACGCCCGCATCCCGGATCGCCTGAGCCGTAGTCGGGCCGATTGCTCCGAACCCGGAGCCTTTCACAAGGCAATCCAACGTATCTTTACCCACCATCTTCACAAAATTGCGGAATGCCGAAGGGCTGCCAAAAAAGATCAGGTCAGCACCTTCGCTCCGAATGCGAGCGAGCGCGTCGCCATCGAGCGATTCTGGCATACAAGTTCGATAAGCAACAACCGATGTGACCTCTCCACCAACTGCGCGAAGTGCCTCAGCGATTCGATCGCCGGCCTGATCGCTTGCGGGCAGAAGGATCTTCGTGCCACGCGCGAACGGCGCGAAGGCCGCCACGAATTCGGAGCCGGACCGAGCGGCCGTGGGAATAAAGTCCGGCGGCAGGCCTTCCTTTCTCGCCACCTCGGCAGTCGCGGTGCCCAGCGCAGCGATCTTTGGCCCTGCGGCGCGCAAATCCAATGGCGCTAAGTTTAGTTCTCTCGCGCGTTGTGAAAAGAAGCGCACGGCATTCTGGCTGGTGAACGCAATCCAGTCGAATTGAGATAGCCGGGAGAGAGCGGAATCTAGCGGGCTCCAGTCTTCGGGGGAAACAAAATCGATACATGGAAGGACCGTGACGTCCGCGCCTTTTTCATTTAGGGCGCGGAAGAAAGTAGGCGCCTGCTCGGGCCCGCGTGTGATCACAACGCGCTTTCCCGCCAGCGGTTTGTCAGCGTTGGCCAACGGTTCGTCCCGCGAGGCGCAGGATTTTGTCCGCGCCTGCGCCGATAAGAATTTCACCCAGGCGCCTTCCTACCTCGGCCGCGTCCGCCGGAGTCCCGCGCGAATCGCGGCGGACGAACTCACGGCCGTCGGCGGAAAAGACCGCGGCTTCGATGTGAATTTCGGCGCCGGCGAGGTGCGCCGACGCGCCGAGCGGCACTTGGCATCCGCCTTGCAATTCATGCAAGAGAGCGCGCTCGGCGGTGATGCATGCGCGCGTCTCCGCGTCGTCTAGCGCGGCGGCCAAGCGCGAAGTCTCGGTGTCGTTCGAGCGAGTCTCGATTCCCAGAGCGCCTTGGCCGACTGCGGGGAGCATCACATCTTCTTCGAGGACCTGTGTGATACGGCTGCTCAGGCCCAGGCGATTCACGCCTGCAACCGCGAGGATGATTGCGTCGAATTCTGCGGCAGCTAACTTCTTCAATCGCGTGTCCACGTTGCCGCGCAAATCAACGGCTTCGATATCGGGGCGATGGTGGCGGAGCTGCGCCTGGCGGCGCAGGCTGCTGGTGCCCACGCGTGCGCCAGGAGCAAGAGTCTTCAGCGTGGCGCCTTCGCGAGAGATGAGGCAATCGCGCGGATCTTCGCGGCGCGTAATCGCGGCGAACTCGAGACCGGCTGGAATTTCCGTTGGAACATCCTTCATGCTGTGAACGGCGAGGTCGATAGTGCCGGCCAGCAACGCCTCTTCAAGTTCCTTGATGAAGATGCCTTTTGCCCCGGATTCCGAGCCGATAGCGGTACTCACTTGAGCGACGGAGGCGGACTGAAGATGGTCGCCGGTTGTGCGGATGCGGATGATCTCGGTTTCGACTCCGTGGCGCTGCGCCAGCAAATCCGCAATGTGGTTTGCCTGCCAGAGCGCCAGCGAGCTGCCGCGCGTGCCGATGCGCAGCCGCTTCACTCGTCTTCCTCGCCCCTTACGCCACTTTTATCGAGCCCGAAAATGTGCCGGATGGTTTCAATTGCGCCCAGGCGTCCTCGCATGGGGCCGCCCCGGCCGAGGCGCTGCCCGGGTTCGTCAAGAACGCGCTCGATCAATTCTTCCGTTATGCTGGCGAGGCGTTGCTGTTCTTCCGGCGAGATCCCTTCGCCCTTGGCGAGGTGTTCGCGCAAAAGCAGTTCGCGATGTCTGCGAAACTGTTCGCGAAGATCGTCCACAATGGAACCGGCTTCGAGCGCCGCGCGCCACGATTCGAATTTCGCCACGTGTTCGGCGATGATTGCCTCGGCGCGCGGAATTTCTGCTTCGCGGGCGCGTTTATTCTGCTCCACGATTTCGCCGAGGTCGTCGATGTTGTAGAGATACAAATTGTAAAGGTCCGCTGCATCGGAATCGACGTTGCGCGGCACGCCGAGGTCCACCACAAAAACTGGCCGGCCGTCGCGGGCGGCCAATGCGCCATCCAGCATTTCATGAGTGAGTACCGCGCCGCCGCTGACCGAAGTGACGATAATGTCCGGTGCGCCGAGAACATCTTCCAGCGCCGCCCAGGCTACCGCTTCGCCTCCCATCCGCTCGGCGAGTTCCGCGGCATGGTTGTGCGAACGATTCGCCACTCGCAGGCTGCCGATGCCGCGATTGCGCAAATGCTCGACTACCTGCTCGGCCACCGCGCCCGCGCCGACGATCAGCGCGCTGTGACCCTTCAGATTTCCGAAGACTCGCTCGGCAAGCTTCACGCCCGCCAGAGCCACCGACATCGGGCGCGCGCCCACTTCGGTTTCAGAACGCACGCGTTTGCCTACTGCGAGCGCGCCCTGAAACGCGCGGTTCAACATCGGTCCGGTAGAACCATTGTCGAGCGCTTGTCCGTATGCGGTGCGGAGTTGGCCTAAGATTTCGGCTTCGCCGAGCAGCATGGAATCCAGCCCTGCGGCCACGCGGAAAAGATGCCGGACGGCCTCAGAACCAAACCAGCGATAGGTGCGCCCATGAAGTTCGGCGCGGGGAATTCGATGGTAGCTGGTTAGAAAATCCTCCATCGCATCGGTGACGGCGGGGCCCGAAGTGGCTGGAACGCCGTAGAGTTCACTGCGATTGCACGTGGAAAGCACCACGGCTTCTTCGAGAATTCCCCGCTTGCGGAGTTCTCCCGCGGCCTCCAGGGCTTGCTCGGAGGTGAACGCTACGCGCTCGCGAAGCTCCACTGGAGCGGTGCGATGGTTGCAGCCGATCAGCGCCAGATGAGTGCCTGCCACGGCGCGGCTGCGCGCGAAATTTTTCGAGTTGGAAGCGGTCGTCATCAGTAGAAGCGGTGAAACTTTGTGAGATACAAATTCACGATTGTATAGCTGAAGAGCACAGCTCCAAAATTCAGCGCGCAGATGACGGCAGCCCGGGCGCCTCGCCATCGCGCGTTGCGCGAAAGCGCCAGATACAAAATGTAGACCGCGATAATTCCGATGGTGACGATCACTTTCGGATCGCCCATCGCGTACGCGCCTGTCAGCCGGTGCTCCCAGATCAGGCCGCTCACCACTCCGACGGCCAGAGTTGCCAGGCCAACGTAGACGCTGCTGCGGGCCATGCGATCCAGCACGCTAAGCGCCGGAGAACGCCAGAAGACGGCGCCAGCCCGATGCGAACGCAGCATGCGGTCCTGCGCCAGGTAAACAAGACTCACCACAAACGACAGCGCAAAAGCCGCATACGCCCAGGTATTGAGCGTCACGTGAAAATCGAACAAAGGACCTCGCGCCTGCGGAGGCGGTGGCAGCGCGCTCGGCGCAAACAAACCGAGCAGCCCCATCCATATCGCCAGCAGAAACGTCACGAAAGCCCCCACCGATCTCTGGCGGTGCACCGTTTCCAGACCCAGATAGGTAACTCCCAAAAGCCACGCAAAAAGCGACATCGACCCGAAAAGATCGTCGTACGGCACCGTGTGCATCCCGTGCGAACGCTCGAGCAGCGAAAAATAATGCAGCGCAATTCCGCCGCACAGCAACAGCGTCGCCAGCCGCCCCACCCACACGTTCGGCGCGTAGAGAATCCGGGCGTAGCAGCAAAAACTCGCTACATACAACGCGAGACTCAGGTATCCCGTATGATTCAGCATGCGAGGCGAACCTTCCCAGTTCGCGTAATTATAGCGCCAAACCCGCCGTCGGCGGGCATGGGGCGCGCTCCCAAAAGCATCTTCTCTCCTTAAGAAAAATCGCAGCGGTACGCCGGTTCTTCGTCCCAGGGCTGCGGCGGCAAATTCGGCGGGCGGTAGCCAGTATCCACATGAAGTTTATGGGCTACGCTTTCATGTAGAACGGAGCCCGCCGGAATTTCCCTTCGCGCGCCCAGCGGAATTCGCCACTTTTTTCGCCTGGCCGCCAAATCGTAGTAAGAGTGCGGCAAAATTTCCAAGATCCACCATTTCCAGGTGAGCGAGTTGTGCGTTTTCGCCGCCGGATCGGGCGAAACCGGCGGAGGCGGCGGAATCCTCCCCAGCACCTTTTCCGCTTTTCCCGCGTCAACCAATAATCCAAATGATGCGGCTTCGCAAAGCACCCACTCCAGCGCAATTTGCGATAAGCCGCTTTGCAAATCCGGGTAAGAGCCTCCCACATCCGAATGTACGCCCGCGAACCACACTTGCTTCATATTTTGTCCCGGCAGCGCCGGGCCCCAACGCTGGTCGCGAAAATAGCAGCGTCGCTCGTCGATTGAAATTGCGTGCCGGCCGTTGGCGATCGCCGGATTTTGCCCTGTGAATGGCAACCAGACCGGGTCCCAAATCCAGCCTACGGAGCTTACCGTGTCCCAAACGCCCACAAAGTGCAGCGTGCAATCGCGGCAAAAAGTTTCCTTGAAGCCCTGCGCCACGCCGAAGGTATGCGTCATGCCCTGCGCCTTGCGAGACGTCCTCGCGTACAGGCGAATGATGTAGGGGATCAGCCCGTCATTTCCAGGATGTAGCAATCCGAACATGTGCAGAATTCCGCCGAGCACTCGCACCGTGTATGCGCCTCTGCTGAAGCCGAAAAGGAAAATATTGTCGCCGTCTTCGTAGACGTTCATCAGATACCGGTACGCATCTCCCACATTGGCCAGCAATCCAGCGCCGAACGCCAGCCCCATGATCACGGACCAAGCCTTGGTGAATTTATTGTGCGCCGTCGGCGCGCCCATTGTTCCCACGCCGGGGTGGTAGTAGCCGATCTGCCGCCGCTCGTCGATCAGCAACGCGCTGTAGAGTTTCACCACGTTGGAATTGGAGTCGCTGAATTCGTTTCCCGTTCCATCGCAGCAGATCACGATATTTTTCGCCATAGTGCTTCTCCGGCGTCCCGCGTGCGCGCCGCTAGCGACAACATACTGCTCTCCCCGGTGGCTCCGCTGGGAATATTTCTGTGGACTTGCGCTTCTGCTATCATCGATAAGAATCTTGCAATCCAATGTCCCGCGCCAACGAAAATAAGAAGGACCTGTTCCTGCGCGCCTGCCGCTTCGAGACGGTTTCCCGCGTCCCGGTCTGGATCATGCGCCAAGCGGGGCGTTACCTACCCGAATATCAGGCCGTGCGCGCGCGGCACTCGTTCCTTGAAATCTGCAAAACGCCCGAATTGGCCGCCGAGGTTTCCATCCAGCCGTTCCGCGCGCTGGACGTCGACGCGATCATCGTCTTTTCCGATATTTTAATCGTTGCCGAAGCGATGGGGATGCCGCTGGACGTCCCCGATTCCGGCCCAATCCTCTCGAATCCTGTTCGTGATATGGCCGCGGTGCGGCGCCTCCGCGATTTCGACCCCGAGCGCGAGACGCGGTTTGTGGCCGACGCGATTCGCGCCATCTGCAAGGAAGCCGGCCCCAACGTGCCGGTAATTGGCTTCGCCGCCGCTCCTTGGACGCTCGCCTGCTACATGATTGAAGGCCAGACGCGCGGCGATATCTCGCGCGCAAAGCAAATGTTGCGGGATCAACCTGAAGTTCTGCGCGAACTACTGGAGCGAATTGCGCGCGTCACCGACCTTATATCTGAAATCGCAAATCGCAGCCGGCGCATCCGCCATCCAGCTTTTCGACACCTGGGCGGGAGAACTGACGCCCGCCGAATACGACGCCTTCGAGCTTCCCGCCACTCAAATGATTTTCAGCACACTCGGCGGCGCCGAAGTTCCCAAAATACTTTTCGCCAAAGGGTCCGCGCGCCATCTCAGCAGCCTCGCGAAAACCGGCGCGAACGTTCTCAGCGTGGATTGCAATACCGATCTCGCCGAGGCGCGCCGCAAACTCGGCCCTCATATCGCGCTGCAAGGAAATGTGAACCCTGAAATTTTGCTCGGGGATGAAGCCTCCATCCGCAGCGCCGCGCGCGAGGCCATCGCAAAAACCGGCGGCCTCGGCCATATTTTGAATCTCGGCCACGGAATCTT
Organism: uncultured Acidobacteriota bacterium; assembly: GCA_963709445.1. Classification (GTDB taxonomy): domain Bacteria; phylum Acidobacteriota; class Terriglobia; order Acidiferrales; family UBA7541; genus Palsa-295. Next base: position 324,081 of record CAVPWV010000008.1, read on the forward strand.
GCCAAACACGCCGGTCGCAAACGCAAGAGCTTTTGTGGACGCGGGACAAACGGCGCCAATTCGCGCGTCAATCCCGGCGGCATCCGCGGCAAAAAGCTCTGGCGCGGGCCGCAATGGCAAGCTCGACGTCGGCCAAATCTCCGAAGAACTTCTCGCCAAATACAATCGCCCCGGCCCGCGCTACACCAGCTATCCCACCGCTCCGGTCTGGAAGGACGATTTCGGCCCCGACGATCTCGAACGGCGCTACGCCACCGCCGATTTGCGCGGCACGCCGCTCTCGCTGTACATGCATCTTCCTTTCTGCGAAAGCCTTTGCCTTTTTTGCGCGTGCAATGTCTCGATCCAAAAGGATAAGAGCGTTGCGATTCCCTATCTCGCCGCGCTCAAGCAGGAAATCGACCACGTCGCGCACATGGTTTCCCGCAAGCGCCCCGTAATTCAGTTCCACTGGGGCGGCGGCACTCCCACGTATCTTTCTCCCACGCAACTCGAAGACCTCTTCGCTTACACGCGTGAGCGATTCTTTTTCGCGCCGGACTCCGAAATCGGAATCGAAATCGACCCGCGCGTCACCAGCCGCGCGCATTTGGAAACGCTTCGCAATCTCGGGTTCAACCGCCTCAGCATGGGCATTCAGGATTTTCAGCCCAAGGTGCAGGAAGCCATTCATCGCGTGCAGCCCTATGAAATGACGCGCGACCTGATCGCCGCCTCGCGCGAGCTCGGCTTCCAAAGTCTCAACGTCGATTTAATCTACGGCCTGCCGTATCAAACGGCCGCCAGCTTCGAGCACACCATCGACCAGGTCCTCACGCTCGCGCCCGACCGCGTGGCCATGTTCAGCTACGCGCATGTGCCTTGGCTCAAAAAGCAGCAGGGCGCATTTGCCGCGCACCTGCCGGAGGGACCGGAGAAGTTCCGCATATTTCGCGCCGGCCTGGAAAGGTTTCTCAGCGCAGGATACATCTACATCGGAATGGACCATTTCGCGCGCCCGGAGGACGAACTCTCGACCGCCCAGCGCGATCGCACGCTGCACCGCAATTTTCAAGGCTATACCACCAAGGCGGGCACCGATCTTTACGGGATGGGAGTGAGCGCGATCAGCTCCATCGGCGAATCCTACGCGCAAAATCGGCGCGAAATTCCCGCGTATCAGACGACCGTCTACGAGCGCGGCATCGCCACCATGCGCGGGTACCGTCTCTCGCAAGACGACCTGATTCGCCGCGCCTTAATTGGCCGCTTGCTTTGCCACACCGTGATCTCCAAACCGGAAATCGAGCGCGAGTTTGCCATCTCGTTTGACGAATACTTCGCTCCCGAACTCGCGAGCCTCGAGGAACCCGCCTCAGACGGCCTGGTCACGTTGGATTCAGCCGAAATCCGAGTCACACCACTAGGCCGCATCTTCATCCGCAATATTGCCATGGCCTTTGACCGCTACCTCCACGAGCAGCAAATGGACCAGAAGCCGCTCTTCTCAAAAACTCTCTAGTTGATTTCGCTCAAGGTCGCGCAAAAAAAAACGGGGCGCATCTCGCGCCCCGCTAGCCATCGGCTCGATTGTGGCAGTCAGTTACCGGTGTCCTCCGCCGAAACCACCGTGGCCTCCGCCACCATGGAAGCCGCCTCCGCCGCCATGAAAGCCCCCGCCACCGAAGCCGCGTGCGCCATCGCCGTGGTATCCGCCGATGCCGGGCCTGCTACCGTAATATCCGCGACTGTGAAAGCCGTGGCCATAGTAGCCGTAACCGAAGCCCCAAGGCACCCCGTACGCCCCGTAAAACGCGAACGGCGAATAGAATCCCCATCCGAATGGGCTGTAAAAGATGCCCGCGCCGCCGGGTACGAACGCGTAGCAGCTCAACCACGGATCCCAATACCATCCTGTGCCGTACCATCCGGATCCGTACCCTTCATAGATCGGCGCCACATCGGCATTTGCTTCAGCCATGTATGACGAACGCAGCTTGCTCCAGTTGTAGAGGTCTCCTTCGTAGGCATTCTTGTCGAAGCCATGAGCCTTTAAGTTTTCGGCGGTAAGCATCACTTCGTGGCCGCCCTTCACCTTGGCGCTCTGGTCGTTTTCCTGAACTTCGGCCTGCCCGCTAAAAACTCTCACGACTCCCTGATCCGCAGCGAAATCGTAAAATCCTTTCTTCTCTAAGCGGGTCGCCGCGTCGCCTTCATCGACGATCAAACGATTCTCTGAATGTATGTCCGTTACCTCGACAGTCGCCTCGCCCTTTTGAATCGCTACTTCGGTATCCGTTAGGTTCGGCGCAATCATCTTCACTTCGCTGCTATCGCCCACCCGCAGAAACACGCCCGGCGTAAGCAGCACTTCGGCTTTACCGAGCTGCGTCGTGATTGTCTCGCCGGCGCCAAGCTGCGCCGTTCCAATCGACTTCGAATCCACTGGCTGCGATCCGATCGAAACTTGCCCTTCCACGTAGTTCAATGTTCCCGGATAAGCCGTCCCAGGATGGTCTGATACTCCCCAGGCTGGAGCGCTTAGGACCGCCGCCAGGAACAACCCTGCCGTGCCTTTCAGCGCTGAGTTCCACATTATGTTTCGCCTCCATACATAAGATGCGTTTTCAGGCTGGTGCGATCTAGGGGGTCGGAAGCCCCTGGGAAGCCAGAAGATGCACGCAAGTTATTCATAGTAAAAGACTTGCATTTACAGTGAAAACGCTGTGAGAAATTGCTGTTGCCAGGGCGGTTCGGCTCATGATAGCTTAAGCGAACAAAAAGCGAATATCTGCAGCGAGAGCAAAAACGGGATGCAGGCGTGGTGGGGCAGTGCCTTGGGAGGGAATTATGACGGCATCATCGAGCGGTTTGGCCTCTCGTTCACGCTCGACATTGGAAACGGTAGAAGAGGTCCTCGCTACTCTCTCTGCCCGTTATCGAGACGACGATGTACTAACGGCCATCAAGCACTTCCCCGCTCGCCAGGCGCAATTCTGCCCCATGCCGGCTTGGATTCGGCCCGAACTGGCCGCCGCCTATCGCGTCAAGGGCATCGAGCGCCTTTACTCACATCAAGCCGCTGCTGCCGAGCTCGCTCGCGCTGGAAAAGACTTCGTGGTCGTCACTCCCACTGCTTCCGGCAAGACGCTTTGCTACAACTTGCCAATACTCAATTCCGTTCTCGAAAATCCGGATGCGCGCGCCCTCTATCTTTTTCCCACCAAGGCCCTGGCGCAGGATCAACTCGCGGAACTTCACGATCTCGCCACGCGCCTTGACGATTCCTTCGGCGTATTCACCTATGACGGCGACACGCCCAGCGACGCGCGCAAAGCCATCCGCGAACGCGCCCACGTGGTTCTCACCAATCCGGACATGCTGCACACCGGCATCCTGCCGCACCACACCAAATGGATGCGCCTGCTCGAAAATCTCCGCTACGTCGTGCTTGACGAGCTGCACACCTATCGCGGCGTTTTCGGCAGCCACCTGGCCAACGTGCTGCGCCGCCTCGCGCGCATCGCGCGGTTTTATGGTTCCACACCGCAATTCATCTGCTGCTCGGCCACCATTGCGAATCCCGGCGAACTTGCTTCGCAACTGATCGAACGTCCGGTTGAGAGCGTCGAAGAAAATGGCGCGCCCGCCGCCGAAAAGCTTTTCGTTTTCTACAACCCGCCGATGGTCAATCGAAATCTCGGCATCCGCCGGAGCTACCTCAATGAAACCGCGCGTGTATCGAAGGAGCTTCTCGCGCGAAAACTGCAAACCATCGTTTTTGCCAATAGCCGCCTGCACACCGAAGTGCTGCTCACTTATTTGCAGCAGGCGAATCCAGCGCAGCCCGGCGCAGCTCAGCCGGTTCGGGGCTATCGCGGCGGCTACTTGCCCGCCGAACGCCGCGAAATCGAGCGCGGCCTGCGCGAGGGGCGCGTTCGCGGCGTGGTCGCCACCAGCGCCCTTGAATTGGGAATTGATATTGGCTCGCTTGATGCTTGTGTGATGGCTGGCTACGCCGGTTCGATTGCCTCAACCTGGCAGCGCGCGGGCCGTGCTGGACGCCGCAGCGGCGCTTCCTGCGCCGTGTTCGTGGCCTCGTCCGCGCCGCTTGACCAATTCATTGTCCAGCATCCGGAATATTTTTTCGGCCGCTCGCCTGAACACGCATATATCCAGCCCGATAATCTGGAAATTCTCGTCAACCACCTGAAGTGCGCGGCCTTCGAACTCCCCATTGCCCCGGACGAGCAATTCGGCGCCGTCGATCTTTCGAATCTTTGCGAGCGCCTTGCCGAAGCGGGTTTCTTTCATCGCAGCGGCGGCAATTGGCACTGGGTGCAGGAGGCCTATCCCGCCGATACGGTCAGCTTGCGCTCGGTTACTTCCGATAATTTCGTAATCGTGGAAACTTCCGCGGAAGACGATGGCAACGTTGGCCGCTTCAAGAAAGGCGGCCCCGAAGTAATAGGCGAGGTCGATTTCTCATCCGCGCTGACTACGGTTCATCCCAAAGCAATCTATCTTCATCAGGGCCAGCAGTATCACGTCGAGCACCTCGATTTCGATCGGCGCAAGGCCTACGTCAAGCCCGTGAACGTTGATTACTACACGGACGCAATCCGCTACACCCAGGTTCGCGTCCTCGAAATCGCCGAGGAAGACCGCATCACCAGCGCTGCGGTTCCTTTGTCCGCCCCACGCGCCAATCCGTCATGCCGAACGGAGGGGCCAGACGTTTTTGTTCTTCCGGACGAAGTCCGGTCGGGGCCCGCGGCGAGGAATCTCTCTTCGATTACCGGAAACGCCCCGCGCGCGCACGGAGACGTTCTCGTTCGCTCGCAAGTCATCGGCTTCAAGAAAATAAAATTCTTCACCAACGAAAATGTAGGCGACGGAAAACTCGAGCTTCCCGAAAACGAGATGCATACCACCGCCTTCTGGCTCACGCTCGATCGCGAATTGTTGCAAGCCCTTCCCTTCGCCCTTTCCGACCGCCAAAGCGGAATCTTCGGCTTGCTCTACGCCCTGGAATCGATGGCTGCGTTCCTCCTGATGTGCGACCGCCGCGATCTCGGCACGGCCGTGGGCGAGCGCCCGCCCAGCGCGGGGATTGAAGCCGAGTGGCAGGAATTTACAGGTTCGATCCGCGATGTCGCCGTCACCAGGGAATTCTTCGAGCCGAACTTGTACATCTATGACGCGTATCCAGGCGGCATAGGCTTTAGCGAGCCGCTCTATCGTGTCCACGATTTGCTCTTGCGCCGCACGCAGGAGCTAGTCGCGGCCTGCCCATGCGAAAACGGATGTCCCTCCTGCGTCGGGCCGGCTGGAGAAAAAAGTGAGCGCACCAAGGAAGCCGCGTTGGCGATTTTGGCGCGCCTTTTGCGGAATGGCACGAGGCCTCAATGACGGCTCACCTACTTCTTAATCGGCTCAAGGCGCTCCAGCCCAGCCCACGCCAGCGCCGCGCCCCGCTCGCTTCCCAGCCCGACGATGCGACGCGTGGACTCGCGCCGGACATCCCCGCGGGCGCCGAACGCCTCGCCGAAATTTTGGGCGCCTCGCCCCAAAGCAATCGCTTCGGCGAACACCTGGGTCTGCGGCGCTGGTTCTCGGAGCAGATCGGAGACGAACACACACTGAATGCGCCGGAGCACGAAATTGATCCAGCCGCGCTCAGCCTGCTCGCTCCTAGAGCGCCCAAAGAAGTGCGTGACCCGGCGCAATGGCTTTTCCTTGATACGGAAACCACCGGCCTCGCGGGAGGCACTGGCACGTATCCCTTTCTCGTCGGCATCGCCTGGTGGGACGCGGGAGGCCTCGAAGTCGAGCAATTTTTCATGCGCGAGCAGAGCGAGGAACATTCCTTGCTGGTCGCGCTTGCCGAGCGCATGGCCGAGCGCCGCGTGCTCGTCACCTTTAATGGAAAATCGTTTGACTGGCCTTTGCTCGAAACTCGCTTCCGCATGACGCGCGCCATCAAGCTGCCCGCGCCGCGCGCCCATATCGATTTTCTCCACCCCGCCAGGAATCTGTGGCGGCTGCGGCTCGGGTCTGTCCGGTTGCAAGATCTCGAAAAGCATGTGCTTGGCTGGAATCGCGGAGTCGACGTGATCTCCGAACTAATTCCTTCTATCTACTTCGATTTCTTGCGCGGTGGCTCACCCGATCCTCTCGTCCCGATCTTCCACCACAATCAAATGGACTTGCGAGGACTGGCGGGACTTGCTACCCGCGTGCTTGCCTTGCTCAGCCAGCCGGAGCAACATGGAACGGACGCCCTCGAATTTTTCGGCATTTCACGCATCTGCGAACGCCGGGGAGAATCCGTTCGCGCCCGAAAGCTTTATCAGCACTCGATTGCCCGCGCGCTGCCCCCGGAAACCGCTCGCGCCGCTCGCTGGTCGCTCTCGCGGCTTGCGAAACGCGAGGGAGATTTGGCCCTGGCATGCGAGCTATGGGAAGGAATGCTCGGAAATTCGCGCGAGGGCGTCGATGCTTACGAGCAATTGGCGATTCACTACGAGCACCGCGCACGCGAGCCTCATCGCGCGGCTTCGCTCGTGCGCAAGGCCCTCGCTGAACTTCATCGCGCCTGCGAACTCGGCGCTATTGCGCCTAGGGCGTATCGCCAGCGCCGCGTTTGCTTCGAACGGCGATTGGTGCGGCTCGAACGCAAGGCAAGCCGGGGCCTCTTGGACGCGTCAAAAGTGGAATCCCTTGCGGCCGCGGGTGAATCGAATTAGGCAGAATAAAAGGGGGAGTCCCATGTCTGAATTGGATAGCACTGCAGCCCGAACTGCGAGAATCTCGGGGCCGGAGAACAAAGCCATGCCTGGAATCACGGATCCTTATCTGCGCCAGCAACTCGAGAAGCGACGTGAGGAGTTGAAGACAAACATTGCCGTCATCCCGGTGGACGATCCGGAAGCGGCGCGCTCCTTTGCTCGACCTCCTGCAGGAAGTGGATTCCGCGGTGGAGCGAATGGACGATGGAACCTACGGAATCTGCGAGGCCTGCCACGACACCCTCGCACAGGAACGGCTCCTTACCGATCCGCTGGCCCAGATGTGTCTTGACTGCTTGACTGGCGAAGAGCAGCGCGCTCTCGAACGCGATCTCGAGCTCGCTGCGCGCATCCAGCGTGGGCTGCTGCCGCAAACCGACACGCGGTTTGAGGACTGGCGCGTTCACTACCGGTACAAACCGGCGGGAGTCGTCAGCGGCGATTTCTGCGATGTGATTCGCTCCGCCGCGGGAGACGGCAAGGTAATTTTCCTTCTGGGAGACGTGACGGGTAAAGGAGTGGCGGCGTCACTGCTGATGACCCACTTGCACGCGATGTTCCGCAGTCTGGCGGGCATTGGCCTGGAACTCGACAAGCTGGTGGAAATGGTGAACCGCCTCTTCTGCGAAAGCACGATCGCGGGGCAGTACGCCACTTTGGTGTGCGGGCGAATCGGCAGGGATGGCGAAGTGGAAATCGCCAGCGCGGGCCATTTCCCCGCTCTACTGGTCGGGAAGAGCGGCGTCAGTCGGATTGACGCTACGGGCCTGCCGCTGGGTATGTTTACGAACAGCAGCTATGCGGTTCGCCGCGCGCGCCTCGAACCGGATGACACTCTGCTCCTCTATACTGACGGCATTTCGGAAGCGCGCGATCCCTCGGGGAAAGAATACGGGATCGGCGGACTCTCACTCGCTGCGGGCGAAAAGTACGGTTCGACGCCGGAAGCACTCGTTGCGGCTTGCATGAAAGATCTGGACAGACATTCGTCCGGGACACGGCAAGCAGACGACCAGACCCTGATGGCGATTCAGCGAGCCGGCGGCGGAGTAGCATCCTTCAACGATTAACCGCGTAGAACCCGAGCTTACGACGAGGCCGGGCGCTCGATTCCGATGTGCGTGCGGTCGTGCTCGAAAATTCGCGCGCCCTTCATCGGAGAGGAATCGAGGAGCCGCTGCAATTCCTCAACTGTGTATGCCGAGCGCACGGAATCGCAGTAGAGCTTGTACATTAGCCCCTCGTAATGGCGCCCGTGCCGCCGAACGTGGAATGGATACGCGAAGCGGCTCGGCCTTCGCAGATCGCGGAGCAGGATCGCGCCTCTGGGTTTTGCGAGGCGCGCGATTTCCGCCAGCAATTTTTGCGGCTCGGCCAGATGGTGCAGCACGGAATTGCACACCACCAAGTCAAAGCTTCCATCGCGAAACGGAATCTGATTTCCATCAGCCACATAGAATTGAACGCGTCCGGTAAGATCCGCAGCAGGCGCGAGACTCGCAACGCCCTGCGCGATCATGTTGGGTGATCGATCCACTCCGACAAATTTCCATCGCGTGAGCCGGCGTGCAAGCTTCAGCACGATTTGCCCGGGACCCGTGCCGATATCGAGCGCGCGGCCTCTTTCGCGGCCGTGCAACAGGCGCGCGGCGTGGTCGACGAAAGTGTCATCAATGGCGTTCAGGTGAGATTGCGCCGCCGCCGAAGAATAGGCTTCCACTTCGGCCGAATCGTCCATCACTTCGGGTTCCGCGACGCGCTGTAATTCGAAAACGCTCATCGGAGAAATACTCGGCTTCAGTGAGGCTGCGGCGCGCGCGCGGCTTCGGCTGACTTGGCGTCCCTGAGTTGTGCCAGCGACGGTTCAGCCTCTACCGGCCCGGGCGAGGCGGGCCAGCCGATGGCGCGATTGATTGCGTCGAAGGTCGCGCGTGTAGCGCGTTCGACGCTTAGGCATTGCAGCTCCATGCATCGAAGGTAGACGCCGCCCGTATCCGTCTGGAACTGGAAAAAATTCGGACGCCGGTAGAGCGCTGTGCGCGTTTTGTATTTTGTTTCCAGAGCCTCGCTGTATTGGCCGAAGAACCGCGCCATATCGTCCGGAGTTTCGAGCGCAAGATGGAACACCAACGGCGTTTCCTTCGTTTTCGTGTCCTCGAAGACGGCGTAACGGTCGCCATCCCACGCAGGTGAAAGAGCAGCGGCTCGCGCCGGGTCCAGGAACTGCTTGAGCAATTCCTCGAGGCCGAATTCGCCCATCACATTTTCCTCCAGCAATTTCCAGTCCGCGGGAACCAAGCCTTTCCAGGGCGGCAGCGTTACCTTGGCCGGTCCGACGTCCTTCAAGTAAAAGTCGGGATGCAGGATTTGCTGTGTCGAAACGGGCGGCCGCTCGAAGAGCAGATGGAGATCGGCCCAGCCGGTGTGCGCTTTCAGGAATTGCTGGGCAAAACTGGTGCCCGCGAGATAGGGGAACAAAAGACCGTCGCGAATGTAGAGCGGCGCTTTCGATAGTTTCGGGTCGTTGTTCATTTCCGCGACGGCGCCGGCGCGAATGAGCATGCTCACGTCAACGAGATCGCGGACGGTGACTTTCTGATCGCGCAGCGCGTAATCGACCATGGCAGCCATGGCGGTGCCTTCGCTGACCGCGTCGCGCGCCATTTCGGCGTCGTCATTCGGCCGCGCGGCCTTGATCCAAGGGTCGACGTTGAAGGACTGATCCTCCAGAGCATGCGTGAGCTCGTGCGACATCACCTCTCGCTGCTCGCTCGCTGGGATCCAATCCGCGATGTAGAACTCCTTCGCTTTGGGATCATAGAGACCGGCGACCTGATCGGTGAGGACATCGAGCATGAAGGAATCGAGGGGAAATCCTTTGGGGATGAGGCCGAAAGCTTCGAGCGATTTCGTATCGGCGTAGCGCTGCGCGTCGTCCTTATCCTCCTTTTCCTCGCGGACCAGATAATCGCGAATCTCTTGCTTGGAACGCAGGCTTTTCTTCAGCGGCCGCTCGATCGGGAGGTGAAGAATCACGCTCATCTGCTGCAGGACGTCATCGGCGGTCTTCAGAAATTCGGGACTCGGAGGCACAGGAGCCTGGGCGGAAGAGGTCCTGGGAGCGGGCGAAACAGGCGGCGAGGCGGATTGCCGCGCCGCGGCCGTAATTCCGACCGGGAGCACAAACAGCAAGCAGACCCATCGCTTCATTCCCGCCTCCCGAAAAATATGGACGCGCAAGAAGGATAACAGGTTTGGATAGCCTGAGCGCGACAGGGTGAGAGCGGTCGCGGCGCCAAACCGATGCGGCGGGCGGGAGCCACGGATGCGCCTGGACTCCATTTGCCGGCCCACAATCTTACGCTTGACGGCAACCGTTTTTATTGTATATTGTATATGTACAATAGGCAATGAAGGATCCACGCACGCTACGCATCGACTTGGCCTCCGCGCAGCCGGTCTACGAGCAGATCGTAAGCGGGCTGCGCGCGCTGTTGGTTTCGGGCGAATTTGAATCCGGAGAGCAGCTTCCCACGGTGCGGCAGCTGGCGATCGATCTGGGCGTTCATCACAACACGGTCGCGGAGGCGTACCGAGTGCTGGCGGAGGAAGGCTGGCTGGATTTGCGCAGGAGGCGAGGTGCGATGGTCCTCGACCGGCGTGATCCGAAGGCCACTCCCGAGGCGAAGCAGGATTTCCGGAAACATCTGGAAGAGCTGATCGCCAAGGCCATCACGAACGGAGTCCCGCGGTCAGCGATTGCCGATCGCATGGCGGAAATAGCAAGGAAGCTGGGCCAAGGAGATACGAGATGATTCAACATTTCGAATGGATTTTCGGCCCATTCATGCTGGCAGTGGTGGCGCTAGTAACCTGGGCGTTCTGGATGCTGCCGCAGTGGACGCGACCTGGAATTTATTTTGGCGTCACTGTGGCACCGGATTTCAGGAAGACTCCGGAAGCCGAACACCTGCTCCGAAGGTACAGGCTTGAAGCGATGATTCACGTGGCGATTGCTTTTGCGATGGTTCTGGCTAGCGCGTTACCAAGTTATCAGTTTCTTGCATTCATTGGCGCAATCTGGCTGGCCGTCGGCCCTCTCACGGCTTTTGTGGAAGCTCATAAGCGCGTGCAGCGGCATGCGGTGCAAGCCGTCACCGTTCGCGAAGCGGTGCTCGAGCCGCGCAGCACGCGCCCGCCAGGAGGATGGATCGTCCAGGTGGGTCCGTTTGCGATTCTGCTCGCCACGGGCGTTTTTCTTCATTTTCACTGGGATGAAATACCGGCGCGTTTCCCCGTCCACTGGGGAATTGACAGTCAACCGAACGGCTGGTCCGACCGCACGCCAATGGGGGTGTACGGCCCGTTGGTTCTTGGGATCGTGATATCGGCCGGGATGTGCCTGACGGCCAATACGCTGCTTCGATCCGCTCGCATTGTCGATCGCGCGAGACCGGTCTCAGTGCTTCATGATTTTGCGCATCGAGTGGGACTGTTTCTCCTACTGATCGAATTTTTTCTGGCGGTGGTCTTTTCGTGTGTGGGACTGCTGCCGCTGACCGGCACGATGCCGGTGCTGATTGCGACGATTCTGATGCTGCCAGCCATTTTCTTTCTCATCGTGTGGCTGAACAAAGGGCGCGCGCATATTGAAAGGTCCGACGAGACGATTCTGCAAGCCGCTGGAGACGGGACGCCCGACGAATGTTGGAAGTCCGGAATGCTCTATTTCAATCCAGACGATGCGGCACTGTGGGTCGAGAAGCGAGCCGGCATCGGCTACACGATGAATTTTGCCCATGTTTCGGCATGGGTCATCATGGCGCTGATTTTGCTGGCGCCGATTCTGGGGCTGATGGCGGCGCTGCACAATCGATGAATGAAGCCACGGACTCCACGCTGCGGTTGACACGCACTATGGCAATCTTTATCTTGGCACGACGGGAAGCGGCCGAGTGGAGGCATTGCATGGTGCGCGGACTGCAAATCAAGGACAAGCTGCATGAATAGCGCGATCCGCGCCGCGATCTCTTGCCTGGCACTTTCTTTCACTTTCCATTCCACTGGGTCGGTCCACCTGGCCCGCGGACAAAATACCGCGACAACCGCGGGCGTCGAGAAGCGAATCCAAGCGGGCGAGAAACTCTATGCATCAAGCTGCGTCTTCTGCCATAACGTGGATGGAAACGGCGGCGCCGCGGCTCCGAGCCTCCGCAAACTCGATTTGTCCGCCGGCCAAATCGCAGGGGTGATTTCAGACGGAAAAACAGGCACGGCGATGCCTGCGTTCAAGGATACCTACAGCCCTGCCCAGATTGGCGACCTCGCGGAGTACGTGCTTTCCCTGGCGAACAAGGGCGCCGAGACACGTTCCGCGGCGGCTTCGAATGCGCCCGAGGCAGAAGGCGCCGCAATCTACGCCAACCGGTGCGCCTCGTGCCACGAGGTAGGAACGGCCCCGCTCTTCAATCACTACATCCTCAAGAGCATGTCGCCGGACTATATCCTCTACGTTCTCCGGTCGGGGGCGATGCGGGAGATTGCCGCCGACATACCCTTTGGCCAGCGCGTGGCGGTTGCGGAATATTTGACCGGCAAGCGCGCAGGAAGTTCACGGCCGACGAATCCGCTTGCGGGCCAGTGCACAGGCCGAGCATCTTCAGATTTTTCCGGGCCCGAATGGAACGGCTGGGGCGTGAACCTGGACAACAGCCGATTCCAAACTGCCGATCAAGCCGGCCTGACTGCGGCTCAAGTACCCAAACTAAAGCTGAAATGGGCCTTCGGATTTCCTGGCGATTGGGGCGCGTTTGCGCAGCCGGTGATCGCGGGCGGGCGCGTTTTTGTCGGCAGCTCGATGGGAGTGGTCTATTCACTCGACGCTAAAACAGGATGCACCTACTGGAAATTCCGCGCCGAAGGGGCGGTTCGCAGCGCCGTGGTAATCGGTCTGGGAAACTTGGCTTATTTCGGCGACTACCGGACGAACATTTACGCGGTGAATGCGATTACGGGAAAGCTCGTCTGGAAAACTCGCATCACCGATCATCCGTACGCGCGCGTGACGGATGCGCCGAAGCTCTACGAGGGCCGGCTTTACGCGGGAGTATCGTCGCGCGAGGAATGGATGGCATCCAGCCCGCATTACGAATGCTGCACTTTTCGAGGAATTCTGGTTTCACTGGATGCCGCGACAGGGAAGCAGATTTGGAGGCTCTACACGATTTCCACTCCGCCGTATCCGACCACGACGAAGCCTGACGGCATGAAAAAGTGGGGACCTTCCGGTGCGGCCATATGGTCATCGCCAACGGTGGACACGCAAAAGGGACTTCTTTACGTGGGAGTGGGCGACAACTATTCCGATCCGCCGACGGAGCATAGCGATTCAATTCTCGCCGTCGATATGAAGACGGGGAAAATCGTTTGGTCGACGCAGCTTACGCGTGGAGACGCGTTCAACACCAGCTGCATTCAGAGGGATATGGTGAATTGCCCGGCGAAACCCGGGGGCGATTATGATTTCGCGGCTCCGCCCCTTTTGCGCGCGCTTTCCAGCGGGCGGCGGGTGCTGATCCTGAGCCAAAAGTCCGCGACGGTACTGGCCATTGATCCAGACAAGCAAGGAGCTGTGCTTTGGAAAGCGCAAATCGGCAAAGGCGGACCGTTGGGCGGAATCGAATGGGGTCCCGCGGCGGACGCCAAAGTGGTGTACGAGGCGTTGTCAGACCTGGACGTAATTTCATTTCCCCAAGGGATCAAGGGCGATTCCAAGAAGGGCGGGGGATTATTCGCGCTCGATATTGCGACGGGCAAACAGATATGGGCCGCTCGTCCCGTGCTGGGAACCTGCCACGTTGCGCGATGCACGCCGGCCCAATCCGCGGCAGTGACGGCCACGCCGGGGGTGGTTTTCTCCGGTGCAGACGACGGGCACATGCGGGCCTATTCGGCCGAGAACGGGGAGATCGTGTGGGATTTCGATACGGCGCGCGATTTCAAGACGGTGAACAAGGTTCCGGCGCACGGCGGGTCAATCGACGGGGGCGGCGGAGCGGCAATTGCGGGCGGGATGGTATACGTGAATTCCGGATACGGCGCGCTCTTTGGAATGCCGGGCAACGTGCTGTTGGCGTTTAGTCCCGAATGAGCCAGCAGAAAAACGCGGCAGAAGCGGGCACGGATTCTTAGGAGTCTGAGACGGTGGAAACGGGAGATGCTAGCACGGGCGGCTCCGAGGGACCAACCACCGTCAAAGGCAGCGTAACGGTGAAAGCGGCGCCCCGAGGCTCCACATTACGAACGCGGATTTCGCCGCCGTGCTCCTTCACGATGCCGTAGCAGATGCTGAGACCGAGACCGGTTCCTTTCCCGACGGGCTTGGTGGTGTAAAAGGGATCAAAGACACGGTGGGGGTTGGTAACGCCGGGACCGTTATCTCTAATCTCGACACACAGGCGATTCTCGGCAACCTCGGTTCGAATCGTGATTTCCCCCGGCGCACCCGCCTCCTGAATGGCATCCACGGCGTTGTTGAGAATATTGAGAAAAACTTGTTCGAGCTGATGAAAGTCGCCGCCGGTGGGCGGGAGCTGGGCGTCAAATTCCCGCCGAATCACGATATGGTTAAACTTCATGTCAAATTCCCGAAGGATCAGAGTTTCCTCAAGGATCTGATTGATTTGAACCGAAGCACGCTCGGGCTTCTGTTGGCGGGCAAAACTGAGCAGGTTCTGGACAATGTGGTGAGTTCGCTGCGCCTGTTTATAGAGCTTTTCGACGTAATCCAGCCCGCGCGGGAGAACAAGTTCGTCGGATTTCAATAGCTGGGTATAACCGAGTATGGCGGTTAAGGGGTTGTTGAGTTCGTGCGCCACGCCAGAAATCAGTTGTCCCACGGCGGCCATCTTTTCGCTTTGCAGCAACTGTTCCTGGGTACGGCGCAACGTATCGTAGGCTTCGCGAGTTTTCTCGAGGAGAAGCGACTTGTCAATTGTGGTGGCGATCTGATTGCCGACGGCCGAGAGCAAATTCAATTCGGCTGTCGAAAAGGATCTCATCTCACGGCTGCCGATGACGAGGGCGCCGACCACGCTGTCCTTGGCCCAAAGCACGGCCAGCTGGGAAGATTGTATGTCTTCGCGCTCGTGGAACTCGCGCAGGGCCTCCGGCAGCGAGGGAAGGGATCCCGATAGAAGGGTGGCGTGAGCCTGGCGTATCTGTTCCAAAAGCGTCGCCGGAATGGCAATTGGTTCAGGCGGGCTCGCCTGATTCGAGCGGCAACCGATAGCGGCGGCTCGCTTCAGTGAATTCGTAGCTTCATCCAAAAGGTATACGGCCCCAAAATCTGTGGCAAAAAGTTCGGTGATCTTAGCGAGCGAGGCGGTGAGTCCTTCCTCGAGCGATTGAGATTGGCCTAGAAGTTCCCCGATGTTGTTTAGCGCCAGCAAGGCGCGATTGCGGCGGCGAACGTCAAACTCAGCCTGTTTTTGGTCGGTGACGTCAAGCAGAAAGCCCTGGTAAGCGATGACGATGCCGGAATCGTCCCGAGTGGCGAAACTGGATTCGTGGGCGGTGCGAATATCTCCGTCGTGACGGCGAAACTGAAATTCGAAATCGGTTACCTCGCCATATTCATTCAGCAAGCGCTGACGGCGATCACGATCCGCGGGGTTGACATACAACTGCGCGGGAATATCGGCTTGAAGCAATTCGTCATGGCTTTCGTATCCGAGGATACGCATGAAAGCGTCATTGAAATCGAGGAAGTGGCCGTCGGGCGTGGAAATGAAAATACCTTCCTGAACCTTTTCAAACAGGGTGCGGAACTTGTTCTCGGCCTGGCGCCGGTCCGTCAAGTCCTTCAGCACGTGAATGGTGCCGAGGTAGCCGCCTTCAGAATCGTGAAGCGAAGAATCACTGGCGAGAAAGTATCCGCCGAAGGAAGGATCGATCTCGTCGGCCTTCCCGGCGGCGCCTTCGCAATAGGGACAACGCGACCATGCAAAACCGGATGAATGGAGAACATCGCGGACCGAGCGTCCCACCAGCGTGGCGAGCTCAGCGCCCAGCCGGTCTGCCAGTGCGCGATTGGCCCTGAGGATGGTGCCGTCGAGTGAGTGAACCAGGATCAAATCATCAATCGAATCGAACGTATCGAGCCACTGCCTCCGAGCGGCAGCAGCGTTTTGAAAGAGCGCGACGTTCTGTGCCGTGAGACCGAGGAGATTGGCAACGTTGACGAGGAAGTCCTGTTCCTCGCGTTCGAAATCACGGGGCGTCAGGGAGCCGATTGCGAGGAAGCCACCGGGCTTCTCCTTTCCGGGAATGCGAACGAGCATGAGGGTGGCAAGTTTTTCAGTTTCCATCCAGGAACGCGCAGCTACGTTCTTGGTTTGTGGCAGCAAGGTAAGGGGCCTTTCCCGGAGAAGCAATTGCTGCAACCACTCTTCGTCTGCCGAAATTTGAGGACTTTGTTTGCGAAAACGTTCGCTAAATCCGACCGACCCTCGGCACGCGAGGGCAGGAGGCTGTTTGCTGTCGTCTACCAAGAATACGAGTCCGTGGCTGCCGCCGAGGCTCTCGACCAAGTGAGAGAGGACCCCCTGAAGAACTTCGTCAACGCGGAGAGACTGGGTGGCTTCGGCAGTGATCAGCGAGAGGCGGCGCAACTTTTCATTGAGGTCTTCAGTGCGGTCGCGACCCGCTTCAAGCACGAGCACGGCCATGGCGATGCCCATCATGATCCCAAATAGCCCTTGGAAGGAAACTCGGAAGATCCATGCGGAGTGCGCGGCCCACTCGGGCTGGTCGAGGCCGTGAAGGCCTCGCAGTAGCAGGGCGCCCGCGAGAAGTTTCCACCCAATGCCGCGATGGCGGGCTTGCGATCGCCAAAAGAACCAGCCGGCTGAAAGATAGAGCGAACACTCGAGCAGCGTTTCGGACCAGTTCGGCAAGTAGTGTATCCGGCCAGCCCACCCGAGCAGGGCTACGTCAGACGCGGCAAACAGCCATAGAGGCCATAGTTTCCAGACCGGCTTGCCTGGATCGCGACAATCGAGAACCGATGCCAGGAAGAACACCGCGGCCAGAAAAGAGAGCGCTTGGCCAAAATGCGGCACATCGGGGCCACCGCGCCAAAGAGAGAAAATGCGAAGTCCCTGCAATGTCGTATAGAGCGTCCAGCCAGCGAGCCAGTAGCGGAAAAATCGCGCCGGAAAGGATGGCAGAAGCAGCCAGTACAAAAGCAAAAGGATAAAGGCAGCGGAGCCCTCCATGAAGGCAATCGCCAGGAAGCCCGAGTTGGAGGCAAACGTCATTTGAAGGCACTTCGAACTAGACGTATCCGCCGCCTAGCGGCACGTCGCGCCAGAGATCTTGGGGATATTAGAGAGCCATTGTGCAAACTAGCACACCGCCAAGAAATCCGGCAACGAGAGCAACAGTTGAATGTGCCGTCCTTTATAATGGGCAGCAGCGGAGCGCCCATGGCCCACGAAAAGATACTTGTGGTGGACGACGAAGAAGCGATCCGGGAAGTGATTTCCACTTTGCTGGATGCTCAGGGTTTTCAGTGCACAACTTGCGTGAACGGCAAAGTTGGACTCGAAACCTTTCGAAAAGATTCGTACGATCTGGTGCTGAGCGACATCGTCATGCCGGAAATGGACGGCTTGAAGCTACTGGCGGAGCTACGAATGGCCGATCCGGATGTTCCAGCGATTATGGTGACCGCCATGCACGACATTTCCATCGCGCTCGAAGCAATCCGCGCCGGGGCTTACGATTACATCCTCAAACCATTCGAGAAGGATCAGCTTTACTTGAGCGTGCGGCGTGCGCTGGAACATCGCAGGTTGGTGCTGGAAAACCGGACCTACCAGAGCGACTTAGAGCAATTGGTCGCCGAGCGGACCAGGCAACTCTCCATCGCTTTGCAAGACCTGGAACAATCGTACGACTACACGCTCGAAGCACTGGGCGGGGCGCTCGATGCGAAGGATGCGGAGACGGAGGGACACTGCCAGCGCGTGACGGCTTTTACGATTACGATTGCAAAAGCAATGGGAGTAGACAACTCGCTGCTCCGGCAAATCGCTCGCGGCGCATTCCTCCATGACATCGGCAAGATGGGAGTGCCCGATCAAATTCTGCGCAAACCCGGCCCCCTGACGGCGCAAGAACGTGAAATCATGCGCCGCCATTGCGATATCGGCTACGCCGTGCTGGAGAGGATTCCGTTCCTGAAGGAAGCGGCGGAGATCGTCTTGGCGCATCAGGAGTTCTATGACGGTACCGGCTATCCGCGCGGGCTGAAAGGCGAACAGATCCCGCTCGGGGCCAGAATTTTCGCTGTCGCAGACACGCTTGACGCGATGATATCCGACCGTCCCTACAGGAAGGCTCTGCCTATTTCGGCCGCGCGGGACGAAATACGCCGCTTCTCTGGGACCCAATTCGACCCGCAGGTGGTGAAGGTTTTCCTCGCACAACCTGAGCAATTGTGGCGGGAACTCCATACCAAATCGGGAGATCCGTTCCTTCTCACGCAGCTCGAAGCTGTCTAAGCCTTTCTCCCTCGCGGCAGAAATCCTCTGAAGTGGCGGCTAGCCCTGCGTGTGCCTCTCCGCCAATTCTCCAACTAATCTTTAGCGAGTCGTGTTTCGGCGGTGATACATCAGGCCAAATATTCCGAAGAAAAAGCTGAGCGCGGGCAGTAGGAGAATTAAAATTCCGTGCTGAAGCGCAGTCCGGCCGTGAGAATCGGCTGCAGCAGCATTCTGATAGCACATCGCACAACCCTGCGCGACAGTGCGGAAGGGTGCCAGGCCGACGCTCGCTACCGCGCACGCCAAAATCTTGACCCACCGAGTTTTGGGTCGAGCGGCCGATTTGCCGGCTATCGTGTTCATACTTACCATGCTTACTTCGTCGCAACCAAAAACAGGAATACGCCAAGCCACAGTGCAGTCATGCAATGCCAGTATAGCGCTATCACCCCAGTGGCCGTCTTCCGCTGTATCGGGCCAGGCGACCACCATAAAACCACCAGCAAGCCCGCAATGCCGCCAAGAAGATGCAGACCGTGCGCCACCGTGAAAACATAGAAGAAGCCGCTGTTGGGGCTCGTTGATAGAAAGACCCCCGAGGACGCCAGTTGCCACCAGGCGATAATCTGCCCCGCAAGAAAGAACACACCTAAAATCGTCGTAACGCCCCACCAGTGGCGGAACTCTTCGGACTGCTGCGCCAGGAAACGCCGCCTGGAATGCGCCAGCGTGAAGCTGCTACCGACGAGGACCAGCGTGTTGAGCCAAAGAATGCGCGGTAGCTCGAAGGGTTGCCAGTCGGCACTCGCAAGACCCTTGCGGACAATCGACGCGCTGACCAGCGCCACGAAAAACATAAATATCGCGCCGAGAGCGATCATCATTCCTGTCATGTAGGTTCGCTGTGGAACCCGGCCGCCGTCAAAGGGACTTGGACCTCCCGCGTTCGGGCCATCGGCTCGTGAGGCGCCGCCATTTCCCGCGCCGCTTGCACCGTCCGATTTGATGAATTCCGTTAGCGCGCTATCCGGCATGCTGAGACTCCTCGTCATCAGTTAAAACTTCTTCCGGCGCGAGATTCTGAGGAAGGAAATCCCGGCTCGCGCCGGGAACGCTGTATTCGTAAGGGCCGCGATAAACTTGCGGATAGTGCCCGTTGAAATTGTCGAACGGAGGCGGCGACGAAGTGGTCCATTCGAGCGTCGTGCCGTTCCAGGGATTAGCGGACGCGCGCGCGCCGCTGGTAAGGCTGCGAAAGAAATTGTAGAAGAAGATCACCTGCGCAGCAGCGGTGAGGAATGCCGCAAGGGTCATGAAGCGATGCAGCGGTTGGAGGGCAGCCAGATAATTCGCGCCCGTCCAATCCGCGTACCGGCGTATTCCGCCGGCGATGCCTACAAAATGCATGGGGATGAAGATGCAGTATGCTCCCGCGAATGTAAGCCAAAAATGAACCTTCGCCAGAGGCTCGTTCATCATTCTCCCGAACATCTTTGGAAACCAGTAATACGTTGCGGCGAAAATTCCAAAGATCGACGCCACTCCCATGACGAGATGAAAATGACCGACTACGTAATAGGTGGCGTGTAGCACGCTATCTAATGCCGGTTGCGCGAGGAAAATTCCGGAAAGCCCGCCCGTGACGAAAAATGAAACAAAGCCTATGGCGAAAAGCATCGGGGAATGAAATTGAATCTTGCCGCCCCAGAGCGTTCCAAGCCAATTGAAAGTTTTTACCGCAGACGGCACTCCGATCGAGAGCGTCAGCACCGAGAATGCAATTCCCGAGTAGGGGTTCATGCCGCTCACAAACATATGATGGCCCCAGAGCAGAAAGCCGAGAAAACCGATCGCGCATAGAGTGGCAGCCATTGCCCGATATCCGAAGACCGGCTTGCGCGAGAAGTTAGCAAGAATGTGCGAGATGGCCCCCATGCCCGGCAAAATCGCGATGTAGACCTCCGGATGCCCGAAAAACCAGAAAAGGTGCTGCCAGAGAAGCGGCGAGCCTCCGCTATGGCTTTGCACTTGGCCATTCACCACAAGGCCGGCGGGGAGGAAAAAACTGGTCCCCGCCGAGCGGTCCAGCAACAGGAGAATTCCACCAGCAAGCAGCACGGAAAACGAGAGCAGGGTGAGAACCGCAGTGACGAGCCAGGCCCAAACAGTGAGCGGCATGCGCATCAGCGTCATCCCTGGGGCGCGCAAGTCAATGATGGTGGCGATGAAATTCACCGAGCCCAGCAGCGACGCAAAGCAAAAGATCAATATGCTGACGATCCACAGCGTTTGGCCCAGGCCCTCCCCGGGTCCGGTGATTTCTCCCAAGCCGCTGAGCGGCGGATACGCTGTCCAACCGCTGATCGGCGCGCCGCCGCGAACAAAAAATGCGGCGATCATGCAAAGGAAAGCGCCGAACGTCAGCCAAAAGGAAAGCATGTTGAGCTTCGGAAACGCCATGTCCGGCGCGCCGATTTGGATCGGCAAAAAATAATTGCCGAAGGCGCTCTGGGGAGCGACCGTGAGCACAAAGAAAATCATCAGCGTGCCGTGCATGGTGACGAGCGCGAGATATTGCTCCGGCGCCATGATCCCGCCGGCCACAAATGGGAGGTGCGCCGCGGGCCACACCAGGTGAAAGCGCATCAAAAGCGAAAGAGCGATTCCGATCGTTACCGCCGTGAGGGCGAGAAAGAAATATTGCACGCCCACCACCTTGTGGTCTGAGCTGAAGATGTAACGGCGGGCAAAACTGCTGGGCGCTTCCCTGATGTCGTGAGCATTCCGGGCCGGAGAACTCACGCGCAGCCTCGCGCTGCATGGCGGCGGTCAGGGCGCGGCAGCATCACTATTGCTGTCATTGCAGGGCCGCCTGTTTCCTGAGGAATTGTTCGTAGTCGGGTTCCGAGACCACGTCCATGAAACTGTGCATCTTGTAATGTCCCAGGCCGCATAACTGCGTGCAGACAATCTCATACCTGCCGATTCGATCTGCAGTGAAATGGATGGGGATCACCATACCCGGCACCGCGTCCTGTTGAAGCCGCAATTCGCGCACAAAAAAATTATGAATCACGTCCTGCGAGCGCAGCAGGAGTTCCACGGGACGGTTCACCGGGACGGTTAGGATCGGCACAACCACATCGTCCCGGCCTGCCGCATCGTTCGGATCGAGGCCCAGTGGATTTCCAGCCGGCGCATTTACCAGGCTCGCATCGAGGCGCCCGAATTTCCCGTCGGCGCCCGGATAGCGGAAGGTGTAGACAAATTGCGTGGTAGTAACTTCTATCTGTATGGAATCGCGGCTCGCAGGCGTGAAACGCATCTCCCCCCAAGCCTTGCTTCCAGCAATCCCCAAGCCGACAAACGCAATGATTGTGGCGGAGGTCCATAAAACTTCGGCGACTGTGCTTCCGCGGGTGAAGTGAGCACGCTGTCCACGATCGCGGAAACGCAGGATTGCGTAGCCGAGCCCGAGCTGCGCGAGGATGAACGCCGCCCCGGTAACGTACAGCGTGAGGTTGTACTGCCGATCGATTTGCAGGCCGAGAGAAGTGATGGGCGGGGGCGGCGCGTAGATGTGCGCGGCAAAAACGTAGACGGTAACGGCAACTAGTACCGCCAAGAGAAGCGCGAGAAGGACCGACGGCGAGGCGGAGCCCCGATGATCTCTCTCGACGCGGCGGGATCTTATCCGCGCGAATCCATTAGCAGAAAGCAATCGGGAGAGTCGCATCGTCGTTTGCGAAGCGCCATCATACAAAACCCGAAAGGCATTTCAAAGGAAAGCGGCCGTAATCGGTGGGTGCTTGGATTTTTGGCGGTATGTTTGGTGCGGTCGAGTGGATTCGAACCACCACGCTCTTGCGAGCGCCAGCCCCTCAAGCTGGTGCGTCTGCCAGTTCCGCCACGACCGCAAAGGACTTACTCTTTTACTGAGGACTGCACAGCTGCGACGCAAAGCCCGGGGTAATCATAAACTTCATCCACCATTTTCACAACTCGGCCTTCTTTGACGGCACGTCCGCCAACCCCCTGGAGATGCCGCCCAAGATTTCTTTCAGCGGGCCGAAAGCACAGATGTATTTTACGCTTGACATATTCCCATATAGGAATGTAATATCCTTGCCATGGCACGAGCGGCTACCACTTCAGACGCCTTTAACGCAGTGGCTGAGCCTCGCCGGCGGGAGATACTAAACTACCTCGCGCTCGAAGAGCGCCCCGTCGGCGCGATTGTGGCAGCTTTGGGGTTGGAGCAGCCTTCGATCTCGAAGCACCTCCGCGTGCTGCGGGATGTTGGCCTGGTGCACGTGCGACGCGATGGCCGGCAGATGTTTTATCGAACCAACGCGGAGGCAATTCGGCCGTTGCATGAGTGGACCGGCACGTTTGAACGCTTCTGGAGGCATCAGTTGGCTCGCATCAAGGAACGCGCTGAAGAGAAGATGAAAAAGAACTGATTCAATTTGAATCTCAGGAGGAAACATGAGTTCGAAAGCAGCAGTGATCGGAGAGGCAACGAGCAGATCAATTGAGGATTTGACGCTAGAGGTGAACCAGGAAATCCGGGTCCGAGCGACACTTGACGTGACATTCGGGGCACTGCTCGAGCAACTGGGCTCGGAATTCAGCACGCCAGACGGTACGCCCATGCCCATGAAGATCGAGGCCCGGCCGGGCGGCAGATGGTACCGCGATCTGGGCGACGAAAACGGCCATTTCTGGGGACACGTGCAGGCCATCAAGCGTCCCACGCTGCTGGAAATCACCGGGCCGATGTTCATGTCTTATCCGGTAGTGTCGAACATCCAGTATCGGCTGAGCGAAGTGGATGGCGGAACGCTGATTGTTCTTCACCACGCGGCGTTTGGACTCGTTCAGAGCGGCCACAGAGAGGGAGTAGGGAAGGGTTGGTCTCACATTAACGAGAGCGTGCGAAAACGAGCCGAGGCCGGTCTGTCTGGGGAAAAGGCGGCGCGCTAAGCGCCGCTTTTGTTGGCGAGAATTTTAATGGAACGTAAATCAAAGGAGAGAGACACATGCGAGTCATAGACTCGATCTTGACGGAGCTTGATCAGGAAGCACAGACCACGAAGCGAGTCCTGGAGCGAATTCCGGACGACAAACTTGGCTGGAAGCCGCACCCGAAATCGTTTTCGTTGGGCCAGTTGGCGCTGCACATTGCGTCGTTGCCGGGTGGCTTTGCCGCGGCAATCGTAAACGATACCCGGGAAGTGCCGAACTTTTCGCAGCCGGAGCCCAAGAGCCGGCAGGAAGTTTTGGATACTTTCTCGAAGAGCATCGCGAGCGCGAAGGAGACGTTGAAGACGATGGACGATGCTCGGCTCGCGTCCACCTGGACATTGACGAGAAACGGGAAGGCCGTGCTGTCGGCGCCGCGGATCGGAGTGTTGCGCTCAATTCTGTTGAATCATGGCTACCATCATCGCGGGCAGCTTTCGGTGTATCTGCGGATGCTGGATGTGCCGTTGCCGTCGATCTACGGGCCTAGCGCGGACGAGAACCCGTTCGGTTAGCGCCGTTTCGCCCTGAGCGAATCGCGTCGAGTAGAGTGCAAACCGATCGTTCGTTTTGAGCGAGTTGCGAGGCACTCTACTCGGAAATCAAAGCTAGTCGGTGGAAATGGCGCCGACTTCGGGGGTCGTGGAGATGGGGGCTGCGGCGGACTCGGCGTCAAACCGGGCTTCGGCGAGGGTGGGAAAGCGAAAGAGGCCAGGTGCGATGAGGGCGGGGCGGCCGCTGGCACGGCTGCCGCGCAGGAAACGCAAGCGGTCAACGTAGGTTTGGCCGAGAGACATGAAGCCGGTATAAAAGTATCCCCACACGAAAAGGACGAAGAAGGGAACCGTGGCGTAGTTTTCGTTCTGAATGGCGTAGAGGGTGGCCGCGGCGAAGTAGGCGCCGAGCGCCACTTCGGCAAGAGGCATCAGCCCCGCACGCTTGTGGTACTTCTTCTTTACCCACTCAGCCGACTTTTTCGCACCAGCTTCCACTTTATATTTCGGAGTGCGCACGAACTCGGATTTGATTCCGAGGATCGCCTCGATCACGCCGACGGAATTGCGGACCGAGAGACCGATGCCCACGGCCATCACGAACGGCAAATACCAGAACGTCCGCTTCCATGTTTTCGGATAGAAGGTGCGCTCGGCCGCCAAATAGAAGGACGAAATCGAGCAGGTTGAGGCGAGGAAGAGCGGCAGATCGATCACCATCACCTGAAACCATCCCTGATAAAAACGCACGATCATCGCGGGAAGCAAAATGATGGAAAGAAAAACCATCAGCGGGTAACTGATGTTGGCGGTGAGGTGGAAGAAGGCCTCGGATTTCACCGCGAAAGGAACGTCCGCGCGGATCACGCGGGCCAGGATTTTCTTGGCCGTTTGCATCAAGCCCTTGGCCCAACGCGCCTGCTGCGATTTGAAAGCGTTCATCTCGACGGGCAGCTCGGAAGGGCACTCGATTTCAGGCAAATAGAGAAATTGCCAGCCGCGAATCTGCGCGCGGTAGGAGAGGTCAGTGTCTTCGGTGAGAGTGTCGTGCTGCCAACCGCCGGCGTCTTCGATGGCGACGCGGCGCCAGATGCCCGCGGTGCCGTTGAAATTGAAAAAGCGGCCGCTGCGATAGCGTGAGGAATGCTCGATAGCGAAATGGCCGTCGAGCATGATGGCTTCCACTTCCGTGAGCGTGGAGTAGTTGCGATTGACGTAGCTCCAGCGCGTCTGGACCATAGCCAGCTTCTGGTCGAGGAAATAGGGGACGGTGCGTCGGAGAAAGTCGGCGGGCGGAATAAAGTCCGCGTCGAAAATGGCGATGAATTCGCCGGTCGCGGTTTTCAGTCCCTCCTGGAGGGCGCCTGCCTTAAAGCCTTCGCGATGGTCGCGATGGATGTAGGTGATGGGGATGCCCAGGGCGCGGTGGCGCTCGACGCAATCGCTGGCGACCTGCTGAGTCTGGTCGGTGGAATCATCGAGAACCTGGATATCAAGGAGTTCGCGCGGGTAATCGAATTGCGCGACGGTCTCAATGAGGCGCTCGATCACGTAGCGCTCGTTGTAGATCGGGAGCTGCACCGTGACCTTAGGCCATTCCGTGATTTCCGGCAGCGGGCCGGGAAGATTCTTGCGATTTTTGTAGAAGTTGTAGACCAGGTGATAGCGATGAATTCCGTACATCGCCAGAACCCCCATCACCAGGAAATAGGGAATCATGATGGCGAGATCGAAGGCGTTGGCCTGGTAAAGCCCGCGAAATGTGGGATCGACCAGATGCCGCCAATAAGAGTTGAGAGGATTGCCGCCCAAAGAAAAACACAGCGCCAGATTGTGTGGAGGCGTCAAGACGTGTCTGCTCTACTAACTGCCGGGCAGTCACGATTATACGGCGCTCGAAGGAGGTGTCAACGATTCGTATCCGATGGCAGCGATTCGAATTTTCGATAGGGGAACGGGCGATTCTTGGGGTAGAGGAGCGGATTCGAGGCTACGGCAGTCGCATGCCGGATTGCGCGCAGGATTCGAACACGGAGAGCAGGTTGGTGAGGCCAAGGAGATCCCTGATCGATTTGTTGTAGTTGATCAAGACCAACTCGCAGCCGCACTTTTTCGCTGAGATGTAGAGGCCGACGATCGCGCCCAAGCCGGAACTATCCATGCGTGTGACTTCCTGCAGGTCGATGATGATTCGGCGAGAGGCAGGAAGTAGATTTCGCACATGGTTCTTCATGGCTTCGGAATGCTCGACGGTCAAGCGGCCCTTGCATTGAACGATCATGGCGTCGTCCCACGGCCGCGTTTGCAAAGTCAGGCTGGACTTTGGAGCTGCCTGCATGTGTGCTCCTTGTTCGATGAGAACTATATATCGGAAATGAGGATATGGGGAGGGGAGTCGTATTACCAAATGTAAACTATGTAAAAAGGATGCGATAACCGCAGTCCTTTCTAACTGGCTTTTTGCCACGATCTTCACCCATTGCGGTATGTGCGCCACGCGGATCTCACGCTAGCCTTCAAACATGGAGGGAACAAATGGCAGAGATTCCCGAGGCGTTTGTCCACGTGCTTCTCTTCGAATGTTCAAAGTGTGGATGCCCGGTTGCGGCAGCAGTAGCGAGCGTCAACAGGAACGTGGAAGAAGTTGATGCCAGCTCGATTGAACTGAGGTGTTCTTGCGGGTGGTCAGGAAACGTATTGGGCGTTGAAGCGAGAAAACACTGGGTGCAACCGTGGCCGACCGATGTACTGGACGCAATTTGAGAGATAAGAAATTCAGGGTCGAACCATGACTTCATTAGGCCCGGACGGCAGACTGAACTTTGCGTTGCGCTCCTGATTGAGTTTCAAAGTTGCGGGAACGTCCAATTCACGCAGCTGAACCTTTCGCGTCCACGAACCGCTGCTCCAATAGTCCGCGCTGGCGTACAGGGTTGATCCCACGACTACATATTTTCCAATTTCTTCGCGGCGTCCGTCGCGAAAGACGAGCACGGCGGCCGGAACCTCAGCGGGCGGCTCGGGGACCTGAGTTCGGCGGGGGACGGCGGTCTGCGGACTCGGTGCTCGCCCCGGCTCGGGTTGGCCGGATGGCCCATCGGTTTGCGACTGACCGTAATTTGTAACGCGCACCCAGTGGTCGCCTTGCAGTTCAATCACCACCGAATCGGGCGCGGGAGCAACTGGCGCAGGCGCCGGTTGAGCAACTTGCTCGACGATCTGAGGCGGAGGCGTCTCGGCTATCTGCGATTCGGAATCGTACCCGTAATCGTAGTCGGAATAGAAATACGGCGCATAGAATGAGCCGGGGAAATAGCGGCGCGAGCCGTGCTGGCGGACGAGTCCGCGCCCCGTGTGGCCGTGCTGCGATGAGGCAGGTCCGATTCGGCTACTGGCGGTGGGGGCAAAGGCGAACTGTCGCTGAGCTTGCGCGCGCGGCACAAGCACCGTCGCTGCAAGCACTCCAAGGGATAGCGCAACCGCGCGACTCTTCATGCTCGAATCCGTTTCGGCTTCGGAAGTGGCGTGTCCCTTTCTGTTTCTATGCTACGTATAGTCGGTGCGGGTGCGGGAGTCAAGCCACACGTAAGAGAGCGGCGCTGACCTAAACGTGGTGGGGCTGGGGAGAGTCGAACTCCCGACACGCAGTTTAGGAAAACAAGGGGCCGTTCTGATCGGTTCTGAAAATTTTGGACTGTACTATATCGCTCAAGCAGTTACAACAATCGGGAGTTGATCCGTTTGCCCTGGATATGCACCATTGTGAACCGATAACTACTACAAATTTACTACAGTAATTCCGTGCGCGTGCGTTCTCGGACCTGTCAACCTTCCGTTGAACTTGGAAAGGTGCCGAGTCCGGACTGGAAGCCGAAGGGCGGCACCACGGAACCAAAGCGACAGAAAGACGCGCCCTTCTGAGAAGCGAAGGGGTGTGTCACCCTCAATTGTTATGAGTGCTGTGAGGGGAATTCTGGTGTGACCTGCTTATGCGAACTAGGCGGTTGTGTGCGAAAGTTCTCCCACCTGTTGTCCAATGACGTCACTGGCACACTTTGGTGCGAGAGTCGGCGGTCAAGGTCTTAGGAGGGAGACCTAGATGGTCGATCAGCTTCACATTGTTAACAGAGTGAACGATCATCTCGCTTTTCTATCAGCGTTTGAACATGAGAGCGGTATTGCTCGCAACCATGAACAGTCCCATCAGAATGACGAAGGCGGCGAATACTCTGCGAAGCTGTTGCGCGCTGAGTTTCTGCGTTAATTTGACGCCAAGATACGTGGCAAGCAAAGCGGGAGCCAAGAGTTCGAGCAACAGGGCCCAATCAACTTTCAGGGAGTGGCGATGTCCAAATAGAGCCAGTACGCTGTTGGCGGCTATGATCAGCAGAGCTGTTCCAGTGGCTGATTTGATGGGTATCTGAAGGAAGAGAACCAGGGACGGTACGATTAAGAACCCGCCACCCACGCCGAGAAAACCCGCAAGAAATCCCACAGTCCCGCCTGCAATTACCAACGGCCAAATGCTTCGCTGAGCTGTCGAATTATGCCGCTCGTTTCGCTTATAGAGCATGGCTGTTCCGGAAACACCCATCAGTACCCCAAATAAAAGTAATAGCGCTGTGCTGGAAACGTGGCGGGAAAGGTCAGCACCCAGAAGATTCAGCGGAGCTCCGAAACAGACGAAAAGCAAACCCTTCTTCCATGCCACAGGTGCCGCTTCCTGGTGCAAAAATGCACCGATGAGCGCCGTGCCTCCGACCAGGATCAGGCCAAGGCTAATCGCGGCGTGCGCTTCAATACCCAACGCATATACAAGGATAGGCACGGTCAAAATCGAGCCGCCGCCCCCTAGAAGGCCGAGGATCACACCCATTGCGGTAATCAACAAAATAGCGAGCCAAAGATGCAATTAGGAGTCACCTCCGCGCGAGGCGGAACCGGCAGTTTTTGTAGGACTTGCCAACCAGGCGGCCTTGAAGTTTTGCGACACCTGCAAATAAACGGTTTGGTATCAGAACCGCGCTCGCGAATAGTGCAGGCTCAGAATTCGCCAGCTCCCGGATTAAGCATTTTGACGTATTGCGCCGTTTGATTGACAGGCGTTCATCCGCCGAAAACGAACGAGTAACCTCTTTCTTGCGCGCGATTCACCGCCACAATTCCAGCCGGAACAAAATGGGAGTTTGAAATAAGGTTCGCGCCAATCTCATTGAATATGGCGTCAGTTTGGGCACCTGTGGCCTTGGCGATTCTCCCGGCGATAGCGCGGGTGGCCATCTGACACACGGCGAAGTGCACGCCTTTCTTGATCAGCGCATCGAGTGAGCCGCTTTGCTCGGAACCTTCGGGAGGAGAGGCGTACACGTTAATTTTGGGTGGCACATTGGTTTTGGGATCTCCCAACCCGGCTTGCTCTGAAAGCTCCTTGCCATATTTGGCCCAAATTGCGTCGGAATAAGCAAATGATGTGGACTTGTGCCGCGTGACGATAACAACTGCCAAGTCGCGATCCTTCAGGCCGTATGCATTTTCGTTGGCCGTAAAATAGTTGTTAGCAAATCGCAGAGTTAAAGCCATGCCATCCGGCGTGGTGGTATCAAACACGAAGCGGTGCTGACCAGGAATCTTATCGAACCAGTCATCCTGCGGGTCGCGAGCAGGCCGCCACAGTGCATCTGGCGGGGCTTTTGCGGCGGCTGAGAGTGAGCTGATGTCAGTCGCACCCAGAACACCGGCACCCGTGCCAAGCTGAACAAGAAACGATCGCCGCGCCATCAAGGATTGCAGCCACTTGCCACTCATGCGAATCTCCTCTCTCTTCCTTCTCTGTGAGCATCCTAGAGGAGCCGATAAAATTCAACACGCCGCGCAGTGGAGAAAAACACCAAGAGTCGCCTTGCGCTTGCTAGGTGCGGCAGTCATTGAAGTGCCGGACTTGGAGTGGTAGATCCTCGCTTTTGTTCCATTTGCTCTCGCTGATGATGGCCACGTTGAACTGTTGGGAGAATCCTCCTGAGACGGTGACGGGGCAAATGGCTTCCCGAAGGAAGCCATTTGCCCGACGCCGTTGTGGGGGGGGCTTTTACCTCAAAACTATTTCAGACGGATGACCGTCTGCCGAATCAAACTTCATTTGACCCTTGAAGTCCTTCTCCTCGGGATTGACAAAGACGATGTCTGTGGCCATGCCGGCCCCATCTGAAATGGACGGCAACTCCAGATCCTCCCATTTTTTCGGAGCGGACATGTCCATGTAGCCTATTTCGCTTTCAAATGGCTCGCCTCTTAGCGTTTCGGTAACCCGTGTATCGCTGATCGCGACTGGAACATCACTGAACAAGCGGACGGTCCCGTTAAAGGCTTCGACGTTGAAGAGGTCGGCCAAACTCCACTTTCGCTGCGTGCCCGGTGGCAGGATCTGTTCATAGCGCGCGTATTCCTTGCCGTCGGAATCAAACAGGGTGAAGCGGAGCAGCGCGGGAGTGGGCGTGGCATCCGCGATGGTGAAGTTCATTATCGAGGGAGTTTCTCCATGCCGAATGAGATCCGGTAGAGTCTCAACCGGCATCCAGGCCACGTGCGTGCCTGGGCGCGCCGGAACCGCAGTCTCACTAAGCAGCAGGGAGTCCTTTGAGATCCCGACGAAGGCCACTGCCCACGGTGCTTTCGTCCCCTGGTCGTCCCGGACGACGGCGAAAGCTCTCTCCGGCAGGTACGAGGAGGAGGTAAGTTTCAAGTGATATGCAGCGCCAGGCGAGAGGTTATACGACAGATCACCTGACTTCGCCCATCCTTCAGACTCGCCTGAACGCTGGTCGAGCACTTGAATGTGCCCCGATACAGTCTCGTTGAGGGGATTGACGAGAACCAATTCGGATTCGTATCCTCCGCCCGCCGCGATACCGGGAACTGTGGCTTCTGCGGCTGTGCCAAGGTTCTCCACCGGCGGAATGGCCATTACCAAGTCCTCGTTGCGACTGGTGTGAGTTCGGCGCAAGACGACAGCGGCGACGGGCTGCTGGGCACTGATCTTTAGCACTCCAGCTTTTCCTTGCACGCCTGAACCAAACAGCTCGCTGGCCAGAGCATCGAGCCTGCCTCCGGCAGGGATCGTTCGCTTGGCTTGATCGGTATCGCCGAAATGGAAGTCGACATCGGTTGGCTGTGAGTTCGGATTGCTGACAATGATTGCGTGGTCCTTGCCTTCGCCTTCGTCGATATAGAACATCGACATATCGGAAGGCGCAGGTGCAGCCACAGAGGTCTCGCTGATCAGAATCCGGCTGCGCCTTTCCGACGCGGCGTCCAAGAATTGCCGGGTTTTCGTATAGGTGAGAAATGCACCTGGATCGGCAGATCCCGCGCTGCTGGTCATTTCGGCTCGCCACGTTTTTCGCTTGTCGAGGTCGGGTTTGTCGCGACCGTTCCAAGGATCGGTGGTGCTGTAATTCATCATGCCCCTGGCGGCAACATCGATCGTTTTCTCAGTCCTCGGAAGGTCATACACGACGACGCGCGACATCGGGGTATCAGTTTGGAAAATTCGCTGGTGCTCGCTATCAACTGCCAGTTCTCTAGGCTCGATGAGTTCTTCTTGTTCGGCGCGGGTGACAACGTCAGTGGTGTAATTGTCTTTGCCGAGAACGCCGATCGCTCCGGGATCATTCTGGAGCTTGTCCGGGGCAGCTTCGAAGATCAGAGTGCGCTCATTGCCTCGGTCCGTGATGTACAGCCAGTCCTTAACAGGATCATAAGCGACCGAACTAGGCAGGATGAAGCGGCGTCGTCCCAATTCATCGCCGACCTTTGCCACGTTTAAGCGAGTGCCATTGCCTCCGGTGAAGTCCTTTTGCCCGATCACGGCGATTGCGCTCATGCCATTTTTCATTTTGCTCGGAGTGACATCGAAAACCAGAACGCGGGCATTATTTCCGTCGACGACGAATAGGCGGTTTCGTTTCGCGTCAAACGATAGTCCCGCTGGAGAATCAAAGCCGTGGTCATTGGCGACGCGGTTTTTCCTTCCGGCACCGCTACCCTCGCCCCCGACCTCGGCGGAATATATCCCTCCACGGCTATAACTCGGCGTCTCCTCACCGGTGGCCATGCCGGTTGTCTCCGACGCGCCTGCTGGCGTGGGAGTCACGCTTTGGAAGTCCGGTTGACCTATGACGTTGATCGCCGCCGCGCCGTTTTTTAGATTTCCGGGGCTGAGGTCGTAGACCAACACACGATTGTTGCCGCCATCGGATACAAAGAGGCGTCTCGCTTGCGAATCCACAGCCAGGGCCACCGGGGCAGTGCCGTCGCCCCCGATCCCTCGGCTCTCGCCGATAATTTCAAAGTTAACTCCAGTTGCTCCCGCCCCTGGTTTAATGGTCTTAAAATCCGGCTGGCCTAGCACAAACATGGCGTCTTCGTATGTTTTCATTCTCTTCGGATCAGCATCAAATATCAGGACACGATCGTGCCAGCCGTCCGCCACGAACAGCCATTTATTCACCCGGTCATAGGCCAAGGCGTGGGGGATCTCCATATTTCTCGCCGAATTGTCCCATAGGTTGGCTGTATAAACGTCGGGTTGCCCCAAGACGACTGTGGCCGTGCGGCTGAGGATCCTATTCTGCGGATCCAGCTGGTACACGAGGACGCGGCTATTGTACTGGTCACCGACGAACAGACGGTGGTCAACCGGATCAAGCGTAAGCAAGCGCGGGTAGAAAACTCGTCCGTTGACTCGGCCGCTGGCCGCGCGGGCGGTGAAGTCCACGCTGCCATCGTCATTGAACTGCCCCATCGTGGTGATTGAGGGCATGCCTGTGGGTTTGATCGGGCCGGAAATATCGAAAATGGAAACGCGATTTCCGCCAGGCTGGCTTGCGGCGACATAAAGCTTGCCGTCCGCGGCATCCAGAAATGGGCGCGGCCAGGTTTCCTCAGTTCTCGATACGTTCCAATCAATCTTGTCGAAACTTTGCTGGAAGAGGACCGCGACAGCGTCCGGGTTATTCCGCATGTGGCTCGGGCTGATATCAAAAACCAGGGCGCGGTTATGGTTAATGGGCTCCGTCAGATAGAGCCTTTGGCGCTTCGAATCGATTTGAAGCGATCCAAGACCCATGGCCTTTTTAAGATTTGTCCGAGTTTTACGGCTATCCAAGTCGTCCTGACCAAAAACGTAAGAAGCCGCCATTCCATTTTTCAGCTTATCGGGAGCCACGTCGTAAACGAGAATTCTCTCGTTGCCGCCGTCGCCGACGAACAACCTCTGTGTGAGGGGATCATGAGCCAAACGCGCCGGATCATTGAGGTGGGTTGCTCCAAGTCCGGCTTCGTGATCGTCAAAATTGGCTTGTCCGATAACCGCGTCCGCCTTGATGCCCGTTTGAAGCTTCTGAGGAGCAACGTTGAACACCAATATTCGATTGTTTCCTGAATCGGAGACGAACAGGCGGTCGTTCGCATCGTCATAGAACAAGCTCCCGGGACGGCTCAGGTGATCGGGACCGACGCCGGGTGTTCGCGACGTGTAATCCGTTTGGCCGATCACGGCGAGTGGGTCGGGCGTGGCAGTCAGCTTCGCCGGGTCAATATCCCAGATCATGATCCGGTTATTGCGGCCATCCGACACGAACAGGCGCTGATTCTTTACGTCCAGCACGGTGCCATCAATCGAGCCGACGAGTTTCGGTCCAACTCCGCCTCCGAGGCGGCTAGTAAAGGTTGGTTTTCCAAAGACGGCAATCGCGGAAAGACCGTTCTTCATGTGATCTGGGCGCACGTCAAACATCAGCAGACGGCTGCCGTCGCGAGCAACGATACGGTCATTCACGCTATCGTAGGCGATGCCGCTGAGCCCTGCACCCTCGGAGGGCGAAGCCATAGACGTGGTGAGGGGCTGTTTGCGTCCATAGAGGCTAGGCTCGCCAATGGCGTAGTCTGCGGTTTCCTTAGTGGGCAGACCTTCGTCGTTGAGTTGGAAAACCAGGATGCGGTTCTCTCCACCCTGCGAAACGAACAAACGATGGTGGGCGCGATCCAGCGCCGAGACTACGTTTCAATATTCGCTCGATGCGGATGGACCGCCATCCTGCACGCCTCCCACGAACGTCGGATTGTCCCAAATATCTTCCGACCCAAGAACGTCGCTGGCAGGCAAACCCTTAATGTCCGTTTCGGTTTGCGCCTGATTCTGAGAGAGAGCGGCGTGGGAGCCTCCCAGCAGAGCAACGACGGCCCCGCCCAGCAGCCACGCATTGATCCTTTTCATCGAATCCTCCGCAAGATGCACATAACGCACAAATGTTCGTAATACGAACTCATCTAAACGTGGAGAATTGTAAGCCGCCGCCCTAAGAAGTCAAGATAAAAATGGGACGAGGCTCGCGGCGAAAAGGTTAAGGCGGGTAGGCTATCGGTGGCGCAGAGAGAGATTTATTCGTTCCGCTGCCTTCCTAAGACGAGGCAGAAATTTCGAAACCATCTCGGATGGCGTGGTACGAGACAAGTTCGCGGTAATGTTCATCGCCGCCACCGCTTTACCGTCGCCCGCAGTTAAGGGAACTGCCAGGGAGCAAATTCCTTCCTCCAACTCCTGGTTGCACATCGACCAACCCTTCGCACGATCCGCCATGATGACCTTCACGATTTTGGGGTGAGAAGTGATCGTATATCGCGTATATCGGGTGATGGTTGAGTTTTTGAGAATGAGATGAATCTCTTTTTGGGGCAAGCCGCCAAGCAAAACGCGTCCCATGGCTGTGCAGTATGCAGGGACACGGCTGCCAATCGATAGGGTGATGGTCATGATTTTTTTGACGGGGACACGAACGATGTAGACGATGTCGCTCCCGTCGAGGACGGATATCGAGGACGATTCGTTCACCTCTTGTACCAGCTCCCTCACAATTGGCTCGGCAATAGTTCTCAAAGGAAGAGTCGAGAGATAGGAATAGCCCAACTCGAGTATGCGAGGGGTCAGATGGAATGAGCGGCCCTCTCTTCGGACATAACCCAGGTTCTCGAGGGTGAGCAAGAATCGACGAGCGCCCGCTCGGTCCAGGCCTGTCGCTTCGGCCACTTGGCTCAACGTCTGCGAAGGAGAATCCGGGCCAAAGCTATGAATGACCGACAAACCGCGAGCAAATGCCTGAACATACCCCGCGGATGGAGTTCGCACGGGTGTCATTCCATCCGCCAGGTTTTGGTGAACGCGGCACAGTTGGCTGGTTCTTCGGGGGTTCGGAGAAACTCAATTTGTGCAGAAACGGTCAGACGGCGGCCGAAATTAATCATGTTTTCCGTTGAGACCATGGCTCGAATATGTTGAGCGTAACACGTTTCGACAATAAACCTGGACTCCGATCCGAACCATCGAGAAGCCTAGATCAAGGTCGGACAGCCACGCGGACAATCCAAATGCTTTCGAGCCGAGGTGTTTCAAGCGGCAAGGTCCACGTCAAGAAAGTAGAATCTCTCAAAACAATGGATGCCGTGGCTCATTCGCTACTTCTACTACGAGTTACTGAGCAAAGGCAAGAGAAAGTCTGTTCCCGCCGGCCCCTTCTCCGCCAGTTTATGACATAGGAGACGAAGAAAGCGGAGGATCGTCAGCGAACGCACGAGCATATATCCACCAGGCAAACGGAACTGAAATCTCTCCGTGGCACAGCATCTCTATGCCGGAGGCAGCCCCAGAAGCGTTCGTGCAGTCTTATAGAGGATCTGGTTCCTCTGGGCCTCGGTTATGTCGGCTTCGGCGACATGGTTCAGGGTGTACCACTGCTGGAAGATATACCCCTGGTCCAGAGGCCCATACGTTTGTGGCTCTACGCGATTCCAATCCGATCCAAACAGCACCCGCTCAGCGCCTACTGCGCCAACCGCAGCGGTGATTATGCGAGCCGGAGATTTGGAGACTTCGCAATAGGTATTGTCGAAGGAGCATGCAAGACGAATAGCCTCCCATGCGTCCGGAGTTTCAATGACGCCGCCGGTGTGCCCGAGAACGAACTTGACCTCGGGATACGCAGAAAATAGTGAACCCATATCTTCCGCCCAACGCCACGCCGCTTTGTAATGCTGATTGGAACGCTGCCCGGCAACTGCCCAGCCCGTATGCAGCAAGACCGGGGCGTCCCGCTCCAGGACTAAATCGATGATGGGCTTTAAATCCTTGACGGTATATTGCCCCTTGACGCCGAGCATGAAATTGGTTTCGCCGATGCCCCGAGCGCCGGCGTCAAACTGCTCCCGATAAAGTCGGGCCATTTCGGCCGGGCTCACTTCCGCTGCGCCTTTAGTCTGTCTGGTTAAGGCGCTTGTCATGCGAATGAAGCGCTCCGGTTGGGTCTTGAAACTGGTCTTCGCAACGGTCTCATAGGGCACAAACGCGGGAGTTAACGCGCTGAAGGCCACGCCATGACGATTCATTGAATCGATCAGGCCTTCGGTGAAATCAGACCACTGATCTATATCGTGCATGTGCGCTTCTTCTTTGTAGTTTGTGCCTTGGATCGGCGTTTCATACGTGTGTGTATGAAAGTCGATGACCTTTTTCTCCTTCACGGCCGTCAGATTCCTCCAGGGACCATCGGCCGCCTCTGGTGGCGGCGGCATCGACTTCAGTTTCAGGAGGTCCGGACGCGAAATTGGGGAGTGCCGACTTGCTCGCGGCGATGTGGACCGAGGGATTGGCGGCTTCGCAGCAGACACACCGAGTTCTGCTTCGAGGGTCGTTCTCATTTGCAGAAACTGCCTGCGTGAAGTCTTCATTTATTCCTACTACTTAAACTAAGTTCGCAAGGTCACCACAATGCGGCAGGGCCGGGAAATGCAGAACGTCAAGCAAATCGGCTGCAATAACGACTAAGCAGGATTGAGCTTGAGCAATGTGCGCGCCGTCTTATAAAGGACCTGATCCCGCTGGTCCTCCGTTAGATTGGCCCTCGCCACATTATTCAGCGTGTACCACTGCTGGAATACGTAATGTTCGTTTAGCGGGCCGTACGTTTTTGGCTGCGGACGATTCCAATCCGAACCAAACATCACTCGCTCGGCGCCTATTCCCCCGACGGCGGCTTCGATGATTTCCGGAGGCGACTTTGAAACTTCACAATACGCATTGTCGAACGAGTACGCCAAGCGAATGGCTTCCCAAGCGTCGGGAGTCGCCATGGCGCCACCAGTATGCCCAAGCACGAACTTCATATCGGGATACTCACTCATCAGCTCTCCGAAGCGCTCGGCCCATCGCCAGGCGGCGCTATAACCGTGACCATAGTTGGAAGCGATGCCTGTAACGGCCCACCCGGAATGAACGAGCACAGGCATGTCATGTTCGATAATTACATCCACAAAAGGTTTTAGATCTTTCACGGTGTACCGACCGTTGCGGCCCCAGAAAAAACCGCCTTCGCCTATGCCTCGGCAACCCTGCTGAATCTGATCCTTAAGGATGTCCGTAGCTTCTTCGACCGTAACTTCTCCCATTCGCCCCTTGGTTCGATTGGTAAGCATGCTGGTCATCTTTATGAAACGGTCCGGATAGTTCTTATAGCTGCTCTCGATGTAGGTTTCGAACGGAACGAAGGCCGGAGACAACGCCGCTTGAGCAACGCCGTGTTTGTCCATTGAGGCGATCAGCTCTGGCGTGTAGTCCTTCCACTGATCAATGTCGTGCATGTGCTTTTCTTCGGTGTAGTTCTTACCCTGGACCGGGGTTTCCCAGGAGTGCGTGTGAAAGTCAAAAACCTTCTTTTCTTTGACCGCCCGCAACTTCCTCCAGGGTCCATTCGTAGCTTCGGCAGGTAGATTTGGATCTTGAACCTGTGCGGGAACGGCACCGACGCTTTCCGCAACCCGGCCTGCAGCCTCACTCACATCAGGCAGCAGGCTCGAAAGGGCTCCCGCCATTGCCCCGACCTTCAAAAGATTACGACGCGATGGATTCACAAAGGCCTCCTTTCTTCTTGGTGAAAGTTAAACGACCTCGGAACGCTCGTGTGCCTCTAATTCCTAGAAGATCAGCTTCAAAGCGAACTGGAGTGTTCTGGACGGCGTCACCGTGCTGATAATTGTTCCAGCGGCGGTGTTGCGCGGAAAAGATTCGCCGTCAATACAATTCGCCGATGCGGGAGCCGTCGCCGGATTGCAAGCTCCTCCCTGTGTGTAAAGAGTTCCGTTTGGCTCTGAAAAGTTGGCGCGGTTGAACACGTTGAACGCGTCGAACCGGAATTGCAGCCTGAGTCCTTCGGTGCCAAACGAGGCGATTCTGCCCTCCTTTTCAAGAGAGAGGTCGAAGTCCACCAAACCCGGCCCGATGATCTGGTCACGACCGAGGTCGCCCAGCGTGCCTGGGGCGGGCAGTGCATAGGCGCTCAAGTCGAAATAATCGTTCGGATTTTGCGGATGGACAGTCTCCTTACCCACCAGGTTAGGTGGCAGAGCGCTCAGCGCAGGATACGCCGCAATCTTATCTCTTTGCGCAGAGTCAAGGCTGCCCGTTACGTTGAATGGAGAACCGCTTTGAATCTTCCCGATGCCGCTGACCTCCCATCCGTTTGCTAATACACCGGCAACTTTGTTTTCGATGGAGTGGCCCGCGCGCCCCCATGGAAGTTGATAAACCACATTCATCACGAGAGAGTGACGCACGTCGAAACTGCTCAGGCCCCTCCCGTCGATCGGAGGTAGGAACGCATACGTGTACGGGCCGATGGAGCCGTTCGTATAGTCAACGGCTCCTACGATATCGCTCGCGTCATCGGTGGACCTCCCGAATGTGTACGATGCCTGATAAGCCAGCCCATTTGAGTACTTTTGCTGAAATGACGCGGTAAGACCGTTGTAAAAGGAGTTCGCATCGGTCGTAGTAACTTTCATCCAATCAAACGCCGTATTGCGAATTGGTGCTGTCGGACCCCAGTACAATAAGCTCTTTTCTGATTCAGGGACCGGGCCGACAACCTGAGGACCGGTTGGTCCAAGGGTCGGTATGCGGATTACGTTCCAATCGTCGTTCCGGAGCAGATG
Source organism: uncultured Acidobacteriota bacterium (assembly GCA_963709445.1). GTDB lineage: Bacteria > Acidobacteriota > Terriglobia > Acidiferrales > UBA7541 > Palsa-295. The sequence goes on from CAVPWV010000008.1 coordinate 362,955, forward strand.
TCGTCCTTGCGATCCCACGAAGGCGATGGACAGGACCTTGTTCGTCCCCAGTTGCTGTTGGACGTTCAGCGTATATTCTTGAATGGTGGGCTGCTTCGGATAGAAGGTAACTCCATTGGTGAACAGCGCGCTGTTAGCAAGCAGAGTCGGCTGGGTTGTGAATGTGTTCGGAAAATCAATCTTTGTTCCCGGCGGCAGCTGAGCTGCGACTAAACTCCCTCTCTGAAAAATAGGTGCGTCCTGATCTATTGCGGTCAGCCAATCGTACGAAATCAAGTGATCGAAGAAAATCCCGTAACCACCGCGAACGACTGTATTGCCCCGAGGATTCCAGGCAAAGCCCACTCGAGGAGCAAAGTTCTTGCGCGAGGGGTTGATGTAAAAGGGATTCCCAACGGTGACGGCGGATAGGGGTACGTTAATTTGCTGGAAAAGAGGTGCGTTTTGACTGCCGCGAAATTCCCCAACCTTGTTGCCTGCAATATACGGCACGCTGTCGGGTTCGTACCTTAGCCCCAAATTAAGCGTGAGCTTGGAATTCAGACGGAAGTCGTCTTGAGCGTAAACACCGACGACCCATTGGATATCGCTATTTGCCGATTGGGTGCCTGGTAGAAGGCCGCTGTACGTTGATGGAGTATCCTGAAGAAAAGTTTGTATGTTCGTAAACGAAAAATCGCCGCCACCATAGATACTGGTGAAAATGTTCGTTTGTCTGTGTTCGGCGTCGATTCCGAAGCGAAGGTTGTGACGCCCCGTGTCGATGGTCAGATCATCCTTAAACTGGAGGATGTTGAACCAGACGTCTGTGCGAATCCCGTCGCCACCAATCTGAGTGGCGGGTGCTGCCGTATAAAACATGTACGAAATTCCGTTCGCATCCTGAAAAGGCGTCAAATCAAAGAGTGCCCGAGCAGCCGCGGTTGATCCTTGGGCGCCGACGTCGTAAATGCCCGAAACCGACCGGTTGTAGTAGGTGGAGAACGCATTTACCATCCGGGGAGAAATGGTCCAATCCAATCCCATCGCCGCGTACTTTGATGCCGTTATGTTAACCGTAGTAAATACGTAATCCTTGGGCAAGTACTGCGTCCCGCTGTCAGAAGAATACCGGCCCCAGAGTTGAAGAGCTGAGTTTATGCGATGATCGACGCGCGCCAAGTAGTAATTGGTATTCGTGGGCGTCGATGCGACATAGTTGAAGCGCGCGGTTCCGGCAGAGCAGCCACTCGGGGGGCAGTACAGTCCCGTAGTGGGAGCAAGGGCCAGATAGGGAGCGACCTTAGGATCGACTCCAACATTGGCACCGGTGGGAGTGTATATGCCGTTGTGAGCGTTGGCGTCAGGCACCGTGAGCACAGTCGTGACTCCCAACGCCTGACGTAGCCCTTCATAATTCACGAAGAAAAACGTTTTGCCCTTCTTTATCGGGCCACCGAGCGTGGCACCAAACTGATTCCGCCGGAACGCAGGTGGGCCGGACGCAGGATCGAAGTAGTTGCGCGTATCCAATACATTATTTCGGAAGTACTCATAGGCGCTTCCATGGAAATCGTTGGTGCCGGACTTTGTTACGATCTGCACGAGGCCCGCGCCCGTTCGCCCATATTCCGCACTGAAAGGATTCGTCACTACTTCATACTCTTGAACGGCGTCGATTCCGGCGGCATCACCTGTGGGATTACCAATGTCGTTGTAGGCGTTGTCAATGTCCTGTCCATCCAGGGTGTAGTCATTCGATGAGACCCGCATGCCGCTGATCGAGATCTTCTGGCCATAACCGGCGCTCAGGGAACGCGCACCGGTGCTGGCGTATACGACGCCTGGCTGCAGCACGGCCAGATCGGCAAATCCCCTTCCGTTTAGGGGAAGGTTTTCAATCTGCTCGTTTGCGACGACTCCGCCAACCACCGCATTGGTGGTATCGATCGTGGGAGCGGCACTCTTAACTTCTACCGTTTGCGCCACAGAGCCAACGCTCATGGCCACATCAATCGCTGGTTGGTCGCCGACGTGCAAAACAATGCCGCTTCGAATAGCGGTTTGAAAGCCGTCCGCCTTTACCTCGATATTGTACGTGCCTACCGGGAGTGACGGCACCGCGTATGCGCCTTGATCGTTCGTCACCGCACTATGCGCAGTGCCGGTATCCGCTTGTGTCACCGTCACGGTGGCGCCGGGGATTCCGCCGCCGCTCTGATCCTTGATGGTCCCGCTGATGCTCTGGGTCGTCTGCCCTAGTGCCGTCGTGGCGAGAGTCGCGAAAAATAGCGCGGCCAATATTAATTTGATTTTTGTCATTATTTTTTCTCCAGAAGCGATCGATATTGACCGTCACGTCGATGGAAACCAGCTCTCCCCAAACTTTTAAATGTTGTCCTTCATTTTTTGGTTCGCAATACGAACTCCTGTGCGATACTAAAACTTTCGAGCGCATGCTATTGGCTCCCGAACGGGCTGTCAAGCGGAAAATGGAGCTTTGCAGTCTCGGCTCACTCCAAAGCGTCAAGAGCGAGGCGAGAAAGTATTTGCGAAAGTTGCCAGCAGGCGCGGATTCGATGGTCAGTACGAAGGTTGAGAAAGTGAAGCAAAAAAAGGGAGCGACGAAGATATCCTTATGTATACCGCCAGCGCAGCTTTCCTAGAAGCTCTATCCGAAGCAGGTGTCTCCCATATTTTTGCGAACCTCGGGAGCGACCATCCTCCGATCATCGAGAGTTTGGCGGAGGGGGACAAGAACGGCAGGAAATTCCCGAAGCTAATCACCTGTCCGAACGAAATGGTTGCTCTCAGCGCTGCACATGGTTTTGCTCAGGCCACTGGACGAGCGCAAGCAGTGCTCGTTCACGTCGAGTGCGGCACTCAATCATTGGCTGGTGCTGTACACAACGCAGCCAATGGTCGAATCCCGGTTCTAATATTCGCTGGTGTTTCTCCCTTCACGCAAGAGGGTGAAATGAGAGGGACTCGGAATGAGTACGTGCAGTGGATCCAGGACGTCTTCGATCAACGCGGTCTCGTCCGTGGCTACATGAGGTACGAAAACGACATTCGCACTGGCAAGAATGTGAAGCAGGTTGTGCTGCGAGCGATGCAGTTCGCAAATAGTGACCCGAAGGGCCCCGTCTACCTCACGGGCGCGCGAGAGGTGATGGAAGAAGAGGTCACGCCGGTGAAAATAAACGTCGACGAGTGGCAGCCGACATCTGTTTGTGCGATGCCCCCCGGCGATGTAGCCGTCCTCGTGGACGATTTGTTGAGGGCTAGCTCTCCGCTAGTCGTCACTTCCTATTTGGGCCGAAAGCCAAGCGCTGTCGCCGAACTCATTCGCTTGTGCAGGCGTCTAGGCGTTGGTGTACTTGAGTCGGTCCCTAAAACTGTTAACTTTCCGGCTGACGATCCTTTGTATCTGGGCAACACCTGGAGCGAACCGCGTCAGAACGTTGCGCTTGAAAAGGCGGATCTCGTATTGGTTCTCGACAGTGACGTGCCTTGGATTCCCGTGTTTAGTAGACCAAGCCGAACCGCGCGGGTATATCACATCGATGTCGACCCGCTAAAGGAACGCAGGCCCCTTTGGTACATTGGGGCTAAGCGAGCCTTTCGTGCGGACGTTTGCACCGCGTTGCAACAAATCAATGAACGCCTCGATCGATCGGCGATTGACCCAAAAATCGTCGAGAAACGTCAAGCCCACTACCATGCCCTAAGTCAAATGCGGCGGGCGGAGCTGAAGGACTGCGAACAGGCAAATACCAACGGAGACGCCATCACGCCGGAGTACCTGACATCTAGGGTCCGTCATCATTGTGATGACAACACTCTTTTCCTAATAGAAGGCGTCACCAACAATAAAGCCATGTTCGACCATCTGTGCGCCAGCCGACCCGGCAGCGTGTTCACTAGCGGAGGTGGTTCGCTCGGATGGAACGGAGGAGCCGCTGTTGGTATCAAGATGGCGCTACCGGGCAAGACCGTAGTCAGCCTAACCGGTGATGGAACTTACATGTTTACGGCTCCAGCGTCGGTCCACTGGATGTCGCGGCACTATCAAGCGCCGTTTTTGCATGTTGTTTACAACAATCGAGGCTGGAGAGCCCCCAAGATGGCAACATTATCCGTGCATCCGGAGGGTTACGCCAGCAGAGCAGACGATCTCGGCGCCACTTTTGATCCTCCGCCGGACTATGCGGGCATCGCAACGGCGGCTGGTGGCGCCTTCGGGCAAATTGTGCGGCTTCCGTGTGAGGTTGACCCCGCGTTGACGAACGCGATGAAGATATTGCGGACCGAGGAACGCAGCGTGGTGCTGGATGTCTGGCTCGCTGCTTTCTAACGAACTTTTGATTGGCGTGAAACGCGGTGGTTGCCAATGGAGATTTAACGGAGAGTCTATTCGTCCCTAATCCGGCAGGATTTCTTGGGGAGGCTCAGGCAGCCAGAAGCTGGCCACAAACCCTACGGCAAAGGATAGAAGTCCCACCGCTCCCGCTGCGAAAGCCAATTGCCTGAACGTCGTACCTCCTGGCGCAAAATTCGCGATCGATGTCGTCAGCATCGCCGCTGAGGTTCCCAGCATTCTGCCTCCTACATTGGCCGACAAACCCTCACCCGTTCCTCGGAGGTGAGTTGGGTACACCATCGGCAGATAATTTCCCCAAAACGTGAATTGCGCGACAACGATGACTCCGATCCCGAAGATCCCCCACTTTGACATGGCCATATCCCTGAACGCTGGCAGGAAAAATACAAGGGGAACGAGAATAAGCCCCGGCACAATGAAAGACTGTAGCAAACGCTTGCGATTTATTACGCGCACCACGAGATACGCCATCAAGAGTCTTCCGAATAGCCCGCCAAACTCTTCCAGAGCCTGATATCCACTAACGGCCTGTTGCTGCGCCATATGTGATAGACCGCGAATCCCGGGAAGACCCGGAACGATTCGAGCCACGTGCTGTAACGTTCCGAACGAACCGGCGTATGCACATGCAGTCATCAGCGTCGTCAGCAGGGCGGTTTTTCTCAAGCCAGGGCTGAACAATTCAGCAAAGCTGGGACGCTTGAGCTTCCCTCGCCTTTTCTCATTTAGCCAGATGCCAGATTCCGGCAGAAACGGCCGGGTCACCAGAAGCAGCACGGCAGGAATGAGTCCGGTCAGAAGCGTGTAGCGCCACGCCCCATGTTCTCCGCGAATGGAAGGCAATCGAAACGCGAAGGTAACGGCTAGGTAGTACGCTCCGCTGACTAGAAGTCCGCCTGTTGAACCAAACGCTTGTGCATACCCTATTACTCCCTCGCGTTCTTCTCGCTCCGTAAATAGTTCAGCTAACCATGCAAGCGTAGATACGAAAGCGATCGAGACGCCAACGAACGCCATGCACCGATAGATCAACAACTGTGCCGCCGAAGTAGCGAGTGCAGTTGCGGCAGTCACAAATCCGTAGAAGACAATGCTCCAAAACATCAGCCGCCGGCGCCCCAGGCGGTCGATTAGGTATCCTCCGAGTAACCCGAAGACGCCCCCGCACACCGCTGGAATGTAGAAGAGTCTTCCAACCCACATGTTGAAGATCGGACTGCCAGGTTTGGCAATCAATACTTCACTTAGTGCCGGCTGTACTACGAGGCTGAGGATGAGCAGGACGTACGTGTCGAAGGCGAATCCGATTCCTCCCACCGCGAAAATAAGCCACTGCCTCGGACTCAGTCGGAAAAACCACGCCTTTTTCTGCGAATCTAGCATGAACCCTCTCTAGCCGGGATTTCAAAAGCAAGTCTCGGATTCGGTAAGTGTTGTCGCTCTCATTCTGCAACCCGCACCCTTTATGGAAGGCCCGCAGCACGTGCGTACGTTCTTGTCATCTAGTTTCTCCTGACTCTGGTCCGAGAGACTTAGGGACGTTGTAGCAAGGCTTTAACGTGATCTCGTTGAAAATATCAATTTTTCTCGTGTTGCATATCTCCCAGTGCAATTGGGCTAATTGGCCGTGCTTGTTCTCCAATATCGGTTGGCGATACGCCAGCTTCGTGCAAGTGTATATTGTTCTACGAAAAAACAAAAGTTCGTATACTAAACTTATCTTCTTGACATGTTTTGTACCTGAGTGCTATACGAATGCACCTGAATTGACCCTAGTGGCGGCTCGATCCGGTTTTCATTGCGTCGGGCAGATTTTCTTCAAGATTTTTTAGGAGGATTAAAGAAATGCAAAGGGATTCGATTCTAAGAACTGTGCTCGGCTTGTTCGTGATTGCCCTATGCGGTGTATTCCCCACTGCGGCGTGGTCCCAAACCGCCAAACCGGTAGGCATCCCCTTTGATGCTGCAACAAGTTTGAACATTGAATCACCGCCAGCAGAGGGTATCGCCATCAGAGCTGGCCGCCTATTCGACCCGCGATCTGGAACCGATTTGCTGAATCAAGTGATCATCATTAAGGGTGACAAGATTATGGACGTTGGGCCGGCGGACAAAGTCCAGATTCCAGCTGGAGCCAAGGTCATCGATCTGAGTCAAGCGACCGTACTCCCGGGTCTGATTGACATGCACGTCCATCTTTTCAACACCCCACAGGCGCCTAATGAATCCCAACGCGAAGTAAGGGCCGTGAATTTTGCCTTACGGGACCTCTTGGGAGGCTTCACGACCCTTACAGACATGGGGTCACGCGATACCTACGGCAGCGTTGAATTGCGCGACGCAATCAACAAGGGTTGGATCCCGGGGCCCCGCATGCAGGTAGCCGGTCCGCACGTCAATCCTGGACACGGCGTCTACCCGGCTCCATCCGTCCCTCAGCCATTCGGATACGGCGTTGGATCGCCCACTTGGCAGGTAACTAGCAATACGAACTCGCCGTGGCTCATGACGCAAGCTGTGCGCGAACATGCTCGTTACGGCGTTGACCTCATCAAGATGTACACCACCGATGATTACTCGGGCTCGGGATACTGGGCCGATAGGCCTGACCCCCAACCCGGCAAGCTTACTCCCCGTCAAGGCGCGTTCAAGCCGGACGGCACGATGAACGATTATCCTTCGATGTCTCTGGAAGAGGCCCGTGCGGGTGTCGTCGAAGCTCACCGCCGGGGACTGACTGTCGCTTCACATTCCTATTGCTGTGAAGGATTGCGCGTTTCCCTCGAGGCCGGCATAGATCTTCCCATGCACGTTGCCGCGGGTGTCACCGGAGCAATTGGTCTGGATGACGAGACCATTAAGCTTTTCAAAGTGCCGCTAGACAATGGGAAGCAGCGGCCTGTGATTCAGACGCTCTGGGATCTGGCGGGTGGCATGGAGGCTGGTAACTTGGCGTCAACCGCGTTATCAGCTAACGGCCCAAGAACCATTTTCGGTATCACCGAGCTGAGCTTTAAGAGGCTTGTGGCGGCGGGCATTACCGAGGTTTTTGGTAGCGGCGTTTACGAATACGGCCACGGCACGCAGGCTTGGCAGTTTCCAATTTACGTGAAGTGGGGAATGAGCCCCGCAGACGCATTGCGCACTGCCACGAGCAATGCTGCCGCGGCTCTAAATTATGATTTGGGCAGTTATGTCGGGTACGTCGAAAAAGGAAGGTTCGCTGACATCATCGCGGTTCCGGGTGATCCCCTCAAGGACATCAACGCGATGGAAAGCATCAAGTTCGTGATGAAGGGCGGTGCGATCTTCCGAAACGAATTCGCGCCCGGAGCGACTCCACTCAACTTGAGCAGACCTGCTGGATCTGGCGCTGGCCGTGAATCGGAAGGCGGAGGCGATAACGATTGAGCTTCGACCAATTAACCGGCAATGGTGTGATTTTTTTGTCGAACACTAGTTCGCATGGTGCACCTCAAGAATCAAGGAAATCGAAACGAGGGGATTCGAATTTTCGTTCGAGACAAGCCCGAGGAGCCGACCATGGATGGGAGATCCGTTCTATTGCGTATCACTTTGCTGCTCCTTTTGGTGCTGAGCCTAAGCGTGTGGGCTCCAGTTCCAGTTAGCGCGCAAGTCGTAGGGGCAACTTTGACGGGCACTGTGTCGGACTCCTCCGGTGCAGTGATTGCGGGCGCTCAAATTTCAATCAAGGACGAAGCGACCGGTGTCACTCGTGAGGTGACTACTGATTCTGCGGGCCTCTATTCCGCGCCGAACTTGCCGGCCGGAACATACGACGTGACTGTGACGGCTTCTGGATTTTCAACGCAGGTACGCGCCGGTTTGACGCTTACAGTCGGGGCCCAGCAGCAGGTGAATCTCGTGATGACGGTTGGTCAAATCAGCCAGAAAGTACAAGTTAGCGGTGAAGCGCCCTCGGTCGAAACTGTTTCCTCGGAAATCAGTGCGGTTGTGAGCCCGGCGACGATCGTTGATCTGCCCTTAAATGGCAGAAGCTGGACGGATCTTACCGAGCTGCAACGTGGTGTGTCCGTGATCACGACGACCTCCTCTGACGTCGAGGCTGGGCAGGGGGCCGGTGGATCTTGTAACCGCGGCTGTGGCGTGCAGTACTCGATCAATGGTGGCCGCCCACAGCAGAATAGCTATCGTATCGACGGCGTCAGCATCAATGATCAATTTAACGCCGGGCCCGGTAGCCAGGCGAACGGCGGAAACTTGGGAGTGGACGCCATCCAGGAATATTCGGTGATCACTGACAATCAATCAGCCGAATACGGAAGGGAGGCGGGCGGCGTAATCAACGCCGTAACGACTGCTGGGACGAATGACTTTCACGGGACCGCGTTTGAATTCCTGCGTAATAGTGCTCTCGATTCGAAAACTTTCTTCGACCCCACGACAACGAAGATTCCGCCTTTCCGACGCAATCAATTCGGCGGTTCGCTCGGAGGCCCGATTCAGAAAGGTAAGACATTCTTCTTCGTGGCCTACGAGGGTTTGCGCCAATATCTGAATACAAGTACGCCGATTATTGTTCCGTCGTCCAACGCGCGCATGGGTACTCTCGCACCCGGAAATGGCTGCACGGCGGCAACAGGCTGCCAAGTCACAGTGAATCCTTCGATTGTGACTGCCCTAACACTATTTCCCAGCTGCCCAACGCTTGTCGCCGGTTCCCCCAACGAGGCGCTGTGCACTTTGGTTTTGCCCGACGTCACGAGCGAAAATTTCGTTGATGCTCGTGTGGACCGCACGTTCTCTCCGGAAGATAGCGTCGCCGGCACCTTTCAGTACGATAAAGCCAAGGCAGCGTATGCGGACGGCTTTGACAATCAAACTCTGGGGAACCTCACACAGCGCCTTCTCGCGAGCATCGCAGAGACGCATGTTTTCAGCTCTTCCTTGCTGAATACTGCCCGCTTCGCGTTTACACGGTTCTCAGCTCCTATCGGCGAAAGTCTGGGGGCAATTAACCCCGCGGACAATAACACCAGCATCAGCACGGTGGGCGCACCCGTGGGCATGGCTGTGGTATCTATTTCAGGAGGTTTTACTTCAAATCCAGGAGGTCGCGACGCTCAGGCCTCGAGTTTTAACTTTTTCAATACGTTCCAGGTCTATGACGATTTGTTTCTGACCAAGGGTAAGAATTCCTTCAAATTCGGTGTCGCCTTCGAGCACGACCAGCAAATTTATGACAACAGCACTCAGACAGGCGGTACCTGGGCATTCAGCAGCTTGGAGCAGTTCCTTCTAGACGAGCCCACGTCGCTTTCGTCGCAGATACCCGGCACACTGAAGCCGCGCCACATCCATCAAAACATCGTCGGCACCTACATTCAGGACGATTTCCGCTTTCGTCCCTATCTGACGCTGAACCTTGGCCTGCGCTACGAGATGTCAACAGTGCCTTATGAGACCAGCGGCGAAGTCTCAAACCTTGCGCTTCTTTATCAACCTACGCCAACGCTGGGCAACCCTTTTTGGCAGAATCCTACTTATCGAAACTTCGAGCCGCGGCTCGGCTTTGCTTGGGACCCATTCCACGACGGCAAATCGTCAGTCCGCGGTGGCTTCGGTATCTTTGATATCTTGCCTTTGTACTACGAGATCACCTCCCAGGGTGCACAGGCTCAACCCTTCTTCGAAGTGGGAGCCGGCAGTTTTAACGGAACGACTCCCGGACTGTTCCCGACCGTAGGCTATGCCCAGTTAACCGGCGTCACGTCGACCTTCCGGGGCACCCAGTTCCAGGACAACCCCAAGCGAAACTACGTGCAGGAGTGGAACCTCGATCTCCAGCACCAGCTAACTCCCAGCTTGTCGGTAAGTGCTGGATACGTGGGCACTCGGGGAGTTCACATGGTAACGAAAACGACTGAGGACGATATCGTGGAACCCACGCTGACTTCAGCAGGATGGCTCTGGCCTGGGCCGTTTGGCGCTGTCGGTATTGACACAAAAAACCAGAAGATCAACACAAATTTCGGCGACATCAAGGCCACCTATTGGAACGGAAAATCTGACTACAACGGTTTGGTAACTCAAATTCAAAAGCGCATGTCCCACGGTTTCTACATACAGGGTGCTTTTTCGTGGTCCAAGAGCCTCGACGATACCTCATCTGTCGCGGAGGGCAACGGTTTCACAAACTCCATTGGCGGGCCCGACCTGTTCGACATCAACCACTCCGCGTTTCCAACACTCATCCAGAATCTCGACTACGGCCTGTCCGATTTCAATGTCGGACGCACATTGTGGATCAACGGAGTTTGGAACATCCCTGGTCCTCAATCGGAACAGCGCCTGGTCAAGCTCGTCGCCAAGGGTTGGCAGGTCAGCGGCATCTTTAGAGCCAATGACGGCGCTCCATTTACGCCGACGTGGGGAACTTCAGGAAACGTCACCGGAGGCTTTGGATCCACCAACAACGGTTTCGTCGATGCCATTCCTGGATGTAACACCACCAATCCTCAAAATACCGTCCACTATGTCAACGTTTCCTGTTTCACGCTTCCAGCCGCGCCCAGCATGGCTTTCTGGACAGCGAACTGCGACCCCAAACTGACGGGAACCATCGTGGAAACATTCCCCACCTGCGTCAATTTGCGCGGCACTGCTCGCCGCAACTCGCTGGTTGGACCGGGACTCGTCAATCTGGATTTTTCCGCGTTCAAGAACACCCACGTGACCGAAAGGCTGAATGCTCAGTTTCGCGTGGAGGTATTCAACATCGCGAACCGATCCAATTTCCTGCCTCCATCGTCAACCGACCTTTTCAGCGCTACGGGTGCCCCTGTGGCCACCTATGGCCGCCTCACGGCGAATTCGACAACGGCAAGAGAGATTCAGTTTGGGCTGAAGCTGATCTGGTAGAGCGGCGGCTCTCGCTGGTTACAACTTCAGTCCCACTGCGCTTACGCCTTTGCACAAGCGCAACGGCTTATCGCGCATAAAGGGCGGGAGACGAGTCAAAAAAGGGCGATATAGGCAACTTACCTCAGTCCGCTAGGCCACGATGGCCACGGCTGCCGCCAGTGGCACGCAGCGGCATGCCAGTGAGCGGTCCTGCCATCGGAAATCGGGTCCTCGCCGTCGGTACCGGGAAAAAGTGGGACTGGAACTCGAAGTGGAAACAGTTTCAAGGGAATCTGGGTGATAGTGAGCAAAGTGAGAGTCCGCCGCAGGCGGGCCTCCTTCACGAAGTGAAGGTAAAACACTAAACCTAGTAGTCCATAATCCTATTTTATTAATCCAACTTAGAGATTTAGAGTTTACGCATTTGCGCATGCGCATCTGCGCATACGTATATAGAGGACGTTGAAAAACGGTTGAACAGAGGCGATGTGGGACTTTGATGCAGACTCCGTCGCCACGTTGGCCATGGCTGCCGCCCGTTGGGCCGTGTGGCGTCGTCGTGACCCTCCGGAACAGTAGGCGGGGTAGAATCAGTCAGCGAGTCGTTGCCCGGTAGACCTTGGACTGGAGTCTGGCGAACGATATGTCAGCGCAACATGATAGACGAGACAGTATCCCTCAGGATGTTTTGAAGCCGCCTTTCGACCAGGCACTTCAGCTCGGCCTGAGGCCCTATGCGGAATTCCACGAGAAAATGTCACCGCTGTTTAGGCGGATCAACTCCCACGAACGCGATGGATATTTGCGCGACATCTATCGGCTTGCTGCCGAGAAAGTACTCATCGAAAAAGGCAAGACTGACGCCGGGGATCAGGCTTGTGAGTTTGCGGAGGAAGCCGAAAAAGTGCAGTCTGCCACCGCGCATATAGAAGATGCCTCTCGGAGTTTGTTGGAGGCGGCAGGCGCATTGCCTTACGAGTTTCCGGGACGTTCGGAGGTCAAGGAACTCGCGTCGCAATTGCACGACCTTGGGCGGAGGCTGGCAGACAAGGGGCAAGAGCTGACTCGATTTGCAGGCGAACTTCGGACTCTACATGGCAAGAATGTTACCGTGAGCAGGGCCTCCCCATCATCACTCCAATATGCAGTTCAGCTGCAGGGGATGGAGGAAGTTGCCCCGGATTTACCCTCGGGGGAAAAGTTGCTTGCCGACTATATTAGAACCCTAACAGGCTCAACAGTTGAGACCGAGCACCGATACCAATTCCCATCCGGTAGACCGCTTACCGCAGCCGACCACTGGCTCATTTCCGCCATAGACAAATCCCTACCTGAAGCGCCGCATGGCAAACGGTTGCGAATCAGCCGCGACGAGGTCATCTGCACCACGTTCGAATCGGCTTTAGGCGATTCAATGCGAAGCTCGGCAGGCGTTAGAAGTGTTCGCAGGCGTCCCAAGCCCAATCCCTGAGCCCTTCTCCTAAGCGGTCAAAGCACCCGCCTAATACGCATTCTACGCCGCGATTAGACCTTTTCTTTGTCCGAATGGCGCGTGCTTTAATTCCGATGGGCGACAGGGGTGCCCGACCATGACATTGAAAACCTTCAGGGAATTTCGTTCCTCACTCCAGCAACTTCCTGCCTTCAAGTCGATCCATCCGAAGGACCGGCAGGGATTCCTCAGTGATGCCTATAAGCTGGCCAAGGACAAATGCGAAAAGGAACAGTGGATGGAAACTACTGCAAGGGAACTCGCCAGGTCCTCTCGTGCCTCTTCAACACAAGAACTTCGCAGTGCCCAACACGTGTGGAACGCGCTGGTAGAAATCAACAAAGCGAAGCAAGCCGCGCCCACCGATCAGCCGACGTTAATACATTGTCCCCAGATAGACGAGGCGTACGAATCATTACGAACTACGTATGACGACCTGGGATTTCTTATCGGGATGGACATAGCAGCCATTCATCCTCACCATCGGACGGCTTTTGAGAAGCGCTTCCGGACCACTTATCCCCAAAAGTTTTGCAGCGTCGTTGAGGAGAAATTTACCGACATCCCAGCGCGGCGCTCTCGGTTCGATTATTTACTTGTGGCGGGCCTCAATTCACGGCTGGATAAATGCGCCACCTCCGACAGACCGCTACGCCCTATCGACCGGTACAGAATCATTTCCCAAGTATTTCTTGCCGCACTGCAGCAGACGTACGACGTGGGAACAATCAAAACGGCTCTTCGTCGCACTTCGGCTCAACAGTCCATGTGAATCCAGGACAACCCTAGGTCTTGATCATTGAGGGCACAGATCCAACACGCGAGTAGCCTTGGTCCGCCCTCCAAAACTGACCAAACTGCCGAACTGATGTCCCATGGCGGAGCCTAACTAATAGCCGCGCAAAAAAATATCCTGGAGGCACAAATTGAGAGTGAGAAGGGTCCATCCGCCGGTTGTGCTTCCCAGTTCCGCAGTTTCCCGACTTTTTGAGCCGGCATCATCGGATTTCGACTGTCTGGGACTAGCTCGCATCGGGTTCAAAATGGACGGGCCGATTTAATTCCCCCTATCAATATGTACCCCCAGCGGGAGGTCTGTCTCTGGCTTAATCACGGAATGCAGAAGGCGAGGCACCAAAATCAACAACTGCCGGAAATCGAACGGGCCCGATGCGTCGTTAGGCTGGACCGCATACGTTTCGTCGTTCCCCGCATCGGGCTTTCGTGGAAGCGCAAGGTGCCCGACGTACCTGGTTTTAAGGTCCTCAAGGACTTCCGGGTCCCTCGACGGGGCGCGATGGAAACTTATCGCCGCGTCCGCTCACTGGAAAATCCCAAGACCGGTACAAAAATCTCTGTCCAATATAAGCGCGCGCACGGGTACCTGAAGGCGCACCGAGTGACAGTCGTTGGGTGCGATGCCACAGGGATCCTCTGGCCCGATCTCAAGGCCATTGGCGATGCGTTCGCAAACTTTGCGATTCGGATGATCGAGGTCGCATTCGACTTCGCCCCGAGTTCTGGCGTCAATCAAGATTTCGCGCTCAAGCATGCCATTTTTGGCAAGAGCCGCCCAAGGCACAACCCGGAGCATCCTGGCACCTTACACTTCGGAACACGCCGCTCCGATAAATTCGTGCGTTGCTACTGGAAAGAGCAAGTCGCGTCCTACCGCATCGAGTTGGAACTGCATGGTCGATGGCTTCCTGACACCGATTGCCTGCTTTACCAGCTGGTCGTGGGTCCAAAAGACTTCCGCTTCGTGAATTTCGACTGGCACGCCGTGGATCGGCACCTACACGGAAAAGGTGTGCGCTGGAAACAAATCGCCGCGGGTAGCCGGTTGCACTCTAATTCGATTCACGAGTTGCTGCGCTACCTGCGATCCGTTCGCGTAAACAATCTGGACCAATTCCTGCGAACTTCGGAAAAAGACACTCTGATTCGAGACGCATTCGAATTGTGGCGAAATTCTCTGAGCCCGAGTGAGCGGAACAGAACATGAAGAAAAAACAGAAACAGAAACAGAAACAGAAACAGAAAGCCCCGTCTATTGAACCGCTGTTGGTGAATGTGAAGGCACGGCGTCTCTTGCGGTCAGGTCAGTTTTTCCGATCGTTTTTGAACGCTGTACAAGCGGCTGGCCTGGTTGGCGAAGAACAGAACGCCCTCGTGGTTTTTCTGGTCGCTATTTCTCGGCTTCTAGCGCACCCGGTGAACCTGTTCATAAAGGGGGCGAGCAGTTCCGGCAAGAATTTCCTGGTGAAATGCGTGCTGACGTTGTTCCCAAAAGAAAGCGTCGTCGAAATTACGAGTGGCTCCGAGATGTCATGGAATTACTTGGGCAGCGATTTGCAGCACCGCATTGTGTACATCCAGGAACAGAACAAGGCCGTCGGGAACGTTCATCCTACCCGCTTGCTCATTTCCGAGAACGAACTGGTGCGTTTGGTCCCAGTTCGATCCGGCAGCGGATTCGAAACGCAAAGGCAGGTGACGAAGGGTCCGGTGTGCTGTATTTCGACCACGACGCGAAACCGACTGGAGGTCGACGATGAGACTCGCCACGTTTCGATTTGGATGGATGAGTCGCCAGAACAAACCAAGAGGATTCTCGCGGCACAATTGAGCGGAACGACGCAGATTGACGCAGAAGAGTTGGTGGTCTGGCACGAAGCCCAGAGACTTCTGGAAGAGCGGGCCAAGGTCGCTATCGATTTTGAGGATTGGGCCAAGCACTTGGTGCCGGAGATTTGGGCTGGTGACGTTCGAGTGCGCCGCTACTTTGAAGCATTTCGGGAAGCTTGCAGGGTGGTGTGCCTCATCAGGTCATTCCGTTTCGACGAGGAAGAGATTGCTCGCCTCGGTCGGCTGCAGGTTAGTTTTATTGACTACGCAGTTGCTAGCCTCATCTTCAGTACCGCGTTCAGTAAGACCTTGTCATATGGGGACGTTGAAGACGTCGACCTGACTACAGCAATTAGGACGATTTCCGAAAAAAAGAAGGGCGTCGGGGTCGAGGCGTCGGAGTTGGCGCGGGAGTTGGGTATTTCACTGGACCGTGCTTACGCGAAACTTCAGGCGGCTCTGAAGCAGGGAACCATTCGTCGGTCGAATGAATCTGCTCTCCGCAACCGGAAGCTATTTCTCCCAGCCGAAACGACAGGTATGCTACCCGATCCCCTCGCCGTGTTTGAAAAACTTTTCCCCCGTCACCGTGTCAGTTTCGTTCACCCGATCACCGGACGGACAGTCGAGTACGGCCCCAAGAGCAGGAACAAGGAGACTGCACGATGAACGACGAAAAGATTCTTTTTACGGTCAAGGAAATAGCGGCGTGCATGGGCTTCAGCGAAGGAACCCTCCGCCACTGGATTTCGCAACGGCGAATACCGGTAGTACGAATCTCGGCCCGGTGCGTACGCCTGCGACGCCAGGATGTAGAGGATTGGATTGCGACGAAGGTGATCGCAAGCGCGACACGGATGCCTAAGGAAAAGGAGAAGTGAATCCACCTTGATCGTGAACCGCGAGTTGTCGGCCTGAGTTCGGGGCCACGCAGTAGAAAACTAAAAAAGGAGAATGAGCATGGAAGCCACCTTAAAGGACGGAAAGTTAACACTTGTGCTGGATTTGCACGAAGCCAAACAGTCAGCGTCCAAGAAAACCTACGTCATCGCGGGAACGAAAGGCCCACGGTTCTCGGGGGTGAATCTCGACGGAGAGCCCGTCTGGGTGATTGTGAACGCCTTTGTCTATAACAAGCCGAACGAACGGAAAGAACCCAGCAAACAATCGAGCACGGCTAAGAAAGGCGGCAACAAGCAATAGTGATTTCCCTAAAAGGTTGAAGCGGGGCACGAAGGCAATCAAAATCCCACCATTCTTAGCATTCAAGCTGAGGAAGGAGAGATGGAGATGGCAGAACCAAAACAGAAAGTCGCCGGACTTTACGTCCGTGTTTCAACTGGCGGTGGCCGTCAAGACACGATGCTTCAGGAAAATGAACTTCGAACACTGGCAACGAAACGGGGGTGGAAAATCCATAAGGTTTATGAAGACCACGAGTCAGGAGCAAAAGTAAATCGACCAGGACTAGATGAGTTGTGGCGGGATTGCCGACGAGGAAAATTGGACCTTGTTGCCATTTGGTCGTTGGATCGGTTGGCCCGATCGGTGAAACAACTCGTCAGCGCACTAGAAGAGTTTCGAATATTGGGAATCGATTTTGTGTCGCTAAGGCAGGAAGGCATGGATACGACAACCAGCGGCGGCAGGCTTCTCTTTCACGTGATTTCGAGCGTGGCGGAATTCGAACGTGAACTTATTCGGGAACGAGTGGTCGCTGGGATGAACCAAGCACGACGTGAAGGACGAAAGATTGGCCGACCCAAGAAGAAAGAATTTTCAGCAATGGAAAAAGTGGAGATTCGAAAGGCACGGCAGAACGATCAGGTGAGCATCAGAGCACTGGCAAAGCGATTCGAGGCGACCGAGTACATGGTCAACCAGGTCTTGGCGCAAAATGCGGCCACTTAAAAACATTTCCTTTTCAGCGGTGAAAACGCGGCAGGTACCGATGTGGCTGGCCAACAACTTACGGCAACCAGTTGGAGCACCCTTTTTTGCGCCGGATTAGTTGGAGTGGCTCCGATGCCCGATTCAACCGAGGTGGGCCTAGACCAGCCAGGGGTCCGGAGTGGTCAAGAATGGCCCACTTTGTCGGTTCAAAAGAGCCAGGGAGGGGGTCAGAACGGTGTCGGGCGAGTCAAGGCTCAACACCGCAGGAGCGGAGAAACGCTCGCCATAGCCCACGCAAATGCGTGGGAGAAGTGGATTAAACGTACGAGGAGCAGTTGATGGGCTGTCTCTATCGTCGGGGCAAAATCTGGTGGATGGCCTACATGGTGGACGGTCATCAACATTGCGAAAGCACTGGCACATCGAACAAGCGGCTTGCCCAGAAAATTCTCGATAAACGAAGAGGAGAGATTACGGAAGGGCGCTTCAATCTACCGAGGTCGAATCCGCCCACATTAAAAGCTTGGACGGAACAATTTCTCGAGTCAATTCAGCATCCGAACACCAAACGGACCTACAAATCCTGCATCCAGAGCCTGAACGATTTCTTCGGTCCGGCACGGCTCCGCGAAATCAGCGCCGACCGCATCGAGCGGTTCAAGGCTGCACGATTAAAGGGCGGCGCAGGACCTGCGATCATTAACCGCAATCTTGCCGTGCTGCGCCGAATGCTGAAATTGGCGGCAAGGCAAAGATTAATCGCCAGGTCCCCATTTGAAGAAGTCGAGTTTTTGGAGGAACGCAGTCAGCGGCGTCGGCCTCGGATTCTCAGTTTCGAGGAACAGATCAAGTTGGAGGTTGTCGCTGCGCCTCTGATTCGCACGCTTGTAGTGCTGCTCACAGAAGCTGGACTTCGCGTGGGAAGGGAAGCGCTGCGGATCACCTGGAACGATGTAGCTCTAGTCGAGGGCCTAATTCATGTCCGGGACTCGAAGACCATGGCCGGGAGAAGAATGGTTCCAATGTCTGCGCATTGCAGAGCGACTTTGCAAGAGTGGCGGCGCATGACGGGCCCTACATTCTCCCCGTTTGTCTTTGCTCACCCGAACAATCCAACGGCGCACTTACAAAGCGTCCGCAAGACGTGGACTCGCGCATTGAAACTGGCGAAGCTGCCTTACTTTCCCATTTACAATCTTCGGGCTACCTTTGCGAGCCGATTGAGTGCAGCGGGTGCATCCGACAACATGGTAGCTGGAATGCTCGGGCATTCGTCGCCCAGTATCGTCAGCACGTATGCAAAGGTTGTCGACGAGTTTCGTCGTCAAGCCATTCAGAAGCTGGAAGAGCTCAGGAGCGCAAAAGCGCAAACCTCCGAACAACCAGAGCGCGAAATCGCAGGAGACTCCAACACGAATCATCGGTGGATCAACTAATGGATGAAGCCAGGCGTGCGACGGGCTGCTATTCATCGATCCAATCTTTGAGGTCACTGGGAAGCGACAGCCCAATACAAAAAACCATGGACTTGAAGACCGCCTTTAATCTGGTCTGGACCGGATGCGTGCGGGCTTCGTCGAGGCTCCTGCGCGTATAAGACGCAGCGGTACGAAATATGGCAGTGCCGGACGTTGTGACACTTTCCCAATAGTTTTCGAAGAAGGGCAATAGAATCTTGTACCTGATTGATGGGTTCGTTCCAAATAGCTTCTCCAAATCTCTCGCAAGGCTAACTTGCGTTGCCAGCGATTGGCGTTCAGGCGCTAAGAGGATTGATCCCAAAAGGCAAAGAACTCCGAGTGCAGCGTGATTTTCTGAATAGCACTGTGAGGCTCGCTCGTGTAGCGACCTCGCTGATTGTCCTGCATCTGAAAGTATTGACTTCAAAAGAGTCCCCGCTTCTTTCCATGATTCGGCATCTTTGCCAGAAAGTGAGTCGAGGTGAGTTTTGATCTTTCCGATCTCGGTAGATACATCATGGTCGAAACGCACGGTGGCGAGCCTGACGGCCAGCGGTACAAAGCCAAATAGCAGCGCCAATTCGATCCGACGCTGGTCTGAGAGAATTGTTCGGAGTCGGAGGCGGTCCTGAGGTTGGATACCGAGCTCCTCTAAGGATTGTTCGCTTGGGGCAGCAGTCGGAGTCGCCATCGATCGGGCCCTATTGAGGGCATCAACGTATTCATCGCCGAGCAACGCCGGAGCTACTGTCAGCCAGATGAACGGTTGCAGTACATCGGAGCCCTCTCCAGAAGTGCCATCCAGCGCGAGTCTTGCCCACTCTCCAGCAGCTTCGGTCTGGCCTACGCCTTCCGCAAACAGTGCTGTTTCAATAAGGAGATGATTGTTTTTCGTGAGCTGGTACATCTCCGAAGGGATACGGTTAGTGGCCAGAAAGAAACCTGGAGCGGGAACGGCGTAGTCGTTCTTGGGCGGGCGCGCGAAGATCGCCATGTTACCGAAGTAAGCTGTGGCGTGTAGGAATGCCAAGAAAACTTGAATATCCGACGGGGGTTGATCAACCGAGCTAATTATGAGTGGAATAGCGTCTTGCCATTGAGCGAATGCTTTTTCGTGCTCCCCCGCATTCCACAAAGCGATTGCGTACTCTCCGAGCGCCTCTGCAACCCTTACCGGAGCGAGATTCGCTGACTTCGAAACGAGCACCGCATACCCCGCATACTCGGCAGCAACCGCCGGAGCGTATCTTGCTACTCCCTCGCCCACAGTTACGAGAAGATTTCTTCGCCACGGGGCCGAGCCTTTTGTGTGGCGCTGTAGGGCTTGTCCCATCCACTGGAGTGCTTCTTCCCATCGTCCGGCGTACGCGAGTTGTCTGCCGGTAACTTCTTCGATTAAAAATCGGGCACTGTCGTCCCTAAAACTCTCGACCGCGGTCTCGGCGAGACTCAGAGCTTCGGGCAGCTGATCGCGCCATTCGGCAAGGATCATAATTTCTGTGCGGGTTGCGGCGGCGCTGAGTAGGTTCAAGCCTAGCTTGTTGGCCTGCTCTTTAATTTGTCTGAGCGTTTTTTCTACGGGCTGCCAGTTGCGCTCGTTCTCGGGCTTTTGATATTCCCTCAGCCAAACCGAATCGCAAATAACAGTTGAATCATCATCTGCAAACTCCGAGTCCGACAGTACCTCTACCTGCGCCGGGCTGAGTTGTGCAAGTGTGTCGAGCCAGTTTTGCACTTCCTCATCGGATTTTGCCGCCATCCCTGTTCCCCACAGCGTCCGCTCCAGCGCCATCTCTTTCGGAAGCACGAGTTGTTTGCCATTTGGCAAAACTGCTTTAAGTGAACTTCTGAGTGCCATTAGGATGTAGTTGTTAGCCAGGCTGGGGTTTTTCCTGTAAAGCTGTGTCGCGAGAAGACTGGACGCCATGAAGACGCCAAGCTGCGCCTTGCCGTCGGATTTAGCCTGAGAAAGAAGTTGCCTGAGGTCATCGCTCAAGAACGAATAGTCCTTTTTCCTCCTCTCTGCCAAGGCGATTTGAAGTGCCCGGAGATTTAATCGGAGATTGATGTCGACGGTTTCTGGGAGTGATTGGTGGGCCCACAATGATGAGACCATCCATTCGTTGGGAACCTCGGCTGCGTAGTCCATTATTTTCACCAGCGCCTGAAGCAGCACAATACTGGCGGCGTTGTCCTGTTCTGCCGAATGAAAATGATGCACGCACACAATTACATCGACGGTGGACAGCGGCTTCCGCAGCGCGAGAAGTGCTAATGCGATGTGGACGCCTTTTCGAGTATTCGAATCCAGCAGATTGGCCAAATTGGAGTCGACTAGCGGCGACAGTAAATACGCATTCTCACCGTAAGGCTGGACCCATATCCCTACAAGTTGGCTCAGTTTCTCAATGCAAAGATCGATTTTGCTCGGAACCTTGCCGACCGTCTCGACCTGCTGTCTCGAGATCGGTCCAACTACGCACGTGAGTCGATAAAGAAGTTCGCAGGTGCCCGAGTCCGTGACGGTCGTTTCGATGATCTGCTTGGCATCGCGCTTGGCGCCGGCGGCGTATTCTCCCTTGAGCAATGAATCGAGGCTCCCTGTCTTAGGTACCCAGTTGGTTGAAACCAGAAACCTTATGGCAGCAACAACTATCACAGGAAGTCCTCTGGTAGAAGTTGCGAGAAAAGCCGCGAATTCACTTGTTGCGATGCGAGCTGGCGCGCCATTGGCCCGCAGAAGATCTAGAATTTCCTCGGGAGTGAACGGTGGAGCTGAAACCTCGCTAACGATGCCGCTTTCGAGGAAAATGCGTGGCAGTTCGAAATAGGTCGTAGAGAGCATCTTAAGGCGAGACTCGTGGCAGGCCCCCTGCAGGAATTGAAGGCGGTGATAGAGAGCACCGCCAACAACTACGCGGGGAAGATCGTCAAGAACCAGTGTCGTTGGCGGATTTAGCCTCCTAGCGGCATCTGCGTACCAACGCTGGAGAATGGCGTGACGCTCGACCCCGGACGCTGTTTCGAGCGCATCGTCGATGGCAGCACATGAGCGCTCGTCTGTGAATCCACGAAGATTTATCCAGACGATCCTGGAATCGACCCTGTCCGTGAAGAGCAAGCACAGCTGAGTCTTCCCGCAACCAGGCTCTCCGATAATACTCGCCCATGTTTTCCTGTTTGCTTGATCGTTTATCTGGTTCACGATGCGATCGCGGGTAATCGCAGGCACCGCGGGTGCTGGGATGTCGAGCGAAACTTGCGCAGGGCGATATTCAAATTCTGCCTTATGTGCTCCGGCGATCATTTGCACCTGCTCGCTGAGGGACTGCAAAATCGACCTGTCCTGGGCGACCTCGCGCTCGAGGCTATCCACTCTTCTGGCCAGCACGCGAATTTCGACTAAGAAGCCGTGATCATCGACGCTTAGAGCCGGATGCTTGAGTTGTTCGCGGAGCTCATCTGCAGTGAGGCGTTTGAGACCTGATTTGGTGAGTCGCTTAAATACGTACAGGAACAGGCACTCAAATAAGGTCTCAGCATGTTCCTCATCCGAGGCAAAGGCTGATTGCACCAGCGCGCGCTTGATATCCGCCTCAAGAGAGGCGGCGTCGCCAGATGCGGTGCTCCACTCAAAGGATCGGATAATTTCGCGGAATTCCTGCAAATTCTGCTCGGCAAGAGCGTCGGCTAACACATTCCATGTCGAGCCTTGGACGCCGTTGGGCTTCTTGCATCCCTTTAGAAAGCCTCGTATAGCTGAAACCGCGTCGGACGCGTCGTCACCGGCAAGCTCACCTGTGCGCACCGATTCCCAAAGTTCGATGGCAGCGCTCTTCGGTTTCCAATCTTTCTCTCTTCCTACAGGGCTGGTCGTAATGTATCGGAATTTGAGGTGGTGTCCTGGATTCAGACGCCGGTGTTCGCAAAAATTGGCAAGGGCCGTGAGCGCGTTCGTAGACCGCAGCGTCAAACTCGTGCCGGTAGCCTTTATCTGTTGAAGCGTTCGCAAATCCTCTGAGTGGTTGTCTGAAACCCGGACGGCGTCTAGGTCCTCACCTCGTTCCAACTCCAGAAGCTCGTTTGGTTGGAGGTTGAGCCAGCAGGAAATTGTGACATCTACTTGGTACACATAACCCGCAATAGAGCTAGACGCATCTCTGGCGGCGTTTGATACAAACTCCATCGAATGTATGGGAGGTTACTAAATAGAACTACGAATAGAGAGTTCTTTTTCTGTGGGTGAGGCATAAGACGGTCTTATCGCTTTCTCACGATCGATACTTCCGGCAATGGAATGGTGGGCCTGGGGAGAGTCGAACTCCCGACACACGGTTTAGGAAACCGTTGCTCTATCCATCTGAGCTACAGGCCCTAGGCAATAGACTACTACGTTTCTACTACACTCGACCGCGCGTTGGGATCTCGACCACTGCGGTCTGCTCATCTAACATCTTGAATTTCAAAGAGTAAACTGGCGCCGAAGACTAGGACCTGGCCCTGGGTCAGAAGTTTAGGAAACTGCTGCTCTATCCATCTGAGCTACAGCCCCGCCTAAAACCTATCAGCATGATTCTATATGATTTGTCGCGTTTGCGTCGAAGTTCAAAAACGGCCTCCTGAGTGAGCTCACGAGAACAAAGTAGGCTCGGCGGCGGGCTTGTCTGCTATCGCGTCCAATTCAGGGTAGTGGCGGCGCAGCGGCTCCGGGACCTTTACCTTTTTGTGCGTAAGCATGTTGATGAGTTGCAGAGCGTTGACCACGCCTTTTCCCTCGAAATGGTTGTTGGTGATTACAAAGGTGGTGCGGGTGGTTTTCTGCACTGTCTGGATACGCTGGGCCCAGGGCGCTAGTTCCGCCTGTGAGTAGAGATAGTTGTAGCGTTCGTGGGATGGAAGTTCGGGATCGTCGCTGAACCACGTGTCGTAGCGCCTGCCGTGGAGACGGACGTAGCCGACGGGTGCGGTAGCGATTTCCGAGGCCTTGAGGGAACGGCCGATGACGGGCTGATCGATGTTGCAGAAGCCCACGCCGATTTCATGCAGGAGCTGAAAGAAGGCAGGCTCGTTCCAGGAAGCGTGGCGCACCTCGACGACAAGAGGGTAATCCTGGAAGCGGCGGGCCAGACCTTTCAAGTAGGCAAGATTGTCGGGCGTCTGGTGGAAAGAAAAAGGGAACTGGAGCAACACCCCACCCAGTTTTCCGGCGTCGCGCAGCACGTCGAAACCGGCGCGAGTATCTCTTTCCTCTTCCACGGTAGCGTCTGTTTGATGAGTGAATCTCTGCCAAAGCTTGGCGGTGAAGAGGAATTGCGAGTTCGCCGAAACCCGCTCGATCCACTGCCTGCAATGTTCCGGCTTCAGCGGTTGATAAAAGGAAGTGTTGATTTCAATGGTGCTGAAGTAGTCGGCCAGATAGGTGGCTTCGTGGAAACCGCGCGGTCGCGGAGTTGGGTAGACGATGCCTTGCCAATCCTTGTAGGACCATCCGGCAGGACCGATGCGAAGTTGCTCCTCGATCAGCTTAGGGTGCCCGGATTTTGGTGGCTTGGGTTCGGCCATCGCGCCATGGGTTCGAATTTTTCGGGAGCTAGGGGCCATCCCGTTTGTGCTTGTGTTTGGACTGTTTTGACGGCGCGCTGGCGGTTTGGCGGTGATAAACGACTTGGGTGATATGGGCATCGCCTTTTTCCAACGTGAGTTCGAATCGAGAGACGTAAGAATCCGCACCGAGCCGTGTGAACGTGGCGGTCTTGGGTTCACCGTCGGCGTGATTTTCAAAGATTGCGGTGGTCGGATTGGCGCTCTGTAAATTCAGTGCCACAGCGTCTTGCTTTTCCCAGGCGAGGAGTGAAGGAGTGAAATGGCGAATATGCAATTTAAGCACGCCGTCCTCTTCGGTGAGGGTAAGCAGCTCTACAACCAGCGTCTTGCCGTTTTCCGACAGTTGGAATGAGCCGAGCATGGTGCCGGCACGCGGCGGCGTCCACGCTTCGAGCGCGAGGCGAGGTCCCCAGGTGCCATGCCATTCGCCCGCTAGCCATGCGAAATCCGCAAGTGTCGGCTGAGTCAGCGGTGCGGGAGGAACAGCCGAAACGGCACCAGCCGAGGACGACGGGAGCGTTTGTGTGCCCGTCCCGGTAGGCTGTTGAGCGGGTGCAGCCGCCCCAAAGCTCAGCAGGATGAGCATGGCAGCGAGGGCCACCACCGCCGGTTGATGAGCATTAGACGCCATAAGGGCTTTAGTCACCATGACTATACCAAGAGAGGAGCCGAAGTTCCGAATGCCACGTCGATTAAGGCGTGCGGAGTCGAATCAGAGCGGAACCGAGCACCCCGGAAAGCTTTGACGGGTCGTTCTAGGTGTACGATAATTGGTGATTGGTGACGAATGAAAGTAATTCTTAGTGCCGGCATTGCAGCGCTTCTGATCGCGGCACCGCTCGTGTTGGCCGAACCTCCTGCTCGACCACAGGCGGTACCCGGCGCTAAAGCCGCAACCGATTCTACGCCCGGGGACGCGTATTACTACTTCACGTTGGGGCACCTGCAAGAGCTGCAATACGAAGCCACGAATAAATCGCAACTTGCGGATGACTCGATCGAGTCCTACAAGAAAGCGCTGGCGATGGATCCGGATTCGGCTGTGATCGTGGAACGCCTGGCGGAGATCCACGCGAAATCCGGGCACATGCGCGAAGCCACAGAAGAGGCGCAAGCGGCGCTGAAGATCGAACCGGACAACGTGGATGCGCACCGGCTGCTGGCGCGGATTTATGTCCGGGCATTGGGAGAAGCGAGCGCGGGCGAAGTTCCACAAGCGGACATCACCCAGGCGATCGAGCAGTTTCAAGCGATTCTGAAGGTCGAACCAGACGATACTTATTCGGCGTTGTGGCTTGCGCGGCTGTATCGTTTCGAAAATCATCATTCGGACGCGGAAAAGATCCTGCGGCAGGTCTTGCAGAAGGATTCGGATAACGGCGCCGCGCTCGAACAGTTAAGCCAGCTTCTGATTGACCAGGGCAGGTCGCAGGAGGCCATCGGTCTGCTGACCCAGGCGTCCAAGGATTCTCCTTCCCCCGATGCTTACGATCTTTTGGGCAGCGCGTATTCCCAGGCGAAGGACTATGCAAAAGCCGAAGACGCGTACCGTAAAGCAGTCGCGATCGATCCGGACGACGCGGGCCACCGGCACGGCTTGGCCGAAGCCCTGATGGAGCAGGACAAGTATGCCGACGCTCTCGAACAATATAAGAAGCTCGTAGAGCTTGAGCCCGGCACTTCGGAAAATCATCTCCGGCTGGCGCAGCTGTATCGAAGGCTGGGACAGTTTGATAAGGCGCAAGCGAGTTTGGAGCGTGCGAAGGATCTCGCGCCCGGGAGCCTCGAAATTCTTTTCAACCAAGCGCTGCTCGATGAGGATCAGGGGCATTACGACGATGCGGTGAAGCTGCTGACGGACGCGATCGCAGGTATAAAGAGCCAGGCTGGCGGGGGGCATTCCAGTGCCCTGTCGATTCTTTATGAGCAATTGGGCCGCGCGTATCGTGGCGCGCGAAATTACACGGCAGCCCTCGATGCATATGCGGAGATGGGCAAGCTTGGCGGAGATTCACAGAAGCGGGCAGAAACCCTAACGATCGAAACGTATCGCGAGAACCACAATATCGATCAGGCCATCGCAGAAGCCAAGAAGGCGTTGGATGCGGACCCGAAAGACCCCGAGATGACGGTTACGCTGGCTATGCTTTACGGTGAAAAGACCGAGACCGCGGCCGCGACGCAGCTGCTCCAGGGCTTGCTGCAAGGGAATGACGGCGATCAGGAAATTTATGTCGATATCGCGCAGGTGCAGGAGCGCGGCCGAAAATACATGGAAGCGGAGCAGTCGGCGCAGAAGGCCGAACAGATGGCTCACGGGGATTCCGGCAAGGAGACAGCTTGGTTCTTGCTGGGGTCCATTTACGAGCGGCAGAAGAGATTCGACCAAGCCGAGCAACAATTTCGCAAGGTGCTGCAGGTGAATCCCGATAATGCTCCGGTGTTGAACTACTACGGCTATATGCTGGCTGATCGTGGGATTCGCTTGGACGAGGCTGGCTCGTTGATCGAGCGCGCGCTGAAGCAGGAGCCCAACAACGGCGCGTACCTCGATAGCTTGGGTTGGGCTTACTACAAGCAGAACAAGCTGCCGGAAGCGGAAGAAAACCTGCGCAAGGCGATCGACCGCCAAGGCAACGATCCGACCATTTTGAGTCATCTTGGCGACGTTTATTTGAAGCTGGGCCAGAACGAGCGGGCGGCAGAAACCTTCGAACTGGCGTTGTCAGAATGGCGAAAAGCGGTGCCGGCCGACTACGAAGCCGACAAAGTGACCGAATTGGAAGCGCAACTGAGGACGCTGAAGAAGCATCTCGCGCAGAAATCCTCTCCGGATTCTGAGAAACCGCAGTAAGCTCCCCCGCATGATTTCGAGCAAGAAACGCACAGTGCGCCTCCCTGCGTTCGCAAAGATCAATCTGTGCCTGCACGTGATAGGACGCCGTCCGGACGGTTATCACGAACTGCGCACAATTTTTCAGGCGATTTCGCTGTGCGACACGCTGGAACTTTCCCGAACGTCCAAGGCTGGAATTTTTTTGGAGACCACTGACGCAACGCTGACGGCAGGCCCTGAAAACCTTGTGTATCGCGCCATTGAGGCGTTGGGATGTGAGATTGGGTTTCGCGGCGGCATCCGCGCGCGTCTCGAAAAGCGAATACCCGTGGCGCGCGGCCTCGGCGGCGGCTCAGGCGATGCCGCAGCCGCGCTGATCGGAATGCTGCGCTTGACGAAGAAACGATTGCCGCTCGATAAGTTGATGGCGATTGCGGCGGGATTGGGCGCCGACGTTCCGTTCTTTCTCTTCGGCGGGCGCGCCCTGGCGGTGAATCGCGGCGACGAGATTTATCCGCTCGATGATCTGCCGAAGCAAACGATCGTTGTCGTTTCGCCGCGAAATATAGGCGTCAGCACGAAAGAAGCTTATCAATGGATGTCCGCGGAATTGACAAAGAGTGCGAAAACCCCTAGTATTTGGGGGTTCTGCGCTCTGTGCTGGAGCCGGCAGAGCAGGGTCTCCAACGATTTCGAGGGCCCTGTTTTCAGCCGCTATCCGCGCCTCGGAGAAATCCGGGACGGATTGCTCAAGCGAGGAGCCGCGAATGCCGCGCTGGCGGGTAGCGGGTCGGCGGTGTTTGGAGTATTCCGAAACCCAGCGCAGGCGCGCCGAGCCGCTCGGGCGTTCCCGGAAGATTCGGTTTTCGTCGCTGAAACTCTTTCCAGGGAAAAGTATGGCCGTGCGATGGGTTGGAGTGTGACCCGATAGGGGAGAACTTTGGCCGACCAGAAGTTCAAAGTCTTCTGCGGAACCTCGAATCCGGCGCTTTGCGATTCCATCTGCTCGTATTTGGGAGTACCGCGAGGGCGCGCCGAGCACGGGCAATTCTCGGATGGCGAAACGCGCTATCAGATTCTCGAGAATGTGCGCGGCGCGGACGTGTTCGTGGTGCAGCCTTGCGCGAATCCCGTGGATTTGCACCTGATGCAGCTGCTGATTATGGTGGACGCGTTCAAGCGCGCGTCGGCTTGGCGGATCACTCCGGTGATTCCGTATTACCCGTACTCGCGGCAGGACCGAAAGGACCGGCCGCGCGTGGCGATTTCGGCGAAGTTGGTCGCGGACCTTTTGGAAACCGCGGGATCGAGCCGCGTGCTTTCGCTGGACCTGCACGCGCCGCAGATTCAGGGATATTTCAATATTCCGGTGGATCATTTGTATGCCGCGCCGGTGCTGGTGGAATATTTCCAGAAGAAGCAGTTGGGCCCGGTGACGGTGGTTTCGCCCGATGCCGGAGGCGTGGAAAGGGCGAGGCTATTCGCGAAAAGGATGGATGCGCCGCTGGCGATCGTGGATAAGCGGCGGATTGACGTGAACGTGAGCGAAGTGATGCACCTGATCGGCGAGGTGAAAGATCGTACCGCGCTGATCATCGATGACATCATTGATACGGCGGGAACGCTGGTAAAAACGGCGGAAGCACTTCTCGAGAATGGCGCATCACAAGTTTATGCGGCCTGCACGCACCCGGTGCTTTCGGGTCCAGCAGTTGAGCGCATTCGAAAGTCGGACATCGTGGAAGTGGTCGTGACCGATTCGATTCCGCTGAGTCAGGCGGCGCGGGAGCTGCCGAAGATCAAGACGCTGAGCGTCGCTCCGCTGCTGGCGCGGGGAATACAGTCGATTCACGAAGAGACTTCGATCAGCGAATTGTTTATCTAGCGAGTGTGAGGTAGCAAATGGAGACGTTTACAGTTGAAGGAAAGGTTCGCGAGGGTCGCGGCAAGGGTCCGGCGCGTCGCACGCGGCAAACAGGCATGGTGCCGGCGGTGCTTTACGGCGGACGCAAGGAATCCGTGTCGTTGGCGGTGAATGCGAAACAGGTGGCGCGGATTCTGCGCTCGGAATCGGGCCACAACACGATTTTTAGCGTGCGAGTTGCCGGAGGCAAGGAAGAGCAGGCCATGCTGAAGGATTGGCAAGTTGATCCGCTAAGCGGCTCGCTGCTGCACGTTGATTTGCTGCGGATTGCGATGGACGTGCGAATGCGCGTGCGCGTGCCGGTGCACACGTTTGGGGAGCCGCAGGGCGTGAAATTGCAGGGCGGCATTTTCGAGATGGTCACGCGCGAAGTGGAGCTCGAGTGCTTGCCTGCGGATATTCCGGAAGAGTTCAAAGTGGACGTGACGGAGCTGATGATCGGCAAACAGCTTCGCGCGGGCGATCTGCCGATCGATGCGAATAAGGTGAAGCTGCTTACGGACCCGCAGCGCGTACTGGCGCACGTCGTAATGCTGAAGAAGGAAGAGGAACCGGCACCGGAAGCGGCCGTGGCGGCGGAAACGGCACCGGCCGAGCCCGAGGTAATCAAGAAGGGCAAGAAGGAAGAAGAGGGAGAGGCCGAAGAGGGCGCAGAACCGGCTGCGAAGAGCGAGAAGGCAGAGAAGCCGGAAAAGAAGAAGTAAGCGGGTTGTGCCGAAGTGCCGGGCGCGTAAGGAGCCGGCTCGCCCATGCGACTGATTGTTGGACTCGGCAATCCCGGCGCCGAATATGAATGGACGCCGCACAACCTGGGTTTTCTCGCCGTGGATGCGCTGGCGGAGCGGGCGGGAATCAGGATAACGCGTCCGGAGGCAAAATCGCTGATCGGGCGGGGCGCAGTGGCGGGCCAGGACGTGATCGTGGCGAAGCCGCAGACGATGATGAATCTGAGCGGCGTTGCCGTGCGAATGTTGGCCGAGCGATATGAATGTGAGCCGGCCGATCTGGTCGTGCTGATCGATGAAGTGGACTTGCCGTGGGGCATGTTGCGGATTCGGGACAAAGGCCGGAACAGCTCGCACAACGGCATGCAATCGATCATCAGCGCGCTGGGCACGGACGAATTTGTACGCATTCGGCTGGGTGTTCGGCCGGAAAAGATTTGGGGAGACCGCAGAGACTACGTCCTGAGCACGATGAGCCGCGAGGAGCGGCGGATCGCTCAAGAGATGGTGGTGGAGGCAGCCAACGCGGTGGAACTGGTTTTGACGGAGGGCGTCGAGAAGGCGATGTCGCGGTTCAATCGCAAGGCGACTCCTAACGAGGAAGATCCGGAGTAGGGAATTAGGGTTTGCCGCAAGGAAGGCAAGGAATCGAGAGGGCATATGGAAGAACGTCTATACGACCTGATTTTTATCTGCCGGCCGGACACGCCGGAGCCGGAAGTCGACAAAGTGATTGCAACACTCGAACATGCCGCCACAGAAAAAGGCGCCAAGATCGAGAAGACGGAGAAGTGGGGCCGGAAGCGCATGGCCTATCGAATACAGCGCCTGCGCGAGGGATTTTATGTGTACATGGCGGTGCGCTCTACACACGGCGAGGTGGTGAAGGAGCTCGAGCGCCGGCTGAAAGTTGCAGACGCCGTGATGAAGTACTTGACAGTGCGCGTGGACGAGGAATTGAAGCGCCAGGAAAAGCTAAAGCGACATCGTGAGAAGCGCGCCGCTCGCCGCCCTCGCAAAACCGCCGCGGCGCCCGCTCCGGCAATGCCTGGCAGCGGCGAACAGGCTGCGGCCACAACCTAGTTTCTAATTCAGGAGAAATCGAATGGCAGACGAAAACGTACCAAATCCGCAGGCACCATCGACCGCGCCAGCTGCGTCACCGGGACCGACCTCGGGGCCGAGCGGGCCGTCGGGACATTCCGGGCCAGCGGGGCATGGCGGACCGAGCCGATTTGGCGGGCCGGGAGGTCCGCGTCCGCAGGGCGGCAGGCCGGGCGGTCCCGCGAAGCGAGGTAAGCGCAGTTTCATTCGGAAGAAAAAAGTGTGCCGGTTCTGCGTGGACAAGTCGGACTACATTGATTACAAGAAATCGGAAATACTGGCGCCCTTCCTGCAAGAGCGCGGAAAGATTTTGCCGCGCCGCATGACGGGAACTTGCGCGCGGCACCAGCGCTGGCTGGCTGTGGCGATCAAGCGGGCGCAGAATATCGCGCTGCTGCCGTTCGCAGCGGAACTGTAACGGTCACTTTTGTGGAAGGGCGGGACTTTAGTCCCGCCGCATAGCGCGCTGCTCAACAGGGGCTTTAGCCCCGGAAGAAAATCTGGAGTCAACATCATGCAGATTATTTTGCAGGAAGACGTCGAAAAGCTCGGAACGCGAGGCCAGGTGGTCAACGTGGCCGAAGGATACGCGCGGAATTTTCTTCTGCCGCGGAAGCTGGCGCTCGAAGCCAGCGCCGGCAACATGAAGCGGCTCGAGAAAATGCGCGCCACGTTCGCGAAGAAGGAAGCTACGGAAAAGGGCGACGCGCAGAAGCTGGCCGAACTGCTGGCGGGAGTTTCGCTCGAACTTACGCGGAAGGCTGGAGAAAACGATCAGCTTTTTGGCTCGGTTACGTCGGCGGATATTTCCGAGGCGCTGGCGGCGAAAGGTTTTAACGTGGAAAAACGCAAAATCGCGCTGGCCGATCCCATCAAAGTTGTCGGCGAATTCGAAATTCCCGTGAAGTTGCACCGCGAAATTGCCGCGAACGTAAAGCTCAGCGTCAAAAAGGAAGCATAGAAGTCAGCCTGGCCGCACCTGAAAAGTTCGTGCCTGAAACGGCGGCTAACGGGGCTGGAGGCGACGTTTTTGAGCATTTTAAGCCTCTTAAATGCGCTCAATTGAACGGAGTTGGTGCGTTAAACTCGACACAATTTTTCAGAAGAAGGCGCACGTAAAATCCAGGTTTCACTCATTCGACTCGCGCCACAGAAATTAGAAGAAATCCCTCGCTACATTTCTTGCCGATCGGCGTTTTCCACTTTTCCGAAAAAGTCCACAGGCGCTCGTGATTGACCTTTGTGTTCCAGGGGTGCAGACTCGCGCCCACAGTTGCGAAAATCTCGACATTCACGATGCAGTGCGGCGCGCAGAAGGCTGCGGCAAGCGACCTCTTGCGCCCGATGGAGTATTAGGCGAATATAAGGCGAATATCTAGATGCCCGCAAATACCAGTATCGAGCGGCCGCTGCCCCACAACCTGGAGGCGGAGCGCAGCATTCTTGGCGCAGTGCTGCTGGATAATCACGCGCTGAATGCCGCCGTGGAGCAATTGCGCTCCGAGGATTTCTTTCTTCCGCAGCACCGTCACATCTTCGAGCGGATGGTACAGCTCGGCGAGAAGCAACAGGCCATCGACACGATCACGCTGATGGAAGATCTGGCGCGAAGCGGCGCGCTCGAAGCCGCGGGCGGCGTGGCGTACCTTTCGCAGCTTGCGGACGGATTGCCGCGCGCGACGAACGTGGATCACTACGCGCGCATCGTGAAAGAGAAGGCCATTCTGCGGAGCCTGATCTATTCCGCGTCCGCGATTCAGGAGCAAGCGCTGGCGGCCGGCGATGATGCGGACGTGATTCTCGATCGCGCGGAGTCCACCATCTTTCAATTGGCGGAAGACCGGGTAAAGGCCGGGCTGATCGGCGTGAAAGATCTAGTGAAGGAGAGCTTCGATCGACTCGAGAAAATTTTCAGCGAGGGGCGCCGGATCACCGGCCTTGCTACGGGTTACGCGGGGCTTGATAACGAGACCGCAGGTTTGCAACCGTCAGAGCTGATTATTCTGGCTGCCCGGCCGTCGATGGGGAAGACGGCGCTAGCGCTCAACATTGCCGAGAATGTCGCATTGCGACATCGCGAGCCGGTGGCGATTTTCAGTCTGGAAATGTCGAAGGAGTCTCTGCTGCTGCGCCTGCTGGCGTCGCAAGCGCGCGTGGATGCGCACAAGTTCCGCACGGGACATATGAATCGCGACGATTGGGGTAAGGTGACAAAGTCGCTGGCGGAGCTAGGAGAGGCGCCCATCTGGATCGACGATTCCGCGTCGTCTACGGTCCTCGAAATGGGAGCCAAGGCGCGGCGGCTGAAGCGCGACCGTGGGCTTTCGCTGGTGATTGTCGATTACATTCAGCTGGTTGTGCCTACAACGAACCGGCGGAACAGCAACCGCCAGGAAGAAGTGTCGAGCATCTCGCGGGCCTTGAAGGCGCTGGCGAAGGAGTTGAAGGTTCCGGTGGTAGTGCTGAGCCAGTTGACGCGCGCTCCCGAGCGCGAAGATCGCAAGCCGCAGCTGGCCGACCTGCGGGAATCGGGCGCGATCGAGCAGGATGCGGACGTCGTCCTTTTCATCAACCGCCCGAATTTTTATAAGACGGACATGGCTGAAGAAGATCGAGCCAAGGCGGAAATCATAATCGCGAAACAGCGCAACGGACCAACCGGCAACTTGAATTTTGTGTTTCTCAGCCGCCACACACGCTTCGAAGAGGCCGCCCCAGACGCCTGGAGCTCCAGCGGGGAAGAGTAGCTTCTGCGGAGGGCCGGCCTGTGGCTAATTCTGGTGTGGTATTAACCGCGCCTTACGTCATGTTAGAAGACACGGCGCGAAAGAGAGCGGCACCCGCCTTCACTTCTCCGGTGAGCGCGTAATCTCAGGCACTGCGCGGTTGGCTGGTTGCTTGGCGCGTACGATGCGCGAGTCATAGGTTATACCGGAAATTTCGATTGACTCCATCGCGGCGCCACCGTAGTGTCCTGCGTGAAAACCAACCGGCTCCGGGCCCACGGCCACACCCAGCAAGACTTGACAGGGAGAGACACCAATGAAGCGATTCATGGCAACTCTGGTCGTTATCGTTTTCTGCCTGGCCGCGACGGGACTGGCACAGGCCCAAGGGAATCCTTTCGTGGGAACCTGGAAAATGAACCCAGAAAAATCGAAGGCTAGTCCCAATCCGGGACCCAAGGAAGAAACGCGCGTTGTAGTGGCGCAAGGCGACAGCGTCAAGGGGAGCTACGAGGGCACGGCCGCCGATGGCAGCCGCATCGCATACGGTTACACCGCCAAGTACGATGGCAAGGATTATCCGCTGACCGGAATGGGAACGCCAAACGGCGCCGACACCTTAGCGCTTAAGCGCATTAACACCAACACTTATGAAGTGACGGCAAAACGGGGTGGGA
Organism: uncultured Acidobacteriota bacterium; assembly: GCA_963709445.1. GTDB lineage: Bacteria > Acidobacteriota > Terriglobia > Acidiferrales > UBA7541 > Palsa-295. The sequence continues at coordinate 397,272 of CAVPWV010000008.1, forward strand.
AAGTTGTGCTGACGGCCCGGGTCGTGGCCTCCAAAGATGGAAAAACCACCACGATTACAACCAAGGGAACAGATGTCAGCGGGAAATCCGACAGCAGCGTGAGGTTTTTCGACAAGCAGTAGGAGGCTGGCGGTCTCTCCATCTTCGAGCTGCTACTCGAGGCTTCGCACCCTTCGCAGACGCCGCGAAGGATGCGGCACCCATACGCCTTTGTGTCGAGCCTATGGGTAATTCTGGTGTGGTATTTATCCGCGTGATCTGATGTCAGAGGTAGGAAATACGGAGCGAAAGGGTTAGTCACCAGCCTGAAGAGGACTTGCCAGTTCCCGAAGTTCCGCACATTCGATGAAGGTCAAGCTGGATGAGAATCTTCCCCTCCAGCTTGCAAGCCTCCTGGAAGAACGATATGGGCCGAGCACAAATTTCTCTTTGAACCTCTGTTGCACTGAAATTGACGCTCGAGGAATCGCGCCGCAATGTCTTCGCCACGCCCTGGAGCGGAGCATCGAGCTTTTGGCGGGGGCGGAGCGACCCTATTTCTTCAAATACTTGCTGAGTTGGATGTCATGAATCGGGGGTAAAGAGGATCGACCCGTAAAGGAGGTGAAACAACGGTAGCAGCGCACCTCATCTTTCCTGTGGATCAGACAAAGTTCTCGACAGACTCGGCAATACGCGACCACCGCGGCGCCGAGCGGCCTGGACAGCCTTTTTGATTCACTCTCGGCGAAGGCCGACAGGTACTGAGCGAGCTCTAGGAATGCTCCTTTGGCTTCTGTTCTAGCTGCTCTCAACAAATCGACTGTTGCCTTTCGTGGGTTGAACGGATTTTGCGGAGTGAAGATCCTAAAGTCTTCGCCACTTTCGTTCTTCCCGTGACCAAAGGGCAGGACCTGGTATCCGAACAACCGCTTTTGAAGCTCCTTAGCGCGTTTCTCCACGACGACGAAAACGCCCTCTTGCGGAAAGAATTTGAAGGCTTTAGAACCCGCCTCGTGCAAATAGAGTTCCAGCAGAGAAACTTCCGGGGACCCGAATTCTCGGTGAATTCTAAGTTGGTTTAGGATTTCTTCCGTCTTGTTCGATTTGAGCGAGCGTGGTTTGCCGGATTTGTCCACGAGCATCAACTTGATTTCCCACGTCTTGTAGAAAATGCTCGGTGGTTCCATTGGAGTCGACAGCGTACAAATCATTAAGTCGATGTCTCCGTAAAAGCGAGAAGAAGGCAGCAGATTCAGAGGAATATTGATCGCCCACCACCGGAAGATTCGCCCGTCTGCTAGCCCGAAATTAAGCGGCAACTTTCGAACCAAACGCCAGATTGCGGCGCTTTCCCGGTTTTGAGGGTCGAACTGAAATAGCGGTACGGAGAAGGGGAGACTCGCTTTCTTTGCCATTATACCTCAATGACTACCCACAGGCAGAGCCTCGCTATTCAGATTTACTGGAATCTGGTGACTCGGGAGGCACGGTTGCGCCGAAATGTTTCGCGCGGGTGGGGTGCGGTCTGGCATCCTAAAGAGACATGGCAAAGCAAATTCGAGTGCAGGGGCGGCCGCTATGGGCGGAGGTTTCGCTCAAGGCTCTGGATCACAACCTGAAAGTCGTTCGCCGGCACATCGGGCCGAAGCCTGAAATTCTGGCGGTGGTGAAATCGAATGGTTACGGCATGGGAGCCGTGCCAGTGGCCAAGACGCTGCAGAAAGCGGGAGCGAATCGCTTTGGCGTAACTTGCGGCGATGAAGGCATCGAACTGCGCGAGTCGGGCATTCGCAAACCGATTCTGGTTCTCACGGGATTTTGGCCAGGGGAAGAGGCGCGGTTCATCAAGAACCATCTCACTCCCACCGTGACGCGCCTGGAAGATGTGCGGCACCTCGAACGCGCGGCAAAGGCTGCGCGCGTGAAATCTCGCCTGCGATTTCATCTGAAGATAAATACAGGAATGAACCGGCTGGGTATCTCGCCTTCGGAACTTGAGTCATTTGCGGGCGCGCTTGCGGAGAGCCGTCACCTGGAACTCGAAGGTACTTTCACGCATTTTGCTTCGGCGGAGGACTTCAGCGCGCGTCAAACGGACGATCAGGAGCAAGTGTTCCGCGACTGCTTGGACCGCCTTCGCGCGCTCGGCGTGTCGCCAGGAATCGTTCACATGGCGAATAGCGGCGCGATCTGCGCGCGGCCGAGCACGTGGGCGGACATGGTGCGTCCCGGCGCGATTCTCTATGGCTACTACCAGTCATTCGATCCTCCCGACAAAGGACAGGAAGTGCGGCAAAAGCTGCCGATCAAGCCGAGCCTTTCGCTTCGCGCTCGCATCATCACGCTGCGCGATCTTCCGCCGGGTCAGCCGGTAGGTTATGGCGCGCGTTTCATCACCGACCGGCCATCGCGGATAGCCGTGATCAACGCGGGCTACGCCGATGGCATCCTGAGGCAGCGAACCAATCGAGGCTGCGCGCTTGTGCGCGGCAAGCATGTCCCCCTGGTGGGCACAATTTCGATGGATTTGACCACGCTGGATGTAACTGACGTTCCAAACGTCGCGCTGGGCGATATCGTCACCATCTACGGCCGCGACGGCGAAGCCGAAATTCAAGTTTCCGACGTCGCTCGCGAAATCGGAACGGTTACGTCGGATCTGCTGTGCGCGCTGGGCCGCCGCGTGCCGCGCCATTACGTGTGAAAGAGTTTCGGGACACTCCGTAGTGCCTCAGCTGGCCGGGGCTAAAGCCCATTCTCCCAACCTCACTTTTCGCGGGCCTGAAGGCCCGCGCTTCCACCCGGTTCTTGGTGGCATGGCCACTCTTGGCTGTGGGTTAGCGATTGCCTCGACTTACATGCGCGGGCAAGAGTGTCTGCGCCACGGCAAGAGCGTCTGCGCCACGAAAGGATTGTGATAGGCAAACTGAGTCACTACCGGAAACTCGGTTCACTTGGATTTGCGCGCGGTGTTATACTACGGGCATCATTTTTAATTTCAGTGAAAGTCGATTTTATATCTGGGCGCCAAACGATGCTCTACAGGTCGTCGGCGAATAAATTAATGGGTCGATGAAGGCCCGATTTTCATACTTCATAAGGTGCCACGATGCCAAGGACTTCTAACGCGCCTGGGCGAGTTCCCCCGGACGTAGCGCCAAGCCAGCCACCTTCCAAGCCAACGTTGATTTCGCGCCCTTACCGGGATAGCGTCGGCACGTTTTGGGATATGCTGGCGTTCCGCGCAATCTTCACGATCATCTGCACTGCGGCCGGATTTCACTTTCAGCCGTTTGGCCTCTCCGGGCCGTATGGCGCGCTTGCCGGGTTCCTATTCGCGATCGCCGTGGTCCTTTTCGAATTGCGGCTGCGGAAGGCAAGCCTTCGGAGGCTTATTGGGGCCGCCATCGGGTCCATCCTCGGGATTCTCGGCGCATATTTGATCTCGCTGATCTTTACGCACACCACGATCCCGATAAGCACGCGGTCCTTCTTCAGCCTCGGAATTTTTCTAGTGATGACCTACATCGGCCTGGTGCTGGGCGCGAACAAAGGCGACATGCTGAACCTGCAAGCGTTTGGCGGGGTTTTCGGCAGCGAGCGCAACACCAAGCATTCGTTCAAGCTGCTGGATACGAGCGTAATCATCGATGGCCGCGTGGCGGACATTGCCGACGCGCTGTTTCTCGACGGCACGATCATCATTCCGCAGTTCGTCCTGCGCGAATTACAACTCGTTGCTGATTCAGCCGATCCGCTGAAGCGCCAGCGGGGCCGCCGCGGGCTCGAAGTGCTGCAGCGCATCCAGAAAATGCCACATCTTGAGGTGCAAATCGCGGAAGACGATTTCGCTCATATCGCGGAAGTGGATATGAAACTCATCGAGCTGGCCAAGCGCTACGATGCAAAGGTCGTGACCAACGATTTCAACTTGAACAAGGTTGCGACTCTTCAGGGCATCGAAATCATGAACGTGAATTTGCTGGCGAACGCGTTGAAGCCTGTCGTTCTGCCCGGCGAAACCATGCGTGTTTTTATCCTGCGCGAAGGCAAGGAATACAATCAGGGCGTCGCTTATTTGGACGACGGCACGATGGTGGTGGTCGACGGGGCGCGCAAGATGATCAACAAGACCGTCGATATCAGCGTCACGTCCGTCCACCAAACGACGGCGGGAAAAATGATCTTCGGCCGCTATGACGATCGCAGCGAAGCGGGGCAGCGCAGCGCCGCTTCCGCGGAACCGCAGGCAAGCCGCGCCCCCGAAAGCGCGACCGGTGGCGGAGAACGTCCGCCGCGTGCGCTCTATCCCGAGTCGGGTCGCTCCTAGAAAACGTGGAAAACCCTTTGTCTCGCCCCCGAGGCGTGGATTGCGATAGGATTACGCTCCGATGAACCGAATTGCCGCAATTGTGCCGGCTGCCGGGCTTGGCACACGCATGGGCGCCGATCAGCTGAAACAATTCCTCGAGCTGGACGGCATGCCGTTGATCATTTTCACGTTGCGGCGGTTGGCAGCTTGCACCGCGATCACGGATTTTTTCATCTCCACTCGCAGCGACGACGTCGTTTTTCTGCAAGACAAAGTAGCCAAGGCTGGCTTGGGGCGGCCCGCTCGCGTGATTCATGGCGGAGATACGCGCCAGCAATCCGTGGCGAATGCTCTGGCGCAAGTGGATCCCTCCACAGAGATCGTCCTGGTGCACGACGCGGTGCGCCCTTTTGTGACGCTCGAGCAGATCGATCGCTTGATCGCCGAAGTGCGCGCACGAGGAGCGGCCATCCTTGGCATTCCAGCGATTGATACGGTGAAGGAAGTGAAGCGCGCCACCCTGCCGCAGGATGTCGCGTTGATTTCGGCGACGATTCCGCGCGAACGAATCGTGCTCGCGCAAACGCCGCAGGTCTTTTCCTACACTCTGCTGCGCGATGCCTTTCGGAAGTCCGACGAAGATGGAGTTACCGCGTCGGATGAGGCCGCGCTTGTCGAGCGTTTCGGACACGATGTGTTTGTGGTGCTCGGCTCGGAACGCAATTTGAAGATCACTCGCCCCGCGGACATGGACCTCGCGCGCTTCTACCTCGAACAGGAACGCCAAGCGGTGAAAGCGTGAGCATGCGATGACGTACTCAGGTATCGGATACGACCTTCACCGTCTGGTCGAGGGGCGGAAGCTTATGATCGGCGGCGTCGAAGTTCCGTTCGAGAAAGGCTCCGAGGGACACTCTGACGGCGACGTGCTCAGCCACGCGCTGTGCGATGCGCTTTTGGGAGCAGCGAGCCTCGGCGATATCGGCACGCACTTTCCAGACACTGACCCCAAGTGGAAGGGCGCTTCAAGCTTGATCTTCCTGGAGCACGTTCGCAAAATGCTGGCGGATCGCCAGCTTCGAATCGTACATGCCGATGCGATTGTGATTTGCGAGCGACCCAAGCTCGGGCCGCATTTTCCGGCCATGCGTGCCGCACTGGCGAAATCCTTGGGCATTACGACCGGCGAAATCAACCTGAAAGCAAAAACGAACGAAGGCACTGGTGAAATCGGACGCGGCGAAGCCATTGCAGCGCACGCGATTGCCACGATTCGTCTGCACTAAACGGCCTTCGGCTCCTGAAGCCAACACCAATACATGAACTGGATGACGGGATTCCATGCGGTCGAAGAAGCGCTCACAGCAGGGCGTCCGCTGGACCGCATCGTGATCGCGCGAGGCCGCCACGGGGACCGTGTAGAGACAATCGTCCGCCTGGCGAAGTCCCACGGAGTGCCGGTGCGCTTCGAGGATCGCCAGCAGATGGACCGGCTCGCCGGCACGCGAGAACACCAGGGCGTCGCTGCGCTCGCCGCTGCCAAGCCCGTGGTCGGGCTGGAAGATTTACTGCGCGCAAAGACAGCGCGGGGACTGCTGGTCCTACTCGACGGTATTGAAGATCCCCACAATTTGGGAGCAATCGTCCGCACGTCGCTCGCCGCGGGGGCGCAGGGTGTCGTGATCCCGGAACGGCGTGCCGCCGGGCTGAGCGATACAGTGGAGAGAGCGTCCGCGGGCGCGCTCGCGCATTTGCCTGTCGCGCGAGTGAAGAATCTTGTCCGCGCGATGGAAGAAATGAAGGAAGCGGGTTACTGGTTGGTGGGCCTCGATGAGCGCGCCGAAAAAAGCTACACCGAGGTGGACTTGAAAGGGCCGGTTGGAATCGTCCTCGGCAGGGAAGGCGAAGGGCTGCACGAGCTGACACGAAAACGGTGCGATTTTCTTGTTTCGCTCCCGACGAGTGGGCCGGTACGGTCGCTCAACGTATCCGTGGCAGCCGGCGTGATGCTTTTTGAAGCGGTCCGCCAGCGCCGCGCGCTTGGGTCTTAGCTTTTTTTGAGTTTGGATTCTCAGCTGTCGTACTTCAGCAGCGAAAATACATCGATGCCCGGCAGTTTCGAACGTCCATGCAGAAAGTTCAACTCCACCGCGAACGCCGCGCCCACTACTTCGCCTCCCAGTTGGCGAATTAGGCCGACTGCGGCTGCGGCAGTGCCGCCCGTTGCCAGCAGGTCGTCGCAAAGAACAACGCGATGGCCCGGCCGCACCGCATCCTGGTGGATTTCGAGCGAATCGCTGCCATACTCGAGCTGATAGGTGGCGGATGTGGTTTTCCAAGGAAGCTTCTTTGGCTTGCGAATGGGAACGAAACCGGCACCCAGCCGGTACGCCAGAGCAGGCGCAAAAATAAATCCGCGCGCTTCGATCCCGGCCACAATATCGACTTTTTTCCCTTCGTAATGGTCACATAGTTGTTCGACGAGCGAGTGGAATCCGCGCGGGTCCTGAAGCAACGTGGTCAGATCGTAAAACAGAATTCCCGGCTTCGGGTAATCCGGGATTTCGCGGATTAGTTTCTTCAGGTCGTCCACTAGCTCCTCTTTTCTTAGCCGTCGTATTCGATGGAAAAGCCGTGCTGGAACTGGGGATCGATGGGCGCGTCTTCCTCGGTCACGTTTTCCACGGAAGCTCCCATCGGCCCGTTTTCCAGCCGCCCGCGCAGAGAAGCCAGCGAATCCGCAGGGCCGATGGCATATACTTCCACGCGTCCATCGCGCAAGTTCCGCACGTAGCCCATTATTCCGAGTTGCGCCGCTGTGCGTTCCGCGAAATAACGGTATCCGACGCCCTGCACGGTCCCGCTCACGTAGTAGCGCTTCGCATTGTTATTTTTGTGCACAATTTATTTGCCCACTGGCCGCGAGTGCGCGATTTTAGCAGAGCCCTCCCACTTAGGATTCTCCTTTTTAGGGTCCCGTTACTAAGTCTGTGATATTTTTGTGGAAAGAGCGCGCCGGGCTCAAACGCTGCGCAGGCGAGACGCATCTAAAATTTAAAATGAGCTTACTCCGCAAGCGGTTCATCTTCGCCGCAGCGCTCGTCGCCGCCGGCATCACGGCAATTGCTCCCCAGGTATACGCGCAAGATCAAGGCCCGATGGCGCCGCCTCCGAAGTTCGAAGTGAAGCGAATTCCATCAGTGCCCCACCCCGGGCCTCCGCCGCTTCCGGCACAGGAGATCATCCAAAGGTTCGCCGCGAACGAAGACGCGGCCAAAGGCGTTTACAACACTTACGATTTCACGGAAACGATTCGCATCGAGGAACTCGCCGATAACGGAGGGAAGTTCACGGTCACCGGCTACGAATTCACGCGGCCTGATGGCCAGCGAGCCTGGCGCGTGACCAAGCAGCCTCAATCAAATCTGAAGGTGACCAACTACAGCCTGGAGGATGTCCGCACCATCGTCAGCTTGCCGCTATTCTTTCTCACCACGGATCAAATCGGGAAATACGATTTCCTTTACGCCGGCCAGCAAAAGCTCGATGAATTGAATACCTACGTCTTTCAGGTAAAGCCCAAGCAGTTGAGCCGGACCCAGCGCCTTTTCCAAGGAGTGGTTTTTGTCGACGACCATGATCTAGCCATCGTCGAAACCTACGGCAAGTTCATTAGCGAGCTTTCGGGCATGGGAGAAAAGCTGCCCTTTAGCCTGTTCGAAACCTATCGGGAGAATTTTCAGGGCAAGTATTGGTTGCCGACCTATACCACTTCGGACGACTATATCGATCAGCCCAACGCCGACCCGCTTCAACTGCGCCTGGTGGTTCGCGCAACGGACTTCCAAGTCAGCCCAGCCCCGGCGCCCGCTTCCGGCGCGACGCAAGGCGGCCCTCCGCCGCCGTCCGCAGCTCACCCTTCGGGTGAATCCACATCTGAACACCAACGATAGGCGGAAGGTCGGAAGTCTACGGCGATGGGCGCAGTCCGAGGATACGAGGAAAATCTTTACACCGAGGCCTCAAATCGCGCAAGTAGTTGTTGGTGTAAAGAAAAATCGTCCACGGTGAGGAGGCTATATTCGCCGTTTTTTGAACTTTTCGGCGACTGGTTCGGCCATCGCCGCCAAGTGCCTGGGCAGCTCCTGGATTGAGCGCAGCAGCAAGTCAGGATGGGCAGCGCGCAGGCGAACCGCGGTAGGAAACGGTCCCAGGACGCCGATCGCGCGCACGCCGGCACGCCGTGCCATTTCAATGTCCTCTGGAGCGTCGCCCACGTACACGCACTCTGCCGGCTGGGCGCCAATGCACTTCAGGGCGAGTTGCAGGGGCGCGGGATCCGGCTTTCTTCGTGGCGCGTCTTCGCTGCAAATGCAGGCCCGGAAGTAATCCCGAAAAGCGAACTCCCGGAGCTGCTTTCGGACACGCGTCCCGCTGCCGCTGGTCACCAAGCCCAGATCGAACCGTCGACCCAGTTCGTGCAGCACCTTTCGTGCGCCCGGGAGCAAGAGGGGGCGTTGGCTGCGGTACGCGGCTCGCCAGAGCCGGTCCGCACGCACCCAGCTCGAGCGCGGGATCCGGGCCGCACGATACACGCGATACCAGTCGGGAGAATAATGGCGCTCGATCTCGGCAACTCCCCATTCGATCCGAAGCGCGCGAAACATCGCGGCATAGGCGTTCTTGTCGGCAGCGTAGGAATTAAGCAGGGTTCCGTCCCAATCGAGCAAAACAACCCGCGTTGGGAATATACGATGGGCCATTAGAGGAGAATCCTAGCAGAAGAGCCTAGGTCTTCTGGGGCAGAGTACGTTGTGGGCAGGAGAAATCTGGCTTGATGTCGCGACCGGACCGCGCCGCTTCGTCTTCTATTAGAAGTAGTTAGGGCGTCTGGGCAGAGAATCGTCCCGTTGGAGAGCGAAGTCGTCAAAGCTGGCGGCGTAGGCTTTCCAGCCCGGCATATCCGTTTCGTCGCAGCGCACGATGTGAGCGGCAGTGCACATCTGGACGCGGCCGCAACCCAGAGGCCGATCAACCAGCGCGACTTCCAGCTCAATGGCCATGCCCGCCTCCATCTCGCGGGGCGCCAGGAAATAGATTCCGCTCGAGCTGATATTCCTGGTCACAAGCGTCACGGGGAAGGGTTCGGTCTTATCGCCAATCCGTGTCAGGCGTAAGGGTAGCGAAAGCGAAGCTCGCGGGTAGCGACGACGCTCATCCGCCACGCCTATGGCGTGGGTGGGAACGCGAGCAAAGCGGCGCGGCCCAGGCTTTCCCGAAATGGCTGTTACGGACTGTGTACGGCTTTCGACTTCGCGCATCGGCGAAACAACCGGCCGATCATCACGTTGCGGAAGAGCTCCCATAACACTGCCCCCAAGTACTGCGGTATGAGTACCCTAGTTTCTGGTTGTCCGAATATGCGGGAGGCCGCACGCCCCGTCAACCTGCCGCCAATTCCTGGTGCCCTATAGTGTAACCCCCTTATTTTCGATCAGGCGAGGCGGATTTTCCATCACTTTAGCTTCACCCCTGATGAGTCTAATCTTGGACCGGAATTGGCCCTTGATGAAAATATTCTCATGATGCTTACAAACAGAAGCCTGGCTCGGCCGGAAGAAAAATCGAAAAGAGGGTGTCGTTGCGAGGACAGGAATGAGCTCAAGAGGGGCGAAAGAGCGAATTGCCGGCGAAACACTAGGCGGAGGAAAGACGAAGGCAGCAGCTCAGCCTTGTGGCTTGATCTTTTGAGTTCCCTTCGGCCAGTGAGGTTTGAACTCGGAATCCGAAATGGGCGGATTCAGAATGATTTTTGAATAGTGGACGATGGAATAGTCCCCCGAGCCCGCTTCGTCGAAGCGTTGTTGGTCTGGAAGCCAAGTCGATTCATCCACCCAAAGTTGAATTTTGGAGATTTGATTGCGCACGGACTCCAATTTCGGCGTCAATTCCAGTTCGATGGTTCTTTTGTCGTCTACTCGATCCTCGCCCGCCATCTTGATCGAATAGCCCTTTTTCAGCTCCGTCCCTTTTGTTCCGAATCCGAGTAGCAGAAACTGATCCACTAAGTCCCGGTTTTTGCCCAGGTTGTATTCCTCGACGCGTTTTAGCCCTGGAGTGTAGATGTAAAGATTGTCGCCCGTTCGAAGGATCGTGCGTTCGTCTGGGGCCTTCAGTTGCAGCAACATCTTTTCTCCTCTGACGAGGACGGTGCCCTCTTCGGTTGAACGGTCATTCACAACTACCGTGACCTTGGTACGCTCGACGCTCGCCGAAAGGCTGTGGAAATCTTTGGCTACAGCGTCCATTTGCGAAAGAACGCCAGGGAGAGTCAGCGCCGGCCCCTGGCGAAGGCCCGCCAGCGCCAACAGCGGCGTGATCCACACCGCGACCCAAAAGCCGAGTGCTATCTTGCCGAATTTAATCACCCAACCCCCCAGGCGAAGAACATCGAGGACGAACGTTCGTGATCATAGCACACCGCTGCAAAGCACCTTATGAGATGCGATATTCAGGCCGCGCGTAGCGTACGGTCCTCGCCGCAGGTCCGGGCAGCGATAAGAACTCGTCCGCGTTGCAATCGCCGGGGTACGAGGGCTAAACTGTAGATCCCAGCTAAAGTGACAAATTAGGGCTTGACAGAAATTGGCGCTGTATGGAGAATGTGTCGCGCGCCAGTTCCTGCCTTCCCCCTGTTCGTGAGTTTCTCCCCTTTCGCATCGCCGGGAATAGTCTGCGAGGAGACCGGTGGCGGAAAAAGATGGCATAGCAACTAACATGGAGCTCGATCGCGAAGTGATCCGCTGTCAGGTTTGCGGATTAGTTCAATACCGTACACGCACGGGCAACTGTCGACGCTGTCTGCGTTTGCTGCCCCCAAGGGTGACGTTCGTCATTCCGACGCCGTCGCCTCAGGATTTACCGGGGGACGATCGCCAATTGTTTGAGAACTGGCCTAACCGCGAAACTGTGGAGAATATCGGCCAGCGCATCAGGCAGTTGCGAGAATCGCGCGGCATGACGCAGAGTCAGCTACAAGCTCGCTCACGCGTCTCACGCTCATATCTCTCCCGGATCGAAAGCGGCCAGATGACTCCCAGCCTCGGCACTCTGGAGAAGATCGCCGAAGCTTTGGGTGTAGGCCTGAACCGCTTTTTCGTGCCCGAATCGAATGGAGAGACCGTCCTGGAGGATCCGTTCATTCAGGGCCTTCGGCCGTTCTTACGTCAACTTGATTGGGCCCAATGGCAGGGTATTCTGAAGAGGTTGCAGGCGATAAGCGAGCACGTGAGCACAAATCAGATCACGCGCCCCCTTGCGCCCCAGCCGTCGGAGCGAGTGCCCCAGATTGCTCGCAGGCAGAGCCAGGGCCATGCCTCGGGTCACGGCAGCCACTCTAGTGCCGCGATGCACCGCTAGCTAAACATAAGAACTCAAACCTTACACATTGCTTGGCGAGGGGGCGCGAGCAACGCCCCCCGGCTGAGTCGGCGCTGAATCAATAGAAGCGCACCCGCACGTCGGTCGATCCCTTTTCGAGATGCACCGAGTCGATGAAACGAATCTGCCGGTCTTCGTACGTCATGATGAGCGATTGGGTCCGCGTTCCTCCGCCGAAGAATCGAACGCCGCGCAGTAGCCCCCCGGGCGTCACGCCCGTGCAGGCGAAGATGATCTTTTTGCCTGGCGCGAGATCGGCCGTATCGTAAATGCGGTTGGGATCCTTGATGCCCATTTTCGCTGCACGTTCCCGGTGTTCGCGTTTCGCGATGACAAGCCGGCCCAGAATCTGGCCATTCAGACAGCGCAACGCCGCCGCGGTGAGCACACCCTCAGGAGCGCCTCCCGTGCCCATCACGGCGTGCACGCCCATGTCCGAAACCGCGGCGCTGATTCCAGCCGAGAGGTCGCCATCCGATATCAGCCGGATGCGCGCGCCCGTCTTTCGGATATCCGCGATCAGTTTTTCGTGGCGCGGCCGGTCAAGCACGGTCACGACCAAGTCTTTCACTTTGCGGTCGAGCCGCTTGGCGATCGCCTTAAGATTCTTTTCAGGCGGTGCATCGAGATCGACGGCGCCCCGGCACAGCGGCCCAACGACAATTTTCTCCATGTAGAGATCGGGCGCGTGGAGCAGTCCGCCGTGTTCGCTTGCCGCGAGAACTGTGATGGCATTTGGCTCCCCGGTAGCGCACAGATTCGTTCCTTCCAGAGGGTCAACAGCGATGTCCACGGCGGGGTATTGGTGGTGCTTATCGTGCGACGCCAACCCGACTTTCTCACCGATAAAGAGCATCGGCGCCTTATCGCGTTCGCCTTCGCCGATTACGATGGTGCCGTCCATGCCGACCGTATCCATCTCCGTCCGCATCGCTTCGACGGCGACCTGATCGGCCTTGTGGCGGTCGCCGAGTCCCATGGTGCGGGCAGAAGCGATGGCCGCGCGCTCGACGACCCGCAAATATTCAAGGCTTAATTCCTGTTCCATGGATCCCCCCTTAAGTGAGCTGTGCCCCTACCAAGAAGTGCCGGGAAATTCTAATGCAGGCCGAAACACTGCGCATCCGAATAAATGAAAAAGTCGCCGGAAGCGGTCCGATCACACGAACGCTGAAATTCCCGTGATGCGCTCCCCGATCACCAGTTTGTGGATATCGTGCGTTCCTTCGTAGGTGTAGACCGATTCGAGATTGTTCATGTGGCGCATGATGCAGGAATCGTCCACGATTCCATTAGCCCCCAAAATTTCCCGGGCCGTGCGGGCGGTTTCGCGGGCCATCCATACATTGTTCATTTTCAGCATCGAAATGTGCGAGGGGTGCACGCGGCCCTGGTCCTTCAATCGCCCGGTTTGCAAGGCGAGAAACTGCGCCTTGGTAATTTCCGTGATCATCCAAACCAGCTTTTCCTGCACCAATTGATGCGATGCGATCGGGCGGTTGTCGAATTGTTTGCGCTGCTTGGAATAGGCGAGTGCCGCGTCATAACAAGCCATGGCCGCGCCGATGGCGCCCCATCCGATCCCGTACCGCGCCTGGTTGAGGCACGATAGCGGCCCTTTCAGGCCTTCGACTCCGGGCAGCACGTTTGCCACGGGAATTTTGCAGCCCGTCATGGCCAGGCCGGAAGTCACCGACGCCCGCAAAGATTGTTTGCCATGAATGTCCCAGGCCTTGAATCCGGGCGTTCCTTTTTCGATCAGGAAGCCGCGGATTTTGTCGTCTTCGCACTTTGCCCAGACCAGCGCCACGTCCGCGATCGAGCCATTGGTGATCCACATTTTTTCGCCGTCAAGAACGTAGCTATCACCCTTTTTCACGGCGCGGCTCAGCATTCCGCCGGGATTGGAGCCGAATTGCGGTTCGGTGAGCCCGAAGCATCCGATTGCTTTGCCTTGCTGCAGCAACGGCAGCCATTTTTCCTTTTGTGCGTCCGACCCAAACGCGTGAATCGGATACATCACCAGCGCCGACTGGACGGATACGAAGCTCCGCAAGCCCGAATCGCCCCGTTCGAGCTCCTGCGTCACCAGTCCGTATTCCACATTGGACATTTCCGCGCAGCCGTAGCCTTTTAGACTGGCTCCGAAAAACCCGAGCTGCGCCATCTGTGGCACAAGCTGCATGGGAAATTTCCCCGCGCGATCATGCTCCGCGATAATGGGAAGCAGTTGCTCGTCCACAAACTGACGAGCAGTTTTTCTCGACAACTTCTCCTCATCGCTGAGCAAGGAATCGAACTCGAGGAAATCGACGCCAGGGAACGCGGCCATTGAGGTATCTCCTGCGGCATTCTACCGGAGTGGCCTGCGGTAACACTCAAAAATTGCGAGGTGCCTAGGGCTGGTTGCGTATTTTGACTATACTGTCCCTTTCTTGCGCTGATCTTGTCGTAACCGCGTGACCATGAGCCTTCACTTATGAAAATTCTGACTGCCGCGGAAATGAGGGAAGTGGATCGGCTGACGACGGCGCGATACCGCGTGCCCGGCCTGACCCTGATGGAAAACGCCGGAAGAAGTGTAGCGGACTTCATTCAAGCGCGATTCCCGAATTTTACGCATCGGCGCATCCTGGTGCTTTGTGGCAAAGGCAACAATGGCGGCGATGGTTTCGTCGCGGCGCGGCATCTTCGGAAGATGGGTGCCAAGCCGGAAGTCCGCTTCTTTGGCGATCCTCGCGAAGCAAAAAGTGATGCGGCCACAAATCTGAAGCGTTGGAAAGCCGCCTCCGGGAAATTACAGGTTGATAAGCCCGGAAAAGGCGACGAACTGAAATTCACCTCCGCTTCGATCATCGTTGACGCGCTTTTGGGCACCGGCACGCGGGGAGCGGTGGAAGGGCGCTTGCGTGAAGTAATTGCCGGGCTGAACCACCGGGAACCTGGCTGCCTGGTCGTTTCAGTAGATATTCCTTCCGGGCTTCATGCGGATACCGGCGAAGCGCAAGGCGAGGTGGTGGCTGCAGACTACACGGTCACGTTTACAGCGCCGAAACCCGGCCTATTTCTCGGCGCGGGTGCGCAACACACTGGGGAACTCGCGGTTCGGGATATCGGTTCACCGAGGGAACTGATCGAGGAAATAGGGAAGGGAAAGCTCCGCTGGAGCGAGCCGCAGGAATTCGCCCGGTTCGCTTTGCCTCGCAAGCCCACAGGGCACAAGGGAACTTATGGCCACGCGCTGATCGTGGCCGGCTCGGTGGGGAAGAGCGGGGCCGCCGTGCTCGCATCCTGGGCGGCATTGCGAGCGGGGGCGGGACTCGTCACGGTGGCAACGCCTGAACCAGTCCTGCCGACGATTGCCGCGCACACACCGGAGATTATGACCGAGCCTCTCGTTTCCACGCTGGCAGGCACAATCTCGGCGCGGTGCTTCGAAGCAAACTTTTTCGGGAAGCTCGTGGCGGGAAAGAGCGCCCTGGGAATAGGCCCCGGACTGACTACGCAGCCAGAGACGCAGGAATTTGTTCGCGGCGTGATGGGCATGCGCTCGCGCATGCCCATCATCTTGGATGCGGATGGCTTGAACGCGTTCGCGGGCCGGGCGAGTGAACTGAGAGATCCGAAAGAGACGATCGCCATTACGCCGCATCCCGGAGAAATGGCGCGTCTGACAGGCGGTACGATCGATGAGGTGCAGTCCCGCCGCGTGGAACTGGCGGTCAAGTGCGCGGCCGATTGGAACGTGTACGTAATTCTGAAGGGGCATCACACCGTCACCGCGGCTCCCGACGGACGCGCGTGGATTAACTCCACCGGAAATCCTGGGATGGGGACGGGCGGAACGGGCGATGTTCTCACCGGGATGCTCGCGGGGCTTACCGCCCAATATCGCGACGCCCCTTGGCCGCTGGTGCTGGCGTTTGGAGTGTACCTGCACGGATTGGCGGGAGACATTGCTTACGCCGAAAGCGGCGAGGCCCCGTTGATGGCCTCGGATCTGATCCGCGCAATTCCGCGCGCCTATCGGCAATTTTATGCAGAGTGTGGCCGTGGCTAGCCGCGAGTGGACCACGCACTCCTCTGAAGAAACCATTCAGCTTGGCCGCGAAATCGGACGGCAGTTAGCGCCGCCAGCTCTGATTTTGCTTTCCGGCGATCTGGGGGCAGGGAAGACCACCCTCACAAAGGGCCTTGCTAGCGGAATGGGCGCTGCTGAACAAGACGAAGTCACTAGCCCGACCTTTACGTTGGTCCACAAATACGACGGCAAATCCCGCGTGTATCACGTGGATCTCTATCGCATCGGGGATTCACACGATCTTGAAACGCTCGGCCTGGAAGATATTTTCAACGAAACGGCGGTGGTGATCGTCGAATGGCCCGATAAGCTGACGATTCGCACGGATTGGCCGGTGATTCGTGTTCAGCTGGAGCACGTTTCCGATGACACGCGCCGCATCGTAATTTCGGATGAGGCGAACGTTTCCTTCGGGAGCCGGTGAGTTTTCGCGACCCTGCGGCGCACCCGTTTCTTACAGGCCCATGATGTGGAATCCACCGTCCACATAAATGATATTTCCGGTGACGCCTCGTCCTAGATCGCTGCCCAGAAACACGGCGGTGTCTGCCACCTCTGCTGGGTCGGTGTTCCGCCGCAGCGGCGCGCGCTGCGCGGAGATCTCCAGCATCTTGGACAAATCCTTCACTCCTCGCGCCGAAATCGTCTTGATCGCGCCCGCCGAAATCGCATTCACGCGTATCTTGCTGGGACCGAGCTCGCTGGCCAGATATTTCACCTCTGCTTCAAGCGCGGCCTTCGCGATGCCCATCACGTTGTAGTTGGTCACCACGCGCGTCGATCCCAAGTAAGTCAGAGTGAGGATCGCTCCGCCCCCAGTCATCAGCGGCGAAAGAGCCTTCGAAATCGCCACCAACGAATACGCGCTCACATCAAGGGCAAGCTGAAATCCGTCGCGCGACGTGCTCAGGAACGGCTGATTCAGCTCCTCGTGCTTCGCGGCTGCAAGGCTGTGGACTACGATATCCAGCGTGTGTCCTGCGGCTTTCAACGCCTCGGCCAGGCCATCGATGTCGGATTGCTGCTGTACTTCGCAAGGGAAAAATCCAGCCGCGCCGAGTTCGCGGCCCAATTCCTCCACCGCAGGTTTCGCGCGTTCATTTTGGTAAGTCAGGAGCAACTTCGCGCCCTCGCGAGAGAACGCCTGCGCGATGGCGTAAGCAATGCTCCACTTATTCCACACGCCGAGTACGATAGCCGTTTTGCCTTCAAGTAGTTTCGACATGGCCCGACATTTTAACTGGAAATCGTGCGGCAGGCTTGATCTTCCGTCTGATAATCGAGCGGCGCCGGCTCATCGCACCCGGCGCCAAAAGTGCGCGAACCATCCTAGTGTGAGTGCATCCAGCGGATGATTTCGCGCACCACGTCATCCACATACGGCCAGAGGATTCCAGCAATCGCAGCGACGGCCGCTAGCACCTTCTTCCGATTTGGGGTGACCGCCGCGGCGGAGCCGGCCGAATGGACAGCGCAGAAGCCCCCCTCAAGCGCTGGTCTCGCGCACCTCTGTCCCGATGGCCCGAGGTAGAGGCATGGCCCCCAATTCCCGGCCGCCGCTGGGTTCGCCGAAGTGGGCGAAACGGAAATTTCGGATGCTGGCAGGTAATCGCCCATGCTGGCGGTGTATCTCGAAGGTAAGTGCTGCCACGAGGTGCCCGAGGGCATATCCGCTCCCTGCTACCGTCGGGAGGTTGACGCTTTCGCTCCCGCTCCATTGCGTATGGCGTTTTTTATCCGCTAGAGTAAGAGTTTACCTGATCGCAGAATTTTCGATGCTGGAAACGCGTACCGCCCCACCTGTCAGCCATCCAGACCGGATGAAGCTTGAGCCGTACTCCGCCGAAATCCGGCTCTCCAATCTGACCATCGGCGTCGATAACATCCATTATGACGTTTTTCTGAGCCCCCGTTTCGTGGAATTGGCGCGCACCTACCTTTTCGACCTGGTTCGGCAGGTCGTCAACGTAGGCCTCCTTTACGGGAGCGATAAGGGACGCAAGCCTGCCAAGCCCCCCGAGCATTCCGTGTTTCGCAAGTTGCTCACGGAAATTCTGCAGGAATCGCTGACGCGCGCCAAATTTCAGCAGTCCATCGAGACGGACATCCTCCACCACCTCGCGCTTCTGAAATTCATCATCCAGGAAACGGGAAACCAATTTTCGAGCATCCTCGTCGAGTGCAAGGACTGGATTCGCGCCCGCGGCGAGCTCTTCGAGCACAGTGAACAGGCTCACGTCATGCGCTCCAAGATCGCCGCAATTCAGGCCGATCGCAAAAACGTCATCCGTCAAGTCGGCGAGACTTTATGCCGCATCTGGCGCGAGGTAGAGGACACCACCATCGCCAGGACGCGCCTTGCTCTCTTCGGCGACGATTCCGGCGAAATGTATCCGCTGCTGCAGAACCGCTTCCTTTTTGTCGAAGGCGGCAACGACGAGTATCTCTTTCTCGAACATTACGTGCTGCTCGGCAATTTCATCAACGATCCGGATCGCTTCGAGACTTTCGACGCCCTGCTTCTCGATATCGTCCGCGAATGCGTTCTTTCCGGTGACAATGCCGGAGGCGCGGCCGAAGAGCTCACCAAAGCCCGCAAGTTGCACGAACGCCTGCTCGAACAGGCGCGTCTTCTGCATGCTGAACTCGCGCTCATCGAGGAAGAGCACGAGGAAGTCGCCGGCCGCGCGGGTGAAAGCGAAGACCTGTTCCCTTCGATCTTCAAGCGCAAGGCGGCTCCGGATCCCGGCGCGCACGGCGAGATGGACAATCTTCGCCGCAAGACCGCTTCGCTCGAAAAGAATCTGGAAGAGCTGGTGCCGCAGATCGCCGCCGCAAAGCAGCGCATGGACTTTTTGAACGCGGAATTTCAAGGCCGCCTCGGCGATTATCTGAACCAGCCCGCAAACGCCCGGCGCCTGTTTGACGCCAGCGCAGGGGCGGGCGAAAGTTCTGCTGCCGCCGCGGAAATCCGTGCCCATCTTCTTGAGGAATGGATTCACAGGCTCGAAGAACGCGACTTGCTCTTCCATGTTCTGGCGGGCTACGAACTGCGAGCGATTGCCTCCGAATATTGCCCTCCGATTCACCTTCAGCAATTGAAGAAGGCGCTTGTCGTTCGGGACGAAGCCAAGCGCGTCGCGCAGATTTTGGAAAAATTTCCGGCGCGCAAAGCGTCCATGAAGAAGTTCGATCAATCTGCCCGCGCCATTCGCCGCCGCAGTACGCAGGAGACTTTGGCGATCGGTCTTCAGTTCGCCGAAGACTTGATGCGCCTGCGCCGTGACCGCCGCAATTACCAGCAGGTTACCGCTTGGATCGAGCGCATCAATCTGGTCCACTCCGAGCGCGCCCGCGAACTTTCGCGGGCCAATAAGAGCCTCTACGAGTTTCTGCATCCGGACGAGGGCCGCCCCGCCGACGATCCAGTCATCAACCACGTGGTCATCAAAGCCGACGTCCGCGGTTCCACCGGAATCACCAAGGACCTGCTCGAGCGGGGCATGAATCCCGCCTCGCATTTCAGCATGGCCCTGCACGAGCCCGTGAAACGCATGCTGGAACGTTTCGGCGCCGCCAAGGTTTTCATTGAAGGCGACGCCATTATCCTGGCGATTTACGAGAACGAGTCCACTCGAGCCACCCAACGCGCCGTGGCCCGCGCCTGCGTACTGGCGCGTGAAATCCTGGCCGTCACTCAGGGTTACAATGCGCGCGCGAAGTCCGGCAATCTTCCGGCGCTCGAGTTGGGCGTCGGCGTTGCGTTTCAGGATTCCGCGCCCTCGCTTTGGATGGACGCGGACTCCCGTATCATGATTTCGCGCGCCCTCAATCTCTCCGACCGTCTTTCCAGTTGCTCGAAGATGGCCAAGCGCCTCTTTCAGTCGAATCCCGCTCCTTTCAATGTCTACCTGCTGCAAACGCTGATGGATGACGCCACGCCGGACGAGGGCGAAGAGCTTCTCGTCCGCTACAATCTGAATGGTATCGAGCTCAACGAAGAAGGCTTTCAAAAACTTCAGCGTGAAATCTCTCTTACTCCCGTGGGCGGCAATTTTCCTCTTCCGTGGGGCAAGGAGCGCGTGCAGCTCTATTTCGGAGAAGTACCTCTCGGTGAATCTCTCGAACCGCTCGTAATTCGCAAAGGTTTTGTCCATCAGTTGCTGCCCGGGGGCAAAATCGGCGATCAGGGCGCGCGCGCGTATTACGAAGTTTGCACCGACGCCAAGCTCCTCGACCTCGCTCGCAGAAAAGTTTCCGCCGCCACGCCAAAAAATTGATGCTGCTTCAGCTCTTGCATTCGTAGGGGCACGGCATGCCGTGCCCGGCAAACATACTTGGCGTTATGTCGAACGCCCCGCCTCGAATTTTCTTGGCCGCGGACCTTTCTTTGATTTGGCCGCCGCGCTGACGCTGACCAGAATGCCCGGCGCCCCGTTAATTGCGCGCCACTGCGAAAAAACGACATCGAATTTCGTCTTGACACTGCACTCCGCACAGAGTAAAAAATTTGCAACAGGGTGAGGTGGGCCTCCTAGGCGCAATTCGCGCCGATTAAGCTGGCCCGTGAAAGTCTGGAAATTTTTCGTGACCGCGGCGAGGGTGCGCGCGGCAGGCTGGTAGTGTGCGTAGAAATTGGGACCAAAGGAGATCGTCGAAAATGGTAAAGGCCCTTAAGGCGTTAGGTACCGCATCGATTTTTGTAGTTACTGCACTTCTGCTATTGGTGCTTAACGTGAATAATCTGCAAGCCCAAACTCAAACGGGAACAATTTCGGGAACAGCCACGGACTCCAGCGGCGCGGCATTGGTAGGCGCTGCAGTCACGGTCACCAATGAAGGCACCGGCGCCGCCCAAAACCTTCTAACCGACGCCGAAGGCCGCTACAAAGCCGCTGAACTGCCGCCTGGCACATATGATGTGCAGGCTTCGCTCTCCGGATTCCAAACCGTAGCGCACAAGGGGATCACCCTCACCGTTGGCGCGAATCCCGTGGTCGACTTTTCTTTGCCTGTCGGCCAGGCTTCCGTCACGGTGAACGTAGAGGGCCAAGTTTCCCAGGTCGAGACTCAAACTGCCGCGGTTTCTACCTTAGTCACCGGAGCGCAGGTCAGCCAGATGCCTCTGAATGGCCGCAATTTCACTCAACTCATCGGCTTGGCTCCGGGCGTACAAATTCTCAACGATAGCTCGAACGGTGGCCGCCAGGGAGTTGGTGGTGGCGGCGCCTCGGGCTCGTTCTACGGCAACCAGCAAGTCTTCACGGTTTCGGGCACGCGGCCCGAAGGTCAGGCGTTTCTTCTGGATAATGAGGACATTACAGACTTCTGGGAGCACGGTCCCGGGGCGCCGGCCACGGGAACCGCGCTGGGCATTGAGGGACTGCAAGAGTTTCAGGTGCTCACCAATACCTACGGCGCAGAATTTCCTGGCGACGGCGCCGCCATCAATATGGCCAGCAAATCGGGAACAAATGCGTATCATGGCTCCGCGTACGAGTTTCTGCGCAACAGTGCCCTGGATTCGCGCAACTTTTTTGATTTCCAGAACAACGGAACCATCAATCCAACGCCCATTCAAAAGCCGGAATTCCGCCAGAATCAGTTCGGCGTCAGCCTCGGCGGGCCTATCAAGACCGACAAGCTCTTCTTCTTCGGCAACTACGAGGGTTTGCGGAACTCGCTCGGTGCAACCAACAACACTTTTATCCCTGCGCCCTATGTTGCGAGCGGCTATCTACCCACCAGCCAGGTCACCACACCGTTTTCTCCGTGCGGCGCTCCCACGGCGCCCCCGCCCGCTACGGGGGGACCCTATACCTTCGTTGGTTTCGGATGCGGTGCCGGAGCTCAGCAGGCAGCGGCGGCTTCCACAATCCAAGGGACCCTGGGTCTTTACCCCACACCCAATGCTGGGGCGCCTGACCTGGGAGGTTATGTGCCTTACACGGATTCTGGATCCGTGGTAAGCAGTGAAAACTACTACCTCGGTCGCGTTGATTACAACCTGTCGTCGAGTGATTCTTTCTTCGGCCGCTACGTTTCTGACCGGTCGCGCCTAACCAACCCGTTTGGCGGGTCGCTCGTCCTCCCGGATTGGCCGGAGGTGGATACCTCTGCGAACCAGTATTTTACCTTGCAGGAACGCCACATCATTTCGGCGAATGCCGTCAACGAAATCCGCGTTAACTACACGCGAACATACGAGGCGGCCGCGACTTCGACGGCCCCCAATCCGGTCCTGCAGTTTTTCGCCGGATTTCCTGATGGCACAATCACGGCCGGATGCCCGGGCTGCGGTCCCCTTGGCGCAAACACCGCTTTACCGTACGACATCGCCCAAAACCGATTTGGCGGCGGTGATGACATCGTTTGGACCCACGGAGCTCATTCCCTTAAGATCGGCGTGGAAATTGCCCGGGTGCAGTCCAATCTCTCGGCCCCGTTCGTGTTCGGTGGTACTTGGGGATTTGGTTCCGAAGAGAGCTTCCTTCTCGGCACCCCGTCGAGCTTCCTTGGAACCTATCCGGGCCATGCCGATTCCGACCGCCACTTCCGCGAGATCGACTACGCTCCTTATCTTGAAGACGACTGGAAGGTCTCGCAGCGGCTCACCATTAATTTAGGAGTTCGCTACGACTATGCCACCAATCCCAACGGCGGACCCCTCACCACAATCGTCAATCCGCCGTTCCCGGATACTCGGAATTATTTCACGGACGCAGCGGGAGTTGCCTACGGCAACGGTTTTACGCCCGTTTCTCACGTTTTCGCTTCCAACCCTAATGCCGGAAATTTCGATCCCCGCATCGGCGTGGCTTACGATCCCTTTGGCGATCATAAGACTTCCATCCGCGCTGGTTTCGGTTTCTATCACGATCAGATTTTCCCGGCGCTCTATGCGTCCGCCTACTACCTGGCCCCGCCGTATGCCAGTGCGCTTCTGTTTTTCCCGCCGCCCGCTTTCCCGAATCCATTTCCGGGATACGTGTCGGGCGGACCCACTGGTCCGGTCACGGAATTTGCTGGTGTCGATTACCAAGCGTCCTCGGCTCCGTATCAGATGCAATACAATCTGAACATCCAGCGCCAGATCACGACCAACACCGTGTTTTCGATCGGCTATATTGGTTCGCAGGGACGCCACCTTTTCACCGAAGTGGACAGGAATCCTCCCTTGTGTGCCAATAGCCCCGCCGAGGAGACCGCCGGACTTTTTACGTCAGACTGCTCGAACCCGGCGACTTCGATCTTTGCAAATGCTGCCACCGCGGCGCAAAATCCCAAGACACCTGCCCCGTTGAACCCAGCAAGCGGCGCACCGTACTTTGGTTCGCTCAACACCGCTACACCGGGCATGAACTCAAATTACAACTCGCTGCAAACGAGCTTGAACCACCAGTTCAGCCGCGCCTTCCAGGGACAGATCGCGTACACCTACTCCAAGTGCCTCACCGATGGGTCCGTCTCGTCGGGCCTTCAACAGGGCATCTTTGAGCAGGCCGATCCGTATAACAGAAAATATGATTACGGGCTTTGCAGCTTCGACATCCGCCACAATTTTACCGGGAACGTTCTCTACAACCTGCCTTTCCATCAAAACAGGTTCGTCTCGGGCTGGCAAATTGCCACCATTCTGACCGCTCGTAGCGGCTTGCCTGTCACCATCCAGGAAGGCGGCGATGTTGCGGGACTCGGAGCGATTCAGGGCGATCGTCCGAATTATTCCGGAACTTGCCCCAGCGGCCGGGACCAGGTTCTTGGCAAATGGTACGATTGGTTCAATGCCAGTTGCTATGCGGTCCAGACCTACGGGACACTCGGCGACGTGCCCAGGAGCTCCGTACCGGGTCCAAATCTGTTTGAACTTGACGCTTCAATTATTAAGGACACCAAGCTTTGGGAGCGTCTTAACACCGAGTTTCGTGCGGAGTTCTTCAATGTCACCAACCACACGAACTTCGGGTTGCCTTCCTCTTACGGCGTGACCACGGGTCTTCCGTTTGCTTCGACCATTGCCCCAAGCGGATTGCCCGGGGAATCTGGCTCAATCGCCGCCACAGCCACAACTCAGCGCGAAATTCAGTTCGCTCTGAAACTGACGTTCTAGCAGGACGGAGAGCCTGACCGCAGCCGTCAAATGCCGCGGTCAGGCTCGCTCCTCGCCTTCGAGGCGAGCACAGTAGTCGTAGGGGTGCTGCTTGCTACGCCCGCTTCCCATACGTGGGATGTAAACCATCCGCTTCGGTGGTCTTGTAGCGTCGCGCCTTCCGGCCGGCAAGTTCTGCGATGGACATGTTTGATTTGACGCCTCGACTCAGGTGGCTTCTAATCTCTAGTGGAAGCTCGCAAAATGGCCCGCCGAAAGAAGCCGCGCCTGAAAGTTGCCACGGAAGCGCGGCGTCGCGCCCGCCACGGGATCGGCCTCCCTCCACCAGAGCGCATCATTCCAAACAAGCAGACGAAGCCTGCCAAGCATAAAAAGACCCTCGTGGACCTGCTCAACGAAGAATAGCGAGCCCTCAACGATTCAGCCTCCATCGACCAACCGATGGCGCTGCCTCGGCAGAAGTCCACAGGGATCCATCCTTGTGAGGCCTGCGATCCGCCGTAGCATGGAGACGATGCGAGAAATGTGCAAGCTGCTTTGTCTCGCCGGGGCCTCTGCCCCGTAGGCCGCACCAAGCTACACCGGGCGGTTTCTACTCGTCAGACGTGGCGAGTAGAAACCCATGTAACTCAATGAAAAGAAAGGAGCGGTGTCATGTCTACCCGTCACAAAAATGGAGGGGCGAGTTCCACGGGCCGGGCCTCCACGCTCGGGTTCGAAGATTGCGCCCTCGCGAAAGCCGCAACCGCCGTCCTGTTGTTAGCAGTGGGAACGTTTGTTAAGCTACGCAGGCGTCCGCGAATCGGAGAGGTGTCTGAGCGGTTGAAAGAGCTCGCCTCGAAAGCGAGTGTTGGGGAAACTCAACCGTGGGTTCGAATCCCACCCTCTCCGCCACTCCTATCGGCGAAAAATTCTTCGACGCCGTGAATTCGAGCCCATGGAACCTATCTCACACTTCTTCTATTCCGATCGCCTCAAGCTGCAATTCTGGGACTATGGCGACGATGACAAGCCCTCTCTGGTGCTTGTGCACGGAGGCCTTGATCATGCTCGGAACTGGGATTGGGTCGCGCGGTCGCTGCGCGAGCAATATCACGTCTACGCGCTCGATCTCCGCGGTCACGGGAACAGCACCTGGGCCCCGGGTGCAATGTATAGCATCGCCGAACACGTGCTCGACCTATCCGCCCTGTTGGATATCATCAACGATTTTCCCATCCGGCTGATTGGCCATTCGCTCGGCGGTAGCATTGCCCTGCACTACTGCGGCGTATATCCGGAGAGGGTTCTCAAAGCCGTATCAATCGAAGGCTTGGGCGCGCCGCTGGAAAGTCGCATTCACGGTCCCGCGTCGGAACAGCTGCGCTATTGGATCGAGTCCATCCGCAAAATCGAGAAGCGCCAGCCGAAAACGTACCCCAGCCTCGAAGCCGCCATCGCGCGCATGAAGGAAGCGAATCCCCATCTCTCGGATGAAGTGGCCCAGCATTTGACTCTGCACGGGACGAACTGGGAGCCCGATGGCTCGCTCATCTGGAAATTCGATAATTATGCGCGTCTGTTTCCACCCTACGGCCACGGCGTAGAAGATTGCGCCGAAGTCTACGGTCGCATCACCTGCCCAATACTGTTTTTCTGGGGCTTGGAAAGCTTTCTTCCCGTGCCGGAGAAGGATCCGAGAAGAGTAGCGATCCGCAATGCGCGGCTGTTGAAAGTCCCAAACGCAGGGCACTGGGTGCACCACGACCGATTGGATCTGTTCCTGCGCGAGACCACGGCATTTCTCAGCGAATGACGCTGCAGGCGTCGCGATTAGTGAATTTCTCCGGCCAGGGATTCTTCGTCGACGATCGCGACTCCCTGCGGCGGCTGAAAGTGGAATTTCGCTTCGGGAATCGGCAGATTTTCCGCCCAATTCCCGAAGCGAAATTCCGTCTGAGTGTTCCCCGCCTCGTGAATCACAATCCGTGCAAGCCACCCTTGAGGGTCCACTTCCAAAAGCACGTCCGGAGTCGCAGCTCCTTCTTCAGAACCTCGGGGCACGCAACGCAGCACGGCATCGCCAGCCGCTGGTTGCACGTCCGAATCCTTGCTGGATGGGGAATCACCAGCGAGTTCAATTTGGCGGCAGAGCTTAGACAAATCGGTTTTGGCGGCAAGCAGCGCCAGCGGCGTACGCCAATCGGAGCTTTCCCTGATCTTGGCGCGGCTAGCTGTGTGATCGGCGGGGACGTAGAACCACGCGTTCTTGCCATCAACGAGAAAAAGCTTTTGTTCAGGTGATTCGTATTCCCAGCGCATTCGCCCCGGCCGCGAGAAGTAGACAACCCCGGATTCAGCCGCTACGCCGCCGCTTCCGTCCGAGTAGCGCTCGTAAAACTCCGCCTTGAGTGTCCGAGCATGCTGATAGCGCGATTCCACCGCACGCCGGATTGCGTTTGCGTCGGCCGTCCAGTTCACCATCATGGCGGCAGCGATGATATACGACGTGAGTCGCAGCATCATGGATCGAGTCTAGTGCAAGCGCAGCGGAAATTTCTACCAGGTAGGCACTATTGAAGTGTCGTCAAGGCGTCGCAGGCGGCTGCGGACGCCGCAGTATTGCCGGTAGGGTCGAGGTGAATGACGCCCGGCGTGTCGCTGCAGAAGCTGCGCTGGCCCGTAACACCCCAGGTAATGGGCGTGGCGGTTACGAGGAAGCCGTTGAAGCCTGGCGCGCCGCACCCAGCGGGCGCGATAACAGTTCCGTTGTTGCCCGTATAACCGAAGGTGTAGCCGCCTTTCTGAGACGGCGCCGTAGCGATTATCGGATCGATCAGGTTAGCCTGATCGCAGTTGGCCGGCAGCGGACCGCCCAGCACTTGCATGTCTGGCGGAAAGCCGTTGTTGTACATGGTCGAATATACGATATTGGCGGTAACGAGCGTCCGGATGTTTGCGCATGCCGCGGACTCTTGGGCCGCCATTCGGGAGCGGAGAAGACCCGGGATGGCGATCGCGGCAATGATCAAAATGATGGCGACGACGATCAGCAGTTCGATGAGCGAGAAGCCTCTTTTTCTTCTGCCTGCCTGTTTGTCGCCGCTTTGGTTGTGAGTCATGAGTTGAATCCGTCCGATTTTCTGGTGCAAAAGGCCGCTGCAAAAAAAGGGGGGGAGGGCATTTGTCTCCCTCCCCCTTTTTCCTGCGGTACGCTTACTGCAATGACGCGAACGTCTGGCAAATCGCGTCGGTCTGGCCAGCCGTCATGGCAACGCCGGTAGGATCCCGACGGACCACGCCGTCTTCCGCTGCGCAGAAAGCGCTTTGGCCGGTTGTGCCGACATTGATCGGCAGCGCGGTAAACGCGAACGTATTGCCACCAGCAGCGCCGCAACCCGGAGCTGCTGCGCCGTTCACGCCTCCCATGTTGTAGCTGAGTTTATAGCCGCTCTTCTGATTCGGTGCGGCGGACAGCAAGGGGTCAACCAACTGGGCGGCGTCGCACGTGGCGGCCGCACCCAGAACACCACCTAGGGTGCCGATCGTCGGAGCAAAGCCGTTGCCCCACGTCGAGGAATATGCCACGTTGGAGGTTACCAAGGTGCGGACCGATCCGACGGCCGATGATTCGTTGGCCGCCATACGTGCGCGAAGCAGGTTCGGAATTGCGATGGCCGCGATGATCAGGATGATCGCCACGACGATCAGCAACTCGATAAGCGAAAAACCCTTCTGTTTCTTTGTCATTCTTTTCTCCTAGGAGCAGTTAGCTCCGGAATCCGTGTTTGTACT
The DNA here is from genome assembly GCA_963709445.1 of uncultured Acidobacteriota bacterium. GTDB lineage: Bacteria > Acidobacteriota > Terriglobia > Acidiferrales > UBA7541 > Palsa-295. Next base: position 424,971 of record CAVPWV010000008.1, read on the forward strand.
CCCTGGCGGGGTACGCGGTGATGTACTGCAACGGGAGTACCAGAAGGGGACAGTTGTGTACCCTCAAGGCACAGGGTAGTATATGGCCTATTTTCTGTAATATACAGCTCCATATGCTCCGGTCCGCTACGCCGTCGCCAAACAAAATACCTCAGGTCGTGAAAATTGACAAATTTTGACGGGCGAGAGTGACATACAGCGCGGCAGGAGATTTGTTTGGGGACCCTCCTGAACGGGTTTCTCGTGCGATGCGCCGCAGTGCTCCCGTCGGCCGTGAGCCAGCCGGGCCTCGGCCGGCCGCGGGGGGTAGGCAGATCGCGCAGGCACATTTTGGGCGTAGCTGGACCCGTCAGACTGGACCCTCTTGGTGGGCCGTATTTTTAGGGGGGAGATTCGGAACCGCAAGCGGAGCAATAGCTGGGGTGCGGGATCACAACGGGAAGTTCAAGAAACCGCGCCGGAAGGTCACCTCGCGGTTTGTTTGGCGGTAGGGCGCTGTGGACGGGTTTGCCCTTAGAGTAGATCCTTCTCCGAGGCCAAAAAAAAGGGAGGAAGACATGCTCCCTCCCCTGACGAGCAAACCAGATTACTGAAGGACCTGAGTCGCTGGCAATGCCGCGCAAGCTCCGGCTGCCGTTCCCATAACAGCACCTGTAACGTCGAAGTGAATCACGCCGGTCTGGTCCGAGCAAAACGAGCGCTGTCCAGTGGTGCCGACAGTGAGGGGATTGGTGGCCACTTCAAATCCCGTGAAAGGGCTGACCGTTGTGCCGGCGCCGCCGTTTGGTAGAGCCTTAAAGGTGTAGCCGCTCTTGGTTCCGAGCGTTAAGACTGGGTCGATAAGGCAGGCGTTCGCAGCGGCCGCGACGCACGAAGCGGGTCCGCCAAGGGCATTAAGCGTTGGCGCAAAGCCCGTACCGTAGGTGGTCGAGTACTGCACTTCGGTAGTCACAATCGTACGCGTAGAACCGACCGCTGAGGATTCGTTTGCGGACATTCTAGCGCGAAGCAAGTTCGGAATTGCGATGGCCGCGATGATCAGGATGATCGCCACGACGATCAGCAACTCGATAAGCGAAAAACCCTTCTGTCTCTTTGTCATTCTTTTCTCCTAGGAGCATTGCTCCAGAATTCCAATCGGTTCCTGTACGCCCTGGCGGGGTACGTGGGGATGTATTGCAAGAGCGATGCCACCGAGGCGGCGGGCAGGTGTTCCTTTTTGGTACACTACATAGTTGATGTACTATGTGGTATATATGAGGAGTTCTCAGGGTGCTGGTTCACAGTGAAACTGCAAGCAAAATACCGCGATCTGGAAAGTCGACAAATTGTGACGAGGGAGAGTGACATCTAGCGCGGTAGACGAGGCTTTCGCGCTGTCCACCGCAGTGCGTCTAATCGGCAGTGAGGGAGACTTTGCTGGCCTGGAGGCGCGCCGATCGCTCGGGAAGACTCTTGGTGGAATTGGTGGGATCAACGGCTCGATCGAGATTTGCCTGTCGAATGATGGTCACCACCACGGTAGCGGTGGCAAGCAGCCACGGCAAGAGCGGTGAAGTCCAAAAGAACTTTGGCTCGTATCGAAGCATGATAAGCCAGGCAAGGGTGCATAGAAGTCCGAAAAGAAACGCTGCCGCGCGCCGACCGTCTTTCCATGGAAGGGGATAAGCGGCGATCGCCTGAATCAAAAGGGCGAAAGGAAATGCAACGATCAGATCCACAAACCAATGTTCCCCTGTTCCCAATGTGGCAAATATGGTGAATACCAGGAAAATTAGGGCGATTAGGCGCTCGACCCACGTGAGTCCCCGCGAATACCACCAAGCTAGCAGAACCCAGGCCATGTGCAGGGAGGGGATGGCATTGCGTGGGCCGGCCACGACCATCGATTCCAAATGAAGCCTCGGTGCGGCGTCCATCGGAAAGGGATGGAGCGGGAAACCCTGCTGGAACAGGGCCCCCGGGCCGCAGGCGGGAAACAAATTATAAAACAGAATTCCCAGAGGGCCGGTAATCAGGAAAGCCAGCATGGCTGGAAAGGCCTTCTTTTTGAAGCGGACCAGGAGCCCGGCGTAGACCACCGAAATGGGGATCGCCAGCCCAACGTAAACCAGCAAGCTCGCGTTATGAAGCCAAGGATGCGACTGGTATATTCGGCCCGCGATAAACACTATCGGAACACGCAGGCTGTAGTCGAAGGAGAGCAGGTAGAGGTCCAACGTTTTGGGATGGGCGGTAGAAGTCCATTCGAGCATTGTCGAAGCGAAATAGTCGGAAATGACGAACAGGGCCGCGGGCACCCACGCACACAGTAATGCCTTGGACGCGCCCGCTTCTTTGGCCCAGACCGTACGGACCGCCAGGACCAGGAAACTGCTCAATCCAACAAACGAAAGCCATGCCATCAACTTCGGCGCGTAGTGCAGCAAGCGGAAATCGACGCCCCCTAGGGCAAAAGTGATGGCTATTACGAGCAGAACATCCGGCCATTTGGGGCGGATTCTCAGGTGGATAATCAGCACGCTCGCGAGCGCAAAGGCAAAGAATGCGTCCACCAACGCCTGGCTGTAGAAGCTCGCACTGGAAGCGAGCATGGCGCTGGCTAAAATAAGCAACAGCGTCAGGATGATTCGAGCTGCGCGCCGCGTGGCAGCCGTCACGATGCTTGCACGCTCATTTCCTTTACGGGGTTTTTTCGGAAGGGGTCCTTAATCATCGCACCGGCTGGTGGAAGATTGCCAACTTAAACGGGGAGCGATTGTCCAAAGAAGAATTTATCCATGCAGGCGCGATACTCCAAATCCTGCACGAGCTAGACGCCATACTTTTTGGCGTAATGTCGGAAGGAACGGTAGGACATTTTCAGGATATTCGCCGCCTGTGTTCGCACGCCGCCTGACCGCTCGAGCGCCGCCAGCAAGTAGGACCGCTCAATTTTCTGGATGTGCTCTTCGAGGTTCAGGCCGTCCTCCGGCAGAGCCGGACCGTTTCCATTGTGAGCCGCTCCCAGAATCGATTCCTGATGATGATTGCGGATTTTATCTGGCAGGGCATCGGAAGAAATCCGGCGGCCTGCTTCCAGGGCGACGGCGCGTTCGATGGTGTTTTCCAGTTCGCGGACATTTCCGGGCCAGTCATATACTTCAAGACGGCGCATGGCCTCCGGCTCGATGCCTTCGATGCTCTTGGACATGGACTTCGCAAAGCGCCCCAAAAACTCCCGCGCGAGCAGGGGAATATCATCGCGACGTTCGCGAAGCGGCGGAAGGTGAATGGGAATTACGCTCAGGCGATAATATAAGTCCTCGCGAAAGCGTCCCTCGGCAATCTCCTTCTCAAACTCCTTATTCGTGGCGGCAATCACGCGGACATCCACGTCGGTTTCGTCGGTGCTGCCGATGGGTCTTACTTTTCCCTCTTGCAGGACGCGATAGAGCTTTACCTGCATGGTGACACTCATATTGCCGATCTCGTCCATAAAAAGCGTGCCAGTATGAGCGGCATGGAAAAGCCCGCGCCGGTTGTCGTTCGCGCCGGTGAAGGCGCCCTTGACATAGCCGAACAGCTCGGATTCCAGCAGGGTTTCGGGGAAGGCGCCGCAATTGATGGTGATGAATGGGCTTTTGGCGCGGGCGCTATTCTCGTGGATGGCGCGTGCGACGAGCTCCTTTCCCGTTCCACTCTCGCCGGTGATTAGAACCCGGCTCGACTGCGGCGCAATGTTCTGAATCAACTCGAAAATCGAGCGCATCTTAGGGCTGGTGCCAATCATGTGATCCAGTCCGGTGAGGCGCCTGAGTTCGCGGCGCAAATAGCCGGCTTCCTTCCGGAGCGCCAGGCTCTCAGCAACATGCTGAACGGCGGGCCGCAACTCATCCAGCAGGCGGTCGCCTTTTATCACGTAACGATCGGCGCCGAAATTCACAGCATCGATGGCCGTGCCTATCGTGGGAACTCCGGTGATCAAAATGAAGACGGTAGAGGGAGAAACCTCCTTGCAATAGCGCAGAAGTTCGACGCCATCCATATCAGGCATGCAAATGTCGGAGACGACAATGTCGAACATTTGAGACGCCACATGGCGCTTCGCCGCCTCGCCACTGGCCGCGACTTCCACTTTGTGGCCTTCTTTTCGGAAGCTAATTTCGAGCAGCTCGCGGATGGAGGGTTCGTCATCGACGATCAGTAGATGAGCCATGTCGGTGTTTACCGTTTTCCCGCTGCTTGGAGGGCGGTGCCGCGCATGAGTGGTAGGTGCGTCACGGCGCTCGCGGCCGGAGGCAGGTCCACGATAAATTCCGCTCCGCTTCCGAGCCCTGTTTCCACGTGGATGCGTCCTCGATGCGCCTGCAAAATCTGATAAACAATGGCGAGTCCCAGGCCCGTTCCTCCGGGAAACCCCGACTGAAAGGGCTCAAAGATCCGAGCGGAGGCGCCAGGCTCCATTCCCGGCCCCGTATCGCGGATGGAGATTCGGACAAAGTTCTGAACTGCTTCCGCGCGCACCGAGAGGACGCCGCCATCAGGCATTGCTCGCAGGGCATTGTTGCAGAGGTTCCAAAAGACCTGTTTCATCGCATCACGATCCGCGCGGACTCGAAGCGGACGCTGCGCGAAGTGGCGTTCGACCCGAACCTTTCCGGATGCAACTACGTTGCGTTCGATGACGACGAGAGTCTCTTCGATAAGGCTCAGGATGTCCACGTCCGTGAAGGCGTAGGACTTTTCGCGGGAATAATCCAGGAACTCGGTAATAATTTGGTTCAAGCGCTGCGATTCGCGGCTCACGATTTGAACAAGCTTCTTGTCGTCATCCTCGAGCGGCGCGAACCGCGCCAGCTCCTTCAGCGCACCGGTCATCGCCGTTAGAGGCTGGCGAATTTCGTGGGCGATGGCCGCTGAAAGGCGCCCCAGGGCGGCCATGCGTTCCTTTGTAAAAACCTCATGCTCCAGCCGCTTGAGTTCCGTCAGGTCCTGGAAGTTAAAAACGAATCCGCTGGCTTGATTTTGTCCGGTGCGTAGCGGAGAGATCGAAATTCCGAGAAACCGTGTGGCTCCACCTGGAGTTCGGAACTCCATCTCCTTGCGAAGCGCCCGCGGGTTTTCCCCTTCGTCCACTTCCACCGGCCAGAAGCCCGGGAAAACCTCGGCGACATTTTCTCCGCGAAGCAGTCCGAATCCGTGTCCGGTGATCTCGGCTCCCGCGCGATTAATCAGTAAAATGCGTCCGTCCAGGTCGACGGTAAGCAACCCGCCGCGCATCGACTCGATGATGTCGTTGTTGAAGGCCTGCAAATCCTTCAACGCCTCGCTTTTTTGCTCGAGTTCGACGCCCTTGGTTTGAATCGTCTGTGCCAGCAAACTCCCCAGATACGCCACGGCAAAAAAGGCAAACAGGTTGCTTCCCAGCCAGGATTCAAGCGCTCGCGGACTCGGGTTCGAAATTGCTGTAAAGGGATGATTCCGTAGTAAGTGATCTCCGTGATGCACCCGAGGAGCACAAACTGAATCCCGCCACCAAGAAAGTGCCGCGGCGGGAGAACAGGATGCTGCCCATCAGAATCGCAAGCAGGTACAGCGAGATGAAATAGCTATCCTGCGCGCCACTGGCGTAAACGACGCCCGTGATGATCCCCAGGTCCAGAGCGATTTGAATCGGTGCATGCCATCTGCTCTGCGGAAGGGCGCGCTGTATGAGCAAATACAACGCCGCAAAGAGATACCACCAGACAGATGAACCGAGGAGCGTCCGCACAGGAAACGGGCTCGATGTCCATTGGCGAACAGCGATGATCCCTGCTACCAGGAAGGTGATTACGAGAAAACGAACGCGGCCCAGCCAAGGCAACCATTCATTTATGCTGGGTGTAGGCTCCATGCAGGATCCAATAGTTGCTCTCCCCGCTTGATCGAGTTCTTCCGCGATCTCGCAGTTCGATTTGGTGCGGCCACGAAAGTAGCCCGCTTCGAGATTTCGCAATCGCGGTAATACGCCAGTGAGTTAGTGTCCCGCCAGTTTGCCGATCAGCGAGAATAGCGGCAAATCATCGAAATAACCACGCCGCCCACGACCACGCCCAACACAACGATCATAATCGGCTCAATAGCTGTCAACATGTCCTTCACAGCTGCGTCGACTTCGTCCTCATAGAAGTCGGCGATCTTCGAAAGCATCGCATCCATGCGCGCCCGTTTGTTCGCCGACGCCGATCATTTGGGTCACCATCCCCCGGGAAAACGTCCGTTTCCTTCAGAGGATCGACCAAGGAGCGCCCGGCTTCAACCGCTTTTCGTGTCTGCGAAATGGCTCTTTCCACGACTGCATTGCCCGACGTGCGCGCGGTGATGTCAAGGCCTTCGAGGATCGGCACGCCGCTTGAGATAAGCGTACCGAGCGTTCGGGTGAATCGGGCAACCGCAATCTTGCGCATAACGATGCCAACGACCGGCAGTTTTAGGATCAGGGAATCTACGGCCATCCGGCCTGTGGGGGTTCCGTACCAAATTTGACTGCGAAACCGCTGGCGATCGCCAATATCAGAATCAGCAATCCGTAGATGCTGCCGACGAAATGGCTGAGCCCGATTACGATCCGCGTGGGAAGCGGAAGGTCAACCTGCAACCCGTTAAACAAAGTGATGAAAATCGGCACGACCTTCCACAGCAACAGGATGATCACCGCGGCGGCGATGCCCAAAACCGAAATCGGATAGATCATCGCGGACTTGACTGCCCGCTTCAGTTTTACGTTTTTCTCAATGTACGTCGACAGACGCTGCAGAATGGTGTCCAGGATACCGCCGGTTTCGCCTGCCTCGACCATGTTGTAGTAGAGGGGATCGAAGACCTTCTCGTGCGCCTTCATCGAAGTCGAAAGCGTCGCTCCGCCTTCGACGGACGCTCGCACCGTGTTCAGGATCTTTTGAAATGTTTTATTTTCCTGCTGCCCGGCGAGAATCTCGAGGCACTGTACCAACGGCAAGCCCGCATCGATCATCACGGAAAACTGGCGAGTAAATATCGCGAGTTCCTTGGAATCGACGCCGGTGCCGAATGTCGGGATGTTGAATTCCTTGCCCTTCTCGGAAAGCTTGCTGACGTTGATATTTTTCCGGCGTAACACCGCCGCAAGCTGGGCTTTGTTTTCCGATTGGCGTTCTCCGGTGACCGCCGTGCCCATCCGATTGGTTCCCCGATATGTGTACCGGCATGATGTGTTACCTCCCTCGTCGATCTCTTCGATTACCGTCGGACCGGAGTCTAACCGCCCGCGGGCCGCGAAGTCACCCCACGGTTAATTAAATCCTGTAATTCGTCTGGATTCGACGATCTTGCAAGCGCGGTTTCCAAAGTAATCAACTTCTGGGAATGGGCGTTCGCCAGGCTCTGATTGAAAGTCTGCATCCCGCTTGCACCCGTTCCTGTCTGCATCGCCGAATAAATCTGGTGAATCTTGTCTTCGCGAATCAGGTTGCGGATGGCTGCATTGGGAATCAATATCTCCATGACCATTGCTCGGCCCGGCCGTCTATCTTCGGGAGTAGCGATTGGCAAAGTATTCCTTCTAACACCATCGAAAGCTGCGCTCGGATTTGCGGCTGTTGATGGGAGGGAAACTTCGACGATACGGTTGATCGTCGAGACAGCCGAATTTGTGTGCAGAGTAGCGAAGGTTAGGTGTCCCGTTTCGGCGATGCGCAGCGCGGACTCGATTGTTTCTAAATCGCGCATTTCGCCGATCAGAACGATGTCCGGGTCTTCGCGCAGGGCAGCGCGAAGGGAATTCGCGAACGAGTGCGTATCCGAATGTACCTCGCGCTGATTCACCAGGCATTTTTTGTGGTTGTGAAGAAACTCGATCGGGTCCTCGATGGTGATCATGTGCTCGTCGCGTTCATTGTTGATCTTGTCGAGCATCGCTGCGAGCGTCGTGGACTTTCCTGAGCCTGTTGGGCCCGTCACCAGCACCAACCCGCGCGGTTTGTCGCAAAGGCCGCGTACGATCGGTGGCAGTCCGAGCGCGTCGAAGCTCTTAATTTCCCAGGGTATCGTCCTGAAAACGGCGGCCACGGCGCCCCGCTGATGGAAAATGTTGCCCCGGAACCGGGCCAGGCTCTTCAATCCAAACGAAAAGTCGAGTTCCAGGTTCTCTTCCAGACGGTGCTTCTGCACGTCCGTCAGCACGCTATAGGCCAGCGCCTTTGTATCGGCGGCCGTGAGAGGCGGCATGTCCAAGGGACGAAGCTTCCCATGTACGCGCACCCGCGGGGCGCTGTTGGTCGAGAGATGCAAATCGCGCCCGGACATCTCGATCATTTTTTTCAAGAGTTCGCTCAATGTGATGCCAGCCATTTTCTCCTCCGATTACAGAACCGTCTCGCGTAAAACCTCTTCCATGGTCGTCAATCCTGAGGCAACTTTCTGCAAGCCGCTCCGACGCAACGTGATCATTCCCTGTTCCATCGCCTTTTTCTTCAGTTCCAGTGCCGACGCTCCCACTAGAATCAATTCGCGCAATTCGTCGTTGATTTCCATGACCTCGTAGAGTCCTACGCGGCCTTTGTATCCCGTGTTGCCGCAAGTTGCGCATCCTTTGCCATGTTGCACGGTGGTTTTCATCGCCTCTTCGGGAGAAAAACCAGCCTCCGTCAGCGCCTCCGACTGGATCTGCAGCGGTTCCTTGCATTGGACGCAGATGCGGCGTACCAGCCGCTGCGCGCAGATGAGGTTTACC
>CAVPWV010000009.1:0-19038 GCA_963709445.1 uncultured Acidobacteriota bacterium
CGTTTTCAACAGATTCGAGTTAGCTTTGAGCGAAAAGCAGATTCCCCGATTTTTTGGAAATGTTAGTAGTTAAAGAAAACGGAACAAATCGTTGGAGGCGACTGCCGGCTTTGCAAGCAGGGGGTCGCCGGTTGATCCCGGCCACGTCCACCAACTTCTTAGCTGATTGCAAAGGGCCCTCGACATTTCCGTCCGCGAGCGTTTACCCCGGCCGAGGCAGCCGAAATCGTTATGCGGCCGGTTCTACTTTGCACAAACCGGAAATTCTCACGTTGCAGCGACACTGTTTAGTCTTGACAACGATCGGGCGCAAGTGACATGGGAAAGGCGCGCGGTGGGTGCATGGGTGGGAAGATGCCAAGGTTTCACCCGAGAGTTCTGGTGTGTTGCAGCATACCTGCTAGTGGTTCGTCCTCACGCGTTCAAGCACGGTAGTACTCCAAATCCAGCACGACCTGGAGGGATCATGAAGCGGACATTAACGCAGTCAGTCATCATGAGCATGTTGTTTTTGGGATGTTGTGCGGGAGTTTTTGCGCAGGCCACATCGCAGATCTCCGGAACAGTGAAGGACGCCTCGGGAGCGGTGGTAGGGGGAGCGCAGGTTACGGTCACGCAAACGGCTACGGGAGTCACGCGGACCGCGACGACGGATGCGAACGGGGTATATTCGCTGCCGAGCCTGCCACTGGGTCCCTACCAGATGCAGGTGACGAAGGAAGGGTTCACGACGTTTCTTCAGACGGGCATCGTTTTGCAAGTCGCCGAGGGCCCGACGATCGATCCTGTGTTGAAGGTGGGCGCGATCAACCAAACCGTGCAGGTGGAGGCCGCGGCAGCAATGATCGAAACTTCCTCTACTGGAGTGGGCCAAGTGGTCAACTCGCAGTCCGTCGTCGATCTGCCACTCAACGGACGCCAAGTGACGCAGTTGATCACGCTGGCCGGCGCATCGAACGCCGTGCAGTACGGCTTTGGCCAGGCACCGAGCGTGGGAAATCTGGTTTCCAGCAAGAGCTACCCGAACGAGGCGCTGGTAAGCGTTGGCGGCGGACTGCTGAATGGAACCACTTACCTGCTGGATGGGGGAACGTACAACGATCCATTCAATAACCTCAACTTGCCCACGCCTTTCCCCGACGCAATACAGGAATTCAACGTGCAAACCAGCGCGCTGCCAGCCCAGTACGGACAGCACTCGGCGGGAGCGATCAACATGGTCAGCAAATCCGGCACCAATCAATTTCACGGAGACGCGTTCGAATTCGTGCGCAACGCGGACTTCAACGCGAGAGATTTCTTCACCTTCTCGCCTACTGATCCAAATGGGGCGAGCGACAACTTGAAGCGCAATCAGTTCGGCGGGACGTTAGGAGGGCCGATCAAGCAGAACAAGCTATTCTTTTTCCTGGGCTATCAGGGCACGCTGCTTCGATCAGCGCCCGCGGCCCTCGCCGCCGTTCTTCCCACCGCGGCGGAGCTTACCGGCGACTTCACGGCCTATGAAGCGAATTGCTTCGCCACGCCTCAGACGTTGAAGGGACCTTTGTACGTGGGCAACATACTCACAACTCCGGTCAGCCCGCAGGCGCTGGCTTCGCGAGCCACTTCGATGTAGGCCCGGGACCGTGCGGGAACGTTACGTATCGAATTATTCAAAATCAAAACGAGCACATGGGCTTAGCGAAAGTCGATTACCAGATCAATTCCAAGCAATCGCTCTTCGTGCGTTACTTCGGGACTCACAGTCTGCAGCCATCCAGCTTCACCGGAACGGAGCTATCGGTGCAGAACGCGGGTACAGATGACCTAGTGAATTCGGTGGTGATTGGTCATACGTATCTAGTCAGTCCCACCGCGCTGAACACATTCCACTTCTCGTACAATACAGACGGCGTCACGAAGTTTCAGGTGCCGATTGTCAATCCGACCGATCTCGGAGTACAGGGCATGTACACCTCCGCGGCTCCCTTCATCCACTTTTCGAATATTAACATCAGCGGAGATTTTCAGAGCGCCGGTGGATTCGCTACTCCCGGTCTGGTCAACACCAAGACGTACCAGCTTGCGGACGACTTCAGCCTTACCAAGGGCTCGCATCAGCTGCAGTTCGGAGTCAGCTTTATTCGTCCCTGGCAAACCTCCACGTTTTGCGTTTATTGCAATGGGCTATTTACCTTCTCGGGCGCGGACACCGGCAACGCCATGTCGGATTTCGTCGCCGGGGCGCTCAGTTCATTCACCCAGTTGAATATCTCGCACGACAACGAGTATTGGAGATACATCGGCATATACGCACAGGACAGCTGGAAGATCAGTTCGCGGCTGACGCTGAACTACGGGCTGCGCTGGGAGCCTTATCTCAACGGCACCTTCCATAACAAGCAAGTCTCACATTTCATTATGCAAGACTTGATCAACAATGTGCATTCGTCAACTTTTCCGAATGCTCCCGCGGGAACATTCTATCCGGGCGATTCCCAGTTTCCGACGGGTTCGCGGCCCAACAAGACAGCCTGGATGGATTTCGCGCCGCGGATTGGGCTGGCATGGGATCCCACAGGCAGCGGGAAAACGCTCATTCGAGCGTCTTGGGGAATCTTCTATGACATGCCCCACACGCTCTTCTACTACAACATCTCGTCAGAACCACTCTGGGGCGAAGGCATCACGGTTGTCCCTCCAGTGGGGACAGCAAATACATTTGCGACTCCTTGGGCCTATTACCCAACTGGCGTAAGCCCGTTTCCAACCACGCAGAATGCCAGCACTGCTTACCCGACGGGTGGATACTACGAGACGATTCCGCTCAACGTCAGCAACACATACGTGGAACAGTTTAACCTGACGATTCAAAAGCAGATGGGGCCAAGCTGGCTCTTGAAAGCGAGCTACCTGGGCAACGAGGTCGTACATCTTTGGATGGATAAGGAATTGAATCCGGCGGTGTATGTCCCCGGTAACTGCGCAGCGGGTCAATACGGCCTGAAGGTGGCGGGACCGTGCTCAACCACCGGCAACACCCAGGCGCGTCGCCTTTTCACGCAGTTGAATCCAAGCCAGGGACCATTCTATGGCACGACCGAGTACCTGGATGACAGCGGGACGGGCAGCTACAACGGGCTGATCGTTTCGGCGGAACACCGGCTCTCAAACCACTTCTCGGTGCTGGCGAATTATACGTACTCGCATTGTATCGCCGATTCGCAGACGACAGAGCTTTCCGGCCCGGTCTACACCGATCCCTCCGATCCCCGGTTTGACCGCGGAAACTGCCCGTACATTGACATTCACCATAACTTCAACCTTTCCGGCGTTCTTCAGTCGCCGCGTTATTCGTCGCGAGCGCTCGAGTTGATCGCCGGAGGCTGGCAGCTCGCACCCATCGTGGGCTGGCACTCGGGCAGCTATTTCACGGTGACCACGGGTTTGGACGACGCGCTGACGGGAATTGGCGCGCAGCGTCCGAATCAAGTGCTCTCAAATCCTTACTGCCACCCCGCGACAGTCAATTGCTACATTAACGGGAAAGCGTTCGCTCAGCCGGCGTCAGGTACCCTCGGAAACACGAAAGCGAACAGCCTAGAGGGCCCAGGGTATGTCGATGTGGACATTTCTTTATCGCGCCGGTTCGCAATCACGGAGAGGCAGGGCATAGAGATCCGCTGGGAAACCTTCAACATTGCGAATCACACTAATTTGCTGAATCCTGGTACTTCCGGCATTGCGGCGGGAGGGACGAACGGCACGGTTCTGAACAGCAGCACGTTCGGTCAGCTTAAATCCGACGTTGCTCCGAGAATCATGCAGTTCGCGGTCAAATATATCTTCTGAGTATCGGTCTAGATCCTCTAGTGGAGCGTGGCGCGCAGCCACGCTCCGCTTACGGGTCTTCCCGCGCAATTCGAAGAAACGCTGTTCCTCCGCCTCGCGTCGAGCAATCAGAAGTGACTAATTCAGGGGCAGAGAAAAAAGTAAGATGGATTCGGGCCATATGTGTTTCACCTCGCAACCGACGCTGCTGAGTTCCCTCGTGGGCTTCACCTGAACTTTCATCCAAGCACGTTCGGTATTTTTCAGGCGCTGAACCAAAACGAGACAGACTTCTCCGCCGACGGGGTTGTGGATGTACGCGCTCCAGATTTTGCAAGAGCGCGATCGCAGGATAGGAGGCAGGTCATCCATGAAAATTAATAGACGAAGGCTATTGTCATTGTTGGGTACATCTCCGGTGCTTCTGACTGGCTCTGCAGTGGAGGCGGAAGCGAAGAAAAAGAGCGGGCATAGTGCTGGCAGCGGGGCAAAGTTCACGGCGGTAAGTCCCAAGGGTACCCCGCCGGCCGTGCAGCTCTATTCCATGGCCCCTCGGCTAGACACGCTGGACGGGAAGACCATCTATCTGGTCGACACGGGTTTCTTTGGCGGCGGCCTGCTGCTGCAAGAGATGCAGGGATGGTTTCAGCAGAACATGCCCACCGTGAAGACCGTCTTTCGGAAGAAGGCCGGGGGCTGGGCCGCGGATGACCCGCCGCTCTGGGCGGAAATCAAGGCAAAAGGCAACGCAGCCATCATGGCAATTGGCCATTGAGGAGGGTGCGCGCCAGCGACCGTGGGTCACTGCATAACCATTGAAAAGATGGGAATCCCCGCAGTTCCAATGTGTACCAGGGCCTTCGTAGAGCTCTCGAAAACCACCGCGGCCAAGCGAGGCATGCCGCTTGAACCAATCGTGTTCACTCCGCATCCTGTGTGGGGCAAGACGCCTGCAGAACTGGCGGCAATGGTCGGAGGTTCCGATCCGGTAACGGGGAAATCCATGATGAAGGAGATCACGGATGACCTGACCACGCCGCTTTCCGACGAAGAGAAGAAGACCGGGATCGAGAATGTTCGGCAGGGCCGTCCGTCTACGGCCCGGACACCTTGGATAACTTGCAAGAAATCTTCATGAATAATGGAATGACGGATTACATGCCGGTGATTATTCCCACCGAAGAGAAAGTAGAAGCGATGCTCAAGGGAACGAGCCACCATCCGGACGAAGTGCTCAAGAAAGCGATCCAGGGCGTGGGCTATGAGTCCGCGCAGTGGGGATACACAGTGAGGCAAGTGGCGGTGAACGCGGTAATGGCCGGATGCAGGCCGGAATATTTTCCTGTGGTCCTTGCGATGGCCTCCGTGGGTGAATTAGGACTTTTCGGCTCGACCACGTCCGCCAGCAGCGCGATCGTAATCAACGGACCCATCCGCGACAAGCTCAGCCTGAATTACGGTATCGGCGCGCTGAGTCCATTCGCGCAGTCCAATGCCACCATCGGCCGATCGTGGACATTGATGAGCAAGAACCTCAGCTCTGGCGGTATACCCGGCGACACGTACCAAGGTTCGCAGGGCAACAATCTGGACTACAACAACCTGGTGATTGCGGAGGACGAGAAGAACAGCCCGTGGACTCCCTTTCACGTGCAAATGGGATTCAAGCCCGAGGAAAATGTGGTGAGCTTTTTCCTGGGATGGGACATCCGCCAGGGGCATGGGGCGAAGGGCGCGGGAGCCATCGTGAATCCGATGTTCGACGAACAGATCAGCGACATGTTCCAGACAATGGCGGGAACAAGCGGTGCGCTGGTGGTTTGCGATCCGCTGGTAGCGAAGCGTCTGGTGGATCAAGGATACGACACCAAGGAAAAGCTCTCCGAGTGGTTGTGGAAGAATACGATGCGCACGGCGAAGGAATACCGGGAGTCCTCCCTGGCCTACGTGTACACATATCCGCTCGCGCTCGAGGGAAGAGAGCCCTATGCCACTTGGTACAAGGTTCCAGAGGAGACGTTGATCCCGTGGTTCCCAAAGGCCAGCGCTATTAACTTCGTCGTTTGCGGCGGCCAAACCAATGCCTTTTTCCAGATAGCGAACATGAACCACGGCAGGAGCGAATCGATCGACAAGTGGACGTGAGGTCTCTGTCGCCGAGATCGGCACAATATGTGGTCGGTCTCGACGGCAAGATGTCGCCAAAGGCTATGTACTCGCTAAAGCGTATTTGGGTTTCCTTCGCAAACGGGGGAACGCTGTTCGATCCGGTCGTTTCCCGCGGGCGGGCGATCAACGATTGCTATCGTGCGGACGCATCACTCTCGGTCTCCGCGCGTAGCTCGCGAATGATGTTTATGCCGCTGCTGGTGCCGAGTCGGTTCGCGCCGGCTGCGATCATGGCGCGCGCATCGCTCGCAGTCCGAATTCCGCCGGATGCCTTTACGCCGATCTTCACAGCGCCGCGAATCAAGGCCACATCCTCCACGGTGGCAACACCTCCGAGAAAGCCTGTGCTAGTCTTCACGAAATCAGCTCCCGCCTTCTCACTGATTGCGCATGCCGCGAGCTTTTCTTCATTGCTAAGCAGGCCAGTTTCCAGGATTACCTTGAGCAGCGCCTTTCGCTCGCGCACTACCTCGAGCACGCCTGAAATGTCAGACAACACCAACTCGTGATCGCCGGCCTTAAGCGCGCCGATATTCAAAACCATATCGATCTCGCGGGCCCCCAGCTTCAACGCTTCTTGCGCCTCAAATACTTTCACGCTGGTGAGAGTGGCGCCCAGCGGAAAACCAACCACCGCTCCCACTTTGACTCCGCTATTCTGCAAATTCGCGACGCCAACGCGACATAGCAGGGATTCACCATCACCGCCCCGAAGCCAACCTGGCGAGCTTCATCGCACAGACGGGCGATCTCGCGCGGCGTCGCTTCGGGCCGAAGATTTGTATGATCGATGATGGCGGCGAGGTTTTGCCAGCTAGCCATCGGAGACTTTTGGTCGACCGCTGAGTTTCGACTCGACATCGCCACTAGATGTTACTACGCTATCTTCTGTTTTCGCATTTCCTGTACGGCAGCGCGGAAGTTCGAGTTCATCCATGTCAAATCGTAGTTCTAGAGGCCGAGTCCGGCGGCGACTGCTCGCGGCGGCGCGGCGAGCTATGAGCCGTGCCTACGCACCCTATTCTGCTTTCAAGGTCGGCGCGGCGTTGCTGACCACGCGCGGAGATCTTTTTCTCGGTTGCAACGTAGAGAATACCTCCTACGGGATGAGCAATTGTGCCGAGCGCACAGCGATTTTTAGCGCCGTCGCGCAGCTGGGACCGAAAATGGAAATTCAGGCGATCGCCGTCGCGAATAACCAGAACGCGCCCTGCTCTCCGTGCGGAGCCTGTCGCCAGGTAATTTACGAGTTCGGACCCAAGGCAACCGTCATCTTTCGCAGCGCCGAGGGTTGGAAAGAGCTGCCGATCGCGGATCTGCTGCCAGAAGGATTTCGCCTTAAGTGACCGCCTCTGGAGAAACCCCCGCCGGCACGATTCGCGCCGTGGACGTGATCCGCAAAAAGCGCGACGGCCACGAACTCTCCCGCGCGGAAATTGATTTCCTCGTCCGCGGCTATACGCTCGGTGAAATCCCCGACTACCAAGTATCCGCGTGGCTCATGGCCGCTTTCCTTCGAGGTTTGAGCCGCGAGGAAACAGCAACCCTAACGGATGCCATGCTGCATTCGGGAGAAATACTGGACCTCTCCAAATTTTCAGCCGCGAAAATAGACAAACACTCGACCGGCGGAGTTGGCGACAAGACGTCTCTTATTTTGGCGCCGCTCGCAGCCGCTGGCGGCTTGGTGGTTCCCATGATTAGCGGTCGTGGTTTGGGCCACACGGGCGGCACGCTCGACAAGCTGGAAGCGATTCCAGGTTTCAACGTGAATCTTACGACCGCTCGCCTCACGGAGATTTTGCATGTCTGCGGCTGCGCCATGATCGGTCAGACAGTTGAAATTGCTCCGGCTGACCGCCTCCTTTACTCGTTGCGAGACGTCACGGGCACGGTGGAAAGTCCCTCTCTGATTTGCGCGTCCATCATGAGCAAGAAACTGGCGGAGGGAATCGATGGCCTGGTGCTCGACGTAAAGACTGGCTCCGGCGCGTTCATGAAAACGGATGAGGACGCGGCATTCCTTGCAGACTTGATGGTCGAGACCGGGCGCAGAATGGGCAAGAAAACCATCGCACTCATCACGGATATGGATCAGCCCCTGGGGCAGCGCGTTGGCAACGCTGTTGAGGTTGAGGAAGCCCTTGCCGTGCTGCGTGGTGACGGTCCCGAGGACTTACGCGAACTCTGCAGGGAACTGGCGGCATGGATGTTTCACCTCGGTGGCCGCGCAACCACGATCGAGGAGGGAAAGGGTCTTGCTGATGAATTGATCCAGTCCGGACAGGCGTTTGAGAGATTCCGCGAGATGGTCGCTTTGCAAGGTGGCGATACCGCCGCGATCAACAACCCGGCGCGCCTGCCTCGGGCGGCGCATGCTCTTGATGTGAAGAGTCCGAGAAGTGGCTACGTAGGCGGCATTCAATGCGAGGACTTGGGTACGGCGTGCATGCTTCTTGGTGGCGGCCGTGAAAAGAAAGAAGACTCAATCGATCCGGCCGTCGGAATTGTTCTGCATAAGAAAAGTGGCGATCCTGTATCGGCAGGTGAAATTCTTTGCACGCTTATGTACAACTCCCAAACCCGCGCAGCGCGTGCAAGAGTGCTGATCGAGCAAAGTTATCAGATCGTTGGTTCGCCTCCGCCATCCAGAAAACTGATCCGCCGGGTGATTCCAGCCGCACCGGCCGGTTAAATGCCGGCCCGAATACACTGCGCCGTCGTCGTGCGAACGGCTCGATCTTTACCCCTTACGGGGAATGAAGATTGAAAGTGGCGGGTTGACGCCGTACTTCTTCGAAAAATTACCTTGATTCACGGCGATTCCTACGCGGCCGCGCGAGTCGATGTAGACGAGAGACTCGCCAACGGGGACGCCCATAAACGTTTTCTCGTATGGGAAGGTGTATTGCTTCTTCTCGATTGTGATCTTTACTTTATCGCCCACCGCGTAGCCCAGTTCCTTGAAGTCGCTTCCCAGGATATCGGTAATAAGACTGCCGAAGGGATCATCAAGCGCTATCACTTCGCCGCTAATGCCTTTCGTCCCGATCGTTGCGACGGGCGGGTTTAGGCGTACAAGGTTTTCCACCGCCGGTCCCGCGAGCGTCCAATCATCTCCCGCCGCCAAATGCGCCGCCGCGGGAGAAAAAATATCGCGTCCATGAAATGTGGAAGAAATTTTATCGCCAATCATCCAGGACGGGTTGGTGATCTCGTGAGCGCCTGCTATGCCGTCTCGATCCGCCACCGGCGTGATCACGCCGTTGTCAGGAAGCACAAAATATTGTCCCTTCGCCGATTTCACGATTACAGCTTTTCGGGAGGTGCCTACGGTGGGGTCTACGACGACAAGAAAAACCGTGCCGGGTGGGTAGTAGGGCGTTACGCCGGCCAAAAATCGCGCTCCCTCCGCGATCGAGAAGGGAGTCACTTGATGGGTGATATCCATGATTCGCACGTTCGGCACAATTCCGATGATCACGGCCTTGCAGATTGCCACGGCATCATTCGCCGTGCCGAAATCGGTCATGAAGACAATCGTCGGTCGAGCGGCAGGCTTGGCTGTTTCAACAGGCGTCAAACCGGCGCGGCAACCGATCAGCAAAATCGCGATGAAAAATGCCGATGTACGCGATACGGAGCGAAGTCGGCCCCGATACATCCTGCCTCCTCGATGAAATAAAATTCCGTTTCCGATTATGCGCTCCGCTGCACTAGACACCCGGCGATCATATCGTGCAGCGCCTGTTTTTTTTCCGTCACGCCCGCCATGATGCAATCAACCAAGAAATAGAGTCCGCCGATCGAAGGGACATACGCAATTCCACGACCGGCGAAGAAACGTCCACTCGCTCTTCCGAAGCTCAGCGGCGCTCCCGTCAAATCGGTCACATACAGCCCCAGCGCTTTTTTGCCCAGTGTCGCCTGCCACGAAGAGCTTTCCAGAAGACTCCAGTACAACCAGGTGCCGACCAAGCCTAAAACGCCAAGCAGCAACAATCGTGGGAAAAATAGGCTGATGAGCAGGAATGGATTGGGACTTGGTCCCCTCCCAAAATCCCGGAGCATTGGAAGAGCGCTCGCAAAGATCACCACCGCGATAACGACGAACGGAATGCCAATAAGCAGGCCGTCGATGATCGCTGCGACCACGCGCAGCCAGAAGCCTGCATACAGCCCCGTATCACGCGCTGCCGCCATGCCGCCTTGAACGATTGGCGGCGCGCTCGTGGCCGGCACACCTGCGGCCGCTGCTCCAGCCGGCGCTTGAGCTGCGCTGTAACTGACTGGAGTGCCGCAGTTCCCGCAGAACGTCGAGCCTTCCTTTACCGTCGCGCCGCACGACGAACAGAACATAGCGCCCTCCCGCGAAATGCATCCAGATCCAGCTAGGTGCCGTTGATGTGCTGCGCATGGTAGCGGCTCAGGACGGGAGGGTCAATACTGGGGACCGCGCCTCCAATTGAGCGGACTAATCCAGCCTGTTGCAATACCATGTACCGGTGACTTCTCGATTTGAAAGTGATTGAGCCATTCGATTCGGCTATGGCGTACACTCTCCAGTTTGTCGGATCGAGGTGGCGTCGCGAAAGGAGAGCATGGACTTATTCATCAGCGGTGGGACGGTCGTCACGATGGACGCACAGCGCCGCGTGATCGAAGACGGTGCCGTTGCAATTCAGGGCGATTCGATAGTGGCTGTCGGCAAGCGAACCGACCTCGAATCCAAATCGAACGAAGCCAGAACGATCGATGCCAGCGGAACTCTGGTGCTGCCCGGATTGATCAACGGCCACGCGCACGCGGCCATGAGCCTCTTTCGCGGCATCGCCGAGGATCATTCGCTCGACGACTGGCTGCAGCGATACATCTTTCCCGCCGAGGCGCGCAACGTTACCGAGGATTTCGTTTTGTGGGGCACTCGGCTGGGCTTGCTCGAAATGGTGCGCGGTGGCGTCACTACTTTCGCCGACATGTATTATTTCGAGGACGTTGTCGCTCGCGTGACGAAGGAAGCGGGGATGCGCGGTGTCCTCGGGGAAACCATTCTCGATTTTCCAGCGCCCGACAATAAAAATGTCGCCGCCGCCCTCGCGTACACCGAGACCTTTATCCGCCGCTGGAAAAACGATCCGCTGATTACGCCGGCCGTTGCTCCCCATTCGATTTATACGCTCTCGGAAGAAAATCTGCGCGCAGCGGCCGCGCTGGCGCGGCGCGAAGGCGTGCCGATTCTGATCCACATCGCGGAAGCCCCTTTCGAAACTGAGTTGAGCCGCAAGAAATACGGCCTTTCGCCCATCGCTTACCTCGAAAAGATCGGCGTGCTCGGACCGGACGTGATCGGCGCGCACTGCATCTGGGCGGACGCCGAGGACATCGCCAAGCTGGTTCGCTACGGCGTGGGAAGCGTGCACAATCCTTCGAGCAACATGAAACTCGCCTCCGGCGTGATGCCTGTCGTCGATATGCTCGCCGCGGGCGAGCCCGTCGGGCTCGCGACCGACAGCGCCGCGAGCAACAACAATCAAGATTTATTCCAGGAAATGAACATTGCCGCGAAGCTGCAAAAAGTGTTTCGCAGAGACCCGCGCGCGCTTCCGGCCTGGCAAGTGGTTGAGATGGCCACCATCGGCGGCGCGCGAGCGCTGCATCTCGACCGCCAGATCGGTTCGCTCGAGGCGGGCAAGCAAGCCGACTTGGTCCTCATCGGCACCGGCGCCACGCATTCCACGCCGATGTACAACGTCTACTCGCAGCTCGTCTACGCACTCAATGCGCACGATGTGAGGACGGTTGTAATCGCCGGGAAAGTTGTGATGGAAGATCGTATAAACTTCACGCTCCACAAGCCGGAGATTCTGGCGAAGGCGCACGCGTATCAGCGCAAGGTTGCGGCGTCGCTCATCGCGCCCCCGGCGATTTAGCGAACGTCGCTTTGATTTTTAGAGTTTCCGGGGTCTGGCCGTTTTGTAGTACGGAATATCGCCACACAAAAGATGCGCGGCGGCTGGCGGCCGTCAGGGAGAGCGCTGAATGCACCGATTTGTCGGTGTTCTGGGCGTTATTTTCATTATCGGCGTGTGTTACGTATTTTCGACGAATCGGAGCGCCATCCGATACAAGACAGTCGCCTGGGGACTCGGCTTGCAAATTGCCCTGGCCTTTTTGGTGATGCGCTGGTCCGTCGGCCAGCTCGTCTTCAGCAAACTCGGCGCCGGCGCAAAGTGGCTGCTCGATTTTTCTTACTACGGCTCCTCCTTCGTGTTCGGCGATTTGGGACAAAATAATTCGCCGCGAGGCTTCTACTTCGCTTTCCAGGCGCTTCCGATCATTATTTTTATCGCCGCGTTTTTTGCGCTGCTCTATTACTACGGCATCATGCAGGTAATCGTGAAAGCAATGGCGCAAGTGATGACCCGCCTGATGGGTGCGAGCGGCGCCGAATCGCTCAACGTCGCCGCCAGCATCTTCATGGGCCAGACCGAAGCGCCTCTCACCATTCGTCCTTTTCTTCCGGAAGTCACGCGGTCCGAGTTGATGACCATCATGACCAGCGGAATGGCCCACGTTTCCGGCAGCCTGATGGGCGCCTACATGGCCTACGGAATCAAGCCCGAACATCTGCTCGCCGCCGTGATCATGACCGCTCCCGGCACCATCCTCATCGCCAAAATGATGGTCCCCGAAACGGAGAAGCCTCTCACCGCGGGGCGCGTGGAAATGGCGGAAATGGAGAAGGATACCAACGCTCTCGGGGCGCTCGCGCGCGGCACGATTGACGGCTTGCATCTCGCCCTCAATGTGGCCGCCATGCTCATTTCGTTCATCGCCCTGATTTATCTGGTGGACGCGTGTTTCGGTGGAGTGCACAACTTGCTTGCGGCGCATCATATAAGCTGGTTTCCTTCCAGCCTCGAGCAAATTTTCGGCTGGGTTTTTGCGCCGATCGCGTGGATGGCCGGCGTTCCCTGGCACGACTGCGCCACGGTCGGCAACCTGCTCGGCCTGCGCATGGTGACCAATGAACTGGTTGCGTTCCAGCGCCTTGGACCCATGCAGGCCACTCTGAATCCGCGCTCGTTCACCATCGCCACTTTCGCGTTGTGCGGATTTGCGAATTTCAGCTCGATTGGCATCCAGATCGGCGGAATCGGCGCGCTCGCTCCAAATAAGAAAGGCGAATTGGCGCGTCTCGGCATCCGCGCCATGCTCGCCGGGACGATGGCGAACCTAATGTCCGCATCGCTCGTTGGGATCATGTTGCGATGAACGTGCGTCGCTCGAAATCGGCGACTAGCACCGACGAATTTGCCCGCGCCTCGCGCGCCGCGAAATTCGTTCTCTCGAAAACGAAACTGCGCCCACAACTCGCGGTGGTTCTCGGCTCGGGCCTCGGCGCTTTCGCCGACGAACTCGCTTCCGCCACACGCATCCCGTACCAGAAAATTCCCGGCTTCCCGCGCTCCACCGTTCCCGGACACGCCGGCTCTCTCGTGATCGGAAAATCCGGCGAAGTTCCGGTTGCGGCGATGCAAGGCCGCGTCCACTTGTACGAAGGATATTCGAGCAGGGAAGTGATCTTCCCGATGCGCGTCCTCGGGCGGCTCGGCATCCGCGCCGTCATCCTCACCAACGCGGCTGGAGCGATCAATCTCGATTACAGCGCCGGCGCGCTGATCGTGATTGGCGACCACATCAATTTACAGGGAAAAAATCCGCTCATCGGACCGAACGACGAGCGCTTCGGCCCGCGCTTTCCGGATATGAGCGCTGCTTACTCCAAGCCGTATCGCGAAATCGCTCTGCGCGAGGCGAAGCGGCTCGGCCTCGACGTTCACGAAGGAGTGTACGCAGCGCTTTCCGGTCCCAGCTTCGAAACCCCTGCCGAAATTCGCTACTTGAAAACCATCGGCGCGGACTTGGTCGGCATGTCCACCGTTCCTGAAGTGATCGCCGCCCGGCAGATGGGTATCCGCGTCCTCGGCATTTCCTGCGCTACCAACATGGCCGCCGGAATCCTCGATCAGCCGCTTACCCACGCCGAAGTAATCGAAACTGGCGAGCGCGTGAAATGGCCAATTCATCGCCCTCCTCCGCGCCGTCATCCCGCCCATCGCCACCGACGCCGCGTCAGTCGCGCCACATAAATAGCCATCGAGTTGTTATTTTCTGGCCGCCAGCGGTTTATCAGAGGACGCTTTTACGGCAGATCGAGGCCGGCCTGTGCGTGCTTATACGTACCGATCAGGTGTACAGGGACCACAGCACCGGCGCGTTTCCTTTTGAAGAAAACGTTAAAGGGTTTCAGCAGGGCGGATTTGAAACCACTGGTCATTTTGGATAGCTCCGCTTCCGTCTTTAGCGTGCCGTGCAGATCCACTACTTCACTTTGCAAATTATAGGTGCCGTGCATTCGCGCGAACGCTCCGGGCACCTCAAAGGACGCGTTCGCGAAGGTCGCAGTCGCGTCGCGAAGCTCCACGTGGCCTGCGAAGTTGGAAATCACCCGCTCCGGGTCCTCATCTTCTGCCTGCTCGTGTGGCTTTAGACCGCGGGATTGGTTGCTGAGTTCATCCACGTTCTCTTGCGTCGATGTTTGCGCGAACTGCCCGCTTTCGATGCCGAAGTCTGCGCTGAGTCGCACCTTTTGGACAAACGGTTCCTTCCCGGGAGGGATCACAACGCGCGCGTGAAAGCTCGTAACGCCATCGAGAGGAGACTTTCGCCCGCTCACGAACAGCCCAAGCACGTCTTGAATGCGGCCGTCATGGACGGTCATATCGATCGAAGCGGTCTTGCCATGTTGCCCGGCGTGACCCGCGATTTCGCCGCTGGCGAGCACTTGGGTTTTCAGAAACGCGGCGGTTACGCTTTCCAGTTGCATGTCGCCGTTGATTCCGTTTACGGAGCCATTAAAGCTGGCGGCTACGTGGACGGAATGCTTGCTGCGCGTGACCATGAAATCCGGTATGTCGATGCTGCCTTGCGATTCGATGCGGCCTAAAATGCCCTGAAATGTTCCTTCGGCGGAAAGTATTCCGGCAATGCCGCTAAAAATGCCCAGATCGGCATTTTGGAAGGTGTATTTGCCGCGTACGGGCGTCTGGCCCGGAGCGTCGGAGTTCCACGGACCGAATTGCCCCTGCCCGCGAATCTCGCCCGGCGGCAGCGGATTGTGCAGCGCCACTTTGTAGGAGATCGCTGTGTTTTGGCTCACGGAACCCAATTTCACTTTCGAAATGTCGAAACGTAGCGGCGCATGGCCGTCGGCTCGGGCAATTTCGATCGAAGCTCCGTCGGCGATTACGTCGTCCACGCGAATGGTGGATTTTGTCGCCTGCCAGTTCGAAGGGCCGCGCGGGGTTCCCGGCGGCGGGATATAAACATGAAACCCCTTCATAATAATGTGCGAGAGATAGCCGGGGCGCAGGACGATGTCGATATAGTGCCCCCTGATCGTGAAGCGCTGAATGGTCACGATCGGAGGCGTGCTGGGTAGGCTTCCCAGCCGCCTGAAGGCTACGCCTTCGCCCACGCAGCCGGGGTGTGGAAAGAAAGTGGAGTGAAATTTTTCGAAGGTGACGCTCGCCGGAAAATCTTCCTGCAGCGATTGAGTCACACGCGCCTGCGAAAACGGCCAGTGCAGGGCCAGGACGGTCCCGCCCACCGCCAGGGCTAGCACCAAAACGGTCGCCGCCACCACCGCGATTTTGACGATCTTCTCCGAGCGCGCCCTGCTACCCGGCTTTTCTCCTACTAGCCTGGCAAAAGCGCGTTGACATCCATCCCAGAAGGTAGCGCAGGAACTCCCAAGGTGAAAATCTCTCACAGTCTCCGAAGTTCCGCCGTTAGTCACCGCAATCACATGATATGCATGCAATTCGTGCTGGCTCAATCCCGTACTCGCTGTATTAATGGGAGTGGCATATATGCGCATTCGCCGTGTGAGCGTCATCGGGCAGTTTTGCTTGCCGCGTAGGCGACCGCAAACGGGGGTCTCGCGCCAGTGTCGAGTAGACATGGTCGCGGTCCTTTGTTTTCTAGGAGTTGGATCACGTTCTACTCGCCTGTTGTGACGATCAGCCGGCCCTGGTGGGTGGCCAGTGTTGAGTTGCTCGAGGGGCAGATGGCTCGCGCGGGTGAACCGGCGATAAAGGTACAGGATTGGAGTGACGAGCACCCGGAGCACGAGGCCGGCTCGGACGGAGCTGCTCCGCTCCGTCCAGCCCTCTTGTACTGCGCCGAATTTGGTCTCTTCTACCACGCTTCCAAATTAGCAGATAGAGAGGAAGCGGTCAATCGTGAGCGCCTGTGGACTTTTTCTGGAAGAGGGCACTCTTCAGGCGGTTTTGGCTTTTGATTTGGCTTGCGCGAAGAGCGCGAGCATTTCGCGATTGAATGCGGGAATATCCGAAGGCTGGCGACTGGATACCCAATTGGCATCGCGGACCACTTCTTCATCCTTCCAGTTTCCGCCTGCGTTGCGAATGTCGTCCTGGATGGTGTGGTAGCTGGTTAGGGTTCTGCCTTTCACGAGCCCGGTGGAGACCAGCAGCCACGACCCGTGGCAAATGACGGCTATCGGCTTTTTTGCGCGGTCGATTTCGCGAACAAATTCCTGGGCCGCCTTTTCGACTCGCAAAGCGTCGGCGTTCAGCGCGCCACCCGGCAAAAGCACTGCGTCGTAATCGCCCGCGTCCGCTTCGGCAAGCGGCAGATCCACGTCGACCTTTTTCGACTTGTCGTGGTGTTTCATTCCTTGAATTTGGTTGTCTTTGGGGGAAATGAGTATGGTTTTCGCGCCGGCTTCTTCCAAGGCAGCGCGCGGCTGCATCAATTCTGATTCCTCGAAACCATCCGTCGCCAGTATGGCTATCTTGATTCCAGGCAATTCTGTTTCCGGCATAAGTCGCTCCCTGGTGTTGGTCACATCATAGCAACGTTGAAGCAGGGCGTTCGGCTAGTCAATCGGTGACTCTCTGTAAGAAAGGAGGCGAAGCGTGGTAGGCGCGAATGAGATCAGCATGCAAGCAAGCGACGTGCGCGGGCACCTGGTCCTATATCTGTGGGATCCAAGAGATTTTCCGCAACAGTTTCGGGGGCGCAAGAGGGCGCGTCTCACCTGCGCGTCCCGAGCCGGAGATCGGAAGGAACCGATCTCCGGCAAAGATTAGAACGTCGGGACGTTCCGCTGCCCTTCCTTCGTCAGGGCAGACAGATGACGCCGCTGCGTGACCGCGCCCCAATTTACGCGGCGCGAGAGGGCACACGCTCGCCAACGCGCGAGTGCGCCTGCGCGGGCCAACGCCGGGCTTGTCCGATGCTGATGATGTGCAAAATCAAGAGCAGCGGCACGCCGAAAGTTGGAATCAGGCTGAGAGGCAGAACGGTGAGAGCAGTGGGCGCAATGCCGTGCGGGTCAATCAGCATTGCAGTCGCGGCGAATGTGACCGCCAACACGAGATCCAGAATTCCGAGCACTTGCCACAAGATGAAGCTTCTGCGGTGCTCGGGATTGGCGAGCCGCAGCGCAACGAAGGGCGCGGTCGCTCCGATGAAGACGTCGCCCCAACCCGCGGACAGCGCAAAAACGCGCGGCAGGATGGCATAAACGTACAGAACAAGAAAAGCGAAGCCGACTATCCTCCAAGACTGCACAAGCGTGAGAATACTCGGATCGAGAGATTCCGTGAACTGCCGAAATCCTTTCGAGGCAGCAGACCAAACCGCGAATACCGCGATGGGTGTGAGCCCCGCTAGGGCGAAAAGAATGGCCGGACGGCTGAAATCGCTCCTGAACACGTGCAGGCCCGAGGCAATAAGAGTAAAAACGAACCAGGCCGCAATCAGCCCGGCGGCGAGCTTTCCATACTTTGCGTTGTCCATGGCAAGTCTCCTTATTCTGTGACCTCATTCGTCACTTGGTTGGTGAAGTTCATGAAATTGTTCCAGCGCTTGTTTCCGAACCGGCGGCGCAACCGCGATTGCACTTTTTCCCAGTGAGGCAATGCGCGCTTGAATTCCGCTTCGCCAGTTTTAGCAAGACTGAGCCATCGTTCGCGCCTGTCCTTGCCGTAGCGCGTCGCTATCCAGCCCCTCCGGCGCATGATTTCGAGAGTACGCGTGAGGGTGGTGCTGTCCATCGCCAGAATGCGGCCGAGCTCGCCCTGGGGAACCTCTCCAGCAAGCGAAAGCGCCTGAAGGACAGTGAACTGGGTGCCGCGAAGTCCCAGAGGGCGCAGCGCCTGCTCATAAACCTGCGTGAGCGCCCGCGAGGCTCGCCGGAGGCTGGCACAGAAACAAGGCAGCGGTGGCACGAGTGATTTGCTCATGTACAGATAGATGCATATACATCTATATTGGATGCAGGAATTATTGAGAGGTTGGTGCTGCGGGAGGCTCTATTGGTACGGCGGATCTACTTGATGGCTTCGAGGAAGCTGGCGCCGTGTGGCAGCGACGCGCCGAAATTTTCGGCCACGGTTTGGCCCATGTCGGCGAGCGTGGAGCGGATGCCCAGATTGGCGCCGCCGCGCGCTCCCGGGCTATATGCGAGGATGGGGACGTATTCGCGCGAATGATCCGTGGTCGGATTCACGGGATCGGGATCGCAACCGTGATCGGCGGTGATCAGCAGCAGGTCGGAATCACGTAGAGAAGCAAGGAACGGGCCAAGCAGCGCGTCAAATTGCTCGAGCGACCGGGCGAAGCCTTCTACGTCCTTGCGATGCCCGTACAGCATATCGAAATCGACGAGGTTCGCGAAAATCAATCCGCGCGATTGCCGAGACAAAGATTCAGTGAGCTTCGCCATGCCGTCGGCATTATCTTTCGTGGTCTCGTAATCCCGCACGCCGCGGCCATTATAAATGTCGTGAATTTTTCCCACGCCAAAGATCGGGACTTTTCGCTCCGAGAGCACATCGAGCAGCATGGGACGCGGCGGTTCCACGGCGTAGTCATGGCGGCGCTCAGTGCGCCGGAAATTTCCCGGCGTGCCGGTAAACGGGCGCGCGATCACGCGGCCCACGCGGTTCGGCCCATCGAGCA